>NZ_CAMLDC010000004.1 GCF_946478805.1 uncultured Fluviicola sp. | reverse complement strand
CTGATCAATGTGGTACCGAATCCATACTATGCGTTCTCGGAGTATGAGCGTAACAAGGTGGATAAACGGATTAAAATTGTCAATCTACCGGAAGTTTGTACGGTTACGATTTATACAATGTCGGGTAAAATGGTCAATCAGTTCAAGAAGGATAATGATCTGACATTCATTGACTGGACTTTGGCGAACAAGACCGGAATTCCGGTTGCTTCCGGAGTTTATTTGATCCATGTGGACGTTCCGGGAATCGGAGAGCGGGTACTGAAATCCTTTGTAGCTATGCGGGAATTGGATATTGAGGGATTCTAAGATTCCAGGAATACCAATAGGAACATAAGTCCGATTATCAGTAAGAGCAAAAATAATTTGGGATCTTTGTACAAAGGTCTCTTCGGACGTTTTGCCAAACGCTCATATTTATGAGAAAGCGAGGCAAAATCCTTGTAACGTACCATTTGTTCCTTGGTAGGTTCCTTTGATTTTTCGTTCGTAATTCTTTGAAATTTTCTCATGATTCGCGTTTCCAATTTGTGTTGATTTTTTCCAATAAGCGATAAATTCTCATTTTAGCGTTCGCTTCACTAATTTGATAGATATCTGCAATTTCTTTGAAACTGAGCTCCTGGAAAAATCGTAATTCAATTAAATCTGCTTGAGTTTCATCTAAGTTATTGATTATTTCAATCAGTTGGTCTAAATCTTCTTGTTGAACAGAGCTCTCACCGCTTTCCTCCAGGATTGAATAAAGCTGACGGTCACTTATTTCAACCGAATAGTTCTTTTTTTCGGCTCGGAAAAACATGTTCACTTCATTTTGCGCAATGCGATAAAGCCAGGCACTGAACGGAAGTCCCCGATCTTCGTATTTGGTGATATTCGCCATTGCTTTCATAAAGCACTGCTGCACCAGGTCGCCGGCAACTTCTTCATTTCCTCCCAGCCGTTTGAAAATGAATCGGAACATCTGTTCAAAATAGCGTTCATAAAGTGGACCAAAGTGCCTGTGGTCTTTCTGAGCGAGTTCAATTTGCTGGGCTTCGTTAAATACAGTATGGATTTTCTTTTTAAACAAAGTCGTGGGTTTTCAGATGTAATGAAGTGTTTTAAAAAAGTAACATGTAATTAATCAATTATCAATTCTATAATTATCAAGAAAGATCCTCCCCTTAATAATTAACCCATTTATAATTGATAATTAAGGAAGGTATTTACTCGCTTCCCGCAAGGCCAACCCTTTAATCGGGTTATTCCCGAGGATCCGTACTACCTCATCCGGATTGTATTTCGATAATTGCCTCAATGACCAACCGATGGCTTTCTGAATGAAAAATTCGTTGTTGCTGTTCATCTGTTGAATCAGGGTTTCCAAATAAGTAATATCCACCCCATCCTTGTATTTCAGCTGGTAGATCAAACAGGAACGCTGCAGCCAGAAAGATTCATGGTAGCGCCACTTTTCAAACGTTTCACGTGCTTTTTCCGGAAAAGCCAATGCCCATTTCCCCAAATAATTGGAAGCAATCGCATCTACACTGTCCCACCATGATTTGCAGTTGAGAATCCATTCCAATTCTTCCGCATCATCTTCTGAAAAGAATTTTTTGGGACAGGAATTCAATAGATCGATTGCAACGTATTGGTAATCGCGCTCTTCTTTTTCCCAAAGAGCGCGAATGATTGACCATCGAAGTGTTCGGTCTTCCAGTAGTTTGAGGGAGTCGATCCAACTTTTCTGAGCATTTCTTCGCACTTCGGTCCGCATCCCGATAAAGGGAAACTGATCCCTCATATATGCACTCGAAGTTTGCGCGCGTCCGGCATTTCGAAAAGGCTCAAAAAGTTCTGTCAGTTGACCAACTGTTTCTTCAATCATGTATTAAAATTGATAAAACTGGAAAACGGGTTTCAAGTCTGTCGCTTTACTGATCGACGTATTCATATCCCTTAACTTTCCGTCTTTCAGACTGTAAACCAATGCGTGAATTTCCAAGGGATTTCCCTGGTTCCATTCTTCCTGGATAAAGGAGATCTTTGCCATGTTGATGGATTGTTGGATCGCGTTTAATTCAACCAATCGATCCGTTCGTTCATCCTCGTCAGTAATGCTATCCAACTCATTTTGATGTTTCAGGTAAACATTCTTAATGCTCACCAACCAGTTGTCCAGGAAACCGAAACTATTGTTACTCATTGCTGCTGCAACGCCACCGCAACCGTAATGGCCTACGATCAGAATGTGTTTCACTCTTAGGTATTTCACAGCATAATAAACTACGCTTAGCAAATTCATGTCGGAATTGATGACTTGATTGGCGATGTTACGTTGAACAAAGATACTTCCCGGAGGAAGGTTCACAATCTCATTTGCCGGAACACGGCTGTCAGAGCAACCGATCCATAAATATTCCGGTGTTTGACCTTTGGACAGGTTATCAAAAAATGCAGGGTCCTTTGCCAATGTTTCTTCAACCCATGTTCTGTTTCCTTCAAATATTTCTTTCATGTTCCAATTCATTTGGTGTTATAATTTCGATTTCTATGTTTTTGTCTTTTGCCCGTATTTTAAAGTCTTCGATTGACTCAATGATGTCATTTGCCAAAAATTTAGCTTCACTTTCATCAATAATTACTTTCACGTTATTCGGAATTTTCAATAAGGTCTGGATCAATGATGCTTTGTTCAGGAAGGTCATGTGTTCGGTCAATCGAACCTTGTATACATTTCCGTCCACGGAAAGATAGTGAGATAATTTAAAATTGTAATAGAGAATCACTAAAAATGAAACTCCCAGCCCAATCGAGATTCCGATCAACAAATCCGAAAACAGTATTCCGGTAATCGTTGCAATAAAGGGAATGAACTGAAGCCAACCTTCCTTAAAAACCTTTTTGAACAGGCTTGGTTTTGCCAGTTTGAATCCGACCATGATCAAAATGGCCGCAAGCGACGCATAAGGAATAAAGCTGAAAACAGTTGGGATGGAGAAAACCGTAACAGCAATCAATATCCCGTGAATGATAGTTGCCAGTTTATTCGTTCCCCCGGAATTCACGTTAGCTGATGTACGTACAACAACTTGGGTAACCGGAAGCCCACCGATCATCCCGGAGGCGATGTTTCCTATACCCTGAGCCAACAATTCCCTGTTTCCTGGAGTGATCCGTTTCTTCTGATCCAGTTTATCCGAAGCATCTACACTTAAAAGGGTTTCCAGGCTTGCTACAATCGCTATCGTAGCGGCTGTCAGGTACAATTTGTAATTCCCCAGCTGAGTGAAATCCGGAAAAGTGAATAGTTCTTTGAACGGTTTACCGCTGATGCCCAAATCAACACGATGTTTCGGAATTAAATTCCAGGAAGTGTGCTGCAATGAAAGAGTGGCGATAATTCCGATCAATACCACAATAAGCGGTCCGGGGATATACTTCAGGAACGTTTTCTGAATGCGTTTGTTATCCCAAAGAATAAGTACGCCGATAGATACGACACAAATTATGAGAGCCGGGATGGTAATGTAATTCAAACTGTAAAACAATTCCGAAAAGGTATTGTGACCATCTGGTTGGAAAAAGGATTCGTCTCCTTCGAAATCGGTGTCATATCCGACCGCATGCGGAATTTGTTTGAAAATGATAAGCAGTCCGATGGCCGCCAACATTCCTTTAATCACCACATTCGGGAAATAATAGGAAATAAAACCTGCCCGGATAAGACCCAGTATAATTTGAATGAACCCTGCAATGACTACTGCTGCAAGGAAAATCTCAAAAGAACCCAAATCGCCAATGGCTGCTGCTACAATTGCGGCAAGTCCTGCGGCGGGTCCCGAAACCCCGATGGCGGATCCGGAAATACTTCCGACCACGACACCACCGATAATACCTGCGATCAATCCTGAAAATACAGGAGCCTCGGAGGCCAATGCAATTCCCAGACATAGCGGGACTGCAACTAAAAATACGACAAGGCCTGCAGGAAAGTCCTGCTTCCAAGTCTTGAATAAATTTTTCATGAAAAATTGAAAATGAAATAACTACTAATTGATCTTAGCTGAATTCAGTTCCAATTTCGGGGGGATTATCCAAAGGTGCTTTTTCAGAACCGTTGGTTTTGTCTGTAATGACAGAAAAATGAGTTCTCTCCGCCAGATTTGTGTCGAAATCAAATGTGGATAAGGTTGTGTGGTCAGCCAAATGCAGCTCTTCTTCCAATAAATTGATTCCGCGCTTACTGCTTCGGTTATTTTCGTCCGTATCTGTATCCCGCTCTTCCGAATCGTCGTCTTCTTCATCTGAAGATAAACTAACGGATTCTTTGTGCTCCAGGTAAGTCCATACCAAATTGCCCACTAAATTACTTGCTAGTGACAAAAAACAAAGGATGGAAATAAGACGCAAACTTTTATACACGGTGTAAATATAATCACTTACAGAAAGCGTTGGGTGAACAAGGATTGCTTTTTTGTTAAAAAAACTGTTTGAAGATAAATTCGTGTGAGTTTTGTTTAATTACTGCCTTTCAACTAATTTAGCCGGAAATTGCTTGAATTATTGAATCTGAGTTTATTAGTTCAGGAAATCGGAATAAGCATTCACAAATTAAACAGAAGAAATTCTCCCAAAAGAAATGAACCATTCATTTGGCGTATAGGAGTTTGGTTCAAAAGAACGGTATGACAAAAGCAGAATTGCGTCAAAAATATAAGGAGATGAGGCTTCAACTTTCACCCGGTGAAATCGAGCGCCTTTCAGAAACCATTGTTGAACAAGCTTTGACACACTTTCAGCTGTCGGAAAAAACGATTTCCTTGTTTCTTCCTATTGAAAGGCAGCGTGAAGTGAATACGTACCTCCTGTGGGAAAGAGCAATGGGAGTCGGCGCAACGGTGGCTATTCCGAAAACAAATTTCGAGACGATGGAAATGCGCCATTACCTGTTTGAATCTACCGATCAGTTGGAAATCAACCAAAAAGGCATTCCGGAACCCAAAAAGGGAAAAGTGATCGCCGCAGATCGATTTGACATCGTTTTTGTTCCGTTGTTAACGGCAGATGTGAAGGGAAACAGGGTCGGATATGGAAAAGGATTCTACGACCGCTTTTTGCGGAAATGCGCCCCGAATTGCCTGTTCATCGGTTTGCATTATTTCGACTTGGAACCTAAAATAGCAGACGTCTTACCAACCGATATCCGCCTGAATGCGGTAGTGACTCCGACTAAAGTGATTCGGTTTGATTAGATATCTTTTAAAATCTTATTCTTACTGATTCACAAAGAATTAAATTCTTCCATCTATCGGAAACATATTTTGCAAAACCTGCGTTTAATGTGATGTGAAATATTGTGTACTGTTTTTGCTGCTTCTTTTCTCGTTTTCATTTTCGAAAGTGAAACCGCCAACTTACCGGTATGTATTTGGCGCGCGGATCTCGACAGGCGCGAATTCAAGTGTGGTCAGTTTTGTTGCGATGAAGTATTCGGATGACGGTATCCTGAGAGCAAAACGGTTCTATACCAGCAAGGATGAATTTATCAAGGTCCTGAGCGGTTATTGGCCAAGCCCTTTTAATCCGGGTAAGATTGACTATTTCAAAGCGAATCATGTGATCGGTGGTGTTTTTGTGAACGATACAATCCGGGCAGAAGTCGGGTATTGCCCTGCCCTGGATAGCCTGTGGAAAATTCGCTATTCCGATTGGCCTTTCCTTGGGAAGAATGAGGCGGGATGGAGTTTGAATAAGATGAGACCGAGCCTGAAACAGGAAGAATACCTGGCAAAACGATACCACATCAAACAATTGGATTTCGATTACATTGTGGATACCAGCTTCTGGAAATTGCTTTACGATGTAAGCGATTCCACGTGGATCGAGAATTATAAGTTTATTCAATAAATTATTGGTGCCAGATTAATAAAAGTAGGGACGCGATGCGTCGCGCCCCTACTTTTATTATTGATTATCATCTTAGCTTCTTCTCAATTCTTTCAGTGAATTGAAGAATACGATCCCATATCCGATGGTCAACATCAGGTGGAAAGGAACCATTCCCAAATCTCCGTAAATGGATCTGTTCACCACCGTGAATCCGAATACACACATCAGGATTCCTTCTCCGATCGTAATCAGGGAAATACTTTTCTTATCGTATTTGTTTCCTTTGAACTCTGTTTTCTTATTTACGTTGAATTTAGGTGTTCTGACGAACGAACTCTTGATTCCCATAAAACCTTCCAGTACTGCAATTGTATTCGCTAAGGAAAGACCTAATGAAACCGTAAGGAATAAAAAGAAACGACCAACGAAGCGAATAAAAGAAGTAAATTTATTAGCTGTCTTGTCACGGTATGCCAACCAATAGTAGTACATCAGGAAAACAGTGCTCAGGATGAAAACAGAACCGTATTGGATTACGTAGTTCAAATCGGAGAAACTGTCTTTGATCTGCAATACCACCAAACTCAGTAGGGACATGATCAGGATAAACATGAATACAGACGAATTGAATAAATGCGCCATTCCGTGAACACGGTTTGAAAGTCGGACGTTCTTGAATGTCAGGATGGTTTTCCACATTTTCACGAAACACTCAGCTCCACCTTTCATCCAACGGTGTTGTTGTGCTTTCAGGGCAGACATCGTAATCGGTAATTCAGCAGGAGCAACCACATCTTCCAGGTACTTGAATCTCCAGCCTCTTAACTGGGCACGGTAACTCAAATCCAAATCTTCTGTTAGTGTATCGTGTTCCCAGCCACCTGCACTTTCGATACATTTTTTGCGCCAAATACCACCTGTTCCGTTGAAGTTGATGAAATGTCCTGCAGCATTGCGACCTCCTTGCTCTGCAGCAAAGTGACCATTCAATCCGAATGCTTGTAATTCAGTTAATAAAGAGTATGATTTATTCAAATGTCCCCAACGTGTCTGAACAACACCAATATTGTCGTCTGTCTCAAAATAAGGCATGGTACGTTGCAACCAGTCACTTTCAGGAACGAAATCGGCATCGAAGATAGCGATGAATTCACCCTGGACCTTGTTCATGGCAGAATCCAACGCACCGGCTTTATATCCGGTTCTATCAGTACGGTGAATGTGCTCGATGCGAATTCCACGTGCAGCAACTTCCGCCACTTTTTTTGCAATCAGATCTTTCGTTTCGTCCGTTGAATCATCCAGCACCTGGATATCAAACTTATCTCTCGGGTAATCAAATGCAGCCGCTGCTTCAATGATCCGGTCGGCAACATACATTTCGTTGTACATCGGTAGCTGAACGGTAACCGTAAGAGCTGTATCCGGATTGTAAACCGGTTTTACTTCCTGTGACTTATTCCGTTTGCTTTTCGCATAGGCAATGGACAGGGAAAGTTGAAGCAGGGAGTAAATGAATACCAATACCAAACAAAATCCATAAATGACCAACACAGCTTTTGCAGCGAAATGCGACCAGTAATTTTCTTTTCCGTTCCAATCACCCCAATTGAACATCCAGGTAACTTTCGTAGATGTCTTAAACGGGTTTTTCTGATCCATTTTGTACTCGCCGGTATGGTCTGCATCAATTTTGATCAGGAAGGTTTCTTGTTTGTATTTTTTATTCGAAACGGATAATTCAAAAAGTGTCGTATCCGCATTTGGAATCAATGCAACATTCTTGAATAGGAATTTACCATTTTCGTCGGTAACTGCCTGATAGGTTTTTCCTGTTTCCTTATTGACCAATTGAACCGGAACTTCTTCTGAAGGGCCTTTTGTCCTGTAATCTTGGTAATAACCAGATACATCGCGTTTGATTTGCCCGAAGGCAGATAGCGTGAATACCGCGCAAAATAAAACAAGTAAAGACCTTGTCATAGATTTTCTTTGTTAATTGTTCGATTACTAATACAAACTTGAATGCACTAGATTTTTAGCGCACAAAGATAGTTTTTATTCCATTGAACCAATGGTTTTTTTTCATACACGTAGGGGCGCGATTAATCGCGCCCCTACGTGTATGTTTTTTGGTAATAGTATCATTGGATCACCTTCAATTCTTTTCCAACTTTGATGAAAGCGGCAATTGCCTTGTCAAGATCTTCGATACTGTGTGCCGCAGAAATCTGAGTACGAATACGAGCAGCCCCTTTTGCTACCACCGGATAGAAGAATCCGATTGCGTAAACACCTTCTTGTAATAATTTATCTGCAAATTGTTGTGACAATGCTGCGTCGTACAACATAATCGGAACAATTGGTGAATCTCCGGGTTTGATATCAAATCCGGCAGCCAGGATACGTTCCTTGAAGTATTTCGTGTTTGACTCTAATTTATCACGCAATTCAGTTGTTGAACTTAAAATGTCAAATACTACATTGGAGGCACCAACGATGGAAGGAGCTAATGAATTGGAGAACAAGTAAGGTCTTGAACGCTGACGTAGCATTTCGATGACTTCTTTTTTGCCGGTCGTGTAACCGCCCATTGCTCCGCCTAAAGCCTTACCCAATGTTCCTGTAATGATATCCACACGGTCTTGACAATTGTGGTATTCGGGAACTCCACGACCTGTTTTACCGATAAATCCTGCACTGTGACATTCGTCAGTCATTACTAACGCGTCGTATTTATCTGCCAGGTCACAGATCTCATTCATTTTGGCAATATCCCCGTCCATTGAGAAAACACCATCCGTAACAATGATTCGATGACGTTGTGCCTGTGCTTTTTTCAACTGCTCTTCCAAGTCAACCATGTCGGAATGTTTGTAGCGGTAACGTTGTGCTTTACACAGACGGATTCCGTCAATGATAGAAGCATGGTTCAATTCATCCGAAATAATCGCATCTTCTTCCCCGAATAGCGGTTCGAAAACACCACCATTTGCATCAAAAGCAGCAGCGTAAAGAATGGTATCTTCCGTACCGTAGAACTTAGCGATCTTTGCTTCCAGTTCTTTATGAATATCCTGGGTCCCGCAAATGAAACGAACAGATGACATTCCAAAGCCGTGTGTATCCAGAGCATCTTTCGCAGCTTGAATGACAGAAGGATGAGATGAAAGTCCAAGATAATTGTTTGCACACATAATGACCACTTCGTCACCTGAACTTACATGTACTTTTGCTCCTTGAGGAGATGTAATGATGCGTTCTTTCTTAAATATTCCACCTTCCTTGATTGTATTCAATTCCTCGGAAAGGTATTCTTTCATTTTTCCGTACATGACCTTGTTTTTATCGGTAAAGATAAAAACAATTGAAAATTGATAATGTAAAATTGAAAAGAAGGATCTCTTAAAACCTTTTCAATTCTCCATTGTACATTATCAGTTAGTCGATCCACACTTTCGCGCCTTCCGAACAATTGGTACAGATCTCAATGGAATTCCGGTCTTGCAGGACCGAATTCCGGAATGAGCGGTAAGCAGGACTTTTCCAGATGGTCTTGAACGGTTGGTCCTGGAGACTTCCCAAAGTATGATGCGCATCCTTATCAAAGCAGCATGGAACAACTTGCCCGTCCCAAGTCAGGACGCTCGACGACCACATTCTCCAGCAACTGTTCCCGCCCTTGTACTTGAAGCGATAAGTTCCGTCTTTCTGTTTTATATAACGGGAATAGGCTTCATTGTCGGGAATCAGTTCATTGCCGTGTTCGTAATCGTATACTTGGGCGGTTTTGAAACGTACTTCGTCTATGCCGATCTCTGTCGCCAATTCCTGGACATCCGAGATCTGATGCTCGTTTGCCTTGACAACTAAAAATTGAAAGATCAGATGCGGGGTATTGCTTTGAGCCTCTTTTTTTGCCTGAACCAGGGCCTTGGATCCTGCAATCACTTTTTCCAGTTTTCCATGTACACGATAGGATTCATACGTTTCTTGTGTCAATCCGTCAATAGAAATGATCAACCGGTCCAATCCTGAGGCTACAATCTCCCGTGCTTTTTTCTCGTCTATGAAATGTGCATTGGTTGAAGTAGCGGTATAGACCTTTTGTTGTTTCGCTTCCTTGATGAGATCCAGGAATTGCGGATGTAAAAAAGGTTCGCCCTGGAAGTAATAGTTGATATAGAAAACCGAATTCGAAAGTTGGGAAAGCCAGTTCTGATGATTGATCAGGTCAATTTTCCCGGTGGGTCTGCTGAAAGCCTTTAAACCACTCGGGCAAGCAGGACAACCCAAATTACAGGCGGTTGTGGGTTCGATACTTAAAGCGAAGGGGTTTCCCCAGTTTTTTTGAATTTTGAACAGACGAGCCAAGCCGTAGGAAAAACGAAGCATGACCATATTCCAAACGCGCTGAAAGTTAAGATGTTTGATGATATTTCGCTGATCCTTAAAAGTGCTCATGTTGCCTTGCGAATTTACGGAAGTCCAACGAAACTTCTCGTTTTTTTTGATCAACTGTAACTTTTTTTGATTTAGTTTGTCTTACAGATAAGACAATGAACCAGATGAAATATATTTTACTCAGCTTATTTACCCTTTTTATATCCCAATTCTTTTTCGCACAGCAAATTCAAATACAGGAAGATGTATCTCATGCTCCTATTCCTTTTGTGAAAGTTTATCCTAAGGTTGGGAAACCTTTTTTAGCGGATTTGGATGGTCGATTTGAAAATCCTCCGGGGAACTCCCAAGTCACTTTGAGAATGACGAGTTTTCGTGACACGACAATCGAAATTACAGGGAACATGATTGTTTTTATGAGCGAGCAGGCAAGTGAAATTGATGAGGTTGTGATTCTTCCGGGTGTCAATCCGGCAGAGCGTATCATGGAATTGGCCATCGAGAATAGAAAGAAAAATCACCCGAAATCGGATGTTGCATTTAAATATGACAGCTACAGCAAGTTCGTATTTACGATCAACCAGGATGCCTTGGCGCAGATTTCGGATACGACTGCAGATACCAATTTAATAGATTTGAGAAAATTCTTTGACCAGCAACACATCTTCTTATTGGAAAGCACCTCCACCAAGTTTTTCAAACCACCTTTCAAGGAGAAGGAAGTGATCAGTGCTTACCGTGTTTCCGGTTTTTCAGACCCGATGTTCTCGACTTTCGCAAATGAACTGCAATCCTTCAATTTTTATGACAACCAATTCGACATACTTGGACGTTCGTATCTGAATCCATTGGCGCTTGGTTCCATTCGCCGTTACCTTTTTATCCTGGATGACACAACAATTACAGCTCCCGGTGATACCACCTACACTATCCGCTTTCAACCGAGAAGAGATAAGAATTTCGAAGGAATGAAAGGAACTTTGTATATCAATACGAGGGGATATGCAGTAGAAAAAGTAGATGCGGAACCGGCAGAGGATAAAGGAGGGATTCATCCACGGATCATCCAGGAATATACTTTCCTGGAAGGAAAAAAATGGTTTCCATTCAAGTTGTCAACTGAAGTGAAAGCCCCGGGATTGTCATTCACCTCCAAGATAAAGGATGCTTACCTGGTTGGGAAAGGAAATACTTACATTGATAAGGTCGTTCTGGATGCGGATCTCAAGGACGAACGGTTCAATGCCGTCTTTGTGGAAACTGCACGGGATGCCAACAGTAAGGACAGCACGCACTGGGAAGGAAAGAGAAAGTACGACTTGGACAACAAGGATTTGAGAACGTATGATTTTGTGGACAGCCTTTCTGAAAAAGAGAACCTGGAAGGGAAGCTGAAAACACTTCAGTCTTTATTGCAGGGAAAGATTCCGCTGGGATATTTGCAAGCAGATATTTTGAGGTTGGTGAATTTCAGGGATTATGAAGGTTTCCGATTGGGTGTTGGATTAGAAACGAGCGACAAGTTATCTGAACGTTTCCGTGTCGGAGGTTATTTTGCATATGGATTCAAGGACAAAATGTGGAAATATGGGGGATATGGAAAAGTAACCCTGTTTCCGAAATACTTCCTTGATTTCGAAGCAAGGTACCAGCAGGATATTGTTGAACGCGGCGGAACCGGCTTGACTTCCGAACCGGTAGTGACCCAGTTGAACTCCTTCTACAGGAATATTTATATCCGCCAGATGGACAAGCAGCGAATTGGTGAAATTGCCTTTTCGGGATATGTTTTTCCACGAATGAAATTCCGCCTGTCAGGTTCGTATCAGCGAATCAATTTTACTGAGGGTTACCGGTACCAATGGTCCAATCCGGAAATGGGTTCTATCGATCATTATGATATTGCTGAAACATCTTTGGAATTGACTTGGGCCATCCGTGATAAAGTGATGTCCTTGGGAACGAAACGGGTTTCCCTGGGATCCAAGTGGCCAATCCTTACATTGAAAGTGACGAAGAGTTTACCAGGCGTGACAGCTGCCAAGATTGATTATACACGTATAACAGCGGGTATTCAACAGATAGTACCTGTCCGGGCAGTTGGTAAACTGACTTACGTTTTAATGGGAACCGCTGTCGAAGGTGATTCTCCCTTGTTATTGCAACAGGTAGGTCAAGGTACCGGAGGAATGTGGAAATTATCTGCAGCAAACTCCTTTGAGACGATGATCGCGTCAACTTACTATTCTTCCAAGATGGCAGCCTTGTTCACACGTTTTGACTTTAAAGCGATTAAAACAAACAGGAAATGGACGAGACCGCAGTTTGCAATTCATCATGCGGTTGGTTATGGGAGCAAAGAAGATATGGGGCGTCATTCCATAGCTTTCAACTCGTTGGATAAGGGATACGCGGAAACGGGGATTCTTGCAAACAGTTTGTTGATTTTCAGCAGGGTTGGATTTGGAATAGGAGGATTCTATCATTATGCCGGAGGAGTCATTTCACCGAAGGTTGAAAACAATATTACTGCCAAGTTCAGCGTGAACATCTTCTTGTTTTAATGGCCGTAGATGATCTCCATTGCTAAAATCGAAATTCCGATCAGAAGGACAAAGATCCCGAACCCTTTTTTCAGATTGGCAGACTGGATCTTGTGATTGAGTTTTAATCCGACGATTAATCCTGCTGTTGCAATCAAGGTAAAACCGAGGAGAATCACCCAATTCAGTTTTAGATGGGGAGTGAATAACTCTGCTGTAAATCCGCTTAGGGAATTGATTGCAATAATGACAATAGATGTCGCGATGGCATTCTTGATAGGAACTTTCATGAAAATCGAAAGGGATGGAATAATCATGAATCCACCACCGGCGCCAACCAAACCACTGATGAATCCAATAAGAAGTCCGAAAATAACAAGAATGATAGGTCTGTTCTTTTTGCCCGAAGAAAGTTCTTTTTGACCTTTGATCATGGGGATAGATGCAAGAATCATCAGGATTGCGAATAGGGACATGATAAAAGTATCTTTCTTGAAGACGATTTGTTCACCCAATTGAATGATTTCGGGTATGATCGGGACAATTAGTAAACGGGTTAACGAAATACTGATTACAGCCGGAATTCCAAACAATAAAGCATTTTTTGGATGGATCAATTTGGATTTGAAATGTTGAACAGCTCCGAATAGGGACGTAACCCCTACAATAAATAAGGAGTAGACAGTTGCATTTTGAGGCTGCATCTGAAAAAAAACAACCAGGATCGGAACGGCAAGAATGGAACCACCCCCTCCGAGAGTTCCAAGTACAAGTCCCACAAAAAGGGCTAAAAAATATCCGATTATTTCTAAAGTCAAGGAATTCGGTTTAATGTAACGTTAAGTGTTCAGCCTGTATTTCGATATTCATCAGCAAGGAAGCCTTTTCGCTGAAATCTTTGGCACTTTCTGTGGTCAGGTATTTCACTGAACCCGTTTTGGTGCATTTATCGGCCAGTTCCGGATGACGAAATAAATAATCCGCCAGGCTCTCTGCTACTATTTTCCCCTGTGCTAATACTTCGATGTGTTCAGGCAACAAGCGTTGCAGTTGTTCCTGTAAAATAGGATAGTGTGTACAGGCCAATAAGATCGTATCGATCTTAGGGTCTTTTTCAAGGAGCTGGATCAGATCGTTTTGAATGAAGTAAATTCCTCCGGGAGTATCAAATTGATTGTTTTCAACCAAAGGAACCCACATCGGGCAAGCATGTTGGTTGACAATGAGGTCCGGAGCAAATTTGGCAAGTTCGATCTGGTAACTGTTCGAACGAATTGTTCCTTCCGTTGCCAAAACACCTACATGTTTTGTCTTGGTGTGTTTGTCCAACTCTTCGGTACTCGGTCTGATGACTCCCAAAACGCGTTTGTCGGGATGTAATTCGGGAAGTTTGATTCGCTGGATATTGCGTAATGCTTTTGCAGATGCCGTGTTACAAGCCAATATGACAATGGAGCATCCTCTGTCAAACAGTGCCTGAACGGCTTGCCAGGTATATTCATAGATGACCTCAAAGCTCCTTGATCCGTAAGGTGCCCTGGCATTATCCCCAAGATAAAGAAAATCGTATTCAGGTAGTTTTTCCCGAATTTCCTTCAGAACGGTTAAGCCACCGTATCCGGAATCGAAAACACCAATAGGACCATTCACTGACATGCATCAAATGTACACAATCGTTCTGTTTTACCCAAATCGGACGGAAGTCATGTTCAGGGATCCGCCAACCAATTCGTTGTTGAATATTGTAATCTCATCTTTCTCATTGGAGAGTCCTAAACTGTAGATGAGCGGAAAATAATGGTCCGGAGTTGGAATCGCCAATTGGGCGAACTGCCCCAATTTGTTGTAATCGATCAATGCCTGGTGATTTCGATCGATGAGGTGTTTATTGAATGTTTCATTTGCTTCAATCGCCCAGTCATACCCATAATTGGGAGTATTCAGTTGATCCCAAGCCACCATTCTCAGGTTATGGACCATATTACCACTTCCGATAATCAGTACACCTTTTTTGCGAAGGGATTTTAATTCCTGTGCCAACGCATAATGGTATGCTGCCGGTTTGTTGTAGTCGATGGAAAGTTGGATGACAGGAATCTCAGCATTCGGATACATATGTCGTACAACTGTCCAGGTGCCGTGATCCAAACCCCATTCATGATCCAGTTCGACAGTGGTACTTTTCACCAGTTCTTTTGTCTGTTGCGCCCATTCAGGACTTCCGGGTGCAGGATATTGAACGGCAAACAATTCGTCCGGGAAACCTCCGAAATCGTGAATGGTTTGAGGTTTTTCCATAGCTGTAACATAGGTTCCGTTCGTTAACCAATGTGCAGAAATCACCAGGACGACTTTCGGATCTGGAAGATGCTGCACTTCATTTCTCCATTGCCTGGAAAAATGATTGTCTTCGATTCCATTCATGGGAGATCCATGACCAATGAATATCACAGGATAGGAATAATCCTCTTCCTTTAATAGTTTTCCGAGTGAACTAACAGAAGTCAATCCACCAAGTGCTGCAAATCCTAACATACCTTTTACAAATGATTGGCGTTTCATCTTACAAAGATACGATCTTATTAATTACCATGGTAATTAAAGTGTGTTAAATAAAAACGGGGTGTAAAATTTTACACCCCGTTTTTAAATTTATGAAAGGTATTATTTACCTGTTTTCTTAGCTTCTGCTTCCAGTTTCAACAACTCTACGATCACATCGTTCGTTACATCGATTCCACCGGCTGAATAAAGTGTTGTGCTTTCATCAATGATGTAATTGAATTTCTTAGCTGTCGCAACCAGGTTCACTGCTTTCTTAACACGATCAAGAATAACTACATTCATTTCTTGTGTCATTGATTGCAATTGAGCATCAATTTGTTGTTGACGCTCTTCCAGGTTCTGTTGCATACGACGAATACGGTTTTCTTCGTATTGTCTTACCGTTTCAGACATTCCCGGAGCATCTTTTTGATACTTAACATAAGCAACTTGAACAGCGCTATCCGCATCTTTCAACTCTTTCAAACCTGCTGCTTCGATATCTTTGATTTCTTTAATAGCAGCTTTTCTGGATGGCATTGTATCCAATAATACTTGAGATCTCACATGCGCAATCCTTGTTTGAGCTTGTGTAGTTGCGATTGCACATACAGTTAGTGCTAGGGCAAATAGGATTTTTTTCATTTTTGTTTTTTAGTTATCAATTTACTATTTGGTGCTGACACCCATTTCTCGAAGAACCTCGTCACTTAGATCGAATTTGCTATCGGCGTAGACCAGGTTACTTTGATTTGACTTGTCAAAGATAAAACTATAATTTCGTTTTGAGGCAACTGTTTGCATTGCTTCATAAACTCTATCCTGAATGGGTTTGATTAATTCTTGTCTTTTCTGGAAATAATCTCCAGCAACTCCAAAGCGTGTTTGTTGCATTTGCATAGCTTCAGATTCCAATGTTTCAATTTCCGCTTCACGTTTCGTTTTCTCTTCGCTAGGTAATAAACTTTCTTCTCTTAGAAAATTCTCCTTTTTCTTTTTGATCATTTCATAACGCTCCTCAATTTCTTTAGTCCAACGTTCGGCTAATTTGTCTAAACGCTCCTTAGCTTCTTTGTATTCGGGCATCTTACCCAAAATGAATTCGGAGTCGATATAGCCGTACTTTTGAGCGGAACTGACAAAGGTCATGCCAAAGACCATTAAGAAAGATAGAACCAGAGTTTTCATAGGCGAAATTTGAAAGAACGACGAAGATAACATTTTTATTGTTTATAGCTCACCAAGATTCATACCGATGGTGAATGTGAATTTAGGGAAGAAACCTTTCGAATCGATAGATTGATCGATTGATCCACCATAACCGGAAGAGTGCTTGTCCAATTTGTCGAAGCCCCAACCGTAATCCAATCCAAGCATACCGAACATCGGGAGGAAGATACGTACACCGGCACCAACACTTCGTTTCACATTGAAAGGATTAAAGGTTTTGAAACTTGTAAATGTGTTTCCTGCTTCTGCAAATGCCAATACAAAGAATGTAGCTTGTGGATTCAGGGAAATCGGGTAACGTAATTCCATGGTGTATTTCGCAATGATCGGATCTCCACCATTGGAGGACAAGGCATTATCGTCGTAACCTCTCAAGGCAATGATCTCACGGCCTCCGAATTGGTTTACACCGGAAAGCCCACTACCTCCCAAGTTGAATCGCTCAAATGGAGTCAATCCTTTCGCTTTGTTGTAAGCACCCATATAACCGAATCCGATACGTGGCATCAAAACCAGTTTTTTATTTGGTGTCAATGGCAAATAATATTCAAACGTAAATTTCAATTTGTAATACTCCAGGTATTTGAATGTTTCCTGAGCAGACATAGTGCTGAAATCTTTTTTCCCATCTAATAAAGAATAGGGAAGCGTTCCTTTTGCTGTGAATGAAATTTTAGACCCTTCCGTAGGATAAATAGGGGAGTTGATCGAGTTTCGCTGCAAAGCATATTTCAAACTGATATCGTTCGCATACCCGTCGTTGAAACTTGGGAACAAAGATGAATAGTTGCGTACATCGTAATATTGATAAGCCAATTCATAGTATGCACTGAAATAATCATCCGGGAATTTTTTACGTCTTCCCAATCCGATACCCATTCCTGTTATTCCTACTCCGGAGTAATTGGGAGCGCGTTTCTTCAGTGTCAAACTGGATGAAAAAGAAGTGTGATTCAGATAGAACGTAAATGAATTCGGTTTCTTTCCACCTAACCAGGGCTCGGTGAAAGAGAAGTTATATCCTTGATAGATTCTTCCGTTTGTTTGCGCACGGATTGAAAGTCGTTGTCCATCTCCTGTTGGAAGCGGGCTCCACGAATTTGGCTTGAAAATATTTTTAACTGAGAAATTGCTGAAAGTCAATCCAAGTGTTCCGATGATCCGCCCGGCACCATATCCACCTGAAAGTTCGATCTGATCCGCAGATTTTTCTTCTACCACGTATTCGATATCAACTGTTCCGTCTTGCGGATTCGGGATTGGGTTTACCTGGAATCCTTGCTCATTGAAATAACCCAATTGAGCTAATTCACGTTGAGTACGGATAATGTCGTTCCGGCTGAACAAGTCGCCTGGTTTTGTACGGATCTCACGACGGATTACGTGTTCGTTTGTCTTGTAGTTACCCTTAATGATCACATTTTTAACACGTGCTTCTTTTCCTTCAATAAGACGCATTTCATAATTGATATGATTGTCTTTAACACCCGTTTCTACCGGTTCCAAGTGGAAGAACAAATATCCTCTGTCCATGTAAAGGGAGGTGATATCTCTTCCGTCCGGACTTTGTTTCAGACGTTGCTCCAATAGCGGCTTGTCATAAATATCACCGTATTTGATTCCCAAAACGGTATCTAAAACTCCTGAGCTGAATTTCGTGTTCCCGATCCATGAAATGTCACCGAAGTAATATTTCTGGCCTTCTTCCACTTTCAGGTAAATGCCGATGTTTCGACTGTTGATCTTATAGACCGAATCCGTAGTGAATTGAACGTCTCTCAGACCAACTGCCCTGAATTTGTCCAAAACGGCCTCCTTATCCCTTCCATAAGCCGTTTGATTGAATTTGGAACGTTTGAAAACACGCATGATGGATCTTCTTTTGGTATCCTTCATGACTTTGCGCAATTTCCATGGAGCCACAGAGGTGTTTCCGTCAAAGATGATATGTTTGATCTTAACTTTCTTTCCTTTGTCGATATCGATAAAGAATATTTCGGAGTTGTTGATCAGGGTGTCCTGAATTTGCGTGATGGTGATCTGGGCATTGTTAAATCCTTTTTCAAGAAAGTAACCACGAATCTTATTTTTGGTTTTGAATAATAGGTTCTCAGTGATGGTCTGCCCGGACGACAGATCAATTTCTTCCCGGATCTTATCAACTTCTCTTTTTGAAACACCGGTAAATCGGAAGCGGGAAAGTTTTGGTCGGGGTGTCAGTTTTATGACCAGGTAAATAACTCCGGCTACTTCCTTTTCGGCTTCAATTGTGATTTGGGAGAACAAACCCTCATTCCATAGGTTTTTAATCGCATTGCTGATGCGATCTGAAGGGATGGTGATGCTTTCTCCTTGTTTCAATCCTGCAATCAGTTTAATTGCTTGTGGGTCGAAATTGTCGGCACCATCGATACGAATAGGCCCTAATATGTACTTTTCTGCTTTTGCGTAGTTGAAATCCAAACCTCCACCGATTGTAGTGGCGGTTGATTTGGTGGAATCCCCTTTATCGATAGTATTGTTTACACCTGTTGAATCTGTTGGATCGATTTGTCCAAAAGACGATAGGGCGCACGTAAGAAATAAAATTGATAGGGATTTTTTCATAGAATATGTTATAATTGCTCGGATACCATTCCGAAACGTCTTTCTCTTGACTGATAATCAAGAACTGCTTTGTATAGATCCTCTTCGCGAAAATCTGGCCACAAAACAGGGGTGAAATAAAATTCGCTGTAAGCTGCCTGCCAAAGCAAGAAGTTACTCAAACGTTGTTCACCGCTTGTCCGGATCAGTAACTCGGGATCAGGAATGTTTTTAGTCGACAACGTAGCAGAAATCAACTCGGGTGTTATTGCTGACAGTTCGAGGTTACCTTCTTTCACTTGAGCCGCCAATTCTTTAAATGTTTCAGCGATTTCCCATCTTGAACTATAATTTAGTGCAATAACGAGATTTACTCCTGTATTATTTTTGGTTGATTCAATTGCATTGAATAATTCGTTCTGACAATCTTCCGGTAATCCGTCGGTATCGCCGATACTCAATAAGCGAACATTCTGAGCATTCAATTCATTTACTTCGTTTGCAATGGTATAAACCAGCAAGTTCATCAATCCTTCTACCTCGTCCTGGGGCCTGCTCCAGTTCTCGGTGGAGAAAGCATACATGGTTATAAATTTGATCCCGATATTTTTACATGCCGTCAGGGAAGCACGAACCGAGTCTACTCCGAATGAGTGACCGTATAGGCGCTCTTGCCCTTGTTTTTTAGCCCAGCGTCCATTCCCATCCATAATGATAGCAATGTGCTTCGGAACGTTTGTCAAATCTATTTGATCCTGCAGATTCATGATTACAGAACGAAAATAATTAAAGAATCTTATGTATTGGTGCAAAAATACGTTTTATAACAGACCTTAACAAAAAAAGGACTCGCTTTGGCGAGCCCTCTTTTTCGGTTTATTACTACGTATTATTCAGCTAATACGATAATTTTATTGTTTTGCATTTCCACAACACCACCTTTGATTGCAACATGGATGATTTTACCATGGTTTTCAGCAGTAATGTTCGGATTTGTTTTTGGGGTAACCTTAAAAGCTTCCACCAGGTCCACTTTGATTGTTCCTGCGCTTAACCCGGAGATAATCGGAGCATGGTTGTTCAGTACCTGGAATGATCCGTCTAATCCGGGAAATTGAACCGCACTTGCTTCACCTTTGTAGATTAAAGTTTCCGGAGTGATAATTTCTAATTGCATATTCTTGAGATTAAAGACTTAAGACTAAAGACCACAGACTTTTTGTGTCCTTTGTCTTTAGTCTTTTTGTCTAATGTCTTTCGTCTATTTAAGCTTCAGCTAACATTTTCTCCCCTGCAATTTTCACATCTTCGATGCTTCCTTTCAGGTTGAATGCTGCTTCAGGATATTTGTCCATTTCACCATCCAAGATCATGTTGAAACCTTTGATTGTTTCCTGGATATCAACCAAACAACCCGGGATTCCTGTAAATTGCTCAGCTACGTGGAATGGTTGAGAAAGGAAGCGTTGAACACGACGAGCGCGGTGAACGATCATTTTGTCTTCTTCAGACAACTCATCCATACCAAGGATAGCAATGATATCCTGAAGTTCTTTGTAACGTTGTAAAGTAATCTTTACACGAGAAGCAGTGTTGTAATGCTCTTCACCCAAAATCGTTGGAGTAAGGATACGGGATGTGGAATCCAATGGATCTACAGCCGGGTAAATACCTAACTCGGAAATTTTACGTGACAATACTGTTGTTGCATCCAAGTGAGCAAATGTATTTGCCGGTGCCGGATCCGTTAAGTCATCTGCAGGTACGTAAACCGCTTGTACAGATGTAATAGATCCTCTTTTTGTTGAAGTGATACGCTCTTGCATCGCACCCATCTCAGTTGCCAATGTTGGTTGGTAACCTACTGCGGAAGGCATACGACCAAGAAGTGCGGATACCTCAGAACCGGCTTGAGTGAATCGGAAGATGTTATCAACGAAGAAAAGGATATCTTTTCCTTGTCCTTCACCATCACCGTCACGGTAATATTCTGCCATTGTCAATCCGGAAAGTGCTACACGTGCACGAGCTCCGGGAGGCTCATTCATTTGTCCGAATACGAAAGTAGCTTTAGACTCTTTCATTTCGTTCAAATCAACTTTGGATAAATCCCATCCACCTTCTTCCATAGAATGAAGGAATCCTTCTCCGTATTTGATAATCCCTGATTCCAACATCTCGCGTAGTAAGTCGTTCCCCTCACGAGTACGCTCACCTACACCAGCGAATACGGATAAACCTCCGTGTCCTTTAGCGATGTTGTTAATTAATTCCTGGATCAATACTGTTTTACCTACACCGGCACCACCGAATAGACCGATTTTACCTCCTTTTGCGTAAGGTTCGATCAAGTCGATTACTTTGATACCTGTAAATAACACTTCAGTTGCAGTTGATAAATCCTCAAATTTCGGTGCTTCACGGTGAATCGGTAAACCATTTGAATTGTCAACAGATCCGATTCCATCAATTGCCTCTCCAACTACGTTGAACAAACGACCTTTGATCTGATCTCCAATTGGCATTTTAATAGCGCTTCCAGTTGAAGTAACTTCCATTCCCCGACGGAATCCGTCAGTTGAGTCCATAGAGATCGCACGAACAGAATTCTCTCCAACGTGTGATTGTACCTCCAGTACTACTTTTGTTCCATCTGTTTTGAACACTTCTAATGCGTCATAGATGTTTGGAAGTGACATGCCTTTGTCGAATGTTACATCGACAACCGGTCCGATAACCTGTGATATTTTTCCTTGAATTTTGGACATTTTGTTGCCTTTTAAGTGTATTCCTTAATTTGGCGCAAAGGTACGGTTTTTATTTTTTTATCCAATTTTTATTGAAATAAACTTCCTAAAATTTTAGAATTAAGGAAGTTCGAAGTCCCACAAACAAAAAAGGTGAGCAGCCGAAGCATACCCACCCTTTTCGATTATGAAGAAAGGATTTTTGATTTATTTGATATTGATAGGAAGTCTATAATAACTTCTTACCGGCTCACCATTTACTTTTCCCGGAGTCCATTTTGGCATCCCTTTGACAACTTTGATCGCTGCTTTTTCACATGATTTGCAATCATCGGAAGATTTCGTAACCATTACGGTTGAAATACCTCCGTCCGTATCCACTATAAATTTCAAATAGACTTTAGCTGTTCCATCAATCATATCCAGTTCAATGTTATCTGCAATATATTTGCGTAATGCATCCATTCCTCCAGGAAATAAAGCCGGTTCATCGACAATGTCTATTGGATCGCCAGTTGGTGGAGGAGGAGGCGTGCCGCCACCAGTTCCTGTTCCAATTGTTGTGATTACGGGATTCGTCCAAATATCTCCTGTTCCCTTTTGAGTTTGAGTTCCAACAGGTGTTTCAGGATTCACAATTTCAACAGGTGGAATGTCAGGCAAATCTGAAGCAACAATTTCACGGAATTCTGTGATGTCTGCTAAAGATTGAGCTGCAGGTTGTTCGATTATTTCCGGCTGAGGAATTTCAACTACTTTATCATCCTTAAATAACTCAGTAATATTTTCCGTAATTAAAGTCGGATCTTTTCTCTGTTCCAATGGTCTGAACAAGTTGGAAGCTCCCCATAATGCACCGACTCCGACTGTGAATCCTAAAAATATCAGGATGAGACGTTTGTCATAATCGTTGCGATTTTTGTATGCTCCGTATTCTTTGTTCCGATTTTCGAATACGGTTTCGTTGCGCTCTTTCGAAGTCACTGCTTGCCAGGATCTGGAAGAGAAATAATCATAGAGCGAGAAAGCTACGATGATTGACATGATTGAAAGTGTAAGTACCATGATTTGGTTTTTTTAAGTTTATTATCTAGCTAAACGTAAATCCAATAGGCCTTTTTGGTTTTACTATATTCTAATCTAATAATACTTTGAATACCTTTTTTCAAAAGAATTTTATCTGTTGAAATGCCTTATTTAACGGTAGGGTGTGAGAATTTAGTGAATCTAGAGGCGTGTTTTTAAGGTGATTACGCAATTGAATTCTGTGAAACGGGATGTTGCGGTGGGTTGATTGGCACGAATTTGGTAAGTTTGGCAAAAAATTAAATTTATAACCTATGAAAGTATTAATGATGGCAGGTTTCCTTGGAAGCATGGCTCTGTCCGGAACTGTTTTCGGACAATATGAAAAAGTGTTTTACACGGACACTACTTTTGAGACAGATACTTACAAAGTAGAAATCGACAACATTGTTGCACTTCCGAAAGAAGTTAAATTCAGAATGACAATTACCAATAAAACAAGTGATTGGGTTTTGTATGTTCCGGAAGAAGGGAAGTTTGAAATGGGCGGAAAACCATTGAGTTTTAAGGAAGATAAATTGTTGATTGCACCTTACGACAGCAAGAAGCGGGTATTGAAAGCAACAGGTGATAAACTGAATGACGCACGTTCGTTCAATTTTGTATGCAACGGTTTTCACAAAGTAACTTTGAAAGAGGCTACCAAATCTCCTGAGTTTAAATTACCGATCGCTTCCAATGAATTTGTTGCAGGTAATTTTAAAGTGGTTTTGGTGAATTCATCCAAAACAACTGCGAAAACAGAAGTGAAATTCAATGTGACTTATAACGGTGAAGGAATCGGTTTTGCTTCGCCTGCAAAAATGTCCATGAGAATGCCGGACGGAAATGTATATGCAACTGTTAAATCAAAAGCAGATGTAGTTCCGATCGAAAAAGGAAAAACAGAATCGATTACAGCTGGTTGGGCAAAAATGGAAGGTGGTTCCAAGAATGACATGCAAATGGTGGAAATGTGGTTGATGTTCAATGACGTTTTCCAGGAAAGCACACAAACAAAAATGGACAAAGCAATTATTCCTTTGAGATGGAATGAAGCGATGACAATAGGAAAGAAATAGAAAAAGCTTCAACTATTTTTAAATAGTTAAAAACTTTGTATGAAGCCCGGTTTCGTAAATGGAACCGGGCTTTTTTATTGCATAGACATCCACCACATTTGTCCTCCCCCTTTGGACCCTTTGGAGGGTGATTTCCTACTATAAGGCACACTTGTTTTTCACAATTGAAAGAGGATCAGAATAAAGGGCCCTTACGCGAAGAATCTTAGCAAACAAGGGAATGGAGCGAAAAAAAGCATTCTTTGTTTGAAGTCCGAACCGCCTTAGGGGGCGGACAAGTTTCGAATGCTTTCGTGTAAAGCCCCGTAGTTTGCAGATTCTTTAGTACAGGCCTAGACCTTTTTGTTACTTTTTGGGGCGATGCCAAAAAGTAAGATTGATCCGATAAATGAGCTTTGTGCTGTTTACTAGTCAATCGCCCTTGAGAGGGGGATAAAAGTGGGAGGAAGGATACCGATGAATTGAGAATGGTACTCTTCGATTGCATAAAACAAAAAATCCCCTCCGCCGAAACGGAAGGGATTCTAATATCTATTTATTTCAGAAATTACTTCTTGAAGTAAGCTTTAGCTTGTGCGTCATTCGGATCCAATTCCAAAACCTTGTTCCACATCTCATCTGCCTTTACTTTATCCTTCATAGGAGAGTTCACATAATAATCTCCCAGGTATTTTGACGCTTCAATCATATATGACTTATACGAACCGGAAGCAATGTCTTCAGGAGTAAGAGCCGCTAAGAAACTTTCATATTGATCTTTTGCCAAATATGCTTTAGGTTTCGTGTTAATGTCTAATTGAACACGTGCTCTTGCTTGCCAAAAGTGCCCTCCAGGGAAAGTAGGAGAAGTAGCCACCAAACGACCAAAGATAGAGTCTGCCATTTTATAGTCTTTTGGACCGAAGTAATACGCTCTACCAAAGTCATAATATTCGATAGCTTGCATTTTGGAAGGATATTGGTCCATTTTCTTAGTGTAAACCTCAATCAACTTCGGATAGTTTTTCTTCTCTGAGTACAATTTCGCGATATCCGTAAGGTATTCGGCAGCTTTTGCAGTATCAATTCCAGCGGCTAAATAATATTGCTCGATTGTCTTTTCTTCCTGACCCAATTTGTCGTAGATCAATCCACGATATTTGTAGTCAATTGAAATGATTTTTTCTTTCGGGGAAATTTTCAGGAAATTGTCACTTTCACTCAACGCGCGAACATATTGTAAGCTGTCAGCAGCTTCATTGCACTCATACAATGAATAGAATAACATACGTTTCGTGTACAGGTTTACAAAGCCATTCTTCTCAATCTTTTCAATTTGAGGTAAAGCTTCACAGTACTTTTTTGCACCGAACAATGAACTAGCATAACGGTAACGAGCTTCGTCCGTGTCATTCAATTTCAAGTACTTCTCCCAACACTCAATTGCAGCTGCGTATTGATCAAAAAGCATATTTAATTCTGCGTTTTCTCTATAAGCAGGTGCGTAGTTCGGATCAGCAGCTTGTGCTTTTTTGTACTCGTCATTTGCCAATTTGTAGTTTTGAACACGTTGGTAAATTTGAGCCTTACGAACAATTACACGTGCATTATTCGGATCAATCGCCAAAGCGTTGTTGTATTGTTCCGTCGCAGCTGTAGCATTTGAACTGCTTTGAGCCAATAATACATCTCCCAACAAAACATATGCATCCAAATTTTTCGGATCCAAACGAACGACATCACGCAGATATGTTTCTGCCATTTTCAGGTTTTTTATCGGACCCGTTGCATATGTTTCTGCAATTCGGTGAAGAACCTGAGGATTTTTGCGTTTTGTCTTTTTGATGATCTCACAAAATTGTTGACCGGCTGTTGTAGTATCTCCCGAGAAGTAAAGTGCTTTCGCAGCAGAAACCATTCCCAACTTGTCTTCCAGGTTGATGGAGCCGGCTTTTCTCCATAAAGTGATAGCGGAATCCTTTTCCCCGATCAATGCATAGAAATTCCCGAAAAAGAATGCGTTCTCCACGCTGGTCGGATCAACTTGAATTAATTTTTGATACTCCTTACGAGCCAAATCATAGCGCTCGTTTTCCGTTTTCTTGTTTGCGTCTTGCAATGTTTGAGCCTGTGCGACTGTTCCTAAACTTAGTGCAAAAACGAATAGTTTTAACTTGTTCATGTTATTTTGTCTTTTCAACGTATTGATGCATTACAATTCCTTTGCCAAATTAGTACAAACTGATTAAACTGTATCGTTTCTTAACGATTATTTCATTTTAATCGACTTGAATGTGTGCTTTATTGATTGAAGTGATATGTCAATTGTTCAAAGGGTTAAAAGGTTCAATTGGTTCAAATTTGGCTTTTGTTTTGAACTTTTGAACTGTTTCAACCCTTTCTACTCAGTTACAAAGTTGATTTCCCTTGGAGTTCCTTTTCCCGGACCAAGTTCACATTTTTCCAATAGCAATTGACCCTGTCGGCCGCTCAGGAAGGTTACGAAACCTGTGTTCAATCCATCGGGTGCTCCGGAATTGATTGCCCAGATCGACCTGCGGAACGGGTATTTTTTCTCCATGATATTTGCTTTATTCGGCCTCCAGTAATAGTTGTCATTTCCTTGGATTCCGACAACCCGGATTTTTTTGGATCTCGTTTTGACTTCCGGATCATCAAAATCACTTAAGAAGTTATATCCGATCACACCCAAAGTATTCGGATTATCTTGAACATACTGGATCAGGTCTTCGGTGTTTTTGGCTGCGTGAATTTGTTTTCCGAAATCCGAACCGATCCAATTGAGCATGAAATTGAAATTGGCGGATTGAACCCGGTCAAACACAACTTCGATCGGTTTTTGAGAATTTGGCCACACAGTACTTTTCCCTGTCAGCAAATCCCGGATTTGATTTTGAGTAAGCAGGGTGTCCGTATTTCCAAGGTTGACAATAAAGGTTATTGCATCGTGGGCAATGATTTCAGAGTTAACGGTTATGTTGCGGGATCTTAAATATTTCTTTTCTTCTTTGGTATAATCCCGTCCTGTGAAGATGGTTCTTGCCGTTCCTTCCGACAAGGCTTTCATTGCATTGGATTCGCTGGTGTAAACCAGGTTCAATTCAGCGTCGGGATAGATACCCGTGAATACCTCGGAAGCGGTTTTGATGAACGGTTTAAAAGATTCATCCAGGTACATGGTTTTCTTTCCGCGGCGAGGAGTATCGTCGGGTGTTTGATTGGTATTGCATGAAAACTGAATTCCCAAAACAAGGATTGAACCTAAAATAACAAGCTTTTTCATAATCTTATTTTTGTGCTCTGTCTTTTTTTATTTCGGTGTATAAGCGGAACGACCGGTATGAAGCATATACCAGCAGAATGACAACAAACAAATTGCGTTTGAAGCCATACAATCCTTTATTCAGTAGAATATCAGTGAACAGCAGGTAGTAACTAAAGATAAGGCACATGATTACCATGAATGCTGCAACGATATATGTGACGTTTTTATACATATTAATACAAAAAATCCCCCTCGGCTGAGCAGAGGGGGACTATTTAAGAATAAATAAATTAATTCAATTTATAGGTTACAGGAAGAGAGAAGACACTATTAACTGCCTTTCCATTATTCTTTCCCGGAGTCCATTTCGGCATCCCTTTTACAACGCGAATTGCTTCCGCGTCACACTCAGGACAATCAGTTACCCCTTTTTTCAATTTCACGTTGGAGATATAACCATTCTCACTCACGACGAAAGTCAGGTAACATTTTCCTTGAATCCCCATTTCCTGAGCCACTTGCGGGTAGCGGATATTCTCGCTCAAGTATTTCAACAACGCTGCACGACCTCCGGGGAAATCCGCCGGTTCATCAACGAAATCATAAATGATCTCTTCTTTTTTCTCAACCTTTTCTTCTTTCGGTTTTGGAGGAGTCGGATCTACTTTCGCAAATGGATCACCTTCGTTCTCATTAGTTGTATTGGAAGCTTTTGTTTCGTCCAAGTCAGCCTGAGTAGGAGGAGGAGTAGTCACTTCGTCATCCGTTACCACAGGAGGTAAGAACTGAATGGTCTTTTCCATCGGTGGAATTTCCGGTTCCAAGGGTTCGATAATCTCTTCGTCTAAAGGTGCATCCACAGCAAATGCTGTCAGATCCAAAGGAATTTCTTTTGGTTTTTCCGTAGGAAGATTCATAATCAACTTATAAATCCCGAAAGTCGTTCCAATGAACAGGATCACACCGGCCATTACAAGTATCAGGTTGCGGCTATAATTGGTTCGGATCTGATACGCGCCATATTCGTGGTTGCGGTCTTCAAATACGATATCATTACGTTCCACAGAAGTTACCTGTTGCCAGTTCTTAGAGCTTAAGTACTCGTATAACGAAATACCTGCCACTATTAGAATTACGATTGTTATTAACATAATTATTTATTTAATGCTTTGTCTAACAATGCCTGTTCGCTGTTCATGATATCTACCGGAGCAATCACCCCGATGGATGCGATGTACAGTTCATCAATAACATCAATGAAGTTCCTGGTCTTGGCCTTCATATCTGTTTTAACCAGGACTTTCAACGCTTTATTGTCTCTTTTCGCATCATTCAATTCTTTATCGTAAATTGAATCAGCTATTTGATTCTTTTGCAATTTTGCGTCCAGCTCTACTTTTTTTCGTAAAACGAATTTGTTCCCATCTGCAAGCAATTTACGAATTCCGGTTGGACCAAAATCCGTTTCTGTTAATTGGGTTGCAGGTTTTCCTTTTGCATTCCCTTCTGGGTAAAACTCCCCTTCGTAATAAAACAAACGGTCATCGGAAACAATGAACGTAATCGCATTGTTAACGGGTGGAGCTGGTTCAGTAATGTCCTTTTCTTTCGCAGGATATGCCAAGCTCATCACTTTCGGTTTCGCAAATGTTGAAGTCAACACGAAGAAAGTCAACAACAAGAAACCTAAATCCACCATGGGAGTCATATCGATACGTGCAGGGCCTTTCTTAGGACGTTTTTTACCGCCTTTTTTGCCGCCGCCGTCATCTTGTGCTAATTCTGCCATCTTATTCTTGTTATATTATTTAACTAATGGTTGTGCTTCTTGCGAAGTAACAAAATTCAAGTTGTTCAAATTCAGGTCGCGGAAGGTCTCAATAGCGTTTTTCACACGCACATATTCCGCATCCATTGCCGCTTTCAAAACAAACTTTGGTTTATAATCATCTGCCTTTAATGGCGGTTGATTTTTACTTTGCTTCGAACTTTCCTCCTCAAAGGTCTTCTTCCCGTAATCCAGCATTTCGCGGTTTGCGAAATTGATCCAGTCTTTTAATTCATTGTGCAAACTGTCAGAAGGAATCCCAGTTTCTGTAGGGAAATTCTTTCTTCCTTCGCCGTCCAATGAAAGATATTGTGGAAGTTGGCTCATGGAGCATCCAATACTTGTAATTCTTGCGAATTCCTTCACATTAGCTTCGCTCAACGGAACCTTGTATTTAGCAGCCATTTGAGTGACTACTTTTTTACGAACTTCTTCTCCTGAACAGGAAAAGAAAATGCGACCTCCTTTATCAACAGTCACTAATACCAGCGTCTTTTCGGGGATATCTTTTTCTCCGATGGA
Organism: uncultured Fluviicola sp.; assembly: GCF_946478805.1. The sequence continues at coordinate 244,769 of NZ_CAMLDC010000004.1, read as the reverse complement.
CGATGGAATAGAAACCTCAACTGGTTCATCTGTACGGAATGTAGCTGCAAGCATGAAGAAAGTAACCAAGAGGAAAGCCAAATCCACCATCGGCGTCATGTCGATGGATGGGGATCCTTTGGGTGTTTTAATGTCTGCCATTCCTTAATGTTTTATACCGTAAATTACGGATATTAGTTATTAGCGTTGAAGTTTTGAACGATAGCAAAACCTGCCTCATCCATTGCATGTGTCATTTGATCAATCTTCGTGTTAAAGAAGTTGTACATAACAGTAGCCAATGTAGAAGCGAAGATACCTAAGAACGTATTGATCAAGGCCTCAGAGATACCAATTGATAGTTTTGTTGTATCCGGAGTACCTGCACCCATTGCCTGGAATGATTTGATCATCCCCAATACCGTTCCGATCAAACCGATCAATGTACCAATGGATACACACGTAGAGATAATTACCAAGTTTTTAGACATCATAGGAAGTTCCAATGAAATTGCCTCTTCGATCTCAGCTTTCAAAATTTCCGATTTTTGCTCTTTATCCAAAGTAGTGTCTTTTTGAACTGACTCATACTTCTCTAATCCGGCACGGATTACGTTAGCCAAAGATCCTTTTTGTTTGTCACACTCTTCAATTGCACCTTGAATGTCATTGGAATTCAACAATTCTTTTACATCCTCAACGAATTTGTTGATGTTACCACGACCTTTAGTCTTGGAAATACTGATGAAACGCTCAACAGAAAAGATAAGTACAACTAAGTTTACTGCCATTAGGAAAGGTACGATGATACCTCCTTTATATACAGTACCGAGTGTGTTACCGTCAATTGGATGTTCGTTTACATCTCCGTTAACGAAGTTTGATGGATCCCCTAAAATGAAATAATAGATCAGAAATCCAATTCCTAATGCAATTGCAATAGATAATGAGGCAACTAATGATGAAAAACCTCCTCCTGTTTTTGTCTTGCTCATAATTTAGTCTTTATTGAAACTTTTTACATGTTTAAGCCTCAAACATACTAAAAAGGTTTTAATTAGTTTCAATCCTTTTAGTGAAATGAGTTGCCTTTTTTATCAAAATGTTTCAAAATGCGTTTTAAGTACCTGAATTATCAATTGAACGAAAGAAATGATTGATTCTATGGAATGTTACGTTAAAATCAAATCAATATTATCTCAAAATGAACAATTGACATTCGGGTTCCTGTACAAACACTATTTTATTTGGTTCATTTAACAGATTATTTGGAAAGAAATTACTCTGTTTTGCAACGGTCCTGATTGAGCGTTGTATATTTGAAATGAAATTTCAGAGGAATAGAAGATGATACAAGTAAAGAATTATATAGGTGGTCAGTGGATAGCCGGTGAAGGTGAAGAACAAAAAATTTATAACGCCATCACAGGTGATCAGATTGGCTCTGTTTCAAGTGCCGGATTGGATTATGAAGCAATACTTAATTACGGAAGAACTGTCGGGGGGAAACAATTGCGAAAAATGACTTTCCAGGAACGTGGACGTATGCTGAAAGCATTGGCTCTTTTCCTCATGGAACGCAAGAATGCTTATTACGAAGTTTCTTCCTGGACCGGAGCTACGAAAGTGGATTCCTGGATTGATATTGAAGGTGGAATCGGAAATCTATTTGCGAATGCTTCCTTGAGAAGACAGTTCCCGGACTTACCTTATTATGTAGATGGGACTGCAGCTCCGATGTCTAAAAACGGGTCGTTTATCGGACACCATATCATGGTTCCGAAACAAGGGGTTGCCGTTCATATCAATGCATTCAACTTCCCGATCTGGGGGATGTTGGAAAAGATTGCAGTGAACCTGATGGCCGGTGTTCCGGCGGTCGTGAAACCATCCGAGTTCACCAGCTTCCTTACCGAGGCGATGGTGAAAGATATCATTGATTCCAAAATCTTACCTGAAGGAGCTTTACAATTAGTTTCCGGGCATGGACGTGGGATTATCGACCATGTGACTAATCAAGATGTGGTGACCTTTACGGGAAGTGCCTATACCGGAAGAAAATTGAAAGCACATCCGAGATTGTTGGAGGAATCAGTTCCATTCAACCTGGAAGCAGATTCATTGAATGCAATGGTCTTAGGCCGGAAAGCAGCTCCGGGAACAGAAGAGTTTGATCTGTTCGTGAAAGAAGTAACGAAAGAAATTACGATTAAAGCAGGCCAGAAATGTACGGCTGTCCGACGGATTTTGGTTCCCGAAGATTTCATCGAAGAAGTCCAAAAAGGAGTTTCTGCCCGCTTGGCTTCCACAACAATCGGTGATCCGAAAGTAGAAGGTGTCCGCATGGGTGCGTTGATTTCAAGATTACAGGTCGACCGCGTTCGGGAGAATGTGGAATTGTTGGCGAAATCTCAGAAGATCGTTTATGGAAACATGGATCAGTTTGATGTGGTTGGTGCGGATAAGGATAAAGGGGCATTCTTTTCCCCGATTCTGTTCCTGAACGATTCACCTTTTGACAAACAGGATGTTCACAATGTAGAAGCTTTCGGTCCGGTTTCAACGATTATGCCTTACAAGGATTTGGATGAGGCAATCGAATTGACCAAATTGGGAAAAGGATCTTTGGTAACCACCATCGTTACTGCAGACGATAAGGAAGCACGCGAATTCGTAGTGGAGGCTGCTTGCGTAAATGGAAGAATCCTGGTTTTAAATAAAGACTGCGCGAAAGAAAGCACTGGTCACGGTTCCCCGATGCCTTTGTTAACTCACGGTGGGCCCGGTAGAGCGGGAGGCGGTGAAGAAATGGGCGGAAAACGCGGAGTGATGCATTATTTGCAGCGCACGGCGATCCAAGGACATCCGACAACGATTACCGAGATCACACAGCAATTCCAACAAGGTGCGAAAGGGCATTTAAGTTCCATCCATCCATTCAAAAAACATTACGAGGAATTGGTGATCGGAGACCAACTGATTACAGAAAGCAGGTTAATTACAGCAGAAGATATCGATGCATTTGCTGCATTGAGCGGAGATAATTTCTATGCGCATAAACGGGAAACCAATTTTGCCGGAACCATGTTCGATGAACAGGTGGCGCATGGATACCTGATCATGAGTATTTCGGCAGGATTGTTCGTGGATAGTTACGAAATTAACCCGGTACTTCTGAACTACGGTATTGATGAATTGCGCTTTACCAAACCGGTGTATGCAGGCGCAAACATTCACATCCGATTTACATGTAAGGAAAAGATCAGTACGGATGTGACTCCGAATGAGGACGATCCGAAGACACTGATTCAACGCGGCGTTGTAAAATGGCTGGTTGAAATGTTGGATGACACGGATGAACCTTTGGTAGGAATCGCAACGATCCTAACGATGGTGAAGAAGTTGGATCAATCGAAATAAATATAATATTTCAAAAACGTAGGGACGTCATGTGTGGCGTCCCTACGTTTTTATAATCACCTACAGATTAGTATCTTTCGTGCATGAAAGCTTGTTCATTTTTTTTAATTCTATTATTCAGTTGTCCTGCTTTCAGCCAGTCTCCTAGAAAACTGAATAAGCAATTGCGCGCTGAATTGCAGGTAAAACAGCAAAAAGAGGATTCCTCCGAAAATGCTTTTTTAGAGGATCAAACCATTTTGGAACAAGTTCGCAATGACCTAAGGAATAAAACCAAGAATTTACTGTATCCTGAAGATAAGAAATTGAGAAAAACAGCATCCTCGATTACCGGTCTGATAACTAGTTTGAAATATTTAGGGGTCGACACAAGGGACGTGTTTCCGAATGGAGCTGATTTTGATTCCTACCCCGATTATAAGCGGTTTATCAAACCTTTGAGCGAAGCAAGGGATCGATTTGTGAAGTTTGATATTATCCCGTCAGACGAATTGGATCTGGATAAATACAAGTTGAAAGAGCAGAATAAGCAGTTGGACCTGTTGATCCGGAAATATGAGAGCTATGCCCAACTCAATCTCGTCAATTTTCAAACCCAGCGCAATTATATCGAAAAGATCACTTCATTTTATCCGCGAATTGATTCCTTATTATTGGTTTACCAGTCATTGAATCGGGAATTGGAAACGAAAAATGATTTGTTATTGAAGAAAATGGAAGTTGCACGAGAAAATTACCGCTTGAAAGGACCGAACGGATTTTCACGAGCATACCACGAGCAATTTCCGGATGTGCACCCAGTAATTGCTGAAAAAACAGCTTCTTCCGATTTTGGATTCGAATCTGATGGCATAATAGAAGGTGATGGAGCCGGTCATTCAGAAATACCAATGATAGTAGCTCCAAAAGCCGTAGAAACTGTTCGGGAACCTGAGATCTTTGAAATTACTGATGAACCTGCATCTTTTCCGGGTGGAATGGAAGACCTTAAAAAGTACTTTGAGGAAAATTTGGTTTATCCTCTTTCAGCGAAAGCCCAAGGCATCTCTGGGAAGGTTTATTTGAAATTTGTTATTTCAAATACAGGAGAAATTTCGACTATCCAAATTCTGAAAGGAATTACGGATTGTCGGGCGTGTGACATGGAGGCTAAAAGAGTTATTCAAGCGATGCCGGATTGGATTCCGGCGAAAATTAATGGAAAAGTGGTGAATTCCTGGTTCACCTTACCAATTGTATTTAAATTGTAGTTTATGAAAAATTATTTACTCAGTCTGCTGGTAATATTGAGCAATTGCGCCATAGCCCAGTCGAAAAAAGAACGCTATGCGCAGTTGCTTGGCGAAATGAATACCGCTCAGCAGAAATATGATTCTGTTAAGAACGCATATGGGGTAAAACACGGTGTTTTGGAGACCAAATTTATCTCCGCAGAAAGAAAAATTCGAGAATTGGAAAATTTGGAAACCGGGATGAAGGAGCTTTTCAGATCGATCAAAGAAAAAACTGCCATTTTGGATGATATTGAAGTTGATTACACAGCGATTCTGGATAAAAAGACGCTGCAAACTTCAGGACAAACCGGTTCACGGATGAAACGATTAAGAACCGTAAGTCTGAATAAAATATATTTTCCACACCTGGATACAGTTCGCTTAAAAGATTTAAAGACAGGTCAGAAAAATGAGCGGATAACTAAACAATTGGTTGTTTTGAACGGGGAAACTCAAAAATGCATGAACCAAATTCAAATTGACCAGGCGGGAATTGACTCACTTTTGAATATGAATCAGCAGTTTGACGATAATTTGGCTCAAAATTCAGAATTAACGGGAAAGCTCCGTGTCATCGATGAACAATTGAATAAGAAATTGATGGAACTGGAAACAGCTTACCTGAAGGAGCCAAAAAAATTCAATAAGAATTGCGAAAAGTATTTTCCACTTGTGAAAGATGATGTAGATGAACCCTTTGGAGCGGTTCCAGCTCCTAAAGAATTAGAGCACATCGAAACCCGGCAACCTGAAATTTTTGATGTGGTGGAAGAACCGGCAACTTTTCCGGGTGGAATGGAAGCATTGAGAAAATACTTGGTAGAAAATATCAAATACCCTCAAACGGCAAAAGACCAGGGAATCTCGGGGAAAGTTTACCTGAAATTTATTGTTTCCGATAAGGGAGCTATTTCCAATGTGAAGATCATGAAAGGTGTGTCTAATTGTCCGGAATGCGATCAGGAAGCCATTCGCGTGGTTAGGAACATGCCTAAATGGATTCCGGCAAAAGATAATGGGAAAGTGGTGAATTCATACTTTACACTTCCGGTTCAATTTAAATTATGATTCCATGAGATTCGTCATCTTGTTTCTTTTGATTTTATTTCCGGTAGCCTCAACCTTTGCACAGTCTAAAAAGAAAAAGAATGAATTTCTGAAACAGGAACTAAACTCCCGCAGGGAAAGTTCTGACTCGTTGCAGGTGGTTTATGATTTTGCAGAAGAACTCCGTAATGGTGTGGGTAAAAAATATCTTCAGATTATGGATTCGTTTCCGGAAGTGGAAAAAGAGATTTTTAGTTTGGAAATGTGCCTTACTCTTGACCAAGAAAATTTAGCACGTTTAAATGATCATCGGATCTCCAGTATTATCCAGGTTAGGTTGCCCAAATACCAAGTTGCAAGTGATTTGAAAAAAGACTTGATTGTTTGTAAGACTCATTATGAATCATTTCATGAAGAAAGTGTTCCGGATGAGAAACTGAAGATTCAGAATAAATGGCTGGAAAATCAGATTCGGGAATCAGATTCTGTTCTTTCAATTAATCAACAAAGTAAGCGGAATCTGGAGTTCTGCACGAAGGAATTAAATTCGTTATGCAATGTTCTTTCGGAACAATTGAGGCAATACAAAGAACGGGTAGTTTATTTGAGGATTGAAAGCAAGAAAGCTGCGGATCGATTGCTTGAACTGGAAAATAGCTACCGGTCAAAAAAAGGGGTTGGTTTTCCACGGGAATATGATGAAGTTTTTTCCATGAGCGGGGAATCGATTGTAAAAAGATTAAATGAGGAAAAAGAATTTGTCCCGGATTCATCCATCGTTTACGTTTATGTAGACGAACAAGCCGAATTTCCCGGTGGAAGTGTGGCTTTAATGAATTATATCCGGAACAATTATCACGTTCCGCAAATTGCCGAGGATCTTGGGATATCAGGTAAAGTTCGCCTGAAGTTTACGATTTTGGAGGATGGATCTGTTTCGGATGTCAGGGTGGAACGGGGAATGGTAGATTGCCCGGAATGCGATAAGGAGGCGGTTCGGGTGATGGAAAAAATGCCTAAATGGACACCCGGAAAACTGAAAGGTATAGCAGTGAAATCCTGGTATAATTTACCTATTCAAATTCATGTTCGCTAATTACCGCAACAAAAATTCCAAAACTGCATTCATGAATTCTTCCGGTTGTTCCGCATGAATCCAATGGCCGGAATTTTCAATCGTTACAAAAGAGGAATCGGGAAACTGATCTTCAATGTCGGGAATATCTTCGTCCAATATGTAATTGGAAAGGGCTCCACGGATAAATAAGGTCTGAACCAGGACTTCCTGGTCGGGAATGGCTTTCAGGATGTTCGGCATCTCTTTTTCAAGAACTTTTACATTCATGCGCCAGGCCAGTTTTCCTTTTTCAATCCAATAAAGATTCTTCATGAGGAATTGTCTGGTTCCGTTTTCAGGAACAAAAGGAAGCAATATCGCTTCGGCAGCAGAGCGGGAATCCATTGCAGAAGCATTCACCGCATCAATTCCTTTTAAAATTTCCTGGTGGTGCGGAGGATAACCCTTGACTCCCATGTCGACAACAATAAGCTTCTCAATGGTGTTTGGATAAAGCTGGGCATAACGCATGACCGTTTTTCCACCCATGGAATGACCCAGAAGGTTTACTTTTTCAAGTTTTAAATCGGTAATGAGCTCGTGCAAATCGGCGGCTAACAGATCGTAGTCAAATTCATCGCTCCAGTCTGTGTGACCGTGATTGCGCTGATCTACCAGAATAACCTGGAAATAATCGGAGAAACGTTTGGCATGTGTTTGCCAGTTGTCTGAAGAACCAAAAAGTCCGTGAAGGATAATTAACGGTTTTCCTTCCCCGATAATGCGGTATTGCAGTTTCATGCTACAAAACTACAAATAGCGATCGTTTTTAGTTGACCAAATGAGAAAAAAACTCGAAAATATTGGGTATTTCCCAAGATGTTTCAGAAACCTCCACATCGACTTTGGTCGTTTTCGTTTCTGTTGTAACGGTTGTTGTCGTTGTAGAAGGACTGCTTGATTTTGTTTCTTCTTCCAGATCCGTGGAAGTCGATTTTCCTGTTGTGAATTGCTTGTCGTTCAAGGTTTCGATAATGGAAACGATCTTATCAGCAGAAATCTTTGATTTGTCAAACGTGATGTAAGCCGTATTGGTCTTTCTTCCGGTTTCGAAATCATAGGAAACGCGATCAACGGCTCCGGTTTCTTTCAAAGCCATACGGATAGAACCGCCACATGCATGCTCACACGTCATACCGGAAACCTCGATTGCGAGTTTACGATCAGCATGAACAGGATCCAATTTTTTATAAACCACCTTTTTCTCAATGGAAATAATCTTTTTCTCAGGGGAAGAACAAGAACCTAGTACTAATACAGTTGCCAGTCCTAAAAAAATCGCGTGTTTCATGGTTTCACTTTTATCGGGCATAAATGTAAGGCAAACGGAAGATGAGTTTCACTAATTTTTGTTAAAATGAGTATTTGGAAGTCTAAGTTTAACATCTTCCCGAATCGGAAGGAGAGAAATCCGTAATTTTACAGCATGTCTGAGATTGTAAATAAGGTAGCACAAAGTGGATTGATCGCTGTGGATCTGGCAGAATACTGTCCGAATAATTCTGAATTTGCAGGTTTTGATTTCGAACCGTCCCTGTGGCAAGGATTAGTTCTGAAAGAAAAGGATTTCCGTGACTATGTCAAGAATTTTGATTGGAATCAATTCCAGGGAAAGCATGTTTACCTGTTTTGTTCCGTAGATGCGATTTTACCTTCCTGGGCATTTATGCTGGTAAGTTCTAAGTTGGTTGGAATTGCTGATTCCGTTACAATCGGTACTGAAGCTGATGCAAAACAGAAAGCATTGGAGTTGAGCATCGAGCAATTGGATATCGAGCAATTTACAGATGGGAAGCTGATTGTGAAGGGATGTTCGGACATTCCCAATCCGGAAGCGGCGATGTCCCAATTTTTGGTAAAAGTTCAACCGGTTTGTTCCAGCATCATGTATGGTGAACCTTGTTCTACCGTCCCGATTTATAAGAAACCGAAGCAGAAATAAGCTTCGAATCAAATCCTTTTTCTCGCAATAACCGGAATAATCGAGGCAATAATTCTTTTTGTCTTTCCGTGATCTTCGGATTGTCATGCAATACCAGGATATCTCCTTTTTTGATGCGTTTCGCTTCTGAAAGGATGCGTTCGTTAGTTATACTCAGATCGTAATCATAAGACAGCCAGGACCACATGATAATTTGGTGCGTCTTTCCGATTTCTTTGGCAATACTCGGTTTTATTCTACCATAAGGCGGACGGAATAACGTGGTAGGATGCATTCGCTCGAATTCCCGAAAAGAAGCCAGGTAGGTTTCATTTTCCGTTTTAATTGAATTCAAGTGCTTCATGGTGTGATTGCCGATCGCATGTCCTTCCGAAATAATGCGCTGAAACAATTCGGGGTGTTTGATGATATTTTGACCCACGCAAAAAAAAGTGGCTTTCCAGTTGTATTCTTTCAAAAGGTCGAGAACAAATGGAGTGATTTCCGGGTTCGGTCCGTCGTCGAATGTGATGAATACGGTTGGTTCGGAAATGGAAAACCTCCACCTTAACTTCGGGAAAACCCAATTAGTCAAGCGTGGAGGTTTAAATAATTTCATTTGTGAATGCTTACTGTATCATCGATTCGCTGTCTGACTCAGCAGCTTTTGTCAAAACATCTTCATTCAGAACTGCTTCATTCGGAATTCCTGCAGCAGCCGGTTTTGGAACTGTTGGAACTTGTGTTCCTGTCAATTGAAAACTGAAGTCGATTGCATTCATGGTTCCTTGCAGTGTTGCTTTTTTGGAAGCGTATTTACCATCCGTTCTGCTTTCGCCATTCTCCATTGAAAGTTGGTCCAATTCAGCATAAATACGTGTCAGATCCACATTGTAAAGTGCTTCCAAACCTTTTGTTGTCCGGTTCACCAATGCTCCGTTCGGATTCCCGATGCGCGGATCACCTGCGAACTTGTGAATGGTTGCGTAATTGATTACTGCGGCGATGTAATCGATGTCATTGGTAGCGGCAAAGTTTGCCGGGCTGTTTTTGAAATAACCCATAATGCTTTCCAATTGACGCGCTACTTCAGCTCCCAGTTTTTCAGCACCTTCTTTGTCATTTGCTCTGTAAAGAAGACCTACATAATCCTGTAAAACACCATCTTGGTACTGCGCATATTCCGCACCGTTTGCGTCTTTGATTCCGCCTGCCGGACTTGGTCTTTCACCATAATCAAGCACAACCTCAGCCGGCATTACTTCCAGGGATTTGTGAATCACAAGAGCCGCTTTTTTACGCAATTGCGCAGTGGTCATTCCCATGGTTCCTTTGAAGGAGTTTTCCAATGAATCTGCAACTCTTGTCTGCCCGGAAGCACGTAAGTTCTTCAACATCGGACCGTATTGCTCTCTGCTCATTTCCATTTGCTCTGCTTCGATGATGTAGTGTTCAGCCAATTGGGCGAACATGCTTCTGAATTGAACAGTTTGTCTTCTTGCATAATAATCGGTCAATACATCCGGGTCGCTCATTTTACCATATTGGTAAGTTTCCATCAAGTGCTTGTACATCAATTTTTCATTGATCGGTGTTTTTCCTTGAGCCAGGATAGGAGTGATTTCCCAAGCCATACCATTCGTGCGTAAATGCCCGCTTTGATACATAGCCGTTGAAATCTCCGTATTCCCTGGAGAAGTAAAGTACATCGGTCGTTTCCAATCGTTGTTTGCCAACATGTCCAAAATCATGATATCCGATTTCGTGATTGCCTGAACAGATCTTGAATTGAAGCGGAAACGAATTTCATCTTCGCAATTTGCCAATTCATCTTTAGAGATGATTTTGGAAGCCAATGCATTTTTCTTGTTGACAGGAAGAATGAAACCTGTGCTCGGAATAACTCTCAAATAAGTAGTTCCGTATTTGATCATGTTATTGTCATCCTGCATGAAGGAAATAACATCCTTGATCGGAAGGAATGACCAACCGTCTTCCCAAGAACCCATTACTTCCTGTAATGCTTCCAAGCCTTTTACATCTGCTTCAAGCAATTGATTTCTGTATCCTTCGAAAATTTCAAGAACACCATTTTCCATGCTTTCTACCAATTCAATAGTTACCGAATCCGGATTTGCATTGCTGAACGTTTGCCGGATCTCGCTGATTCGGGGTTCGTATGCCGGATCTTTTGCTTTAACAGTCGAAATAACGGAAGAAGCGGTACTTGCGAATTGTCCAAATGATTGTTTGAACTCTCTCGGACTGTTTTTCAATTTCAAATTAAACAACTTGGTCACTGTTTCGCGGTTGATCCCTTGATTCAATAATTGAGTTGTAGACATGAAGAATGCCTGATCCGTTCCACCTGCCCATTGAAGAATCTGGTCTTCTCTGAAAGTGATAGGAAGCGGTTCTGATTTATACATCTTCATTTTCATCTGGTTGGTATACCAATCCGTATCGAACAAACTTGTATTACAAACGCGGACATCCGTGCTTACACCTTCCACTTCCTGTAAATACCATAGAGGGAATGTGTCGTTATCTCCTACAGAGAAGATGATTCCATTTTCAGCACAGGACTTCAGGTAATTGTATGCCAGGTCATGAGCAGATGTTTTTTCCGAACGATCGTGGTCATCCCATCCTTGCTCACCCATGATATATGGAACAAACAAGGTAAGAACCGTAAATAACCCCGCCGCCACAGTATTGTTCTTCAAAGCTTTCCTCAATCCGAAGGCGACTCCGAGAAGTGCCAGGCCAAGAAGCGCAATTACCAACCAGGTTGTTAAAATGATACCGCCACCGGAAACTGCAAAAAACAAGATAAATGCAGTCAATGAACCGTAACCGATCAACATGTTTTTCCAGTCTGCCTTGTTGAAATTCTTATAGGCATCGTATAAGGCGAGCACACTGAGGCCTATCCAAAATGCAAAGGCATAGAAGGAGGCTGCGTACGCATAATCACGCTCACGTGGTTCGAATGGTTTTTGGTTCAGGTAGATGACAATGGCAATACCTGTAAAGAAGAATGTCAAAAAGACAATGAATGCATCTTTTGGAGCTCTATAGAAGTGGAAAATAACCCCGATAACTCCTAAAATTAGTGGAAGCATCCAGAAATTATTATGAGCCGGGTTTTCCAATGTGTAGTAAGGAGCATGTTCCTGGTTACCCAAACGAGCGTCATCAATGAATGAGAATCCGGAAATCCAGTTTCCTCTCATGTCATCTCCATGTCCCTGGAAATCATTTTGGCGACCGGAGAAATTCCACATGAAATAACGCCAGTACATCCAATTCATTTGGTAACTGAACATGTATCTCATGTTTTCACCGAAACGAGGGATTCGCATACCATCCGTTCCCAGTTCGTCTGCGTCTGTCACATCCGATGCATCGTATTCCGACCAATTTTTGTAGGCAAGGATTTTAGGATCGTTTGGATTATTGGACGTGTAATACATCCGTGGCAAGAAAGTCGTTTGTTTATATGCCTGTTTGCTTTTCAACCGGACACTTTCGTTACTGGAGAAATACTTTTCCTTTACCGTATAGTTTTTGCCTTTTGACTTGGCCCAATCCGTTGCTTCTTTTTCACCGATAAATGCTTTTGCATCCATTCCTGTGGATTCGTTTTCAACAACGAAACGACGCAGGTAGAAAGGACTTGCATCTCCATAATTTTCCTGATCCGGAGTTGAATTCCAATAATTACCATTTAAGATAGGCCAGGAACCGTATTGTTCCCGTTTCAGATAAGCATGAAGCGTAACTAAGTTTTCCGGGTCATTTTCATCCAATGGCGTATTTGCATTCGAACGGATAACGATTACTGCGAATGAACCGTAACCGATCAACAGGAATGCCAAACTCCACAAAGCAGTATTCAAGATCGGTTTTGCTTTTCTCTTTGCATATCTGAATGCCCACAGGAAGATTCCGATCAACAAGATGAAGAAGAAAATGGTACCTGAGAAGAATGGTAAACCGAATGAATTGACGAATGCAACCTCAAAGGAAGATGCCACTGCAACTGTTCCCGGGATAATTCCTTCCTGAACAAAAGCAAGAACAACTACTGAGATCAGCCCTGTCAGGATAATTCCTTTCAGGTTTGTTTTCTCCCATAAGTTGAAGTAAATCACGTATGCAATTGCCGGAACTGCAAGTAGACCCAATAAATGTACCCCGATTGCCAAACCGAACATAAACCAAATCAGGATCATCCAACGCATGGGCGATCTTCCATCTTTTATCTCGCCGTGCTTGATCCCGATCATTTCAGAATCCCATTTCAAGATCATCCAGAAAATGGCAGCTGTAAACAAAGACGACATCGCGTAAACCTCACCCTCAACAGCTGAGAACCAGAATGAATCGGAGAATGTATATGCCAAGCCACCAAGGACTCCGGCACCGATCGTTGCAATCTGATCACCTTTTGACCAATCTCTGTCTTTGCGTTGCATGATCTTCTTACCGAACATGGTAATGGACCAATACAGGAACAGGATGGTGAATGAACTACACAAAGCTGAAAGACGGTTGATCCATACTGCCACCATTTCCGGTTCTGCAAAGAAGGAGAATAAACGTCCCAATACCATGAACAACGGGGCACCCGGAGGGTGACCAACTTCTAATTTATTTGCTGCTGTAATGTATTCCCCGCAATCCCAAAGTGAAACGGTATCTTCAATGGTTAGGAAATAAACAATCGTTGCGATTAAAAAAACCAACCAGCCTGTAAGGTTATTCAGTTTGTTGTAAGTCATGATTTACTTTGAAAGTTTAACTCGCGAAGTTATAAATATATTGTGACGATTCCGCATAGAAATGTTGAAAAATGCTAAATGGATGACTTTCAATGTTTTTTATCCTTTTTAAGTGGAAAACTCCAATTTTTTTATTGGTTTCCTTGGATGAAAAGAATTTAGTATTAACTTTGCCCTCGCAATTGACCCATGGTGTAACTGGCAACACGTCTGGTTTTGGTCCAGAAGAGTCTAGGTTCGAGCCCTAGTGGGTCAACAATAAAAGCTTCATCGAAAGATGGAGCTTTTTTGTTTTCCGTCCACCTGGGTGAGAAGTTTATCCCGATGATTGCACGGCAATCCGTCGGGGAGCCCTAGTGGGTCAACAGAATAATCCTCAGAGTGATCTGGGGATTTTTTGTTTCTAGTGGGTTTGTGTTGAATTCCCGAACTATTCGATATTTGAGTGGGGACAGGATTTGGTACAGTTCTCTTTATGAAATGTGTAACGGTCTACTTCTGAATCATAGGTTATTTTGTAACCCAATTGTAACAATCTCTCCCAAATTTTCTGACCACTTTCTTCTCTTTTATCTATATCATACCTTTTGTGTTCAGATAACCTAGTGCTAGATGTAATATCAGCCTCTAAATATTCAGATGCATAATATATGAGAGTTTCAGGAAGTGATTTTTCTCGGAGGAGTGTACCTTCCGCCTTTATCATAGTATTTTGAAAAGTATTTCCAAATTTTGTTACCCATAGAATTAAGTATTCACCTTTTGTTTTGTTAAAGTCAGTAGCTCTAAATTCGTAGCCTTCGTATTGATTACCTGTGTTGTCTGTATGCGTTTGTTCAAACACCGATATCAAAAAATCGTTTTTAGTTTTATCCCGTGCAATCAATCCAGTAATTTCTGAACCTTTCACGGGTTGCACCTTTCTGCCAATTCTATTTTTATACGAGTAATGCATCATTGTTTATTGGGTTGTCAGTTGGTTAAATTACTGGATTTATTTTAATCCCGTACGCTTCAATAGCCTCTGCACTCACAGGATAGAAATCCAATTGGTACTTCCTTGAGTTTTCCAATGTCGTAACAATGAATACACCCGTATCTGAAATGATTTGTACGAGTTTGTCTTCTAGCATAGAAAATGAAATACCTCATTTACAATCAATAGTTCAAAAAAAACAAGGCGATTGAAAATAGAATTCAATTTTCCCCGTTCTTTAATCAACCCAATGAATTAAACTTTACTACCATGAAACAAATCAGGATTTCACTTTTGCTATCCACACTTCTATTCATTACTAATGGATTTACCTGCACTATCTTTAGTGCAAAAGATAAAAAAGGACAGGTGTGGGTTGGAAATAACGAAGACAACCTATTTACCTTTAAGAGTTTGATCAACATTGTTCCACCCAAAACAAATTGTTTCGGATACGTTTATTTAACTTATAATAATTCCAGTCAAGGAATGCAAGGTGGTTTCAATGAAGCAGGTTTGTTTTTCGATTTCAATGGAGTTCCTGATACTGAACGAAAAGTAGAATCGACTACAAAAGAACACTTTCCTGGTGGAAATCGGAAAATGTTTGAATACATTATGGAGCATTTAACAACTGTTCAGGAGGTAATCGATTTATACAAAAAATACGAGGTATGGGGCATTGAACATGCTCAACTTCATTTGGCGGATAGGTATGGTGATCTAGGGATCATTGTTGCTGATAGTATGTGGATTACCTCCAATAATCACCTCGTTTCAACGAATTATAATGTATGCCATGCTGACCACGATGGGGATGAGTGTTTTCGAATGCCGATTGCCGAACGTCTATTGAAGAATAATGAACCTTCGTTCGATTTGTTGACTCAAATTTGTGATTCAACGCATCAGTTTTATCCGAGTGGGGTTGGTACCATTTATTCGAATATTCATAATTTGACAACCGGTGAGGTTTGGTTTTATTTCGGATCGGATTTTAAGACTGCTCATAAAACAACAGTTCAGGAATTATTGAAATTGGGCAGTACTTCAATGTATGTCTGTGATTTATTCATAGAACAACCGCTCGTTAAAGCGCATATAGCAGCTAAAAACAAGGAGAATAAAAGAGCGATTCAAATCATCTATTCGATTAAAGATTCTACAGAGCGATTTGAGAAAATGCGCTTATTGGTTACAGGTTTGTTAGATATGGACGCGGATTTTGATTCCTATCCGATTTTTGAGCATTATCTCAAAAGTATAACTTGGGAAGCAAAAGATTTTTGGGTGAATGCCGTTGCGTTGTATTGCAGAGGTCAAAAGGAAAAGGCACTGGAGTCGGTAACTGAGGGATTGAAAAAATATCCCACGGATGAAGGGTTAGGACTGCTGAACGATCAGCTACATGGAAAATTTCCTGCCGATGCAAACTACAGACTGGAACTAGAGGGATTTGAAAATGCTGGTTATGTGTTGCTGGAGGATTTTTCCTACTTTAAATTGGAGTGTTTTTTGGTGAAAGAAGGTGATAAATGGGTAGGTGAATTTCCCTTAACTCCCGATGAGTACTTCTTCAGCTTCAATGTTGACGGAAAAAGAGTCTTGGCACCTCAATTCGAAACTGCATTGGACGATGGTGTCCTTTACAATCGTGTGGTTGTAAAGTAGAGTTTATTCCAGAATACGGCTTTCAATATTTTTAAGGATAAATCCAGACTCAAATAATTTACGTTTGGTGCAGACTGCTGAAACCGTCATGTAAGCATTCAATACTGCATACCCGACTTTTGTCTGATAGTAACTTTCATAGAATGATGGATTTTGTTGGGTTTGTGGTAGGGACAACTGGGGACAATTATTGGTACAGTTTGTACGAATTGACCGCAACTATTGATGATTATAGATCGTGGTAGAGATTGGCTCTTTTGCGGTTATAGTGGTGAAGTGGTAAGTCAGTTTTTGGTCCAGAATAGTCTAGGTTCGAGCCCTAGTGGGTCAACAATAAAAGCTTCATCGAAAGATGGAGCTTTTTTGTTTTCCACCCACCTGGGTGAGAAGTTTATCCCGATGATTGCACGGCAATCCGTCAGGGAGCCCTAGTGGGTCAACAATAAAAGGGAAGAAAAAGGAGTTTAGAAATAGACTCCTTTTTTTGTGGGCTTTGGTTTGGTGGTGGGATGGTAGAGATTTCAAAAGAATGACCGATTGGAAAATAGATATCACTTTTTTTCGTTTTTTAAAAACAGTATTCCTTATCAACCCAATGAATTGAACTTTGCTATGAAAAAAATCAGAATTTCACTTTTACTAGTGACACTGCTTCTAACTGTTACTAATGGATTCGGCTGCACCATATTTAGTGCAAAAGATAAAAACGGGCAGGTTTGGGCTGGAAATAATGAAGACTACTTTTTTACATTTAAGAATCTGATCAACATTGTTCCGCCCAAAACTGATTGTTTCGGATATGTTTATTTGACCTATAATCGGGCGAGTGAATCGATGCAGGGCGGTGTAAATGAGGCGGGCTTATTTTTCGATTTCAATGCGGTTCCTTATACTAAACGCAAAAAAGAATCAAGTACGAAAGAACACTTCCCGGGCGGAGATGAAAAGATGTTTGAATACATGATGGAGCATCTGACAACAGTTCAGGAGGTAATGGATCTATACAAAAAATACGAAGTATGGAGTATTGAATATGCCCAGCTTCATTTGGCGGATAAGCATGGAAACCTTGGTATTATTGTGGCTGACAGTATGTGGATCACCAAAGATAATTACCTCGCTTCAACGAATTATAACTTGTGTCATGCCGATCACGATGGAGATGATTGTTTCCGAATGCCGATTGCTGAACGCCTATTAAAAAACAATGAACCTTCATTGGATTTGTTTACTCAAATCTGTGATTCGACACATCAGTATTATTATACGGGAGTGGGGACCATTTATTCAAATATTCATAATTTGACAACCGGTGAGGTTTGGTTTTATTTCGGGCAGGATTATACAAATGCTTATAAGACGACTATTCAGGATTTATTGAAATTGGGCAAAACTTCCATCTATATCTGTGATTTATTCAAAGAACAACCTTTGGTTAAAGCCTATACGGCAGCAAAGAACAAAGCGAATGAAAGTGCAATTGAAATCATGAATTCGATTGAAGATTCTATAACACGTTCGCATAGCATGCGTCTATTGGTCACGAGTTTGCTGGATATGGACGCAGATTTTGATTCCTACCCGATTTATGAGCATTACCTCAAAACCATAACTTGGGAAGCAAAAGATTTTCAGGTGAATACCATTGCTTTGTACTGTAGAGGTCAAAAGGAAAAGGCGTTGGAGTCGCTGGCTGAAGGATTGAAAAATTATCCCGGGGATGAATCACTCCTGGTACTGAAAGATCAATTGCGTGGAAAATTTCCTTCGAATACAAATTACAGGATAGAACTGGAGGGATTTGAAGATGCAAACTATGTGTTACTGGAAGATTTTTCCTACTATAAATTAGATGATTTTTTGGTAAAAGAAGGAGGTAAATGGGTAGGCGGATACGACTTGACTCCTGATGATCTCTTTTTCAGCTTTATTGTCGACGGTAAGGAAGTGCTTTCGCCGCAATTCGGAATTTCTTCATACGGGGGAATACCTTGCAATCATGTCGTTATTAAGAAGAGTTTATTCCGAAAGATGGCCTTTGTTATTTTTAAGCATAAATCAAAAGTCAAATAAATTGTTTCCGTCCTATTTGCTGCGAAGCTTCTGCATGTGAATTAGAGGAAATTCAATTGGAGACAGAACTTTCAGTATCTTCATCTCATGCAAAAACCAATTTTACTTACTTCTGCGCTTATCGTGCTATTTTTCATAACTGTGTGGATCGTATTTCCTTTGGTGAATGAGGCACTGTTGAACCAATTGACAGGTCCGTCGTCGCCTTTTAAGATTACCGTTAGCTCCATTAATGAGGAATTCATGGTCCGATTGAAAACAGCTCTTTCTTTCGGGATGCTCCCTTTAATTTCGGCTGTCGTTTTTCGATTGGTCAGAAAATATAAAAATCCGGAGTATCCGAACGGTAAACTGATCCTGATACTTGGTGTTGTTTGTTTCGCATATTTGGCGGGATTTCTTCTGAAATTTATCATCGTCTTATTGTCCCTGGGAGTCATCGCATCGGAACCTTTAGCTCCGAATGTGGTGAGCACTATTCCCTTGAGCCAAATTTATTTCTACGATTATGCCTTGATTTGCACTTTGATAGCAGCATTGCTAATGTGGGGCTTTGCAAAGAGAAAGGTATGATACTCTTTTTCAGATTGGCTCATTTCATTTTTATCACTTTATGAAGAATTAACTTAAAAAGTGATGAAAATCAGCGGCTTCAGAATCTTTTTGTTATAACTTGAAAGAGTAACATTTAATTTGTGGAAATCATGAAAAAGCAGTTTTATCTTTCTAAAGAGCAGAAGTTTTGTCCGGCTTGCGGAACTCCGCTGCCGGATGGGCAGACACAATGTCCCAACCCCACTTGTCCGTCGAATACGCCACCACCGGTGCATTGATCGGTGATAATCCGAGATCAGTTAAAGGCTTTTCGCTGTAGCGGAGGGCTTTTTATATTTTACCTGGAAATGATCCGGTAGATGTTTCAATCTAAAGAGAAGTAAATAACTAGCCTTTACGAGTGTGGGCTGTATGGAGCTCAGGAGATGCTTCTGGCTACACTTCCGAAATCCCGGGATCAACCACTTTCATTCCAACAAATCATTAAATTCGCAGACTGTCCCTAACGGGCAGCCTTTTAAACGACATGAAGATTTTGATAATTTTGGCCTGCTTTGTTTCCATTACAGGCTTTTCGCAAACCTTTTCGGATCTATTTACCGTGGATACCCTGATAAATTTGGGAAGTCATGAGCTCGACCCGACTTCGGACATTGTTGTTAAGGTTAAAAATAACCAAGCTGGTGTTCTTTTTAAGAAAGAATCAGATGAGTCTCATGCCTCTTTTATGTTCTATGATTTTTCAACACGCCGTTTATGGAAGGAGGAGTTGTCTTATTCCGAAAATTTTCAGTTTTTAGTTCCAACAGAAAGCATTTTAGACTTCGATTTTGACAGTGCCAATTTGGTTGTTCGATTTGCAGATATGACAAATTATCTTTGTGTTTACAATCGAAAAACTGGTGTATTAGAGTCAATATTGCCGTCTTTTGAAGATTTTAAGCAGATTAGTTTGATTGGAGATTTTATTTATTTCGGAAAACATTACAATTCTCATCCAAAAAAATCACCCTACAAAACGATAATCGGTAAAATCAACTGGAAAACCAAAGCGCTGGAGGTTTTTGAACTTCCTGATTTCGATCTGATAGAATTCTCTCACTTTGAGCCAAATGACTGGTTTGATGTGAATTCAAAAGGTCAGGTTGTCTTTTCACAAACAGTTAAATATTCCTATCAGGCCTTTGATGAAAATTTAAATAATCTTGGGGTTAAACATGTATTGTCTCCCACATGGCAAACAGTTAATACTGAACAAATCCGGAAAGATCTTCAGGCTTTAGGTGGACAGCCCAATGCACGGGTTGTTATTGAAACTCTTGCACCTTGGCATGATAAAATTAACAGAGTCCAAACAATTGATTTTTTGAATGATTCGACCTTAATAATTAGTAAGATTATTGAAAATCAGTCGGGAACAAATCAATTGCGTAAATTCGATATTGTTAAGTTCAATAGTTCTTCAGCCGATTCAGTCTCAACACTTTTAAAGAGTGACGTCCCGGATCTTTTGTTTTCAGAGAATGAAAAGCTTACCAAAAAACACTATGAGTATCGGATTCGTCAAAAGCCAAACGATTTTTCGAACAACAAATTAGTGTTTATTGAATCTGTATACGGAAAAATAGAATTAGGACTAAAGAAAAAAGTGCTAGAAGAGAAGAATAATGAAGCAGCATTGAAAGATGAGAAGAAAAATATTTATCTGGTGGTTTCCACTTTTAATACTTCTGTGCTCAGCAAGTAATGATCAGCTTCCATGTAACGGGAAGTTTATGAAAAGTACTGTTGAGAACATATATGGAGACAAGATTAAGATCGAAAGAATTCCAAGCAAAGAAAAAAGTGTATTGATCGTTACGAGTGGAGGAACTTGTCATGATTGCCAAATATTTGTTTTGGATGAAGCAGTAAAGTCTGATCGTGACTGGTTCCTACTTTATATTGTGGATGGAGATGGTAAATTGAGTATTTCGGCTAAGCGAGATATTATAAATTCTATTAAAAATCATTTCGGAAATAATACAAAACTACTGGATGATAAACGTATTTATTTTCTACCGAAATCCAGATTCTGTCGTGAAATAACAAAATTCCCCATAGTTCTTAAAAGCAATAAGGAATGGGTACCTTATGAAAGGATTTGGAATGCTATGAATAAAGAAGGTTCGATTTTCTGAAAGTACTTGGGTATTCATTCCTTCACAAATCGTTCAATTCTTTTTAGGGTTTCTGATTCGTAACTCAGCCAATACAAACCTGCTTTCAAATCGACTATATCCAGCGTGACAAAATCTGATTGTGATGAGAATTCATTGATCTTGGCTCCCTTTGCATCGAAGATTCGGATCAAAGCGGGTTTATTTTCGGGGAGTTGAACACTAACTGCTTCATTGGAAGGATTCGGATAGATCTTGAATTCAAAGGGTGTCAGACCGGTTGTGTCTACGTAAGTGTAGACGGTTATTTTATCTGTTGCGCTAGTTGCTCCGCCATTATTGATCAGGTAGATTTTCCTTCCATCAGGAGAAATGGCTATATCTCGCAAACGGCCGTTGGAGAATTGATCTTGTGTAAAATATTTCCTGGGATTCGGATGCTGAGGAGTAGACGGTTCAATGATCCCTTGTGCATTCAGTTTGAATTGGTAGAGTTCCATATCGGTGGAATCACCTTTTTTTAGTGTCACCATCAGGATGCTGTTTGTCCAGGCAGGAATCGCGGTGCTGTTGTAATAGATTCCGTCGGAGGGGGCTACTGTGCACCAAGTGTTCCCGGTATTGGAGCTGGGAGTCTGAACGGCACAAATAGAGTAAATGGGTTCGACCAGGTGATCGTTCGGAATCGAGCTATTTGGAATGTAATTGGCTATATAAGTTGCTTCACCCGGGAAATTATCATCCCAATGGTAACCATGAACATTTTTCCAACCGTAATTCATCCCTTTTTCGAGGATATTGATTTCATCATCGGTGCGATCCCCATGTTCAATATCGTAAAGAAGATCCAGGTTGGTGTTGTAAACCAATCCCTGCGGATTGCGATGGCCCCTGGTGAAGAAAGAATTGCCCGGAATCGGGTTGTCTGCCGGAATGCTTCCATCCATGTTGTAACGGTGAATCTTTCCATTATCTGTACTTGGATCTTGCGCAAAATTGTTCGGATTGTCCGACTGCGGATTATAGCATTGCGGACTATTTGTTTCGGAAGATCCGTGGTCACCGATGGATACGAATAGATAAGGAATATTACTTCTTTTGACGGCCAATAACCGACCTCCCAAATGATCGTAACCTGTTGAGATTCCCGTTATGATATCCTGGTAGCCAATAATTTGTTCGCTGGTTGGATTCCATTCCAACCTTCGGATTTTAAAACGCGTAGCCGGGCTGCCGGATGTTCCCGAATTGTAGGAATACATGAAGTAGATGTAAGAAGAACCGGGAATTGTAAAATCGGGGTGCAATGCCAGCCCTAAAGTTCCTGCTCCTATACCCAGGCTGGGACAAAGAACAGAGTTTTCCAAAGGGCTTCCTCCAAAATAGTCCGGAGCTGTATAAATAATTGTTTTATCACCCGTTTGGGGGTCGACCCGTGAAACTCTCCCATTACTTTCTGTCATCCAAAGCATGGAGTCCGGACCAAAAGTCATTTCCCAGGGTGTGGAGACCGGGGTAGGAAGTTCGGATCGAACAAATGTTTGTGTAATTCCAATGAAGGATTTTAGAATGATAAGAAGGAAGATGAAGTTCTTCATAATGGATTTAGTTGTTTCAATAAATGTAATTCTTTCTTGTTTAGTTTACTCGTTTTTGCAATCAAACTCGGGTTCTTTTGAGTAAAGTGTATCTTTGCACTATATAATTTAATACATGTCAGAAGATAGAAGAACGGATTTAGAATCCTTGGGTGAATTCGGAACAATTGATTTATTGACCAAAAACTTCCTGATTACACGGGAATCGACGGCTTTTGGAATCGGGGATGATGCTGCGGTTCTGGAAAGGAATGAAGAGCAATACACTTTGATTTCAACGGATATGTTGGTTGAAGGTGTTCATTTTAACCTGATGTATGTTCCTTTCAAGCATTTGGGATATAAAGCAGTAGCGGTAAATCTTTCAGATATTGCAGCAATGAATGGAACTCCCGAACAAATCACGGTTTCAATTGCTGTTTCGAATCGTTTTCCATTGGAAGCCTTGGAAGATTTATATGCAGGTATCCGGTTGGCTTGCCAGCATTATAAAGTGGATTTGGTAGGTGGAGATACGACTTCTTCGAAATCCGGATTGGTCATATCCGTTACAGCTATCGGAGTGGTGGATAAATCGAAAGTGGTTTACCGGTCAGGTGCCGCTGCCAATGACTTATTGGTTGTGTCGGGAGATCTGGGGGCTGCATATATCGGATTGCAGGTATTGGAACGAGAAAAGACCGTTTTTGAATCAAATCCGAGTATCCAGCCTGATTTGGATGGGAAGGACTACATTGTTCAAAGACAGTTGAAACCGGAAGCCCGGATGGATATCATCACTTACTTGAAAGAACTGGAAGTGATTCCCACATCGATGATTGATATCTCTGATGGATTAGCCTCTGAAGTGATGCACATTTGCAAGTCGAGTAATGTAGGAGCGATGATTTACAATGCAAAACTTCCTGTTGATTCACTGACTTCAACTACTGCAATTGATTTTAACCTGGATCCGACAACTTGTGTGTTGAACGGAGGGGAGGATTATGAATTGTTATTCACGATTTCCCAAAATGATTTTGACAAGATCAAAGGAAATCCGCACATGACAGTGATTGGTTATATGACTGATGTAAGCGAAGGGATTTATTTGGTGGATACAAATGATTCATTGATTCCGATAAAGGCTCAAGGGTGGAATCATTTTCAGAATAAGTAATTGATTGAAAATAATGGAACAAAAAAAATCCCGATTCATTGAATCGGGATTTTTTTATTTATTGTCTTTCTGATCTTTCTTTCTCAATGGATCCGTAATGTCTCCTCCGTTAGGATTTTCCGGGTCATTTGGATCAACCGTAGTTGTTGTTGTTGTTGTTGTCTCGGAACCACCCAAAGCATTTGGAGTACCAACGGTTGTGTTTGTAGAACCATCCTGAGAGATACGTTGCATCTCTGGATTTGATTTTCCACACTCTGTTCTCGGACGAATATCAACTTTTTGACAAGCTGTAAACACGATTAATAATGACGCTATAAATACTATCTTTTTCATACTCTAAAAAGGCATACTGAACAAATATAAACTATTTAATCATTCATTTCCAAATTTTCATAAGGAATTTTGATTAAAACGCGCGTTCCCTTGATTGAACGGTCAGGATTCGTCATCTGAAAGGGACCAATCAACTCGTAATCCTTATTCCACATCTGGCGAATAAGGTCGATTCTTTTAGAAGTGATTTCCATTCCCTGGGACTTGTGATCCCCTTGGAATTTGGCTTTTTTATTCAAGCTGAAATCAATTCCGATTCCATCGTCATCAATACAGATTTCGAGCTGATCTCCAAGTGCCTTGATGGTGACTAAAATTTCGCCCTTTTTCGTTTCATCGGGTAGAATTCCATGAATAATACTGTTTTCTACGAAAGGTTGAAGAAGCATCGCCGGAACGGTTACCAGTTCGAGGTCAATTCCCTGGTTGTCAATTCGATAAACAAATCGGTCCTTGAAGCGCATAGCTTCGAGTGAAAGATACAATTCCAATCGTTCGAGCTCTTGATACAAAGTCACGACATTGTCTCCTTCGGAAGCACTGTCCAGGTTTTTCCGGATCAATTTGGCAAAACTGGTCAGGTATCTGTTTGCGGAAACACGATCCTGGGTATTGATGAAATACTGAATGGAATTCAAGGAATTAAAAATGAAATGCCTGTTCATACTTGCATTCAGTGATTGCTGTTCCAATGCAAGCAAGCGTGATTTGTTTTCTAGATTGATCTTGTAGTTGCGTTCTCTCTCCCGTTTGATCTGCAGTCTGAAATAATACCGGATTCCAAACGCAATTGCTACAAATACAAGAATATAGAACCACCAGGTTCTCCAGAAAGGAGGTGTGATGGTAATTGGAAAAGAACTGATCTCCGAAATCTTCTTTGTTCCCGAAATGGCACGAATATGAAGTACATAGTCTCCTGCGTCCAGGTTGGAAAGAATGATCGTTGGATTCAAAGTGGGAGGAGACCATTTGTCAGATTCCCCTTCCAGTTTATATTGAAAAGTGACCGATTCAGGATCTTCCATCGAGATTCCGTCCAGATCAATGATGAGGTTGTTTTTGGAATAGTTCAAGTTCAGACCGTGATAGAGGTTCGAAGGGTCGATTTCCCGGTAATTGACCAATACTCGCGCGATATTTAATTTTGGAGCAAAATCGGAAAATCCTTCATCGTTTGAGCCGACACGCAGTTTTGCAAGACCATCACTTGTTCCAAACCAGAAGTTCCCTTCCTCAAAGAGCGAAGAGTTGATGTTCGACTCGAGGTTGATCAAGCCATTATTGGTTCCGATGTGCTTTACCAGTGTCTGAGAACCTTCGATGTTTTCAAAAACGTATAATCCGTCATTTGTCCCAACGAAAATATGACTTTCCACCCGATGTATAAAGTTGATGAAACGTGCACCGCTTTTTGAACTGTAGGAAACATTTTTGTAATTGATCCCGTCAAAAATGACCAACCCGTTTTCAGTACCGATCCAAATCCGGTTATCGGAATCTGTTTCTATGGATGAGATGCTTGCTTTGAAATCCTTAAGTAGTTTTTGCGTTTTTTTTGCCAGGTTCAGTTCGTACAATCCTTTGGATGTGGCAACCAGGATATTGGTGTAGTAGAACGAAAGATCCCGGATATTTCCATTTTTATTGAGATTGAATTTGAAATCGGAATAGGGGTGGAGTACATTGTTCTCAATGTACCCGATGCGTTCCTCATCCGCAACAATCAGTTTGTTTTTATAGATTTTAATAACCCGGAAAGGACTGGAATAATTCTGAAAGTTATATTGCTGCGGTTCGGATTTGAAATCCCATCTGAATATTCCGAGTTCTGTAGCAAACCAAGCATTGTTATTGAAATATTCGATATCCCAAACGGTGGTTGCCGGAATAGGGATTTTCTCACAGACTCCTTGAAGATTCATTTTGAAAGCTCCTTTGTCGTAAGAGCCGAACAGATAAGAACCACCGTTCAGTTTTTTACCGCAAAGAATGAGATCGGAAGGCATTCCTGTTTTTGTGGAGTAGATCTGTAAATTCTGATTGGCAAACCGGATGAGTCCTTTTCCATCACTGCCAAACCACATATTGCCTTCGTTATCTTGAAAGGAACAATTGATTGCGTTTACCGGAAGACCATTCACTTCATTGAAGTTGAGTTGTTTCATCTGGGGAGACAGACGAATCACTCCTTCCGGTGAAACGAGCCACAACTGGTTGGATTTGTCACTTTTGATAGCGCTGATGTACAAATCGTCTGATCGAACCGGAATGGAGTCAAACTTTTTAAAAGTGAAATCGGTTTTGAAAAGACCTTCAAAGGAGGTGGAGATAAATACCTGATTTTGTTTTAAAGCGATACCCGAAATGCGCCGATCCTTAAAAGCTTCCACATGATTGAAGTTGGTGAGATCTTTTGTAAAATATAAACCGTCCCTGGTTCCGATATACAGTTTTCCGTTAATCACTTCCAAATCCCTGCAAGTCGAAGCATCTGCGTTTTTAAGCGTAATTTTCGAGATGTGATGATTGGAGATAATGTATAAACCACTCCCTTCGGTTGATGCCACGATCTTTCCTTGATACGAGATAAAATCCGTTACGATGACTGTTCGATCATCATCTCCCAGCGAATAGGTTTGTGCTTTGTTATTTGTAATTTCCGTAATGCCACCTTCGTGTCCTACCCAAATGGTTTTTTGGATGGTTTGGAGACAGGAAATCCGGTTGTTGAATAGTCCTTGCTCGAGCGGGAAGGTGGTGAAATTCTTACCATTGAATTTAGCCAGTCCGCCCAGGGTTCCGACCCACAGATAACCATCGTTGTCCTGTGTGATGCATTGAACCTGGGACTGAGGTAAGCCTTGTCCATTGGAATAGGTTATGAAAGAATAGTCTTGAGCCACTCCGATGTATGAAATGGCTACAAAAACTATCCAAGTAAATAATTTCATCCTTCTTTCAACATTTTGACAAAATCAGTTACACGATTCCGGGCAACAGGAATACGCAATCCATTTTTCAATACGGCAAAATGACCGTCTTCATTAATGTATTCTGCAAGATTGTTGAGGTTAATAATATGTGATTTATGGATTCTGAAAAATTTAGCCGGATTCAGGATGTTTTCATAAATCTTCAATGTCCGGGTATCCAGGTAACGTGTGCCGTCGTTGAAGTAGATAGTCGTACAGTTTCCACTTGCCTCCAGGTGCGAAATGGTATTGTCTTCAACTATCTTCAATCCTTTTGTATGGCTGATTGCAATGCGGTTATTCGGCTTATTTCGAAGCAGTTGGTCTGATAGATTGCGTAAACTTCTAAAGTAAGTTACATAGTTTTCAGGATCCTGTCCGAAAACGTTGTTGGCCTCGACCAATTTTTCCACTGCGACACGCAGATCGTCGATATCGATAGGTTTCAACAAGTAGTAAACAGCGCTGGCATTGAATGCACGGATCGCATAATCCTTAAATGCAGTAACAAAGACAACCAGGAAATTTTTCTCTTCCACTTCCTCTAACAGTTCGAATCCTTCCGCACCGCTTGGCATCCGGATATCCAAAAACACCACGTCCGGTTTGCTGGCTGTGATCAACGCCTTGGCTTGTTCTTTTCCGGAAGCTTCACCGATTACCTCAATCTCCGGACAAAAATCGTCCAGCATCATTATTAAATTTTTGCGTGCGTATTCTTCATCATCAATGACTAAAGCGCGAAGTCTTTTCGGTTCCATAATGTAGTTTGTTACTTGTTCTTATCGACAATTTACGAGTTCTAATAAACTGAGTTATCGTTTTGAAACCGGACACACTCAGATTTTAACTGTTAAAATAAACCAGCCGGTAGTATAATCAAAAGTTAATACCGTTAAAATTATTTATTTTTTGCGTAATACATCTTTTAGATCTTGAAGAAATGGGAGATAATAGATTTTTCTTTGCGCTCTTTGTCTTTTTGTGACAGAATCTGTTTCTCCGTCTCTCCTCAGCTGATAATAGTCTTCATTAGTTGAATTACCTCCTCCCGATTTTCCTCGTGTGCCATATGTCCCACGTTTGGAAGAACAATGGATGAGATATTGTTTTGTTTGCAAAAGACGTCCAGTAAGGCAACTTGAATGAGTTTGTCTTTTTCACCGTTGATCACTGTGAATTTTTCAGGATTCCTCTCCATCAGGTAAGCCAGATCGAACCGGTTTTTCATAGCTAAGGATGCCCAACCGATCGCTTTCGGATCCATGCGGTCCGCAAGTCGAATATACTGTTCGATTGCGGCTTCTGCTTTGGAAGGATCGTAAAACAAATTCGGAATTGCTTCCCGTATAAAAGCGGAAGCTTTGGTAAGAACCAGGTTTGCGACACGTTCACGGTCTCTTTTCTTATCTTCCGAATCACTCCAGGGATGTGAATGAAAAAGAACCAGGTGTTCCAGGCCCGGAACAAGTTTCATCAATTCCAAACCGACATAACCGCCCATTGAGTGCCCGATGACCAAGGCATGTTTCAGTTTTTCATGAACAATTATTTTTTCCACTTCCCTTGCCATCGAAAGGATAGACGGTGTTGAATTGAGATCTACGGAGCTTAAGCCATGACCAGGTAAATCAATACAAATTGCTTTAATAGGAAGATGAGGAAGCAATTCGTCCCACATACTGATATCTTCCATGAAACCATGCAAAAAAACAACAGGACTCCCATTTCCGGAAATCCTGTAATTCAACAATTGTTCATTCATTATTTTTGATTCATCAATGTTTCTATTTCATCTGCTTCAATCGGGATGTTTCTCATCAGATTGAATGGTTGACCGGAAGCCTGAACGACTAAATTATCTTCGATGCGGATTCCTAATCCTTCTTCGGGGATATAGATTCCGGGTTCACAGGTGAATACCATGTTTGCTTCTATAGGGACATTCCATAAGCCCACATCATGTGTGTCAAGTCCTAAGTAGTGGGAAGTTCCATGCATGAAGTATTTTTTGTAAGCAGGCCAATTCGGATCCTGATTCTTGATGTCGGTTTGATCCAATAATTTCAAGCCAAGCAGCTCGGATTCCATTAATCTGCCCACTTCTTTTTGATATTCGGCCAACATGGTTCCCGGAACAAGCATTTTTTCCGCCTGTGTTTTCACTTTAAGAACAGCATTGTAAACTTCTTTTTGTCTTGGAGTGAAACGACCGTTTACCGGAATACTTCTCGACATGTCTGAAGAATAATTGGCATATTCCGCACCAACATCCAATAGGATTACATCGCCATCCTGGCATTGCATGTTATTTTCAATGTAATGAAGTACACACGCATTGGCTCCCGATGCAACAATCGGGGTATATGCCCATCCTTTTGATCGGTTCCTTAAGAATTCGTGCGAAAATTCGGCTTCGATCTCGTATTCCCAAACACCGGGTTTTACAAAGCCGAGAATGCGGCGGAATCCTTTTTCAGTGATGTCACAAGCAGTCTGCATCAGGTCCAATTCGATTTTCTCTTTCACGGAACGTATTTGGTGCATGATTGGTGCACTTTTATGAACCTGGTGTGCGGGATAATCTTGTTTAACCTGAATGATAAATCGATCCTCACGTGTTTGGACAGTCGTATCCGCACGCAAGTGCTCATTCGTGTTCAGGTAAATTCCTTCCGCTTCGGCCATCAATTGTTTGAAGATCGTTGGGAATTGTTGCAACCAATATACCGTTTTAATGCCTGCTGTTTCAAAAGCCTGTTCCTTGTTCAGTTTGGCACCTTCCCAAACAGCAATGTGATCATTTGTTTCTTTCAGGAAAAGAATTGCACGATGTGCCTCATTGCTTGCATTTGGAAACAAAACCAGGATACTTTCTTCCTGGTCCACTCCGGATAGGTAAAAAATGTCGCGGTGTTGGGCGAAAGGTAAAGTTCCATCCGCACTTACAGGGTAAATATCGTTTGAATTGAAAACAGCTAATGTGTTTTTTGCCATTTTTGCCGTAAATTTCTTACGGTTTTCAATAAAAAGATTTTTGTCTATTTGGAAATACTTCATGTTCTTCGATATGTGAGATTGTGAAATTACGAAAAATTCAAAATGAAAAATTCAAAATTCAAACCCGGAATCCCGAGGATCGGCACTTTTTTGAACTTTTTTAGATTTTGGAGTAGATCGTAAGTACTTTACGAACTACTGGGTGCAAATTTGTATCATCAAAGTCAAACAGTATGAAAACAATATTCGACAGCATCTTATTAAATCGTATCCAATTCGAAAGTTCATCAACGGAAGTTCAACTGGATTGTTGTGTTTATGAAAACGGAATTTCTTATGAGAGTCAGATCTTTGTAAGCATGAGTGCATTTAATCAGTTAATGTGCGAGTTGAGTGTGAGGGGAATTGACTTGAACATGGATGAAAATCTGGACACGATCGTAATCTCGGAAACGGAGGTGATTTACTCCATGGATCTGACCAATGAAGTTGAAAAACCTATTTTCTTACCTTACTATTGTTTCCCTGAACAGAATAAGTTGTTGAGAGCGTAGATCCGTGAGATTTTTAGAAATATCTTCGGCATATAAAAAAAAGTTGTATTTTCGAATTGTGTTCTCAGAACATATTGGTTTGAAAAACATTATCTATGAAAAAAGTTATTGCACTTTTTGCGTTTGGCTCGCTATTTTTAGCCGGTTGTCCAAAGCATGAAATTATCCCGGCACCGACACCAAAGGTTGAACTGGAATCGAGTTTTATCGGTATTGTCAATGGAAGTCAGCTGGAGTTGACTCAAAATGTTGACGGTTATTATTTAGACGCGACAAAAACTAAATATATTCTTCCTTCACCGACTCCTTCAAAAGCTGCTTACTACGCAAACATGAAATCTTCCAATGGATTGGTTTCTATCCGTGTCGGTTTGGGTTCAATCAGTTTTGATGGAAGCGCTGACAGCGATCCGAGTTTATCTGTTTTTAATAGTTTCTTCTCATCTACGACAGCACCTGTTTATTCTGCTTCTGCCGCTAACGGTTTTGAAGTAGTTTACCGTGATGGTTCAGGGAATGTCTGGACTTCTGATGATACACAACCTGTTCAGGATGTTGTCTTCACAGGAATTGTTCAGGAATCTGATGGTTCGGGAGATTACTCCAAATTTACATGTACATTTAATTGTAATGTATACCGGGATGTACCCGATTTGACTACTCCAGCTCCGAATGATTCGATAACCCTTTCATTACCGATTCAAAATGCGGTTCTAAAGGGGTGGTTCAAAAGATAAATTTAGGAAAGCCATTTGTCACTTGATAGATGGCTTTTTATTTGATACCTTATGCAACAACTGAAGATTGGAATTATTGGGGATTTTAATTTTACCTTCAATACGCATCATGCAACCAACATGGCTTTGGATCATGCCGGTCGTTTTTTAGAAGTGGAATTGTCCTATTATTGGATTAAGATCAACGAGTTGATCAGTATGAAGCCCCAGCAACTGTCAAATTATGACGGTTTTTGGTTTGCCCCGGGTCCATACCTCAATTTATTCTACCTCAATGGGGTGATCGATTTGTTATTGCAACAGGATATCCCCGTTTTTATTACCGGAGAAGGATACAAGGCGTTGATCGATGTATTGATTCACCGTAATAATTTGAGTGCAAATGGGGAAAAACTGATTTCAGATAATCTGGTGGATGGGAACCATTTCGAAAGAGTATACGTTGTTCCTCATTCTTCTGCACTGATTCACTTATACGAAACCCGTAATCCCGAAGAACTCACAGCAACACGCTATAGTTTGTACCCGCAACTGATAGGAAGCCTCACGGAGACCGATTTGGATATTGAGGCCTACAACCAATTCGAAGAACCCGAAATTATCAGTTTGAAGAACCGTAAATTTTTCCTGGCTTGTGGCTTCTGCCCACAGATCAGTTCCACAAGGGAACTCCCGCATCCTCTGGTTTACACATTTGTTAAATCCTGTTTCATCAGCAATTAATTTTCATGCTGTTGAACTTCTTCGAAGTAGTGATCGATCAGTAGATTTCCTCCCAAAGCCGCCTCAACAGCCAATACATCACATCGTTCATTCTCCGGGTGACCATTATGTCCTTTTACCCAGATAAACTCTATTTGGAAAGATTTTGCCAAAGCAAGGTACCGGAGCCAAAGATCTTTGTTTTTTTTCTTGACGAATCCTTTCGAATGCCAACCATAAACCCATCTCTTTTCAATTGCATCAATGACATATTTGGAATCGGAGTAAATCCGGATAGGAATAGTAGTGGTTTTTAGGTTTTCCAGGGCACAAACCACTGCAAGTAATTCCATCCGGTTATTTGTTGTAAGCCGATATCCCTGGGAAAGTTCCTTTACGGATTGTTTGTATTTCAAGATGATACCATAGCCACCAGGTCCGGGATTCCCTCTGGCAGAGCCATCCGTGTATATTTGAATATATTCTGACACAACACAAAGGTATAAAAATCCGTCAGTTTAAAATTTTTGCTCAAAACATGAAAAAAATCGATTTACGTAAATAGTTGTTAAAAATTCACCCTGGTGGATTTTTTAGGATTCCAATAGTCTGAAATGATGAATGGAGACAAACTTCTTCTGAATGCTCTGTTTTCGACGATAAATCAATGGTTTTTAATTTAGTAACAAGTCATTAACTTTCAAGAAATCTTTTAAATGTACAAAATTGGATTTTGAATTAGATAAATAAATACGCACTTTTGTAATCGAAAAGGAGCTGATATCTTCAGTTTCTGATTCAGTGAATAGTGGTTAGGTTAGGTTAACGAAAAGCAGTCAGCAATGACTGCTTTTTGTTTTTAACCCGATACTATTCAAATCGGCTTATCGAACCAACTCCACAAACCCGGCTTTTTGGATGGGATTGTTGTCTTTTAAGATACCATTCAGCTTGTAGAAATAGACACCTTCACTGCAAGGATCGCCACCTTGCGTTTTTCCGTCCCAGAAAACGGACCCAGTGACATTTTTCCCTTCGTGAACTACATTTCCCCATCTGTTCAAAATAACGATGTCAAACGACTTAAAAATGTCATATTTGAAAGAGAAGTATTCATTTGTACCATCTCCATTCGGGGTGATGATATTCGGCATTTCGAAATCTCCGACAACATTAATCACTTTTGTGTACGTATCGAAACATCCGTTTGGATCTTCAACAGTAAGCGTAATAGTGTAAGATCCCGGAGTATAGTAATTGGTGTAAACAGATGCGTCTGAATTATTGATTGTCTGTGGGTTCGGAGCCATATCCCAAGTCCATGTTAAAATCCCGTTGACGCTGCTTGATTGATCGTCAAATTCAACAGTTGTACCCAAATCGATTGCTGTCGGATTCACTACAAAAAAAGCATTCAACCCGATATCCGGAATCGTAATGGGATTCATCGGATAGACCACCTCGCAATTATTGCTGTCAGTTACCGTCAAAGTCGGATTGTATGTTGTAACATCGTGATAAGTATGAGAGAAGCTTGTTGAATCGTTTACAACAGTTCCGTCTCCTGTGTTCCATACAATGGTTTCCAGGAAACTTGTTGCGCCGATATTAAATTGAACATCCTGGCCGCATCCACCTGAGTTTTGGATCCATGATGGATGTGCAACCGGTCCGAAAATGGTTAGATAGTCAATGTATGTCGTATCGGAAGTGCAACCGAATTCATCTGTAATTGATAAAGTCAAGCTGTAAGTTCCCGGGAATACATACGTATTATTCGGATTTTCAAGAACCGAGGTTTTCCCGTCTCCAAAGATCCAGCTATAGCTTGAAATATTCCCGTAAGAAAGCGATGCATCAGTCAGGGTTGCAAAAACCGGTGGACATAAGTAATCGCCGTTTGCATTTGTTGCTGCGCCACTGAACGAGTACTGTGGAATTGCTACCGGCGTGGAAACTGTCAATGGGTTGGATAAGGTGTCTTTGCATCCATTCGCATCTGTGACAATCAAGACATAACCGTGCGTGAAACTCGAAGTGGTATTGTTCAAGCTTTCGCTATAGGCATGGGCATAGTCTGTTGCTGTGCTTACTTGTGAACCGTCAACAATCCATTGATAAGCCAATGGAGCAAGTCCTGTGGAAGTGTTTACAGTGCTTACATTCTCCAGGTTGCAAACAATGGGGTCAATGGTAAATACGGCCGTTGGTTTTGTAATCGAAATGGTGGTGGAAGCAGGCGCTGAAACACAACCAAACTGATCCGTTGCAACTAAGGTCGCTGTAAATGTTCCTTCTGTGTTATAGGTGTGGTTTACGGTTGTTCCGACATTGGTAGTCGTTTGAGTCGTATTATTGTCGTTAAACGTAAACAGGAAGGAAGACAGGTTCACTCCGTTGTTTTGTAAAGCGGAGCCATTGCTGAATGTCACCAAAAATGGAGCACAACCCGCATTGTCGTTTGGTGTGATCTGGGCTAAAGGTAAAGCCAGTGCAACCATCGGACTGAACGTTGCATCATCGGCACATCCAACGCTATTGGTGGCTGTCAACGTAATCGTAAACGTTCCGAAACTAGGATATGCGTAGCTCGGGTTTGAGCCGGTAACCGTTTGACCATTCCCCATATTCCAGGAATAAGTCCCGAAAGGATGGGAGGAAGTGGAGTTATCCAGGAGTGTAATCGGTGAATTCACGCATACGCTATCATTCGATATTCCGGCAATTCCAGCTGTGGTGGTCGAAATGTAAACGATCTGAGTGGTACTGTCGGCACAACCTGTTGTATAGTTGTAAATAACCTGCTTGATCGTATAGGTCCCATAAGTCGCATAATTGTGCGAGGTGGAGCCCAGATCGGCATCGTCGAATACGGGGTCGTCGAAAGTGGTGTTTGTTCCATCTCCCCAACGCCAGATCATCAAACAATCATCCGGAATTTTACCGATGATCGACTGGTCGTTCACTACTACATTCACCGGTAAACTTGCCGGGTTGCAATAAAGTGTCTGAGCCGGTGTGAAGCGACTGATCGGCGCTTTGATGTATACTGCGTCCGGAATAATCAACGTATCGCTGCATCCTCTGAAGGTTACGATCAAACTCACATCGAAATATCCTGTGTCCTGTGAATAGGAATAATCCGGATTTTCCTGGGTCGAAGTCCCGCCATCTCCGAAATTCCAAAGATAGGTGATCTCGCTTGAGGTGTGTGGCGCCAATATGACTGATTGATTATGAAAATGAATGGATCTTTTAGCACATTCAGGAGATTGGTCGAGTGTGAAATTGACCGCATCGATTTTTCCTACCTCGATGTAAGCCGGAATATTGATTGTTCCCTGGCAACCGGTTTGGGTTGTGATTGTCAAAGAAACGTCGTAAACGCCCAAGTTATAGGTGTGTGGAGGAGGGTTTTGTCCAACAAATGTCGTTCCGTCCCCGAATGTCCATAACCAATTGGTAATCGGGACTGTAGCTGAAGAAAGATCGGTAAATGT
The DNA here is from genome assembly GCF_946478805.1 of uncultured Fluviicola sp. The sequence goes on along the minus strand of NZ_CAMLDC010000004.1, from coordinate 209,229 downwards.
AACGGTTAACGGATCACATCCGCTGGTATCATCACTTGTGAAGCTTGCAGTTGGAGGAACAAGGGTAACGGCCGGTAAGCTGATTGATCCCGGGCATCCATTTGCTCCTGTCATCGTGAGTGTGACCGTATAAGTCCCATTACTCTGGTAGGTATGTACAGGTGGAGTTTGTCCGTTGAAAGTTGTCCCATCGCCGAAGCTCCATTGGAAATTCGTCCCACTTGGGCTTGTATTCGTGAAAGTGACGCCTTGCGGAGCACACCCGGTACTTGGATTTGCTGTAAAGGAAGGTGTCGGAGTTGGTAATATGGTGATTTGCTTGGAAGTCGATCCCGAACAACCAAGGCTGGTATTCTGTGCAGTTAAATTGATCGTATAAGTTCCGGGAGTGGAATAAACAACTGTATTGTTTTGAGATGTTGAATTGGCAGGTCCTCCAGTGAAGCTCCAATTCCAGGAATTCGCCCCGACAGTCGAATTATCCGTAATGGATACGGCGGTGTTCTGACATGCTGTTGCAGGTGCGGTGATTCCTGCTTGAAAATTGGAAATGACAATCGGTTTGACAATCGTATCCTTACAGCCGAAACTATTGGTGGCAATTAAAGTCACGTTATAGGTTCCTGCGGTGGTGTAATTGACAGCAGCCGGATTTTGAAGGGTGGAGGTCTGCGTATTCCCGAAATTCCAATTATATGAAACGGCTCCGGTAGAGGTGTTTCCGAAATTAACACTCACCGGAAGACTACAACCGTTTGCAGTGGTGGTGAAATTAGGTATTGGTTTCGGGTTCACTGTTACATATGCTGATTTCAACTCAAAATCTGCTTGTCCGTTGGATGCTTGAACAGTCAAGGTCACGGTATATGTGCCTGGTGCACTGTACACGTGGTTCGGATTCTGTGAAGTTGAAGCATTCCCATCCCCGAAATCCCATGAATAGGATGTGATAGGAGAACTACCGGCAGTAGATTGATTGGTGAAATGAATGCTTTGTTCAAGGCAAACGACCAATGGAGATGCTGTGAATTGAGCGGTAGGTGGGGTTTGAGATAATCCATAAGAGGAAATCAATAGGCATAAGAGTAGTAAACGCATATTCGCTTAGTTTCAAGGTTCACAATAAGTAAGATTAACCAACGCTAGTTGTTAATTTGTTAACAATTAGCTAATTAAACCGTTAATCTTCTAAGTAAAGATGCGAAATTAATCGATAAGGTTGCTTGATAACCAGCGTTTCATGTCATTTAAATCCATCTTTTTTCGGGATGAAATGTTATCTACCTGATCCATAGTAACTTTACCCAAACCAAAATATTTGGAATCCGGATGTGCAAAGTACCACCCCGAAACAGATGCTGCAGGCCACATAGCTAAAGTTTCTGTGAGGGAAACTCCGCTTAACTCTTCTGCGTTCAACAAATTGAACAAGTTTGGTTTCTCTGTGTGATCCGGACAGGCAGGGTAGCCTGGAGCCGGTCTGATTCCGGTATATTTCTCAGCGATCAGGGCGTCATTGTCTAATATTTCATCATTGGCATATCCCCATGTTTCACGTCTTACTTTTGCGTGAAGGAATTCGGCAAATGCTTCCGCAAAACGGTCTGCAAGTGCTTTTATCATGATGGAATTGTAATCGTCGTGATCATCCTCAAAGCGCTTTACATGCGCATCAATTCCGTGACCGGCAGTTACGACAAAGGCTCCCAGGTAGTCAATGAGTCCGCTTTCTTTCGGAGCAATGAAATCTGCCAGGGAGAGATTGGGTTGTCCCTGCGCTTTTTTTGTCTGTTGGCGAAGCGAGTGTTGAATTCCCAATACCGAGGTCCGTTCTTCATCCGAATAGATCTCGATATCATCGTCCACACTGTTTGCCGGGAAAATACCGAAGGCAGCTTTAGCCGTAAGCCATTTTTCATCTACGATCTGCTTCAGCATTGCTTGCGCATCTTCATAGAGTTGGGTAGCCTCTTTTCCAACCACCTCATCATTTAGGATGCGTGGGAATTTCCCATGTAGTTCCCATGTCTGAAAGAAAGGAGTCCAGTCGATATATGGAACCAACAAGGCCAGATCCTGTTCTTCGATCACCTGAACACCTAATTGATTCGGTTTTTTGATGGTTTCATCATTGAAGTCGAGTACCAATCTATTCTTTAGCGCATCTGCGTACGAAAGCACTTGTTTTGCCCCACGGTGTTTTTCATGGTGTTCGCGAACACGTGCATAATCTGCTTGTACGTCTTTCACAAACTGGTCTTTTTTGTAACCCAACAATTGTTCTACTACTGTTACAGATCGCGAAGCATCCAATACATGAACCGTTTGTCCTTTGCTGTAATTTTGTTCAATTTTAACTGCGGTATGTACTTTTGAAGTGGTTGCACCACCAATCAATAATGGAATCGATAGATTTGCGCGTTCCATTTCTTTCGCTACGTGGACCATTTCATCCAGCGAAGGAGTGATCAATCCGCTGAGTCCTATGACATGTGCATTTTCGTCAATGGCTGCCTGGATAATCCTTTCAGCGGAAACCATTACACCCAAATCCACAATTTCATAATTGTTGCAGCTAAGTACAACCGAAACGATGTTCTTTCCGATATCGTGAACATCTCCTTTTACGGTTGCCATGATGACCTTTCCTGCAGAGCTGGATTTTCCGTCTTTTTCTGCATCAATATAAGGTAGAAGGTAAGCCACTGCTTTTTTCATAACACGGGCCGACTTCACTACTTGAGGTAAGAACATTTTTCCACTTCCAAAAAGATCCCCGACGATGTTCATTCCATCCATCAAAGGACCTTCAATGACTTGAATCGGTCTTTCAAACTGATGGCGGCATTCTTCCACGTCCTCATCGATGAAATCAACAATTCCTTTCACCAATGCATGAGCCAAACGTTCATTTACAGGCGCATTTCTCCATTCCTGGGAAACTTCTTTTTTCTTGTCTTCTCCTTTGAAACTTTCTGCAAAATCCAATAAACGTTCGGTAGCATCGTCTCTTCTATTCAAAAGGACGTCTTCTACACGTTCCAGTAATTCTTTGTCAATATCATCGTAAACTTCCAACATGGAAGGATTCACAATTCCCATATCCATCCCATTCTTGATCGCATGATAAAGGAAGGCGGAATGCATTGCTTCACGCACCGGGTTATTTCCACGGAAAGAGAATGAAACGTTTGAAACACCACCGGAAACGTGTGCTCCGGGAAGATTTTCACGGATCCATTTCGTTGCACGGAAAAAGTCCAGGGCATTGTTATTGTGTTCTTCCATTCCCGTTGCTACCGGGAAAATATTCGGGTCAAAGATGATGTCTTCGGGGGCAAATTTTACGATGTCGACCAAAATACGGTAAGAGCGCTCGCAAATTTCAAGGCGTCTTTCGTAGCTGTCTGCCTGTCCCTTTTCATCAAAAGCCATCACAACGGAAGCAGCACCGTAACGTTTGATCAGTTTCGCCTGGCGGATAAAGTTTTCTTCGCCTTCTTTCAGGGAAATCGAGTTTACAATTCCTTTCCCCTGAATGCATTGCAATCCGGCTTCGATAATTTCCCATTTGGAACTATCCACCATGATCGGAACGCTGGAAATATCGGGTTCGGCAGCAATGAGGTTCAGGAATTTCACCATGGCTTCCTTGCCATCGATCATCCCTTCATCCATATTGATGTCAATTACTTGTGCACCACCTTCAACCTGTTCACGGGCAACGGACAAAGCCGCTTCGTAATCATTGTCCTTGATCATACGCAGGAATGCACGTGATCCGGTTACGTTGGTTCGTTCACCGATGTTTGTGAAGTTACTTTCAGGTGTTATGGTAATGGCTTCTAAGCCCGATAAGCGTAAATGGTTCATGCGTTTGCTGTTTCGCTAATTTTTCTTGGTGAATACTTTGCGGCAATTTCAGCCATTTTGCGAATGTGCTCCGGGGTTGTTCCACAACAACCACCAATGATATTGATCAATCCTTCCTGGAGGAATTCCTCAATTTGAGAACCCATCATTTCAGGAGTTTCGTCGTACTGACCGAATTCATTCGGTAGACCGGCATTGGGATGCGCACTGATTGCGAATGGAGCCTGATTGGAGAGTACCTGTAAATAAGGTCTCATCGCGTCGGCACCCAAAGCACAATTTAAGCCGATGCTCAAAAGTGGCATATGCGAAACGGAAACCAAAAATGCTTCAGTGGTCTGGCCTGTCAGGGTTCGTCCACTCTGATCAGTGATCGTTCCGGAAATCATGATTGGGATTTGGATTCCCCGTTCTTCGCTTAATTCATCAATGGCAAACATAGCTGCCTTTGAATTCAAGGTATCCGTGATGGTTTCAACCAATAGGAAATCTGCTCCTCCGTCTATCAGGCCGGTTGCCTGTTCTTTGAATGCGACCACCAATTCATTGAAGGTGATTGCCCTGAATCCCGGGTCATTTACATCCGGAGACATGGATGCCAGCTTCGTGGTTGGTCCCATGGAACCTGCAACAAAACGTGGTTTATGTGGTTCTCTTGCTGTAAATTCGTCACAAACTTCGCGTGCTATTTTTGCTCCGTGGTAGTTGATGTCATAAACAGCGTGTTCCAAGTGGTAATCGGCTTGAGCAACTGTGGTTCCGCCAAAGGTATTCGTCTCAATGATGTCAGCTCCGGCTTCAAGGTATTGTGCGTGAATTTCTTTAATGATATCAGGACGGGTTAGAACCAACAGGTCATTATCACCCTTTAATTTATGCGGATGATCTTCAAACCAACCCTTACGGAAGTCGTCTTCGCCCAACTGATAACGTTGGATCATCGTTCCCATTGCTCCATCGAGAATGAGAATGCGTTCGTTCATTAATTGCTTGATGTCTTTCATAGCTCTATTTATTCTTTACAAACTATGAAGTAGGGGAAGTAGCTAAAAAACTACTTGTAACTTATCTTTTCCATCTGCTGACGGATCGGATTTGGCACCTTCTCCTTCTCGCAAGAGCCGGCAGGTTGCCAAGGTTTCACAGGGCCTGTCCCTCCACCTTTCTTCATAAGTTATATCAAAGATCTGGGGCAAAGATACACAGTAGATTTGATTTTGAAAAGGAAATGAATGAAATACACTGAAATTCCAAAATGTCTCCCGCAGAAGAACGCGGATGTTCGCAGTTTTCCACTGAGTAAAGAATAAATGGTGGATTGGAACTAAGCCACGCGATTTTTGTGAAAAATATCTGCAGTCCTCTACGCCCGTCTGCGGGAAATAGAATACAGGTTTAGAAATTGAATTTCATGTTGCGGTCGTCGAGTACGGCAAAGGAAATCTTCCCCGTCCACCTGGGTGTAATGTGGTTTCCATCTGAAAAGACTCCGTAAATCCCGATCCGAAGTCGTCTTTTCGAGAATTTGAAATTCCGTTCGATACCACCCAGGATCTCGTAATGTTTCCAATTGTATTGTTTCACATACATCGCCCCGAATCCAAAAACCAATCCGATTCCGGTTTTCTTCATGAATGGGATCTTATTTATGATGGATCCGTTGTCGTGATGAATGAAATGCGCTTCAAGGTAATAATCCCTCGAAGGAAGTGATGAATCCTGGTCCTGGAATGAGTACAAGGGATTGGAAAACCAAATGGGATCACTTCTTCGCTGGTACTTGAAATCTGCGTCTTTCAGGTTCTTGGAGCTCAGGAATTTTCCGGTTTTAATGTGATAGGATGAGGTTCCGAAGGTTCCTAATTGAAAATTCTGATAAATTCCGACCAAACCGTATTCGTGGTCTACATCACTTCCGAATAATTTGGGAATTCCACGTTCATAATAAGCGTAAATGGAAGGCCACTTGGAACCCAATACCACTTTACGGTGTGGTTCACGCATGTATTTTTGTCCGGGTGTATAGGTAACGGTTACTTCGCCCAGGAGCGCCTGGTATCCCTGGAAAGGTTTGAAATCGTCATTGGGAATGACTTGATCCAGGAATCCCATTTTTTTATACCCGTTAATGGATCTTCGTTCACAGAATTGGAAGTTGAAATCGACATATAATCCGTTGATGTATTCTTGTGTTTGCCCGATATCCAATGAGGTTGCTTCAATGAAGTTACTCCGTTTATAGATCTGGGTAATGGCATCGTAGGAGACAATGGCGTCAAAGTCGTGGTCGAACCCGAACTTCAGGCGGGATTGCTTAAAAGGGTTGTAGAGATAATTCCCATTGATATTTCCTTTAATGTCTTTATTTAGAATTCCGTACGAAATCTCCGCGTTAATATCCAATGTCCGTTGGTCTCCCCATTTCTTGAAATAATTGAAACCCGGAGCGATCCGTGGCCCGGCAGGATAGAGAGGTCTCAGGATTGCTGCCAGGGAATTGATCGACCATTGGACTTTTTTAGGCCGATTCCGGTGTTCAACACCAAACCAGACCACTTTCAGGAAAGTCACTTTGTTGAAAACTCTGTCAATGGAATCCAGGTATTCTTTCCGGTTCATCACGTCATGAATACTATCTCTAACAATGATAAACCGTTGTTCTTCCGGAGTTAATGAAACGGCACGTTGTTCTTTCCAAAAAAGAGAATCCTTCTCATAAGCCTCATCTGTTGTGATTGCCAATTCATTATTGAAGAATTTGGGAGGGAAATTCGGAGTGAAATTGTAGTTGGAAAATTGTGCGGTGGTTTTGCATGTTGACGCCTGGTTCTTGTATTTCACCCCATAATCCAGAACCTGTTCTTTCAATACGCACATGGAATCTCCGGGCAGGTCAAATTCCTGGTGAATGGAAAAATAATCATACATGAACAGGTTTCCTTTTTCCATCGTGAGGTCCAACTTCTGGATGAGCCATAAGGAATCAACAACGTAAATATAACCGGTGAGCGTTGAAGTGGAACTCATTCTCGGAATGATCTTAATCTTGTTGATCTTTCTCCCGTTTTCTTCATATTGAGCTTCCAACCGGTAACGATACGATAGGATCCCGGGAGCGGATATTGGACTCATCACCGGAGTACTGTGCAAATCTTCCAGGTGAAGCAGGTTTTCAAAAAAGTTGAAATTGGACTTAACTGTCGTAGTGTAATAAAGCGTTTTATCTTCCCCGCGAAGCTCATAGGCATTGCGGATTTCTTTGACTTTATTCGGGGGGGAATAATTACGGGTGACCTGGATTTCCGCAATATTCATATTCCCTGCCAATTTCGCCAATTTCCGTTGTTCTTCTTCAAAAGGGTCTGCTTCCTGCCTGTCGTTTTTTGAACTGGAGTCTTTTTCTTTGCGGACAATCGACTCTGTGGCTTTGATGTAGACATCGGTGGAATGGGGATAAGCCCAGGGATTGATCTGGTCGCGCTTTTTGACGACCTTTAGCATGATTTCCCTTCCCGGGTTTCCACGCTTTACGGAAATTTCAGCTTCATCCAGTTCATTGATCTTTACCGGGAAAAGTTGAATGTCTTTTACCGCACCTTTGTTGGCAATGACCACATAGGTTTCCCTCTCTTCGTATCCGGGCAGGTTTACAATGACGAAGTATTCCCCGTCAAAGAGCTGGAGGGAGTATTTTCCGTTTTCATCTGTTTGGGTCCGTAAATCAGTATTATTCTTGATGTAGACATTTGCAAAGGGAATGGGGATTTTTTTTTCATCCAAAACCGTCCCGCTCAAATTCCATTGGGAAAATGCAAGAGTAGGTAAACAGATAAAATAGAATAGGTAAAAACCCTTCAAAAGCTTCATTTTAAACCTGGAGTATTTTGGTGAAGCGAAAATAAGGAGATTTGGATGCTAAATAACTGAAAATTAGTTAAAAGATCAGGCTTGTGGAGCTGCGTCCTTTTTTTGTGACTGGTTATTCAAAAAAGCCTGGTGTTTCTCCATTCGTTTTCTCATATAACGTCTCATAAAATAAGTGCCCAATGCCATGAATGCGAAGGCATAATAAACTGCCCAACTGCTGAAACTCTCTTTCAAACACATGATTGTTACCATGATGATGATGATGATTCCCATTGATAGCCAGAAGAGCTCCATGATGCGATTGTAAATTTTCATGCCTGTTATCTATTTAATTTATGATGCGCTTCCGAATAATTTGTGATCTGTAGATCACATCTGTCGAAAGCAGTGCTTTATTTCTAAACTGCACTAACGCTTGTTTTTTATCACCAGCCGCAGCTGGCTCTTATTTTTTAATTGAAATGCGACCTTGAGGTTCCAGGAACTCATAAAATGAAAAATCTTGCTTTGCGCGAATTCCTTTTCCATAAATCAGTTCCGTCGGACTTTTGATCATGACCATTTTGTCTGTAAAGATAAGACTATCTTTTTGATCCCAGTAAAGTGCTTCGGTGTACATGGTTTGTTTTCGGGCAGGATTGTATAACTGAACCGAATCCAATACACGCATGGTTCCTTTCGTTTCGTTGATCTCTCCGTAAAGCCCGGTAAGAACGGATTCCCGGTTTCCTCCGTCATCGAAGAATTCTACTTTGATTCCTTCCTTGAACTTGGTGACCTGTTCGGGTTTTGAATAAGCCTCAGCCAATGGTGCGTATAATTTGAATTGCGGGAAACCACCTTCCGTTTGAAGAACATACAATTCCTCCGTCTTTTGCTCCGGATCCGTTGACTTGAATGTGATCTGCTTGATTGTATCGAGATCATTCACACAAGAACCAAGTACCAGTGCAGATACAAAGCAAAGATAAACGAGTGTTTGTCCGCGCTTCATTAATCCAATTTATACTTTTTGAACCATTTTTCGTAAGAGGAAGGAGCGATAATGATCCCGAAATTAATAGAGTAGAAACGTTCCTTCAGGTCAGCTGCATTTCCGGTGCTGTTTGCCCCGTAATTAAAACTGACGTTCAAAGAGGAGTTTGTTTTCTGAGCCAGGAAAGGAAATCCTAATCCTGCAGTAAACATCGCAGTTTTCAATTGTCTTCCGTTAATGGAGTTCGGCAACAGACCGTATTGACCACCAATGCGGTATTTAACTTTTGAAAAGTATTTGATACCCTTTGATTTTTTGGTTATATCGGTGCTTGGAATGTACTGCAACCCGACTTTGGATACATAGGTATTCGAAAAATAAGATGTGGCATGTGAGTCAAATTGCTCCGCGTAATTTTTCCACTGCATGAGTGTCACTTCTGCAAATATGCCCAGCTGATACTTCATCCCGTTCGTTTTTTTCGTGTCAGGAGTAAAGGCGTAACCGGCTCCGAAAGTTTGTTTGCTCGGGAAAACGATTTTTCCTTTGTTGTTATCTACATAACTGACCGTATCGGTGTATGAAAGCTGGTTATTTACATCAGCTGCATAAAACAGCGAGTAGTCCAGGTAAGAATTAATTGAAATTTGAGGAGTATAAACTGCCGACACGAATAATTGTTTGCGTTTATCGATGTCCAGGAAACGGTGGTAGTTTGCTCCGAATGAATAATAAAGCGATTTCAGACGGTAAGTTGTCAGGTCGACACCACCGGCCGGGCTATTGGCGTCAAATACACTGCTTCGCTGATTGGTAACAGATCCGAACAAGTATCCCAGATTGACTCCGATACTTAAATAGGATTTTTCTGTTTTAATGATGGAATAAGCCAATCCGACAAAAAGTAGGTTTGTGGATCCGTAACCCTTGTAAGTAAATGTGGTGGAATCATCATAAGCATAAGAGCGTTGACTCAGATTATATCCTTTTCGTGAAAATGGTTTTAGTCCGAGTGCAATTCCGAAGCGGTTTCCCATAGGAATCGCCATGGTGATGTTTGAAATTCCGGTTGTTTTTCCGGTAAAACTCCCTGCACTGTTGGAATAAGTAGAGAATTTGGATGCGATACCAACAGAAAACAAGGGTTGTCCGTAAGACAATAAGGAATAACTGGAAGGGTTGTAAGTATTGATCAGCGTTGAATCAAAATGAATGCTGGAAATATTTCCCATTCCTCCGAATTGAGCCTCAGGAAGTGCTCCTTCTTCGCCAATACCTGTTGTACTATACGGTGATGATGAGGTGGTTTGTGCCCAAATCGTGAAACACGAAATAGTACTAAATACTAGAAGAAAGAGTTGTTTGAGCATGTAAGAGTGCTATTAATAATCCTTTTAAGGTTAAATTCTCGTCGGCAAATATGCCATATTTATTACCTAATTCAAAATATTGACTGTCGCCACCGGTGAGAAAAATTGTTAATTCGGGGTAAAGTCTTCGATATTCTTCGATAAAACCCACCATTTCCAAATGCATTCCGTTTATCACGCCGCTTCGCATCGCATCCAGGGTGTTTTTCCCGATAAAAGGGCCTTGGATCCGATCGTTCACCAAGGGCAATTTTCCGGTAAACTGGTTCATTGATCTATAGCGCAATTCAATTCCGGGGGAAATACTTCCGCCTTCATAAATCTTCGGGTAACGGACAAAATCATATTTGATACAGGTCCCAACATCAATGACTAACGCATTTTTCTCAGAAATATTTGCTGCAGCGATTGCATTTGCCAGGCGATCGATTCCGAGCGTCTCCGGAGATTCGTAGTTGTTGGTTAATGGAATGGGTAATTTCTGATGAAACAGAATCGCATTGGGAAGAAGGCCTTTGATCCATTTGGTGTTCTTATCTGAGCGAACCGAGCTGATAATTCCAGCACAGGTTTTGTGCTTGAGCAGGTACGATTTGAGTTTATCCAATTCCTCATTGGAAAAAGCATGAACTTCTTGGATATTAGAATCTTGAAACAAACCAACCTTGATCCGGGTATTTCCGGCATCCACTACAATTGATTTATTTCCCTGTTCCATCAAGGACAAAGATAGGATTGATTTAGAAAAATTTTCACTTTTTTTTAGGAGGAATGAATTCTATTACTATCTTTGCCCCCACAATTAAGGATGGTGATGTAGCTCAGTCGGTAGAGCAAAGGACTGAAAATCCTTGTGTCGGGGGTTCGATTCCCTCCATCACCACAAAAAGAAAGAGCCTCGACATTTATCGTCGGGGCTTTCTTTTTGCACTTCATTCTCATTCTGCTTCTCATTCCTTTGTGGCTCTTCTTTTTCAGAGCGAAAATGAGAACGAGAATGAGGAAAATCTCGCTTCGAAGATTCAATTCTACTTCCTCCCTTGAGGGAGGATTAAGGAGGGTGGCGAAGTCAAATCTCCCGCAAGTACCGATTTTTATTGGATTTTCTAAAATTCGTAGCGGTTCAAATCCCTTTTACCCCAAGCACCACATTTCAGATATTTTAGCTACTATTGAAAAGTGGATAATCCGGCAAAAACAATGAATCATGGCAAAGGCATACGCTCCTGAAAGCGCAGGCAGGAATGGACATTTCGTCCAAATCGGTGAGATTGAATTGTACTACGAAGAATACGGAGAAGGAAAACCGATGTTACTTTTGCATGGATTCGGTGGCTGCACTCAGAACTGGCATCCTTTTACCGGCGAACTTTCGGAACACTATCGATTGATCGTTGTCGATCTGCGTGGACATGGTTATTCTTCCAATCCCGGTAATACTTTCACGCACCGGGAAGCGGCCAATGATGTGTTTCTTTTGCTTGAGAAGTTAGGAATCGATCGGTTCTCGGCAATGGGAATGAGTACCGGTGGAATGACTCTCCTTCACATGGCTACAAGTCAGCCTGAACGCATCGAATCCATGGTGTTGATCAGTGCCACTACACATTTTCCCGATTTGGCAAGGGCGATTATGCGTAGGGTTTCGTTTGAAACCATGCCCCTGGAAGTAAGGGAAATGTATCGGGAATGCGCAAAACGCGGAGACGAACAGATCCGGCAACTCATTACACAGTTCAATGCTCTAAGCAGCAATACTGACGACATGAATTTCACCTCGCAAAATTTGGCGGTCATTAAAGCCCGTACCCTCGTTGTTCATGGAGACCGGGACAATTTTTTTCCAGTTGAAATTGCAGTAAACATTTACAATTCCATCCCTGATTCCGCCCTGTGGATTATTCCCAACGGTGATCACGTTCCCATTTTCGACCTCAGCATTCCCTTTACATCCACAGCCCTGCGGTTCCTTCGTAAATCGGGCGGCAAGTAGAATCGGCTCTTATTTCTTCACACATTTTGTGACGCCGTTTCGGTTCTACTTTGTACATTAGGGAGTACCAAATAAACAGCTATGACAGAGTTCAAAAAAAATCAGATCATTACAGAACTTGCAGAATCGGTACAAGCCGGGGATAACGCCAGATTCTTGAGTTTTTTTGAGGAAAATGCCGTTTTCGAACTCCCTTTTTTGGTGGATGGAGGAATCATGCTCAAAGGATTGCCCGAAATCAAAAAACATTTCGAAAGCCTTGGCGAAAATCCTTTGGAAAAACGCGTTCGTATCGAAGAAGTGATGACGAAGAGCTACCAAAGCAATGAAGCTGTGATCGTGGAATATTTTACAAAAGGCAGATTGGTCAGCACGGGAGAAACCTTCCACATTCAATCTGCTATTGCAATCATACGTTTTGGTGAATCCGGAATCGTTTATTACAAGGACATTCCAAATACATTGGGTATCGCGAAAAAAGCAGGGCTACTTTCCGAATTGGCAGCTTCCTGGGAAAAATAGTGCAAAAAAGCTGAGAGCGCAAAGATTAACTCTTCCGGGACAAGACATTTTACTATATTCATTTCATGAAAATCTGGAACATATTTTTATTCATTACAATTACTGCATGTAATTCCCCGGAAAAAGAGGTTGGAACGGTATCGATTGAAACCGTTGATGAGATGAAAGAGGAGGATAATGTGGAATCTTCCGCCCGGGAATGGAAAGAAGACGTTTTTGTTCGTCCAAACGAAGTGGTGGTGTTGAGTTTTAAAACCAAAAACAAAAAACAGGTTTTCGTTTGCCGCGATCAGGATAATAAGTACCTGGTTTATCGTTTCGGAAAAAAGAATAAAATGGAATTACAATTTCCGGACAAGTTGGATCCATCCAGTTTTAAGAAATTTGATTATTCTTCGTATTTCCGTGGAGGTGGGGTAGATAATCTGGGTATGACCCTGGATTACTTGTCCTTTACGAACGGCGGATATCGGTATGTGATCTACAAAACATATGCTTCCGAGTCAGTTGGAAATGAAGATGAAATAGGGATAAAGATTATGCAGTTAAAAACGAATAAAGAAACAACCATTGAAGGTGATTTCAATTCGTTTGAAGGCGGGTTTCCGGAAGAAATCATGGAGCTGGTCAATCAAAGTGAAGAGCTTTATGATTAGAAAGGTTAGGTGTCTTTATTAATAAAATCATCTGTGTGAAAACAACCATGCCATTTCACCCATTATTCCTGTGTTCACAATCCTGAAAAAACCAGCGATTTCATTTAACAAACCATTCACCCGCACTTAACTCCCTTCCAAGAACCTTGATCTAACTTTGTAGAAACAAAATACAAAGAGAAATCATGAAAGAGTACAAATTGAGAGTAATGAATTTTGTAGATCGCACCTTTTGGCTGTGGTTGGCAATGGGTTCAGTCATTATTTATCTTGGCTTTCGCTAATTCTCGAATGGCAGTCAAAATACTTGACTTAGAGTGCCTAATTCTATGTTCGAATAACTATGTGATCGCTATAATTCACAACAGTGTAAAGAGCTGAATATCGCTTTTCAACTGATTCCCCTTCACTAAATAGCTCAAGTTCAGTTCATGGATGAAACCTAAAAGTTCTCATTAAGAAGAAATAGAATACTTTGCATAATTGTAAAATAAACTGAGGTAAGCTACGTACAATTTTATTTCGGAATCAGGGAAAACGTTACTAATGAGGTAAATTTCCAATTACATGATACCGGAATTGCCACCTTATTTGAAAATTGCCACCCGTCCTAACGAATACTTCGTAGAAGTAAAAGCCTTCCATTTCGGTTATTGATCCTGGAAAGTGCTAATCCTGTAGTGTTTGAAAAACTTCTACAGGATTGCATTTTGGATCCTGATCCCGCCTTTCCATGGATAAATCCGAAATGAAAGGCTGCTCGAAGTTTGTAATTGGAATAAAGGCATTTTTGCCTACTTTTTTTGCCTTGGAAAAAAGTAGGAAGATAAAGCGGTTATTTAGGAAGTTGGATGTTTTAAGAAGGTAAAACGGATTCTATTTTCCCAATTTCCCCAAAGTTAATTCAAACATTACCTTAAATGAATATGCGCTCGTTTTTGTTCCATGTGCCGGATCTCCCGTCAGTCCGTTTCGGGATTCATTTGGAGTGGTGAAATCAACCGTATAATCGGTTGTTTTCGGAAGAGCGCAACCGAATTCGAAAGCCAAAGCAATCCGTTTTCCGTTTTTCAGGGTGTAATTTCCGCCAACCGAACTTACCAATCTGTCATATTGGGAAGACTGAATGACTTGTTTTGCAAATTCGTAAACCGAATACTTGTTGTAATTGAAATCCGTGTGGGAACCGAGTTGCAAACTGAATTGCTGACTTAGTTGAAAATCCAGCCCGATTCCGATATTGGTTACCGGTTTGTATTCTTCACCATATGACAGGAAATTTTGGTCGCCAAAAATGGAACTGATCAGGGAATCATTCAGGAATTCCGGGTAATGTTCTGGCTCCTTTTTGCTGTCGTGGATCAAGTAATATTTTTGGGCAAGAAATGTTTCCGCACTTACATGTAGCCAGCACTTGGCTCCAAGTTGTGCACTCACTCCCAAACTGAAGGAAGCAGTGTTTCGGTGTTTGACTTTGTCTTTATGTGCCCTGGAAATTATTGCAACATCTACCGGGAGAATATCGTCCATGTTCAGAGTGGAAAATTCGCGGTAGAAGTTCCCTTTACCAAGAATATTGATGGAAGGCAATGTAGCCACCAAGCCAATTCGGAACTTAGGATAATGAAGTAACACGGAAGGCTTGAAAATGGCTTTAATATCCCAAAAATTGAACGAGATGGTGGAAGCGAAACGCGTGACTTCCGAAGAAGAGGTGTCCGGTGGAAGGACGGTTACCGAATAAGCATTGTAGTACTTGGTGCTTTTGTAAACTCCCATGTGAGATAAACCGAAAGCTAAATGCGAATTCGCTTCATAAGACACTGAAAGTCCTGCCCAGTATTCACCATTATGGATTTCATAAGCATAAGAGGAAACAAAGGTTTCGTCTCCCGGTAAATCAATCGCATCGTATTTCCCGGAATTGTATAAATCCAATTTATTGTTGTAGACGTTCTTTGACAGAACATTATACCCTAAACGCCATTTGGGATGCTTTTTCAAGATCATCACTCCGGCCATCATATTCGGAACAGTGGCATAATCCGTACTTTCCAGATTCTGATTGGGACCAAGTGCATTTTTCTGATTGTAGGTCCGATATTGATAAGCATTGAGTGAAAAGGAAAGACTCGGATTTTGAATCATTGACATGGCAGCTGCATTGTAGTAAACCATCGAGTGATCATCCTGGCCTGCAATGACTGCTCCGCCCAAAGCTGTGGCTTTGATTCCGAATTGATCGGTCCAATAGTGATTGTCTTGACCGGATGAGATAAACGGTAATAAGCTTACGATCAGGAAGATGACGTAATAAAAACCGGGAATAATCGAGGTCTGTGTTTTCATCTTTACGAATATAAAATTAAATTCGAAACACTCCATCGCAAATTCGGAACAGTAAATTAATACCTGTCGAGACTACATTTGGAATTCATAATTTGAAATTACTTCATCAGTTTCCCTAAAGTCAATTCAAGCATTAATCTGTAGGAGTATGCTTCAGTCTTTACTCCGGGACCCGAATCACCTGTCAATCCGTTCCTGGCTGCATTGGGTGTGGTGAAATCAACCGTGTAATCGGTGGTTTTCGGGAGTGAGAATCCGAATTCAAACACCACGGAAGCGCGTTTACCGCCTTTCAAGTCCAGGTTTCCACCTAAAGCAAATACCAAACGATTGTATTGTGAGGATTGGATATTCTGTTGTGTGAAGGTATAAAGCGGATAACGGTTGTAGTTGAAATCCGTATGTCCGCCAAATTGGAAACCGGCCTTTTCGGATAACTGAACCTCTATTCCGATTCCGATATTCGTTACAGGTCTGGAACCTACACCATAAGACAGGAATTTTTGTCCCCCGAATAATTCGATGATTATGGAATCACTGATGAATGAAGGGTAATGTTCAGCTGTGGTCGGATCATCATGGATCAGGTAATAATTCTGTTTGAGGAATGTCTCAGCACTGACATGTGCCCATATGCGCTCACTCAGTTGCACACTTACTCCTAAACTGAACGAAGCGGGATTCTTGTGAACAACCTTGGTTCTCGTTGATTTGGAGGCAATGGAAATATCAAAAGGAAGAAGACCTTCCCCGTCCAGGTTCAATGTCGAGAATTCCCGGAGAAACGTTCCCCTTCCGACAATATTGAATGTGGGAAGAGTTGCCGCAAAACCTATCCGGAACTTCGGATAATGAAGCAATACAGAAGGCTTGAACATCGCTTTGACATCCCAGAAATTGAAAGAGATATTGGATGAAACCCTTGTGTCTTGGGAAGAAGTGGTGTCCTGGGGAAGTACGATAAAGGAGTAATTGTTATAATACTTGACACTTTTAAAAATTCCCATGTGGGTCAATCCGAAGGATAGATGAGGTGTCGCATCGTAAGAAAGCCCGAAGCCGACCGAGTACTCGATATTGCGAATTTCCTGGGCGTAAGTGGAAACAAAATTCTCTTTTCCGGGAAGGTCTATGGCATCATATTGACCTGTATGAAAGGACGTCAGTTTACTGTTGTGTACATTTTTGGACAGGAGCATGTAACCAACGTGCCATTTCTTGAATTTTTTCAAGGATGTGATTCCTGCAATCATATTCGGGACGACAGAAAATTCGGTGCTGTGAAGATCCTGTGCGGGACCTAATGCGTTTTGTTGCTTGAATTTACGAATCTGATAGGCGTTTACAGAAAAGGAAAGCGCCCTTTTTTCCACCAATGTCATGGCTGCTGCATTGTAGTAAACCATCGAATAATCGTCCAAACCACCAACTGCAGCTCCACCCAAAGCAGTTGCCTTAATTCCGAATTGATCGTTCCAATAGTGATTGTCCTGTCCGAATGAAATAGAACCGATCAGGCTCACAGATAGAACCGCCAAGGTGTTTTTTAAATTCATATTCCCTAAGATAAGCATTAATCCCGGTAAATAATCTGTCAAATTGACAGGATAATCAGTTCGGACTAGTTGTTGAGGGAATGGGGTGTGAATCAAATGAAACATTTTTCGGGAAGATCAGCTGAAGCGCTCATTTATCCCTTGCTACTCCTGCTTTTATGCTGGACGATCTGGCTTTTGGAACGCACTTCCGGAGGTAGTGATTTCATCCAATGGGGGATTCGTCCGAGGCAATGGAGCAGTTGGAAGGGAGTGTTTTTCATGCCATTATTGCATGATCCGTCCAATGTAAAACATATTTTGAATAATTCGCTTCCGACTTACCTCTTGCTTGCTGCTGTGATCTATTACTACCGGGAAGTTGCCCTCAAGGTATTCCTGATCTCCTGGTTTGGGACAGGTTTGATAGTCTGGTGGATTGCACAGGATAACGGCGCCTATCATATCGGGATGAGCGGGGTGATTTATGCACTTTTCGGATTCTTGTTTATTTCCGGATTCTTTAGAAGAGTAAAAGCGTTACAGGGAATCTCACTGGCAATCATCTTTGTATACGGAAGTATGATCTGGGGAATTTTCCCTACAGAACCATCCATTTCCTGGGAAGGTCATTTCGGTGGGTTCATAGTGGGGGTTGGTTTGGCAATTGCATTCCGGAAACATGGTCCCGTGAATCCAAAATATCAATATGAGCTTGAAAAGGAGTTGGGAATCGAACCGCCGGATCTTGAAGGGATGTGGAGAAGGAATCAGGAAGAATTGGCGCACAGGCAATACCTGGAGCAATTATACCGGGAACAGGAAGCATTGCATGGACCTCATCCACCGATCCAGGTCATTTACCATGTAAATCCTGCTAGGAAACCACCGGAAGAGGAAGGAACACCTCCGGACGATACTGAAAAGTAATTCCAGCCGTCCCCTGGCTCAAATAATCCCATGAATCAAAAGGAATGGCCAGGGAAATCATTTCCGAGGTGCGGAGATGAATGGATTCCCCGGAAAGATAGCTCGCCAATTGGGAGATTCCTTCATTGTGGCCGATCAATGTGACAATCGTTTCATTCTTGCCGTAAGATCTGATGATATGAAGCATTTCATTGTAAAAAGCATTGTATAGCTCTTTGGTGAATTCAACATTGCAGCGCTCGGTAAGATGTTGACAGATAATTGACTTGGTTTGTTGGGTCCTGGTGGCACTTGAACAGATAATTTTCCCCAAAGAAATGTGATGTGTCTGCAAATAGTTGCCAAGAACGTTTGCCTGTGACACACCTTTGTCCAGAAGCTCACGATCGTAATCGTTCCCAGTTGGCGATGTTTGCTGCGTTTTTGCGTGCCGAATAAGATTTAATGTCAACATTTTTACTTAATTTCCAACCAAACGTAAAGATAGGACGTTATGTGTAAAAAGCAAGATTCGACTTTTATATTTTGACTTGTTAATGAACAATTTTGAACCCAGGTAAATGCAAGTAACCAAACAGATATTGTTGGGGTCCGCAGAAAATGATAGACGCTCGCAAAAAGTACTCTATGAGTATTGTTACAGGCAATTTATCCGTCTGTGCATGCGCTATTATGCAAATCATGAAGACGCCAGGCATGCGTTGAACAATGGGTTCTTGAAAATTGTAAACGGATTGCAAAATGTAGACCTGGATGAATTGAATTTTGCAGCTTGGGCAAAACGCATTATTGTAAACACCCTGATTGATGAATACCGGAAAAATAAAAATCACAATCAGGTAATTGTAGCGAAGGAAACAGAGGCGGAATTAGCGAATTCTGCCGAAAAAGTGGAAAATTTAGGAGCATTGGAACTGAATTATCAGGAAATTCTGGATTTACTTAAGACAATCCCACCGATTTCAGCCCATGTTTTCACCTTGTATATAATTGACGGATATAATCACAAGGAAATCGGGGATTTACTCGAGATTTCCGAAGGAACTTCAAAATGGCATCTTTCGACTGCACGGAAATTGCTTAGAGAAAGACTCGAATTGATGGAGAACAGGTATGAAAAACGTTTTGTGATATGAAATACTCAAATCGACATATTAGCGACGAAGAGCTGGATCAGTTGTTCAGGGATGCACATGCATCTGAAGGACAGGAATCCCTTTTTGTTCCTGAATTCTGGTCTGAAATGGAAGCAATGCTTCCGACAGAAAAAAAATCGAAACGTGGATTTTACTGGATTCCACTTGCGGCTACGCTACTTTTGGTTTCCCTTCTGTTGTTTTATCCTTCCAACAGAGCTCAAATTGATAAATTCCAGCAGCAAGCCGATGTGAAAAATGGGTCGGATGAGAATTCATTTAAAGCAGACAATTCAACGATTCAAACTATCAATAACGAGATTAGCGATCAGTCACGACTCAAAACAACTTTCAGAACTTCTGAAAATGGGATTATTAGAAGAAATCCGAACAAGACAAATAATGTCGGTCTAACGGATATTTCACCTGTTCCGGTAGCTCCAATGATTACAGGGCTGAACGGCCTGGCTCCTGAAGAACGAACAGAACCGCTTGTTGATCCAAAACCGAAGGAAGAATCTAGTGATGAATCGGATTTCACTCGTTTGGAACCGAGACAGGACCGGGTTATTCATGATGGAATTTCCGGTTTGGCCAAGAACCTTTCCAATGAATCCAATCAGTGGTATCTGGAGTTGGGTCCTACAATCGGTCAATCTCCTTATCTGTCTTCCGATCAGAAAAGAAATATCGTAGCCGGAGCAGTTCTCGGTGGTGGTTATACCAAACGAATTGATAATGCTTTTGTGAGTTTTGGTTTGCAAGCCCGAATGGAAGGGTTTGGCGGACTGAATTACCGGGAAACGAACTTCTCTCCGAATATGGTGAGAACAGTTTCCGTGAAACAATTGTATTCCATAGATATTCCTTTAAAATTCGGATATTCGTTCAAAAAGTCGGAAATTTCCTTCGGTGTTACTCCCGGAATCCAGCTTTTTGTTCATGGAAAGGAACAGATCATGCAGAACCAGGTTATTCAGCGTCAAGATTCATATACGGGTAAAGTGGAACACTCGAACTCGTTGAGTATGGAATTCGGGTTTCAATACTATTATAACCTTTCCCCGAAATACAGTATCGGTGCAAAAGTGAATGCGGATGTGTTAAGACCTTTCCATACGGATTATTATTTGGGCAAATTAGCGTCTTTCCCTATGAACGGACAAATTGTGATAAGAAGAACATTCTCCAGGTAAGTTGAATAAGTTTCATATATTTGTTGAAACTACTTTAGAATGAAACATTTGCTACTCCCTTTTCTTGCGTTGAGCTCGATTTCTTTTGGACAAATCACATTGACGGACCAGCATTTTGCGGGACCTAGTGAAACCTATATTTTCAGTACATTGACGGATCCTACCATTGATTATGCTACAACCGGTGCAAATCACACGTGGGACTTTTCAACCATGGTTCCTCAGAGTCAAAGAAACCTGATTACACTTCCAAGCAGTCAAATTACCGGAACTTCAATTTTCTTGTTCGGAAGTTTTGCCGCGACAGCGTATAAAGCAACTTATTTTAATTCATCGACTGATCTGCCATTGGATCAGGCATCGGCATTTTTGCCCATTCAAATTGACGAATTGAATGCCTTTACACGAAAAACAAGCAGTGCTGTCACCTCCATCGGGTATGAATTGGTGAGCAACGGACAAGGTCTTGGCTTTCATTCGGATACGATAGAAACACGTTATGCCCTTCCGATGACGTACGGAAATAATTATGAATCACGCGGGTACACGAACTTGGATTTAAATCCGATTTACGATGCTAAATGGAAACAGTACCGTCATCGTGTTACGAATGTGGATGGTTGGGGAACTGTAAAGACCCCTTTCGGTCAGTTCGATGCATTGCGTATTCACCACGTTATTGATGAATTGGATTCCATTTATTTTACATTTCAAGGGTTTGGTACGTGGATACCGATTCCGGTTCCACTCACACATGAGTATGAATGGAGAACTACTTCGGAGAAGGAAGTTGTGATGCTAATTCGTACCAATGAGATCGGAGGAAATGAAACAGTTACAGCCGTCGAATACCGGGATAATTTTAATGGTTTGGGATTGACTGAAGCAACATTGAATGTTTCGTTTTATCCGAATCCGGTAGTGAATGAATTACACGTTTCAACCCCGGAATTAGCAAAAAGTTTCTGCATAGTAGATGCTTCAGGAAGAGTTTGGAGTAAAGTTTCCGGAACTTCCAAAGATCAGGTAATTGATGTTTCTCAATTGGCTTCCGGAGCTTATTCCCTGGTTGTTTTGTTTTCAACCGGATATACATCCGTAAAATTCATTAAATAAGCGTAATTTTGCATCAAGCAAGCCGACTGTCGCCGTTTGTTCGTCAGCAGACGAATAGAGGGAGGAAAGTCCGGGCAGCATAGAGTAACCGTGCTTCCTAACAGGAAGGATTCATTCGGGTAACCGGATGGGTACAGAAAGTGCAGCAGAAAATAAACCGCCTCAACTTGCTTACAAGTTTGGGTAAGGGTGAAAAGGGGAGGTAAGAGCTCACCGTTCCGGTGGCGACATTCGGAAGCTAGGTAAACCTCACGGGCTGAAAGATCATGTAAACCAAGCGAGTAGGGCTGCTCGTTCTCTTTCGTCAGCTGGCGGATGCTTGGAGGGTAGATCGATAGACGCTAACGGTGACGTTAGTGCTAGATAAATGACAGTCAGTCCGGATGATTATTCATCCGGATGTACAGAACCCGGCTTATGGCTTGCCTTTTTTGAAACTCTCTTTATGAGCCTTTTTGTGCTGTTTCAGAACGGCTTCAATGGTTCCACCCTGCATAGGTTTCCCGCATAGAATGGTGTGATAGACAACTCCGTCAAATTTGAATTTCAACAAGGTGATTGATATGCCCAATAGGGAAAATGAACGCGCCTTTTTGATGCAGATAAATTCCAATACATACGAACGTTCGGAAAGTAGTTTAAGGATCACTACATCACTTTTAATATATCCCGTTGCCAAAGTGACACGAATGATCTTCACCCAGATAGTGAAAAGAATTGCGAGACTCAGGGCAGTTAATAAGGGGATGGAAAAATGATCGGTTAATTGAATCGAAAGAGCCAGAAATAACCCACTTACCATCAAATAAGAGATGACAAGAAGTCCAAAGGTCTGTTTACGGTTATCGGGGTTTAATAGTATTCGATCCGTATTGATGAGCACGGTAGAATTCATAATAGTAGCGTAAGTTTGTCTAAATATAATCTAAATTTAAAATACTCTTTAAAATTTAACAAATTAATTTTAAGTTACTTAGCAAAACTTAATGAATTTCAAGTCCACGGATTAAAAAATTTGGTTGTATTGTTTTGAAGGTGGACAGTTGATTTCTATTGGATGCTATCTGATGTTGATACCTGCAAAAGAATTCGATAAACTGCTGGGCAGCGACTTTGTTTCTACTGTGTTTATACAAACTGATACTCGTGAAATTTGTCATGAAACGTTGGTTTTCCACCAGGAAATAAAAACAATTGGATTTCTCGAAGTGAAAATCCTTGTCTGAAAACGCGGCAATCTGGCTCAAAGTGTAAATGCCGTATTTCGGGTTTGCAGGGCTTTTACTTTTGGCAATGCTTGAAAACTTGGTTGTTTTCGCCAATTTCATCAAATAAGCATTCAAATTGGATTCGACTTCAATCTTGGGATGGATGCTATCTCTTTTTAAGTTATCCCAATTCAGATTGGAACAGTGTGCACTTGAATCCTTCTGAGTGACAAGAACGAGCGGATTATGACAGATCGGAACCCAGTAACCGTGGTTGTTGTTAAACTGCCGATCCATATTCCTGAAAAAACGACGATCCCGCAACTGACTGAACAGGCTTTGGTTATACAATGTTTCCCTTAAACTATCGGAAGACAATATAAGTACATCAATTCCGGTATTGAACTTGTTTTTCTGAATTAATCTGGCAATTTCGTCCTTTTCCTGATAAACTACCTGGACAGAAATCTTTTTGGATTGCTCGAATTCCTGGATGAATAAACTGTCAGCCGGACAGTAAAAATCGGTATACACCACAACTTTTTCATGGATACTTGGTTTTGCCTCATCCAAAACGCAGGAGTTGAGCCCGATAGAGAGTCCTGAAAAAAGGACGTAAATCTTCCAATTCATAGTAGGTCAAAGATAGTGGTATTTCGTACTTTTGTAAAAAAAATAATCAGGTGTCAAAAAGCGATTTGAATAAACAGGATAAGTTAAAGATAGGCCAGCTGTTGAGTGATTTGCAGAGCAAGGATGAATTGAAGATCGCCGGTGCCATCAAGGCGTTTGCTGTTCATGGTCATGCAAGTGTTATTGAACCGATCATAGAGGTATGGAGATCGGGTTTATCAGATGAAAATGAGGTCTTGGTGATGGATTTGTTCCAAAGTTTAAAGGATACTCCATCTATTGAACCTTTAATGGAGGCTTTTAAAAATCCGTTGAACGTACATTTGCGCAGAAAACTGGTAACTGCTTTTTGGAACTCGAAACTGGATTTCTCCGATTATTTGGCAGATTTCGTATTATTCGGGATCGAAGGGAATTTCCTGGATGCTCTTGAAGCAATTACATTGATAGAAAATTTTGAAACCGTGGCACCGGAATCAGCTATTTTGGAATCGCAACTCTTATTGACCGAATATTTTGGTCAAACAGAACAAAGAGATGACCAAAAAGATGCCCTTCTGACTGATTTGGCGCTTCTTCTGAAGGATTTCTCCGAATTGGATGGAATGGAGGATTTATTCTTAGAATAATCCGTTTATTTCCGCATCAATTGATTGGATGATCTTTCCTAAGTCTTCCTGGTTGTCCGGGAATGAATTATTGTCAACGTCGATAATCAGCAGTTTACCGTTGTCGTAGGTTGAAATCCAGGCTTCATAACGCTCATTCAAACGCTTTAAGTAATCCAGGCGGATACTTTCTTCGTATTCTCTTCCACGCTGTTGAATCTGGTTCACCAAAGTAGGGACTGATGCTCTCAGGTAGATCAACAGGTCAGGTGCGGAAACGAACGAATCCATCAGGTTGAATAATGAAAAATAGTTTTCAAAATCACGTGTTGTCATCAAACCCATGGAATGGAGGTTCGGGGCGAAAATAAACGCATCTTCATAAATCGTTCTGTCCTGGATCACATGTGCCGTACTGTTTTTGATTTCCTGGATCTGTGTGAATCGGGAATTCAAATAATAGATCTGCAAATTGAAAGACCAGCGTTGCATATCTTCATAGAAATCATTCAGATAAGGATTGTGTTCAACGTCCTCGAAGTGAGTCTCCCAGTTATAATGTTTTGCCAACATTTTCGTAAGAGTCGTCTTTCCAGATCCAATATTTCCAGCTACTGCAATATGCATAATTTATGAGTTTTTCGGGGTGACTAAATTACGAAATCTGCCTACATAAATCGCCCTTTGTTCAAAAAATAATTACTGCTGTGTGTTTACCCGAATTGACTTGGTGAATGGAAAAATTGAGAATGTAGAATGAGAAAAAAGCAAAGCTTTCGATAAAATCGGGGGCGACGGATCAGAGCACTTTCCGGTTCAATTCGCAATTAATCTGTCGGTTGAAGAGTCTTATAACAATAGAGCCTCTTTTGAGTTTGAATATACAAACGGTCACCTGAAACTTCCATTTTTGAGATATCGGAATCCAAAAGCGAGTCGCCTTCAAAGAAAACGGAGACCGGTTCGGCATCAATATTTAAAGCACTGATTTTTTTTCCGTCTGCAATCAGGAAATAATCCTGGATAGGATAAATAGGCTTGTTGGAAGGAAGCGTAGCTACATCGATAAAATTTCCAAACTGATCAAACCAGGCAACTTGATTCGTTTCGTCGAACAGATACAGGCGATTGTCAATTTCCTGTATATTGACAATGGATTTCATATTCAGTAAGCCTTTGACATTTTGCACCAGTTGACCTTGCCCATTCCGAAGGGTGATGAGTTCTATTTTTGAATTCGGTTCGTCATAGACCCAGATCCGGTCTGTCTGAATTGAGGCACTTACGCTTGCTGCCAGGCTCACATTCAGATCGC
Source organism: uncultured Fluviicola sp. (assembly GCF_946478805.1). The sequence continues at coordinate 183,946 of NZ_CAMLDC010000004.1, read as the reverse complement.
TCAGATAAATGCAATCACCCTGCAAGGCCAAGGCATTGTCCAAAAAACAGACGCTTTGCTGATCTTCTGAGAATAAGACAATTTTCAAGGGGTTTTGAGCATCAATTTTTTGAATGTTCCCGAGTGATTTGATGCTTTCCTGCAGCATGACCATTCCTTTTGCATCGCGCTTTTGAATATTCTGATTTTGATAAATGATGCTTTGATGAATAGGATCGATGTCCCAGATTGCAGTGGAATCGATATCCAGATGCCAAAGTTCTTTCCATACTTGCTGTGAATGTCCCAAAATTGGAAGCAACAGAAGGAATGAAAAGAGCAATCTATGCATATTCAATGGTTTTGAATTCGGTTTCTTGCAAGATTTGTTCCACGATTTCACGTGTATTCATCAAACGGGGCACTTTGTGTTGTCCTCCTAATTTACCTTTTTTTTGCAACCAGTTGTCAAAACTTCCCGATTTTAAAACATGCAGCAAAGGTCTTCCCAACGCCAGGTTTTTGGTTCGTTTCGCATCATAGTCCGAATTGATCGCCCGCAGTGACTCATCCAAAAGCGTCAAAAAACGTTGGATATCATTCGGTTCGCGGTCAAATTCGATCAACCATTCGTGTTTTCCCTGTACTTTTCCATCCATGTAGATCGGGGCAACAGTATAATCCCGGATAATGGCGTTTGTTTTGGAGCAAGCCTCCGTAATAGCGAAATCCGAATTGTTAACAATCAGTTCCTCTCCGAAAGCATTGATGAAATGTTTGGTTCTTCCGGATAATTTAAAGCGGTAAGGAGTTTTGGATGTGAAACGGATCGTGTCTCCCACAATATATCTCCAAAGACCGGCATTGGTTGAAATGACTAAAGCATATTCTTCATCAAGTTCCACCTCATCGAGTTTCAGGATGGTCTTGGAATCGGTATCTTCAAAGGAATGCATGGGAATGAATTCATAGAAAATACCATAATCCAGCATGAGTAACAATTCATTGGAGCCATCCACATCCTGGATTCCGAAAAACCCTTCTGAAGCATTGTAGGTCTCCACATAATGCATATCGTCGAAAGGGATCAATTCCCGGAAAGCTTCCCGGTAAGGTTCGAAGCTGACACCTCCATGCATGAAGAGTTCCAGGTTGGGCCATACTTCCCGTAAGTTCGATTTTCCGGTGATCTCCAATATTTTCCGTGCCAATACCAATGTCCAGCTCGGAACCCCGGCAATAATGTACACATCTTCTTCGATGGTACTTTTTGCCATACGTTCAATCTTTTCCTCCCAATCGGTCATCAAAGCAATTTCCCTGGAAGGAGTTCTTCTGATTTCAGCCCACCAAGGCAGATTTTTCACAATGATTGCGGATAGGTCTCCCTGGTATGCATTATCGGAAACGGGAAGAACCTGCGCACTTCCTCCGATAATGAGGTGTTTTCCTTTGTATAATTTTCTATTGGGGAAATTCTCGTAATAAAGAGCCAGCAGATCTTTTCCGCCTTTGTAATGACAATCTTCGAGGGATTCTTTCGTAACGGGAATGAACTTACTTCTATCCGTTGTCGTGCCCGAACTTTTGGCAAACCATTTAGTGTCCTGGGACCAAAGCAAATGTTGCTCGCCATCCATTAATCTGTCTATCCATGGTTTCATGGATTCGTAATTATTGAGCGGAACCAGCTTTTTAAAGTCCTGATAAGAAGTGATCTGATGGAAGTGGTTCTGTTTTCCGTAAGCGGTTTGATTTCCTTGTTCAATCAATTTTTCGAACAGTTCATTTTGAACATCTTCCGGGTACTTCCGGAAAAGTTCAATCTGATGCAAGCGCTTTTTAATAACCCAAGCAAAAATTGAATTGAATGGCATGGCAAGAAATCAATAAAATGAAAAAGGAGGATTTACTTTCCTCCTTATACTATCCGAATGCGTAGATCGATCCTATAATTATCAATAGGATGATCGTGTACACAAAACCAATTCCTACTGTTGAACTTTCAAAGAAAGTATCACCCTTTTCGTGATGATCTGTGTGATGTTCTGAATGATGATCTGACATAACTTCAAATTTTTCTCAAATGTAAGGTTTTGTTTGAAAAATGAAAAGAAATTATCATCGGTTTGTGCCGATTAATCTCAAAATGTAATAAATCATTGTTACAACAGCACCCAGAGCGGCTACCACATAACTTGATGCGGCCAGGTTCAGTGCTTTTTTCGAGCGTTCGTATTCGCTTTTGGTTGCTGTTCCGGAATGCTCGATCCAATTCAGTGCTCTTCTTGAAGCGTCGAATTCCACAGGAAGAGTCACCAGGCTGAATAAGGCAATCACACCGTAGGCAATGACAATTGCCCAAAGAACCCATTTAACCGGGAATGATTCGAACAGGATAGCCCCTCCGATGAAAGTGATCATCATCAGGATATTTAGGAATAACCCGGATGCATGTTGCAGAGGCACTAATTTGGAACGCCATTGAAGCGGGGCATACGCTTTTGCATGTTGCACTGCGTGACCGCACTCATGTGCTGCAATCGCTGAAGATGCGGCATTCGTTCCATGGTATACTTCTTCGGAAAGATTCACCGTCTTATCGGCAGGATTGTAGTGATCCGTCAATTGACCTGGAATACAGGTTACTCTTACATCACGAATGTTATAATCATGAAGCATGCGTTCGGCAATTTCCCGACCACTTAAACGACTTTGGGAGGGAATTTTGCTGAATTCTTGAAATTTGCTTTTTAAGCGCCAGCTCACAATTAGTCCAATTCCCATAAAGACTAGACCAATGAGCATGGCTGGGCCGAAAGGTATCATCTGTTTGTAAATTTATACTGCAAAGGTAAACACAAAAAAACCTGCTATACTTGAATTTTAGCAGGTTTTAACTTAAAGAATGTTATGCAGTAAAATCAGTCTCTTCCAAACAAACGAAGTAATGAAAGGAATAGATTTATGAAGAGAACATACAAGGTGAATCCTCCTAAAAGAGCCAGTTTGTTTTTTTGGTCTGCAGAAAGTTCGGAATCATGTGCAAATTGTTTCAATCGCTGCATGTGATAAGCTGTCAAACCGGTAAATACAATGACACCTAAGATGGAAATCAAATAGCTGAAACCATCGCTTTTCAAGAAGAAATTAACAATAGAAGAGATGAAAATCCCTATGAACGCCATGTAAAGAATGGATCCCATTTTCGTCAGGTCGATCTTCGTTACATATCCCATGATCGCCATGACTGCAAATGTTCCGGCGGTAATTCCGAATGTAGAAGCGATTGATCCCAATGAGTATTGAAGGAAAATGCTGGATATAGCAAATCCGATTAGGATGCTGTAGAGTGAAAATAATCCGAATAATAACGGGAATGAAAGCCGGTTGATCATTGTTTGGAATAGCAAAGCCACACCGATCGGGGCAAACAGAACGACAAAGTATAACATATTAGGTTGAAATCCTTTTGGCGTAAAATGGCCGAAGTATTCATGGAAAAAAGATTCTGTTCCATATTGATATGCAATCGCACCCGATACGATCAATGCGAAGAACATAAATCCGTAGACTTTCCCGAAGAATACTCTTGCTGCAGCTTGTTTTTCAGCGGTATCAAAGCTGTAATTGTCAATAATTTCACTCATGTTATCTGTTTTTAGAAGTTTAAATTTACTCAATTTTAGGATTACCCTTCCTGGATGATCCATTTTTTAATCACAATATTTCCCCATTCCTTTACCAGTTCCAGGTATTCATTACTCTCTGTTTCATTGGAAAGAACGCGTTTTTCAAGTTTGATCTCATAATTGATCTTGATCTTATTCGCATCCGTTTGGATGATTTCCGTTTTTACCGAACCCACCGAATTGGATTTGACCAATGTGGTGATCTTATCCGCAATTTTGATAGCAGCCGGAGATTCGATGTAAATGGAATATTTTTGCTGTTTGCTGAAAGGGATGATACTGTAATCGGCAGTTGGTTCCTTGGTTTCACCCTCAAAGAAAATAAAATTCGGAATGAGTTTTTCCGCATTGAAAGAATACAGGTTTTCATCAAAATTGGAGAAGTACGTACTTACAGTATCTTCCTGTTTGAAACTGACAGGATAGGGATAGATGTATTTTACTTCCGTTGGTTTGAGCGTCGTATCCGATACATTCATGATCTTGAAACGATAGGAACTGGAAGGATTCCGAAAGAAAACGGAGTGCTGCCCACTGAAGCTGTCGCGTCTGTTTACAACCAACGTGGTGTCTGAAAGCTTTCCTGTTTTAAGGACAATCGTTGCAGTGTGCTTGTTGTTGTTGAAATCACTTTGTGGTAACAGAACTGCACTGGTCGATACTCCATTTCGGTCATCGGTGAACAGGATGGATTGGTTTCCTTCGCAAGCAGCCGGAATCTCGTCCAGGTAATAAAACCTGCTTTTGCTTGTCGGGCCAAACAGGAAATGTTCGTCCTGACCACCCAGGTTTTCAATGATCAGATAGCGATAATCCAGTTGATAAAGCGCTACAAACCCATGCTCAAAAACTCCTTCATTCAAATCCCTGGTGAAACCCACATGATATTTCAGTTCGTTCTCCTCCAGGTATTGCTGAATCAATTGGAAGAAAATTTTGTTGTCCATGATCCGTTTTCTAAAACATTCAACGGCTTTGATACTCGCCGGCATGTTGTCGTCCTCGTTCCATTCAAAATCTGTTTCAAAGAAATGAATGATGTTGTTGAGGTTTTCCAAAGGCCCGAGGTCACTTTTTAAAATGCCTTCGAACTTCAGTGTTTCCCGGAACTCTTTAAAACCGGTATTGACGTGGTAGCGATCGCGATCTCCCGAATAGACCAGGTTATATGAAAAGGTTTCATTGGGAATCCACAAGGTATAAGCCACTTTGGAAGCGTTTGCAGGATGAGCCGAGAATTCATTCTGGGAATTTTTTTTCACTCCCTGGATGTTCCAATAGAAAGTAGGGGAACTGCTTTTATTCTGAACTACGTAATTGCTCAGATTTTTCGAAGGATAAACAGTGAGTTCGTAATTGCTGAAATTCCGCAAGGAAAGACGTGAATTTAAAGAGCACAGGTCGTCTTCCAGGTAGATGCAGTTTGAAAGGCTGTAACTTTTGTAATCAATCTGATAAACCACATCGATTACATCTCCAACTTCCAGGTTGGGAAAGATAAACTGGATGCGTTTGTAATAATTGGATTCGTATTTGTTTTTGTTGTCGATGAATGTCTCCTTGATATTTTCGTCAGTAAGTTCCTTGATGGAACCATCGGCCTTGATGATTCGTGCTTTCTTGAGCATGATCATTCCACTGTTGAATTGAAAAAGGTCATGGTTGATAAAATTCTCAATCCCTTTTTTCGAAAGCAATTTGATGCGTTTGAAATAAACTACTGAAGTTTCGTAATCCATCATAAAATCCACTGTTATGCGATTCTCCAGGTAAATTGCGTCTTCTTTCATCAAGGAATCGGGAATGGACGGATTTGAAAACTCTGGCCAAACGTACTTGTCTCCTGCGAAGGAAAGTGTAATGGAGGATAAAAGAAACAGGATAGGTAATAGGATTGGTTTCATGGTTGAAAAGTTGCAGGTTTTAAGATATAAGTTTTCCAATAGTTTACCAGGATGCCTTTGCTTCCGGAGTTTTCTTTGGTCAGGTGCAGATCAAAAGTGCTATGAGAATTATTGGTTTTGAAGTCGATGTTCTTGCTTGTGTCAAAGCCCGGCTTGAATTTCAAATGATCGAATGAGAAGTTGAAATCAGCTGCAAAACGGGCGCTGTCATTACTGTAGACTACTTCCATCAATTTGGTCAATTCAGGCAAGCATTTCAGGTCGATGTACTGTTGGTTATTGACGATGTTGTAATAGGATGAAGGAAGATTGCATGAAACATAAATCGTCTTTTGATGGGTGTCCATGAACGAACTGTCGATTTTGTGATCGTAAGGAATGAGATAATCGACCACTTTCTGCGTTTTATCGTCCATCCCATTAAAGTTGTGGAGATAGCGGAAGATCAGCGCGAATTTTTCCCCGAACACCAGTTTCAGGCGATAAGCCGGCTGACTTTTTTCGTTCAGGTAAAATTGATAATCAAGAGACAATTTAGGTTGAAAGATTAGGGTTTCAGGCACTTTCTGGTACTGGTCCTGTTTCTTTTGGAGCAGAAATGCTTCTGTTCCCAGGATTTGCATGCTTGGATCTCCGAACAGGCATTGTTTTTCCGTTCCGTCCAGGTAGTAGGTTTTGTTCTCCCAGATCAAAGACACGATCATGTGATTTGCCATGGCAATGGAAGGGAAGTCATAGGTGTCCTTTTTAATGGAGGTTTTTGAGATGCTCAGATAGGATTCGAATCCGAATGCCTGAAGCATCTGGTGAAGAAGCATGGCCATGTCCTTGCAATCTCCGTATTTGTTTGTTATGGTTTGATTTGCCTGTCTTGGAATCAGTGCGTTCAATCCGTTTTCAATATCCAGGTAGAGAATGTTTTCCTGGACATATTCGTAGCAAGCCTGGGCCAATTCGAGTGATTTCCCTTTTTTAGCCAGGTTTCGCAAATCCTCCGGAAGTAGGAATACATTCAAAGCTTCCTGGTTTTTTGTTTTCTGGATAAACCAATCATTGAAGTATTGATTCGGTTCCATGCCTTTCGGATGGATTAAAAAGTACATGCATTCCTCGTCCGGAAGAAATTCCTGGTTCGTAATTACAAAATGCCCTGATTTTTTCCCTGAACGACGCCTGAACGATGCTTCCATGTTTTCGGGAAGTGTGATTTCGTAAAAGAAATCGTCCGCTTCATTTATTCCGTCCTTGAAAATAGTGGTCAGGAAAATGAGCTCACTGGATGCGGTTTGATATTCAAATTTGAACAGGCAATTTGCAGGAACACTGAAACTGTACGTCCGTACTCCATTGAAAACAGATCCCCAGTTAATGGTTGAAACCGTCAGATTGGATTCGAAGTTGATTTTTTTCGGTTTCCCGTTAATGATGAACGTTCCTTGTTTTGAAGCAAGGTTTTCCGTTTCAATCACGGAGAAGCGAAAGGTTTGCTCGGCGTTCGTTTCATTGGAGCCTTCAAAGTAATTGGAGGTCTGATAAAACCCATCCGAATTTACTTTGACAATGGTTTTTTCCAAAGAGAATTTCAATCCTTCTGTCCCAAAAATGAATGTGGAACAAAACAATGAAAAACCAAAAAGAATAAGGGTTAGTGGTCGTCTGATCATGTGATTTAAGTAATAAGCCGGTTCGTTTCTATTTAATGCAATTTTGCCTGTACCAAATTAATAAACTCTTTTCTTGTGGAATCGTTGCTTAGGAACAATCCGGTAAAGGCACTCGAAGTCGTTACCGAATTTTGTTTTTGCACACCGCGCATCTGCATACACATATGCTGACATTCCATAACCACTGCAACCCCTTTTGGTTTCAATGTTTCCTGGATACAATCGCGGATTTCGATCGTCAGGCGCTCCTGAACCTGCAATCTGCGGCTGAATGCATCAACGACACGTGGAATTTTGCTTAGTCCTACGATGGTTCCATTGGGAATATAAGCAACATGTGCTTTTCCGAAAAATGGAAGCATGTGGTGTTCACACATGGAGTAAACTTCGATATCTTTTACAATCACCATTTCAGAATACTCCTCTCTGAATAAAGCGCTTTTAAGAATCTCTTCCGGTTTGATATCATATCCGTGCGTCAAAAACTGCAATGCTTTTGCAACGCGTTCAGGTGTGCGTAATAATCCTTCTCTTTCCGGGTTTTCGCCGATTTGAGAAAGAACGGATTTGTAAATAGTTGAAATGTTTTCTGTCGTCTCGTCGTTGTAATGAAATTTGCTCATAGTTTGAATTGAAAATTGAGAATTGAACAATTGAAAAGTTGTGAAAAGTAGCTGAGCGGAGTCGAAACTCCTTTCCTTTTCAATTTTAGCATTTTCAATTCTCCATTATTAAAAGGGTTCTTTCCCGCCAAAATATTCTACGTAATTGTTTTCTGTTTCAACCAGTTTGATCTTGCATAGTTGACCTCCTGCCTGTCGGATCGGGGTATCTATGATTTTCCAGATTTCAATGGCCATATTTTCTGTTGAAGCCAGCATTCCTTTCAGGAACGGAACGTCCAGGTTCAGGTTTTTGTGGTCCAATTGTTCGATAACCAGATCTTTGATAATGACACTCAAATCTTTCAAATTGATTACGAAACCGGTTTCAGGATTTGGTTCTCCTTTTACGGTCACGAATAATTCGAAGTTATGCCCATGCCAGTTTTTGTTGCTGCACTTCCCGAAGACTTCTTCGTTCTTCTCATCAGACCATTCTTCACGCCATAATTTATGCGCTGCATTGAAATGCTCTCTTCGTGTGATATATACTGTTTCCAAGCGTTGAAAATTGGCTGTAAAGTTACTAATTTTTGCCGATAAAGCCCGTTTTGAAAAGAGAAGCTTGTTAAAAAATGCAGGGTTCACGTATAAAGATTTCGTAAATTTGTTCCTAAATATTTCATTCATGATTGTCATTACGGGAGCAGCAGGTTTTATCGGAAGTTGCATAGTTGGAACTTTAAATAGCAAAGGGATCAACAATTTAATTTTGGTTGATGATTTTTCCAAAACGGAGAAAGCGTCCAACTTAGATGGAAAATTGTTTGTGGCGATGGTCCAACGTGCTGATTTTGATCAATGGATGAAAGAATTCGGAGATGAGGTGACATGTGTTTTGCATATCGGTGCACGAACGGATACGACCGAGTTTGACAAAGCCATCTTTGATGAGCTGAATGTGGACTATTCAAAAATGATCTGGAATCACTGTGTGCATTTCAAAATTCCGTTGGTTTATGCAAGTTCTGCCGCAACCTATGGTTTGGGTGAATTCGGATACGATGATAATGAAGAAACGATGCCGAAGCTTCAGCCTTTGAATCCTTACGGTTGGTCGAAGCAGGTTTTTGATATTTGGGCATTGGAGCAAAAACAGACACCGCCACATTGGTACGGATTGAAATTCTTCAACGTTTACGGACCGAATGAATACCATAAAGGAAGAATGGCTTCCGTGATCTTCCATACTTTCAACCAGGTGAAAGAACACGGCTCTATGAAACTGTTCCGTTCGCACAATCCGAATTATACGGATGGTGGCCAGATGCGTGATTTTGTCTATGTAAAGGACTTGGTTTCCGTGATTGAATTTCTGATGAAAGGAACTGCAAAATCGGGAATTTATAATTTGGGTTCCGGAAAGGCGCGTACTTTCCTGGATTTAGCTACCAATACCTTCAAAGCATTGGCGAAAGAGCCTCAGATTTCATTCATCGATACCCCGGAAGATATTCGCGACAAGTACCAATACTTCACCGAGGCGAATATGCAGAAACTGATCGGCCAGGGATACGATGTTCCATTTCATTCCCTGGAGGAAGGAATTGACGATTACGTGAAAAATTACCTGGTCGGAAATAAGTACATCTAAACAGTCATGCTTAAATCCGTTCATCATATTGCCATCATTTGCTCGGATTATGAACGGTCCAAACAGTTCTATACGGAAGTTCTCGGGTTTGAGGTTTTAGCTGAGAATTACCGGTCGGAGCGCGATTCATACAAGTTGGACCTCATCCTGAATGGAGTTTATTGCATCGAATTGTTTTCTTTTCCGAACCCTCCCAAGCGCATTTCACGACCTGAATCGAGCGGATTGAGACATTTGGCTTTTACCGTTGAAAATATAGAAAGTGTAATTCGTGAACTGGCATCGAAAAAGGTACAATGCGAACCGATACGCGTGGATGAATTCACAGGTAAGCGTTTTACCTTCTTTGCAGATCCGGATGGTTTGCCGATTGAACTGGTTGAAGTTTAATTACGAATACCGAATAATTACGAATGTCGAATGCCGAATGCCGAATGCCGAATTTCTTTTATTTAAGTAATTCGTAATATTTCACATCACCCGGAACAAAATCTCCGCATAAATGATCTGTTTCCCGATCATGGTCTCCTCGACCTGGTAAAAAGCGATACTCATCTTGCGTGTGATAGGTTCGTATTCCAGTTCGTTTAAAATAAATGGCTCCTTCATACGTTCCGGAGAATGAACTTCCATACTTCCTAAAAACTGATAGGTAATTACAAAGGATTGGTTTCCTTCCGCATCCTCAATGAGTTTTAAGAAAGTATCTTTTTTGTAATCAATTCCCAGGTTACTTAACAGGTCTTTGACTTCGGTAGTGAAAATTTCATCATGGTATTTAAAGTAAGATCGAAATTCCTGGACATGGTATTCGGAATATCCGCACAGGGTGTTCGAATAAATTTTCCGGGTTAGTTTATTTGGCACTTCGAATACCCAATGCTTAAAGGGAATTGTTTCTGAGAACACCATTTAGATTACAGCTTTTGATTTGATGATTAATTTGTTTTTGTTCAACTGACAATAGGGAGCAGAGGATTGCGACTTACTTTTGAAAATAAGGAAAACAGTCAACTTTTTCTTCATAATTCCTGTTGAGGTGCGAAAGTCGTAAATGGGCAATGTTTACTCAAAAAAAAAGGGTGTTCAAGGTCAAATTCTGAGTAAATGGTGTTAATTTTGATGTAAAGATGATTCGGGTTCACTTGCTTCTGGTATTTGCCTTTTCGGTAAGCTGTATTTTTGCTCAAAAGGATACAAGAAAGATCGATTCACTTAATTTGAAGAGTGAAGGTCTTTACACAGTCAATGTCGAAAAATCCATTGAACTAAGCTCAAAAGCACTGAAGTTATCCAAGAAGATTGATTATCAGTCGGGTGAGGCGTTTGCCTGCATGAATTTAGCAATCGCAAATGATATCCAGGGAAATGCAAAAGTTGCAATCAGGTATTTCCAGCGCGCGATTCGTTTGTTTCAATTGGAGGACGATCGGGAAAACCTGAGTTATTGTTATTCTCAATTGGGGATCTGTTATTTTTCTCAATATCAATATGAGAATGCGGATTATTATCATCAGAAAGCAATAGACCTGTGTAAGGAACTTCATCTGGAGGAAGATTTGGCAAATGCTCTGGTTAACCAGGGAATTACATTCACTTACCAGGATAGAACCAAGGAAGCAGAAGCAAATTTCAAGCAGGCAATCGCGCTCTACAAGAAGACCAATCAGTTGGATGGACTTGGGGGAGCTTATAATTCTTTGGGTAAAATTTATTATGACCAAAAGGATTTTAAAAAAGCAATTGCCTATTTTGAACGTGCGTCGGCAAACTTCAAGGAGTATGACAACGACTATAACCTGGAATCTGCTTATCTGGGGCTTGCAAATTGCTATTTTGATCTGAAGCAATTCGGTATTGCAAAAGACTATTCACTCAAAGCCTTACATCTATCCCAGGAAATAGGAGCAAAGGAACGGGAAGTTTTTGCACATGAGGTCTTGTCGCGAATTTATTTTGCAGAAGGCGATTATAAAAAAGCATATCAAAGTTTGAATGAGTATACGATTCTGAGCGATACGATTTTCACTCGGGGGAAAAGTGATGCCTTAGCTGAGATGCAAGCCCGGTTTGAGGTGAAAGAAATCAAATTCAAACAACAGATCGAAGAAGAAAATCATTGGTGGCAATTGGTGTTTCTTGTTGGAGTCATTTTTATTGTCCTGGTAATATCTCTTTTGCTGTTCTTCCTCTTTCGGGATAAGAAGCGGATCAATGTCCTGTTGGAGCAGAAGGTTGAGATGACCCAGGCCAGTTTGGAGCAAAAAGAATCCATGATGGGTGAGATCCATCACCGGGTGAAGAACAATTTGCAGATGATTTATGCCATTTTGGATTTGCAGGCGCGCGATTTGAAAGATCCGGAATCCATTCAGCTGATAGAAGACAGTCTGAACCGCATCAATGCAATTTCCACGATTCACCAGAAACTGTATCAATCGGATAATATGAATGCAGTCCGGATTCGTTCTTACCTGGATGAATTGGTGCTGGATATTATTCGTCATTTTTCTGCCGATCGGAAACAAGGAATCGAATTGCATTCCGAATACGATGATTTGAGCCTGGATATCGAAACTGCATTGCCGATCGGATTGATTGTGGCGGAACTGGTCACGAATTCGTGTAAATATGCCTTTGGGAATCAAATTCATCCGGAACTTCAGATCAGTTTAAAGGAGGTTGGAGATCGATTGGTACTGACAGTTTCAGATAATGGAATCGGGAAAACGAACGCAGGCTCAGGAACCAATTTCGGTACCAAACTGATCCGGTCGATGGCGCGTAAGTTAAAAGCAGACTTGGTCGAAACAAATTCGGATCAAGGATTGAAAGTGGAGTTATTTATTTCAAATTACAAATTAAGGTCATGAGTAAATTGAAATTATTCATAGTGGAGGATGAGCCGATCATCATGGATTATTTAGAGCAGTGTTTGTTGGACGCCGGCTTTGAAGTTGTCGGGAAAGCGGATAGTTTTGATACTGCCAAAAAATCGGTACAGGGATGTAAACCGGATTTGTTGCTTCTGGATATCAATTTGGGAGAAGGGCCCGATGGGGTTGATTTGGCTCATTTTGTCAATCAGCAACTGAAAATTCCATTTCTGTTCGTTACTTCAAATACGGATGCACAAACCTTGGATCGGGTAAAATTGACGAATCCTGCAGGGTTCATCACGAAACCATTCAGGAAAGACGACCTGAGCACGCAGATCGAATTGGCCTGGCATGCATTCCAGGTCCGGAAGTCGAATACAGGCGTTGTTTTCACGAATTCGGTCTTGGCAAATACCTACTTTTTTATCAAGGATAAACAAAAGTTGGTGAAATTGTCTTATTCGGACATCAGCTATGTGGAAGCGTGTGACAATTATTCGATCCTTTACACCGGGGATTCCAAGTTTATTATCAGTTACAGCCTGAAACATGTGGAAGCAAAATTACCCATGAAAGATTTCCTGAGAGTTCATCGTTCTTACCTGGTCAATATCACACAGATCTCGCAAATCAATCCCAAATCATTGATATTGGCGGATGGAAAAGAGGTTCCGGTCAGTGAGACACACCGTTCCGAGTTGTTAAAACGTGTGAATCTGTTTTAAAACCTGAACTGGTTTAATTACATTTAGTTGGAGCATATTAATTCAACGGAATGTATCAACTCAAACGGACACAATTGATAAAAGCTGACCTTCAAACCTGTTGGAAGTATTTTTCTGCGCCTGCCAACCTGCATGTCATCACGCCGGATTATATCGACTTTAAAGTCTTGACTCCCATTCCGGATGAGATGTACGAAGGATTGATCATCCGTTATACGATCCGCCCGATCCTGCGAATTCCCTTGGGCTGGGTCAGTGAAATAAAAACCATCCGGAACGAAGGTTATTTTATTGACGAACAGCGCCAGGGACCTTATAAATTATGGCATCACGAACATCACTTCAAAGAAGTGGAAGGAGGAGTCGAAATGACCGATATCATCACCTATTCCATGCCCTTTGGGATGATTGGCAAGTTTGTCCACTGGCTCTTTGTGAAAAAGCAATTGGAAAATATCTTTGATTACCGTATCCGGAAAGTGGATGAATTGTTCAATTCAGCACATTACGTGCAATCGGCTTTGAATGGAACCGCGCTTCATAAAATTGCCAAAGTGAAAAGGAGTTAAATTTCCTTCTTCGAAACCGTTTTGTGAATTTCAGCCGTTTTGATCAACGCAGCTGAACCGTACCACGGATGTAATTCCATAACCAATCTGCCTGCCTTGATCGCGGGATCCGTTTTGGTCAGTTCTTCCGCTTCTTCTACTGTTTCCACATCAAAAATGTAAATCCCGCGCAATTCGGTATCATCCATGAATGGGCCTGCAACTACCAACTTGCGCTGTTCTGCCAACTTCCCAATGTTATCCATATGTGCACGTTGCAAACGATTCACTTCTTCCTCGCTTTGATCCTGGTTCGGGCCTCTTTTGAGAAAGGCGATCACGTAATGTCTCATCCCATAATCATCCGCACCTAATTCGCTTGCTAATTCCCGGTCAAATTCGTTTCCCTTTTTAGGTTCAACGATCACTTCTTGTTCCTCATTACAGGTCTGTTCTTCCTCATGTGCGCATGAGCTGATAAAAAAGGTTGTGCCGATTGCGGTCAGGACTAAAAGACTAAGCTTCTTCATTCGTGATTGTTTTTACAGCGTTAATGGATTCTTCAATATGTCCGGCAGCATTTGTCAATGAATTGTATATGTGACGGACAATCCCTTTCTTATCGATGATATACGTAACTCTTCCCGGGATCAACCCGAACAGGTTCCCCGGAACACCGAACTGTTTGCGAACTGCTTTGGAAGTGTCGGCAAGCAAGGTGAAGCTCAAGCGGTTCTTTTCTGCAAATTTCGCATGCTTTTCAGGTGAATCACTGGAAATTCCGATCACTTCACAACCCAAATCCTTGAAATCTTCGTAGCTGTCCCGGAAGGAGCAAGCTTCTGCTGTACACCCCGGTGTGTCATCTTTCGGATAGAAATAAATCACCAGCACTTTTTTTCCAAGTACGGATTGGATATCAAAATCTGTGTTGTTTTGATCCTTTAGTTTGAATGTCGGACATTGGTCTCCTACTGCTATTGCCATGACTTTGTAATTTGAATGTAGAACAAAGATGCAAAAGAAAGTTCAAAGGTGTAAAAGTTTCCTTCCAGCAATTTCTAACCCTTTTTTATTTTACCGCAAAGAGATATGGAGTATACAAAAGGCAATTGTTAAATTAATTGCGCATATTTGTGTATTTAAGTTTTAATTTTTGTATACTTGTTTTATCAAATTAGAATTTCATTGAGATCCTATTTAAAGATTTATTTTTAGAATTGTTAAATATTATCATTTAAGTAACATTTCAAGTTCTTCAGAGTTATAACTTTACTTATTCACTATAAAATGGCCATTATTCACGTCTAAGTCAGTCTAAACTCTCAACTGGATTTTAAATGGGAGAAGATATAATCAAATTCAAATGAAAAAGTTAGTTTATTTTACAGGAATAGCATGTATGTTATTTCTGGGACTGTATCTTAATTCATGTAAAAAAGATACTAAAGTTCAAAGTAGTAAAGCAATGAACTCAACAATGGCTGATCTCAATGTGGAGAAAATGAAGGGGGATGGAGTTAAAGTTGTTTGTAGCGGCAATTGTGAAGGATCGTCAACTGCAACCTGTGGCTTAAGAGGTACCATCACAAATGGAGTGAATGTTGTAACTTGTTCTTGTTCAGGTTGCACAATGACCGTTACTGAACGTGAAAATGGAATTACAACTACACATGTTGATAATGATGGTTTTTGGGAAGTTAAGTATTTAAAAGCTTTTCAACAATTCATGACCACATATTATTCTGGTTCATATTCTATAGTTATGTATGAAATTCAGTCTAATGAGGACAATTATATTGAGACGTACTATTTTAATACAGGTAACGGTATTACTCAAACGGTGGTAGTAGTTGGAGACAAGCTTGAGATGAAAGATAAGGTCACTGTTTATGATTGTACAGGAACTTGTGATTGTAGAGAGGTTTTCAATTTAAATACGAATACATGTACTTGTTCGTGTAATGAATGTTCTTTGAGAGTTGAGACTATCAAAAAATAATGCATTCTACAGTTTAAACATTAAATTTCGCCTCTCATACCCGTATGGGAGGCTTTGTTAACCAAGATTATGAAACTCGCCCTATTTATTATTCTATTTACTTGTTGTTTCCGGGTTTATGGTCAGGATCTAAATTCCTTTGAAACCTGGATGAATTCATATCATAAGTGTGAATCACTCAAAGGTGGTGCTTATTACGGAGTACAAAGAACCAAAAACTTAACATCAAAGGACACTGTTGTAAAAGAACTGAATTGCATCTTTAAAAGAGATGTTACTGATAGCTTGTTTGGCTCTTATTTCGAGGCAACCTGTAAAACAAGAAACGGGGTTCAACAGAAATACTCCTATAATGACGATTTTTTCATCTCCTGTTTGGATAATCGTTGCGGTCTGTACCAAGGGGAAAATGAATTGAAAGAATTAACCGGATTGACTCACAATTACTTGTTTTTCAATCCGTTCAACGATATTGAAAATTCGGAAATGTCCTTAATGGATTCAACCGACTTAATTTTCCAGGGAGAAGACAGAGTGAATAATTGGGAAACATATCACTTTAGAGTGGAAAGTGGAGTTGATACTTCATCAATGGTTAAGGTTCTAAAGTCTAGTTATGATTTTTGGATCAACAAGCAGGATTTGATGCCCGTTCAATATAATGTTTATTTTCAGGTAGATTTGGCCGGTGTAATTTCTGAGCAGTACGAAGAGTTCAAACTTTTTTCTTATCAGGTGAATGACTTAAAAGATCCTTCATTCCATACCTTGCAATGGTATTCGGATAATGGATATGCAATTCAAAGTCGTGGAAAGTCGAAAAGTAAGACGGAAATTTTGAAGGTGGGTGATATTATGCCAAAATGGGAATTGACAACCAATCAAAAGCAGTTTGTTAATTCGTCAGATAATAGATATAAGCTGGTTCTTTTTGATTTTTTCTATCAATCGTGTTTTCCCTGCTTAAAAGCTATTCCTGCATTGAACCTTTTGAATGAAAAATATGGTGATAAGGGGTTGTTGATTATAGGTATCGACAATGTAGATCCGAAGGATGCACGGTTTTATGAATTCGTAAAAGAAAGAAAAATTGCGTATCCCTTAGCAATTTCAGAAAACACTTTGAACAAAGATTTTAAAGTCAATGCATACCCAACACTTTTCCTCGTAAACGATAAGGGAGAGTTGCTTTATTTGCAAGAAGGATTTGGATTGGAAACTGAAAAAAATCTGGAGCATTTAATTGATTCCCTTTTGAATGAAAATGAAGTTCCTTACAAGAAGAATTAATAGCGTTTCAAAAAGAATGAAGCTAACAACACTTGGGGTAATTTTATCCCAGGCGTTTGTTCTTTCTCTCTGTTCCGGTTGTGTCACATACAATCTTTCTTCCGGTAAAAAGTATCATAATTACTTCCCCGTTAAAGATGTTCATGTAGTTTCTTCAGTAGAATTAGATAGTTGTAAATTCGATATGGAACGGTTCCTGAATCCGGATACCACAGGAGTTGTTCAATTCATTCTTCCGGAGAATATTCAGCAGATTGTTAGCAATAGACAGCAAGATTTGTTGTTGATTTTTAATTTTCCAAACTGCAGTGGTGCGGATAAAGAGTATGAAATCGCCGAGTTCGCTGAGAAAAACAATATTCCGTATCTATTGATTTCAGATACCTACAGTCCCCGTAGAATAAAGGAGCTTCATAGCAGGCATGAACTCAGGAATAAAAACTATTATATTCTGCCTACCAGGACGAAAAAGGATAGGTTTGTCTTAAGAAAAAGACGCGAATTTATAAAAGACGTAAGTCCGGATAATTATACGATCTATAAAGATGAATTGATCTTTGCTACCCTTGTAAAAGTTTCCCCCGACAAAACAACCCGGGTAAACCCAATGATCGTTGGTGGATATCGGTACAAAGAGTTTTTGATAGAATGGATGAAGGTGGAATACGGGATAAAAAACTAATTAGCTATGAAGAGTACCCAAACTCACCAGGGAACCTTAAATTGGATATGTATAATTAACGAATTTTACTTCGTGTTCCTTGTGTACTTGGTGCTTGGTTTTTCTGGTAGTACTTTATACTTCAAACAAAAAAATCCCGCCGATCATTGACCAACGGGATTTCAATATTGCAGTCGGAAAAAATTATTCTCCTACAACTTCAAATTTGAATACCGGCTTCACACCTTTGTGTAAGTTCGCTTCAGCTTCAAACGTTCCAACTTCTTTGATTGGCTCGTCTTTAATTTTCAACGATTTACGGTCGATGTCGAATCCTGCAGCTTTCAATGCCTCAGACAATTGAACTGTGTTTACAGATCCGAAGATTTTACCGTTCTCACCAACTTTCGTGCTGATTTTTACAGTAACATCTGCCAATTTAGCTGCGATTGCTTCCGCCTCAGCAACGATTTTAGACTCTTTGTGAGAACGTTGCTTCATCATATCTTCGTGCGCTTTTTTCGCAGAAGGAGTAGCCAATGATGCGTAACCTTGAGGAATCAAGAAGTTACGTCCGTATCCTGGCTTTACAGTTACAACATCATCCTTGTAACCTAATTTATCGATGTTTTTCTTAAGAATTACTTCCATGATTTCTTGTCTTTTAAATTAAAACTTAAGACTATTTCAACATATCCCCAACATATGGCAAGATAGCCAAGTGACGAGCACGTTTAATAGCTTTATTAACTCTCTTCTGGTATTTCGCAGAAGTTCCGGTAATACGACGAGGTAAAATTTTACCTTGCTCATTTACCAAACGCAACAAGAAAGTAGCATCCTTGAAATCGATGAATTTAATCCCGCTTTTTTTGAAACGGCAATATTTATCTTTTTTGATCTCGATGTTAATCGGAGTAAGATAGCGAATATCGTTTTGTGACATGTTCTTAAATTTTTAAGGTAAATAATTAAGCTTCAACTGGAGCTCCGCTCATTTTTTTGCGACGTTTCTCAGCGTATGCAAAGTGATCCTTGTCCATTTTCACAGTCAAGAAACGCATGATGCGCTCGTCACGTTTCATAATCAACTCCAAATCAGCGATGACAGAACCTTCGCCATCGAATTGGAATAGGAAATAGAAACCAGTTGATTTCTTTTGGATCGGGTAAGCCAATTTTTTTAGGCCCCAGCTCTCAGAATGCGTTAATTTACCACCCATGGCAGCCAATTCGCTTTCGTACTTTTGCACTGCTTCCTTTGCCTGATCTTCAGACAAAACGGGAGTAAGAATGAAAACAGTTTCGTAAGAATTCATAATTAAACTTATTTGTTATTAATACTAATAATACCGCCAAGACACACTTAGCGGGGTGCAAAGGTAGGAATAAAATCTTTACAAATGTTATAGTTTTAAGTGCGTTAACCAATAATTTTCTAAAAAATGGGTAATGCCCTTTTCAATGTTGTAGAGAACTGCTATCAAAACACCCTCTTTGGAAACAGTAAAAGCTTCTG
Organism: uncultured Fluviicola sp.; assembly: GCF_946478805.1. Next base: position 164,827 of record NZ_CAMLDC010000004.1, on the reverse strand, counting down.
CAATAAATTTACTTTTGGATAGTTCTTTGCTGGGAGTGTCTAATAAAGGGGTTGTACTGTTTTCTCCGGAGGAAAGATCAATGACAATTTTTACCGGAGTTGTTCCAGGCGAAATAGAAAGGGTTGCAGCCTTTTTCCTTGTCTCAAGAATCCCTTCATTGTTAAATTCACGGTTTGAATAATTACTTATTAGTTGTAGATTTTCATTTTTGAAAAGAATTACAAAGTTTGGCTCCCAAATATTATGTATAACACGTGAAGGAGTGTGTGGATCTTGTAAGTTGAATGTCTTATAGCTCCAATTGACTTTATTTTCAGTGATATTAACGGAAGACACCAAAATATCTAACAATGTAAAGGCATAGTCTGTCAGATAATGGGAGTTTGATGCGATTTGATATCTTCGGTCTATTACATTCGTAAAAGGCATGGTTGCAACTGGTTGAAAGGTATTGTATCTGTTTGGATCCATAATTGAACCTTGAGAAAAGAAGTAGAGAGTTCCATTGTGTAAAATAACTTGTTTCATTAGTTGATTACACGTATTGTCATTGAACTTATCATTAGACCAGTCTTTGAATTCCCCGGGAGTCCAAAAAGCTTCATCATTAAAAAACGGGTTTATAATTCTTGTGAATAGGGGTGTTTCAGAATTAGTAAATTCTAATCTGGAATAGGTATACCCAACAATTTTTCTACTTTTTCTGTTACTGAAAAGTAAAGAGGTGAGCAATAAAGTATCATTACTTTGTGTAAATCTGAAACATCTTAAGTGGTTCTCATTAAGCTTTACTTCTTGGGCGATTTTAATTGGAGTAGCCTCATTTTTAACACAGGAAATGAATATAGGGTCGTTTTCAAGTTCATAAGCGTCGTAGATAACCTTCATTTGAAGGTTGTCATTCACAGCAAGGTCTGAACAGACATGTTTTTCTAGTGTTTTTGAGTTTACAGAACTAACTTCGGTAGTTTGGTTTAATAGATTGTGCCGGATGAAATAGGTTTCTTGACTCTTAGCAACTAAACCAAATGAATTGTCTGTTTTTCTGAAACGAAAATTCAGGAAGGGTTGACCACTTAGTGAACAGAGAATGTTGGATTCAATAGCGTTAAAGTCCGAATCATATTTAGTTAAAATCAGATTCTTTGAACCGATATTGGCGCTGCTTAAACTAAGACAATATAAAGATTGGTTAAGAATAAACAATTCAACACCATATAAGTCTTTTTGCAATTTTTTTGATTCAATTAAGTGATCGGATTCTTGTTCGAAAATAGTTATTGAAGATTCTTCGCAGAAGAATCTGTATTTGGAATAGAAATAATGATGACCATCAATTTCACCCAAATACGTGTCAATTTGATTCTGTTTGTCAATGTCATATACTGTTTCTTGAGAGAGTATTTGTTCACTTAAGGAAACAAAGAAAATAAGGAGGATTGTTTTGAACACCATTATAAGTTAGATTCGGATGCGAAATTACGAATTATTGAACCAAAATCTTGAAAAGAATATTTGGAAAACGAACAAATGGAAAGCTTTTAATTTAGAACCAATCTGAATAGTTTAGGAATGATATTTTCTTCCACTTATTCGTGTTTCCGTTTCCATTGCTTTTCGTTAAATTCGCGCATCCTTTAAAATGTTGAAAAACAAGACATCTTTTTTATGAATACCTATCAAGAATACATCCAAGAAATTGAAGAGAGAAAAACTCAGGGACTTCACCCGAAGCCGATAGACGGCGCAGAGTTATTAAGTGAAATCGTTGAGCAGATCAAAGATACCACTAATCCGTATCGGGCAGATTCGCTGAAGTTTTTTATTTATAATACTTTGCCTGGAACAACCAGCGCGGCTATTATAAAGGCAAAATTCCTGAAACACATTATTCTTGGTGAATCAATTGTCGATGAAATTTCTCAAGCCTTTGCTTTTGAATTGTTGTCACATATGAAAGGTGGGCCTTCAATCGAGGTGTTGCTTGATTTGGCTTTGGGGAATGACGCTGCCATAGCAAAACAAGCTGCAGATGTTTTGAAAACACAGGTTTACTTATACGATGCAGACACGGATCGTTTGAAGGAAGCATATAAAAACGGGAATGCAGTTGCGAAAGAGATTTTGGAAAGCTATGCGAAAGCTGAGTTTTTTACGAAACTTCCGGAGGTAGCTGAAGAAATTAAGGTAGTTACATTCATTGCCGGTGAGGGAGATATTTCCACGGATTTATTGTCTCCGGGCAACCAGGCGCATTCACGTTCGGATCGTGAATTGCATGGGAAATGTATGATTACTCCACAAGCACAGGAAGAGATCAAGGCATTGCAGGCACAACATCCGGACAAGAGCGTGATGCTGATTGCTGAAAAAGGAACAATGGGTGTTGGTTCTTCGAGAATGTCGGGAGTGAACAATGTGGCGCTTTGGACAGGTAAACAGGCAAGTCCGTACGTTCCATTCGTAAATTTTGCCCCGATTGTTGGTGGAACAAACGGAATTTCCCCGATTTTCCTGACAACTGTTGATGTTACCGGTGGAATCGGTTTGGACCTGAAGAACTGGGTAAAGAAACTGGATGGAAACGGTGAGCCGATCCGCAATGAAAGTGGTGATCCGATTTTAGAAGAGACCTATTCTGTTGCTACGGGAACGGTACTTACAATCAATACAAAAACAAAGAAATTATACAACGGCGATAAAGAGCTAATCGACATTTCGAAAGCATTTACTCCGCAGAAAATGGAATTTATCAAAGCAGGTGGGTCATACGCCATTGTTTTTGGTAAAAAGCTTCAGACACTGGCAGCTAAAATATTGGAAATCGATACACCTCTTGTATTTGCTCCATCCAAAGAGATTTCTGTTGAAGGACAAGGTCTGACAGCAGTTGAAAAGATCTTCAATAGAAACGCTGTCGGAATTACTCCGGGGAAAGTGTTACACGCCGGTTCGGATGTCCGTGTAGAAGTAAACATCGTTGGTTCGCAAGATACAACGGGACTGATGACTGCACAGGAATTGGAATCCATGGCAGCAACCGTGATTTCTCCTATAGTTGATGGTGCATACCAAAGTGGTTGTCACACTGCATCGGTTTGGGACAAGAAAGCTCAGGCAAACATTCCAAAGCTGATGAAGTTCATGAACGAATTCGGTTTGATCACTGCGCGTGACCCGAAAGGAGTTTATTTGTCGATGACGGATGTGATCCACAAGGTTTTGAATGATATTACGATTGATGAGTGGGCGATCATTATCGGTGGTGACTCACATACAAGAATGTCGAAAGGTGTTGCGTTCGGTGCCGATTCAGGTACGGTTGCGCTTGCATTGGCTACCGGTGAAGCTTCGATGCCGATCCCGGAATCCGTAAAGGTGACATTCAAAGGAAACATGGAAGAATACATGGATTTCCGTGATGTGGTTCATGCTACACAAGCTCAGATGTTGCACCAATTCGGTGGTGAAAATGTATTCCAGGGAAGAATCATCGAAGTTCATTTGGGAACATTGACTGCTGACCAGGCATTTACATTTACTGACTGGACTGCGGAAATGAAGGCAAAAGCTTCCATCTGTATTTCCGAGGATGATACCTTGATCGAATCGTTGCAGATTGCGAAAAGCAGGATCCAGATCATGATCGACAAAGGAATGGACAATGAGAAACAGGTTCTTCAGGGATTGATCAATAAAGCGGACAAACGAATTGCTGAGATCAAATCGGGTGAGAAACCGGCTTTGACTCCGGATTCAAACGCGAAGTATTACGCAGAAGTGGTTGTAGACCTGGATCAGATCGCAGAACCGATGATTGCCGATCCGGATGTAAATAACAAAGACGTTTCCAAACGATACACACACGATACAATCCGACCTTTGTCTTTCTACGGAGGAGAGAAAAAAGTGGATCTTGGATTTATCGGTTCGTGTATGGTCCATAAAGGCGATATGAAAATCCTTGCCCAGATGTTGAAAAACGTGGAGGCACAAAACGGGAAAGTGGAATTCAAAGCTCCGTTGGTAGTTGCTCCGCCGACTTATAACATCGTTGACGAATTGAAAGCGGAAGGCGACTGGGAAGTATTGCAAAAATACTCCGGTTTCGAATTCAATGACGACGCACCGAAAGGAGCTGCGCGTACTTCGTATGAGAACATGTTGTACCTGGAGCGTCCGGGATGTAACTTGTGCATGGGTAACCAGGAAAAAGCTGAAAAAGGAGATACCGTAATGGCAACATCCACACGTTTGTTCCAGGGAAGAGTCGTGGAAGACGCAGATGGCAAAAAAGGAGAATCCTTGCTTTCATCAACTCCGGTTGTAGTTCTCTCAACGATTTTGGGTAGAACACCATCCATCGAAGAATACAAAAAAGCAGTAGAAGGAATCAACCTGACGAAGTTTGCTCCTTCGCATAAATTGTTGGTGAATTAATAATTGCTTATAATAATTGAAAAGCCCCGATCCCGTATGTACGGGATCGGGGCTTTTTTGTAATTAGTTAATTCCAAGGATACATTTAGCACCTTGCATAAATGATTTTCTAAAACCCTTTCGAAGATCATCTGCTTCATCATCTGTATTTCCCCCATGTAAGTTAGGATATCTTAAATTGGTTATTTTGAAACTGGCCAATTTTTGTAATTGTTCAACTGTAATTTCCATTTTTAGATAGTATTCACTATAAGTCATTGCGAAGCCTGAAGCATTAGCAGTTCCAACAGTTGAGCTAGTTTCATTAAGAGTATAAAGTCGGATGATATCGCCGTTTTCAAGTTTCATTAAAACCTCTGCTCCTTTTGGAATAGTATAGATTACAGCAGTATTTTCTACGGCTCTAAATTCCATTATTCGTTTATCGTTTTTGATTTCAATATGTAGATATCTAATGTTGTATGGACTATAATCGAATTCCAATAAGGGTTCGTTAGTAAATGGGTCTGTCTGATTCTTACATTCTTGACTCATTAATGATTCTGAGACTAACAGGTTGATAAGTAAAACAAAAAGGATCTTTTTCATAAAATACTGCTTATTACAAATTGTATATAAGAGAATCTGCTTAATTTGTAATAGATTCATTTTCTAAAGTAACAATATCAGAATAAAAACAACACACCGACTCTTTCAGCGGGTATTGATTAAAGTCAATCGGATAATCATAAGTGGTATATTTGGTAGAGTAAGTTCTTAAATTATGAATAATTCCATCCAATTACCTGTACTGAGTTACTTAGGAAACGAACAAAAGAAAATGACCTTGCATTTGTTTATGCAGATTATCGGAAAGGTTCGCTTAAAATTATCACCGCGTAAAAACCATTGGTGGTACGTTACGGAGTACGTGTCCACAAGAGGAATTACTACAGGTGATATTCCCTACAATGAAGGGATGGATTATTTTGATATTACAATCAATGTACACCAACACCAGTTGGAAGTGAACACCAGTAAAGGAGAATCTGACAGTTTCTTGTTAGATGGAATAAGTGTTGCGGATTTCTATATACAGCTTTCTGAGATTCTCAAGCGATTTGATATTTCGGTTTCCATAGTAGATAAGCCCTACGACCTAAACATTGACTTGCCTTTTAGGGAGCTGACCGAATATAACCACTACGACAAATCGTATACTAAAGACTTTTGGCGTATTCTGCTTTGGGTCGATGGAGTTTTTAAAGAGTTCAGCGGGCGTTTTTATGGAAAGACCTGTCCAGTTCATCTTTACTGGCATTCTATGGATTTAGCAGTGACCCGTTTCTCAGGTAATCCGGCTCCCCCTATGGCAAAAGATGCAAGAATATCTGACAAAGATGCTTACTCACATGAGTGTATTAGTTTTGGTTTCTGGGGTGGCGACAAAAATATGCCGGAACCGGCTTTCTACTCCTATACCTATCCTTCACCCGGAGGATTGAACGAAGAACCGCTGGAACCTGCTTCTGCTTCCTGGGTAGAAAGTAACGGAAGCCCCATGGCTATATTAACGTATAATAATCTATTAAAATCCGATGACCCGCGTGCGTCTCTTCTCAATTTCCTACAATCGGCCTACACTGCCGGAGCAAAAACGGCCCATTGGGATATCGAGAAATTTAAAGTACCGGAATTGAGTAGCATTTAGAATGATATAATTAGTTTACCACTAATAGCTTGAGAACAGGCTGATGATTCGGAATCATTTTCCAAAAGGATTTTTTGAAATTGAATATAAGTTATGGTTATATCGTGCAGCTCTTTTCCTCTTTTATTTGTTTCCACTAGAATTCTTTCAGCTTTAACGATCAGATCCGGACTTAAAGAAAAAACGATGAGATACTTAGTTACCCTTTTATCTTTTGTGCTTTTAAGCAACGTTTATGGACAAACATCACCCAATGGTGCAATTCATTTTGGATTTGTTCAAAAGGACGAAGTGGTGTTTTTGAAAGATACCATTGCTGTAAAATATATCGATCAGAAAACTCACCTGATCCTGGACACCCTTTATTTTAATCCTGAAAGTCCTGTTCCTGCAAAGAGACTTCCACCGGGAAGCTATAAAATGGAGATCCGAATCAAGAATTTGCCAAAAATTAAAGTCAGCAATATCACGGTGGTAAATGAAAAAATCTCCTTTATTCAAGAGTTCGATTTGGACAGCTTAATCAATAGGAAGAAAACCGTGAAAGTGAAATATCAAAAGCCCAAGACGAAGTATGAATCATGCGGGTAGTCGAATCTAAAGTGTTGAAATATGAATGAGTAATACGCAGTGACTGGCTGGTTATCGTTCGCTGTTCAAAGTCGACCGATACACCATCAGCTCCGAATAAATTTCCTGTGCCAGTTCATTGAGTTGATTTTGTGATTCGGAAATGTTCAGGAATTTGGCCTTTTGCGTCAGTTCCAGGTAAAGCTCAAAAACCCGGTCGGAATCGGTGCTCTCCGGAAAACCCATCAATGAAAAAATCGTATCGCTGATGTGCAGGTAATAATCTGCCGGGCGAAGACCTAATGCATCCAACCCGAGAAGCAATTTGTTGTTTACCAGGTCGTCTTTGATCAGCGAGAGGATGAGTTCTTTCTCTTTTTTGGGTTTCATAGCTTGAGAATTTAGTGTTATTGGAACTTTTTCTGAATTTTTTCAGTGTCAGGAAAATATAATTTCTTGCTACAAGATTATAATAAATAATATTATTATGCAAATTAAAACGCATGAAAGTATTATTTTTTGTTGTTGGGCTATAATTTTCAAGTGATAGGGATTTTGTGATATTTGCAGGAGAAGTCAATATATTTACATCATGTCGAAAGTAAATTTGAATCGAATCAAGTCTGTTCTGGCTGAAAAGAATAAAAGCAGCAAAGATTTAGCCGCTCATTTGGGGAAAACCGAATCAACCGTTTCGCGTTGGTGCACAAATGAAGTACAGCCGTCTATTGAAACACTCTATGAAATCTCGAAATTTTTAGAAGTAGATATGCGGGAGTTGTTGGTGTCGACGGGGAAGTGATTTAAAAAAACAAAATCACAAGTCATTTCTTATCCAACGAAATCTATTGATTTTCGTCGGGATAATTCTCATGATGTATTCGTCTTCACCTATATAATCGAAAATTCCTTCAGGAAATCCGCATCCGCCTGAATTTTTCGCTTTCTTTAAAACATTAACAAGGGGATAAAATGAATTTTTATATTCACCAGGCTTAAAGAGTGTCTCTTCGAATTCTAGATTTTCATTAGTATCACAGATTATTAAATTACCTCTGCCTTTTCCAATTTTTCTTGCACATTCTAATCGTCCAGTAAAGCTTGCTATTTTATCTTTTTTGCTAATCCTACTGCATGATCGAAATAGAATTGGCCTTTCTGTTGGTAGATAATTTTTTAAAACGATATCCCATACATCAAAAAAGGCTTTTCTTTTTTCTTTAGAACTAGTTCGAATCCAATTATAAATGAACGTTCTAGTTAGTCCAGTAATATTTGCATCTTTCTGCAAAATATCAATCAGGTTTTGAGCTATTTCGCCTTTCTGATTTTTTGATAGCCTATATTGAAATCCGTTACTCATAAAATGTCAAACTATTAACAAGCAGTTGAAATGCACTTCGCTTTAAATTTTCTAGCTAAAGTAACAATATCCAAAAATCCCGCATTTTTACCCTTTGCGCTCTTTCATTCTTCGCGGTTCAAAATAAACCTTGCCGAAGGCGAGCTAATGCATCAGCGAAATCAGCGAAATCTGCGTGTGATACAAAGCATGCTTTTTCAATTCGAGAAATAATCCGTTCACACATAGAAAAAATCAATGCATTTATAGATTGGATGTGATACAGATTCTTTTTTTAATGCTTAAATTTAGAGTTATACAAAACGAACTTAATATGGCTGTTTTTGATTTAGACATGATCCGAAAAGTCTACGCTGCATATCCCGAACGCGTAGCTGCTGCAAGAAGAATTGTTGGTCGTCCTTTGACCTTGACAGAAAAAATTCTTTATACCCACCTGTGGGATGGGAATCCGACAATTGTTCACGAACGTGGAAAATCGTATGTGGACTTTGCACCGGATCGCGTGGCAATGCAAGATGCAACGGCTCAAATGGCTTTGCTGCAATTCATGCAGGCCGGTAAAAAGAAAGTAGCTGTTCCTTCTACGGTACATTGTGACCATTTAATCCAGGCAAAAGTAGGAGCAGATGCCGATTTACAACGTTCTTTAAATGAAAGCAGTGAGGTGTTCAACTTCCTGTCGTCTATCTCCAATAAATATGGTATCGGGTTCTGGAAACCGGGAGCCGGGATCATTCACCAGGTTGTTTTGGAAAATTATGCATTCCCTGGTGGAATGATGATCGGAACGGATTCACATACGGTAAACGCCGGTGGATTGGGAATGATTGCAATCGGTGTCGGTGGTGCGGATGCGGTTGACGTAATGGCGGGAATGCCTTGGGAATTGAAATTCCCGAAACTGATCGGGGTTAAATTGACCGGGAAACTGAACGGATGGACCTCTGCAAAAGATGTAATCCTGAAAGTTGCCGATATCCTGACCGTAAAAGGAGGGACGGGTGCAGTTGTCGAGTATTTCGGCGATGGTGCCATCTCGCTTTCCGCTACTGGAAAAGGAACGATCTGTAACATGGGTGCTGAAATCGGTGCCACTACTTCGACATTCGGTTACGACGATTCGATGCGTCGCTACTTAACGGCAACAGGCCGTGCGGAAGTTGTTGCAGAAGCAGATAAAATTGCAGATCATCTGACAGGTGATCCCGATGTGTATGCAAATCCGGTCTTATATTTTGACGAATTGATTGAAATCGATTTGAATACATTGGAACCACATATCAACGGGCCATTCACTCCGGATCGTGGCACACCGGTTTCCAAAATGAAGGAAGAAGCGGAAGCGAACGGATGGCCGATGAAAGTGGAATGGGGTCTGATCGGATCGTGTACAAACTCTTCTTATGAAGATATGTCGCGTGCGGCTTCTATCGTTGAACAGGCGGTGAAGCACGGAATCACTCCGAAAGCGGAATTCGGTATCAACCCGGGTTCGGAACAGGTTCGTTATACAATCGAGCGGGACGGGATCATTGCTACATTCGAGAAAATGGGTACGAAAGTATTTACAAATGCGTGTGGGCCTTGCATCGGGCAATGGGATCGTGAAGGTGCTGATAAGCAAGAGAAAAATACGATTGTCCACTCATTCAACCGCAACTTCTCGAAACGTGCGGATGGAAATCCGAATACACATGCCTTTGTAACTTCTCCTGAAATGGTTGCAGCTATAGCAATTTCCGGGGATTTGGGATTCAATCCCTTGACAGATACATTGACAAACGATAAAGGAGAGCAGGTGAAATTGTTACCTCCTCATGGGGATGAGCTTCCGAAAAAAGGATTTGACGTTGACGATCCGGGATACCAGGCTCCGGCTGAAGATGGTTCTGGCGTTGAAGTAATCGTAAAACCGGATTCAACACGTTTACAGTTGTTGGAATCATTCCCGGTTTGGGACGGTCAGAATATCCATGGAGCAAAATTGCTGATCAAGGCAAAAGGAAAATGTACTACGGATCACATTTCCATGGCAGGTCCTTGGTTGCGTTACCGTGGACATTTGGATAATATTTCAAACAACATGTTGATCGGTGCTGAAAATGCATACAATGGAAAAGCGAACGAAGTAGTGAATCAATTGACAGGTTCAACAGGTGAAGTTCCGGCTGTAGCCAGGGCTTATAAAGCGGCTGGTATTCCTTCGATTGTTGTGGGAGATCACAACTACGGGGAAGGTTCTTCACGCGAGCATGCCGCAATGGAACCACGTCATTTAGGTGTTCGTGCGGTGATCGTGAAATCGTTTGCGCGTATCCATGAAACAAACCTGAAAAAACAAGGGATGTTGGGATTGACTTTCGCTACGGAATCGGATTACGATAAAATCAGAGAAGATGATACATTCAATTTCATTGATCTGGTCGATTTCGCTCCGGGGAAACAATTGACTTTGGAATTGGTTCATGCGGATGGCTCCAAAGAGGAAATTAAATTGAATCATACATACAATGCACAACAGATCGATTGGTTTAAGGCAGGGTCTGCATTGAACCTCATCAAACTGGAAAGTCAGAAAAAGTAAGAGGAGATTCTCTTTATCATTAAAATCCCGCTTGTGATCTGACAGGCGGGATTTTTTTGTTCTTAAATTGAATATGCAAGCATAATGAATAGTGTCAGTGACTCAATGAAACATGTATTTCACGAAATAGCCACCTCAACTTAGGACGCGGGTAAACTAAAGTTTTAATTTTAGGTTCCGTTAAAACAGGATAAGTAAATTGACCTTCTTTTGTAAAAAAGAGGGTTTTATTTTGCTAAAAATTAAAACCAAAAACGCTGCAATTTATGAAGAGAACTTCTACTCTTATGGGGAGTGTCATGTCCCTTATGATCGTATTCAACGCATCAGGACAAGCAAACACCAAATGGAACCTTGTCAATGATCCGTATTACGGATTTCCGAATTACACGAGTTTATTTCCGGGCTTAAAAAGTTCAATCCTCGGAGCGGTGAAAGACGACGACAATATTTCGAATATTCACAGTCGTGGATCCGGGCCAACCGGTTTGCGCACGGAGTTTTTTCTCAATAATTGGTTTGGAGTTGGCGTTGATGCTATCTATAGTGGAAGCAGTGTGACTTATGATCGTTTGGATTCTGTAGTGGACGGAATTTCCTACACCAATACCTACGAACGAAAAATGAGTAGAGTACGCATACAGGCTCGTTTTAACTTCCATTTCCCCGTAAAGAACAAGCGATTGGATATGTACGGTGGAATTGGGATCGGGAGTAATGCGAAATACAGGAATACTTTTGTTAACGGAGTTAAAACGGAAGATAAGGATGGTTTCTGGTCGGGATTCCCCACCATTCCGATTTCCATGAGAACGTGTTGGGGATTCCGGTATTATTTTTCAAAGTTCGTAGGAATGAATTTCGAAATAGGTATCGGAGGTCCATTGATTTCTACAGGAGTGTCTTCCCGTTTTGGATTTAAAGTTCCGAAAATCCCGGGAATGGATGAATTAAGTCCGGAAGGTGACAACCTGCGAAAAAAGGCGGAGGATGCGAAGCGGAAACAAGAGGAACTGGAGAAGAAAGCCGGTAAATCGAAACCTGAAGAAAGTCCGGAGAAACAAAATCTGGAAGAGGAACGAATGAAGCTTGAAAAAGAAAAGCTGAAACTCGAACAGGAGAAATTGGAACTCGAAAAGCAGAAACTGGAACAAGAGAAAAAGCAACTCGAAGAAGAAAAGAAAAAAACGGAAGAGGAAAAACCTCAACACTGATCTTATTCTAAAAGAAAAATCCCGTCAAGACTAAGTCAGGACGGGATTTTTTATTTTGACAATTTTTTCTTCAATTACTTGATAGCACAAGCAGTTGTAGTAGTTGTCGGTTCAGCACCGTACGCAGCCCATTGAGATGCTGTAGATGTCGTCCCATTTGCACTTTCACACTTTGTTTTAGCATCGTCTTTCTTATCTTTGATAGTTGAAGATGAGGAAGTTGAAGATGTTGATTCTGGTTGTACTTCCATTCCTCCGTAATCGAATGCCGGTTGGTGAACAGATACAGAACAGCTACAAGTGTAGTCTTTCTTACAAGAAGCTAATGTCAGAGTGCCTAATAAGGCTAATGCAAAGATTGTTTTCATGACTTAAATGATTAAAATTTTGAGGCGAAAATACAAAAGATTCGGAAAACTGAGACGATCCTGCAAATTTTCCGAATCAAAATAACAAGGTTATCAGATTTGCGTCTATTTTAAACAGCTACATGATGCTCTCTCAAGGCATCATTCAGGGAAGTTTTCAAATCCGTTGAAGCTTTGCGTTTCCCGATAATCAAAGCACATGGTACCTGGAAATCACCCGCCGGGAACGATTTGGTATAAGATCCCGGGATAACCACTGAACGCTCAGGAACATAGCCTTTCAGTTCGATTGGCTCAGCACCGGTCACATCAATGATTTTTGTCGACATCGTAAGACAGACATTTGCTCCCAATACGGCTTCTTTACCAACGCGAACACCTTCCACCACGATGCAGCGGGACCCGATAAATGCATTGTCTTCAATGATTACCGGAGCTGCTTGCAATGGTTCCAATACACCACCAATTCCGACACCACCACTCAAATGCACATTTTTTCCTATTTGAGCGCAAGAGCCAACAGTTGCCCATGTGTCAACCATTGTTCCTGAATCAACATATGCTCCGATGTTTATATAAGAAGGCATCATGATTACACCTGGCGCTACAAAAGCTCCATAACGTGCAATTGCATGTGGAACAACGCGAACACCCAATTCAGCATAATTTTTTTTCAATGCCATCTTATCGTGAAATTCAAAAGGCCCCACTTCGATGGTTTCCATTTTGCGAATGGGGAAATACATTACCACAGCCTTTTTCACCCATTCATTCACTTGCCAGGAGCCATCGTCTTTGGGTTCTGCTACTCGCAATATCCCTTTGTCGATATCTTCAATGACGTGTTCAATAGCCTGGCGTGTTTCTGGCTGATCTAATAATGCCCGGTTTTCCCAGGCAGCTTCAATAATGGAACGCATACTTTTTTGATTTTCGACAAAATTAAAAATTAATCACCGATCGCGTAACGTTATTAATATAATCAAGGAAGAATCAATTCGGAATTAATAAGTGTAATTTTACAGTATAATTTAAAAACCGGCACTTGTCAAAAATACTCGCAATTGATTTTGGACTGAAACGAACAGGTCTTGCACTTTCCGATGAACTTCAGATGTTTGCATTCGGGTTAAAAACAATCGACAGTAAAACCTTGATGGATGAGCTGAAGCTGCTCGTTGTAAAAGAGAAAATTAGTGAGATTGTAATCGGTGAACCGAAAAGATTAGATGCTTCCGACTCCCACATCACTCAAAACGTACGTTTATTGAAAGAAGCGGTTCAGAAGAACTTTCCCGGATTGGTTGTCAGTTTACTGGATGAACGGTTTACTTCAAAAATGGCTTCGGCAGTGATTGCCCAAAGCGGATTGAAGAAAAAAGACCGGGAGCAAAAAGGATTGATCGATACGGTAAGTGCTACAATTATCCTCCAGGATTACCTTCAAACCCGCGTAAAATAAGGAAAAGTATTTCGAAAGACTCTATTTCCTAACTTTGTAAAAATGTTCAAAGCGTTTAAATGTTCAAACAGCTCAAAATAGGATTGAACTCTTGAACAATTTTGAACTTTTTCAACGTTTGAACTCAACGTATCGTTCTAAAAAATGGAATTGACGCTTGGTTCTATTGATGATTTAAAAAAGAATAAAAAATGATATTGCCAATTGTAGCTTACGGTGATCCGATCCTAAAAAAAGAAGCTGTCGAAATCGACAAAGACTATCCGGAATTGAATAAACTGATAGAAGATATGTTCGAAACGATGTACGAAGCATCGGGAGTTGGTTTGGCTGCTCCTCAGATCAACCGTTCAATCCGTTTATTCGTTGTAGATGGAAGTCCGTTTGCAGAAACGGATGAAGATGAAGAAGAAGACCCGAAAGCAGAAGGAATGGAAGGATTCAAACGCGTTTTTATCAATCCGATTATCGAAGAAGAAACCGGTGAATCCTGGGGCTTTCATGAAGGATGCCTGAGTATTCCGAAGATCCGTGAAGAAGTGATGCGGAAGGAAAAGATCCGGATAACTTATTACGATGAGAACTGGCAATTCCACGATGAATGGTTCGACGGCTATAAAGCACGGATCATTCAGCACGAATACGATCACATTGAAGGAGTTTTATTTACAGACCACCTTTCCGTGTTGAAAAGAAGATTATTGACAAAAAGACTTCAGAATATTTCCCAGGGTTTGATCTCTGTGGCTTATAAAATGAAGTTCCCATCATTCAAAAAAGGAAAATAATGAACCGATTAATTGCATTTGGAATGGGGCTGTTCCTCTTTGCTTGCTCTTCTGAACCGGCAACTGTTGAATCGACAGTTAGTGAAAAAGAGGATGTCAACATTACAGCAGCAGTTCGGGAAGTGAAAACATTTGAGGATTCCTTGAAGAAATCTTCAGCTACCGGAACGCTTGAATATAACCAGGAAACTGCAGTGGTGTATGCTGAAAAATGTTTGGCCGTTGCCCATCGTTTTCCCAAATCGAAAGATGCTCCGAAATATATGGATAAGGCACACATTATTTTTGCTTCTGCCAATTTACATCAGCGTTCCGTTATCGTAGCGGATTCCCTGATCCTGATGTACCCGATGTATAAGAATCGGGCAATGGTATTGGAAAGTCTCGCAGGGGCTTATGATGTATTTGTTATTCCAAGGCAAAAAGACAAGGTTAAAATGTATTACGAAATGTTGTTAAAGGAAAATCCGAAAATGGATGCCGAGCAACGAAAACAGATCGAAGAACGTTTGAAATATGTGGATTTGACCTTTGATGAATATGTTTCAAAAGCAAATTAGTATTTTGACGAGTTTTTCGTTAACTATGTGTTAAAGAAACAAAGAGGTAAAACTATATAATCTATATTTACAACAACTAAAAGAAACGAAGATGAAAAAGGTATTATTTACAATGATGTTAGCTTTTGTAGCTGTGATCGGTGCAAACACTGCGGTAGCGCAAGAGGTTCAAAACGGAGCTAAGATCGAATTCGCAAAAGAAACGCATGATTACGGAAATATCAAATATGGAGGTAACGGAGCTTGTACGTTTACTTTCACAAATACAGGTAACGCGCCTTTGATTATTTCAAATGCAAAAGGATCATGTGGTTGTACGGTTCCTGAGTGGCCGAAAGAACCAATTGCTCCGGGAGCAAAAGGAGTAATTACAGTGAAGTACGATACAAAACGTTCCGGTGCAATCAACAAGAATGTAACAATCACTTCAAATGCTGTAAACGAGCCAACGAAAGTAATCCGTATCAAAGGAAATGTTGCTCCTCAACCGGAAGGAACGAGCCCTGTAAATGACGGTGGTGCTCCATCTGCTCACTAAAAAAGAAAATCGAATGCGTTATTTAGCTATCGCATTTCTCATATTGAATTCCGCTTTTTGCATTGGTCAGAAAGCGGAATTTTCTGTTGATAAGGGAGTGTTTACCTTTCCCAAAACAAAAGAAGGTCCCGTTATTTCACATGATTATGTAATTACAAATACAGGTGACGTTCCATTGATTATCTCCGATTACAAGGTTTCCTGTCCTTGTACCAAAGCAACACTTCCCGAACCCATTCCACCCGGAAAATCTGCTGTACTTCACATAACTTTCGAAACCAAAGGAAAGTACTACGAACAGGATCGTTCGGTCATCCTTTCGACAAACACCAAAAAAGGAACCGAAAAGGTTCGCTTCAAAGTTTTCATTATCCCGGAGGATGAATAAATAATTTTCTCTTTTTGAATTCTCAATTTTCAATTTTGAGTTTGGAAATGGTTGCCTCCGAATCCCTAATTTAACAGCTATTTAAGACTTGAGTTAAGGTCTTGTTAATCCCTGAGCTTTCTTGGTTTCGATTGCGTAGATTGCTTGAAATCTTATAAATTCTACGTTATGAAATCGAATACATTATTTTTAATCTTAAGTTTTGTTTTTACACTTGGTATGAAACAGGCAGTTGCACAACCGGAAGTGCTGAATGGTCCGCAAATCGAATTTGAGAAAGACTCGCATGATTACGGAACAATCGAAAATGGTGCGAATGGGGATTGCGTGTTTATCTTCAAGAATACAGGAAACGCTCCGCTGATTCTGGAAAACGTAAAAGGTTCTTGTTCCTGTACCGTTCCAAGTTGGACCAAAGATCCGATCTTGCCAGGTAAAACCGGTGAAATAACAGTTCATTACAATACAAACAATTCCGGCTCAATTAATAAGTCTGTGACTATTGCATCCAATGCGGTGAACGAAGCTGTTAAAGTAGTCCGCATTAAAGGGAATGTGCTTCCTGCGAAAGTAGTAGCTAGTCCTGTTAATGATAGTGAAGTTCCGGTGACAAACTAAATTTCATCCGGATGAAAATATACCGAGTTTACATTTTAATAACTAGCTGCTTATTGCTCGGGTTCAAGCAAGGCGCACATGCTCAAGAAACGACTGAAGGACCACAGATTTTTTTTCCAGAATACATTCTTGATTATGGAGAGTTTCCATATGAAGGGAAAGGTGATTATAATTTTGAGTTTAAAAATACGGGGACAGAGCCATTAATTATCCAAAATGTAGGAAATTCTTGTTCCTGTACGCTTGTTAAATGGCCAACAGAACCAGTTGCCCCTGGTAAAATAAGCGAAATAAAAATTCATTATGATACGAAAAGGGTTGGTCCGTTTACCAAGAGTTTCACGGTTTTCTCCAACGCTGCTAATTCGCCCGTTCTGGTATTGAAGATCAAAGGGAATGTGCTTCCGGCGAAAGAAGTGAGTCTCGAGTCAGCACCTGATTCAACGAAGTAAACGCCACGTAAATTTGGAATATAGCAAAATAGCAAAATAGCAAAATAGCAATATCGGAACATAGGTATATACCGATGAAGTCTTGATAAATCTGAGATGAAAGATTCCATTGGGTAAAACTTTCAAAGAATAGGGATGAGTTATTAACAAGAACCAATCTTGTTTTTATTCATCCCTTTCTTTTGACTATCTTTATTGTCCCAAAAAAGGACTCTCATGTATTTGATTTTCGATACCGAAACAACAGGTTTACCTCGCGATTGGAATGCGCCTTTGACCGATTTAGACAATTGGCCGAGAGCGATCCAGATTGCCTGGCAATTACATGATGAATTGGGGAATTTGGTCGAAGCAAAAGATTTCCTGATTCGCCCCGATGGATTTGATATCCCTTACGATGCAGAACGGATTCATGGAATTTCTACCGAATTGGCTTTGGAACAAGGACAGGCTTTGGAGGATGTTATCGCAGAATTTAATGAAGCCCTACGGAAATCAGATTTTGTAGTCGGACAAAATATCGGGTTCGACCTTAATATCATGGGCGCTGAGTTTCTGCGGACGAAGGTGGAAACCAATATGCACGATCTTCCTGTTCTGGATACGTGTACTGAAGTCACCGCGGAATTGTGTAAGATTCCCGGCGGACGTGGAGGGAAATTCAAATTGCCTACACTAACAGAATTACACAACTATTTATTCAGTGTTCCTTTTGGTGAAGCCCACAACGCAACTGCCGATGTGGAAGCGACTACGCGTTGTTTCTTTGAATTGGTTCGCAGGGAAGTCTTCACGAAAGAAGAACTGAAAGTTGAATTGGAATATTTCAATCGGTTCAAGATTGCGAATCCGGATTTCATCCAACCGATCGGGCTGACACACCTCAATCTGAAAGAGGAAAGTGCCAAACTCAAAAAACAAACAAGTGACGATTCTGTTTCGGTCGACGTTTCAGAAGCACGCGAACGATTAAAAGATATTCCGTTCGTTCACTTACACAATCATACGCAATTCACCATTTTGCAATCCACCATGGATGTGAAAGGATTGGTGAAACAAGCGATCAAGCACAACATGCCGGCCGTTGCTTTGACGGATATCGGAAACATGATGGCAGCCTTTCATTTCGAGAAAGCGATTGCCGGGATCAATAAGGAAATTGCAGCGGAAAGACAGGAAGCGGAAGAAAACGGACAAACTTATAACAGACAACCTTTATTGCCGATCATCGGTTGTGAAATGTATGTGTGCCGCGACCGTCTGGATAAAAGCGTAAAAGACAATGGATCACTGGTTGTTTTCATTGCAAAAAATAAAAAAGGCTATCACAACCTCATCAAGTTGGCTTCCATGGCTCACACCGAAGGAATGTATTACGTTCCGAGGATTGATAAGTCTGCCGTGGAGCAATACCATGAAGATCTGATTGTATTGACAGGTGGGTTGAATGGTGAGATCCCAAGTTTACTTCTGAATGTAGGTGAAAAGCAGGCCGAGGATGCATTGGTGTGGTGGAAGAACCTGTTTCAGGATGATTTGTATGTGGAGATTATGCGCCACGGACAGGAAGATGAAAACCGGGTGAATGCCTCCTTGATCAAATTGGCCAACAAACATGAAATAAAATTGGTTGCGACCAATAATACGTTTTATGCAACAAGAGAAGATGCCAATACGCACGATATTTTGTTGTGTGTGCGTGATGGCGAACAAGTAACTACTCCAAAAGGAAAAGGAAGAAACTTCCGCTTCGGACTGGAAAACGAAGAGTATTACTTCAAATCCGGTGATGAAATGAAGGAATTATTCCT
Organism: uncultured Fluviicola sp.; assembly: GCF_946478805.1. The sequence goes on along the minus strand of NZ_CAMLDC010000004.1, from coordinate 145,977 downwards.
GGATCTTCCCGAAGCAATTGAAAGCGTTGCAGAAATCTTAGGAAAAATCGAACACTATCCGCTTGCTCGTGAAGTACTCCTTCCTGCATTTGAGATTCCGGAAGAATTCAAGCATGCGGAAGATGAGGTTGATGGTGGAAAAAGAGGTGAGAATGCCTATTTGCGCCATCTGACATATGAAGGTGCTGCCAAACGCTATCCGGAGATTACGGACGAAATTCGCGAACGCTTGGACTTTGAATTGGCGACGGTTGAGAAAACGGGATATCCCGGGTATTTCTTGATCGTACAGGATTTTTGTCAGGCAGCCCGCGATATGGGTGTTTCTGTTGGTCCGGGCCGTGGATCGGCGGCGGGTTCTGCCGTTGCTTATTGTACGGGAATTACCAATGTGGATCCGATCGCCTACGATTTGCTATTTGAGCGTTTCCTGAACCCGGATCGTGTTTCCATGCCCGATATCGATATCGACTTCGATGATGAAGGCCGTGGAAGAGTCATTGACTGGGTAATTGAAAAATATGGCTCCAACCAAGTTGCGCAAATCATTACGTATGGAACAATGGCTGCAAAGTCTTCCATTCGGGATGCGGGACGTGTATTGGATTTGCCTTTGATTGAAACGAATGGCTTGGCGAAGCTCATCCCGGATAACTTCTCATTGGATGCGATCTTCAATTGGGAAGAACCGAAACTTGCAGAGAAGTTGACGAATAGTCCGCAGGACCTGGCGAATGTGCAGGAACTGCGATTACTTGCGAAAGGAACGGACATGCGCGCTCAGGTTTTGAGACAAGCACAGCGCATTGAAGGTTCTGTCCGCAATACCGGAATTCACGCCTGTGGTGTCATCATCACACCTGATGATATTACCAATTTCGTTCCCGTAGCACTTGCAAAAGATACAGGGATGTGGTGTACCCAATTCGATAACTCGGTTGCGGAAGAAGCGGGATTGTTGAAAATGGACTTCCTGGGACTGAAAACCTTGACCTTGATCAAGGATGCGGTCAAAAACGTAAAGAAGCGACACGATATTGATTTGGATCCGGATACTTTTCCGATTGATGATCTGAAAACCTACGAGTTGTTCCAACGAGGTGAAACGGTAGGGATTTTCCAATACGAGAGTCCCGGAATGCAGAAATACATGCGTGAATTGCGTCCGTCCGTATTTGCGGATTTGATTGCGATGAATGCCTTGTATCGTCCGGGTCCGTTGGAATATATTCCCGATTTCATTAAACGGAAGAACGGGGAACAAGAGATTAAATACGATTTAGATGCCTGTGAAGAGTTTCTGAAGGAAACATATGGAATTACAGTCTACCAGGAGCAAGTAATGCTTTTATCCCAGAAATTGGCTGGATTCTCCAAGGGTGATGCCGACGTATTGCGTAAAGCAATGGGTAAGAAGCAACGCTACATCCTGGATAAAATGAAACCTCAGTTCGTAGAACAAGGAGGACAACGCGGACATGATCCGGTGGTTTTGGAGAAGATCTGGAAAGACTGGGAAGCATTTGCATCCTACGCCTTCAACAAATCGCATTCCACTTGTTATGCCTGGATTGCTTACCAAACAGCGTATCTGAAAGCCAATTACCCGGCTGAATTTATGGCTGCGGTACTTTCCAATAACTTGAATGACATCACGCAGGTGAGCTTCTTCATGGAAGAATGCCGGCGTATGGGGCTTGAAGTACTTGGACCGGATGTGAATGAATCGGTTTATGAATTTACAGTGAACGCTGCCGGAGCGATCCGTTTCGGGTTGGGTGGAATCAAAGGTTTGGGAAGTGGTCCTGTGGAAAATATCATTCAGAATCGGGAGGAAGAAGGCTGGTTCCAGTCCATTTTTGAAATGACCAAGCGCCTGAATTTGCGTCTTGTAAACAAGAAAGCCTTGGAAAGTATGGCGTATGCCGGTTGTTTCGATTCATTCCGCGGGGCACACCGGGCGCAGTATTTTGCCTTGGATCCCGGGGGAAAAACTTTCATTGAAAATGCGCTGAAGTACGGTAACAGCTTGCAGGACAATGAAAATTCTGCACAGGTTTCCATGTTCGGGGAATCGGCAGATGTGAAAATGCCTGAACCGACCATTCCGGCTTCGGAAGAATGGAGCTTGCTCTATAAATTGAATCGCGAGCGTGAAGTGGTTGGGATCTTTATTTCCGGGCACCCTTTGGATGATTTCCGGGTGGAGATAGAAGCATTTTGCAATGGAAATGTGGAACTGCTCTCCAATGTGAAAAATCATTTGGGGCGCGATTTTACGATTCCCGCCATCATTACCGATGCACAACATTTGACAACTAAAACAGGGAAACCATTCGGTTTGATCCTGATTGAGGATTATACGAATTCCCACAAGCAATACATTTTCGGAGATACTTATTTGAAATTCAAACATTTGTTGACGAAGGATCTGTTTGTTGCCATCAAAGGACGGGTTCAGGAAGGTCCTTATCCGGATAAGATCACGAAAATGAAACCGATTGAATTCAGCATCAACTCCATTGAGCAATTGCAGGATATGATGGGAACGAAAACGGCCACGATCAATATCACGGTTCCGATCAAATTGTTGGACCAGATGATGTTGAACAAGCTGGAATCGATGTTCAAGGAAAGCGAAGAAGGGAATTGCTCAGTCAAATTCACAGTAATCGATCATTTGGACAATCTCACAGTGAGCATGCCGTCCAAACGATTGCGCATCAATCCATCTGCTAAAATGATTACAGAGATGAAGGAAATGCAGCTGGAAGTGGGATTTGATACGAATTAAAAGGTCTTTAAAATACTTTCTTGCGTGATTAGTTCTTCCCGGTTGATTAGCTTTGCTTATTTACTCGAAGGTTGTTTTTAAATTTTTGCATTTCTGTTTTAAACTTGAATGCAAAGATTGGGATAATGGACTAGCAGTAAAACCCGAAACTTGCTAGATGAGCTCAGGATATGTTTTCGTTCCTTCCCATCCGATAAGAGCTGTTTTTCGAGTGTTTCCCCACATGTAACCGCCAAAGACCCCGGTAGATTGAATCACCCGGTGACAAGGAATCAGCAAAGCAACCGGATTGCTTCCGATGGCCGTGCCTACAGCTCTTGAAGCATTGGGATTTTCAATATGATGTGCAATAGCCCCGTAAGTAGTGAGTTGTCCCATTGGGATCATTAATAGTGTTTGCCAAACTTTGAGTTGGAAATCGGTTCCTTTCAAATGCAGTTTTATCTGGTTTAATTTTGTCCAGTCGTGAGTGAAGATATGAATTGCATTTTGCTGAATCGGATCAATCAGGTGACTGAAACGGGCATTCGGGAAGTGCTGTTGAAGGGTTGCAAGTGCAAGAGGCTCATCATCGGAAAATGCCATGTAACAAATCCCTTTTTGAGTCGAAGCTACGATGATATTTCCAAAGGGACTTTCTGCAAAGCTGTAATTGATGATCAGGTTCTTTCCTCCGTTTTTATATTCGGTGGGTGTCATCCCTTCAATATTGACGAACAGATCGTGTAAACGCCCGGTTCCCGAAAGTCCGGTTTCGTATGCGGCTTCAAAAAGAGTAGTTTGATTTTCCCTTAAAAGTTTTTTTGCATATTCAACGGTTGTGAATTGAAGAAACTTCTTTGGACTTGTGCCGGCCCATTCACTAAAGATCCGTTGAAAATGGAAGGGACTCAAATGAACCTTTTGTGCAACTTCATCGAGATTGGGCTGTTCTTTGAAGTTTGTTCGAATATACTCAATCGCTTCAGCGATACGCTGGTAATTGATCTGCTGCTGTTCGGTCATTATTCTCAATTTTAAACTGCAAAGTTCGAAAGAAGTTAACTGTTATAAAATCCGGAACTTGCTAATCTTTGCCTGAAACAGTACAAATTTACGGGTTCGCTCACTTGGAAAATAACTGATTTTTGTATTTGTTTATTGATTCGATATCCTTTTTGCATATTCCATCACGGAATCGGTACTTTTTAAGTATTCTTCCATGCTTTGATCTACTGTGTAATCCGGTTTCACCCCGTCTCCATATTTTTGATCCGGTAATTTTTGTACATCTTGTTCAAGGTCTACAATTGAAAATGATAGCAGGAGTCCGGTATTCGGAAGCTTGTAAATAACGGGGATATGCCCGGTATGCCCGTAATATCCACCCAAAGTTTCCTGCCCGATCACAACAGATTCCTCATCACTTTTTACCATGCTGGCAAATAAAGAACCTGCTGAAGCTACAAACGGGCTGACTAAAAGATATACTTTCCCTGAATAAGCATTGGGTTTGGGAGTCCAGGGTTGATTGAATTTTTCGTTCTGGTAATATTTCCCGCCCTTTAAAATGGAATGCTCTTTCTTTAATTCTTCCTCCAAATCCCTGATCTCATCCTTTTCTTCCTCTACAAAGAATTTTTTTAGAGGAACATCGCAAAATAAAGTGAATGCTGAGAGATTCTCTCTGAAATTGCGTTTGGTAAGGTAAGAATACAATAACAGGTCGTTCGGATCATTTCCTCCGCCATTTTCACGGATGTCTACAACCAGATTTTGAATGTTTCGGGTCTTCAGATCGGTAAAAACCGAATCAAGGAATACAGCATAGTTTTGATGTCCTTCACTCTTGGGTCCGCCTAATGCGAAGGTACTCACAGTCAGTAAACCTGTTTTTGTTGTATCAATGTAGTTGAAAGAATACGTAGCAGTGCCATTTTTTTCGTAATCGGGGATAAATCTCTTTTTGTAATTTTCTATGGCTTTTTTGTAGTCGACGGATTCTAAAACTGTTTCTCTGACGGCTGAACTGTCTTTGTAACTAATTACAAAAGAATGCTGTTCTCCATAAGCCAGGTAAACAAAGAAGGTTAACAGATTCGTTTCAAGAAAGGCATGTTTTCCGGTAGTATTGACCCCGTCCGTACTCAAGTATCTGGAAACGTTATTCGCAAATTCCATTGCATTGATTCCGTTTATAGCCAGGATCTCGCTGCCAACCGGAATGTTTTCGTACGTAAGATTTGAGTAAAGTTTGTTGTTCAGATATTTCAGAGGTAAAGGGAAGAATATTTTTTGTTTGCGCAGTTCTTTTTTCAGGGAATCCGGATAACTTAACTCATTATGGCAACTCCCTGTAAAATCAATCACATTCCATAGGATAGTGTAAAACGCACGATAAGAAGTGTTTTTATCGATCCGTTTTCTATTTGTAGAGAAAACGCTGTCCATTTCGGGTTTCGCATGGTATTTATATAATCCGGCATTGGCCTTTTCAAAAATGCGTTGAAAGACATCAAAATCCTTCAATAATTGACGTTTGCTGAGCTGTCTGTTTTGTTGGGCATGGCATTCAAGAACCAGAATGAAGATCAAAATGATGGAAAGCAACTTTTTCATTGAACTCTTTTGGTCAAATTTAAAGTTGGAAATCCAACTTTACTTGTATAATCTTGGCAATTGCCCGCTCAACTGATTTCTATATTCTTTAGGTGAAATACCGATATACTTTTTGAAACTGTGCGAAAAGTGTGAGATGTCTGTAAAATTATACGCGTAGGCCAAATCTGTGAGATCACAGTCTGCACTGATTTTGGTTTTTGCGGCAAAAATCTTTTTCATCAATACATAACTCATGGGTGTCATTCCTGTCAATGACTTGAATTTTTTAGCAAAGCCGTATTTGTTCAGGTTCGTGATTTTCGCCAGCTCATCCAGGTAAAGTTTGTTTTCCAGGTTTTGCTCAATGTAAGTGACCAGTTCCGTTAAGTAGTCTGAGTGAAAGGAAGAAACCGCTTCGTCCTTTGACGTTTGTGCATATGGATACAGCTGCATCATTAAATCCTTCAATAGGAGCCCGGATTGCGAATCATTGTTGCATTTCAGTTTTTCCAGTAGCTGTATGAAGGTGCGGTTGATTTGACTATCCCGGATTTGCCTGTTTTTGAATTCAATTCCTTTCCCGTTCTGAAGAAATGCCATTAATTCACCCGAAACATATAAGGTATCGAAACTGACTTTGACATCGTTGTCCACAACCGGGTTTGCATGTACTTCATATGGATTGGTTATGGAAATACAATGTGCCTGACTGTACAGAAAACGCTCTTCCAATTCAATTTTCTCGATTCCATTCCGGATCAATGAGATACAGAATGTTTCGTGGAAATGTTTCGGGAAATCCTGGCTTTGATCTTTAACAGAAATAAAATCGATGTCGTTTGATATCATGATGTCACTTTTAACATGTTAAAGAACTTCCGGATCATAAGGACCACCCGTTTCTCCCCAGCCCCATTTCGGCATAGGTTCATTCGTATCCATCGGATTTTCGGTTAATTGAGAATTGATGACAGCAAGCCTCGTTCCCCATTCAATATATCCCACAAACGCTGAACGGAATTCCGGGTCACTTTTCAGCCCGACTTCATCTGCTGTTTGCAATAACAGCTGCATCCAACGCTGTCGTTTTTCTTCGGTAAGCATTTTCCCGATGTGCTGGCCGATCATTTTTGAATGGCTGCCATTGTTCTCCCGGGTGTAGAATTCACCACCTCCAAATACTTCAGCTACGAAATTGGAAACATGCTTCACGTGTTCAGGTGACATGTCTTTAAAAACTTCACCCAATAGATCGTCTTTCAGGACTTTGTCATAGAACCGGGTGAATAATCGTTCAAAGGTTTTTAGTTCGCCTGCCCATTCGTATAGTGTCGGTATGTTTTTCACGTTACTTGTTTGAGTGTTTTTTTTAATTAGTCTGCTAAATACCGAATATACGACTAATTTCAATTCCGGTTTAATGTCCGCTGAAGAACTCCAACATGGTCGTCAGCGCCGTTTCATTGTGCATCCGCTCACCGTTTTCAAGTGATTCCTTCGCGATGATTGCAGCTCTTTTTCGCATCGTTGTTTCATAGGAAGCAATCGCATCCTGTAAATTGGTGTATTTGTCAGAAGTCAGGCATTCGCTCAATTCCAATGCGTCCAACATCGCCATATTTACACCTTCACCCGCAAAAGGAGGCATTACGTGAGCGGCATCACCAATAAGTGTCAGGTTGGATGCGGTTTCCCAGGTTTGGTCGAAAGGAATGCAATAGATCGGTCTCGGCACAAATGGCGTGGCGGTACTTTCAAATAGTTGATACCAGATGTCACTCCACTCAGGATATTCTTTCTTAAACCAGTCCAGCAATTGAAGGTTATCCGAAAAATCTAAGCCACTGGCTGCGCCCCAGTTTTCTGGTGCTTTAAAACTGGCATAAAATCCAATTTCCCCATTGCCTTTTTGTCCCATCAGCAAATCTTTTTCTTTACCGAAAGCCATTATTTTTCCTCCGTTGAGTAAGGCGGAAATTTGAGGCGCTGTGTTTTTTGCATCATAAATATTTCCTTCAAGCATGGTGATTCCGGAATAGAAGGGTTTGGTGTTTGTGATATACGGCCGGATTTTGGAGTTGGCCCCATCGGAACCGATAACAATATCTGCGTAAATGGTCTCTTCATTTTTGAAATGCATGAACCAGCCTTCCTGTTGTTTTTCCATGGAAATAAAATGGCTGTCCCAGACAACTGTTCCCGGTTCCAGTGATTCCAATAGTATTTTTCTCAGGGCTCCGCGATCTATTTCGGGACGGAAATGTTCATGTCCGAAATTTTCTTCCGGTTTGGTTTCATGATCACTGTGGAATACTTCTCCTCGTTCATTCATGATTTTCATTCGGTCGGCGCCTGGAAGATAGTTATTCTTGAATTCTTCCAATAGATTTGCCTCGGTGAGTGCTGCCAAACCCGAATTATCATGTAAATCGAGTGGGGATCCCTGGACACGTGCATTTTTATTGAGATCTCGTTCATACACTTTTACATCTGCGCCTTTGAGCTGTAAAAGTCTTGCCAGTGTCAATCCTCCCGGACCGCCGCCAATGATTGCAATTTTTTTGTCTTGTAATTTCATGTCTAAAACGCTTGTTTAATGACACAAAATTACTTGGGATCCATAGTTGAAAATTGTATAAATCGGTCATCTTTATTTCGCTTCAGATCTTTGGGCGAAACACCGGATAATTTCCTGACTTCCTTGATGAAATGAGATTGGTCTGCGAAATTTTGTTCCGGGAATAGCTTGCCTTCCTTGATGTGATGAAATGAAGTACGAAAACGAAGAATAGTGCAGTATGTTTTTAAGGGAATGCCAAACTGCTGGTTGAAATAGCGGTTAATTTGCCTGCTACTCCAGGATACTTTCTCCGAAAGTTCCTTAACAGTTAATGCTCCGTTTGATGTGTAAATCAGATCAAAAAGTTGCTGTTTCCGCTTGTCGATTTCCTTTGGCAGGAGCAATCGGATTTTTTCGGAAGCCTTTTCGCAAAAGAGGTCGAAGTCTTGAAGATCGGTTACATCAAAATCCCAAAAGTCGGTGGGAAGATATTTCGCATAGTTCAACAGGCTGGAAACGGGTTGCTCGATTATGTATTCTGTCGCAAGCAGTTTGAAACTGATGGCAAACATGCGGGTTTTGGGTGCCAGCATGGCCTTATCTGGATGTGTTTCTATTCCTGAGAGTGTAACATGAAACGGCTCTGTTGCCGATTGCGAAAAAAACAAGTCAATGCGACCGTCAGGTAAGATGACAACCTCCTTTTCATTGTCGGATTGGTTCTCTAACATCCAGAAACTTTCGACATAATCTGCAAGTGACTTGTCCGGTTTGATTAGTTTGAAATCAAAGTCCTTATCCATCAATCTTCCATTTCATCTTCGACTTGATTGAAGTTTTTTGAATTACCATAATCAAAGGTCGGTTTGTATCCGTATTTCTTGACCTCATCCAAATTATCCTGACTGGTAGTTTTAATTTCCCAGGTCATAATGAAATCGGGATTTTTGATAATTTCCCCTGTCGATTTCTCGCGGTATTCTCCTTCTTTTGCTGCCTTTATAGTGTCCTTATCGTATGGCATGGTAAAGATGCTATTGTCCTCCCGACGTATTTTGAAGAATCCGTCCACTGTCAATTTGGAAACTGTTCCATGTGTCTGGTACACTTCCATCACTTTCCCATCCTGATCAACGAAAGTTAAGCCGATAAGAAATACTTTCCCTTTCAGATGATTCCGTAGTTCCCTCCAAGTCATCTTTTCTCTTATTGGTGAATTCTCAAGATACTAATTATTTATTCTATTGATCACACATAAAATGCTATAAAGTGTTAAGGTTTTGGAATGTTGTAAGTTGAAAGTTTAAAATCGAAAAGGAAAAATAAAATTTATTTAGAGATTCATTCGAGACCCATTTTTTTAGAGAGAGCTTCACAATATCCGTCTTCCCAATGTCCTTTGAAAATTTCCCCGGTTTTAAATACATAAACACCATTGCCATTTTGTTGCCCATTTTTCCATGGTCCTTCATAATAACTTCCATCCGCCCATTCGTATTTGCCGAATCCATCCATTTCATCCTCTTTCCATTCACCTGTGTACTTGTTATTAGTGAATTTGTCCTCTTCGGCGATACCCCAAAACTTAGTTCCATGACCGTGCATTAAGCCATTTTTATATTCACCATGATAATATCTGTTCGGGTACTTTGATTTTTTTCCCCATCTACCAAATCCTATTCCATTTGGTTTACCATTTTTCCAACTGCCAACATATTTTGAATCTTCGCTTCTGTCATAATAAACTCCATGGCCGTTATACTTGTCTTGTTTAAAATTTCCGGTATATGTATCTCCGGCAAAGGCCGATGTGGATCCAAAATATTGAAAACCCTTACCATTAAGTTTTCCATTTTTCCATTGCCCTTTTTCCAAACCCTGATCACTCCATTGTCTTGTTCCATGACCATTTTCACAATCTCCTTCAATGCATTTGCTAGAATTCCTAGAACTACAACCGAGTAGAAACAGAAATGTTACTAATATCAATTTTGTAGTAGATTGCATTTAAAATTTGGTTTTAATTTATAGTTTTTATTTTTCAATCACTTCAACTTCATCAACAAATAGGAAATCATCAAAGCTGTGCCTTTTGCACTTTGCTCGTTGGTGGATGAACCGGCATGTCCGCCTTCCGTGTTTTCGTAATAATACGTTTTGTATCCCATGTCGTTCATTTTGGCAACCATTTTTCGGGCATGCCCCGGGTGAACGCGATCATCGCGGGTAGAAGTTGTGAAGAACACTTCCGGGTATTTCATTCCTGCTTTCAGATTTTGGTAGGGAGAATATTTCTGAATGTACGCCCATTCTTCCGGAACGTCCGGGTTTCCGTATTCGCCCATCCAGCTTGCGCCGGCCAGGAGTTTATTGTAGCGCTGCATATCCAATAAAGGAACCTGGCAAACTACGGCGTTGTACAAATCGGGTCTTTGCGTAAAAGCAACTCCGACCAATAAACCACCGTTACTTCCGCCCATGACTCCCAAGTGTTTCGGTGAAGTGATTTTCTTCGCAATCAGGTCTTCTGAAACTGCAAACAGGTCATCAAAGACATTCTGGCGTTTTTCCTTGATTCCGTCCTGGTGCCATTTCGGGCCGAATTCTCCACCGCCCCGGATATTGGCGATCACGAAGATTCCTCCTTTGTCCAGCCAGGTGTTTCCATATTTGGATGCGTAGAACGGTTGGTAGGAAACTTCAAATCCGCCGTAAGCAACAATCAAGGTAGGATTCAAACCGTCATATTTGATGTTTTTTGCTGCTACCATGAAATAGGGAACCATAGTCCCGTCTTTTGATCGTGCTTTGAACTGCTTTACTTCGTATTTGCTTCCATCAAAATAAGATGGAAGTGACTTGATTGCATTGAAGGTGTTTTTTTCCGCATCAGCTGCATACAAGGTGGATGGAGTGATGAAGTTTTCGTATTGGAAAAAATACTGGTCGGAAAACTCGTGGGCAGAAATCAGGGAAATGGTTCCGAAATCCGGTGCTTTCACTTGTTGGTCGGCCCATGTTCCTTCAATGAATGAATAGATAAATAATTTACTCGTAACGTTCGTCAGCATATTTACCAATAATTGGTTTTTGGTAGTGGAAACATCCGAGATACTAGAAAATTCGTCGGGTTGGACAATCATATGAATTTCTTTCACGCCTTTCAATAACTTGTCGAAATTCATGCTCAGAAGCGCTCCATTGTTATAGGTTTGGCCATTTACCGTCCAATCGGATTTCAATTGGATAATTAACTGACCTTTCAGGATGCCGTTCAGATTACAATCGTCGGGAATGTCCAAAGTCACAATCTTGTTATCAATCCAAAGCAATTTTTGAGTTGTAAACATGGAAGGAGCGCGGGAGATGAAAACATAACTTTTTCCGTCGGCACGCAAGATTCCACCCCAACTTCCAACGTCCGTGTTTTTTCCTTCGTAGATGAGTTGCGCATCTTTCAGTAACGTTCCGCGTTTCCAGATCTTCACCTGGTTCGGATAGCCGGAAGTAGTCATCGTACCCTTACCGAAATCGGTTGAAACGATCACCGTGTTTTCATCGATGTAACTTGCCCCACCTTTTGCTTCGTCGATTTGGAATCCGTCTTCCACAAATTGTTTGGTATTCACGTCAAATTCCTTGATGTAAACTGCATCTCCGCCGCCATTGGAAAGTTCAATCAAAAACCGGTTATAGGAAGGATACAAACCGCTTGCGCCTTTGTAAACCCATTTGATGCTGTCTTTTTGAGATAGCGCATCGATATCCAAGAGGATTTCCCAATTCATTTTCCCGGTGTTGTAATCAACCAAGGTGCATCTTCTCCAGATTCCGCGTTCGTGACGTTGGTCCTTCCAGAAATTGTACACGAATTTTCCCTGGATATTCGGGTAAGCGATCCGGTCGGAAGAATTGGAAATCTCCAGCGTCTTGTCGTAAATGGATTGATAATCCTTTTGTTTGCTCAATTTTTCGAAAGTAGCTTTGTTTTGAGCATTTACAAATTCCAAAGCTTTTTTGCCATCCACTTCTTCCAGCCATTGGTATTTGTCTTCCTGAGCCTGGATAGATTGATTTATTCCGAGAAGTGTCATGAGAATGAAAGGATATTTTGCCATGAGTTTATTTTTTATCAACGAATTTGCTCACTTATTTGCAAGCGGAGACAAGATACAAATTAAAGCGAATTGAAAATGTAGAATGTAAAAATTGACCGGATAAGGAATGCTGATTTATACACTAGGTAAGACCTTCAATTAATCCAGCAAGCCGCGCAACTCAATCAATTCACTTACCTTCTCCAGGTTTCCTACTTGTTGGAACGAGGAAACCAGGTTTGTAAGCATTCTGCGAATGATATCGGAATTGGAACACGGTTGGAAATGACTCGCTTGCGGCGCAACTTGGATACTGGATAAAAATTGGGTGATATCGTCTTTTTGAAGCATGCTTCCTTTGGAAAAGGCATTGATATAGAACAAGACCCCGTACTCGTTTCCGTTGGAGATAAATTGGTTCACTCCATTGTTATCCATGTAAGCTAAAATGAAATGGTTGGGAAGATTCACTCCGTAGATCGGAAGCTTCAGTTCCTGGGCGATGATGCTGTAAAGGATACTCAGGCTCAGTGGATTTCCCTTCTTGGTTTCAATCACAGTATTGATAAAGGAATTGAGTGGTGAATTGTAATTCTTTGAATTTCCTGAAAAACCGTATTGACCGAACAATACCTTATTGATAATGCGAATCGACTCAAAAGCGGTCATGTTCGGGTTTAACTCCAACCAGCAATCTCGTCGAACACGTTCAATGAACTCATAAACGTGCTTTTCGTCCAATCCCGGGTATTGGTATTTGGCAATGATGATCGCACCTTTCAATAAGTCTTTGGAAGAACTGCTGTACCACGAAACCAATTGGCGTTTACATTCCTCGAACTGAATTTCATGGATAATCGTTTCAATCCGCGATTGAAAGAGCAATCCGTAATCTTTTTCTTCCCAGGAAGATTCCAGGAGCTCTACGGCATCCGGCCCGATTTCCAGCAAGCGATCTCTTACATGCGCATAAACTTGCTCATCCGGATCATCCATGAGTGCAATTAGGGCTTGTAAAGATTTGAGATCTTTCATGGAACAAAGATAGGTGGAAGCTGATGTCGGATTCGGATCTGACCGTTGAAACTATTAATACTGAAATGTGAACAACGAAATGAAGTGCCGTAAATGGGGGGATTTTGTCAATCAGATTTTAACAAGAAGTGTAACTTTTCGCGAAATAATCGATTAAAAGTGATATTTACTCATTTATACGAAAAAGGTTTGGTATGTTATTTGTTATCAACGATATTCGCAATTCTAAAACTACATTGAAATGAAACGATTCTTAATTTTTACTTTTTCTCTTGCGGCAATAGTTCAAGTTGCTTCATGTAAGAAGAAATGGGCGTATGACGAAAGTAGTGCTCCAAAAACAAATGCCATTGTAGAAAATGCATTTGCTGAAATGGCAAACATGTCTGACCAGGCTTATAAAGGAGGTGTCTTTGTTTATGGTATTGGGAAACCAATTTACAAATACCAGGATAGCCATAGCGTTACGGAAGCTGAAAAAGCAGACTGTAACGTAATTATCACATTGGATACTGTTGGTGTTCAAGATACCATTACAATCGATTGGGGAACTGCTAACTGTACTTGTAATGATTACAAGCAACGTCGCGGGAAGTTGATTATTTCTTACAACGGAGCGTATTATAACCAGGGAACAATCGTGAAATTCACTCCGGTAAACTACTATGTGAATGACAATAAGGTAGAAGGTGTGATGACAGTTGAGAATATGGGTGTAAACGGCCAAAGCCAACCATATTATGATGTGGATATCAATGGTGTTGTGACATTGACGACAGGAGAAGTTGCAACCTATGTTTCAGCTCAGGTCCGGACATTTACCAACGGCTACAGTACCTGGAGTATTGCGGATGATGAATGGGATGTGACCGGAACTGCAACAGCGCAAGTTGTGAACGGTGATGGCTACGTTGCAAATGTGACGAGTCCGCTTCATGTAAAAGCATATTGTCCTTACATTACAAAAGGAACTTTAGAAATTACACCAACAGGAAAATCAACACGTACAATTGATTACGGGACAGGTGACTGTGACGGAACATTTACGATTGTGATCGATGGACATACGTATACGATTAGCGTATAAGGAATCAGTATAAAAAAATGAAAAGGGACGTTCTGCATATGCGAGACGTCCCTTTTTTGTTTATCAATTTGTTACAATGAATTTCACTTCATCAATTCTGTAATAATCCGGTCATTGGAATAACCTTCTGCTTCTGCGCGGTAATTCCGGACGATGCGGTGTCTTAAGATCGGCAAAGCAACCGCTTTCACATCATCGATATCCGGTGAGAAACGACCGTGTAAAGCAGCGTGGCATTTTGCACCGATAATCAAGTATTGAGATGCTCTCGGACCGGCTCCCCATGAAATGAAATCTTTCGTGAGTTGTGGAGCCAATGGATTGTCCTTACGTGTTTTTGCAACCAGTTTCACAGCATATTCCAATACATTATCCGGAACCGGAATACGACGGATCAATTCCTGGTATTCTGCAATCTTTTCTCCTGAAACAATTCGGTTCAATGTGATTTTCGTGTCTGACGTGGTACTTTTTACGATTGCCAATTCTTCAACAAAGCTTGGGTAATCTACCCAGATGTTGAACATGAAACGGTCTAATTGAGCTTCAGGTAACGGATATGTTCCTTCTTGTTCTATCGGGTTTTGAGTTGCCAGTACGAAGAATGGATGCGGAAGGGTATAAGTAGTTCCGGCAGCAGTAACTCTTCTTTCCTGCATCGCCTCCAATAGTGCGGATTGCGTTTTGGGAGGTGTACGGTTAATCTCATCCGCCAGGATGATATTATTGAATAAAGGACCTTTGATGAATTTGAATTGGCGACTTTCATCCAGGATTTCAGAACCGACAATGTCTGATGGCATCAGGTCGGGGGTAAACTGAACACGGTTGAAAGACAAACCTAATGTATCGGCAATGGTATTCACCAATAAGGTTTTTGCTAATCCGGGAACTCCAACAAGTAAACAATGTCCTCTGGAGAATATTGAAATCAATACCTGGTCAACAACTTCTTCCTGACCAACAATTACCTGATGAATTTCGTTTTTGAGAGCTTTATAGTCTTTTACCAGTTGTTCAATAGCAGCTACGTCTGACATAAGTTTTATAGTTTTTCTTTAAGGTGCTTTAGGGATCCATTGATTTTCAAAGTGACAATCCTTGAATGAATCATCGATTCGAATATATGCAGTTGAAATTTTTGTTTTTGTCCAAGCAGAGATTGCCTTTTGTTTTTTCTCTTCCAATGCCATCATACGGAACAAATTGTAATCATCGATAAGGTTTCCAACGTGAGGTTTTGTTCTTTCAGCAATACGAACAATTCGAATCGCTTCTTTTCGCTCATTAAAATCGTAATACAAGTTTGGAGTAGTGATCTGATTCAATTCCAGACCATCAGTCAATTGGAACATCATGGGGTCAACTTGGTTCACCTGCTCCACACTCCATTTGATTTCTCCTGTGATCGGGTTTGTAATATATCCTTTGTTTTCTTTCGTGTTAACATCATTCGAATAGATTTTCACTGCATCGTCCCAAATCAATTTGTTCTGTTTTAACTCTTCATAACATCTTTCCATTCGTTTGCTGGAAGCATCGAGGCTGTCCAAGCTGAATTTCGGTGCAATCAGGATATGATTCACGATGTAATCATCACCTTTTCGTTCGATCAGCTGCATAAAGTGGTATCCGAAATCTGTTTCGAATACGTCACTGATTTCACCCACCTTTAAGCTGTATGCTGTTGCTTCAAAAGGACGTACCATTGTCCCGCGCGTGCCTTCAATCCGTCCACAGGCTTTGGCACTTCCAGGATCCTCAGAATAAAAAGATGCCGCAGAACAGAACGTAGTTCTTCCGGCAACAACCTGCTTCCTCAGATCGGAAATTTGTTTAAATGCAGCTTCCTTGTCTGCTTTTGTAATCTTGGGGAAAATGGCAATTTGTTGAAAGGAAAGCTGCGAGTTGATGTAGGGTAAACTGTCTTTGGGAATCTGAGTAAAGAAAGTCTCCACCTCCAAGGGTGAAACATCTATTGTTGCAGTGATTCCGCGTTCTACTTCCTGACCTTGCAATCTTTTCTTGATAGTTCCCCGGAATTCTTCCTTGATCTGTAGTTTTGTTTTTCCATAAAAGGACTCAATCGTAATTGGATTTCCCTTATCGTCTTTCACATTCTTCATCTGACCTTCAATCACCCGAAGCCTGTTTTCCATTTCGGCATCTACTTGCTCATCACTGATTTGGATCGAGTCTAATTCAGCTTGGTTCACCAGTAGGAAGTTATAAAGCATTTGCTCTAAAAGAGCACATTCATCAATGTCAGCATCGGTGACACCATTCTGCTTCATGGACTGTTTTTGTCCCTCAATTTCAGAATAGAGAACGATGTTGTCACCCACTTGTGCAACTACCTTGTCAATTATTTTGGGTTGGGCAAAGGTCTTTGTGAATGCCAAAGTGAAAAGTAAACTAAGGAATATGCTGTATTTCATGTTCTTTTTTATCATGCGAATGAACCGCTAATTTCGTGTTCTTTTTTGAGATTCAATCAATAACGTCCGGCAAATTACATTATTTTAAGAATTAACTTTTTTATTAAAAAGAAAAACCGGTTGAGACCGGCTTTTCTAACTGTTATTTTCCTAAACTGTAAAGGACTTGTTCATGAATGACAATCGGATGCTTCTTAGCGATTTCCGCCAGCCATTCTTTCTCCAAATAGTTCTGATAATCTGAAGTTGCAGCTCCCTTTGCTTCTGACATTGTCTTGGTAGTAGGCTCAAGGATTTCGTCTATTTTCAAAATGTAATATTTACCTTCGTAGACATAAGCCGGGTTTACACCTTTTTTCAAATCACGTCCTTTCAGGTAAGGAGTCGTCTCAACTTCAAATTTACCTGTTCTTACACGTAAGTTCAATTCAGAATCCTTGTTGATTGCATTGATGATCGTACGGGACGAAATCGTGTCACTTTTTAACATCGTTGC
Organism: uncultured Fluviicola sp.; assembly: GCF_946478805.1. Next base: position 128,890 of record NZ_CAMLDC010000004.1, on the reverse strand, counting down.
CACCTTTTTCGAGATATCGTCATTCAAACACTCATATACATAAGCATTGTAGCGTTTCCCCCAAGTATAATTACTGTTGTGACCTTCAAAGAATGTTTTCAATCCTGAAGTGTCTTTAATTGCCTTGTTCCAGACCTTGTCAGACATGATCTCATAAAGTAGGATACCGTCATGGTATTCCTGCATCAATGCTTTGAAGTCAGGATATTTGCTGTCCAGTTTGCTTTCTTCGTATGCCAGTATTTCGCTGTTTTGCCAAGCTTTGTATTGTTTTTCAACCAATGATTTCGAATCCATATTTCTAAAACTTCTATAGTTTTTTTGAAGGTATGATGCGAATTCTTTTTGAGTATACGCTTTTTTATCCAAGGTAAACATGGCCGTATTTGTTTTCAATGCATCTGCATTCCATGTTCCTTTGAAGTAATTGGTATCGATACTTTGTACAAACCATTTATTTGTTTTGCTATAACTGTCTTTGAAAGCGTAAGTTTTTTTCAAATTTTCAATAAATGAATTTTGCGTTACAACCGAGCGCTCATCTTTATTTACTTTTCCTTGAATTTCTTTTTTCAATTCATCAAATGAACGAAGTGGAGTCAGGTCCAAACGTTTGATAATGTGAAATCCGAATGCAGTTTGTACCGGTTTGGAAATTTCTCCGTTTGCAGTAAGTGAAAATGCAGCTTCTTCGAATTCGGGAACCATACGCGTTGTTGTGCCGGTTCCAAAAAGAGGAAGTTCTCCGCCTTTTTCTGCTGTTTGTGCGTCATCTGAGAATTCGCTCGCCAATTGTTCAAAGGATTCGCCTGCTTGTAATTTAGCGTAGATCTCATCTACTTTTTTACGTGCACTTTCGATTTCGTCTGCACCGGCGTCTTTTCCTGTTGCTACCATGATATGGGCAGCTTTCATTGTTCCTCTTGCCGGACGAATGTCCATTACTTTCAGAATGTGGTAACCGAATTTCGTGCGAACCGGGTTGGAGATTTTTCCAACCGGAGTCTTGTAAGCAGCTTCTTCAAATTGATAAACCATTTGAAAAGCAGTGAAATACCCTAAATCTCCACCGTTTCTGACTGCTGAAGGATCATCTGAACCATTTTTTCCTCTGGCTACAGTTGCAAAGTCCTCACCATTTTCAATGCGTTTTTTGATAGCAAGAATTCTGTTGTAAGCTGCAAGTGTATCTTCAGGTGAAGCATTTTCAGCAACTTTTACCAAAATATGAGCTGCGTGAACTTCATTTTTCATACGCTCATATGCCTGGGCTACTAACGCACTATTTTTCGAAGAATCAATTAAATAGGGTTGGGAAAGTTGTTTCCTGTAACCCGCCAATTCCTTTTTCAATTTTGGAATCGTATCATATCCAAGTGCTTCTGCTTCTGCAACTTTCAATTTGAATTTTTTGAACAATTCCATGTATTCATCCAGCGATTGTTTATCGTACTTCGGATTGTTGTTGTTCTTCAAATAGATTTGTAGGAATTCGGATTTAGTAACTTTTTTTCCGTCAATCTCCATAACTACGTTATCTGTCTGGGCTATGGTGTTAAGGGAACATAAAATTCCTAAGGCTAATATCAGTCGTTTTTTCATGTATTATAATACTTTAGTCAAACCAAGAACGCCAAAAATAACACATTGTTTCGGGTTTGAAAGTAAATTCGGTTGATTTAAGAAAAAATTAAGGTTTGACATCAAAAAAAATGGAGTGAAAACGATTCACCCCATTCTATACTTTGGTCTCGAAAACGATTTTCTCTTTATTTCAAGCTATAATTCGGAGCTTCTCTGGTAATGGTCACGTCATGCGGATGTGATTCGCGCATTCCGGCAGAAGTGATCCGGACGAATTCTGCCCCTTTCAATTTTCCGATGGAGCCTGCTCCGCAGTAACCCATTCCGGCTCTTAAACCACCAACGATCTGGTAAACCACTTCGAATAGGTTTCCTTTGTAAGGAACACGTCCCGAAATTCCTTCCGGAACCAATTTTTTGATATCGTCTTCCGCATCCTGGAAATAACGGTCTTTGGAACCTTTTTGCATGGCTTCCAAAGATCCCATTCCACGATAAGATTTGAATTTTCTTCCTTCGTAAATGATTGTTTCACCGGGTGATTCTTCTACTCCTGCAAACATGGAACCGATCATTACCACGTCAGCACCTGCTGCTATTGCTTTTACAATATCACCGGTATATCTGATACCTCCATCTGCAATAACGGGAACTCCTGTTCCTTCCAATGCCAATGCAACATCGTTTACAGCGGTAAGTTGAGGAACACCAACTCCAGCAATGATTCTAGTGGTACAAATCGATCCGGGACCGATCCCTACTTTCACTGCATCTGCTCCGGCCTCTACCAGGTATTTAGCGGCAGCGGCAGTTGCTATATTTCCCACAATTACATCGACGTTCGGGAATTGTGCTTTTACTTCTTTTAGTTTTACGACAACACCTTCCGTGTGTCCATGTGCCGTATCAATAACTATAGCATCAACGCCGGCCTCAACAAGAGCTTGTACACGCTCAATAGTATCGTGCGTAACACCAACAGCAGCGGCAACACGTAATCTTCCGTATTGATCCTTGCAAGAATTGGGATGCGTTTTAACTTTAATAATATCACGGTAAGTGATTAATCCGATCAATGTATTATCTGCATCAACAACCGGTAACTTTTCTATTTTCTTTTCTTGTAAAATTTCTTCTGCCGTTGCAAGACTTGTCCCGTCTTTCGTGGTAATCAGGTTTTCAGTGGTCATGATTTCGCGAACCGGTCTTGAATGGTCCTTTTCAAAACGCAAGTCGCGGTTGGTAATGATTCCTTTTAATTTTTTACTTCCGTCGATAACCGGAATACCTCCGATTTTAAATTCCGACATCAAAGCAAGCGCATCACTTACCAATGCATGTTCTGAAAGTGTGACCGGATCTAAGATCATTCCGCTTTCTGAACGTTTTACTTTCCGGACTTCCAATGCCTGATCCGCAATGGTCATGTTTTTGTGAATTACACCAATTCCACCGTGCTGAGCAAGTGCAATTGCCAAACTTGCTTCCGTAACAGTATCCATTGCTGCAGAAACGATTGGGGTGTTGACCTCAATATTGCGTGTGATTTTGCTTTTTAATTGAACGTCGCGAGGGAGAACCTGTGAAAATGCTGGGACTAAGAGTACATCGTCGTAAGTGAGACCTTCTCTAACTGAATTAAGATTGGACAGTGCCATGTGTGAACCTATTTTTGAAATAAATTCTCGCAAAAGTAATTATTTTCGGGCAGAAACAAATCGTTTTAGTTAAAGTTTCTATTAACTTTCTTACTTTTTCGTGATAATTATTGTTAAAGGGGTCAGAAAGCTTTTTAGGATTATCGAAAATTACGTAACCTTGTAGTATGAATAATTGGTTGAAATACGGACTTATAGGAATGGTCATTTCCATTTCGCTAAACGCAGCTTCCCAAAAGGAAGAGCGATTGGTTCAATTGTCGGGTGTAGTCGTTTCTTCAGATAGTTTGCAGGAAATGCCGTATGCCGCAGTTTACAATAGAACTGTTCATCGGGGAACAATAGCCGATATTTACGGTTTCTTTTCGATGGTTGTTCAACCGGGCGACACAATTTTGTTTCGCTATTACGGGCACAAACCTTCTTCTTATATCGTACCGGATACCTTAAGCGAAACGCGTTATTCCATTATTCACATGATGACCATTGATACGGTGCAATTGAAAGAGGTTGTCATTTATCCTTGGCCTTCAAAAGAAGCATTTGCACAGGCATTTGTGGAGATGAACCCGTATGATGATGCGATGATAAGAGCTCAAAAACAATTATCCGGGCAAAGTTTGGCTGATATTGCTTCCTTAGTTCCCAGCGATGCATCACTTTCATTCGGGAATGTGGTGAATCAGAACAATACGCGTTTATATACAATGGGGCAATCTCCGGTAAACAACTTACTGAATCCATTTGCCTGGGCAACCTTCCTTCAGAAATGGAGGGCGGGAGAATTGCGTCGCGAGTAGTTATTTCGAATTCAATCCTTTTTTATAGCGTTCCAAAACGCGTTCACGTGCCCATTTGTGATCGACGATCGGCTCAGGATAATCGGCAGTTCCGAATTCCGGAACCCATTTTTTGATGTATTCGAATTGCGGATCAAACCGTTCTTGCTGACTTGTCGGGTTAAAGATCCGGAAATAAGGAGCGGCGTCCACACCTGAACCTGCTGCCCATTGCCAGCCACCTACATTGCTTGCCAATTCGAAATCCAGTAATTTTTCCGCAAAATAGCGTTCACCTAAACGCCAGTCGTGCAAGAGATGTTTGCACAAAAAACTTGCAACAACCATACGTACGCGATTGTGCATGTGCCCGGTTTTATTGAGCTCACGCATTCCTGCATCCACGATTGGATATCCGGTTTTCCCTTCACACCAGGCTTGAAATTGGATTTCATTAAATTCCCATTCGATCCGGTCATATTCGGATTTGAATGCATGATTTACACTTCCGGGATACCAATACAAGATCATTTGATAGAAATCTCGCCAAATCAATTCGTTCAGAAATTTCTCATTGTTTATCTTAATGACTTCTTTGAACAATTCCCGAATTGAAATGGTTCCAAAACGCAAATGGATACTTAGGCGTGTTGTTCCGTTAAGAGAAGGAATATCCCTGGTGTCGTGATAGTTCCGGATGATTTCCGTTGGAATGGAAGTTGAAGGGAATTCCTGTGTTTGAACGTCGCTAAAACCTAGTTCCGTGATGCTGGGAAGAGTTGTTTCAATTCCTTGATTCAGTTTGGAAAGGTATTTCTCGACAGGGTATGATTTTAAATGGAAATCGGTCAAAGTTTCTTTCCATCTTTTCATATATGGAGTGAAGACATGATAGGGATTTCCATCCGGTTTTACGACTTCGTTCTTTTCAAAGATCACCTGGTCTTTTGATCCGGAAAAAATGCAGTTCATTTTTTGAAGTTCCTCATAAATCAATTGATCCCGCAGAATGGCATCCGGTTCATAATCCCGGTTGCAAAATATGTTTTGAACAGCATGTTTTTTGACTAATCCAGGAATCAGTTGAGTTGGATTTCCATGAAAAACCCACAACGAAGCTCCTAGTTTTCCATAGGATGCATTTAATTCCTCAATAGCCTGATGGATGAATAAGATCCGTTGATCATTTGTAGGCAGTTGTTGAAGGATTTGGGTGTCAAAAATAAAAATGGGCTGAATATTTTCTCCGTGTTTCAATGCTTTAAAAAGGCCCGCATTGTCTGAAATTCTCAGATCTCTTCGATGCCAGAATAATGTCAGGTTTTCCATCAGATAATTAAATGTTCAAAGAGTTCAAAGAGTTCAAAGAGTTCAAAGAGTTCAAAGAGTTCAAATTGTATTTAACAGCTGATTTTAGGTTTAAACTTTTGAACCTTTTCAACTGATTGAACTTCTTAGTACCAGGAGTGAATAATTCCCATTACTGCTACGAATAGCCCTAAGATTGTACCAATGAAAGTCATTCGGGTTCTTTTTCTTAAATAAACCAGTGAGCAGAATAATACGGAAAAAACACCGACAATAATACTGAGTGTACTGATGAATAGAAGCTGGGTTTCATATTTTTGATTCAGGGCTGCAGTAAATTCATTATCCAAAATTTCACTACTGCTATTTAAATCATTCAAAAATGGAATAACAGCAAACTGGTTGTAACAAACCAAAAGCAAACCGATGATACTGATTACGAAACCTATTGCTGAAAGAGCTCTCATGATTAATTTGTGTCTAACAAAAATAGAAGAAAAAGCTAAGCTTTTGATATTGGCAAGCATTAGTGCAGCCATTATTTTGATTAAGAGGATATTTGTCCTGGTTCATATTTTTAGTTGCCGTCATATTCAACACCATTTTTGGGTGTTTCCCAAAGGCGCACTTTTAATTTTAACCCGGAAGGAATTTTGTCACGTAAAATGTTCCAGCAAACCAATGCAATATTTTCTGCAGAAGGAATCAAATTGTTGAATTCAGGGCAATCTAAATTTAAATTCCGATGATCGAAACGTTCCAGGATTTCTTGTTTCATGATATCTGAAAGCTTTTTCATATCCATTACATATCCCGTGTCTGGGTTAATCGGACCGTCCAGTTCAACTTCCAGTTTGTAATTATGTCCATGAAAATTGGGATTGTTACATTTTCCGAAAACGCGGTCGTTGGTTTCATCATCCCATTTCGGATTGAAGAGACGATGTGCTGCATTGAATTGTTCGACGCGAAAGATTTTCATGAGAAAAGGATTTCTTCTATGGTTTTTGTATAATCTGCCAGTAATATTTGAAGCCAGGCTGTATAACGGTTCGGATTGATCCGGATGTCTTCCACCAATTCATTCCACTCCATCCATTTATAATCCATTACTTCGTCCGGATTTGGGTGAACAGGACCGTCGTAATAGCCGAATAGTACATAATCAAGTTCATTTTCAATCAGACCGCCATCCAATTGGGCGCGATAGATAAAATGGAAGGCCGGTTCTACCAAACAATCGATTCCCATTTCTTCTTTCAGTCTACGATTTCCCGCAGTTGCCACCGATTCACCGAAACGCGGATGAGAGCAACAGGTATTGGTCCATAATCCATTTGAATGGTATTTGTTCAAGCTGCGCTGTTGAAGCAAGATTTTCCCGTCCCGATGAATGAAAACAGAAAATGCTCGATGCAAAATGCCTTTTTGATGCGCTTCCATTTTTTCCATGGAACCGATTACCTCATCTTGTTCATTAACTAATACAACTGTTTCCAAAACTTACAATAAATTCAAGTTATGGCGAAGATAAGAAGTAAATAGCAAACGGTACTTTTTATTGTCGGGAATCCGGATCCGTTGCCCTAAAATAATTTGAGCGTCCGTTTTTTGAATCTTGTGAAACAACTTGATGTAATAACGATATGCCATATAAACCCCGAATCGGGCATCTTTGGGAAGTAATTTGATCCCTTCGTATCCGGCTTTAAAGTCCTGTTCGATTTCTTGTTCGATCTTCGTTTTCATTACACGATCAAACACATCAAAATTCATTTCCGGGAAATAGGTTCTGCCCAATTGATGATAATCGGCATTCAAGTCTCTTAGAAAATTGATTTTTTGAAAAGCGGAACCCAGTTTCATGGCTGATTCTTTCAGATTCGCATAGGCTTTCTCATTTCCGCGAACAAAGATCTTCAAACACATCAATCCGACTACTTCTGCTGAACCCAGGATGTATTTCTCATAAACAGTCTGTTCGTATTGTGTCGTTTCCAGGTCCATTTCCATCGACTGAAGAAAGATTTCAATCAGTTCGGGATCAATATTGTATTTGTTTACCGCCCATTGGAAACTGTTCAGGATCGGATTCAGGGAAATCCCGCGTTCAATTGCCTTGTACGTTTCTGTTTTGAATTCCTGAAGTAATTCTTTCTTTTCGTATTCATGGAAACTATCGACAATTTCATCAGCAAATCGCACGAACCCATAAACTGCATAGATAGGTGCTTGTAAATCCTTGCTAAGGAAATGTATGCCGATTGAAAATGAAGTGCTATACCTTTTAGTTGTCAAAGCACTCACATCATGAGAAAGCGTGTCGAATAGTTGTTTCATAGTAGATTCCTTAGCGCTGTTTTTCAATTCGTTTAATCACGTGTTTTGCAACCACTTCTCCCGAAATGATTGATGGTGGAACTCCAGGTCCCGGAACCGTCAATTGACCTGTGTAAAACAGGTTTGACAAATGCTTGTTCTTAATGCGAGGCTTCAGTAAAGCTGTCTGTTTCAAAGTATTTGCTAATCCATAAGCATTTCCTTTGAACGCATTGTAATCAGTTACAAAATCTGAAATGCAATAACTACGTTTATAAACAATATGTGGATTGATGTCGAAACCGATTTTTTCTACTAAGCGCTCCTTTAACAGTTCAAAGTAATGTTCCCTTTTTTCCTCCGTGTCTTTTAAATCGGGAGCTATCGGGATGAGAAGAAACAGGTTCTCACCATTTTCCGGAGCTACGGACGGGTCTGTTTTGGACGGACAGCTGACATAGAAAAGAGGTTTGCTGGGCCATTTCGGATTTTTATAAATCTCGGAAGCATGTTTATCAAAATCGGCGTCAAAAAACAAGTTGTGATGTTTGAGGTTGGGAACTTTGCAATCCAATCCCACATAGAACAATAAGCAGGAGGGAGCCATGATTCTTTTTTCCCAATAAGCCGAATCGTAATTGGATTTGTTTTTGAGCAGTTGCTCAGTGTGTTGGTAATCCGCGCCTGAAATTACATAATCGCAAACCAATTCCCCATTGGAAGTTTCAATGGATTTAATTTTTCCATTTGCAGTGTTGAATCCCAGAACACGATTGTTTAAAGAAAAAGTGACTCCTTGTTCCAGTGCAATTTTTTCAAAAGCTTTGACGAATTCAAACATTCCCCCCATCGGATACCACGTTCCCAATTGAATGTCTGCGTAATTCATCAGGGAATAGAGAGCAGGAGTGTCCTTCGGTGTTGCTCCCAGGAATAAAATGGGAAACTCCAGTAAAGAGATGATTTTCGGGTTTTTGAAATATTTCCGGATAAAGGATGCAAATGAAGTGAAGAGGTGCATTTTGAATAAACCGCTAAGAATACGTGTATCGGCAAATTCTGTTAATCTAAGGCTTGGCCTGTAGACCAGGTCTTTCATTCCAATCTGGTATTTTTTTTCAGCGTCCGCCAAAAATTGTCTCAGCTTTACACTGCTGCCTATTTCCAGTTTTTCAAAGTACTCTTCCAATTCGTGGATGGAAGCCGGGATGGAATCTATCTCATTTTTGTTCCAGATAATCTGATAAGAAGGATCTAGTCGGATAAGTTCATAAAAATCCGAAGTTGTATGCCCAAATTGTTGATAGAAATTTTCAAAGATATCCGGCATCCAATACCAACTTGGACCCATGTCGAACGTAAAACCGTTATCTGTTTTGAATTGGCGTGCTCTTCCCCCGATACTGTCATTTTGCTCCAAAATAACGACTTCATGACCTTCTTTTGCAAGAAAGGATGCGCAAGATAAACTTGAAATTCCCGAACCGATAACTGCTATTTTTTTTCCTGACATCTCTAGTTTTCAATGGGTTTTGTGCAAGCAGTAAGTTTGAATTTTACGTGCGATGAATATACAATTTTAATCGGTTTAACCAGTTGACTTGTTATTTTGTTTAACAAATATAATAAAAGATTAAACAAAATGAATTAAAGATTCGGAAGTTAACTTAAATCATAGATTTTCCAAGTCGGAAAGCGTGTGGATTCGTTTAATGTTTTTTGGAAGTAAGGATGCTATTTGATCAATTTGATAACCTCCGGCTAAAATGTTCACAGAAGCCATATCTACCTGAATTTGATTGAAATAGTTGCAGATACTTTGTGGTTCCATTGCCGTTAACCAGCTTGATATGACGGTCTTGGGCTTTAATATTTCGACAGTTTTGAGTAAAGCTTCGTAAGGTAGAGCCTGACCGAGGTAGATACTGTTTAATCCTTTGGACCGAAGATGGTAATGATAGACAAGTAAACTGATTTCATGCCATTCATGCTCCGGGAGGTAAAGAATTATTTTGGATTGGTCCTGATCCGGAATAGGTAACAGGTCAATCGCAGCGATGATTTTCTGTCTGATGAGGTTGGAAATGAAATGCTCTTGTGCCGGATTGATTGTTCCAACCAGCCACATCACTCCGATCCGCTGAAGAAAGGGAATAATGTATTCCGAAAAAATAAGGGATAAGCTGTTTTTTTGGGTCAATTCCTGAAACGTTTGCTGGAAAAGCAGTTCGTCCAATTGCAGGACGGAAACGATGAATTGCTCAATGGCTGTATCTGTTTCCAGATGATCCTGGATTGATTTGGAAGTAGCGAAGATCTGTTCGATGCTCATATCCGCAATCCGTGAAATTTTGTATCCTTTCTTGTTGAGCAGCGAGACATTCAGTAGAACAAGTAACTCCTTATCGGAATAGGTTCTGATTTGAGTATCGGTTCTTTGAGGCGTAAGCAGGCCATATCTTTTTTCCCACATCCGTATTGTATGTGCTTTGATACCAGTGAGAATTTCAAGATCCCGGATTTTATATCCTGCCATATGAATGAGTTAACGGGGTAATAATTGTGATTGCTCCAATTGTAAACTTTTACCGTTCAATTAAATGAACCGATCAATTTGGGTCAAAATTGATAAAAAAACTATATTTGTCCTAATTACTTCTCCATTTGGAGTCGATATACATGGATTATAAAAAATAGGTATGAAAAAAATTTCAATCTTTTTGTTGCTTTTGGCAGTGTCCTTGGTTGCGGTTCGCTGTGGAGATTCAGAGGAAGGTAAAGAATTGACTGATGAGGAATTGTATGAATTCCAAGGCTTTTCAATGAAACCATACGATATTCCTATCATGATCATGTTGCCTGATGAGACTGCCAATATCGGTGCGTCGACTCAACCTGAAATCATTCACGTGGAAGATGATTTTAAATGGGAACTGATGGTTGGTCCGAACTTTCATATGATTATTGATGATTGGGGTTCCGACCGTGAAATGGTTTCTTCAGAGAAAAAACGATTGGCGGGGTTGAATTTTTATAAGATCAAGTATTTGGTGGATGAACCGGATTTCGTTTTATACGAACGCGAACTGAAAGTGGACGGAAAGAAAGGCGCATCCAAATCAGTTGGGGTAGAGCATAAGACATACCATGTATACGGACAAAAAGTAATTGATGGAATCACATACGTTTTTAGAAGTCGTGATGATGGATTTGAAAAGATAATTATTGACCTGATGGCAAAATCGATTAAATCGGTGAAACCATTGAAAGGGAATTCATAATAAATACTTCGTAAATTAATTGGATAGGGACGCATCGCGTCCCTATTTGTTTTTATAAAACGTGGCTTCCACGCGCCGGTTTGCTTGTTTATGTGCTTCCGAATCTTCGACAAACAAAGGTTTCCTGTTTCCAAACCCGATTGCAGTGATCCTGCTGCCGGAAATATTTCCTTCCATTACCAAGATCTGCTTAATGCGTTCTGCACGTTTTCCAGAAAGGTTTTGACTATCCGTCCCACAGCAAACATGTCCGGCAAGTGTAACGGACAATGATTTATCAGCCTTAAGAGTCTCCATCAGGAATAGAATATCGGCATAAGAGCCTTTTATTACCTCATCTGTTCCGTAAATGAATTGGATTTCCAATTGGATGGGAACTCCCAATTCGAAGGGCTTTCTTTTTCCACTGGAGGATTTGGTTGTGTTCGGAGTGGAAACGAGGATATCGACCCGTCTTTTTTCTGCATCTGATTTTTGGGAAAGATCTTCTCCCAAGGCAACTTCTGTTTGTATGGAAAATTGGTTTGGAAATGATTCGGTTAATAGCTTTTTAGTAGCTTCCAAACGGGATTCCGCTAAACGAGTGTTGTATTCTTTGGTTCCGGTTGAATCGGTGTATGCACGAAGAACCAAAGACTGGTTTTTGAGTTTTGAAAGTTTTGTTTTTGTATCGGCGTTGTGCTTATCCTGAAAGCTGATTTCATGACTGTTGAATCCGAAATAGAAAGACATCGAATCAATTGATGCGCTCACTTGAGCGAATGATAAGATGGGCGCGAGGATGAAAAGTGAATGTAAGAGTCCTTTCATAAGTTTCAGGTTAATAACGCAAACTTATGGGATTCGTTACAAAAATGAAACAAGTAGGTGTGCGATAAAAAAAACAAGTAGGGACGCGATGCGTCGCGTCCCTACTTGTTTGCACAATACTTATTTATTTTTCATGACCATGCGAATGGTTTGTCTTGTTCGTTGCTCTAGGAGAATATCTTTATCGATGGTTACTCTATCGATGGTTGCCTGATCATAATGACGGATGGTTACCAATTCCAACCCTTCATTGTAGCGGATGGAATACTGATCTTTAAATTTCTCCACCAATTTCATCGGTTCGGTTTTGGAACGATCAAATAAAATTGAGAAGCTCAACGCTGAGTTTTGCATCAAATTAATTTTCACACCGTAAAAAGCCAATTGCTGGAAAATATCGCCCAGGTTCTCTTCTACGATGAATGAGAAATCCTTCGGAGTGAAAGACATCAATACCTGATCCATCTTGAAAATGAAAGAAGGTACCAAATGGTCGTAGTCAAGAGATTCCTGAATTACCGTTCCTTCTGCATCCGGATGGATAAATGACTTTACATACAATGGAATTCCTTTATTCTGGAGTGGTTTAATTGTTTTTGGGTGAATGACGCTTGCTCCGTAATAAGAAAGCTCAATTGCTTCCTTGAATGAAATTTTATCGAGTTTGATGGTATCGTCGAACCATTTCGGATCTGCATTCAACATTCCCGGAACATCTTTCCAAATGGTTACTCCTTTTGCATTTGTACAATACGCTAAGATTCCAGCTGTAAAGTCAGAGCCTTCCCTTCCTAAAGTCGTAGTGAAACCCTCAGAAGTATGACCGATGAATCCTTGCGTAATTGCAATGCGTTTTTCTTTGAATAACGGCAATAGGCGTTCGTTTACCAAAGCTTCTGTTTTTACCCAGTCCACTTCACCTTCGCGGTATTCATGATTGGTACGGATAATCTTCCTGCAATCAACCCAAACAGTTGCGTGGCCTTCTTCTTTCATGAAAGCTTCAACTATCATCGTAGACAAAACTTCCCCCAGGGAAACGATCTGGTCGTATTCAAAATTGTAATTGTCCGAAATCGGAAGATGGTACCTGTTTTTCAATGATTCAAACAATTCATCCATTTGTTGGTGGATGAAATAATGTTTTTCGGGGAATAACTCTGCAACAATTAATTGGTGGAACTGATAACGGTCTTCAATCAATTCCATATAACGCTTTTCGTCCTTCTTCCACAAGGAGTCTACAATTTCTTCCATTGCATTGGTTGTCTTACCCATTGCGGATACAACAACAATCAATTGGTCCTTAGGGAAGAGGGAAAGAATGTGTGATACATTCCTAACGGCATTGGCATCTTTCACTGAAGCTCCACCAAATTTGAAAACGTTCATCTGAGAATTAATTTGGCGCAAAAATACTCCAAAAACAAATCCGTTGAATCAGCTAAACTAAATTATCACATTATTTTAAATAAAAAACACAATGTGTTAAATGTTAGTGATCGAATGTCTGGCTGTGAAAAATTATCCCGGGATCATTTGTTAAATAGAAAAGGCTCCCCAATTCAATTGGAAAGCCTTTCAATAGTTGTTTGAATAAGCGATTATTCTTTTGCTTCCTCAGCTTTCAATACCAGGTTCAATTCGAAGTCAACTCCCGGTTTGATGTATTGTGTTTCTTTCCCTTTTTCAGTATTTGGTTTAAATCCTTCCGCGTCAATTGCAGAGAAATCGATGGTGAATTTGCCTTTTGCAGTCAATTTCTCATCTGTTTTCTTAATCTTCACCGGCATTTTTGCAGGAACTTCTTTTCCGGCAACTTTAAGTGTAGCATCGATTTCCTTATCTGAAATACTGTTTATTTTGACCTCCACATTCGGGAATTGAGCTGTATTGAACAAACCTTCGCCCATAATTGATTCGTTCAAATCATCAGCACCCATTTCTGGAGTCAAATCATTTTCGATTGTTTTCATATCCACAATAAAACTCCCCGCTTCGAACGTATCGCCTTTATAAGTGATCGAACCTTCAGAAATTTTTACGGTTCCATTGTGTGTATGTCCATCACCGGCATAAGTCCCTTTCCATTTTAAAGTGGTCGCAGTTGCATCCAAATGGTAAGTTATTGCAGAATTTTCTTCAGTTGTTGATTCCGTTGAGCCCCCGCACGCTGTCATTCCGAATGCGATAAATGCTAGTGATGCTGTGTAAAATAGTGTTTTCTTCATTGTACTCTTTATTAAAGTTACTCGTAAATATAAACTATTTACAGCGAGTCGAAATTTGTTCATTTCTTCGTTAATAGCTTCTCAAATTAATAAAAAAGGATGTGTCTAAAAAGTGTAATTTCGTGAGGATGAGTAAAGGGATCGAAAAGACAGGAAAGAAGGGGCTACGAACTAGTTACATTTCAACCGTAATTGGAATTTCGTTGGTTTTGTTTATGATTGGTTTGGTTTTGGCGGGAGTAATCGGTTTGGATTCACTACAAAAACAAGCCAGGGAAAATTTGCATGGGGATTTGTTCTTTAAATCGGAATACAATGCGGAAGATATCAAACAGGTAGGACAGGAACTGAAATCATGGGATTGTTTTAAAGAAGTTGTTTTTGTTTCCCCGGAACGTGCGATAGAAGAGTTTAAAGGAGCGGATCAAAATTCAGATGAGATCCTGGCTATTTTTGAAGGCGAAAATCCGCTTCCTCCAACCATCAACTTCCGGCCGGTAAGCTCCTTTGTGACCAAAAAGGGAATGAAAGAGATTGAAACCCGCCTGAACAACAAATATGGAGACATGTTGGCTGAGGTCAATTACGACAAAGTAGCATTAGAAGAAGTAAATCTCGGGTTCAAGCAATTTGTTTTCTTGATTTTACTGGTGGCATCCTTATTGATCGTGGTTGCTGTTGCAATGATCAACAATACTATTCGATTGGCATTATATTCTAAACGATTTACCATCAAAACCATGCAGTTGGTTGGTGCTACGAGTGGATTCATACGCAGACCTTTCCTGAAGCAGGCGATATATCAGGGGTTGGTTTCCGGAATTATAGGAATGGCATTTTTAATGACCGTGTTTTTTGCATTGAATAATATCCTGGATGTCGTGGAGATTGATTTGAAGCTGATAGATATTTTGCTCCTTTTTGCTTCCTTACTGATAATCGGTTGTGTTTTGACAATTGTATCGACGTGGTTTGCACTAAGCAAATATTTACGTGCGAAATTGGATGATTTATATTAATTTAGCCCCACATTCATTTATATCATGAACAATAAATTCGACTTTCCAATTAAAAAAGAAAACCTACGAATCATTTTCATTGGTTTAGCAATCAATATTATTGGCTATATCTTGATGATTGGCGGTGGTGCAGATTCTCCGACAGAGTTCCACGAGAAAGAATTGTTTTCTACCGTTCGAATTACAGTTGCCCCTGTTTTGATCGTAGCTGGTTTTGTCGTAATGATTTACGGTATCATGAAGAAAACAAAAGATTCTAACTCCCAAGAATAATCCATGAATTGGTTTGAAGCAATTATATTGGCTCTCATTGAGGGCCTAACTGAGTTTTTGCCTGTTTCGTCAACAGGACATATGATATTAGGATCAGCTGCAATGGGTGTTGAAAATGATGATTTCACCAAATTGTTTATGATTGTGATCCAGTTGGGTGCTATCCTTGCAGTATTTGTTTTGTACTTCAAGCGGTTTTTCCAAAGTGTTCAGTTCTATTTGAAATTGATTGTAGCATTTATTCCGGCTGCCATTTTGGGAGTGCTACTTTCAGATTATATTGATAAATTATTGGAAAACCCGATGGCAGTTGCCATTTCATTGTTGGTTGGAGGGATTATTCTGTTGTTTGTTGATAATTGGTTTAACAAACCTCGAATTCATGAAATGGAAGAAATGACCTATTGGGATGCTTTTAAAGTGGGTTGTTTCCAATGTATCGCTATGATTCCCGGGGTTTCGCGTTCGGGTGCATCGATCGTCGGTGGTATGAGTCAGAAGATGAGCCGTAAACTAGCGGCAGAATTTTCATTCTTTTTGGCTCTACCTACCATGTTAGGTGCCACTGCAAAAAAGACATTGGATTTCTTTGAGAAGCATGATTCATTGTCAGGTGATCAGGTAAACTTATTGATTGTTGGAAATGTTGTTGCCTTCATAGTCGCAATCATTGCAATCAAAGGATTTATCGGGTTTTTAAACAAACATGGCTTCAAGTTATTTGGCTGGTACCGTATCATCGTTGGTGGTGCAATTCTTATCTTGTTGTTATCCGGATATAAATTAACTATCATCTGATGATTACAGAATTTGCCCAAGGAAGCACCATTTTGGTCGATAAGCCTTTGAAATGGACTTCTTTCGATGCTGTAAATAAACTGCGTTGGCATTTACGTCAAAAACTTGGAGTGAAAAAACTCAAGGTAGGTCATGCAGGAACATTAGACCCTTTGGCAACCGGATTGTTGGTCATTTGTATCGGTAAACATACCAAGCTCATCGAAGGTCTCACTTCTGATTCAAAGACATACACCGGAACGTTCCTACTAGGCAAGACCACGCCTTCTTATGACCTGGAAACGCAATATAATTCTGATAAGGATACGAGTGGAATTACTTCGGAACAATTGGAGGAAGTCCGATCAGGTTTTTTAGGAGTGCAACAACAAGTCCCCCCTTTATTTTCTGCAAAACAAATTGACGGTAAGCGTGCTTATGATTATGCCAGGGCAGGAATCGAAAAGGAACTGAAAGCAAACGCGATTGAAATCATGGATTTCACTATAAACACTGCCCGTTTTCCTGAAGTTGATTTTGAAATTTCATGTTCGAAAGGGACATATATCCGTTCCATTGCACACGACTTCGGACAAAAGATCGGTTGTGGAGCAACATTAATTGCACTTCGAAGAACCAAATCGGGAATTTATGATATTAATGATTCCAAGAGTGTGGAAGAATGGATAACATTCATTGAAGAACAACCTTTGTAAATACCCTGATTTTTTATACTTTTGCGCTCTTTTGATTTAAAGCGCTAAAAATACATCTTGTATGAATAAAATGAAGCTTTCTGAATTCAGTTTTGACCTTCCGGACGAACTGATTGCAGAGTACCCAAGTGAAAACCGTGATGAAGCACGTTTGATGGTAATCCACCGAGATACCGGAAAAATTGAGCATCGCTTGTTTAAGGATATCATCAATTACTTTGGAGAAGGTGATGTGATGATCATGAACAATACACGTGTGTTTCCTGCTCGTATGTATGGGAACAAAGAAAAAACAGGTGCCAAGATCGAAGTGTTCTTGTTAAGAGAATTAAACCGTGAAAGCCTTTTGTGGGATGTATTAGTAGATCCGGCACGTAAAATCAGAATTGGAAATAAATTGTATTTCGGAGACGATGATTCATTAGTTGCCGAAGTAATTGATAATACTACTTCCCGCGGAAGAACATTGCGTTTCTTGTTTGATGGTCCTTACGAAGAGTTCAAAGCGAAAATCACTGAACTTGGGGAAACACCATTGCCGAAATATATCAAGCGTGAAGTTGAGGAAACGGATGAAGAGCGGTACCAGACAATTTATGCAAAAGAAGAAGGAGCTGTTGCAGCACCAACTGCGGGATTGCATTTCTCACGTGAGTTGTTGAAACGTTTGGAATTGAAAGGTGTGAATTTTGCCGAAGTTACTTTGCATGTTGGATTGGGTACTTTCCGCTCAGTGGAAGTGGAGGATTTGACAAAGCACAAAATGGATTCAGAGCAAGTTATCATTACGGAAAAAGCTGCGAATATTGTAAACGAAGCAAAGAAGAACAAGAAACGTGTTTGTGCAATCGGAACAACTTCCATGCGTGCCGTTGAAACCTCTGTCTCTACGGATAACATGCTAAAAGCATTTGACGGCTGGACAAATAAATTCATTTTTCCTCCATATGAATTCAGTATCGCAGATAGTTTGGTAACAAACTTCCATACACCTCTTTCAACTTTACTGATGATGATTTCTGCTTTTTGTGGCCATGATTTGATGATGGAAGCCTATCATGAAGCAATTAAGGAAAAATATAAGTTCTATTCGTACGGTGATGCGATGTTAATATTGTGAAAAATTCCCCGAAAATTGATCGGGGATTTTTTTAACCCGAAAAATTGACTAAATTTGTCTAAATAAATATTGTCAATAAGATGAGCTTGGGGGGAATTTTAAAAGATGCACGCAATCAATTTAATTTTACATTGAAGGAATTGTCGCATCTCTCCGGTATTGATGTTGCCTTATTGAATAAATACGAAAAAGGAGACAGACAACCTTCTGAAAAACATCTCGGTCTCCTAATCGAGTATTTAAAATTAAATGAAGATACAACCCGATCCGTTTGGTTAGGTGAGCGTATTTATGCCTTGTTTGAAGACAATAACCATTTATTTGACCAGGCAATGAGTTTCGCAGAAGGACGAATAAAATACAATAAGCTTAATAAGAAAAAACAAGAAGGTTTAATCAGTCCCGAATTAACTGATTTACTAAAAGAATGTTCACGTTTACAAGAGATTTGGTCTTCTAAAAAACCTTTGAACCAATTACAATTGCGTAAAATGGAAGAGTACTTCAATTTGAATTACACCTATGAAAGTAATCGAATTGAAGGAAATACATTGACTTTGCAAGAAACGTTTCTTGTTGTGAACGATGGGATCACTGTTGGTGGAAAATCTGTGAGAGAACATCTGGAGGTGATCAACCATACTGAAGCGATTCAGTATTTGAGTGAATTGGTTCAGAATAAGACACCATTTTCCGAACGGGTGCTTAAAGAAATTCATTACCTGATTTTGAAAGGAATTGATCGCGAGAATGCAGGAGTCTATCGTTCAATTGGAGTTCGTATTTCGGGAAGTTCCCATTTGCCTCCTGAGCCTTATTTATTGGTTCCGTTCATGGAGGAAGCTTTTGTTTATTATAAAGAGAACAAGTCAATTCTCCATCCAATAATTTTGGCTGCAGAAATGCATGAACGCATTGTTCGAATTCACCCGTTTATTGATGGAAATGGTCGGACGTGCAGATTGATTATGAATCTGATCCTAATGCAGAACGGGTATCCGATTGCAAACATCAAAGGGGAGTTGGAGAATCGATTGAAGTATTATAATGCTTTAGAAACGGCACCGGAAGATCAAAAGAATGCATTCCATTGTCTAATAGCAGAAACGGTAATTCATGCCTTAAAAGAGCACATTGCTCTTAGTACATAGTAGATTATTAACCCTTGCCCTCAATCGGAGCAAGGGTTGCATTCGGTTAATAATTCCCTATTGATAATAATACCAAAGTACATGCAATTTCCGGATGGATCTTGGCCGCTCTTAATTTCTCAATAAATGCGGGATTCTCAGTTCCGGGATTGAAAATTACCCGATTAGGTTTCAAAGCCAAAATCCGATCAATATATGCTTCCTGATTTTGCGGATTCAAATACAATGTAACAGTTTCAATATCCCAATCCGGATTCCATTCTGTTTCAATGTCAACATCCATTACTGTTCCGGCTTTTTGCCCAAAGGCAACTACCGGGTATTTGTGACTTCTCAATGCGCGTATCGCCTTGTTTGCATATCGATCTTCTTTTGTTGTTGCTCCAATGACTAATGTTTGTTCCATTTTGATTAACCTTTATTTTGTAGTTTTAAGTTACGAATAATCCACAAAAAAAGGCACTTAAATAAAGCGCCTTTCTTGGATGTCCATCCAGGGAACTATTTTCCGTCCAATATCTGATACAACTCGTTTAGATTAGGAGAAATGATTACTTCAATACGTCTGTTTTTAGCTTTGTCCTTTGTGTCTACAGGATGATATTCTCCTCTTCCAGCAGCCATTAATTGCATGGGATTCATTTTACTGTTTCCAATCATTATTTCAACAACTGCAGTAGAACGGAGCACACTCAGTTCCCAGTTGTTTTTTGGATGAGCTGTAGCAGCTAACTTATCCGTGTCCGTATGACCTTCAACGATGATTTCCAAGTCTTTCTCAGTTTCTAAGACCTTCGCAAGGTCAATGAGTGCTTTTTTTCCATCAGGTTCCACAGTTGTACTTCCGGAGGCGAAAAGTAATTTGGCTTCCAATGAGACATAGATTTTACCATTCTTTTCAACGACTGTCAATCCTTTGTTTTCGAAACCTTTTAATGCAGAAGATACACGTGTTTTTAATTGCTTCATCGCGTCATCCTTGCGCTTGATCATTTCTTCCAATTCTGTTACCCTTTCTTCCCGTTCGATAAGCAATTTCTCTTTTGCAATCAACTCGCTTTCCAAAGTTTTAAGAGCATCCTCTTTTCGCTGAAGTTCTAAATTCTTGGAGTCAATATCTGCCTGGTAGTTTGCGGATTCTTTTTGTCCTTTCATGCGCATTTGATCTAATTTTTGCTCATATGCTTCATTTTGAGCAACCATTAAATCGTATTGTGATTGCAGGAAGCGCATATTGGAACCCAATTCAAGGGTGTCTTTTTTCAATGAAATGATGTCCTTGCGAAACTGATCCACCATTACTTGTAAATCCTTTACTTTTCCTTCGTTTTCAATACTGGAAGTTTTGTATTTGTTTAGTTCTTCGCTGCAAACCTTTTCTCTTTCGAGAAGTTCATTGTATTTTTTTGCCGGTACGCATGCTGCCAATACACAAGTAAGCGCAATTATGGAAAGTTGTTTTTTCATTCAAAAATGCTTTATCTTCAAATTTCGAAAGAAATAAGCCAATATAGAGAAGGGAAAGAGATACTTATAAACAGTGAAATCTGAATAGCCGAATAAATCAATCGAAATCTGCACAACTGGAAGTGCTTTCATTGCGTTGTTTACAAGGTGAAAAAGAAAGAGTTATTTCATGTGAGTGAAAAGTGTTCGGTCTCATCTTGGAAAGAATGAAATCGTAGGAATAACCCAATTTCCACTTCTCTTTGAACCGGAACCCGACCATTGCAATTAAGGCATCTGTATTTCTCAAACCTAAACCAAGGTTGAACTTTCGTTGAAATTCAATCAATGCATGAACTTGCAGTTCAATAGGAGTGTTCTTTGTGTAGGCAACATAAATTCCGGGGAATACGTCCACTTTCGGGTTGATGTTGAATTTATATCCACCGGTGACCATCCAATGCATCTGGGATTGTGCATTCATTCCGATCACATTCCATTTTTGCGGAATCAGTTCGTATAAGGTAAATCCGGCGAAATAATTTTTTCCATTCCACCAGGCACCAAACGTAGCTGTAGGAAGGATTTGAGAAGCACTTCCGTTGATAGTCGGATCCGGAGTTAGCGGTTTTGCTTTGTTCAAATCAAAAGAAAGTTGCCTTGCCCCAACTGCCAAACCTAAGGACAAACGATTTGTCAGGGAGAAATTGAAATGACCTGCGTAGGATAGTTGTACCCTGATATCTTGAAACGGTCCGATATTGTCCAGATAAACAATTCCTCCCAAACCATGTCTTGCACTTAAAAATTGGCGCCTTTTTGCCTGCAAGGGAGCATGAACGCTTACCCAACCTGTATAAGGAGCCCCATCCACCTTAATCCACTGACCTCTCAAAGTTGATTGCGCTTCAAGACAAGTCTTAATTCCTGTATAAGCAGGATTAATTGCATATTGGTGATGGATCCATTGTGACATGTGACTTACTTGCTGCCCGTAGGAACAACTGGTTATCAGAATAAGTATGCAGAGAAGCGTCTTTTTCATCAGCGGATTACGGTAATACTTCCTTTAAGTGGTTTGGTGTCGTTATTCTGGCGAAGATCCAGCGAATAGAAATAAACTCCATCAGAAACCGGTTTGCCTTTATTGGTTCCATCCCAAGCTTTTGTAAGACTGTATCCGGCAATTTCGGCAATTTTTTGTCCCCAGCGATCATAAATGACTACTTGGGCGTCGGGATAGAAAGCAATGCCGTCAATGATCCATTTGTCGTTATGCCCATCTCCGTTTGGGGAAAAACTTCCCGGGATATCCAAGTTGTCGGATACAAAAACAGTTACCTCATCGGAAAGTGAACAATTTGCATTTAAAGCAGTCAAAGTATATGTAGTTGTTTCTTCGGGCGTTGCGTAGGTTGTTATCGAATAGGGAGTGTTCAAGGTTTGCGTCGGGCTCCACATAAAGTCCGTCCCATTTGAATTGCCTGCAAGTTGGACACTACTTCCTGCCTGAATGGTTAAGTCAGAGCCTGCATCAACTGTTATTGGGTCAACTGTCACTGCAGGATAAGCAAAATTCAAGGTGTCTGGACAGATGGCAAAACAACTACATTCCACAGAAACGACATCCCCATTTTGTAAATCACTTGTAAGCCACAAGGAAGTTTGGGTTACCGCTTTCAAAATTCCATTAACAGACCAATAGAAATTACTGGTGTCTGTGCAATTGGTCAAATAAGCAGTGAAAGAGGTAGGCTTTTCAGGACATATAGTAATTGTTGGACCACCGATTGAAAGTCCCGGAGCAGGCCTGTCGAAGCCGGTTCCTGATCCTGTTAAGTCAAATGTAGCTTCAGCAGGCAAAGTTGCCCCGGCATTTTTTGCCCCATTGATTATTATGTAATAAGTTGTATTTGCTGGAAGTCCTAAAGCTGTAATGGAAAACCCGACTGACGAACCCGCTTCACAATTACTCACCATAGTATAAGTTGAAGCATCGCATTGAACGGCAGCCTGGACAATGGTCGCCTGTAATTCAGTTCCACGTGTTGCCTGGATATTGAAAATCAGGTTACTGAAGTTAAACGTGACATCACCTCCCGTTACGTTGGTGTTAAATTGATACCAGACGCTGTTGGTTCCGGAAAAACAGAAGGTGAAATCATCTTCGCATCCCGGACATACGGTAGCAGTGGCACCAATATTTGAACCGGAAACAGTTACACCCGGACATAAAGGAATAGCTGAATTGCATCCATCATTTGTCAGCTGGGAAAAACCAGAAGTCACGCTAAAAAATGAGATTAACAATACTTTAACAGCCCGAATATCCATGTGCGAAAGATGCGTATATGATTGTAAAACTAATACATTCAGGGATATTTTAATGGTTTTTTCGTAGTTTCGTCCCGTCAATTTTGTTAAATGGAACCGTTTTTGTGTTTTTTTGGCACAGGAATGGTTAGGCACGAAATAGATTAAACTTTGGACCATGAAATATTTTTACACACTAATTGTAAGTCTACTGCTAACCACCTCTTTATTTTCCCAAAAAGTGAATTACGACAATGATAGTCGTTGGTTTTGGGGTTTAAACGCCGGTGCAACCTGGACTAAAACAGACGTTCCATACAAATTGGATTTGGGATATGGCTTGATGCTTGGTCATCAATTCAATTACAATTACGGGAAACCGATCAGTTTTGATGTACGTTTGCGTTATCTGACCGGACTTTGGAAAGGGTACAATACCGATTCAACGAACGTTTCTGCAAATCCGGTTTACAATGAGTATAATGCTCAGGGGCAACCTGTTGTACTGAATTTTGGTACAAGATTGCACGAATTGAGCCTGGAATTGGCAATCCACCTCAATAGATTACGAGAACGAACCGGCTGGGATCCATACATTTTTGGAGGTATCGGTTATACTTGGTATCGCACAAAAGGTGATCTACATGGATCTGATGGATTTACCTATATCTATGATTCTACCAAATTGGCTTCGGGCTCATATACCCAAAGTGAAATTCACGCCCTGACGGACAAGAAGTTCGAAACGGATTTGAATTCACCTGCAAGCATGGGGAAATTCATGCCTAGTGTCGGTATCGGCATCGGTTACCAAGTCGGGAAAGGTGTTTCCTTGGGAATTGAACACAAGACAACGTTTACGTTGGCCGACAATTTTGACGGTCATGTTCAGTCGAAAGGGAAATATGCGAATGATTGGTATCACTATACCAGCGTTTACTTGAAATTCCATATACGAAGTCATTACGATCATACTACGTATCAAGATACGGTTCGTCAGCCTGTTGTTACAAACCCAACCTGGACAGAACCTGTAAGAACTCCTCCTGTTGTAAATATTACGAATCCAAGTGTGTCAGGTACAACGGTTAACTCCGGTAACTATGTAATCAAAGGAAGAATTCAAAACGTAAATTCCAATTCGAATGTCATTTTCAGACAAAATGGGAATTATATTTCAAACTTTACATTCAATCCTTCCACCCAGGAATTTCAGAGTACCGTAACCCTGGTTCCCGGCCAAAATACTTTTGAATTAACAGGAACAAATGATTTCGGTTCTGACATGGATCAAACGGTAATCAACTATGTCAGAGAAACACCGACTCCTCCTGTTGTGACTTATTCAAATCCAAGTTCGAATCCGACAACGGTGCAAAATCCGATTTTCAATTTGGTTGGAACGGTGTTGAATGTGAGCGGAAAGGACAAAATTACGATGACATTAAATGGGAATCCTATCACGTTTACGTATAATACATCTACTCGGGTTATAAACGCAACCTTGAATCTCGTTACGGGTTCAAATATTGTCAGTACTACAGGAACAAATCAATATGGATCAGACACTGAAACGGCAACGATCATTTATCAGCCGCTACAAACTGTTCAACCTCCGGTTGTCTACTTTGTAAATCCGAATATCAATCCATATACTGTAAATCAGAACACCTTTGCTTTGACTGCCGATGTCTTGAATGTAATGGATGCACAGCATGTAACTTTCAAACAAAACGGAACAATCAACAACAACTTTGCATACAATGCCCAAACAGATAAATTCACAAGTAACGTGATTTTAAATGCGGGTCAGAATGTATTCGAGGTGATTGGTACGAATGCGGCGGGTTCTGCTTCGGCAACAACGATTATCATTTACAATCGCATTGCACCAAAACCTCCGATTGTTACGATTACAAATCCCGGAACAAATCCATACGAGACTTCAAGCAGTGTTTTCAACTTGAATGCAACGGTATTGAATGTGACACAAAAAAGTCAGGTTAAAGTGACTCTGAATGGAACAAGTTTGCCAAACTTTACCTACAATGCAGTTTCAAATGGAGTAACAGAAGCGTTGAATTTGGTTGTCGGAGCAAACGTAGTTACGGTGACCGGAACAAATACGGATGGAACAGATTCCAAACAAACCACAATCATTTACAAACAAGCTGTAACAGTTCAACCTCCTGTTGTTCAGTTTACAAATCCGAATGTGGATCCTTATACCACTTCGACCGGTACGTATAACGTAATAGCATCCGTGCTTCATGTAACAAGCCAAAGCGGGGTCAACGTAAATGTGAATGGAACAAACGTTACCACTTTCTCCTTTGTGAATAGTGCGGCTTCTTTCCCGGTAACATTGATTGAAGGTGCAAATATCATCACTGTGACCGGAACGAATACTGCCGGAACAGCTAGCGAAACTCAAACGATCATTTACAGAAAACCGGTTGCGGTTCAGCCTCCGATTGTATCGTTTATCGATCCGAGTTTGAATCCTGCGATTTCATTGAATGCAACGTATTTAGTGAAAGCACGTGTTCGTTTCGTGACTGCTGCAAATCAAATTGTATTGAAAATCAACGGGCAGGTTACGACTAACTTCATGTATACAGCATCAAGCGAGTTAATGGAGTTCATGACAGGTTTGGTAAACGGGGCAAATGTGATTGAAATCACAGCGACCAATGCTGCCGGTTCAGACGCAGAGACTACGGTAATCAATTACCGGGCACCGAATCCCACATTACCTCCGGTCGTTACGATTACTTATCCTGCAACGAATCCTCAAACAGTGAATGTGCCGAACAGCAATGTTGCAGCAACCGTTTTGAATGTGGATAATCAGCAACAAATCCAGGTTTTGGTAAATGGGACTCCATATTCCGGATTCACTTATTCGACTTCAACAAAAGTATTGACAATGAATCTCTCCCTGATTTTGGGAGCTAACAATGTGACTATTACAGCAACAAATACTGCCGGAACTGCATCGGATGTTACGCAGATAATTTTCAAACGAGATGAGGTGATCAACCCACCGTTTGTGACATTCATCAATCCTGCAAGCCCTGGCCAAACAGTTTCTTCTGCGGCTTATGTCATGAAAGGACATGTAACAAATGTGACGAATCAATCCCAAATCGTATTAAAAGAAGATGGTTTGGTTGTCAATCCAAGCTTCTGGACGTTTGATCCGGCAACATTGGAAGTAACATTTAATCACACACTGAATGCCGGGAATAATATTTTTGAAATTACAGGAACAAATGCAGGTGGAAGTCATACGGCCTCTACATCAATCATCTTCAAGAGAATTGAAATTCCATGCAATAAACCGGTAATTACTTTCAGCAATCCTTCTACCCAGAATACGATCGTCGAAAATGCCCCATTCACTTTGAAGGGAATTGTAACAAACATCACTTCGGTGAACCAGATTGAGGTTTATTTGAATGGGAACCTACAAGCTGCAGGAAGTTTGAATACGACTACGCTTGAATTTGAAAAAGTGTTGACCTTGATCGAAGGATCGAATTCAATTGAAATCAAAGCAAGCAATTCTTGCGGTTTATCTACAAGTACAACAGCGGTGATCATGAAACCGAAAGTAATTCCTTGTTTCGCTCCGGAAATAACACGGTTAAAACCGGATTCCGAAGTAATGATTACGGAGGCGGAGTCAGTTTCGATTGCTGCAACTGCGAACAATATTACGCAAACTTCTCAAATCGCATTTAAGGTGGATGGAATCACGGTTCCTTTCAATTATGATGAAGGTTCACATACAGTTACTTCAACAGTGGTTCTGACAGAAGGAGAACATACAATCACTCTTTATGTAAGAAACGAATGCGGAACGAAACAGTTGACCTGGAAAGTTACACGTATCGTTTGCAGACCTCCTGTAGTGACTATTTCCGGCAGTTCGACTCCAAATGGATCGACGGTTACTTCTGAAGGCTTTAATCTATCCGGAACGGTTTCAAATGTAGAAAGTCAATCGGATATTACAGTCACTCAAAACGGACAGGTAATCGGATTCGTTTACAATCAGCAAACTGGTGTGATTACAGTAGACAGAAACCTGGTTTTCGGACCGAATTCCTTTGTAATTCTTGCTAAAAATAAATGTGGTGAGAACAGTAAAACGATCAATGTTTTGAGAAACGAAGTGGTGACTGTCCCTCGTCCGACAATTCAGATCACAAGTCCATCCATGACCCCGTTGGAAACAGACCAGTCTGCACAAACGGTTCTAATAATGACTACCGGTGTCACTTCTGCATCACAAGTTTCGGTTACTTTGAACGGAGTGGCGACAAACTTTGAATATAAGTCTTCAGGAGCAGTTCGATTCAATGCTTCATTTGTGATCGGGGAAAATGTAATCGTGGCAACCGCGGTTACTCCGGGAGGAACAGCAACGGATACAAAAACGGTTATTTACAATGCCCCGGAAATAATTCCTGCACCGGTAATCACGATGAAAAATCCGAGCCGTTGTCCTGCAACGTTCCAAGTTGGAAGTGTAACCATGTCCGGAACAGTGCAAAATGTGTCCAACGCAAGCCAAGTAAGTATTCTTTACAACGGAACGAATGTTGAATTCACTTCAAGTATTGAAAGCAATGTGTTGAGTTATTCGTTTGTAGTGAATGTAACTTTGTCTACAGTTTCAGTACCATTGGTTATTACGGCTACGAATGCTTCCGGAACGGATACCAAATCGTGTTTGATAAATGCTGTACAACCAAGTGGAACAGGGAATGGGAATAATGGTCATGGAAACAATACAGACGGTACCGATGAATCCAATCCGGGTAATGGTTCCGGAGGTCCAAATGGCGAAACGGGAGGTTCAACTGATGACGAAAATGGAAATGGAAACGGAAATCAGAAAACGACGACAACACCTAAGCCAAGACCAGGTACAACGATAACTAAACCGACAACCCCAACAACCAATCCCGGAAGATCGGTAATAAGACCCTAAAACTAGATAAGCATATTCAAAAAGTCCCGCTGGTTAATCATCGGGACTTTTTTTTGCTTTTAAGAGAAGTTCCGGGAACGAATAGCTATTTTTGCAGGGTAAATAAATTACCATGAATAAGGAAGCGGTGTTGGAAGTATTGGGAACCATTTTGGAACCTGATTTGAAGAAGGATATTGTAACACTCAATTTTGTAGAGGACCTGCAAATTGAAGGATCAAAAATGTCTCTTACGATTTATGTTTCTAATCCGGCATTACATGCCAGAAAACGCATGCAGGAAGCGGTTGAATTTAATCTGAAACGCGTTTTCGGAGAAGATATCGAAATCACTTGCATGGTAAAAGGATTGCCTTCCGAAGCTCGTGAGACACATCGCAAAATTCTTCCTGAAGTGAAGAATATCATCGCTATTGCATCCGGAAAAGGTGGGGTAGGTAAATCTACAGTTACTGCAAACCTGGCAGGTGGACTTGCAAAAGCCGGATTCCGTGTTGGGATCGTGGATGCTGATATTTACGGACCGAGTATTCCAACAATGTTCGATGTGGTTGGTGAAAGACCGACGATGATTGATGTGGATGGAAAACCGATGATTAACCCGGTAATGAGTTATGGAATCAAAATCTTGTCTATGGGATTCTTTTCCCAGAATGACGAGGCGATTGTCTGGCGGGGGCCAATGGCAGCAAAAGCGATGACACAATTGTTTACAGATGCATATTGGGGGGAATTGGATTACCTGCTAATCGACCTTCCTCCGGGAACAGGAGATATTCATCTTTCATTAGTTCAAACCGTTCCTTTGGATGGAGTTGTTATTGTTAGTACACCTCAGGAGGTTGCACTTGCAGATGCCCGTAAAGGAGTCAATATGTTCAAACTGGATACAATCAATGTTCCGATTGTCGGATTGGTTGAAAACATGTCCTGGTTCACACCGGCTGAATTACCCGATAACAAATACTACATTTTCGGAAGGGACGGAGTGAAGAATCTGGCCGCAGGAATGAATGAAACTTTTTTAGGTCATATTCCGTTGGTGCAGGGTGTACGTGAATCAGGTGACGTTGGCAGACCTGCTGTATTTCAGGAAAATACACCGACTGCATTAGCATTTGAAGAATTAGTACGTATCTTTGTGGAAGAGGTGAACGTGCTGAAAGCACGTAAAGCAATAAAAACACAAAAAGATGGTGTTAAATAAAATCGAATTAACTGATAAGATCAATCTTTCACTGAGTGAGTTAAGACCTCATCTCGTTGCTGATGGAGGAGATATGGAATTAGTCGATATTACTGATGAAGGTGTTGTGCAGGTAAGATTACTTGGTGCTTGTAGTGATTGTTCTATGAGTGTTATGACTATCAAGGCGGGTTTGGAAGAAGCTGTTAAAAAAGTTGCTCCTGAAATTACCGCTGTTATTGCCGTAAACTAACAACCTTCAACTTAATTGGAGTTGCTTAAGCAACTTTATTTTAATGTGTGGCGTCTAGGATTATATCGAAAGAAAATAATCCGCGCTATGAAACAATTGAAAACAATTTTTGTAATTACTCTCCTTTTAACTTATTCGAATTCTTCCCACTCCCAATTAATCTATTCGGGAGTTTCAGACTTGGAAGTTTTAATCACTAATATCTTTGGAGTCCAATGTCAAGGAATTTCCAATGTAGGAATTCAGGGCACTCAAGCACAGATTGCTCGCTTTGAAAATGGTTCGGCGCTTGGTGTGAATAGTGGATTGGTCCTTTCAACCGGATTTCCAAATTTGTCAAGTGCTCCTTCCTCTACATTTTCAAGTTACAATTTGAATATGCCTGGAGATTATGACATTATTCAATATGGGAATTTATCTGGACAAGGTGCATATAGTTATGACGCTATTGCTGTTCACTTTGATTTTACTCCAATAATTTCAGATACGATTCGTTTCAATTATATTTTTGCTTCGGAAGAGTATCCAGAGTATTCAAATACCACTTACAATGATCGTTTTTTATTCTTAGTTTCAGAAAACGGCGGGA
Organism: uncultured Fluviicola sp.; assembly: GCF_946478805.1. The sequence continues at coordinate 99,075 of NZ_CAMLDC010000004.1, read as the reverse complement.
CTCCGGTAAATATTGCCCAAGTTCCTGGAACGGCTATTCCAGTAGAAATTAACTCGATTAATCAGTTTGTGAATCCTCAATACTACGTAGATAATTCAACTGGTCCAAATTCCGCCAATTTTGTGTTTGATGCATATACAGTTCCTTTAGAAGCGAAATTTTATGCGCAAGTTGGAAATACATATCACATCAAATTGGTGATTTCTGATGTTTCAGATGGTGTTTATGATTCAGCGATCTTCCTGGATGAGCAAGAATCGAACAATGATATTTCGGGAAGCTTGACTGTAAATGGACAACCTGCTGAAGGGGTGTTGGAAGTCTTTAATTTTGTTCAGGATACCCTGGTTGCGATTCCGGTAGAAACAGTCAATGTTACCAATGGAAACTACTTAGCTGACAGTTTGCCTACCGGTTTGTATCACGTGCGTTTCACACCGGATCCCATTCTATTTCCGGGTGCTGTGCCGTTGTATTTTGCTACAAGTTCAACTTGGACAGGAGCGGACGCTATCGGTTTACCTTGTTTCCTAAGCAATGCGAACATCAATGCTGATACATTGGATGTATTGAGTGCTACGGGAAGTGTATCGGGAACAATTGTAGTGGATACTTCGTATTTGAAATCGTTGAATGTGCCATTTGAAGGAGCTTTGATGTTGCTAAAGAATGCACAGACACATGAAACAAGAGGATTTGCTTATACCGCATCAAATGGAACATATACCATTGATCATGTGGAAGCAGGTGCTTATTATTTGTTAGTGGATGTTCCGTACATTCCGCATACCGATACTTTGTTCTTTGATGTTCCTGTTGACGGAGAAGTGTTGGGTGCAGATTACGCAATCCTACCAAACGGAATTACGGCAAATGGAACTCCTTACCTGGGATTGAATGAATATGTGGAGGTTCAATGGGGGATTTCTCCGAATCCTGCAGACAAGATGATTGAGATTACTTCAGATCAGGAAGTGAAAGTGATTCGGATCATTGCAGTTGATGGAACAGTAGTGGCAGAAATTCAATCAAACGGATTAAAAACAAGTTTAGATATCAGTCAGTTGAAACAAGGAGTTTATATGGTTCGTTTGGATCAGTCAGCTCCGAAAAGATTAGTTGTAACAAAGCAATAGAATTATTTACAATCAACAAAAGGCCCGGGGAAACGATTTCCGGGCTTTTTGTTTTTTAGTAGCAGGGAATATTCTTCTAACCAAACTATATTTACAGTAAATCAATACGTAACACATGAAAAATCAAAAATGCGGGTTGCTGATCGCAGTAGTTTTCCTGTTTTTTGGAATGGCTCAGTCAATGGCTCAGGAGAAAGATCCTCAGACGGTCATCATAAGAGCTTTTGAGTTCACTTCCGGAAAAGCATCCCATATGACAGTAACACTCCCGGATGGGACAATTAATTCTATCGTTCTGTCAGTAGTGAATATAGGAAGCTTTGAAGGAGAGAATGAAAATGGCAAGATAATCCAGTCTCAGATTAATGAATGGAAGCGTAAAGGATTTGAGATTGAAGCATTCTCTACCAATACAACTTATACAGGAGGAACTATAACTACTATTATTCTTTCCAAAGAATAATTAAAAGCCCTGATCCGTTTAGAATCAGGGCTCGTTTCTTTAATAGATATTTCCTAATCATGAAGCGTCAGCTTGTCTGACTACTTTTGTGATTATTTCGCTGCCGCGTATTTTTTTGCAACCACATCCCAATTCACTACATTGAAGAATGCATTGATGTAATCCGGACGACGGTTTTGGTAATGCAAATAGTAAGCATGTTCCCAAACGTCCATAGCCAGGATTGGTGTTCCTTTGCAACCTTCACCCATTATCGGATTGTCCTGGTTTGGAGTTGAGCAGATAACCAATTTACCTCCTTCGACACACAACCAAGCCCAACCTGAACCGAAGCGTGTTGTCCCTGCTTTAGCAAATTCTTCTTTGAAATGTTCGAATGTCCCGAAAGAATCGTTGATTGCCTGAGCCAATTCACCCGTTGGAGTTCCTCCGGCATTTGGTCCCATTATTTCCCAAAACAAGTTGTGATTCCAGAAACCACCACCATTATTGCGAACTGCCGGTTTGTCTTTGCAGTTTTGCAAGATGTATTCGATGGATTTCCCTTCCAAATCAGTTCCTGCAATTGCATTGTTCAAGTTTGTTGCATATGCCTGATGGTGTTTTGTATAATGGATTTCCATTGTGCGAGCGTCAATATGTGGCTCTAGTGCATCGTATGCGTATCCTAATTTTGGTAATTCAAATGCCATGATATTTCTTTTTATGTTGTCTAACAAAAATAGGAAACAAAATTGATAAAGCCGATTCTATCGGAATAAGCTTTTGTTAGGAAAGGTTAAATGGGATGAAGTATCAATAGCTCCGAATTTGAATGGATAGTCCTTAAGGAAATTATTTTTAGTGAATCTGCAAGTATTTCGATACTTCGCTTGCTGATGTGTAGCATAAAATAGTTATCCGGTGAAAGAGTTTAACGGGCAATATCTACCTGGATAAAACAAAAAATCCCTTCCACCGAAGCGAAAGGGATTTTGAATTCGTTTAAAAACGATTAGTTCTTTGTAATACGTTGAACAGAAATAGAACCGTCTTTTCCATAAACTTTAACCAAGTACATGCCTGAGTTTAAAGAAGAGATATTTACTTCCGCGGTTTTGCTTTCATTCATTGAATGGTTCAATGACAATTCACCTGATACCGTGTAAAACTCAACTTGAGAGATTAATTCATCAGAGTTCAAGTGAAGTACATCCGTTGAAGGGTTAGGGAAAACAGATAGGTTAACCAATTCATTTTCTTCCAAACCTAAATTTGCAGGAACAGTTGTGTAGTAATTGGAATAAGTAGTGTTTCCGTTCGAAGTTGTTGCAGAAACGTTTGCAACTTCGTGGTGAACTCCAGCTTTATACCAATTGAACGAGATAATCGTAGAATTAATAGTTCCCAGTGAATAAACGTCCGTGATTGTTTGGGTTGATTTTAAGCGAACCACATTTGTATATGTTCCGTTTGGAGTAATCAATGTTCCATAACCGGAAAATTCAGTTTGGGTACTTCCTGTTCTTGTGAAATTATAACCACTTACTGTAAATGTACACGCGAATTGATCGGTGTAATTTTGGCTTGTAGTTACCGGGAATTGCAAATAAGTTGCTGGATTCGAATAAGTGAAAATGGTTCCGTTGGCATCAATTCCAACCGCATCCAACACAGAACTTGTTGCGTTATAATAGATAACACCACCGTTTGATTGTGTCAACTTGAGGTTTGCAGACGGAAATGTTCCACCTGAATTCACCGACGGGGTTACTGCTACAGGAGTTCCGGCTGTCAATGCAGATAAATCCCATGTAACTCCGGTTCCGGTTGTTCCGGGGTTTGTTTGAGTTGTAGAAGGATACATTGAAAAGTTTTCGCCGGCCGTATAACCAATGTCAGTGCGACTTAAACTTTGAGCAAATAGCGTATTACCTGAGATTAGTAACGCTGCGAAAATGTAAATTTTTTTCATAGATTTAGATAATTAATTTTTGGCTAAAGTTATAAAATCAGTCGAGTTAATAAGCTGTCTGATTGTTAAAAAAACAATTGAACTAAAACTTACTTCCCGTATTTGGCTTTATACTTCTTGTACAATTCTGTCTGAAAGTTCGTCGTTGGTACAAATTGACCATTAATAAGAATTACGGAAGCTTGGTTTCCTTTCATTTCCAGAGCGGAGCCAACCGAACCGAATAATGTTGCTTTTTTTCCAATTTCAATACTTCCATAGTTTTTGGAGATTCCCATAATTTCGCATGAACTCAAAGTAATGGAGCGAATGGCTTCTTCTTCCGTTAAGCCATAAGACATAGCCGTTCCTGCAAGAAAAGGAAGATTACGGGCATTCATGGCTTCCATATCCCCTTCATTTTGAAGACAGAATTGAACTCCGGCCTGTTGTAATAAGAAGGGAAGTTTGTATGGTAAATCAACCGGGTCATCTTCATGTTGTGGAAGTGAATGCAAACGACCAATCATTACAGGTACTTTTTTGATTTTCAAGCGGTCTGCAACCAAATAACTTTCGGATCCACCTACAATTACTGGGAACTCGATTTCCATTTCGGTAATTAAGTCCAGGATATCGTTGATCTGTTGAATCTCATTGGCGTGGAAGTAAAGACGTTTCTCCCCGATAAAACAGTCGCTCAAAGCACTGTACTGGATAGGTGTGTTCTTATCTTTAGTGGTTGCAATAGCTTTTGCATTGCTCAAAAAAGCAATCAACTCCCGTTTTTGGTCTTCATAGGTCTCATTCGGTTTGGTAATCGGATCACCCCAGCGACGACTATATGCGGAAGGCCAATCGATATGGATTCCATCATCCGCTTTGACTGTTCCATCTTCCCAATTCCAACAAGAACTGTTCATTAAACTGGATTGACCGGAAATTCTTCCACCACGTGGTGTTGTTTGAATCATTAACACGCCATTGGTACGAACGGTCTCAATTACATCCGACTCACAATTGTAAGCAATCTGCGCACGAACATGCGGATTGAACGTTCCAATCTCATCAAAATCCCTGGAAGCTCTCACGGCATCAATTTCAGTCAAACCCAGGGTGGAATTCGGGGCAACAAACCCGGGATAAATGTGATGGCCGCTTAAATTGATAACCGTGTCCCAATCGGATTTGTTATAGGTGTAAGCAAGCGTGTTTTTTACCAGTGTGATCACGCCGTTTTCAATTCCGATGGATCCTGTACTGATCACTTGACCGTTTCCTATGTGTAAGGTTGCGCTTTCAAGTAGGATCTTGTTGTATTTCTTTTGTCCATAACTGCCGGAGATGCTTGCAATTAGAATCAAAAAAGTCGATATGATTGTTTTCATGTTCAATGAGTTTGAATACTTAGTGTTCATTTGCTTCGAATGATTCTTCTTCACCAAGCGTGTTACAATGGAAATGACCTCTGCGCTTGCGGTTGAATGGTTTTGTCGGTTCACCCTTCTTGCTTTCTTCAGACATTTTTGTAATGATGCGTGCCCTCTCTGCAGCTATTTCCTGCTGAATCTGGAAGTCTTTCTGTGCATCGAACAGGATTTCACCATCGACAACAGTATACAATGGTTTTGCAGTAACATTTAATGGATTGTTTGTCCAAAGAACCAAATCTGCGTCTTTTCCGACTTGAACAGTTCCCATGCGATCATCCAGGTGCAATAGTTTTGCCGGATTCAAAGTCACCATTTTCCAGGCCTGATCTTCCGTTGCGCCACCATATTTAATGGTTTTTGCAGCTTCCTGGTTCAAACGGCGCCCCATTTCGGCATCGTCCGAGTTGATGGCAACAATTAATCCCATATCCGTCATCAATGCCGCATTTTGGGGAATTGCATCCATTACTTCGAACTTATACGCCCACCAATCTGAAAAGGTGGAAGCCCCAACTCCATGCTCTTTCATTTTGTCAGCCAATTTGTATCCTTCCAAAATGTGAGTGAAGGTATTCACCTTGAACCCGAATGAATCAGCAATGTGCATCAACATGTTGATTTCAGATTGCACATAGCTGTGACAGGTAATCCTCCGCTCTCCCGAAACAATTTCATACAATGCTTCCAGTTCCAGGTCGACTGCCGGTGGAGCCGCACTTTTGTCCTTGTGTTTTCCGGCAGATCCACTCTTTGCCTGATGATACGCCAACGCTCTTGAAAATGCATCAATGTAGACCTGTTCCACACCCATTCGTGTTTGTGGAAACCGACTACTTGCTCCCCAATTGGATTGTTTCACATTCTCTCCAAGTGCAAACTTCACAAACTTCGGTGCATTCCTGATCTTATATTCGTTCGGATAATGTCCCCATTTCAATTTGATAAGAGCAGATTGCCCTCCAATTGGGTTGGCAGATCCATGTAGCAATTGTGCAGCAGTAACACCTCCGGCCAATTGACGATAAACATCAATATCTTCGGCATTGATGGCGTCTTCCATGCGAACTTCGCAGGTAACTGCCTGTCCGCCTTCATTTACACCACGTGTCAAGGCGATATGTGAATGTTCATCGATGATTCCGGTTGTCAGGATTTTTCCACGGGCATTGATTACCACAGCATTGTTCGGTTTGAGATAGGTTCCCGAGCCTTTATGGATGGCTTTTATTTTCCCGTTTTCTACTACAACAGTCCCTTCCTGAATAATTCCTTCATCGGTATTCGTCCAAATGGTTGCTTGTTCGAAAATAATAACCGATTGTTTTGGAGGAGAGGTGAAACCGTAAGCACTATTCGGGAAACGCGGCCCCGGAATGGTCAAGGTATCAGCTGTCCAGGCTTGTTTGTTTTCATCTTTCGCTTCGTATTTCTTGTTGCGTAAAGCGCTCCATTTGATCCATTTTCCTTTGTTATTGGTTCCTTCTCCTTCGAAAATGAAAACCCGGGGATTGATATCGCCTTTCAGACTGAATATTTGTTTGTCACCATCCAATTGTTGGATGAAATGAATCGAAATATCGTTGTTTACAAGTGTTATTTTAGCGTTGGAAGTAAGTGTATCGGATTTATTTGCAAATGTCAGTGAATCCTGGATCGTCCGGACCAACTTCACTTTTCCTTCGGGTTGATTAGCTGTCCCATTGATTTCCAACCAATATTTGGCACCATCAATATTTAAACTGTAGGTTCCACGGATATCTGCAATTGGAGCATTCTGGTAAACTTTTCGTTCTCCTTTTGAAAAGACTTCCAATACGGCTGCTTTAAATAAAAACGGGTTCTGGTCGTAAACCGTAAAATTTGCCCATTTGTCGATTTCAATGGTTCCCAATTCTTTTTGAACACCCAGCAAAGTTGCCGGCGCGGTAGTAAGCGAACGCAAAACGTCATTAACTGCCCAACCGGTTGCTAAAGCCTGATGGATGTGTTTCCAGAAATCGGCTGCTGTTGTATGACCTGCAGCAGAAGTAATGAATGGAACTTTGTGTTTGAAGAGGAAACCAGGATTTCTTGGGGCCATTTCCCAGATTTTCAATTCACTGTAAGGAATTTCATGAGCCAGGTAAGGATCTTTCAGATCAAATGCCTCAGGGAAATTGATCGGGATAACCAATTGAACTTTCAAAGTGTCCCAGGCATTTCCTAAAAATTGCTCCTGACCGGTTCCGATCACAGTAAAATCGCGCTTGAATTCATGCGTGAACGATTTTACACGAAATACATCCGATTTATCGTCCAAACTGAAAAATGCAGGTTTTTTCAATTGAAGGGTCAAGGCTTCCAGGCTGTAATTGGCATCTTTCCCATATTCTGAATGCCAATGTGCATCATAAAAAGACTGTCTGAGCAAAGCAATGGAACCGACCAATGAACTTGGATATTCCAAAGGTGAAGTCCCTTTTCGGAAAGAGTAAAATGAAGCTGCTTTACTCAGGTAAGGTTGATTATCTGTATTGGTTGTCCCCAATTGCATTAAAGGTCCGTAACCTTGTGCAAGTCCATCATTCCGGTGAATCAGCACTGAACCGAAGCCCATTTTCTGGTATTCTGAAATGAGTTTCTCGTCTGTTTTGTACCAATCGATCGCATCAAATTCTGCGCGAATAGCTTGGTTCCAATAGTAGGGACCTGTTTTGTTTTCTGCCCGTTGGTCGGCAGGAATTCCCATCGTTGAGTTTACTTCTATGAATGAAGGGATTACCACGGCTCCGTGTCCATCAATAACAATTAAGTCTTTTGGAGTAATCAGGGAGATTTTGTCAACAGCCACAATTTTCCCGTCTCTTACTGTGATCGTACCGTTTTCAATGGTTTTTTCAGGAGAGACAAAAATGGTTACATTCGTTAATACAAATGAGTTCTGATTGGGGGTTTTAACTCCATTTTGAGGTTTCTCGGCTTGTGAAAAAACACTCAATGGAAATAAGAGGGCAAAGATATAGCGAATCATTTTTTGGAGACTTCTGGTTTTAAGGGCTGAAAAATAGTGATTCTATGTGGAAATAAGTGATTTGATTAGACCAATGAGGTCTTTTTTTCGGTAATTTTGCCAAAAACTTACATTTTATGGGCGCATTAATACATGGACATTCGGGATTACGTTGGTTAGCTTTGGCTTTATTGGTTTTCGCAATTGTGAATGCCATCCTGAAATTGAAAAGCGGGAAATACGAAAAGGGGGATAAGATGTTGAACCTGTTCGCAATGGTGATGTTACACATCCAGATTACTTTGGGAATTGTTGTTTCTTTTGTTTCGGGGAAAATTTCCTATGCGGAAGGGTGGATGAAAAATCCTCAGTACCGTTTCTTTGGATTGGAGCACATTTTGTTGATGGTAATTGCTGTGACATTGGCTACGATAGGAAGAAAGAAGGCTGAGAAGGCATTGGATCCTGCGAAAAAGCATAAAACAATCCTGATTTGGTACACGATCGTATTGGTTGTCATTTTCGTTGCAATTCCATGGCCATTCAGATCAGCATTAGGAGGATCATGGTTTTAAAGAATAGCATACTGATTCTTTCTTCGGTTTTATTACTTGTCGGTTGCGGTGAAACTGAAAAACCGGAAGAGGAAACGAAACCTGTTTCAAATGAGCCTATTTCCCTTGAGGATGCGCGGGCAGTTTACACCTTAAATTGTGCTTCGTGCCACGGGCCGGATGGAACGTTGCAAGCTTCGAACGCCAAGGATTTATCTGTCAGCAAGCTGAATGAAAGTGAAGTGGAAGAAATGATCCGGAAAGGAAATGATAAAGGAATGATGCCTTATGAGGATATGCTGAGTACGGCGGAAATTAAAGGAGTGGTAAAATTCGTTCAAAATTTACGGAAATAAGAAATGAGTGAAAGTGAAGGTCACGTTTTAGTTGACGCAGTTGAAGAAACTTGCGTACTTGTGGGAATTATTACATCTAATGTGACGGACGAACAAGCTCACGAATACCTGGACGAATTGGAGTTCCTGGCAGAAACCGCCGGAGCTACTTCCGTTAGGCGATTTACACAAAAACTTCCGATGGCTAACCCGAGAACCTTTGTTGGAACGGGTAAATTGGAAGAGATCAAGGAATACGTGAAAGCGCATGGAATTGAATTGGTCATTTTTGATGATGAACTTTCTCCGTCCCAATTGCGGAATATTGAACGTGAATTGGAATGCAAGATCCTGGACCGGAATATCCTGATCCTGGATATCTTCGCTTCGAGAGCTCGGACTTCGCATGCAAAAACGCAGGTCGAATTGGCTCAGATGCAATACATGCTTCCGCGTTTGAAAAGACTTTGGACTCACTTGGAGCGCCAAAAAGGAGGAATCGGTTTACGTGGTCCCGGAGAATCCCAGATTGAAACGGATAGACGGATCATTCAAACACGGATTGCCCTCCTGAAAGAAAAATTGAAGGAGATCGATAAACAGATGTCTGTTCAACGGGGGAATCGCGGACAATTGGTACGCGTGGCTTTGGTTGGATATACCAATGTAGGTAAAAGCACCCTGATGAACTTATTGAGTAAATCGGAGGTTTTTGCAGAGAACAAATTATTTGCGACTTTGGATACAACTGTCCGAAAGGTGGTAATCGAGAATTTACCCTTTTTGTTGACTGATACAGTTGGATTTATTCGCAAGTTACCTCATCAGTTGGTGGAATCATTTAAATCTACACTGGATGAGGTTCGTGAAGCAGATCTATTGGTTCACGTGGTGGATATTTCCCATCCGAACTTCGAGGACCAGATCAACGTGGTAAGTGAAACCTTGGCGGAATTGGACAACAAGGACAAACCGGTGATTCTCGTATTCAATAAGATTGATGCATATAAACATCATCCGGGAACGGAAGGCGATCCGGAAGATGCAGCAAACATGACCCTGGAAGAATTGAAGAAAACGTGGATGAATCGATTGCCTGCTACAAAATGTGTATTTATTTCAGCAACTGATAAAGAGAATGTGGAAGAGTTGAAAGAAACGATGTATTCCGAGATCAAACGCATCTTCGCAGTTCGTTATCCGCACAATAATTTCCTGTACTAAGGGCAAAAGTTCGACCTGATCCGATCCGATCACCATCCCTTAGGTTTGTCAGACAATTGAATTAACTTGAGTACGAGATCGAGGTAACCTTTCGGTTGATTATTTCACTACTTCTTTTGAATTTTGAATTTTACATTTTGCATTTCATTATCTTCGGCTATGCGAAGTTGGATTTTTGTCATAGGACTATTTAGCTGTTCCATCACTTTTGGTCAGACAGAATACCTGGACAGCTTGAAGAATTGCCTTCAGAAACCTGTTTCTTCCGATACCATGCGTGTGTTTCAGTACAATGAAATTGCTTGGACTTACCTGGATTATTCCTTGGATTCTACCTATCTTTTTGTGAATCGTGCATTGCTTTTATCCCAGAAGCGAAATTATCCGAACGGGATCATGGATGCGAAAAACACTCTTGGAATTTATTATCGTTACCGATCTCAATACCCTAAGGCAATCAGCATGTATAAGGAGGTGATCGCACTTCGGATAAAGAATCACCAGGAAGACAAATTGACCGGAGCTTATTCGAATCTCGGATCTGTTTATTATGAGCAAGGAGCTTATGCAAAAGCGCTGAAACATTATCAAAATGCAATTGATATTGCAAAAAAATATCACCAGGATGATAAAGTACTGGTTTTGTACTCGAATTTGGCAGCAGCGTACAAGTCGGTGGGACTCTATGATCAGGCAATATCCACATTTAACGATGGACTGAAACTAAATAAGCGCATACGGAATAAAGAGCAGGAAGCACAGCTTTATATGAATCTGAGTACTGTTTATCATGATAAGAACATGACGGACGAATCTGTGAAATATTCGGAAATTGCCCGAAAGTTGAGCAGAGAAGTCCATGCTGTACGAAACAGGCAAACTATTCTGTACAATTTGTCATTGGATTACCGCGCAAAAAAACAATTTGCAAAAGCAAAAGCATGTCTCGATGAAATGTATTTAGTTGCGAAGGAAATGAATGAAGATGATATCTGGTTGGAGTATTTCCTTGCGCGAGCCAATTATCTCTTCGACCTGAAGCGTTTCGATGAAGCAATGAAGTTAACTGTCGCTGCAGAAAAATATGCGAATCGGGAAGCAGATCTGTTAAGTTATGGCGAAGTGCAATTGACGAAAGCAAGTGTTTATGCTGAACTAAAAAAGTTTAAAGAGGGAATTGCAGCAGCTGAATTGGCAATGACAGCATTCAAAGATACGGAAGATGCAAATGCGCAAGTGCGAACATTGAAAGTACTGGCTGAATTGTACAAATCCAGTGGAGATCCTGAAAAAGCTTTGAAAGTGTTTGAACAGGCGCAGGAATTAAAGGAAAAAACAGATCTGGAATCTGTAACGAATCAGATAGCAACCTTGAATTCCCTGAATGAATTGGAGCGAAAAGAACAGGACTTGGCACTTTCACGACAAACGAATCAACTGATCACTGCTGAAAATGGACGGAAGAATAACCTCATCCTGGGCCTGTTCCTGATCGGTGGATTGATTGTAATTTCACTCGGGATCAGTTTTAAGTCCAATCGACAAAAGAAAAAAGCGAACGCACTATTGAACCGGCAAAATGAAGAGATTGAAAATCAGAAATCCCTGATTGAAGAAAAGCAAACAGAAATCCTGGATTCGATTCATTACGCGAAACGCATCCAGGAATCTTTGTTGGTGCAACAGGAACTATTGCACGAATCACTTCCGGACTCCTTCATTTTCTTCCAGCCAAAAGACATCGTTTCCGGAGATTTTTACTGGGCAACCAAGCGAAATGGAAAGTTCTATCTCGCAATTTGTGATAGTACAGGACATGGTGTTCCCGGGGCGTTCATGAGTGCCCTGAACATTACATTCTTGAGTGAATCGATCAATCAATTGGGAATCGTTGAACCGGGAAAGATCTTTAATCACGTTAGAAACCGCTTGGTAGAATCAATTTCGCACGATGGAGCGAAAGACGGAATGGATGGCATTCTATTTTGTTTTGATGAAACAAGCAAGAAATTGACCTATGCGGCAGCTCATAACTACCCGATTGTGATTCGTGGCGGGGAGCTGATCAAATTCCCTACGGATAAAATGCCGGTTGGAAAGAGCGATCTGATTCGTGAATTCCAGACATACGAGATCCAAATAGAACCGGGAGACGAGCTGATTGCTTATACCGATGGCTATGCCGACCAGTTTGGCGGAGAAAAAGGAAAGAAATTGAAACTGGCCAATTTACATGAGTATTTACTGACCATTTCGAATGAAAAAATGACCGAGCAACATATTTTGTTGAAGGAGCATTTCCAGACGTGGAAGGGAGATCTGGAGCAGGTGGATGATGTATGCCTGTTTGGAGTTAAACTAATCTAAGAAATGAGAGCAGCGAAAAAACAAACTATTCTATTACTCGTTTTAATTATTTTCTACACCGTTGGATTGGTGGGTTTGCATACCGGTTCGCGTATCTATTTTTTGGCCCTGACACCCTTCAATCTGCTGCTTTCCTTTGCATGCTTGTATTTGTCATTTACCAATTACTCGGCTAAAAAACATGTTGATATCCTTTTAATAGGTATTGCCGGGTACGTCATTGAATGGATCGGAGTCCATACATCCATACTTTTCGGAGCGTATCATTACGGCAGTTTTTTAGGGTATAAACTAGACGGAATTCCATTGATCATTGCTCTGAATTGGATTCTGCTGACATTCACTTCCACTGCAATTGTCAATAAATGGCAGATTCCAATTGTATTGAAAGCACTGATTGCCGGAGCATTGATGACAGTTTTGGATTGGATCCTGGAACCGGTTGCAATCCGGTCAGGATTTTGGTCTTGGCAGAACCACGTGGTTCCGCTTTATAATTATATTTGCTGGATGGTATTTTCTTCTTTGTTCTGTTATTGGGTTTTAAGTCGAAAAACAGTAGAAACGAATAAAGTAAGTACCGGATTATTTGTGATTCTCGTGATATTTTTTGCAATTTTAAACAGATGATTCCAACTTGGGTAGGCATATTGATTTTTATAGGTACTTTTTTCATGACGGAATTTGCTGCCTGGTCTGCACATAAATTTGCGATGCACGGATTCATGTGGTACTTCCATCGGGATCACCATAACCAAGGAGAGCAAGGTTTTTTTGAGCGGAACGATGTCTTTTTCCTGATTTTTGCTGTTCCGAGTTGGCTTGGAATTATGTTGGGACTGATGTACAAGCAATATGGTTTCGTTTGGATGGGCTTTGGGATCATGGCATATGGATTCACCTATTTTTTAATCCACGATGTATTTATCCATCGCAGGTTTAAATGGATCCGTGAAATCGATACACCTTATTTTTTAGCAATCAGACGTGCACATAAAATGCATCATAAACATCTGAACAAAGAAGACGGGGAGTGTTTCGGCCTGCTGATCGTTCCATTTAAATATTATATGGAGGCCCGGCGTACCTATAAGCAAAAGCGATCAATCAAATGAGCTTGTACTTTTGGATCATCCTTGGAACGGTTGTTTTTCCGTTCTTGTTGAGTTTTGATAGAAAAATCCACTTCCATACCCATTGGAAAACAGTGTTTCCGGCAATTTTACTGGTTGGTATTTTCTTTTTGATTTGGGACAATTATTTTACGGAATACAAAATCTGGGGTTTTAATCCCAAGTATGTCCAGGGTATTTACCTGGTTCGTTTACCATTGGAAGAAGTGCTTTTTTTTCTGGTTGTTCCGTATGCCTGCCTGTTCGTTTACGAGGTGATCCGGGGATATTTCCCGAATCTGAAGCTTGATCTCTTAGGTCGTGCTTTCGCATTTGCAATGGTGCTTTCGGGATTGTTGTTAACCATCTTTTATCTCCGTAATTGGTATACGCTGACTGCTTGTTCCCTTTCGACCTTATTGATCATTGGAATTCATTTCAGAGCGAAAGCCAAATGGTTCAATTATTTCGCATTGACCTTTCTCGTTTGCCTCGTTCCTTTTTTAATTGTGAATGGGATCCTGACAGGTTTTTTTACGGACGAACCAGTTGTCTGGTATTCTGAGAATCATATCATGGGGATTCGGATCGGAACCATTCCTTTGGAAGACATTTATTACAATCTGAGTATGTTGCTTCCAATTGTCCTTATTCATGAGGCACTCATCCAAAATAGAGCCAAAAAGAGTGGACTGAAACGGATTGTTGATACGGATTAAAAAATAGATGATTATAGTTTCCTTGTAATCAGAAATTGAGCTAAAGACTTAAGTGTTCTCGTTTGCAGCCCGGTTGATTCCAAATGATTCAGGTTTCCGATGGCTTGGTTATAATAATCATCCATTGCCTGCAAACTTGCTTTTTTAGCACCAAGATCTTCAAATAGGATTTTTGCGAACTCAATTTTATCATTGGTGGCTTGCATCCGGAGCAAGTCATTAAATCTTGAATCATTGGTGTTTTTTGCAATTTCTTCGGCTTTCAGGAAAAGCAAGGTTTTTTTGTTGGATAGAATATCTCCACCGACTTGTTTGCCAAATAATTCCGGATCTCCGTATAAGTCCAGGATATCATCCTGAATCTGAAAGGCAATTCCCAATGACACACCAAATTCGTATAAATTCCTTCTTGTTTCCTCGTTCTGGTTTCCCAAAATCGCACCGAATTCCAAAGCACACCCCAATAGGACAGAAGTCTTCAAACGGATCATTTCGATGTATTGTGATTCTGAAACATCTGTGAGACTTTCGAAATCCATATCCAATTGCTGTCCTTGACAAACCTCAATTGCCGTTTGATTGAAACATTTCAATAAGTGCGGGAGACGGTGATCCCGGTAGTTTATCAATTGCTGGTATGCCTCAACAAATAAAGCATCCCCTGAAATAATCGCAATGCTCTCATTCCATTTCTTGTGGACGGTGGGTTTTCCTCTTCGAACCGGAGCCCCATCCATGATGTCATCATGAATCAGGGAAAAGTTATGGAAGAGTTCAACGCAAAGTGCCGCATGTATACTCTCTTCCTTTGAAATATTGAAAATTTCCCCACTGATCAACGTCAGGATCGGGCGCATGCGTTTTCCTCCCAATGAAAGAAAATAACGCAATGGATTAAATAAATTATGAGGTTCATCAGCCAGGTCCAGACTCGAAATGCGATTTTCAAGATATGCCCTGTAGGGAGCAAGGTCATTCATTATTTCTTAAGCAATTGCAATAGATAAGCTCCATAACCGCTTTTCAGGAGAGGTTGAGCAATTTCTTTGAGTTGACTTGCAGAAATAAATCCGTTGCGGTATGCGATTTCTTCAATACAACCCACTTTCAGGCCTTGTCGTTCCTCAATGACCTGAACAAATTGTCCGGCTTGCATCAGGGAAGGAAATGTTCCTGTATCCAACCAGGCTGTCCCGCGACTTAAAATGGCAACTTTCAATTTACCGCGTTTCAGGTATTCCGCATTCACGTCTGTAATTTCGTATTCTCCACGGGGAGACGGTTTCAGATTCTTAGCGATTTCAATTACATCATTGTCGTAGAAGTACAAGCCCGGAACGGCATAGTTTGATTTGGGTTTGGTTGGCTTTTCTTCTATTGAAAGCACATTCATCACCTCATCGAATTCAACTACTCCATAACGTTCAGGATCGCTCACGTGGTAAGCATAAACTACACCTCCGGTAGGAGAAGCATGTTCTTTCAGTAATTCATCCATTCCGACACCATAGAAGATATTATCGCCTAATATAAGGGCAACGGAATCGTTGCCGATAAACGACTCGCCAATTACAAACGCTTGTGCCAGTCCATTTGGTTCTGCCTGTTCGGCATAAGAAAAAGTACAGCCGAGTTTACTGCCATCGCCCAATAACTTTTTGAATTGAGGCAAATCGTGAGGAGTTGAAATAATCAGGATTTCCCGAATCCCAGCCGTCATGAGGATCGACAGGGGATAATAAATCATCGGTTTATCATAGATCGGCATCAATTGTTTGCTGATTGCCAATGTCAGAGGATGGAGTCTTGTTCCAGATCCACCAGCTAGAATGATTCCTTTCATGATTTAATCTTTTTTCGGTTCGTTTGAATCATCCTTTTTTTTAGGCTCATCGGTCGATTCGGATTTTTCAATTTCTAATAAATCCCAATTGATATCGGAGTCTTCATCGTAAATCTCAAATAAGGGCTCTTCAAATGATTTGGTTGTCAATCTGCGTTCGTAGCTTAATAACAAACACGGTAACAAGATCAAATTGGTAAAAAGCGCTACGAAGTACGTTATTGCGGACAAATAACCTAAGGCCTGGGTTCCACCAAAATCGGAGAATACGAATACAATAAAGCCGAAGAAAAGGATGACGGAAGTGTAGATAATACTTAAACCCGTCTCTCGAATTGAAATCGCAATACATTCTTTCAAATCCCATTTCTTCATCTTGAGTTCATGCCGGTAATGGGCCAGGAAGTGAATCGTGTTGTCAACAGTAATTCCTAATGCAATCGAGAAGATCAATAGGGTGGAAGGTTTCAACGGAATTCCGAAAATCCCCATAATTCCTGCCGTAACAGCCATTGGAATCAAGTTCGGAATCATGGAGACAACCACCATTCTGAAGGAATAGAATAGTAAAGCCATTAAGGCAGCAATTGAAATGGTGGCAAATACAATACTTGAAGTCAGGTTACTCACCAAATACTTTGTCCCTTCGGAAGCTACCACGGACGTTCCGGTAAGCGTTACATCGTAGTACTCGTTATTGATTGCTTTCCGAAGCGTTTTTTTAAACGTCGGTTTAACGAAATACTTGCGAACCAATTCCGGATCCGAGTCAAAGGCATATTGCATTTTTTCATTTCCATTGGAAATCAATGCAGTCACATTGTTATAGACTCCACTGGACATATCGAAGATGGAATCAATGTATTCTTTTTTGCCTTTTTCAAATTTAGTATAATATTTTTCCAGAGCAGGTTTGTCCGGATTCATGATGCTGTCAATGCGATGCTCGATCAAGTGCACTTGATCTTCCACCTCATAGGATCCCAAATCTTTCATTGAAGTCCTGATTCTGAGAATATGATTCGTTGTATCCACCAATTCCTTGATCGAAAAAGTGGAATTATTGGTAGTTGTGGACAAATTCTTCAAGTAGGAATTCAGGCGCAGTTTGTCCTTGGTTGCAAAGATTTTGTATTGTTCCGGGTTGTTGTTGTAATATGCCATGTTCACAACCTTTACAAAGTCAACAATGGAAAGGCTTTTTGCAAACAAAGTATCTTTTGAAAGCATTTCTTGTACCTGTTCCACACTTTGCATGGTATTCTTCCCGAACAAACGCCCTTTTTCCTTGTAGTTGATCAACACCTCAAACGGAACTGCTCCCCCAAAATTGGCTTCTATGAACTGGATGTCTTTCAAGATCGGATCCCTTGCAGGTAAATCTCCTGTAATGTTACCGGTAACTTTCATGAAGAAAATCCCAACTCCGGTTCCAACGGTCAATACGATTGTTATGATATAGACAGCTCGTCTGTTATTAGCAGTTATCTTTACCAATTTCTCCAGGAACTTCACAGCAGCTTTGCGGTCAAGATGCTTCAAATGTCTTGTTTTAGGTTGTTTGGAAAAGGATGCAAAAATTGGAATCAAACATAAGGAAACGACATAACACAACATGATATTCACCGATGAAATCACCCCGAACTCAAAGAATTTGGTTGAATTTGTAAACAGGAAAGTCATGAAACCGATAGCCGTGGTAACATTGGTTAACCACATTGCAGTTCCTGTTTTCCGGATAACTTGTGTCAGTGCCTTGATCTTGTTTCCGTGCTGTTTGAATTCGTAATGGTATTTGTTGAACAAGTAAATACAGTTCGGAATTCCAATTACGATCATTAATGGAGGAATCAATGCCATCATGATTGAAATATTGTACTCAAACAATCCGATGGTTCCCATTGCCCATATTACCGTAATCATTACGACCAATACACTGATGAGTGTAACGCGGACAGAACGGAAAAAGAAATACATGATTCCAAAGGAAACCAATAAGGAAAGGATTACGAAAATGTACATTTCAGACATTACGCGTTTCCCGATCAAAACACGCATGTGCGGTAAACCCGCAAAGTGTACTTTGTTGAACTTGTTTTCGTAAGATTGCGCCAGTTTTTCAATTTCAATGACTACCTTCTGTTTTTCCTTGTCGACCAAAAAGTTTTCATCGATATTTACCATCATTAAACTTACATGGGCAGAATCATTGTAAAGAAGTCCACTGTAAATCGGATTTCTCCTGATCTCTTTCTTTATTTGTTCGATGGATTTCTCTTTGAACGAAACATCAGAGAAAATGGGTTTAATGATAAATTGACTGGTGGCAGTATCGTTTATGAGGTTGAACAGTTTCGCTTCGGAAATGACCGAAGTCACACCATCAATTTGAAGAATGGAATCACCCAAATTTTTCCAAAGCAGGAATTTTTCTTTTGAATATAAATCCTTATCCTGGATAGCGATGACTAATGCAGATCCGTCTTCTCCGAACATCTTCTTGAAGTTCAGATAGGTGATCTGTGTGGGACTATCCTTTGGAAGCATATTTCCATACTTATTGTCAATCTTCAAACCTGTAATGGCATAATAACCGAATAATACGGTCAACAATGCCATTATTGCCAGAATGATAAAACGATTCCTTAGAATGATATTGGCTATTCTATTCCACATATCTCTTGGTATTTTTTTATTTTTAATTGGACAATGTTAAGGTGTCCATTTTGTTGTTTCCTTTTAATTGTGTACATCCACTTTGGTGGATCTTGTGTTAGAAGAAGTGTTTTATTACGGCACTGACGTTTTATCACAAGCAGTGCTTGTTCTTATTTCAAATACGTATCTAACCAGTCGAAAAACTCCCTGTTCCACAACATGCTGTTTTGTGGTTTGGTAACCCAATGTCCTTCATCCGGAAAGTAAAGAAATTTACTTGGTATTCCTTTCAGTTGAAGCACTTGGAAAGCTTGCATACCTTCGGATTCCGGAACACGAAAATCCCTTCCGCCATGAATGACAAGCATCGGGGTATTCCATTTATCCACCAATTTGTGAGGACTGTTTTTTGCGTATAATTCCTTATTTTCCGGCAACCAGTAAGGTCCGCCTATATCCCAATTCGCAAAGAACAATTCTTCCGTTGTGCCATACCAACTTTCCAAGTTGAATAGTCCACAATGAGAAATGAATGTCTTGAACCGGTTTTCGTGAATTCCAGCCAGGTAATAAACGGAGTATCCTCCGTAACTTGCTCCAACTGCACCTAATTTATCTTTGTTTATAGCAGGGATTTGAGCAACGCAACTGTCAATCGCAGTCAGGTAATCACGCATGGCTTGTCCGCCCCAATCTTTAGAAATTGCATCATTCCACTCCTGACCGAATCCGGGTAAACCTCTTCTATTCGGAGCAACAACAATGTAGCCTTGAGAAGCCATCAGTCTGAAATTCCAACGGTAGGAGAAAAATTGGGAAACAGGGCTTTGCGGTCCCCCTTGACAATAAAGTAATGCGGGGTATTTTTTTGCAGGGTCGTAGTTCGGTGGATAAATCACCCAAGTGAGCATTTTCTTCCCATCGGTCGTTGTTATCCATTTTTCCTGAACAGTCGGTTCTGCAATGCCATTCAATTCGTCTTTATTTGCATGTGTCAATTGTTCCGATAAGTTGGTTTTCGGTGTGAAAATCCAGATATCGGTTGGATGGATCATGTCTTGTCTTTCCAATAAAATGCGCTCTTTCAAGACGCTGAAACTGACATAATCACATCGGTCTGAAGTCAATTGTTGGATTTTTCCGGTTTTCACGTCCAATGAATACAATTGTTTCGTTGCATTGGTTGTTGCCGTGAAATAGATCATTTCTTTTGAAGGATGCCAGGCAAATTCGTTCACGCTTACATCGATATTGGCAGTTAGGTCTTTCTCTTGTCGGCTTTCCAGGTCCATGATCCGGATGCGATTCTTGTCGGCTTCGAAACCATCTTTTTCCATACTCAACCAAGCCAGGGTTTTCCCTGTGGAATTGATGGATGGATTGGTGTCATATCCTTTATGAGCAGAAGAAAGGGTTGTTGTAATCTTATCAGAAGTATGGAAGGCGTAAATTTCCGAATTGGTGGATTGCGCAAAATTCTTTCCTGCCATTTTTTTGGTAGAGTAGAAAATGGTTTGGCCATCTTTACTGAAACAAACACTTTCGATTCCACCGAAAGGTCCTGTAACCGAAGGGAAATTTTCTCCCTGCATTACATCTCCCTTTTTGTTGAATTTCCCTTCTGCAGAAATTTCGTACCAATACAAATGTGAAACGCTTGGTGAAGACCATTGATTCCAATGACGGTACATCAGATCCGTTTCAATCCTTCCGGAAGTTTGCGGTAGATCGGGATATTTGTCTTGAACCGTTTCTTTTATTTTGAGAGGCTCCAAGGTTGCAAACCTTTTCCCATCAGTGCTTAAGGTGATTCCTTCCACTTCAGTCGGGCCAAAATGATGAATAGTACTTACTGCTTTAATATTTGGATTCAGGCTTTGTAATTGAACTTCATTTCCAACCGGTTGCAGGAAAATCAATTTGTTGTCTGAATTCCAGATAAAGTTCCAGGCTCCATCAATTGTTAAAACACTAGATTTCCCCGTTTTCAACTCTACCAGATAGGTGCTGGTTTTCGATTTGTTTGCAGTATAGTCTGTTTTGGTGCTTTGGTAAATCATCCACTCCTCATTGGGTGAACCTATTGTCCCTGAAATTCGATTAAGAGACCACATTTTTTCCGGAGTAAATTCTTGCGCTTCTGCCCGAAAAGTTGTGTTAGCGCTTAAAACCAGCGCAAAAAAAATTGATAGTTTACCCATAGATATTCTTCAAGTTGTCCAAAAATACCTAAAAAAGTCAATCTTGGGACTAAAAATGTGCAGGAAATAAGGGATTTTTAGGATTTTAACTTCGCTTTCTTTCTGCGTGAACTATTTTGGATGTACACATAAGTGAATACCGTTAAAGCGACTAGTCCGGTAAAGATAAACGTATTCGAAAGGATGTTTTGCAAAGAATTAGTTCGCGAACTGGAGTAGAATAGCGAATTAACAGCTGCCAACAGTATAATTAGTGTTCTCTGAAATCGTTTTATTCGAATCATTAATAAACTGGTTTTGAATTAAATTTATTAAAAAAATGAATTGATTTTGAGGGAAGTTAATAAATAAACAAAAAAGATTTGAACTTTTTAAGTTTTACACTGTACCTAGAAAAAAACAGACTATGAAAGCAAAAGCAGTTAAATATTCCATTCAAAATCCGTGTGATAAAAGTTGGAACGATATGGTGCCTGAAACAACCGGGCGTTTTTGTGGATCTTGTGAAAAAACAGTGGTTGATTTTACAGGAATGTCTGACTTTTCCATTGTCGATTATTTGGAAAGCCACAAGACTGAAAAAGTAT
Organism: uncultured Fluviicola sp.; assembly: GCF_946478805.1. Next base: position 77,521 of record NZ_CAMLDC010000004.1, on the reverse strand, counting down.
GTGGAAGGTTTACCAAACCTCAATTGGATCGCGTCTATCAATTAAATCAACCTGTTTTTGCACCAAGTTTTGATTTGCGTGCAGTGGTCCTTGGTTTGGCTTTGACAACTTTTTCTGCTGTTCATAGTTTTGCCCAAACGGAACCCCGGGAGCCAATCAGGATTGATACAACGATTAACGTTCCTCCAATTGTTGTTGGTACGGTTCAGGAAGTGGAACCACTTATTGTGGGGAAAGTTGCTCCAAATTATGATCATTCCAAGGAAAAGAAAGCAAGCGGTGCTGTAATTACTCCAAGCAAAAATTTCAAAGGAATTAGTGTTCAATTGAAAGATAAAGAAGGGAAGGTCCTGAAAACAATTCAGCCAGACTCAAAAGGGAGATTTGCTTTCGATCTTGATTGGAAATTGAATCCGACATCGGTTGAAGTGATCGGTGACAATTATGAACCTGCAACTGTTTATTTCGCATATATGCGTTCGATTGTGGATATGAAGATTGAAGTGATGGAACAGGTTGAAATGATTCGCGGAGAAGTGATTCAGGGAGACGTTAAGGCAACGGAAGATTAAGTTTTAAGAAAGCCGTTATTTAAAAGTACCTATTGAAAACCAACAATAAAACCAATTTCGTGAACTCTTTTAAAGATGGCTATTCAAATAAAAAGTGCTATGAAACCGAAGAAAATAAACTATAAAATTGAAGAGCCTTGTCATGCGGACTGGGATCAGATGAAACCGGAAGCGAAAGGCCGTTTCTGTGAATCATGCAGTAAGACAGTAGTTGATTTCAGTTCCATGTCGGATTTTTCCATCGTGAATTATTTGGAAAACAATAAGCATGAATCGGTTTGTGGTCGCTTTGAAGAAAAACAGTTGGATAAAACATACTTGTTGCCGAAATCGTATAACCCGGCATTTGGTTTCGATTTGAAAGCGGTTGCTTTAGGTCTGGCTTTAAGTACGTTCTCGGCTCTGCCTTCCCGGGCTCAAAATGTAACTCAAATAGAACAGTATGAACCTGTAACAGATCAACCCGTTATTGTAGTAAAACAAGGTGAAGTTGCCGCGTTTTATGATCATACGGACGAATCATTTGCTGCCGGGAAAATTGCGATGACCGGAAAGGATTATGAAAGAGTCACTATTTCTTTGTTGGATGGAAGCTCGGTAGAATTGTCTTCCGTGAAGGCTTCTAAAAATGGAACATTCAAGATTCCATTGGATTGGGCAAAAAAACCTGTTGCAATTCGGGTAAGTGCGCCGGGATTCACCACCAAACTTGTTTACTTCAGGAATCATGAGTCTTTGGGCAATCTTTCAATTAGTCTGAATGCGTGCATAATGGTGAAGGGAAAAGTTGCTTACGATAGAGAAGATTGAAGCTCATGAAAAGAAAGCTCATCAACTATTCCATAGAGGAACCTTGTCATACGAAAGTTACTTTATATCGTGAAGAAGTGATGTTGAAAGGGAATGTGATTTCCAGTTGATATATGTTCTACCAAACCCCAAATATGAAAAAGAGGAGAGATCATTCACTTTCTGTGGATGATCTTTTTGTGTTTTGGAATTCGCGTGTTCGCATCTTTGCGAACAGATTTGTGGTTAAACAATTTGTTTTCAGGTAATTAGTTTCTTTGAATGCGAGCATGTTTAAAATAAAAAAGGCTTCTGTCCATGACAAAAGCCTTCCATTTTTTATGCTTTAATTATTATTCAACAGTAACAGATTTCGCCAGGTTTCTCGGTTGGTCTACGTTACAATCTCTCATGACTGCAATGTGATAACTCAATAATTGGAATGGAATGGTTGCCAGAATCGGAACCAAATGCTCGTCGGTATCCGGAATTTCAATTACATGATCAGCCATTGCTTTCACATCTGTATCACCTTCCGTTACGATTGCGATGATTTTTCCTTTCCGTGCCTTCACTTCCTGGATGTTGCTGACAACCTTCTCGTAAGAAGTTCCCTTTGTTGCGATAACGAAAACAGGCATTTCCTCGTCTATCAATGCGATCGGACCATGTTTCATTTCTGCAGCCGGGTAACCTTCAGCGTGGATATAGGAAATCTCTTTCAATTTTAGCGCGCCTTCCAATGCTACCGGGAAAGAACTTCCTCTTCCTAGGTAAAGTGCGTTGTTTGCGTCTTTGTAGATCTTAGCGATTTCTTCAATTTCTGCGTTTCGTTCCAGGACACGTTTCACCTTATCAGGAATGATTTCCAATTCAGAAAGCATGGTTCTGAATTTGGATTCACTTAAAGTTCCTTTTTTATGTGCAAGGGAAAGTGCCATTAAAGTCAGAACAGTTACCTGTGCTGTAAATGCTTTTGTAGAAGCAACACCGATTTCAGGTCCTGCATGTGTATATGAACCTGCGTCTGTGATTCGTGAAATGGAAGATCCCACCACGTTACAAATTCCCAGGATTGTTGCACCTTTTGATTTTGCCAGTTCAAGAGCGGCTAATGTATCTGCAGTTTCACCCGATTGTGATACGGCGATGACGATGTCATTTTCATTGATAATCGGATTCCGGTATCTGAATTCAGACGCGTATTCTACTTCTACATTGATTCGGGCCAGATCCTCGAATAAATATTCCCCGACCAGGCAAGCATGCCAGGATGTACCGCAAGCAACCATGACAATACGTTGTGCATTGATCATTTTTTGCTCATAGTCTTTTACTCCTCCCAATGAAACCCATCCTTCGGAAGCATTCAATCTTCCACGGAAACAATCTTTGATTGAACGCGGTTGCTCGTGAATCTCTTTCAACATGAAATGCTCGTAACCACCTTTTTCAAGTGCTTCCAATTGCATTTCCAATTCCTGAACATAAGGTGTTTTTGGTTGATTGCGCAAGTTGGTGATATTTAATCCTGTAACCAGGTCAACCACCGCAATTTCTTCATCCTCCAGGTAAACCACCTGGTTTGTGTATTCAATAATCGGAGTGGCATCGGATGCCAGGTAGAAATCGTTTTCTTTCCCAATTCCAACAACCAGGGGCGAACTCTTACGGGCAGCAATCAGTTGATTCGGATTATCGGAAGAGATTACGACAATTGCGTAAGCCCCGATAACGTTTTGTAAAGCCATACGAACAGCTTCAGCCAAATCAACTTTTTCTTTCTTTTGGATATCGTCAATCAGGTGGACCAATACTTCGGTATCCGTCTGACTTTTGAAATGATATCCGCGTACAATCAGCTCTTCTTTTAAACTATTATAATTTTCAATGATTCCGTTGTGAATCAATGCGATTTTTTCGTCGTTCGAAAAATGCGGATGTGCGTTGGTGTCATTCGGTGCTCCGTGAGTTGCCCAACGTGTATGACCGATTCCCGCATGCCCCGCAATATTTTTTCCAGCTACAAATTCTTCTAAATTGGATACTTTTCCCTGGCGTTTGTAAAGATTTACCTTTCCGGCATCCAATAGCGCAATTCCTGCACTATCGTATCCACGATATTCCAAACGTCGTAATCCTTTGATTAAAATAGGATAAGCTTCTTTTTTTCCGATATATGCTACAATTCCACACATGTCTATTTAAATTCAGTGTATTTAATAACTAATTTGGGTTTTGTCTTATAAGATGATGCAGGACCGTTGAAAATAATTCGTTCTGCAGTACAGTTGAAGTAAAGTGAAGACTGGTTCAGGTATAAACCTCTGTTTTCAGCTTTCCCGGACACGATATCCTGGATATAATCTCTCAGATCAATGATAAACGCCTTTTGGTTGTTGTCATATGAAGCTGTTCTGAATGTCACGATTCTTCCACTGTCGGTCTTGTAACCTACTTCAAGTGTTACACTTGGATAATAGTAGCTTCCGTTTTGATAAGAAACCGGGATGTAAAGCAAAGCATTGTTGATGAGTGAATTGCTTTTCAAGTTGTTTACTGTTGGAAATTCCACTACAGCTCTACTATTCAAGGATTGCGTGTAGAATTGAGTTTGACCGTTTAACGGGTTCGCAAGCACGTCGGCGATATGATAACCGCTGTGGTCGACATCCGCATGATTGAAATCTGCGCATTTACTGGTGCTCTTTAAACTGATTTCGCGCTGATCCGGGTCGCCGTTCACCTTAAAGTAAATGGTCATTTTTGTTTGACTGTTTTGCAGATTGAAATAAATAATGGCACCTTGTCCACTTGACGGTGTTGTATTTGCTACATTGATTTTCAGTCCTTTGAAATAGAATGGTGAACTTAAAAATTGATCACTACTTTGAAATGCAGGATTTCCGGCAATAATATCGTTAATGAATTGTTGTCCCAGGGAATTGTCCAATCTTAAACGAAGTTGAGGGTTTACTGAGTCACCATTGCCCAAAGCAAATTTCTGATCCATATTCGGCGTTTGCGTCGCAGAACCCGGATCAACCAGGTTGATACCTGTTGTTGTTTTGGTGCTATTTCTGTGATAATCAGTGGTGAGTCCCAGAGAATCTGTAAGTTCGTAGACTTCAAATGTTTGAGGTCCCAGTTTTCCATAGTAACCACCGTAATTGAGACTAAGCACTACGGAATCTATGGTATTCAACGTTTCTCCACTAAGCTGTACGAGCCCTTCCGTTGTAAACTGGGTGTATAAAGAGGCATTTACTATCCCCAATTTCGGGTCGTGATAAGCTCCTACAACTCCAAAAATCTGATTGTCACTTGTTAACGAATCTTCTAAAACCGAATAGGTTTTCAGGTCGAAAGTATCCACGCCACCGGTTGCCAGCAAGTCATTGATATCGAGTGCCTCGGTTCCGAATTTGGAAGAAGTTTTCTTACAACTTGGTAAAATGGAAAGTGTAAAGACAAAACAAGCGGAAAGTAAAATCACTTTCCGCCAGTTATTATGTAGGTTTTTTAAATTCATCATTGTATCAAAATGCCTTCTTCTATAACTTTATCAAAGAACTCTGATAGTCCTTTTGTTAAATGTTCCTCCGGTAAATAACTCAATTTCAAGCAAGTTGCTTCATCGTAGACTTTTTGTAATTCCGGTTGAATTACTTCGCTACCTTGAATAACCCCGTCGGAGAACGTTACAGCGGCTTTAGTTATTGCATCCAAAGTTGGCGATTTAACTAAATTTGTGACTTCTTCATCAAATCCATCAAATTTCAACTTTTCGTGGAAACGTTCGTCCCATGGAGACTCGAATCCTTCTTTATGGTCGTAGATACTGTAAACCACTTTTGTGTCAGCAAAATGCGGATCCTTATTGTAGATTTTCTTGATGTATAATGGCATCAGGGAAGTCATCCAACCATGACAGTGGATTACGTCCGGTTTCCAACCCAACTTCTTCACTGTTTCCAAGACCCCGCGACAGAAGAACATACTTCTCTCGTCATTGTCGGAGAAATCGGCACCTTTATCATCAGCTACATTTGTTTTGCGTTTGAAGAATTCATCATTATCGATGAAATACACCTGCAAACGGGCAGCAGGAATTGACGCGACCTTAATGATCAACGGATGATCGTTATCGTCAATAATGATATTCATTCCCGAAAGGCGGATTACTTCATGAAGTTGATGTCTTCTTTCATTAATACTGCCAAAGCGAGGTGTGAAAACACGGATTTCTTTACCGTTCTCTTGTGTTCCTTGCGGAAGCTTACGAGCGTTGTGAGAAATTTCTGTTTTAGCAAGAAATGGGTATATTTCTTGAGAAACAAAGAGAATCCTTTTTTTTTCCATAGAATTCGATAGGGGAATTTTTGAATATTATAAGTGCAAAATTAAGAAAAAAAGACGGAATCTTCAAGATATTAATATAGTTTTGCCAGCTTGTTTTGAACGAAAGGGTAGAAAAGTGGAAATAATCAACACGGTTGAGGAGCTAAAGCAAGCTCTGAATGCACTCCGGAAAGAAGGTAAAAGCATTGGTTTTGTGCCGACTATGGGAGCTTTGCATCATGGGCATATGGACTTGGTAAGTCGCGCCAATGCTGAATGTGACGTTGTTGTAGTGAGCGTTTTTGTAAATCCTACACAGTTCAATAATCCATCCGATCTGAAACTGTATCCGCGAACTCCTGAGGCTGATGCGGAATTGTTGAAAAAATTCGGATGTGATCTTGCTTTTTTTCCTTCAACATCAGAAATTTATCCCGAAAACTGGGTATCTCCCCGGGTAGATTTAGAAGGATTGGATGAAGTTATGGAAGGAAAATTCAGACCGGGACATTTTAAAGGCGTTGTTCAAGTGGTTTCCCGTTTGTTTGAATTGGTTGAACCCGAAAAAGCATTCTTCGGACTGAAAGATTTTCAGCAAGTTGCCGTAATAAAAAAAATGGTTGAACAGTTGAAATTACCCATTCGGATTATCGCATGTGAGACTTCCAGAACTGAAAAAGGTTTGGCCATGAGTAGCAGGAACAGCCGCTTGTCCGAATCCCAGAAAGAAGAGGCATTGATCATTTACAAGACTTTATCTCAGGCGAAATCCGATTCGGACCAATTTTCGCCTGAAGAAACCCGTAAAAGAGCGGTTGCCTTTTTTGAAACCGGAACACTAAAACTGGAATATCTGGATATCGTGGATCCTGTTAGATTGAAAGATCTGACAACTGATTGGATTCCAGGAGCAACGATGTGCATAGCTTGCTTTTGCGGAGAGGTCAGATTGATTGATAATATGACACTCAATTGAATCCCGATATTTATCGCGGATGAGAAGTGAAAATTGAAAAGTGAATTTTTCTGATTAAGCCTGTTAACTTTTTGATTCTACATTTTACATTCTCAATTTTACATTAACTTTGCACTTCGATTTTTACAAACATGTTGATACAAGTAGTCAAATCAAAAATTCACCGCGTACGCGTTACTCAAGCAGAACTGAATTATGTTGGAAGTATTACCATTGATGAAGCATTGATGGAGGCCTCCAACCTGGTTGAGGGTGAGCGTGTTCAAGTTGTTAATATTAATAACGGAGAGCGATTGGAAACATACGTTATAAAAGGTGACAAAGGGAGCGGGACTATTTGTCTGAACGGTCCTGCAGCCAGAAAAGTTGCTGTCGGAGATATGATTATCGTGATAGGTTATGGATACATGACTCCGGAAGAAGCAAGATCATTCAAACCGGCTTTGGTTTTTCCTAATGAATTGACTAATTTGATAGTCTGATGAAAAAAGTAGCGGGTATTCTTCTAAAAACAGTTTTACCACTTGTATTAGGCGTTTATCTGATTTGGTACTTTTTCACCTCCATGGAGCCTGATGTGAAAACTGCTTTTTACAAAGCACTTCGCGAAGCCAATTATTTCTGGATTTTCCTTTCCTTGCTATTAAGTTTCTTTGCATTGCTTTCAAGGGCTTATCGCTGGAAGTACCTCTTGGAACCTCTTGGATACAAAACACCTTTTTGGAACCGCTATCATGCAATCATGATCGGCTATATTGTGAATCTGACTATTCCAAGAGCTGGAGAAGCTTCACGTGCTGCCATGCTGTACCGGTCGGATGGTGTTCCTTTTTCCAAATCCTTCGGGACCATTTTGGGAGAGCGTGTGTTCGACCTCATCATGTTATTATCTGTAGCTATACTGGCTTCGGTAGTTGGGGCGGGGGATTTTTGGAAAATCAAGAAAATGATCGAAGCTATTGGCAATGATCCTGAATCAGCGTCTAAAGTTCAATTGATCAAATGGGGCATTGCCGGTTTTTTTTTATTGGCATTTGCAGTTGTGTTCCTGATAAAATCCATCCGTTACAAGGTTATTGGATTTATAAAAGGATTGATTTCCGGAGCTTTATCGGTTTTTAAAACCAAAAATCCCGGGGCATTTATTGGACATACCCTGTTTATCTGGATGCTTTATATCGTTTATTTTTCCATTTGCTTTTTTGCATTGGATGAAACATCAACGGTTCCTCCAACCGGAATGCTCTTGGCTTTCCTGGCTGGTTCATTAGGGATTACCCTTACGAATGGCGGGATGGGAATTTTCCCCTTGGTTGTCGGATTGGTTATCGAATATTACTTGAAAGATCGTTATGGAAGTCAGGCTCAAGGTTTGGGTTGGGCTTTAGGAATGATCATCTGGAGTTCACAAACATTACTGGTTATCCTTTTGGGGCTCTTATCCTTTTATTTACTTCCAAAAAACTATTCAAAAGATGGGGAAATTCGAGCAAATCAAGAATAAGGTCGCTTCATTGGATGAAATGGTTCAACGCATTCACGATTGGAAAAACGCGGGTGAAAAAGTGGTTTTTACCAACGGTTGCTTCGATATTTTGCACGAAGGACATGTTACTTATTTGGCAAAAGCTGCTGATTTCGGTTCCAAACTGATCATTGCAATCAATACCGATGCTTCCGTAAAAAGACAAGGGAAGGGGGAGGAGCGACCGATCAATCCGGAATCTTCCAGGGCTTTGATCCTGGCATCTTTGGAGTTTGTAGACGGCATAGTTTTTTTTGATGAAGATACTCCTGTTTCGGTAATTGAATTGTTGAAACCGGATGTTTTGGTAAAAGGTGCGGATTACGATGCAAACGAACGCGATGCTTCCAGTAAAAAATACATTGTTGGTCGGGATGTCATCTTGGCAAATGGAGGTGAAGTGAAAACGGTTGCATTGGTTGATGGTTTCAGTACCACGAATATTGTGAAGAAACTGAAATCTTAATTTTTCCCATTTTCCTGGCTCTTCACATAAAACTTGATCCAAAAAATCAGGGATAATAGGCCGATCAACATGGAAGGATAATAACTCCAGAACCGGAAACTGGAATAGAAATCCAGTTCGTCTTCGGAAATAGCGATCAGTTTTTGTAAATGTTCAATCTCATAATCTTTCTTCGTAAGTAGTTCGTACTTCAAATCGAATGATTCCAATTTTTTCAGGAACCTGACGTTAGTGGAAGATGCCGGATCTGAAAGTTTGTCTTCAATCCGCTTTAATTTTTTCACCTCATCAAAAAGCGTCCTGGATTCATTATTTATGACATTCAGTTTATAATTCAATTCACTTCTGCGTATTTCGACTTCCCGGATCTTATCGGTCGGATACATGATATTGAACAGGATGGTTCCGATGCACATGGTCAGCAGGAATTTGAATACATTATCCCCGGAAGCCAAAAAGCTACTTGCTGTTTCCATCGGTTGCGGTCGTTAAGCGGTAAAAAATAGTGTCATTTTCAACTTCCAGGTTTTTCCGGATATTCTGGATGGAATCCATATACGGAATATATTCTGACGGAATGCTTTCCCGGTTTATCTTCATACTGATCTGGTCGTTGGAACATCCATTCAGGAACATGGACAAGATCAGGCTCGTTACGATCAACGATTTCCCATCCGGCAGTTTGATGTTTATGAAACCTGGAGAATTCAAGCTCAGTTTGACCGTTGTGGTATCGATTTTTTCTCCAAAATTGAAATCAGTATTGACCTTGGAAATGAATTCCAGGTAATTGTCAAACAAATCTTTCAGGTCCTTCAAGCTGATTTCGGATTCCTTGTTGATTCTCAAAGCCAGGAAACAATCACCGTCCTTCATATACAATTCTTCCATCAGCGAATCAATGAAATCGGCATGTTTTTTAATGGAAACAATCGTGTGAGAATGTTTCAGCAAATAAAACAAGGAATTGTAATAATGGTGTTTGACAGATGTTTTCAGCCAGTTCACTTTTCTTCTTTTGAGATAGCCGCCTGTTGACAGATCGTCCTGGGATGCTTGATAGATTTCATCATCTGCAATTTCACCGATACTGAAACAATCCGCTTCTTCAGATGGAATAAGGATTACATCCCCTTTTTTCAGGTTTTTAAAGGTGAATAGTTTGTTAATGGTTTTGGTAACAGATGATTTTTCCCCGGAACCCAACCAGTCATAAGGTACATTGCGGTACTTGTAACTATTTGTGATCACGGATTTGCGGAGGTATTCCAGGTTCTCTTCGCGGATCTCCGAAGCGGAAATGAAATTCCAACTGATCCCGATATATCCTTTTTGAATAAAGTCTGTGTAATGATCTCCACCATCGGTGCGGAAATACCAATATTCTTTTTGGCTGTCTATTTCCGCTACCTGGTCGAAAATGGTGGTCGTGTTTTTTTGGTTAAGCATGTGATTGGGTGATTGATTTACAATTATTCAAGTTTGGAATGCAGAACATTGCCCGCATCCCAAACTTTTTTAGGCTCCTGCCCTTTAAAATCAGATAGTAACAGTAAGTACCAGCACAGCACTTGTTGTGTTCACGAAAGTACCAGCTTCAGGAGTTTGATCGGTGATCGGTGATCCTTCAGCTGTTTCTTCATCTGTAATCAAGGTTCCATCAGGAGTTCTTAATTCATAACTGATTCCATGATCCTGGATCAGTTCTTTTGTTTCCTGATTCCAGTCTTTTGAACTAAAATCGGGAATGACACGGATTTCTGAGAATTTCAGCACCAAAATAGTGTCTGATGTATTCGCGATAGCAGCAGCGAGAGGAACTTGCCATGTAATGGATACTCCTTCTGCGATTGTTTCGTCAGTAATCAATTCGTCATTTCCTGTTCTTAATTCGTAAATGAATCCCAGATTTTGAATCAGTTCTTTTGTTTCGGCATTCCAGTTTTTACTGCTGAAGTCCGGAACAATGCGGAGTTCTCCCAAATTCGCATTCGGTGGAACAGCAACTATTTTGAATTTTAACTTTGCCATTGCATCCGCCTGTAATCCGAAACGGTTGACATTTCCGGCATTTAACGGAGTTGCGTTGATCTTGTATTTGGAAAGTGCGTATCCTCCGATGGGGCTGGATTGTTCTGATTTCAAATCAAGAGAAAGCGAAATCTGGGCTTCAACCTCTGTTTCCGGAATCGCATAAAATGTGGGTTGATACCCCATTCCACGAATCAGGTTGATCAGTTTCAATTCTTCATCTGTTCGGTCCGCATCTTTACTTAAATCGTAGAGTTCCAGTGTTTGTTGAAGTGCGCCCTGATCCAGGGCGGCTTGTGCGTCGCCGACTCCTTGGCCGACAGAGCTGATTAATTCACCCAGTGGGCCGCCAAGCAGCTCACTGAATAGTTTTACGGGATTAGTTGGTTCACTCATGTTTGCTAAAAATTACGGTTATCAATTGGTTTGGTTGAATGGCATCTCCTTCAACAGGGGATTGTTTGAAAGAATCGCCATTCACAACATCCAGGTTTTTCTGGTAAACAGGATTCAATCTTAAATTCAGGCTTTTGAGAACTCTTCGAACAGCAGTTTCTGTTAATCCGGTTACATCCGGTAATGTTGCCAAAGTTCCTGTTTCTGTTGGGGTTGGTGTGATATCAAAAGTCAGTTCGCTGATTGCCTCGCCATTTGCATCTTCCGAATTGGTAAGATCCAGCAAGGAAGCGCTTACAGTGTCTCCGTCTCTTTGAATGAATGCTTTCAACTTGAGTGAAATATTCGAAAGTTTGAATGCTGAAGTTCCCGAGGTTCTTGTTGCTGTATCAATTTCCGAAACAAGGTTTGTATACAGTTCATTGATAGGAATAGGAGAGTGGTCAGGCTCGGTTACAGGGCGGCTAGTAGGATACGGACTTGTAAGTGGTATAAAACCTTTGAAATTAGCGCCTAAGGCTGTAGTAACTTCTTCAGGAACCATCCAAAGCGTACCGAAATGGAACTCGAACAAGTAGCCTTGGTCTTCATAGAAATTAAAGGCGCAGGTACTTGCAATCACTTGCTGACTTTCAGTCCCGGTGGCAATGTGTTCCGCAGGAATGATCCGGATCGGAGGAATTTGCCCGTCGCGGATGTAATCGAAGAATGGAATTTCCTCTGTTGTTGGGCTATCAATGTTTCCCTGGATGTAAATACCTCCTTTGATGATTGTTTGTGTATAAAGATTGGTCCAGGCCTGATTCAGGAAATTATAATATTGAACGATGACAGGGTAATTATTTAATGTTACTCCTTCCGTATCAAAAATTATAAGTTTGATTAAGGTGTTTTGAAAATCTATCATGGCTTACTAATTGCGATTGATGAAAATTGTGTTCCACTATTGGCTACAAAAACAAGTGTTTTGTCGGTGTCATAATCCGTAATGTCCATTCTGACATAGACACTGAATTTTCCTCCACTGTCGGTATAACCATCTTTGGAACCTGTAAAAATTGGAGCTGTAACCGGTGCTTCTGAATTGAAACCGAGTGAGGTTAATTCATCGAAATTGATTTCGATCCGTTGCCCGGCTATCGGCTCATTGACTGCATTGACCGCCCTGATAACTAATCGGTATTCGACATAATCCGGATCCGTGTCTGTAATTTCTGCAGAACAATTCAAAAGGATTTGTGACAATCCTTCATTAGGCATTACGGCAACAAATCTTCCCGAAATGGTACTGGTAATGATACCTTGGTTCTTAGTAGTTGTTTCGGTGCTCCGAAACGGGGAGAACCGGATCAGGTTTGCAGGTGAAACCTGTGGAAGAGTTGATCCTCCCGTAGATCTGGGGATTACTACAGTAGCGTCCTCAGTTGATGTAGACTCGAATTGTGAAATGACTTCCAGGTTAAAATCCAGGTAAGGAAGTTGATATAGGGTATTGGGCCTGCCGTATTCATCATACGGAGGCATGCTGCGCAAGTGTTCTTGCGCCTCATTCAAACTGTCTGCGATGCTGAGGATTATTTCGTGCAAGGCCAGCGAATTGGTTGTTGATTGACTCATTTTTAAATGTATTTTTCGTTTTTGCGTTCTTTCTTTCTATTTGACCGCTCTTCTTCTTTTCGTTCGGCCTTTTTTCTGGAGAGGAATTCTAGTTTTCGTTTTTCCCGGAGTTCTGTCTCCTTTTCTTCGGTTTCTCTTTGTTCTGCTTTTTTAGCAGATGCGTTTTCGGAAAGGTTGTTTTGACGATCATCCAAAGACAATTCTTTCTCCAGTTTATCAGTCAGATCCTTCATTTCCGGAACTTTTGATTCCAGGGATTCCAAGGAATCCTTAACATCCGATTTCACTTTCTGACCGAAGCGCTTTGCCTCTTCCAGTTTTTCCGAAAGTTTTTTAACACTGACTTTTTCCCGTAGTTTTTCTTTTTCGGTTTCACGTCTTTCGTTCCAATCATCCTTTATCCTGCGAATCCGTGTTGGAAGCTCTGCAGCTGTTTTCACCTGCTCCAGTTTTTTTTGAAACTTCGCAAGATCCTTCTGTCCGAGTGAATCAAGTTCGGTTTTGAGTTTCCTGATTTGTTCGGGAACCTTCGTCACTTTTTTGATTTCGTCGGTAAGCACTTTTTTCTTTCTTTCTATTTCATCTTTCTTTTTCCGTATGAGATTGGTATCAGACCAAAGTTCCCCGGAACCTTTTTTTGTTGATTTAAGTGCTTTTAGGCTGGTTGAAGGATCTTGTTCAGTTTCTTTCTTAGGCAAAGTTTTTCTTTGGAGAGCGAGTTTTCTTTTCAGTCGATCCTGATTTTTTTCCCACATCTCTATTTCTTTGCTCTTTTTTAAGAGCCGCTCTTCCAGTTTTTTCTTTTGAGCGGCTCTGTTTTTTTCTTTCTCACGCTTACTTCTAAACGATTCGATAGTACCGGTAAACCGAGGATCTTCTGCTACAGGATCAGTGGATTGAAGTAAATTGCCCATCTCATTTTCCAAAGATTGCCGTTCCTTCAACAATTCATCCAATTCCCGGTTTTGCGATGCAATTTCATCGAGGGTTAACTGGATACTACTAAAAGAGTTTTCGCTTTCGTTATTAGAATCGAAATCAGTGGTTTTGACGAGTTTTTTCCAACTTTTTGTCATAATCTTGTTTTAGAATAGGTTAGTATTTATTCTTCGGTAAGAGTGGGTTGAACCCGCTCAATTTCTGATTCGTCCATCAGTTGTTTCAAGCGACTTTCGAACATTGCAGGAGCCGGAACAGTTACGAGTTTGGTCCGCATTTCGGAACTTCCGTTTGCTTCGTATTGGTATTTCTGAGAATAACTGGCATTTACAGAGGCTGCAACTACACCGAATGGTGACCAGGCAACACCTCCAACAGAACTTTCTGCTTTGGTCTCCTGTTCAGTTTTCATTGAAATGGCCAACCTGAGTTCAATATATGTTTCCACGAATTGATAGAATGTTGGCGTGAAACCAAGTGCCAATAAACTGACTCCGGCATCACCTTCTCTGAGTACGATTAACGCAGTTTCATCACGTTCCAGGGTTCCGTCATCATTCATTTTGAATCCCGCCATTAATTGCGCGATTTTGATAGAAACACGATCGAGTGCATATTGAGCCTCGGCAATCCCTACACCAAGCGTTCGAACCAATTGAGGAAATGGAGCATTTAAGAGCTCTCTTCCAATTTCTGCCATATGCTTAATTGATTAAGGGTTAAAAGAGCAGCTGCCTCTTTGATAGCTGCTCAGGGCTAATTATGCCGTTGGTGGAGTCTCGTTGAACTCCTCATCCATTAGTCGCTGGATACGTTGCTCCAGGATCGCTGGTGCAGGAATCGGTACCAACTTCGTACGAAGTAAACTGGATCCTTCAGCTGAGTAGCTATACTTTTGGGAGTAAGCTGCATTCACTTGTGCAATCTGTACGGTTTTTCCTGCTCTCAATCTTCCGAAACCAAGTCCGATGCGTCTTGCAGTGGATTGGTTACTTACAGCAGTGTTCGTGTTGTAAGTTCCTTCCTGGGTGTACTTGATCGAGATCTTCACTTCAATGATCGTATCAACGAATTGATAGAATGTTGGGGTAAAACCACATTCCAACATCGAAATTCTTCGCGGGAGACTTACGAAAGTCGTTGTATCTGACGCAACTGATGAAGTAATTTCCAAATCTCCATACGCTACCTGACTTGCGGCATTATCAAGAGCTCCGGTTCCATTACCTATGTAATAGGATCCCTGGAAGTCGATGTAGTCAGTTGTTGCAAGTTTCGTGGTTCCTGGGGTGAAACCACTTGGAACAGCAGCAACTACCGGTGAGTAACCGGTTCCCAACAATGCACGAATTTCTGCTTTTTGCTGGATATTTGTCGTACTGTTGTGGCGAACAATGGCCTCGGCTCTCGATATTTTTTCTGATCCGAAATAAACGCGGCTGTCGTGGAAAGTGACATTTCCAGCCTCATCTGTAACGGTTGTTAAACCGCCCATCATTTCGGCTACGTCAATAGAGTTCTGATCCAGGACGATTTGTGCTTCTGCGATTGCAAAAGCCATTTGGCGAATCATGTCGCCCATAGGCACGTCAAGAAGTTCCTGACCAATGCGTGGTTTGGTGTTTTCAAACATACTTTGTTGTTTTTGTGTTGATTAAAAGATTACGTTGTTGTGTTTCCTTCTGTACTTAAATTTTTCAGAAGTGTAACTAGATTTTCGGGCGGAGGCAGTGAAACCATGCGGGCTGCGATACTCGATGAAGCCGAAGCTGATTGATCGAATTTGCGTGCGTAACCTGCACTAATGGTGGTCGAAACCACTTTTGTTTCTACTGAAACCACACCGCTTGCGTCGAAAGAAGTCGATTCGGACATGGAGAAATCCATTTTTGCATCAAAACTTGCTTCCGTAAAAGCGTAGAAACTTGGAACAAAGCCTAAATTCAATAGGCTGACTTGATTCCCTCCGATTTCTACAGTGCTGGAGGCGAGATTTTTAAGCATTTCGATGGAATTTCCGTCCAACGCCGCTTGCGCTGTTGCTATTGAAAGTCCCATGTTTTCAATCATTGATGAAAGCGGGGAATTCGTAAGCGTGCTTGTTATTGTTTCAATTGCTGGCATGTACTAGGATTTAATAGGTTAATACTATCCTCCCGTAGATTGATTTGCGTAGACGGTTTTAAGGTACTCTACAAAGTTATCCGGTGCAGAAACTGAAACCAGTCGGGCCGACATGGAGGAATTTCCTTCCATGGACATTTCAAACTGACGGGACATTCTGAAATCCACACTTGCACCTAAGGCAAACGAACTGTCCTGCGATTTACTGCTGACCGAGTCATTCAGAAGGGACTTTTGATTTTTTGTTTTCCCTGAGAAGAACGAAGTTGAATTTTCTGTCCCTTCGCTGCTGCTTTCATTGGTATCCTCAATCTCGATTTCCTCCGATTGGTTTGTGAACAATGAAAATTTCACAATCGCTTCATTGTCCAATAAATAATGAAGGTTGTCCGAAGTTTCTTCGATTTGATGGTTTTGAATGTTAAGGGCATCAATGATATCCATCGCGGAATCATCTGTTGTAGTCAAATGCTCGGATCCATACATTACATCGATGAACTTGAATGACTCAGCAGTTCCATGAGCAGCATAGACAAATTTGTTCACAGTTGAATCTGTTGAAGCATCCCCAGTTACGGCATCACCAATTAAAATGATGTAATCGCTATCCAATTCAATTTTCGCATAACGTTTCAACAAGTCACTGTTTCCGGTTGCATTGGTTGTTCCTGCAGTTTTTACGTTTACAGGAGCTACAGATCCGAAGATGTGATCACGCAATTTTTCAGCACGTCTTTCCGCCAAACTTTGATTTTTGGGGTTGGTTCCACCTTTCGGATCCGACATTCCCGTAATTGTGATGGATGCGCCGGGATCATTGTTTTGAATCAGACGCAATACTTTGTGAATCAAATGATGCTCAGCGTAATTTTGATTATTAGCGGCAGTTGTTGGGTTCACAGGGTCAAAATCCGCACCATCGGTTGGTCCATCTTTCAGGTTGGTATTGTAACGGATCTCGTCGCTGTTGTATCCGAAATACATCTTGCTTGAAACAGGAACCCAGTTACTCCCGATTAGGGTATACAGATCTCCTGTTTTGGTTAAACCATAAACAAAAGTGTCTGTATCACTGGAAACTGATTGAAAGAACGAGTCACTAAAGCTTGCTATTGGGAAGCTTCCGGGAGTTGTGGAAGAATTATTCACATCATAGTTTGTCGCAGAACCGAAGTCCTGAATTTTCAAAACACCGACTCCTGTAACTCCGAAATGCAGGCCTTCTTCGATACGGAGATAACCTCCTTCCATCCAAACATCCACACCGCGACTATGATTTTCGGTAAGTGTTCTGGAATGGATTTCATCGTAAACCTGGTCTACGGAAGCTTGCGTCTTGATGTCGCGTTTGAATTTTTCCACCCGGCTTTTAGCTTTGAGATCTTCTTTCTGGCTGACGAAAGTTTTGTTGATCTTTACGGCTTTTTTTTCTTTGGCCCGGAAACTGATTTGTCTGGAAGCTTTGTATTCTTCCGTTGTTTCCGAGTAATTATCTTCACTCAAAAAGTCGTGTGTATCTTCACTGTATCCTTTGTTCTTGGCTATTTGAAGATCCAGTCCGAATCCGAATTCTAATGATTCTTTCAGGGCCATTTTTAAATAAATGCTGGCGCTGATATCTGCATATTGGAATGCGTAGAATACCGGAGCGAACCCTAAATCCAACAAGGATTCATTGCCGATCTTTGTTTCTGCCAATTTAACAGCCTGGGCTATCGAATTGTCATCTAGTTTCTGTTGAGCTTCTGCAATTCCGAGAGCGAGGTTCTTAAAGATGTCACTGACATCGACCTGCTGCAGAATGGAAGCTCCATCACTGAATTTGGTTAAATCACTCATAAATTAATTGTTTTTAAATGTTTCTACGAAACGCAGGTGGATCACTCTTGTCGGTCCATTTTTTTGGCGTGACAATCCCGGCCCGGTTCTTTTCAGGGATGAAGAGACAGGTGGATGTTTTCAGCTTCGCGCGCAGCTAATACCGCCTGCGATTTCGTATAAACGTTGGTTTAGAACGGATTGATCATTTCCGGCAGTTGAACTGCTATTTTTGCGTTGACATTTTCTTTACGAACCGTAAAGTAGTGATGTCTGTCTTGTAAATCACGCACTTGCTTGTGTGTAACAGCGTATCCTCTTTGAAGCCAATTTAATAGGTCTTTACTCAATGGTAATGGAAGGTTTGCTGCCTCTTTGATAGCTGTACTAAAAGCTTCGATCGCCTCTGGTTTTTCATCCAGGTAGATATACTGGATTCCTTTCCGTTCCCAGAGTGATGCGAGATTTTTCCTGAACCATTCATCGGTTCGGTCTGCCTTTTTTGGTGTCAGGAAGTCGATGCTTTTATCACAAAAAGTGATGATTTCTTCGTGTGCCTCCATCAATTCCAGTGATTCCATTGCACACAAACTGTAATGCTGCAGGAATACTTCTGAATTCTCAACTGTTTGACACATCCGCATGGCCTCTTTGTAGTGACGCAATGCTTCTTTGTAATCTCCATTTAAAGCGAGGATTTTTCCGTTTTCAGCGATTTGGAGATGGAGGTTAGGTTTGTTTTCGTTCATAGTGGTTAGTATTCGTATTCGATTTCACATCCGATATATTCCAGCTGTTTTTCGAGTAGTCTGCTCAAAGTACCACCGAGGGGCAAAGGGGCTTTCCAGACATCTGTAGTTTTGTCTAAATTGACTTCTTTGTAAAATTTGCTCAGGATTTCCCTTGCTTTTCCTTGATCGGTAATGTTACTGATTGAAAGGACATATCTTCCGAATGGAATCTGTTCTTCGGAACAGTCTAAACCGGCCTGTTTATACAGAGCTAATTTTTCCCGGAGCGTTCCGTAGTTGACTGATTCATCCAGTAAAACCGGAAGATTGGCGTGAATTTCTGAGAGTACTTCCTGTGGCATCCCGATTTGAGTAATCAAAAAGTTAGTTTGGGAAGTATTCGTCAGGTCAAAATTCTCCAGAAGAATACGATATCTGGAATAACTTTGATTGTAGATCTTAACCTCATGCTGTGATCGATAGCGTGTGAGAAACTGGTTCATCTGTTCATAGGTTAAGTTGCGAACCCATTTTGTTTCTCCTTCAGGAATTGTGATTTCCTGGTTTTTGATGAGGTTAATCAACTTTAAGCGGTCATTTTCTGATTCTGCAATGAATTCGATGGTGTATAAATCCATCTTCGGGTTGCTTGCGATCACTTCAGCATGAAGTTGTTTTTGCAAGCTCTCTGCTGTGGCCATAGAAACTCCACCCAAAATCACGCTTGGTTCATTGAGCAAAAGTTGCAGAGATTCATTTTCAGTACAGCCCAGAAATTGAGACAGCTGTTTGTTGACGGTGCTTAATTTCACCGGATCATTGATATAAATGGCGATATCAAGAGCTTCTGTTGATACCGGCGGGTTTTCATCCATATTCTGAACAAGAACCTCCAGCCCGAGTTCTGTTAAAATAATAGATGCTTTTTCTACCAGTGATTCATCAGCATTGTCCAAAAACACTGCGGGTGCATTGTAAAGGATTTTGAACAATAATTCCTGATTGATTTCAAAAGCTTCTGAAAGAGCTTTGATAACTTTAGGTGTCGCCGTACCGACGGAAAGGATGATAATTCGTTTCACGATTCAATTTATAATGGTTAATAATAAGGTTGTTGTTCGAGCAATTCCTTGTCCGGACTTGCTACAATACAAAGATAAGTAATCTTCTTTGATAAAACAAATTTTTTTGATTAAAAATTAATCTTTTTTCATTATTTTCTTATTTTTACTAGTAAAAATAAGAGCTATAAAATGATTATAATTTAATCAATTTGGAAATCAGTGCAATTGAAACCTATTTTCCGGAAAGAAAAAGGCAGATCTTTTTAAAGACCTGCCTGGGATTATTTTTGATTAAAAAGTGATTTCGTCAAGCTGTAACATTTTCTCCAGAGAGGATGACTAGGTACCGATAGAAATAAAGAGCTTCTGAACCTTGTTTTTCATTTGGCGACGGTTACTATAAGCCTAGTCTGGATTTTAATTCGCTATAAGACGAGCGGGAAATAGGAATGCTTGTTCCGCTCTTTAAAATTGCAACATAGCTATTTTTTTCGTACGACTCGATTTTTGTTAATTGATTGACATTTAGTATGTACGAGCGATGAATCCGGATAAACTGATCTTTGGGGAGAACTTGTTCAAAATGATTCATCGTTTGTTTTTTCAAGATGTATTTCTTCCCCTGATAGATTTTTACATAGTCGTCATAGGCTTCTATATAATCCACGTCGTCAATAGGGATGATCTTGATTTCAGTTCCATCCTTTACGACAATGCGATTTTGTTCATGAATTATCTGAAGTGGGATGTCGTTTTTCATTTCACCGCTTAGCTCTGCATTTCTTTTTTTACTTATAGCAGAATCGAAACGTTCTTCAGAGAAGGGTTTCAATAGGTAATCCAATGCGTTCACTTCAAATGCTTTTAAAGCAAATTCATCAAATGCAGTGGTGAAAATGACGGAAGGGTTTTCTGAAAGTAATTCCAATAATTCGAACCCGTTAATTTTCGGCATTTGAATATCCAAAAACAGTAAGTCGGGTTTTGCTTCAGGAATTAACTTCAATGCTTCAAATCCATCGCTTGCCTCTCCGACAAGAACAATGTCTGCGTATTTTTGCAAATGCTTTTTAACAACCTCTCTTGCCAGCGGTTCGTCGTCTACTATGAATGCCTTAATCATTTCGGAATCAAAATTTTAGTAATGAATAGTTTATCTTGTTTCTCGGTGGTTAATAGGTCGTATTGATTGAAAAGAAGCATCAATCTGCGTTTGATACTGGTGAGACCGAATCCTTTCCCGGTTTTGTATTGGGTGAAATCGGGATCGAACGGATTTCTGACTTCGACTTCCAGCCCGTTTTCATGGTGCTTGACGCCAACATATATGGTGACTTCACCGGTAGAACCATACAATCCGAATTTAATGGCGTTTTCAATTACGGGTTGTAATAAAAGGGGAGGAACCGGGGTTTCCATGCAACCTTCATCAATATTGAATTCCGTTTTTAAACGATGACCGAAACGAATCTTTTCGATTTCCAGGTAACGTTTTACCTGCTCGATCTCCTCTGAAATAGGAATCAGGGTCTGAATGTCCTTTCGTAAGGTTCCCCTCAGGAAATCACTCAGCAATAAAATCATCCGGTTGGCTTCTGTTGGATTGATTTCCGTCAAAGCTCCAATCGAATTCAAACTGTTAAACAGAAAGTGCGGTTGCAATTGTTGGTGGATATTGTCCAGTTCCGCTTTCGTCAATGCACGTTCCTGTTCGATCAGTTGCTGGTGTACTTGTGATTGGATCTGTTGATTCTTATTGATCCACCAATACAAACTCACGGAGATGAGAATGAAGAAAACAATAAAGGCGCGTGCACCTTCGAACGGACGAATGTATTGCGTCCAGCGTTCATCACCCAAGACCAGTTTGAATGCGCTGTTTATTAAAAGTTGGTAAATTGCTGTCAGAACCAATACCAAACCGAAATTGGAAAAATTAACTGGTCTTTTCGCGTGAGAATATGTTTGGATGAAATAAAGAATCTGGGAAATAACCGAAATGATCAGTCCGGAAAAAAGTGCGTCTTTCCAGGCGATATCGAATGGGAAATGATTTCCCAACAATGCAAAGAAAAATACAAAACTTGCAATCACCGTCCAAACGATGAAGAGTAATTGCACTTTTGTACTGGTTCTTAAAAACATCTTTTTTTATTTGCTGAAACTATTCACTTCGATTCCGCCGAACATGCAGGTTCCTCTTAATACAAGTACCTTGCTTTCTTCACCTGCATCCCGCTGATGTGGCGGACGTTTGTCTTCGAATGATCCGAAGATGCTTGCAACTTCCGAAATAACTTCCCAGTTGTTGGGTATTGTCAAAGTCGTTCCTCCAAATACATTGGTGACATCGACTACGATTCGATCCTGAAAATCTGCCTGTGAAAGATTTACGTCGGTTCCCCCGAAGAAAGAAACAATATCCGCTCCTTTAAAGTTCTTGCTGACTACTGTTTTTGTGATTCCTCCGAAAAAACTGACACTGTCAATGAAATCATCCTCGTTGTAATTGTACGCAGAGTAACCTCTTTTATGCGCTTCATGAATGTGTTTCCAGTTCTCCTTTGAAAACCGGTGTCTTCTGCTGTTTCGGCCGCATCGTTTGTTTTTTGAAAAGACAACGATCAGACCGATCAGGATTAACGCGATCGGAAATATGATCTTGCCGTTAATGACGTTCGGATACCATTCAGCGAGAAGAAATAACTTACCAATAATGATGAGGAGATATCCATGGAATTTTCTGAATTTGTGCTTAACCAGTACAATAATTCCGATTACGATTAGAATCATTTGCCAACTGAGTAAATAAGAAGGGATGTTGTAACCTAGTTGTTCCAATAAGTAAATTGTTCCAAAGAAAACAATGGCCAATCCACCTGCTATTTTTCCGCGACGATGACTTTTCTGTGCTTTTAAAATTTCGTGTTCTATTTCCGTGCGAATGTTATCTGTTTCCATGATCTGAAAGATTTATAAGGCAAAGGTATAAGACTAATCAGGAGTTGTTTAATCAAAATCGGTCAATGGTGGGCGAAAATCGGTTAACGCATATATTTCCAGTCTTTTGACTTTCCTTCCAACAGGTTTTCAAGCGTTTGCTGCAATCTGCGCTGTTTGGTTTCTTCCCGTTTTGCTTCCCTGATCCAGTTGATATATTCCTTTTGGTGGGAAGGAGGAAAGGATTCGAATGTAGCTTTTGCTTTCGGATTGGATTCCAGCAATTCGATTAATTCCGAAGGCGGTTCTAAACGTGGTTTCGGGACTTTTTGATTTAACTCCCGGGGTGTTGTTCCTTGTTCCGTTAAAGCCATTGCTTCCAGGATACAAGCTCCCAAATGATCTGTTTTCGGGAGGTCAGCCAATGAAGTGATCTTCCCTAAACTACCCATTCCACCATCCTTAATCCGTTTGAATAATCCGTAGGGATCACTCATTTCGGAATGAAGCCAAAATCCGAAGGAACAATGATTTTTGAATGAAGCCATATTGCACAGGATCTTTCCACGGTACATGAAAAACGGCATGCTCCATTTCATTCCTTCTTCAACTTGGGGACAAAAGAGATGAACAGTTTCCCTTAACTGATTCAATATGGGTTGCGCAAAATCAGCAGATTTTGAAATATAATGTGTGATTCTTTCATCAAATTCCCTCATCCGTTTTCTTTTTTCGGATTAAAAAATAAGCGATGTATCCCACCGGGATGAAGATCAATAAGCTGGAAATCAACATCCATTGCGGATATGGGGCCAAAATGATTTGTAGAAGGGTCAGGAAGTTTAAAACACCGACTGACGCAAGCATGGGAATCGAAGAATCCCTGCCTGAAATAAAGGTGCTGGCAATTGCCGCAACAAAAGCAGAAACCACCCAATTCAGTACGATAGTGAATTTGAATCCGAAAGGAACTTCATTTTCATAAAAGTCGGAGATGAATGCGCGATCTGTTGGAATCGGACTCTTCAAAGGAAAAAGGTACGTGGATAAACTATCTCCGAGAGCAATGAATAATCCTCCGAGTATAATTCCTATTACAATTGCAAGTGTCCTTCTCTTCATGGCACGTTTTATTTTTATAAATATAATAAAAAGCAATTGGTATAATTACGAATACCGAATTCCTGATTGAGAAGTGGAAATTGACACGTTAGGTGAGGTAGTAATTCGTCACACGTAATTTGGAATTCGTAATTAGTAACTATTTTGTACCCGAATTGATTTTTAGCGTTAGAACAAAAAACTGAAAATGACCAAATTGTATTTTATTGCCTTTATCCTTTTTATTTGTGCCTGTACCTATAATCAAGCGCAGACATCTCAACTGAATTTGGGTGAATCGGAAGAAACCATACCGGAATCCGATTATGATTCCACCCGTTTCATTCTGGAGCTTCCCCGTCAGATCGAATCAGTCAGGAATTATATTAAAAACAAAGGAGCACTCTATTCAAGTCAAAAAGCCATCCTGATCGATATGAAGATCCCATCCAAGTATTTCCGATTGTTTGTAGTTGACCTGAAAACGGGTAAAGTGATTTCCAAAGGACTCTGCGCACATGGATCGGGATCGGAAATCGCGGGAACCGATTCACTCCGGTTCAGCAATATTCCAAATTCATACATGACTTCATTGGGTCTGTACAAAGTTGGAGGTTCATACCAGGGAAACTTCGGGAAATCATACAAATTGGCAGGGTTGGAAAAATCGAATGATCAAGCAGCGGCAAGAGCTATTGTTCTGCATCGATACAGCTGTGTCCCGGACGAAGAGCAATATTATCCGATCTGTAACAGTTTGGGTTGCGCTATGCTATCAGAGAATTATTTCGAGGAATTGATTCCGATCATTGATAAAGAAGCGAAACCGATGATTTTGAAGATTTATTATTAAAAATTATCAATGAATTTAATTATCAATTATCAAGCGAATGTCTTCGATAATTATTCTTCTTTCATCTTCTCCTTGATCTCCTTCATAAAGTCCGAAGCAAATACAAAATCATTGATTTCCTTATTGTCTGTCGTAATAATGGATTTACGGTCTCCCTGCCACCAATTCTGACCTTGATTAATGAAAATGACACTGTCACCGATTTCAATTACAGAGTTCATATCGTGTGTAAT
This sequence comes from uncultured Fluviicola sp., assembly GCF_946478805.1. The sequence goes on along the minus strand of NZ_CAMLDC010000004.1, from coordinate 53,005 downwards.
TACGATCGTTGTGATATCATATTCATAAGTAATTTCACGAATCAGATTATCAATCAGGATCGATGTCTGAGGATCCAATCCGGAGTTCGGTTCATCGCAAAACAAATATTTCGGATTCATGGAAATTGCACGGGCAATGGCGATTCGTTTTTGCATCCCTCCGGAACATTCAGCCGGATAAAGCCCATTTTTTCCTGCAAGATTTACGCGGTCCAAACAAAAATCCACGCGATCCTGCATTTCCTTTTTGCTCATTTTGGTGAACATTGTCAAAGGGAACATGATATTCTGCTCTACCGTCATGGAGTCGAAAAGAGCGGAACCTTGAAATAGCATTCCGATTTCCTGTCTGATTTCCTTGCGCTGCAAACGGTCCATTTTCGTGAAATCCCTGTCGTCGTACAAAATTTGTCCTGAATCCACTTCATGAAGACCCACGATACATTTTGCAAGTACGGATTTTCCCTGGCCTGACTGACCTATGATGAGGTTGACTTTGCCTTTTTCGAAAGAAGCGCTGACATCTTTGAGAACCTGATTGTCACCAAAAGTTTTATTGACGTGGATAACTTCAATCATTACAACAGGAACATTTGAGTTAGGAAGAAATTCGCGATCAAAATGGCAACACTGGCACTTACTACCGCTTCTGTTGACGATTTACCAACGTCCAAAGCACCACCGCTTGTGTAATATCCTTTGAAAGATGCAATCGAAGTAATCAAAAAGGCAAAGACAACCGTTTTAGTCAGAGCGTAAACAATATCACTATCCCTGTAAAAGAAGCGGATCCCGTAAATATATGTTTCTGTTGATGAAAGTCCGGAAAGTTTCAGAGACAGCCAACCACCGATTAAGCTTAGTCCGATAGAAAAAATGATCAGTATCGGAAAGAAGATCATTGCGGACGTCACTTTTGGAAGAACCAAATAACTCAATGAGTTCACCCCCATGATTTCCAATGCATCAATTTGTTCAGTAACGCGCATGGTTCCAACTTCCGAAGCAATATTCGAACCCACCTTTCCCGCCAGGATCAGTGAGATGATCGTCGGAGAAAACTCTAATATAGTTGAAGAACGTGTGATGTATCCGACTGTGTAGGATGGAAGAAGCGGGTTGTCCATATTTGAAGCGGTCTGCAATGCAATTACAGCTCCCATAAAGGCAGACATCAAGGCAACGATCGGAATGGATTTAACCCCGATGAGTTCCATTTCCTGGAAAAAACGTCTACGGAAAATTTTCCATTTTTCTGGCTTTGAAAACACGATCCACATCATCATGAAATACTTGCCGATATTTTGTATTATCCCCATTTCGGATATAAAGTTAAAAGAAAAACAATTGAAAATGGAGAATTGAGAATTGAAAAGGAGAAAAAGCAAAGCTTTTGATGAAGACAAACGTTCATGTTTTCGATTCCGTCACTTTTCAATTATCCATTTTTAATTCTCAATTATGGATTATTCACCAGGACTGATTCATAACTTGTTGAACCAATTTCAACCGGAACCTGAAAATGTAATTACTTTTGTATTATTGGAGACAAAATTGACAAAGAAGGAAAAATATATTCAGCAGTTAAAACCATATCTGCCAAGTGGATTTGAATTGATGGTGGCGGATTTATTACTGAATCATCCGGTGCGTTTTGCTATTACCAATCCAAGGGCAACCAAATTGGGAGATTACCGGGCGCCACAACAAGGAGAGACATTTCACCGGATCTCTGTGAATGGAAATTTGAATCCATATAATTTTTTAATCACGACCCTTCACGAATTCGCACATTTGCGCGTCTATCTCGATTTTGGATTCCGGATCAAACCGCATGGGGAAGAATGGAAAACCGAATTCCGAAAACTATTGTGGCCGGCTATTCAAACAGGTTTACTTCCGAAGGATATCGAGATTGCCCTGATGACAAGTTTAACAAATATGAAGGCTTCTTCGTGTACAGACACACAACTGTCGCGTGTTTTGAGACAATACGATAAGCGCGAAGGAGGGGAGATAATACTTGAGGAGATTCCAAAAAATGCTACATTTGTTTTGCAAGGAAAAACCTTTGTAAAAGGAGAGTTGAGACGTACGCGGTTTTTATGTACCGAAGTACCTTCGAAGCGGCAGTTTTTGATTCATTCTCTTGCTACAGTTCAACTTTTAGAAAACACAAATGAAAGATAATTACTGCGTTATTATGGCCGGTGGAATCGGAAGCCGATTCTGGCCTATGTCAACTGTTCAACGGCCAAAGCAATTTTTAGATGTTCTTGGGATAGGAAAGTCGTTACTGAGAATGACATTTGAACGCTTATTGCATATTGCCCCGGCTGAAAATATTTATATTGTCACCAATGCAAATTATGCTTCCCTGGTGAAGGAGCAGCTTCCTGAGTTGAAAGACAGTCAGATCCTGACGGAACCTGAAAGAAAGAATACGGCGCCTTGTATCACGTATGCTGCAGCTAAAATTCATGCGATCAATCCGAATGCGACATTGGTCGTTGCCCCTTCGGATCACCTGATCCTGAAAGAGGATAAATTTACAGAGATCGTAAACACGGCAATTTCAACAGCTAATAAAGAAGATCGTTTGGTTACGTTGGGAATTAAACCCACAAGACCTGATACCGGTTATGGTTATATCGAATTCGTTGAGGATGGAGATATTCTTCCGGGTCAGGTAAAAGACGTGAAGCATTTCACCGAAAAACCGAACCGGGAATTGGCTGAAATTTTCCTGAGAAGCGGAAATTATTATTGGAACTCAGGGATTTTTATCTGGCGTGCAAAAACAATTTTGAATGCCTTGGAGAAATTCAAACCGGAGTTGTTCCATTTGTTTATGGATGAATCCCAAAAATACAATACATCAGAAGAACAAGCTTATGTCAATGCTTCTTTTGCTGCCTGCGAGGATATTTCAATTGACTTTGCAGTGATGGAAAATGCGAAGAACGTAGATGTCGTATTGTCGAACTTCGATTGGTCCGATTTAGGAACTTGGGGCAGTTTGTATTCCCACCTGGATAAGGATTATAATGGAAATGCAGTTATCGGGGACAATGTGCATATGATCAATTCTGAAAATTGCATTGTAAACTTACCGAATGACAAATTGGCCCTGATCCAGGGATTGGAGAATTACATTATCGTGGAATCCGACAATATGTTGATGATCCTGAATCAGCAGGACGAACAGAATTTGAAAAAATACATGGCTCCGATGCAAGAATCGAGTCCGAATTTTTTCCCGGAATAAAAACCAAAGTAGATCACATAGTTGTAATACAGGAATTCCTATGTGAACTTTGTATCTATAGTTGTCCAAATAAAAAAGGGATTGTCTTTTGGACAACCCCTCTTTTGTAAAGGATGGTTTTTATGGTCTGTTATTGTATTCTCTTAGCAGATCAAAGTAACTCAAGGTTTCCATGACAACCACTCCACCGGTTGTGTCTCCGTATTTTGCGGGGATTGCTCCTGAGTAAACCATGACATATCCCAAAGCTGCACTCGGCACATTTTGAACATCGGTCATTTTTACCCCATCAATGTAATTGATCACATCACCTTTTCTTGCTCCTCTGAAAATCAGTTGCCCGTCATCTGTCAGTTTCACATCAGAAGTCATGGATGCAACCATTTGTTTCGCGTTAAACTTCACAGGCATGTGTACAATATCCTTTTTAGTCAGTTTAATTTCCGGTGCTACACCTTTAGTTAATCTGTAAATAGGTTCAGAAATAACTATTTCTTCAATTACTGTGGAATTTGACTGAGCGACTAATCCATTGTCTCCAAAACCGTCAGGTGCTACTTCTACCATGCTTTTTGAATAAGTAGTGTCGCCTTCATAAATAAAATAGACCCGATAGCTTCCTGCCGGAACAGCTGAGATTCGATATCTTCCATCTTCGTCAGTTGATGCTTTGAAGACTTGATCCCCTCTGGTTGTTACAGCATAAGCTCCAAAAATCCCTTCTTTTTTATCCGGTTTAGTGAAGGTCCCAATGATATCTCCGAATGTGTTTTGTGCGAAAGTCATTCCTGTAAGGAATAAAGTTGCGATAAATGTGATTGTTTTCATGATCTGAATTTTAATTGATTTCCATAGAGATGTCAGGCATCCGGAAATTCCATAAATGATCATGAAAGTTTTTTAAAAAGCAAAATGGGGACACGATTAATCGCGTCCCCACCAGGTTCATATGATATTCAATAAATCTTACAAAGATTCTGCAACGACTTCTTTTACATCCGGTAAATGTTGCTTCAATAGGTTTTCAATCCCGCCTTTCAATGTTGCTGTACTGGACGGACAACCTGAACAGGCACCACGAAGCGCTACTGTTACGGTTCCTTCCTCAAATCCAACAAAATCGATTGCGCCACCGTCACCTTCTACCGCCGGACGAACATATTCATCCAATAAAGAACGGATAGCGTCATCGTATTCGGACGGAGCATATTCTTTTGCGGGCTTTGATTCGTCGCTGCCGGCAGGTTTCGATTTTGCAACCGGCATTTGGATCAGGATGTCTTTTCCTTCAGCAATCCAATTCTTAACGAATTCACGTAATTCCATGGTAACGAAATCCCATGAAATAGAGTCATTTTTAGCGATCGTTACAAAATTTGCGGTGATAAAAACTGTTTTTACGAAAGGGAAATGAAATAATTCTTCTGCTAATGGTGAATAACCTTTGGCTTCTGCACCTGAATGAAATTCAACCGACTCTCCATTGATCAACAAATATTTGTTTGCAACGAATTTCATCGTGTTTGGATTGGGTGTCATTTCGACGTATACTGTAACTGGAACTGATGTCATGATGTTTGTATGTTTATTTTATGGTACAAAGATAGGGCAAATTGAAAATGTAAAATGCAGAATTGAAAAGCTTTGTGATTTTTTCAATTTTCAATTTTCGATTCAGATGGTTCCACATGGACCAGGATGTCTTCGATCTCAGGGATTTCATCCATCAAATGCTTTTTCAGGTTGTGAGCAATGGTATGACCTTCATGAACACTTAAGTTCCTGTCCACATGAATGTGCAAATCGACCCAATAACGCATTCCGGATTTCCGGACCATACACTTTTCCGTATCGATAATTCCCGAGACTTCCTTGGATTTTTCGCGGATAACGAGGATAAAGTCGTCGTGTACATGCTCATCCATAATCTCTCCAAGTGCGGGCCGGAATATTTTGTAAGCATTGTAAAGAATGATCATGGAAGCTACCAATGCCGCCCAATCGTCAGCTTGAGCCCATGAATCACCCATGTAAACGGCAATCGCAATTCCGACAAAAGCACAGGCGGAAGTAATTGCATCACTTCGATGGTGCCAGGCATCGGCCTTCAATGAGGTGCTACCGGTTTCATCCCCGGATTTGGAGACAAAGCGGAAAAACAGTTCTTTTACGATGATAATTCCTCCGATAAACCAAAGCGTGTAAGCTGCCGGAGCTTTATGGGGCGTTTGAATGTTGTAAATACTTTCAATGATAATCAAAGTGGCGGAGGCAACCAGGAATCCAACGACGACAAAAGTGATTAAAGGTTCTACTTTTCCATGTCCGTAAGGATGGTTTTCATCCGGTGGTCTTTTTGCATAGCGAAAACCGACAATAACCAGGGCTGAAGCAAAGACGTCACCTGTCGATTCGATCGCATCAGCAATCAAGGCATAAGAGTTTCCGAAATATCCGACCAAGGCTTTCACAACGGCCATCAGGAAATTGCCGACCAAACTGAACCAAGCAGTTTTTTCCGCTTTTTCATGGTTGATACTCATTTCTCCGAATTTTTGCAGTTTTTACAAACTCCGGAAATGGTGAAGAAGGTTTCTTCTGCCTGGAATCCTTCAGGAAGCGAAAATGACGGAATCACCTGATCCAGGCAGGTCAACTCACCACAAATTCGGCAACTGAAATGAATATGCTCATGATCATGCTGGTGATTGTGGTTACAGGAATTACAGGCTGCATAATTGACTACGCCGTTTACATTGACGATCTTATGAATCAGTCCGTCATCCAATAAGCGTTCCAAGACGCGGTAAATGGTAACACGATCGCACAAACCATTCAATTTGTGTTGAATAGCAGGTTGTGACAAGGCTACATTCGAGTCATTAATGAGTTCTAAAATAGCACTTCTGGCTGCTGTGTTCCGTGTTGTCTTCATCTTGATTTTCAGGATAACAAAAGTACGAAGTTTAATCCGTTGGCATTTCAAGTTAAAAGTTTTTTATCAATTTATCCCTACTTCTTTTTTTGTACTTTTGATTTCGATGAAACGAATGCTTCAGATGGGAATGATCGTGGTGGTACTTATGGGTACCATTGGAATTCCATTTTACCAGCATACTTGTTTGCACGATAACAGCGTGTCGAATTCTGTTTTCGTTCCATCCGGTGAATGTTCGGAAGAGCATTTGATGATTGAAAAACCGGATTGTTGTTCGGGTACAGAAGTGATTGTTTCGGATCGGGAGACAATCTCTGATAATTGCTGTTTGGATGAAGTTTCCAATTGGCAATTCTCTTTTTTCTTCTTTCAGAATGTACATCCTATCTTTTCGGAAGCGATAGAAACAGTTTCTGTTTTGTCGTTTTTCTCGCATTTCGAAGTGCTTTGGGGCAATGATGACGAGGAGCTTTTTTCGGGTTCTGATCCACCAACCATACTTTCAAGTCTCGAAAGATTAACTCATTTGTGTATTTGGCGCCTGTGATTCCTTCCTTTTGTTACAAAAGTGAAGTCGAATTAAACGTCAAAAACAATGAAAGTTATCATACTCGGTTTTTTCCTGTTTTTTCTTTCTTATAGTCAAGCCCAACTTCAGGGAATTGTATTTGGAATAAAGAATGGTGGAAAAATCCCGCTTAAACAAGCAACAGTAATATTAAGAAAAGCTCAAACGAAAGTCTACACAGGAGAGAATGGACGTTTTGAGATGGTCTTACCTAAAGATTTACCGGATTTATTGGTTATTTCCGCTCCCGGATACGAAAGCGATTCCCTTATCGTAACGAAAGATGATCGCTTCTCAGGATTGGAAGTCTTTCTTTTTGAAATCGATGAATTGGATGAGGTAATTATTGAGTTCAAACAGGATTCCAAAACCTTTTCCCGCTTAAAACCGCTCCAGGTTGAAAATCTGGGGGAGGGTGAATTGAAAAAGGCCGCCTGCTGTAATTTATCAGAGTCTTTTGAAACCAATGCAACCGTTGATGTGAACTTCACGGATGCTGTTTCCGGTGCAAAAAAAATCCAATTGTTGGGATTGGATGGCGTCTACACACAGCTGCAAATGGAAAATATTCCCTTCCTGACCGGTTTGGAAAGTAGTTTCGGATTGAATTCGGTTCCGGGAACCTGGGTTGAATCGATCCAGATTACGAAAGGAACGGGTTCAGTGGTAAATGGTTATGAATCCATGGCAGGATTGATCAACGTCGAATTCCGTAAACCCACCACCATGCAGCGCGTTTTTGTAAATGGATATGGTTCCAGTTTGGGAAGAGCCGAATTGAATGTGCATGGAGGACAAATTATCAACGACAAATGGAGCACGGGAACTTTTGCCCATGTTTCAACACTTCAAAGTGAGTGGGATCGGAACAAAGATGGTTTCCGCGACGCGCCTTTGAGTAAATCGGGCTCTTTTATGAATCGCTGGGAATACACCGGTAAAAAGTTTGAGACCCGATTTGGCGTAAACGGCTATTACGATCAGCGATTAGGAGGACAATTGTTTGGAGTTGCCAATCGATACAAAGCCGAAACAACGAACCAACACGCAGAGTTTTTTGCCAAAACAGGATTCCTGTTCCCGAATAAGCGATACCAAAGTTTGGGGATTGTGTACCAATTCAAATACCACCAATCGGATGGTTTGTATGGTTTAAGGGATTTTGGCGGAAGAGAATTGCGCGGATACATCAATGCTATTTTTGATGGAATCATCGGAACAACGGCGCACAAATACAAAGTTGGAATTTCAGTCGTGGGCCAGGATCTGCAACAACATGTGGATTCGGTGAGTTTCAATCGGAACGTGATTACACCGGGAGCTTTTTTCGAGTATACTTATACGGGAACACGTTTGGTACTGGTAGCCGGAATGCGTGAGGACTATCAAACGGCATTCAGCGATCAGAAGGAAAAGTTCCAGTTTTCACCGAGAGTGCATGCGAAATATACCCTGGATGAATTTACTGACATTCGAGTGACAACAGGAAAATCCTGGAGATTACCAACGATAGTGATGGATAATTCTTCCTTATTGGCAACTTCGAAGGCATGGATCGTGAACAGCAGTAACGAACAGGAAGAAGTATGGAACTCGGGAATTTCAGTTATCAGAACGATGAGATGGTGGAATCGTGCGGCAAGCATTTCGGCGGATTTTTATCATGCACGTTTCACCAAACAATTGATTATTGACCGCGAGCAATCCACCGATTCGATTTTCTTTGGTTTCCAGCGGAATGTTTCCAGAAGCAGTACCTTTCAGACCGAGTTGAGTTTCATGCCTTGGAAAACGATCACTTTCCGTCTGGCTTATAAATTCCTGGAAGTGAAAGCGGATTATGCCGGGAGCCTGAGACAACAGGTGATGATTCCGCAGCACAGAGGTCTGTTTAACGTGGCATTTGCGAGCAGGAACAAAAAGTGGGAAATCGATGGTACGATTTCTGTATATAGCCCGATGCGTTTGCCGGATGTCGTATTGCCGGATGGTTCGCGTTTAACGAATGAAAAGAGTAAAGTCGTGCCGGTTGGTTTAGCGCAGATTACACGTCATTTCAAACGTTGGGATGTATATGTCGGAGGAGAGAACTTGTTTAACTTCAAACAAAGAAATCCGATTATCAGTGCAAATAATCCGTACGACCCGACTTTCGATGCGACCCGTGTATGGGCGTCAGTTATGGGAACGGTGGTTTATGCCGGATTCCGATATGAGATTAAACGAAAAGTAGAAAAAAAGTGAGGTCAGTAACTGATCAACAAAATTTAAATTTTAAAAAGAAGAAACCATGAAAAATAGTTTGTTAATCTTAGCCCTTTTGTTTGTAAGCAGTTTTGGATTCAGCCAGAAACCGGCCGCTAAAACAGAAACAGTTGTCATCCAGACAAGTGCGGAATGCGGCGAATGCAAGGAACGTATTGAAGGTGCGTTAAATTATACAAAAGGTATCAAATTCGCAGAATTAGATGTGGATTCGCGGAAATTGACGGTGAAATTCAAGAATGATGTGATTTCATTGGCTGAAATAAAAAAGCAGGTTTCCCTATTAGGTTATAATGCAGATGAGGTTCTTGCGGATCCGACAGCATTTGAAAAATTACCGGCTTGTTGCAAACCGAGTGGAATGGAAAAGAAGGAACATGGTGGTCATTGATTGATAGTCTGTTCCATATAAAAGAGAATCCTCACGCTCTTTGTGTGCTTCGTGGTTGAATAGACCACTAAGATCACGAAGCGCACGAGGTTTTTTGTTTTGCTAGATCCAATTTTGGATGAGCTTGTTTGATTAGTAACAACCAATAATCTTTAAAATAATCTTTGTGCTCTTCGTGTGCCTCGTGGTTAATGAACTACTGAGATTATGAAGGAGATGAGTTTTTATGATGATTATCCCCCGATTTTCAGTGAGAAGGTGGAATTGCTTATGATGAGAAGGGCACCCAGCGGAACAATCAACAATACACTCGTTTGAGCAAGATCCGTCAATAGGAATCTGACCTGTTTGTTTGAAGTATGTTTTACAATCAATGCAATGGTTGTCCAAAGCCAGAACAGGAGGATAGAAATGCCACTTATGATGATGTGAAGAAGTCCGTCCAAATAGTCGTGTTGAAAAACAAAGGAGAGCATAAAGCAGGTAATTGCACTTGCCAGATATACGAGGATCACAGGAAGAATAAGCTTGTTTTCCGGTTTGCCTATCAATCGGTGAAACCAAATGATGCAAGCGGTGAAAGCGATGAGATTCAGAATAATAGCCATGGGTTTTTTATTAAAGCAATTAAAATTACTTCTATAACAAGGAAACGTTATATTCGTTAATAAGTTGCTATGCTTTATGACAAATTTTTCCCAGCTTTTTGATTATGCAATGTCGTTGCCGGAAGCAACAGAAGAACCTCATTTCGAGAAAAAGTCCTATCGTGTGAAAAAGAAGATTTTCGCAACGGTCGGAACGGAAGCGGATTTCTTCGTGGTAAAACTAACACCTATTCAACAATCTGTGTTTTGTAGTTGGGATGAAAGTGCTTGCTGTCCCACTCCTGATAAATGGGGATTACAAGGTTGGACACGTGTTTATTTCGGGAAGGTGGATGAAGACTTTTTGAAAGACATTGTCAAGACCTCCTATTCGAATGTGGCGCCTAAGAAACTGGTGGATTTGATAATGGACTGAAAATTACTCACTCCTCATTCTTCTTAAACATTCCCCCGACTTCTTTGGATAAACGCTGAATGGTTTCCACACCTGCAGCGAGCGGACTTCCGGTCATGTCATCGTAAGCGGCATAAGATAAATCAGCCGGACTTTGTGAAGGATAAATGAACAGGTGATCCACGTTCGGATTTTCCTTTTCCATGCGTTGAGGCAACGATTCCATTCCTGTAAACGCGGAAACAGATCCCGAGCGTGCAAAAACGGATACGAATAATTGATTTTCACCGAAAGCCGGCAGTTTTTCCAGTATCTCTTCCGGAGATTCAATAGGGAAATGCATCAGGTCGGCACTGAATTTCCGATGCGTTCTATACGCCTTGAATTTCTCAAATGTTTCTCGTGTACTGTACACATCAATGTCCAGGTTCAATTCCTTGGAAATGCGCATGATCCGCTCAAGCCATTGTTTACAATCCTGTTCCAATTCAGCATAAACCGGGCAAACCACCGAAATTTTACGGTAACTGGAAAAGGAATGGTTGAAGTGGCAGAAAAAAACCGTTTTCTCACAGACATTCAATAAATGATCCCGGTCATCACCGATAAGTCTTTGAAACAAGTTGGCTTTTGAGTTGTCGTTGATCAATACGATATCTGCCACCAATTCTTTGGAAACGCGTGAAATTCCACTGGAAAGGTTGTGATCGATTGTCGCCATAGCGTGCACGTTGATTTCTCCACTGTTGTAATGCGTGATAAAATCATCCATGTGTTTGCGGGAACGGCGGATTCGCATTTCAGCTTCCTCATCATTTTCCAGTACACTCACCACCGAAATCGGGTTTATGACTGTTTTGTCCGTAATGAGTACGGAAAAATCGAGTAACTGTTCGTTTCCTTTCAGTTCGTTTGCGGCAACCAACACGTGCTGACTGCGCATGGAAGGACCTTCCAACGGTTCGTTCTTGGTTTGTGCAATGAGTAATTTTTTTCCTGCATTTTCGGTCACAAAGGAAGCGGTCATACTGGTGATCAAAATGAGGATGACCGTTCCATTGACGATTTCAATGTCCAGGATTCCCATGGTGTATCCTACGTTGATTACAGCCAAAGTTGCAGCTGCATGTGCAGTACTCAAACCAAAAATGAGTTGTCTTTCCGGACCTTTCAATTTGAAAATAAGCTGTGTGATCAAGGCGGCGAGGAATTTGCTGAAGATGGCAAAAGCACTCAGAATTCCTGCAACCGCCCAGGCCCAGGGTTCGTTCGCCAATGCTTTCACATTGACAACCATCCCGATGGAAATCAGGAAGAAGGGAATGAATAAAGCGTTCCCAATGAATTCGACCCGGTTCATCAAAGTGGAGGAATGGGGAATCAATCGGTTCATGACCAAACCGGCAACGAAAGCTCCGATAATGGCTTCTATTCCTGCAACTTCCGCTAAAAATGCCGAGAAGAAAAGGATGGATAAGACATAAATGAATTGGGAAGATTTCTCCGATTCCAATTTCCGGAAGAACCAGCGTGAAACTTTTGGAACTCCCCAAAACATAATCAGGCTGAATATGGAAAGGGTGATTGCCAGGTGAATCAGCACGTTTGTATTGATCACACCATGATCTGAACCGGAAATAACCGCCAGGATAATTAGTACCGCGGTGTCTGTCAGGATGGTTCCTCCAACAGCGATGGCAACAGCTTCCATTTTGGAAATACCGAATTTGGAGACAATCGGGTAAGCAACCAAGGTATGTGTGGCAAACATGCTTGCTGTCAATAAACTCGCAATTTCATTTAATCCCAATGCATATCTGCAAGTCGGGTATCCCAAAAGAAGAGGAATGAAGAAGGTCAGTGCCCCGAATGTAAGTGATTTGTTCTTGTAGCGCCTGAAATCCTGCATGTCCAATTCCAGTCCCGCCATGAACATGATGTACAATAAACCGATTTTGGAGAACATGTTCACGAATCCCGTTTTCATGTTGGCTTCTGAGATCAATTGGAACCCATTCGGACCGATAATAACCCCGGAAATAATCAATCCGATCAATCCCGGAATCTTGAATCGCCGCAAAATAATCGGAGAAAAAAGAATGATTAATAACAGAAGTGAAAAAGTAAGAATCGGGTTTTCCAATGGCAGTTTGAACTCACCAATCAAGGTTTGAAACTCTTTAGAAAACTGTTCGAATAACCCGTTCATTTAATAGGAATAACCGCAACAAAAGTAATCGCATTTTTCACGAATCTTTGAATTTTTAGTTTGAATTAAAAAAAACTTATTTTTCGGATACTTAAATTAATTCCGGATTAGGTGTATTGATCCCAAAATGCTACTTATTTTTATACTTGAATCCTTTCTAAAAAACAACGATAGTCTTATGAAACATGCTTTGGCATCGTTTTTGAATCGGGCTTCAAAAATTAAAAATCAGTACTATGAAACATTTATTTACTCTATTTGTCTTATTGTTTATTTCGCAGTTGTCAAATGCACAACAAAGCACCAACCTGGTTTTCTTTTCAGAACAAGGTCAGCAATTTTATGTGATATTGAATGGAATTCAGCAAAACGCAGCTCCTGAAACAAATGTTCGGGTTACCAACCTGATCCAACCTTATTACAAAGTAAAAGTGAAATTCACGGATGGAATAACACCTGATATTGATAAGACATTGAACTTTAACCAGGGAACGGAAACAACTTACACGATCAAAAGCTCCAACAAAGGAGAAACTGTTTTGAGATGGATGAGCGAAGTTCCGATTGCGCAGGCTCCGAGACCAATGGCAGGTCAGCAGGTGATCGTTTATCACAGCACGCCGGTAACTACTACGACTCAAACTACGGTTATTTCAAACACGACAACCAATCCGAACAATTCAGAACAAATGAACGTAGGAATCAATGTAAATGATCCTATGAATGGTGGTGCGAACATTAACATGAACATCAACGTGAATGAAACCGGAATGAATACCCAAACTCAAAGCACAACTACCACTTATTCTTCCACAACGACAACTTCCGGGAATACCGGTACAGTTGGAACGGTTCAAAACGGATATGTGATGCCAGGTTATAACGGAAATGTTGGTTGTAACGGATACCCGATGAATGATACACGTTTTAATGAGGTAGTTCAATCAATTCAGGCTAAGAATTTCGATGATTCCAAATTGACAATGGCGAAACAGGTGATCAATACAAATTGTATGACAAGTAGCCAGGTAAAACGCCTGATGTTGTTGTTCAGCTTTGAGGATACGCGTTTGGACCTGGCGAAATATGCATACGGTTACACCTATGATATCGGAAATTACTATCAATTGAATGATGCGTTCACGTTCGAATCCAGCATTGAAGAATTGAATACGTATACAAGCGGATTCAGAAGATAAGAATCACTTGGCAGGAAATTTAAAATCCCATTCGTCAGCTGACAGATGGGATTTTATTTTTTCCAGAATTGCCAACTCTTTTTTTGGCTTTTCTTTTTCCATTTTTCAAATTCTGTACTGATTTTGGCGGCTATTCTTTGGTAATTTTCCAGGGTATCAGGTATTTCGTACAATGAACTATAATTTGATCCCAGTAGTTCTTGATAATCACTGGTGTAAATACCACGTTTGTAATAACGCTTCGTAAATTCAAATCCATCTTCAGTTAGAAAATCTTCGAGAAATTTCTCGTCACAATAGTCAAATAGAAAATCTCTTCCGGTAATTTCCCCGGATTTTACATGTTCAATTCCCTCCGGAACCTCTTCTAGAAATGTTTCTCTGATCAGATTGGCATCAATCATCCAATTCATGTACATTCCGATATGTGTCCCGCCGTTCTTTTTTGGGAGATTCTTCGGGAAATCCCCACCGTAGTGCCAATCTGCACGATCAATTGCTGTCATTGTAACAGTTTTAAATGTGTAATTATTCAATTTTATTTTGAGATCTTAACCTTCATAGGTGTGGAATTCTGTAATTGTAAGGTAATAACCGTCCGGGTCTTTTACGGAAAATTCCCTTCTCAATGAATTGCTGTTTTGGTGAATTTCTTCTTCTATTTTAGAACCCGTTTTATCCATATTCTTCCTGATTCGTTCCAGATCGTCGGTTCTGAAATAAAGCAACAAGCCATTTCCGGCTTCCTTACTTTGATCGGTTAATGATGGATGATGGTGTTCTCCCCATTTGTGAAGACAAAGCATAATTTCGTCATCTTCGGATTTTAAAACGGCAAAATTCGGTCCGCCATGTGCATTCCGGAATCCAAAAACATGTTGGTACCAATTAGCGCTTGCTTCCACATCTTTCACTGCAATTATCGGATCAATTCGTGTCATGAGTTTTTATTTTAGTGTTAATCTTTGCCGGCTTTATTATTGATCTCATTTTTATTGTCCATAATTTCTCATCTTCAAACAAGTTGGGTTCTTTACAGCGATTTCATTTCCGGTCTTTGTCAGTAACCCTGTCTCCGGATTCCGTTTGAAGACGATGAGCTTATTGGAAACCTGGTTCGCGACGATTAGAAAACGTCCGCTTGGGTCGATTACAAAATTTCGGGGATTGTCGCCCAAGGTTGATTGATGTGCAACAAGTTTCAAGGTTCCGTTGGTTTGGTCGATTGAAAAGATAGAAAGCGTGTTTTCGTACAATCGATTGGAAGTGTAAAGAAATAGTCCGTCTGGGGAAATGTGAATATCAGCGCTGTTGTAATCTTCCTGCAAATTGGAATAGGAAAAGATACGTTGGATGGAATCCAGTTTTCCATTTTCAACCTTAAAAGCTGAAATCGTCCCGCTGAGTTCTTCGATACAGTATGTAAATGGCTTATCCGGATGGAAAATAAAGTGTCGTGGCCCGCTGCCGGGAATTGCCGTCACATCCAACTTTTCAATGACCTTCAACGGTTGTTTTTCCGCAGGATCAAATTCAAAGACGCGAATCTTGTCTGACCCTAAATCAGGGAAGAAGATGTACTTGAAATCGGGGGAGAAAACGGTAGCATGAATGTGTGCTTTTTCCTGTCGGCGACTGTTGATGCTGCTTCCACTAAACGGAACCAGTTGGCTGAAGGGATTCAAACTTCCATCCGCGTTGGTAGAGAAGACGGAAACACTTCCTGCGGTATAATTCGCATTGATGACAAACTCGTTGTTTTCACTTGTTGTGAGATAAACCGGGTTTTCTCCGCCACTCGGTTGTTTGTTCAGGAAATTCAAAGTGCCGGAAATGGAATCGAACTGAAAAGCACTGACACTTCCTTCATTGGGCATCTTGGTATCCGTACAAGCATAGATGTAGTTTCCGTTTGGAGAAATAGTCAGGAAAGAAGGATTGGTGATATTACTTCCTTGGCTGATGCCCGTTAACTCGCCTGTTGAAGAATTGAACTCATAGATGTAAATTCCGCTGTCCGGTTTGTTGTCGGTGTAAGTTCCAACGAACAGAACCGTTTTGCCGGGTTGAGAAAAGGAAGATAGATTCACCAGGAGGAATAGAAAGAGGATTTTGAGTTTGAATGTTTCTTCTAATTTCACGGTTTTATGTTAAAGTGTGATGTAATCGAATTTTGAATTCATAACTAAAGATATCAAATCCTATTCAAAGGAAGCAAGTTATGCTGGCTTTGTGTCATTTTCGGTATGATTCTGTAAAATAAAAAAGGATCCCGCTTGATTAATCTACTTGTTTAATAGAATAGAGATATCTGTTTTTTCAACATTCGCGAATCAATTTCTTTTTTTTCACTAATTTCGCGACCATAATTTTTATACTCAAGGACTATGTCATATTTGTTCACCTCAGAATCAGTTTCTGAAGGACACCCGGATAAAGTAGCGGATCAAATTTCAGATGCGTTAATTGATAACTTTATGGCTTTCGACCCAACGTCGAAGGTCGCTTGCGAAACCTTAGTAACAACAGGTCAGGTAGTTTTGGCTGGTGAGGTAAAAACAAATACGTATTTGGACGTTCAGTCGATTGCACGTGATGTGATCCGTAAGATCGGTTACACGAAGTCTGAGTATATGTTCGAAGCGAACTCTTGTGGAATTCTTTCTGCAATCCACGATCAGTCTTCGGATATCAACCAGGGAGTTGACCGTAAAGTTTCCAATGATGACTTCGAAGCGAAAGCAGAAGCTCAGGGAGCTGGTGACCAGGGAATGATGTTCGGTTACGCAACGAAAGAAACTGAAAATTACATGCCTTTGGCGTTGGATCTGGCACATAATATCTTACAGGAATTATCCAAAATCCGTAATAACGAATCTCATATCATCGGTTATTTGCGTCCGGATGCAAAGTCGCAGGTTACTATCGAGTATTCTGATGACAATGTTCCACAACGTATTGATTCGATCGTAGTATCTACTCAGCACGATGATTTCGGCGCAGAAGCAGACATGTTGAAAAAAATCAAAGAAGATATTATCAGCATCGTCATTCCTCGTGTAAAAGCGAAATTGAAGCCGGAATTGCAAACATTGTTCAATGACCAGATCACTTACCACATCAATCCAACAGGGAAATTCGTAATCGGAGGACCTCACGGAGATACCGGTTTGACTGGCCGTAAAATCATCGTGGATACTTATGGTGGTAAAGGTGCTCACGGTGGTGGTGCTTTCTCCGGAAAAGACCCTTCAAAAGTTGACCGTTCTGCGGCATATGCAACACGTCACATCGCGAAGAACTTAGTTGCGGCTGGTTTGTGTGATGAGGTGTTGGTACAGGTTTCTTATGCAATTGGTGTTGCTAAACCTTGTGGTTTGTTCATCAATACTTACGGAACTTCCAAAGCAAACATGACAGATGGTGAAATCGCTAAGAAATGTGCAGAGATCTTTGATTTGCGTCCTTATGCTATCGAACAACGTTTGAAATTGAGAAACCCGATTTATTCAGAAACTGCAGCTTACGGACACATGGGACGTAAAAATGAAGTGGTTAAGAAAACATTTACAGCTCCTGACGGGACACAAGTGGTGAAAGAAGTGGAATTGTTCACTTGGGAGAAATTAGATTTCGTAGATAAAGTAAAAGCTGCTTTCGCTTTGTAAGAAACAGTTAACAACCATATTTTAAACTTTAACAACCCCGAAGCGAGTGAAAATCTGCTTCGGGGTTGTTACTTTTTAAACCAATTGTATTCTATTGGAAACAAAGTCATTCGAGTTGGTTGAAATGACGAGTAGTATTTGGTAGTTTGGTGAAATCACAGGATTCAGGTTCTGTGATTTTTTTCGCTCCAAGCTAGCATCTTGTAAAACACACTCTTTGCCAATTTGCCAAATAGCGAACCGTTAGTTTACAGGCGTTGTGGAGCGATTTTCACAACATCTTCGAAGCCTGAACCAACTTCAACTCACCATAACTCACTTTATCTCCGAGTTCTTCTTTGAGAGTTCCCAATGTTTTTCCTTCTGCTTCTTCCAGGTAGGATTCGATTTCACTGATTCGTTTCGGATCCAGGACATCTGTAATATCGATTTTTTCCTGTTGGATCAATTTTGCAAAATGTCCCTCGATGGTGGATATACCCAATTGGCGTTCGTTGGCAATTTCTTCCATCGATTTTCCTTCTTCAAATAGTTCGAAAGTGATCTCATAGGTGTTTTTCTTGACGATTTTTTCCTCCTTGACCTTCTTGGCTTTTACCAACTGAATGACATCCACGAATTCTTCTTCCATCATCTCGTCCATCATGGAACGGTTTGCTCTCAATTCCTGTTGAATACTGTGACCTTTCGCAATGACATAGTTGGTGATTTCAACTGATTTGACGGTTTCCTTGGTAAACGGTTTTCCATTCACTATGGCTTCCATCAACAAGCGCCCTTTCATTAAGCGATGAACAACGGCAACCACTTCCTGTTCCAGTTCTTCCAGTTCTTCCGAATAGGATTTTGTTTTTTTGATTTTAGCCAATTCATAGCGCCTTTTCATGATCGAATAGACCTGCGAATCTAAAGGTTTGAAAAAATACTGGTAGGCGGCCTGAACGCGCTCATAAATGAATTGCCATTCAGGTTTTTCTTTTGAAAAGAGATTATTGAGCTGGTTTTGAAATTTCCGTGCTGCGTCGAATGTCGCTTGAACTGTCTGCAGCTGGTTTGCCACCCAGGAAACATCTTTCCCTTTTTCTGTCTTTGGTCCCTGATTTTTAAAACCCAATTCGAAAGTTGCCCATTTGGCAGTGTAATCGTACCAATCAAATGCCTGGATCAGACTTGTATAAACAAAACGCGCAGTTTCCTGGTCCAGGTATAATTGCATCCGTTCTTCGGGAGCTTTATTGGAAGAATAGGAAACCACCGATTGGTCATTTACCAACCCATTCATGGAAAGTGGCTTTAAAAGAACCAATCCGGCCAAACTTCGCAAACGGGATAAGGCAACGTAAGCCTGACCGGGAGCAAAAACATTGGAAACGTCCAAAACAGCCTTGTCAAAAGTCAGACCCTGACTTTTATGGATTGTGATGGCCCAGGCCAATTTGATCGGATAATGGACAAAGGTCCCGAGAATTTCCTCCTCGATTTCCCCTTTTTGTTCATTCAGACTGTATTTGATATTATTCCATTCGTACTTTTCAACTGTAATGGTTCGTTTTTCTTCTTTGAAGTATACTTCTATTTCGTCTTTCGTGAGCGATTTAATCACGCCCATTTTCCCGTTGTAGAAATTCTTCTCGAATGAAATATCATTCTTGATAAACATGATTTGGGCGCCAACCTTGAGTTCTGTTTCTTTTTCGAGTGGGAACAGGTGAGGAGGGAAATCTCCTTTGATCTCTGCCGTATAAGTCACTGATTTTTCGTTCAATGAATTCAACGCTGCGGCATTCATTTGGTCCGCCTTGGAATTATGTGTTGTCAGGGTGATGTACCCTTCTTCTTGGGTGGAATCGAAATTGGGATTCACATATTTTTCAAGTAATTGCTGGTCTTCACTCGTTACCCGGTTATTTCTCAGATTGTTCAATAAGTCAATGAATAACTGGTCGTCCTGGCGGAAAATCTTCTCCAATTCAATGTAAACGGGAGCTTGTTCCTGGAGAACCTGTGCATTAAAAAAGAAAATACCGCGATAATATTTTTGTAGGACACTCCATTCTTCGGGTTTGATAACCGGTGGAAGCTGTAACAGATCTCCAATGAAAAGTACCTGCAAACCGCCGAACGGGCTGTTGTTTTTGCGGACATTTCTCAAGGTCCAATCAATTGCGTCGAGTAAATCGGCTCGCAGCATGGAAACCTCGTCAATAATTAGCAATTCTACATTGCGAATGAGATTCTGGCGGGTCTTATTGAAATGAAAATGGCGTTTGAGTGTTTCTTTCGATTCAAACTTGGTATTTCCGGCGACCAACCCATCTGAAAT
Organism: uncultured Fluviicola sp.; assembly: GCF_946478805.1. The sequence continues at coordinate 33,174 of NZ_CAMLDC010000004.1, read as the reverse complement.
GAATTCAGGGATAAAGGAACTGAACGGAAGCTGAAAGAAGGAATGGATTGTTACGCCTCCGGCATTTAATGCGGCAATACCGGTTGGAGCAACGATGACCGTATTTTTGTGTGTAGTCTCAACAATTTTCTTTAAAAGGGTCGTTTTCCCTGTTCCGGCTTTCCCTGTAAGAAAAACCGGACTGTTGGTTTGATTGATAAATCGTTCTGTAAATTCAGCAGGATTGCTGATGGATTCTATGTTATTTTTCATCTCTTACTTGAAGATAATCAAAATTAGTTTGCCCACAAGCCGAAAATCAATCTTTAACGATTCTTATTCCAAATGCTGTTTGTAGATGTAATGCATGCTCTGATCCAGATAATCCTTGTAGATATAATAAATGAAATCTCCGTGAATCTGAAGATGTTCCGGGAAAACGTGTTTTTCAAGTTTGAACATACGTTCTATTTTTCCGTTTGTAGGATTGATTTCGCGTAATACGGTAAGCCCTTGAGATTCATAACGTGCAAAGATTTTGGTCTTCTCCAGGTTGGACACCAATTCGTACTTCCATCCCTTGAAGTAATGATAGTAAATGGGGAAAGACCGGATCCGTTGACCTGATTTGTTGAACACAACTGCGGAATCATTGAGGTGGTCGAAAATGATGAGCGAATCGTTCAATTCAAACATGGGAATATAGGCAGGACGAATCAGGATCAACTCATAGAATTGTCTATTATTCCAGCGATCGCGTGCTTTTTTTAGATCGCCAAAGTTTCCGGGTGTGTCTCCAATATGGTCTGGGGCTGGGTTTGGGCTTGGTGGTGGTGGCGGTGGTGGAGTTGTATTAAATAATATATCGTCTGCGTTGCTGTTTTCCTGAGCGTATTCACGAAGCTGCCTGTTCCATGCCCGGTCTTCCCCCACGTAGATCACTTTGGTTTTCTTGCTCTGGATATTCAGCGCCGTGTATTCGATGCGTTGATCTTGTTTGGAGTAGTTGTATTTGATCAGCGTTTTTGAATCTTTGTAGACGCAGGATTGAATCAGGTTCAATAATCCAAGAGCCAATCGGGGTTGGAAAATCCCGATAGTGTTCTCAAAGATGGCAGTCTCATAAATACTATCCGAATAAATGAGGTGGATGCTTTTCATACAGTCCCGATAGAGTTTCCTCGGATGACTTCGGATTGGGGTTTCGTATATTTTCTCTCCCTGCGGATTCAGGCCACGCAAATAATAATTGTGCTCGTCGCTGCAGCAAAGAACAATTCCATCGTCCGGTTGTAAGATGAAATCCAGAACATTGGCCTGTTTCCTCGGATAGACCCAAAAAATCTGTTCGGCGGAAACGGTCACTTCTTCTATCTGTGTTTCTTTTACCAATAAGACCACCGAAACCCGAATGGTATCTCTCCATTTTTCAGGAAGTACGATCATGTCAAGGTATTCGGAATACAAAGGATGATTGACCGTTAATTGAGCAGGAAATTCATTGTTTTTGACAACGAAAAAACCGTTGGAGTTGGTTCTGGCATCATAGTTCCCGACCTTTATGGATGCATTTTTTACGGGAGTTCCTTTTTCATTGATCACTTTCCCTTTAATGATTGCTTCGACCTGGGACCAGGCGGCGGAAGTACTGATGATCCATCCGGTGAAAAGAAACAGCAGCAGAACTTTGCTATGAATTGGTTGTCTTGCCATTATTCAGGAAGATTATTCTTTTAAGGGTTGTTTGTAAAGGTAATTAAATGTGCTGCCCAGGTACTGTTTATACAGGTAATAGGCAAAATTTCCACGTATCTGGATGTGCGCAGGATAAATGTGTTTTTCGAGGACATTGACGTTGATCGCTTTCCCGGTAGACGGATTGATCTCACGCAAGGTTGTCAGCCCGTCCGGTGATTCGTAAGCGGCATAAATCCTGGTTTTTTCCTGGTTACTTATCAGTTCTTTTTTCCATCCTGTGTAGTAGTGATAGTAAATCGGAAAGGATCGGACCCGGTTCCCGGATTTGGTGAATACGATGGCAGAATCATTCAAATGATCAAAAATAATCAGTGAATCATTCAATTCGAACATCGGGATGTATACCGGGTCGCGGAGGATCTGTTCGTAGAACTGTTTGTTATTCCATCGGATACGGATTAATCTTAATTCCTCAGAACTTTTCGCATGAAGCTTTTCATTTCCGTCGGCATGGTTTTCATCTTTGTACTCCCGAAGCTCCCTGTTCCGGGTGAGTTTTTCCCCGATATACAGGGATTTGACACGTTTGGATTGAAGATTGATAGCGCTGTATTCGATGCATTGGTCGTCTTTGGAATAGGTGTATTTTATGAGGTTTTTGGAGTCTTTGTAAACCAAGGACCGGAGCAGGTCCAGCACTCCTAAGATAGGTTTAGGCTCAAAAAATCCCAGTGAATTATTGACCATAGCTGTTTCAAACATGCTGTCTGAGTAGACCAGGTAAATGCTTTCCATGCAATCCCGGTACAGTTGTTCCGGATGTTGCGGGATAGGTGTTTCAAATAGTTTTTTCCCGTTGTAGTCCAGGCCCCTGACAAAGTAATTGCGCTCGTCGCTGCAGCAAAGGACAATTCCTGCATCGGGTTGCAGGATGAAATCCAGTATATTGGCTTCTTTCTTAGGATATACCCAGAACACCTGTTCCGAAGTTACTGTCACTTCATCCAATTGGGTTTCTTTGCCAGTAAGCAAAACGACTAGATGAACGGTGTCTCTCCAATTTTCAGGAAGAACGACCATGTCCATGTATTGCGAGTAAAGTGCATGACTAACGGTTAATTGAGCCGGAAATTCGGTATTCCTGACAATGAAAATTCCCGATGCGTTTGTTTTGGCATCATTGCGTCCCAATTTCACGGCCGCATTTTTGACCGGATCGCCGCTCTCATTGATCACTTTTCCTTTAATGATTGCTTCGACCTGGGACCAGGCGCCGGTATGCACAATCAGGCAAGCTAAGAAAAAGAATGAAAGACTGATTTTTGAATGATTGATTCGATATTTGGCTGGGTTCAGGTACATGGTGATTATTCCTTCAAAGGTTGTTTATACAAGTAGTGGATGCTATTATCCAGGTAATGTTTGTAGATGTAATAAGCATAGTTATTGCGAATTTGGATATGGATCGGGTGAATGTGTTTTTCCAGTACGTTGAGATTGATCACTTTTCCGGTGGACGGATTGATTTGGCGAAGTGTCACCAAGCCATCGATCTCGTATTTGGCATATAACTTTGTTTTCTCTTTATTGAGAAACAATTCGCTCTTCCAATTTTCGAAATAATGATAGCTGATCTGGAACGAACGGACATATTTCCCAGAAATGGTATAAACCAAAGCACTGTCCTTAAAATGGTCGAAAATGAAGATGGAGTCGTTGATCTCAAAAATAGGAGCGTACAAAGGTTTTGAAAGAATCTGCTTGTAAAACTGCTGGTTATCCCATCGTTGCCTGTCTGTCAATGTACTAGGGAGCCGCTTTCCATAGACATAGTTCGGATTGGACAATGGAACTGCAATTTGATTTTCAGATGCGAAGTCGTCCAATTCCCGCATTTTCTTCTGATCCTTTGTAGTGTAAAGTAAGGTTGGCTTTTTGGTGTTCCGGTCAACTTTGGTGTATTCTACCAATTTGTTGTGAGGCCCTAATCGTTTTACAATGAAATTATCCTCGCTGGAAATAACACAAGGACTTAAAATATTCATGGTTTCCAGGTGCGTATGTCCAGCAAGCATTCCAATTGATTTTCCAAGTAATTTCAATTCGAAAATACTGTCTTCATAAACCAGGTGTATTCCACCCGTACAATCTTCAAAGAAGTTCAACGGATTTTTTTTGATTTGAAGATCTGTTACCTTTTCTCCTATGGAATCCAAGATTCTCAAAAAATATTTGTGGTCTTCCCTGCATACCAATAAAATTTCCTTGTCAACCAGGGTGAAATCAATGATGTGTGTATTGGGTTTTTGATAAGCCCAGATAACACGTGAAGCACTGATGGTCACTTCTTCCAATTCAGTTGTCTTGTTTTCCATGATAATATCCAGGAAAAGCGTATCCCGTCTATACATCGGGGCTCGGATTACTTCGAGGTAATCATTGTAAAGAGAATGTCTGACAGTTAATTGAGTAGGAAACTCGTTCACTTTAAACAGGAAGGTTCCTTTCGAATTTGTTTTGGCGTTTTGTTGACCAAGTCTCACTTCTGCACCGATAACACGCTGATTCTGTTCGTTAATAACAGTTCCTTTAACTACAACGTCTTGGGAATAAGCTGCCTGATAAGCTAAAATTCCGAAAACCACCATCAAGATGGACCTCCAGAATCTAGTTGATATGCATAAGTAGCTCATTGGAATGAAGATAGATAAAAAAAACAATCGGGTCAAATAAATTGATTAAAGTGGCCGGTTGATTGATTTTGGTTAATTACGAATTAGAAGTATGCGACATACCCAAAGTGCACTTTTGAATCGCGGAAGAGGATCGGATTGGAAAATTGCTGTCCCAGCGCATAGGTCAGGGAGAAAATCCCGATATTGGTTCCGAAACACAATCCGGCTCCGAATCCTTTGGGTGAATCATGAACATAAGCCTTTACATTGCGCTCATACCAGCTTTGGTCGTAAAAGACAAAGAGGTATGAATTCTGATCCAGGATGAATCGGGGTTCAATGGTCAGCGTTGCACGAAAGGTGCCCAATAATTCATCTTCCATAAACCCACGTTGCGTGAGATTTCCACCAAACCGGATGAGTTCGTTCTGCTGGATGTTATTAGTGTAGAATGATTCACTTAAAATCCCTCCTTTTATGACAAAGCGCTTTCCGAGTGATTGATAATATTCAATCTGTAACTTTCCGCCGTAAATAAGGTAATGATTGCTGATAGAGTCTTTTTTAAGAGTTCTTTTTCCAACGTTTCCTTCCAGGTACCAAATAAATCCTTTTCTCGGATTGGGCAAATAATCCACTGTCTGATTGCGGAATGATAACCCGTACAGGTTGCTTTTGGAACTTCCGTAGGCCAAACCTGTATTTGCAGCGCCTAATAAATTGGATTGCTGGTTCTTGTAAAATCCGGTCAATGTTTTTCCGCCGGAGACGAAATACGTCACCCCGATACTTGTTTTAAGCTCAAGGAAAGTGGAATCCCGCTTGAAAAGCGAAAACTGACCATCCAATCCGAAAGGGGTATTGAAAAGGAAGGGATACGCTGCCTGAATCTTCAATTGAGGACTTCCCGGCTGGATGGAGCGCCAGTTCAGATCGAACAGTTCTCCATGTTTGAATGCATTTTGAAGTTTCAGGCGCAAGTCTCCGGTCAGCTGATATTTTAATTTGATAGGATCTTGTTGCAGTCCGATTGTCCCATTGAACAAGGAAACCGGTTTTGTTTCAATGTAAAGGTACAGATTGGCTCCTTCGGGTGTGAACAGGATTTCGGCCGGTTTTATCTGTTTCACAAAAATCAATTGTGTAAGCCGTGTATTGATCAGATCCACTTGTTCCTGATTGTACCAGACTCCATTTTCAATGTGCAGGAAGTTTTCCAGGTATTTTTTTGAGAGCTTGACCTTGTTTCCGGAAACGATCAGTTCATTCCATTTCACACGGGAGTTGGGAGTTACAATCAATTCCGCAAAAAGAGTTTCGTTCTCCATGCGCAGATCTTCAAATGAAACCTGGGCAAAGGGATATCCGGCGATTTCAAAATCGTGCAGGACGCGCTGAAGGCTTTTGGAAATTTCCAAGGGATCAGGTGGGAGCGTTTCAATGGTGCGCGGACTAATCCCGATTTCCCGGAGTGCACGTTTACTGTTATCTGAAATTGAAAGGTTCAGTTCCTTGTAGCGTAAACCGAGTGTAAAATAGGCTTCGCTGTTCAAACTGTCGGTGCGGATGATTGAATCAATCCCGAAGGTCAGGTACCCTTTTTTATATGCAAGAAATTGAATGTCCCTGAGTTGATTTTTTAGCGAAAAGGTGTCCGAATAAGTGAAACTGTTTTTTTTACTGATCTTTTTAAAGGTGACATCTGAAAAATGAATTGTTTTCTGCGAATAAATGATTGGGGCCACAAAAAGGGATAAGTTAATCAAAAGACCAACCACCCATTTTTCCTGAATAAGAGATAGCAAGGCTTTTGATAAGGACCAGCCAAGGCTGGTGAAGACTGAGCAAAGCAATGACACATTGCTTGAAGCGAGGGACAAGCGTAAGCGCAGTTTTTCTTTCAATTTTTATACTTTTAGTTTCAATTATTTGCTTAAACCCTCGAAATCAACTATTTCCTTTCACAAATGTCAAGAATATTCTATAATATAACGCTGAAAGTAGTAAGTTTGTATAGAAGAACCAATTAGTATGAACCATTAAACTGAGAATCATGAAAAAATTATTTGGAATTCTTGCAGTTGCCTTGTTTGTAGTCTTGGCAAGTACGTCTTGTAAGACAAAAGCAAACTGTGATGCTTACAATGGAATGGCAGATCAGACTCAATCGGAAAAAACAGATCATTAATTGTTCGGAATAGTATTCTACTTGAAATATAGATAAATAGGAGGATTCGGAGGGTTAGGTATTGCCGAAGTTAAAAAAAACGGCATTTTTCGATTAAATCACAAATAATGAACAGAGTAAAAAAAAGAATGTGGATAATATTTTTCGCTAACTAACGTTAAAAAATGATAGCTTTGTATCCAAACAACAACTAGTAAACTATAAAAACAATCAATAACTATGAAGAAATTTTTTGCCTACGCAGCAATGGCTGCTTTCTTAGCGGTAGTTTTAGCGGCTTGCGGATCATCTAGAGGACATTGCGATGCTTACGGAAGTGTTGACAACACAGAAAACGCTGATTTAGCATCTAAATAACGAAACAAACCAAAAGTCTCTTCCCACGGAGGCTTTTTTTTGTGACTAGCTGTTCTTGGAACGTAGGACGAAATTTTGACCTAGATATACCTTACGCACCTGTTCATCCGAAGCCAGTTCTTCAGCCGTACCGGATTTCAAAATACTTCCCTCAAATAACAAATACGCCCTGTCGGTAATCGATAAGGTTTCCTGTACATTGTGATCCGTTATCAGGATTCCGATGTTTCGCTTTCTTAAATCGGATACGATACTTTGAATATCTTCCACGGCAATCGGGTCAACTCCCGCAAAAGGTTCGTCTAATAAAACGAATTTGGGATTAGTTGCCAAAGCACGTGCAATTTCTGTTCGTCTTTTTTCTCCACCGGAAAGCCTGTTCCCCAAATTCTTCCGAACTTTCGTCAGGCTGAATTCTTCCAACAGCTGTTCCATCTTTTCCTTGCGTTCCACTTTACTCAAGTTGGAAAGTTCCAGAATGGACAAGATATTGTCTTCCACACTCAACTTGCGGAATACGGAAACTTCTTGTGGAAGATACCCGATTCCCAACTGTGAGCGTTTGTACATAGGGTAATGCGTGATTTCCAGATCGTCCAGGAAAACATGTCCTTCATCCGGTTTGACCAAACCAACCATCATGTAGAAGGAAGTTGTTTTTCCTGCGCCGTTCGGACCCAATAAACCGACAATTTCTCCCTGGTTCACCTCGATAGAGACTCCTTTGACTACGTTTCGACCCTTATAGGTCTTTTTTATATCGTGCGTATGTAATTTCACTAGAGCAAAAATAAGATAATTAGAATAGAAAGTTCAAAAGTTCAAAAGTTCAAAAGTTCAAAATCCACTTTAACCATTTTTGAACCCTTTAAACCTTTTGAACTTTTTTAGAAGGCAAATGACCAGCGTGCCCGAATTCCCAAAGGAGGGATTCCCGGAGCTAAATGGGTGATTCTCCAGACAAGATCTATTCGACCAAGTTTGAAAATGTTCTCAATTCCAACAGAAGCTTCTGCATAGGGTGTATTCCCGAATTGCTTGGTAAAGGATGGAATGATCATCACATCCTTGTGTCTCTGACTGATTGCACCATAGGTGATTCGGCCGGTGGTTACCAATCTCCATTTCAATTTCTTGATTAAAGGAATCCGGTCAAATAACAAGCCTTGCCAATGTTGTTCGAAGAATCCGCCAACATACCGGTCTGAAATGAACTCAAAATAAGACATCCTGTTAAAAGAGTTCGTATACAACCAATACGATTGACTTCCCTCATGAACTTTCAGGAAAGGATAGGCCACCGTTCCCAAAACAACACCTGAATTCACTCCATAACGAAGTCTGCCCAGCACCCCGATATTCCGGCTGTGTTCCATTGCGAATTCCAGTTTCTGATAATTGTAATCACTTCCAAAAACACCTTTTATTCCAAAAATTCCCTGAACGGATAAGATCGGGAACTTGGATGGTAAAGTGGTACGGTCAAAATTTCCGGAAATGAACTCTTCGTCCTTACACCATCTGAAACGCAAAGTGACTTCAGAGCTTTGTATGTGCCTGATCGTATCAAGACCTCCAAATTCATTTTTGCGTTCATAAGTGGCTAATCCCAATGGGGTGTATTCTTTCCATTCGAATCCACCAAAAATCACAAAATCTTTCCCGAAATCCTTTTCCAGGTTGATTCCGGCTTTATCAACAAAAGTCAACTTATCCAAAGGCCCAGTCCGTAAAAGCGAGCTGAAAGTCGATCCCACTGCTGCTGCTGTCGGTGAAATACCGATTTGTTCGATATCCCGGTTTCCATAAATGATCAGGAGTCCCCGCTTTTTTGGTGAGATATTGATTCGGGTAGTTAATCCATATTTGAAACGTTTGTCTCCAAAACCGTAATATAATCGCCCGCCAAATTCGACCCGCTTGGAAAATGCATTGGAAGTCCGGATTGCCAGACCCGTGCGGAATGTTTCTACCGGGTTCACGGAAAAAAGGGAGTAGATGGAGCCGAGTTCTATCTTACCAATCGGATAATATCCCGAAGCAAGCATGTAGGTGGAATTCTTCAGGAATTTAAAGAAAGGGTCGTGATTCAATGAGTCAACCATGTTGTCGATTCCGTTCTCCTGATCGTTTAGCGGAATATGCCTGTGAGCGATCCAGTATTCTTTATCCCGTATTTTAGCACTGTCCTCAAGCTCTACGGTGAAATCACTTTTGTAAAAGTCATCGGGTCGATCCTGGTTGATCACAAAATTCTTTCGCGAGGAATATTTACGACCATAGAATCCGTATAATTTTGTCCCTTTGGTGACTTTCAGGTCGAGGATCATTTTCTCCTCCGTAAGCATCCATACTTCCGGTTGAACCTGGTCAAAATGATGCTCCAGGTACATGTCCTGCACATAATTGATATTTGCCCCCGGAGATAATTTGGCTTTGAATGTTTTTACAGCATAAGTAGTATCGTTGATCCACATTTCTCCCTCAAAAGTCATATCACCGGTCCTTTTCGGGGTAAAACGCAATTTGTAACACCAGTTGTTATCAATGAACATACTGTCTTCCAGGTAAAACTTATAGTAGTTTCGGGCAAAATTCGCCACCGGACTGATGAATGCCTTTTGAAAGATATTTAAATAGTTATCGTAGATATTGAAATCCAGGTACATTTCCCCAAGGAACTGGTTCAGTTGCAGGTTTTCAATTCCTGAAATACGGGTTGCGGAAACCAATTCCCTTTTCTTTTTCGGGTTGTTCTTGTAACTGAATTGAGAAATGTTTTCGGAAAGGATAACGGGCAGGTAAGTTTTTCCTCCATCGACTGAATCGAGGTAGTCCATCACCACATCCAGGCGTTTGACAATATCACGATCCTTGAATTTGTCGCCAATATTGTTGAGGTCGATTTGGATCTTATTGTATAACTCGTATTCGTAGGAACTTAGTTTTTCCTTATTGTTGGCATCTTTATGGGCGATGACTTTCTTGTGCAGGGTTGTGGAAGGAAATTCATCGGGTGGCTTGATGGTAACTTCAGTGATATCCATTACCGCTTCGGTCAATCTCACGTCAATTACCTGTTCCTGGTCTTTCTTCACCGCCTTTTTTACCATTGTAAACTCCGGCATGAAATAGGTCACACTATCGGTTGCATAGTATGTTTGTAAGATATAGAATCCAAGACTGTCCGTAAGTGTCCCAATCTTGGAATACTGAAATTGAACCCGTACATCAGGAATCCCTTCTCCTGTCTCTGCATCAACGACACGACCGGAAACTTTGGTCTGTTGCGAATAGACAAAGCTTTGAGTCAGGCAGAGTAGAAATAGAATTCTCAGTTTGAACATAGATGAGGTAAAACTAAGAAAAACTCAGAGTAAAAACAAGATTGGGCTTACCCGTTGGATTCTTCTTTCAAGCGCACTTTTTCAACACGTTTCACTACGAAAATTCCAATTTCATAAAGAAGTAAGATAGGGATACTTACAATTACCTGGGAAATCATATCCGGTGGAGTGATGATGGCTGCCAGGATTAAAACCACAACAATCGAATGTTTGCGGTATTTTATGAGGAAACCGGAAGAGACAATCCCTAATTTTCCAAGTAAGTAAGCCAGGATTGGAAGTAAAAAGAATAATCCGGAGTAGAATACGGTAGAAAGAATCGTACTCATATATGAATTGATGGTGAAATCATTCTTGATCTCTTTGGTAATCTGGTAAGTTCCAAAGAATTGAACACTCATTGGTGCCACAATGAAATAACCGAATAAAATTCCTAGGAAGAAAAGAAGGCTTACATAAAAGACAATTCCTTTTACCATTTGCTTTTCATTCTGCTTCAATCCCGGTTTCACGAACGACCAAAGCTGATAGAAAATAAAAGGGAAGCCTATAACTACACCGCCCAGGAAACTCATCCATAATGCATAAGAGAACTGGCCTCCCATGGTGGTGGATTGAAAGTTGATTGGAATTTCATCCACGCACATGAAATGCATGTATTTACAGAATACATGGAAAGTGAAGAAGTCCGGTTTACTCATCGAAAGGAAAACATGGGTCATGATCCAGTCCTGAAACCACCAGATAACAATAGCCAAAACAATGATTACAGCTGCGGATCTAACCAGTCTCCATCTCAATTCTTCGAGATGTTGTAAGAACGACATATTTTTTTCCTCTTCCATACTTTGACGCAAAGTTAATAATTCATCAAAATTTACGGGTAATGAAATGTTAATAGTTGTTTTTTGTTGATTTATCTTGTATTTTAGTATAGTTGCCGATTTTATAGCGCCTTTGCGTTTTATTATCTGTAATTTCGATAACATTAATTTAGGTAATCCTCTAATATTCAAACTTTATGGATCAGAATGATCTAAAGGAAGCTCTAAGGAAATTTTTTGGTTTCGATCAATTCAAGGGACAACAGGAAAATATAATCACCAATGTGTTACAAAAGAAGAACACATTCGTAATTATGCCCACCGGTGGTGGAAAGTCCCTGTGTTACCAGCTTCCTGCATTATTATCAGAAGGTACGGCGATTGTAGTTTCTCCATTGATTGCATTGATGAAAAATCAAGTAGATGCGATCCGGAATGTGAGTGACCACAACTCGATTGCGCATTTTTTGAATTCATCCCTCAGCAAAACCGAAATCAATCGGGTGAAGGATGATATTCTTGCTGGTAAAACAAAATTACTCTACGTAGCTCCTGAATCATTAACCAAACAAGAGAACATTGATTTTTTAACTTCTGTACCGATTTCATTTTTCGCAATTGATGAGGCGCATTGTATTTCTGAGTGGGGACATGACTTCCGCCCTGAATACAGGAGGTTAAGAGAGATTTTTGAGAAAATTTCGGATGTTGCCATCATTGCTTTGACGGCTACGGCTACACCCAAAGTCCAGGCAGATATTCAAAAGAACCTCAATATGATGGACGCGAAACTGTTCAAGTCGTCATTCAACAGGGATAATTTGTATTATGAGATCCGGGCTAAAAAGGACGTTGAAAAGGAAATCATCCGTTACATACGCCAACGCCAGGGGAAATCAGGGATCATCTACTGCCTTTCCCGGAAGAAAGTGGAAGAAATGGCCGAATTGCTTCAGGTGAACGGGATCAATGCCTTGGCTTATCATGCCGGCTTGGACGCCACGACCCGCGGAAAACATCAGGATATGTTCCTGATGGAAGAGGTGGATGTTATCGTTGCAACCATTGCATTCGGGATGGGAATCGATAAGCCGGACGTGCGTTTTGTGATTCACCACGACATTCCGAAATCATTGGAAAGTTATTACCAGGAAACGGGTAGGGCCGGACGTGATGGTGGAGTAGGAGAATGCATCACATTTTATTCCTACAAGGATATTGAAAAACTGGAGAAATTCCTTCAGGGAAAACCGGTTGCAGAACAGGAGATCGGGAAACAACTGTTGAGTGAGATTGTTTCTTATTCTGAAACTTCTGTTTGCCGGAGGAAATTCATCCTGCATTATTTCGGAGAGGTATTCGACGAGAAAGGATGCAATGAAATGTGCGACAATTGCAAGCATCCGCGGGAAAAATTGGAAGGAAAGGAATTTGTTCATCACTTGCTCCAAGTGGTTGATTTCCTTCAGGAACAACAAAAATCAAAACATGTTTGCGCCTTCCTTTCGGGTGGTGTAACGGCTGAAATAAAAAGTTACCGGCATGATCAGGCGCCTTTGTTCGGCGTTGGAAAAGAACGTGATGAACATTTCTGGAATGCAGTTATCAGGCAAACGGTGGTTGCGGGTCTTTTATACAAGGATATTGAAACTTACGGAACGTTGAAGTTCACCGAAAACGGAAAGAAATTCCTGGCAAATCCGGTGTCGTTTACCTTATTGAAGCAACATGATTATTCTGCTTCGGATGAGGATGATGGAATTGTTGCTCCGGGAAAAGGCGGTGCTTTTGATGAGGTATTGTATGACATGTTGATTGATTTGCGAAAATCGCTTTCAAAACAAAACAATATTCCGCCATTTGTCATTTTCCAGGAACCGACCTTGAAAGATATGTGTTTCCAGTATCCGATCACCATTGATGAGTTGACTAACTGTCAGGGAGTCGGTGCGGGTAAAGCACAACGCTATGGTCAGCCATTTGTCGAAATGATTACTCAATATGTAGAGGAAAACGAAATCGACCGGCCACAGGATCTGGTTGTGAAATCATTGATCAATAAATCCGTATTGAAAGTTCAGTTGATCCAGAATATTGACCGCAAGTTGCCTCTGGAGGATATTGGAAGAGCTCAGGGGAAATCAATGGATGAGGTGATTGAAGAAATTGAAGCAATTGTTTCTTCCGGAACACGGGTGAATATCAATTACTACATCGATGATATCTTAGATTCGGACAATCAGGACGAGATCTACGATTACTTTTCCGAAGCTGAAACAGATGATTTGGCGACAGCTTATCATGAATTCGATGGTGATTATACCGAAGAGGAGTTGAGACTGATGCGGATCAAGTTTATGAGTGAAATGGCTAATTAAGATTAAAAGACGACAGACTAAAGACAATAGACAGATTTGTCGAAATAAAAAAGCGAAGGATAAATACTTCGCTTTTTTATATAAAGTCTAAGTCTTTTGTCTTGAGTCTCAAGTCTAAAAAAGTCTTTTATACTGCTATTGGTGCTTTAATTGTCGGATGCGGGTCGTAATTCAATAATTCAAAATCTTCGTATTTGAACCCGAAAATATCTTTGACTTCCGGATTGACCTTCATCGTTGGAAGCGGTCTGAAATCACGTTCCAATTGCAATTTTGCCTGGTCCAGGTGATTGGAGTACAGGTGTGCGTCTCCCAATGTATGAATAAATTCTCCTGGTTTCAGATCGCATACCTGAGCCACCATCATCGTCAACAATGCATAGGATGCAATATTGAATGGAACTCCTAAAAAGGTATCGGCAGAGCGCTGATATAACTGACAGCTCAATTTCCCTTCAGCAACGTAAAACTGGAACATTGTGTGACAAGGAGGCAAAGCCATGTTGTCTACATACGCGACATTCCATGCATTTACGATCAATCTGCGTGAATTCGGATTTTTTTTGATCTGCTCGATCAGGTTCGAGATCTGATCGATTGAACCACCTTCCGGAGTTGGCCACGAACGCCATTGATATCCGTAAACAGGCCCTAAATTCCCGTTTTCATCTGCCCATTCGTCCCAAATGGAAACATTGTTATCTTTTAGATATTGAATATTTGTATCACCTTGAAGAAACCACAACAACTCATGGATAATGGACCGCAAGTGTAATTTTTTGGTCGTTAAAACCGGAAATCCTTCTTCCAGATTGAAGCGCATCTGATATCCGAAAGTGGATAAAGTGCCTGTTCCGGTGCGATCTCCTTTGAAAGTTCCTTTGTCTAGAATGTGCTGTAATAAATCGTGATATTGTTTCATTTGAGTGTTGAAATGAGCATTGGAAAACTAAACCCGAAGTTAGGAAAATTAATCGCAGGCAATTTGATTTGGTTGATAATTCGATTGGTTTGTTGATTCCTTTATCTATTTTTACTCAAAACTAAAAGATGCGTTTTTGTTTATTACTTCTCGTATTAACTTGCTCCTTCAGCGGGAATTCCCAGGAAATCAAAAAGAAATACCTGGGTGTTTTCACAGGCGAAATTCCTTCTTATGCTCTGGAATTAGGCGCGGAAGTTTTTCAAGTGCAGAGTACGCAGATGAAGGTTCAATTAGAACCGGAAGGAATCATTATTGAAAAAATCGCTTCAAAGGAAATCAAAGGAACCTACCAATTTATCAAAGAGGACAAGAGCGGAATTTACTTTGAAGCCAAATTGGACGGACAATTCATTCCCGAAAGTTATATCCTATATAAAAAAGAGAAGCGTTTGGAACGAAAGGGGATTTATCCTCAACCGGATGTTTTCCTGAAAAAGATATAGTGCGGGCAGGATGAAAAATAAAAAAGTACAAACGCGATGTGTCGCGTTCGTATCTTAGTTTTTCACCACCTTGACACGACTGATCGAAGTCCCTTCCTGGATTTCAACCCAATAGATTCCACTGCTCAAAGCACTTGAAAAGTTGCCTAACTTGACGTCATTCATTCCATAAGTCGGAGTTATTTCCAAAAAGCTGATTTCGTTTCCATTCAGATCGAATAATTTCACTTGTGCATTGCTGATTCCTGTGGAAAACCAGGATACATGAAGATCTTCATTGAATGGATTCGGATAAACCGTTAAGGAAGCTATTTCCTGTTCAATAATTCCTAAATGACACGTTCCGATAATGTGATTGTCAATCCAGGTTGCACGATCAACTATCCAGGTTTTTATTGCAGCAATTTCTCCCGGATAATCTGCTGGGATGGGACTGGGATTTGGCCAGGTGTAAGTGCCTAAAAGAGGCCATTGTTCGAAATGACGGTCTTTTGCCTGATCGATGTATTGTGCAATGGAATCAATTTTTGCGTCAAGTGAATCATTTGAAAGGAAGGTTTGACGAAGAGTTGTCCAACGGCATTTTAACTCATCCTGGAACCAAGGGTCTTCCAACATACGTGTCCACCAGGTTGGAGGTTGCCATCCTCCCTGACAGGTGTTTGAAAAATCGTATTGCCAACCGGTTGCATCATTTCCAGCACAATAATCTGCATTCCACCAAGCCAGGTTGAAATCCCACATAGGGCCCATGCGCAATTTCCCTCCTTTGGAATCTTTCTCTTTATGAAGGAAGGTGCTTAGGCGATAGCCATCTACGTTTTTACTGATCTCATTCAGAATCAGGAAATCGATAAACGTTTCCGGAACACTGTATTTTCTATATCCGCTTGTTGGGTCTGCGAAATTCGGGCCGTCAAGTGCTGTTTCAAACGAATCGACATAGGCTTGGATATAATCCTTTTGTTGCGGTTGAATGTCATTTGATTTCGGATAGTGGTATAAGAAATTCACATCCGAATTGTCAGCAGCCTGATAATTGGATGTCCAGCCGTCGTTGTTGGATCCTGTCGTTTTGTCAATCTTGATGATGTATCCGCCCGTCAGATCATCGCCGGCGATATCTGTCGGGAGAAGTTTTGCGATATCCACTCTGTTCGGGTCACGCTTGATCTTTTCCATTAAGGTATAGATTCCCTGATATTGACCATTTAAGACCAATTCGCAAAGAATTGTCCGTGAAGCATAATGCTGCATCTTATTTGCCAACTCATAGGTCAAGATATTGCGCATACAGCTTTTGTCGTTGTATGGAGCGTATAAGATCCAATCGTGTTCGTCGGGCATTCCCAAGAGGGTCGTGTCTTTTACTGTACCATTGATGTCGCGAGTTTCAAAACCATACGATTTTTGGGGGAAATCCCCGGACGTGGATCCTCTTCGTTCAATCCCGATCTTATTGTTGTATGCATTGGGGAAATCAGTCACGTGATTGAGGTTTCCCGGACCGTTGTCGATCATTTTCATTTGAGCGTCAATTTTCGGTTCGTCAGGAATGCTTTGGTTGTTTGTATTGAGAATGACAATTGGTAAGTTACTGCTTACAAATGGCTGATAGGTGGCAGGATTATTTCCAAAGGTAATGGACCAGGAATCCAATGTCCCTTGATCACCACTCGCAGAATCGTATATGCGCATTTTCCAGGTGCCATTCGGATTTTGGTTATTGTTTGCAACTCCTAACGAGCTCTGAGGTTTAAACACGCCGCTGAATGGAGCATTTTGAACTAAGATGGAAGTAGTCGCATCTCCGCGCAAACATGTTCCGTCAAAATTATCGTCACTTCCTCCGATAGCAGAAAAAAGAATGATCTGGGTCCCGTCCGGAGCCTCCAGAGTTGCTGTCACGTCCGCGTCCCAAGTATGAGTTATTGACAAGCACACTTGTTCCAAACCAAAGGTTGTTTGATTGATGGGAGTGGGTAAGCCACTGACATTTAGGGATTTTACCAATTCCTGATTGTCGAGAATATTTCCGGATGTCCCGTTAAAAGTTTGGCCATAGGAAATCACACTTAATACAAGTGCAAGAGAGGAGAGTGTAGTTTTCATTCAATGTTATTGAAACATTAAATTACTATTAAATCATTTAGTAAACGATTAATGTGAAATTTCAGACAATTTTTCCGCATTGTGTTTATGTCTGAAAAAGATTGCGAAAAGAATTGCAATGACTAATGCATAAGCAGCAAAGCTTAACCAGATCGGGCTCCAATCAAATAGTGTAATTGCTTTTGAGAATTTGCCGTTTGGAGAAATTTTTATGTACTGGGTTAGGTTTGCAAAAACCGGATTGGATTCTTTGATCCCTAAATAGTTTGTCAAACTTGAAGTGGTTTCAAACTTGAGGGTGAAGAACCTTTGAATAATTGCGGCGCTGGCCAAACTTCCGATTACAGCTCCGAATCCGTTGGTCATCATCATGAATAAACCTTGAGCAGAAGCGCGAATTTTGTAATTGACAGTCGTTTCAAGATACAAAGAACCGGATACATTGAAGAAGTCGAAAGCCATTCCGTATACAATGCAGGATACAATGATCATCCATAATCCTTCTGCCGGATTTCCGTATGCTAACAAACCGAATCGAAGTACCCATGCAAGCATGCTTATTAGCATTACTTTTTTGATCCCGAAACGTTTTAAAAAGAACGGAATTGCCAAAATAAACAAGGTCTCGGAAACCTGGGAAATCGACATGACGATGGTTGATTTCTCCACAATCAAAGAGCCTTGGTACTTTCCGAAATGGCCGAACTCACTCACGTAGACATCCCCGAACATGTTTGTTAACTGCAACGCGGCTCCCAACATCATTGAAAATAGGAAGAACAAGGCCGTTTTGTAATTCAGGAAGAGTTTGAATGCATTCAGACCAAAAGCTTCAATGAGTGATTTCTTTTCTGATTTTCCAAGTTGCGGCGGGCATTTCGGAAGTGTGAGTGAATACAGTCCCAATAAGATACCCGCTATTCCGGCGATGATAAATTGATTGTAAGAAGCTTTATTTCCGGTAAGGTTTACAAACCACATTGCTGCAATAAAACCGATTGTTCCCCAGACACGGATAGGTGGAAAAACTTTTACAACGTCGTAATCATTGTTTTTCAATACGTGGTAACCAATGGTGTTTGACAATGAAATGGTCGGCATGTAGCATATCATTGCTAAAAAAATCACCCAGAAAAATTCGTTTGAATTACCCGCAAATGGAATAAAGCATAGCGTTACACCTCCGATGAAATGAAGAATTCCATATAAACGTTCCGCATTGACCCATTTGTCAGCAATAATCCCGGTTATTGCCGGCATAAAAAGAGATGAAAACCCAAGGGTACTGAAAACTGCTCCAAAGGCAACTTTATCCCATTGTTTTGTGGTAAACCAATAATTTGCGATGGTAATCAACCATGCTCCCCAAACAAAGAATTGGAGGAAACTCATAACGGTCAAACGAAATTTGATAGATTTCCCCATAGTAGTGTAGATGCTTAATGCAGATTATGCTCCGCGCTTGTTGATTTCGTCCCGGATTTTGGAAGCCAATTCATAATCCTCATTGTCAATGGCAATTTGAATCTGTTCTTCCAGTTCTTCCTTGGTCATTTTGGTGAATTCATTTTCGTCCGAATCGGAAATTTCAATTTCTTCCTCCTCTTCCAAAAATTCATCTGAAAGGATACCTGCGGATGAAAGGATGGATTCAAAGGTATAGATCGGACAATCGAAGCGGACAGCTAATGCAATTGCATCGGATGTTCTTGCGTCGATATCCGAGAAGACACCTTCTTTTTCACAAACCAGTTTTGCAAAGAAAATTCCTTCTTGCAAATTATAGATAACCACTTCTTTTAATTGAATGGCAAAGGTCTGGGCAAGTGATTTAAACAAGTCGTGAGTAAGAGGTCTTGTCGGAGTCATCTTTTCCAACTCGATGGCAATAGCCTGAGCTTCAAAACCACCAATAATAATTGGTAAACGACGTTTCCCACCGGATTCGGCTAAAACTAAAGCGTAAGCACCACTTTGAGTCTGACTGTATGACAGTCCAATGATATCGAGTTTAATCTTGTCCATTCGAACGTTTTCCTTACGAAGGGTTTAAATAAGGAGGGAAGCATTTTAACGTGCTTCCCTCCTAGGATTTACTTTCGTAAAAATAATTAAATAGATTAATCTTAGTGCGGTGTTGAACGGAATTTTTTTACAGCCTCTGTTAATTTCGGAAGTACTTCGAAAGCATCTCCAACAACACCGTAATCAGCAGCCTTGAAGAAAGGTGCTTCCGGATCCGTATTTATCACTACGATTACCTTCGAACCGTTGACACCTGCCAAATGTTGAATTGCTCCGGAAATCCCTACTGCAATGTATAGATTCGGACGGATGGCAACACCGGTTTGTCCTACGTGTTCGTGATGAGGTCTCCAGCCGATATCAGCGACCGGACGGGAACATGCTGTTGCTGCGCCCAATGCTTTTGCCAAATCTTCTACGATTCCCCAGTTTTCAGGACCTTTCAATCCACGTCCTGCAGAAACAACCAATTCAGCCTCCGGTAATGGAATTTCCCCTTCCGGCATTTTTGTTTCAATAACCTTGATTGCCGAAGAACCAGCAGCTCCATCAAATGCTTCAACCGGGCAAGCAGATCCGGATTGTTCCGGTTGGAATGAATTCGGAAGAAGAGAAATGATTTTTTTTGCAGATTTAACTGAAACAAATCCGAATGCTTTTCCTGAGAATACATTGACTTTAATTTGTCCGTTTGCATTTGGAACATCAACAGCTCCGGAAATCAGACCGGCTTTCAAACGAACAGATAGACGAGGTGCCACAGCTTTGGCAACCAAGTCATGAGAGAAAATGATCAGTTCTGCTCCTGTTGTGTCTGCTGCTTTTGCGATAAGTCGAGTCACCTGCTGGGAATCTTCGGTAGCTACCGAACGGTCAACCAATACTTTTTGAGCACCGTATTCACCTAAAGTTCCCAATGTTGCATCATCTACTGATCCAGTAGCGACAACTGTAATTGTTCCTCCAATTTTCTTTGCATACGTAACCGCCTCAAGCGCGCTTTTTGCCAAGTGATTGGATGAATTGATATAAACTAAAATATTCATAATTTCGGATTGTCTATTAAATAACTTTAGCCTCGTTGTGTAACAAAGCAACTAATTCGTCCATGTTGTTCGGGTCGATCATTTTCACAGCTGATTTTGGAGCCGGGAATCCATATTCCACATATGCGGTAAGGTCTTCTACGGGAGAAGGAGCCACAACTGTAAGTGGTTTTGTACGAGCCGCCATGATTCCGCGCATATTTGGAATACGTTGTTCTGCCATTCCTTTTGCACAGGAAACAACTAACGGAAGGGTCGCTTCAATAACCTGAACACCTCCGACGATTTCTTGTTCCATACGTGCAGTAGTTCCGTTGATATCCAATTTTGTCGCTAAAGAGACAAATGGTAAGTCCATTGCTTCAGCAATCATTCCGGCTACTTGTGAACCGTTGTAATTGATTGTTTCTTTACCCGTAAGGATCAGATCAAACCCATTTGATTTGGCGTAATCAGCGATTTGAACTGCTGTAAAATATGCGTCCTTCGGATCAGCATCAATACGAACAGCGTCATCCGCACCGATTGCCAATGCTTTTCTGATAATTGCTTCGTCAGCTGCATTTCCTACAGTGATGATTGTCAAGTTTCCACCTAATGTTTCTTTCAATTCCAAACCACGAACAAGTGCATACCACTCATCGTACGGATTGACAATGTATTGAACTCCATTTTCGTCGAATTGCTTGTTCCCGTCTGTGAACGCAATTTTCGAAGTAGTATCTGGAGATTTACTGATACATACAAGAATTTTCATAGTTATATTTTATTTAAGCGTGAACCGCATTTTGTACGAGTTGACACAACGCAGTATTTGCTTGTTAAACTTTAGTTTCGGGAACAAAAATAATCAAATCATTGCATGAAATAAAATATTATGCACACATAATAAGTGAAGGTTTTAAACATTTTGTTCACTATTTACTGAAAATCTGTGTTCTTCCTCCTTATTTTGGTGCACTAGAAACGAATTTTGATTAATTTTGACCTGCTTTAAGCGAAATAAAAAACAATAAGAATGAAGACTGTTCAATTTAGAGAAGCCCTTCGTGAAGCTATGTCAGAAGAAATGCGCCGGGATAAGGGTGTTTTCCTGATGGGTGAGGAAGTTGCTGAATACAATGGAGCTTACAAAGTATCTCAAGGAATGTTGGATGAATTTGGTCCGAAACGTGTCATTGATACCCCGATTGCCGAACTAGGATTTGCCGGTATTGCTGTTGGAGCTTCCATGAACGGCCTTCGCCCGATTGTTGAGTTCATGACATGGAATTTCGCAATTTTAGCTGCGGATCAGATCATTAACTCTGCTGCTAAGATGTTGCAAATGTCAGGAGGCCAGTACGGTTGTCCGATTGTCTTTAGAGGAGGTAACGGAACTGCGGGGCAGTTGGCAGCAACTCACTCTCAAAGTTTTGAAGCGTTTTATTCCCATGTACCGGGATTGAAAGTGATTACTCCATCCAATCCATACGATGCGAAAGGTTTGTTGAAAGCTGCAATTCGTGATAATGATCCGGTTGTTTTCCTGGAATCCGAAAAAATGTACGGTGATAAAGGAGAAATCCCTGAGGGTGAATATATCATTCCGATCGGAGTAGGAGATATCAAACGCAAAGGGACGGATGTAACCATCGTTTCTTTTGGTAAGATCATTAAGGTGGCTTACGAGGCTGCTGAAGCTTTGGAAAAGGAAGGTATTTCTGTTGAGATTATCGATTTGAGAACCATTCGCCCGATTGACTATGCATTGATCGTTGAATCGGTTAAGAAAACAAACCGTTGCGTGGTATTGGAAGAGTCTTGGCCTTTGGCTTCTATTTCTTCTGAAATTGCATACCATTTGCAACGTTATGCATTTGATTATTTGGATGCACCGGTGATGCGTGTGACCCAAACTGATACCCCATTTGCATTTTCACCAACCTTGATTGAAGCTGCATTACCGAATGTGGAAAGACTAATGAAGGCCGTGAAAACGACTTTGTCCAGAAATTAATTTAATACGTAGATTAATAAAACAACGAAGGGGCGCGATTAATCGCGCCCCTTTTGTCTTTACATTGGTATATTTTATATCTCCGCACTGGATGTCGGGAATGCACGGTCAACCTTTTTGAAAAGCCCTTGTAATACTTTCCCGGGACCAACTTCAATGACTTCAGTTGCACCGTCAGCAATCATTTGCTGCATAGTTTGTGTCCAGCGAACAGGAGCTGTCAATTGATCGATCAGGTTCTTTTTGATCTCATCCGGATTTGTTACCGCTTTTGCAGTTGTATTTTGGTAAACCGGACAAATCGGATTACTGAAAGTCGTGGATTCAATTGCTTTTGCTAATTCTTCTCTTGCCGGTTCCATCAATGGTGAATGGAATGCTCCTCCAACCTGGAGAATCATGGCGCGTTTTGCGCCGGCTTCGGTTAATTTGGCACATGCTTCTTCTACAGCAGGAATTGCACCTGAAATAACCAATTGCCCGGGACAGTTGTAGTTTGCTGCAACCACGATTCCATCAATGGATTTGCAAATGTCTTCAACTACATTGTCTTCCAATCCTAAAATAGCCGCCATTGTTGAAGGAACTGCCTCACAAGCAGCTTGCATCGCAAGAGCTCTTTTGGAAACCAAACGCAAACCGTCTTCAAATGAAAGGGTTTTGTTCGCTACCAGGGATGAAATTTCTCCCAATGAATGTCCCGCAACCATGTCGGGTTTGAAATTATCACCCAGGCATGTAGCAAGAATGGTAGAGTGCAGGAAAATTGCCGGTTGGGTCACTTTGGTTTGTTTCAACTCTTCATCAGATCCTTCAAACATAATTTTTTGAATATCGAAACCAAGAATCTCATTTGCTTTGGCAAATAGTTGTTTTGCCAGATCAGAGGAATCGTAAAGGTCTTTTCCCATTCCTGAGAATTGGGCACCTTGTCCGGGGAATACATATGCTTTCATAATTTGTTTTTTCGAGGAGGCAAATATAATAACAAGTTTAAGAAGGTTCAAAAAGTTAAAAGAGTTCAAAGAATTAAATAGTGTTTTTATTCAACTTATTTGAACAAAAAAAAGCCCGACTCCAGTGGAATCGGGCTTTTGGTTTTATAATGAGTTATTAGTTCTTAACAACCATTTTCTTAGTAACTGTTCCTGCGTTTGTAGAAACGTTTACTGTGTAAACTCCAGCAGAGAAGTTAGCTGTGGAGAAAGATACTTTAGAAGTACCTTCTGCAGCGTTTGTAGCGTAAACTACTTTACCTGCCAAGTCAACAACAGTAATTGCAGATGCAACTGCTCCGTTCACTTCGATTGTAGCTTCACCTACAACCGGGTTAGGGAATACGTTTACATTAACGTTAGCAGCATTTTCAGAAACTGATAATGAAGCGTTGAAGTTCATACGTACCATTGGAGTAGAAGTGGAATAGTACCACATACCGGTATTTTCGTTTCCATCCAGGTAGAATGTAGTTTGTGCTTCAGAAATACCAGATGTCCCGACAACGAAATCGTCAGTTGCACCACCATCACCGTAAGAACCAACAACCAACAAGTAAGAGCTACCTGCAGTTAAAGGGAATGAACTTGTAAGAGGAAGTGTGATCATTGTTCCCAATTCACCAGCAGTAACTGTGTGTAATGCTGTAGGCGCACCGTAAACGAAGTTACCTCCACCATCAATAGTGTATAACAATCCGTAAATCTGGCAGTTTGCGGTTGAAGTCGAAGCTACGAAAACATCAACACCTGTCAAAGTTTGGTTTGCTGTGATATCAAAAATGTTACCCATTTCATATCCTTGACCTTGGTTGTAAGAACCTGCTTGAACCGTTTGTGCATCGCGCGCATAAGTTGTTTGAGTTGTTGCGAATGCCAATGCTGGAGCAGCGTTGTCTGTTGGGTTAGCATCTGTAGCACCGGAAGTTGTTCCACCGGCAACAGTGAAGCTGGCAACAGAAGCTGCAGGTGTGAATGTCGCAGCAATATCGAATGTATCTATTGCATTCGGAGCTAAAGTACCCATTGGACTAGTTCCTGTATAACCTGCAGAAACGATTCCAGCAGTGAATGTGATGTCAGATTGAGACATTGCACCTTTGTTTTCAACTAAACCAGCGAAATGAATCGGATTGATTTGAGCAATTGGAGTTTGGTAGTACGGTAAACGTGCTCCCCAAGTTCCTTCAACGCCCCAGTAATATCCGTTTGCTGATAAGTCATAATTGTCTGTTTCAACCAACTGTACATCATCTACAGCCCAGAACCAGTCATAAGCACCAACGTAGCGGAAACCAACTTTCACGTTTGCCTGGTTTGCTGCAACTGAAGAAATGTTCACTTGAGCAATCGCAGGGTTAGCTGAGTTCGTGTTAACTGCCATGGAAGTGTTTACTTGGAAATCTGTCCAAGTCGCTCCATTGTCATTCGAAACAACTACGTAGTACAATTCCTGGAAGTGACGCGTAGATTGTTGGAAAATGATAGAAACATTGGCTCTTCCAGTACAGTTGATAACCCCTGAAGTTACGATTGTAGCATTTTGTGTTTGACCGCTACCTGCAGCATCGGAGTTAATCAATGCATAACCGTTTGCTGCTGTTGTATGACCGGCAGGTTTCAATGCAGTAACAGGAATCGCGTTTACATCTGTAACAATCGCCCAATCGCCCAATGTGTGAGCAGGAGATCCACTAGCACCAGCATTTGCAATTGTCCAATCAGATGAAGTCGAAAAATCATTCATCCAGAAAGGGATCGCTTTCTCCAAATTGTGAGTTGCTTTAGCAGGAACTTCACCGATGTTTTGGATTCTTTGCGCTTCACGCAAATTTTTGTTCATCAACTGAGCCGAAGCCGAACCAGCAAGAACAAGAGTAAATAAGCCTAAGTATACTTTTCTCATAGTTTTTTTATTTGACGTAAAAATAATCAATCAATTATTAAATAAAAAATTTTTATGCTGTATGAATGGTTAAATGAAAGGATGACAGGTTTTTTTTCGACTTGATTTAGCGGGTATTCTTGCGGAGCACTAGAATTTACGTTGAAAACCAGTATGCTGTATATTTTAACAAAAAAATAGATAAAACGAGAAATTTTGAACATTGAAGAGTATCTGAAACGTTGAAAATGCGATTTGAATCTCGAATCCTAATTTTGAAAAATCCCAAATGCCTAAACATTCGGGATTTAATTTTCTGTGAAAGGTGGAAGCCAATTCACAAGTTCTTTTCAATGGTATTCGGAGCAGGTCCCGATAGCTATCGGGATGAACCCCACGCCCATACAGAAGAACTATTAAAAAACTTTGTAAAATCAAAAAAGCCTCAACTTTCCGAAGAAAATCAAGGCTTAATCTCATGAGCTGGAAGCGCTCAATGTACTCGGAGCGGGACTTGAACCCGCACGCCCATACAGGCACAGGATTTTAAGTCCGGCGTGTCTACCAATTCCACCATCCGAGCGGACTTTAAAGAATAAAGGCCATTAAATAATGACCTTTATTCTTTGAGCGGGAGACGAGATTCGAACTCGCGACCCCAACCTTGGCAAGGTTGTGCTCTACCAACTGAGCTACTCTCGCGTTTTTTCTAATTAATCCCGTCAGTTATCTTCGGGGTAACTACCGTTCCTCTTTTGGAATCGGGTTGCAAATCTAACAATTCATTTATTCAATTCGCAAGAATTCGCTGACTTTTTTTATTTTTTTTTGATTTTCCGCAGTAATTTCAACATGAAAGCAAGGTTTCCTATCTGTTAACTTCTTGATTTTGTTTCATTTCATCAAAACTTCGATTGAGGTAAAACAGTGATATCAATAGATCTTTAATTGATCGTGAATTTGTTCTAAAATGATAACTTTACTTATGAAATTGTCATACTTCAACTTTTGGCTCCGGAACATCGTAGTGTACCTGTTCTTATGTTTGCTCGGACTTATTATGGTGCTCGTTGACGGTACGCACCAGATACATGAAAAGGGAAGGTTTTTCCACGTGGTTGTCAACGGCGCAATTATGTTTGCCATAGCCCATGTCCAGGTATACATTCATAACCGGTTCTTGTATGAACGTTACTTCAGCAAGCAGAATCTAAAGTATTTCCTGGGAACAGTTTCCCTCTTTACCAGCTATTTCCTGATCAATTATTTCACGCCGTTTTCCTTCGTTCCGAACGGAGATGTGATAACGATGTGCATTTCCATTTTTCTTATTTATCTGGTGGGGCTTGGTTTTTACTACATGCACAAAAATATCCTGGATCGGAATAGACGGTTTTTAACAGATTTATTGGAGAAGGACGACGAAATTCGTCACTTGAAAGCACAGCTGAATCCACACTTTCTCTTTAATTCGTTGAATAATCTCTATGCAACAGCTCTTACAGATCCGAGTCAGACTCCGGATAAGATCCTGGAACTTTCTGATTTATTGCGTTACCAGATTGAATCGTCGAAGAAAGAACGGGTTGCTTTGTATGAAGAAATGGATTTCATTAAGAAATACCTGACCTACGAACAGAATAGAAGTCCGAAGTTATCCATTAGCTTGACGAATAAAATTGCGACCGATCAATTGATGCTTTCTCCCATGTTGTTTATGCCTTTCATTGAAAATGCCATCAAGTATAGCAGTGGAACGGAAAAACCGACGGTTTCCTTGTTTATTGGTACGGATAAACAAAAATTGACTTTCAAAATCTGGAATAATTACGATTCGGGGAGGAGAGAGTTCTTCGGTACAAATACAGGGATTTCAAATACGAAACAGCGACTTCAACTCATGTACAATAACAAGTATGAATTGATTATCACTGATTCCGATCATATTCACACCGTTGAATTGACCCTAACATTGTAATGAAAATCGTATCTTGTTGAAATGAAGTACAAATGCCTCATAGTTGATGACGAAGCTCCAGCACATCTGGTTATCCAGGCACATATTGCCCGTACGGAGCAGCTGGAAATAATCGGTGATGTTTATGACGGACAGGAAGCTTTGGATTTTTTGCGGAATAACCAGGTGGATATCCTGTTCCTGGACATTGAGATGCCGCGACTCAGCGGATTGGAATTGTTGGAATGCATGCCGTATTCGCCGTCGGTCATTTTAACGACAGCCTATAGCAATTTCGGATTTGAAGCATATCAGAATGGGGTGGTGGATTATTTATTGAAGCCGATTTCTTATCCGCGCTTTTTGAAAGCGATCAATAAAATCATTGACAGACCTTTGCCAAGAAAAGAAGTGGATCAGTTTCCCGAGATTGAGGTGAAGCATGATGGGATTTTAAGAACCATCCAAACAAAGGATATCATGTATATAGAGGCGGTCGGGAATTATATCCGTTTGCATCTGATGAATGAAAAGCCCTTATTGATTACCCAAACGATGAAGTATATTTTATCTGTTTTACCTCCACAGCATTTCATCCGGATCCACAAATCGTATATTGTCAAACGGGAAACAATTGTTGAGTTTAAAAAGACGGAAGTGGTCCTTTCCAATCAGACTGTCTTGCCGGTAGGACGAAAATATTCCGTGCTCCTTGAGTGACTTCAAACCCGTTTTTGAAACATTCTTCAAAAAAAAAATCGTCACACCTGAAAGAGATGTGACGATATCAATAGTTATAATATTAGTTATGCTAATGACAACTTGTCTTTTGCAATTGCTTTATTTTCGGTTGCTCCATCCTCTTCCGGTGTCTCGGTAGCTACCGGAACAGCATTCGGAACTAGTTCCACTCTTCCAAGCGTATAAAGCATTTTAGTATGCGCTGCGAGAGCTCCCCAGAAAGATTTCCCTGTATGATAAGGTAAATTAAATTCTTTTGCTGTTGCATGAACGATCTTGGAGATTTTCGGGTAATGGATGTGAGAAATATTTGGGAATAGATGATGTTCAACCTGGAAATTCAAACCTCCCACAACATATGAAATCACCGGGTTGTTTGTTGCGAAATTCATCGTTGTACTCAATTGGTGAACCATAAAGCTGTGCTCCAATTCACCGTTTTGAGGCATCGGGTATTCGTTTTCATCTGTTACATGAGCCAACTGGAAAACAATAGCAAGTGTTAATCCCGCAACAAAATGCATGACGCAATAACCAACAACCCAATTCAAGAAGGTCATTTCAGGAATTACGAAAAAAGGAATGAGCATATAGCTGAAATAAACAATTTTAGATAGAATAATAATAACTAATTGCTTTCCTAAAGTTGTCCCTGCAGCACGCACATGGCCTTCCTTGTTGTAACGAGCCAGTTGTTTGAAGTCTTTTATCGTACTCCACATTAAAGTCATCAGTCCGTAGAAGAACCAAGCGTAAATAAATTGCAATTTGTGAATCCATTTTTTCTCTGAATATGGCTCAAAACGCAATACACCGATAGGAGCGATGTCTTCATCCAGCTCATGTACATTGGTGTAGGTATGATGAATGACGTTGTGCTGGGTTTTCCAGTTTTGTGCATTTCCGGCAAGGAAAGCCATTGAGAAAAAGCCCAAGATTTTATTCAATCTGTCATTTCTACTGTAACTGCCGTGGTTGGCATCATGCATGACACTCATACCGATACCGGCCATTCCGAATCCCATCAAAATTGCCAGGATGAGCCAGCTCAATTTGGAATCAAAAACATTGAAGGTGATTAACAGGAACGGAATCACATAGGCTGAAAACATCACGAAAGTCTTGATGTACAGTTTCCAGTTTCCGTTTTTACTGATATTGTTTTCTTTGAAATAAGTGTCAATCCGTTTTCTTAGTTCCGATTGAAAATCTTTATTCTGACTAGTATTAAATCTTACATTTTTCGCCTCCATTGTGAGTCTGATATATGAATTATAAAACAAAGGTGGGAATCAATACCGAATAATGATCGGAAAAAGGGATGTCACGCTTACTAAACGGATGAACGCCGTTTGTCAGTTGGAAAAAAAAGGCAATAAAAGGAGCGTGCCCGGATGATTTAATCGAAACAACCTGGAATTTAAACGTTCTGAAAATCAACAATTAACCGCCTGTGAGCTTTTTAATTTCGTTCAGTTTCATCAGAGCCTCAACAGGTGTCAAGGTATTGATATCAATCGAAATCAGTTGGTCGTGGATTTGTTCCAATACCGGATCATTCAACTGGAAAAAACTCAATTGCATGTCATTTGATTGCCCGGCTTGCACAACCACTTCTTTGACCGATTGAACTTCACTGGATCGGTGATTCAATTCGAGTTGTTCGAGCATCAGTTCTGCCCGTTGAATGACTTTGTTCGGCATTCCTGCGAGTTTTGCCACGTGAATCCCGAAGCTGTGTTCACTTCCACCTTCCACCAGTTTGCGCAGGAAAATAATTTTTTGTCCTACTTCTTTCACGCTTACATTGTAATTGTGAATTCGTGGAAATTGAACTGCCATCTCATTCAACTCATGGTAATGCGTGGCAAACAATGTTTTTCCTTTTGCTTGCGGAAATTCGTGGATGTATTCGGCAATTGCCCATGCAATGGAGATTCCATCATAGGTGCTTGTACCGCGACCGATTTCATCCAGCAAAATCAAACTGCGGTCTGAAAGGTTATTCAAGATGCTCGAAGTTTCATTCATTTCCACCATGAAGGTCGATTCACCTGAAGAAATATTGTCGGAAGCACCCACCCGAGTGAATACTTTATCGACGATTCCCAAAATAGCGGTATCAGCCGGGATGAAACTTCCCATTTGTGCCATCAGGACAATCAAGGCTGTTTGACGCAGCAAAGCACTTTTACCTGACATATTGGGACCGGTAATCATGATGATCTGCTGTTCCTCTTTGTCCAGATAAACATCATTTGGAACGTAAACTTCACCGGGTTTTAGTTGGCCCTCGATGACCGGGTGGCGGCCATTTTTGATATCGATAACAAAACTATCATTGACAGTCGGTTTTGAATAGTTTTTCCGGATGGCCAAGTCTGCAAAACCTGTTAAGCAGTCAAGCTGTGCGATGAGGTACGCATTTCGCTGGATTTGTCCGACGAAAGCCACCAGTTTTTGCACCAGTTCGAAATACATTTTTGCTTCAATTGCAGCAATTTTATCTTCTGCTCCCAAAATCTTAGTTTCGTATTCCTTTAATTCAGGAGTAATATATCGTTCAGCGCTTACGAGTGTTTGCTTGCGGATCCATTCTTCCGGAACTTTGTCCTTATGTGTGTTTCGAACTTCCAGGTAATATCCGAAAACATTATTGAAGGCTATTTTCAGACTTGGAATTCCGGTCTTTTCAGATTCCCGTTCCTGCATGGCTTCCAGGTAATCTTTTCCACTTTCGGAAATGGCACGCAATTCATCCAATTCGGAATGAACCCCGTCTGCAATAACAGGACCTTTCCCAAGCATCACTGCCGGGTCTTTCAGTATGAATTTCTCTACCAGTTGGATAAATTCCTCACACGGTTCGATACGTTTGGAGAGTTGGATCAATAAATCACTGGTGCTGTGTGAACAGGCATCCCGCAATGGGGTCATGTGCTCCAGGATGCGCGACAAAACGCGCAATTCTTTCGGGTGAATTCTTCCAACAGCGACTTTGGAAACCAGTCGTTCCATATCGCCGATTTCACTCAACTCATGTTCTATTTCCTCACGGAGAGCTTGTTTTTGCGTTAAGTCCGCAACAGCGTCGATACGTAAATTGATTTGTTCCGTATGCTTCAAAGGCATTACAATCCAACGCTTCAGCAAACGATCGCCCATTGGGGTTTTTGTTCCGTTGATTACATCGAATAAGGTTTTTCCACCTTCATTCAACGGACTGATCAATTCCAGGTTTCGAATGGTGAAACGATCCAACCAAACGAATTTTTCCTCTTCAATGCGCTGGATTTGGGTAATATGTCCCAGCTTATCGTGCTGTGTTTCACCCAGGTAATGAAGGATAGCACCCGCAGCAACAATTCCCTGGTCCAGGTCTTCAATCCCAAAACCTTTCATGGAATTGGTTTGAAAATGAACCGTGAGTTTCTCTTTTCCAAAATCAGGAGTAAATACCCAATCCTCCAGGCGGAAAGTGTAATATTTGGTTCCGAATAATTCCTGGAAAATGGAATGTTTATTTTTTTGATAGATAATTTCACTGGGCTCAAAACCCTGGATCAGCTTATCGACGTATTCTGTATTCCCCTGTGCGGTGAAAAATTCCCCGGTCGATACATCCAGGAATGAAATCCCATGAATGTCTTTCCCGAAATGGATTGCTCCAAGGAAGTTGTTGTGATGACCGTCCAGGATCTTATCGCTGAAAGCAATTCCGGGAGTTACCAATTCCGTTACTCCGCGTTTTACGATGGTTTTGGTCATTTTCGGGTCTTCCAACTGATCGCAGATTGCGACACGATGCCCGGCGCGAACCAATTTTGGGAGATAAGTTTCCAATGAATGATGGGGAAACCCTGCCAGTTCCACTTCGGAAGGTGACCCTGCTCCGCGTTTGGTCAGAACAATTCCCAGGGTTTTTGATGCAGTAACGGCATCTTCTCCGAATGTCTCATAAAAATCTCCAACACGAAAAAGCAATAAAGCCTGGGGATGCTTTGCTTTAATCTGATTGTATTGTTTCATCAAAGGCGTTTCCGCAGGATCTTTTTCTTTTTTTGACACGTGAATATGTTTCGTTCAGGCCAAAAATACGAAGTGAATTGTGAGTTTGAGGAATTTTGCAGGTACTAGTTTTCAACATTATGGGATTTCCTGTTGAATTGATTAAAATGAACCCAATTCGGAGGCTAAGATTAAAAAGCCAATTACCAGTGAGATAGTTACAACTGAAGCGATCAAACCGAAATAACCAAAGAAATTCCGGTAATATTTTGACTTATCTCGTCGGTATTTATCCACAGAAATAATCCCGAAAATCAACGATAGCAGGATCATAAATCCGGCAACTGCAAACAGATAAACAGGTAAGTTGAAAACGAATACCGCAAGAATCGCAAAAATCACAGAACAGAAATAGAGTCCAAATGACATGACACCGAAAAGCTCCAGTTCCTTTTTATCTTCCGTCTCTCTTAGATCGATTGCTTTTTTTTGTGGTGTAAGTGTGTCGGATTCCTGTTTTTCAAGTTTGTAAGGTGTCTGCGTGTCAAGGTTTACAATTGAAACAAGAGGCTCGGAAATACTTTGGGTAAGCTCAGATGTTGGAATATGATCTGGTTTTGAAGATAAAGAGTTTGAAGAACAAATAATTGTCGTTGTATCGGGTTCTTCATTGTAGGAGGTTTGGTTTTCAGTTTCAACTGAATTCCTCTGAGTTTTTTTCTTCCATTCAATACTGTAGCCTGGTTGGAATAATCGTTTTTCAATTGTGCAGTTGGTGGCAGACAGAACTACAAGAATAAATGCAATCCATGTTGTTGATTTGGCTTTCATAGGGTGAATATAGTTTAATGGGATTATTTAAGCAAAAACAATTCGTCTAAATCGGTATTTTTGCCTCATGAACCGTAAATTGAAATTGTGGGAGCTTGATCGCGTAGATGAGCAGGCATTCAAGAACCAGGAAAAATTCCCCTTGATCATTGTATTGAATGATATCCGGAGTCTGAATAACATCGGTTCTTTCTTTCGGACAGCAGATGCTTTCAACGTGGAGAAGGTTTATTTGTGCGGAATCACGGCTCAACCTCCACATCGCGAAATTCATAAAACGGCATTGGGCGCAACAGATACGATTGATTGGGAATACCGGAAAGATATTAGGGAACTTGTTTCTGAACTAAAGCAGGATGGAATAGCTGTTTGCAGTATTGAGCAGGCAGAGAAAACGGTTCTGTTGCACGAAATTTCCACCTTGAATGATTCAAAATTCGCCCTTGTTTTTGGAAATGAAGTAGATGGTGTTGATCAGTCGGTGATTGATGCTTCCGATTATATCCTTGAAATTCCTCAATTTGGAACCAAGCACAGTTTGAATGTTTCGGTGTGTGCAGGAATTGTTTTGTGGGAGTTCGCAAAGAAATACATTTCTTAGAGAATTGAGAATGTAAAATTGAGAATTGAAAAGATTTATTTCGGCTGAACTTCCCTAAAATAGGTTGACCGTTTTTAATTAAGATTCATACTCAAAAATA
>NZ_CAMLDC010000003.1 GCF_946478805.1 uncultured Fluviicola sp. | reverse complement strand
TGTTTGATTTCATATAAATTGACTTTTTGTGGTCAACCTATATTAGGGATGTACAACTTGTCAATTGTCTATTTTACATGTTCAATTTCCTCTGTAAACCTCAAATCCTCTTCCATTAGTTTCGTCTCACGCAATTACTGTAACAACCAGCACGTGTTCTTAAGGGTTCCGGCGTCGGATATTTATCAAAAGACCGATGATTAACTATCAAGTGAATTCGCCTTATTGATAATTGATTCATTCACAATTGATAATTATTTCTTCAATTCCTCATACTTCTTCAAGTCCTTTTTCGAAAGTTCCGGTTGTCCCATTTCATCATAATAAGCTGCCCTGACTTTATAAGATTCGGGATCTGATGGATTCAGTTCAATGGATTTATTTAGGTCTTTAATGGCTCCCGGATAGTCTTTCATAATCAGTTTTGCGGAACCTCTGTTTCCGTAGCTATAGTAATCAACCGGATCTAATTCAATCGCCCGGGTGAAATCGTCAATGGCTCCTTCAATATCGTTTACTGCAACTTTAACGTGTCCTCTCTTTGCATACGCTTTTGCATAATCGGGTTTGATTTCCAAGGCCTTGTTGATATTTTGAAGTGCAAGAACCTGATCTCCCAGGAAGAAATAAGCATAACCGATATTGTTGTAAGCTTCATTGGAATTCGGGTATTTCTCCAAAATGATGTTGTAATCGGCAATAGCTCCTTTGTAATCCCCCAATTTGATTTTACAATGCCCCATAACCAGGTGATATTCCATAAAATCGGATTTCATGGATGCCAATTTATTCAAATCATCTAACGCAATTTGATAATTGCCCATTTCGTGATTACAAAGTGCTCTTCCATAATATGGGTCGATCAGATCTCCTTTGATAGTGATAGATTTGGAATAAGCCTCGATTGCTTTTGGATAATCACCCAAATCCATATAAAGTGTCCCCAATGTATTGACTGCAAGATAATCGGCAGGATTCAGTTCAATCACCTTTTTGATATCCGCGAGCGCTTCGGGATACATGTGGAGCAGGTTATAGTAGTAATAACGTTCCAAGTAAGCAGCCATGTTGGTCGGATTCATTTTAATCCGGAAGGTTTGTGTCTTGACACTTGTGCGGTAACTTGGATATAAGGTGGTGTCCTGATCTCTCTGTCCGAAGAGTGCAGTATGAACAAAAAGAATTGCAAGGAAAGTCAGGTGTTTCATTTAATGGGTTTTAATGTTGTATTTTCTCGACAATTTCAGCAAATTTCAAATCTTCTTCCATTGATTTGGTATCTCCAAGTTCTTTGTAAACTCCTGCCCGCATGCGCAAAAGTTCAGAAGTCGGTTCAACGGTGTCCAAAAGTAAATTCAGGTCGCCTAGTGCGTCATTGAATTGCTTCATTTGTATGAAAACAATGGCCCGGTTATTCAGGGAAGTGCTCAGGAAAGGATTGAATGACAATGCCTTATTCAAATCCTCTAAAGCATGTTTATAATCACTTGTGGATAACCAGATTTGTGCCCTTTTGTCGTATCCCTCCGGGTAACGTGGGTCGATTTGAAGTGCTTTATTTATGAATTTCAATGCTTTGGCATTATCCCCCAAACTATAGTAACAAAATCCTAAATTGTTGTAAGCTTCTTTCCGAAGTGAATCTTTAGCCAATACAGTATTGAAATAACTGATGGCCTGGTCGTAATTTTTCAACTTGGTTTCGCAATATCCAAGATAGAGGATCAAGGACAGATCAGTTGGTTTCTGTTTTAGTAAAACAGCCAGATCCGCTTTGCAAGCCTCGAAGTTCCCAACTTTATAGTAAAGGGTGGACCGGTCTTGAATCGCATCATAAAATAAAGGATTCAGTTCGATTGCTTTTGAAATATCCACAATTGCCTGGGGCAGATCTCCCTTGTCAAAATTCACTTTTGCGCGTGATTTGTAAACCATCGCTTCAGCTGGCCTAAGGGATAAGTATTTATCAATATCCCGAAGTGCTCCATCATGATCCCGGAGTAAATTCAGGTAGTAACCTCTTTGGATATACGCTTCTGCATTGTTACTGTCGACTTTGATCCGGTTGTTTGCAATGCGGACCGACAACCGATAAGACGCGTATTGACTCGTATCTATGGATTCTCCGAACTGCGAAAACAGGGTAGGAGAAATAGAAAGAAAAAGAAGGATGCTTATTAATTTCATAATTATTGAATGATTTCTGCAAGTAGAATTGCTGTTGCTGTTGCTACATTGAGCGATTCCGCTTCTCCGAAACGTGGAATAGTGACAGGGAAATCGATCAGTACTTCAATTTCAGGACGCACACCTTTTCCTTCATTGCCCATAATCAGGATCGCATCTTTTGGATACTTCATTTCCTTGTAGTTTTTGCCGTTCAACATCGCGCCGTATTTTTGCTGCGGTGTATTGGTCAAATAGCTTGCCAAGTCGGTGTAATGTACGGGAATCCGGTAAATTGCTCCCATGGAGGACTGGATCACTTTGGAGTTGTAGCAATCGACCGTATCTTTTGAACAGACAAGTTGTTTCACCCCAAACCAATCAGCCAAACGCAAAATGGTTCCCATGTTTCCCGGATCCTGGATTCCATCCAGGACGATGGTGAATTGATTCAACAAAAGTGATTGATCCGGACGCCTGAAAACGGCAATGCATTTGTTTGGAGTCTTTAATTCGGAAATTTGCTCTAATTCTTTAGTTGTTACTGTAAAGGTTTTTGAACGAAATTGAGTTGGGATCTGCGACGAAAATGAATCGACTGAAACCAGGATTTCCAAATGCGGGGCAAACGAAGAAAGTCCCTCCAGCACTGATTTTTCACCTTCTACGACGAATATCATTTCCTGATCCCTGTTTTTTTTCAACTGCAGGGATCGGATCCATTTTTGTTTAGCTTTAGAAAGAGCCTCCACTTTTTTTTGTCAAACATACCAAATTCGCCTCGTTTAAAATGAATTTTTGTTTTCGTTTCTTATTTTTGTCTTTATGTTGAGGCTATTTGAGCAATTTAAACTAAAGCACTTATTCGTATTCCTTACGATTGCCTTTGCAGTTCAAGGTTGTTTATCGACAAAACTCGTTCCTGAGAACAAACATCTCCTCAAAAAGAATAAAATCAAGGTTCAGGGAGATAAGATCAATGTTTCAGAAGTGGAAGATGTACTCAAGCAGAAACCGAATCTGAGGGTAATCGGTATCCCGCTTCGTTTGAAATTTTACAATTCCATTGACAGCGCCAAAACGGAACATGGAAGAATCCGGAAGTTGAATCGCCTCAAAGCTAAAAACATAAAGAGGACCAAGCGCGAGATCCGGATCAATGAGAAACGCAGGCAACGTGCAATCCGTAAGGGAGAACCGGATTATATTTACCGGCAGATCAAGTTAAGAGATACCCTGGATCCCAATTCAACCTTGAGAGAGTTGATCAAATATAAGTTTGGGGAAGCACCTGTAATTGCAGATACAAGCGCCATGAGCCGTTCGCTTTTTCAGGTTCAGGCCTACATGCATTCGAAAGGATATTTCCATTCCGAGGT
Organism: uncultured Fluviicola sp.; assembly: GCF_946478805.1. The sequence continues at coordinate 283,850 of NZ_CAMLDC010000003.1, read as the reverse complement.
AACGAGCCATTTTGATACAATTCATCGGATGTTAAACAAGCATAAGACGAAGAAAAAAGTCATTGCGAATTACGAGATCAAGACAGGGATCCGATATTACATCGATACCATTAAACTCATTTGTAAGAATCCGGTGATCGAAAATGAGTTTATGCGGTTTATCCAGAAAGTGCCTGATAAGAACGGGTTAAATCCGGATTTTAAAGCTAGTTTGATTGACAAAAAAGTGATCAATCTTCCTTTTGATGCTGAGAAATTCAGTTCTTACCGGGGAGAAGTTGCGCGGAACATGCGTGATCGGACGTATTATGGGTTCATAGAATCCAATGTAAGTTATAAGGCAGATACTTCACGGGTAACGAATTCTCCCGATAAAGAATTAAAGATGACCTTGACTGTGGTGATCGGAGAGCGCTTGATTCAGGATAAGGAAACTAATTCAACCAGATATATTCCTCATGTTAGTACCAAAATTGACAGTGTATTCTTTCATTTTGCGGATACCAGTCTTTTCAAGGGAAATTTTAAGCAGACTGTTGCCGAAAAAGGGATGAGTTTAAGGGAGAATGGGTTTGTTGTTACCTTGGATCATCTGCTCTACAAGAAAGTCAAGAAGAAGGTGGAAGATCCGGTAACGAAGGAAATGGGACTGCCTAGAAGCAAACGGGTGTACCTCAAAAGCACAACGCGTCATACTGTTTCTGGTAAACCGAAAGATAGTATTGCTTATGATCCCAATAGGATCGCAACTTTTTACTACAATACCAAGCCATTCGTAAGCCCTACTTTGATTGAAGCTCAGAATTATTTGGAGAATGACAATTACTACAAGGAATACTACCTGGAACGCTCATTTACCCGTATGGTTCAGTTAGGCTTGTTCTCTGTCATCAAACCTGAAATTATAGAGACCTATCCCGGAAGTGGAATCGTTCGGGTGCATTATTATCTGGTACCGGCGACAAAACAGAGTTTCAGTTTCGAACCACGAGCAAAGAACTCGAATGGATTCCTCGGATTGAGTGCTTCCCTGAATTACACCAATAAAAACATTTTCAGAACCGGAACCAACTTCATTTTCTCCATTTCAGGTGGTTTTGAATCCAATCCAAGTGTATTCTCAACAGACGACAAGGGAAATAAGATCAAGACACAGGGGCGGAGCTTCAATACCTTTGAATTCGGTCCTTCTGCAAAACTGGATATCCCGGGATTATTTCCTTTTGGAGTGACTGTTTTAGGGAAAAGGCAACGGCCCAGAACGGAGCTTTCTGCCGCGTACAATCATCAGGCAAGACCGGACTTTACCAGGAGTGTCTTGCAGTTCAATTACATCTATAAATTTTTGGTTGGTGATGGTAAAACGCAAACAGTTTCCTTTGGTCTTCCGGGGGCTTCGGTAATTAAATATGTTTCACTGAAACCACAACCGGACTTTGAAGCGAAGATTAACCTGTTGAATGATCAATTCCTGAAGAATGCCTATCGCGATCAGTTTATTTGGGAGGATTTCAAATTGACTTTTGAATTTGATAATGCGCAGAAGACAATTAAACGTCTCCCGAAATTGCGCTTCACTTATGCAGGGAGTTTTTCGATTGCCGGAAATGTGTTGAATGCGATCACTTCCGTTAACCCGAATTATGACACTTTAGGGCATAAATTGTTCTTTGGAGTTCCTTATTCTCAGTTTTCCGTACTGGATAATAAAGTGGTGGCCTATTATAAAACAGGGAAGCATAGTATGCTTGCTTTCAGAACCATGGCAGGAATCGGTTTTCCTATGAAAAATTCACCAACTTCGCTTCCTTATGATTACTCCTTTTTTGCAGGAGGATCCAATGATAACCGGGGATGGGCTGCCCGAAGTTTAGGTCCGGGTGCATATCAGGGATTGTTGGATCCGAATGCGGTTGCAACCCAAATTGGCGACATCCGTTTCAACGCTTCATTAGAATACCGTTTTGGTGCGGGAGGAATTTTGAACCATGCCTTCTTTATTGACGCAGGAAATATCTGGACAAGAAAAGATGACATCAATCGACCGGGTGGACAAATCTCGGCGCGGTTCCTAAGAGAATTAGCTGTCACTGTCGGGTATGGACTTCGTTTCGATTTCACTTATTTCGTACTCCGTTTCGACTTGGGTGTGCCAATCCACAATCCCGGTCTTCCGGAAGGTGAGCGATGGATCTATACGAAAAAACCGGAATTCTACAAACAGGCGGAAGTGATTTACGGAACGGATTACAGGGATGACATCCCTAAATTCTTATATCCGATGCGGATCAACTTCGGAATTGGTTTCCCATTCTGATCGCTGCACATGAATTTTATTCTTTCTTCTTTATTATTTGGTGCTTTTCATTACTTTTACACCCCAAATAATGACTAAAATGGCTTATTCAATTAAACCCGGAGTTGCCTCTGGAGATGAGGTTCAGGAAATTTTCCGCTTTGCAAAAGAAAAAGGATTTGCACTCCCAGCTGTGAATGTGACAAGTACTTCCACTGTGAATGCTGTTATGGAAACTGCGGCGAAGTTGAAATCTCCTGTAATCATTCAGTTTTCAAATGGTGGAGCTCATTTCTTTGCGGGAAAGGCGCTGTCGAATAAAGATGAGAAAGCTGCTATTTTAGGAGGTATTTCCGGAGCAAAACACGTTCATGCATTGGCAGAGGCTTATGGTGCTACTGTGATTTTGCATACTGACCATTGTGCAAAGAATCTATTACCTTGGATGGATGGATTGCTGACGGCAGGAGAACAATTCTATAAGGAAACCGGTAAACCTTTGTATTCTTCCCACATGTTGGATCTGTCTGAAGAACCGATCGAAGAGAATATTGAAATCTGTAAGAAATATTTGGCTCGTATGAGCAAAATGGGAATGACTTTAGAAATTGAGTTGGGAATTACCGGTGGAGAAGAGGATGGAGTAGATAATAGTGATGTGGATTCATCTAAATTGTATACACAACCTGAAGAAGTTGCTTATGCATACGAAGAACTGATGAAAGTGAGTCCTCGTTTTACCATTGCAGCTGCATTCGGAAACGTTCACGGGGTTTACAAACCCGGAAATGTCAAGTTGACTCCAAAAATTTTGTTGAACTCTCAGAACTTTGTTCAGCAAAAATTCAATACGGGGCACAATCCGGTTGATTTTGTGTTTCATGGTGGTTCGGGATCGACAGTTGAAGAAATTCGTGAGGCAATCGGTTATGGTGTGATCAAGATGAATATTGATACGGATCTTCAGTTTGCATTTACGGAAGGAGTCCGCGATTATATTTCTTCGAAAATTGATTATTTGAAAACCCAGATCGGTAATCCGGAAGGGGAAGATTCTCCCAACAAGAAGTATTACGATCCGAGAAAATGGTTGCGTGAAGGGGAATTGACTTTTGTTAAACGCCTGGAGCAATCCTTTTCTGATTTGAATAATATAGGTACATTGAATAAATAAGAGATTGATATGAGTTGGTTTAAACGTTCCAAAGAAGGTATTACTACCTCAACGAAAGATAAGAAAGAAACTCCGGAAGGTCTTTGGAGTAAATGTTCCAGATGTAAGACTGTTTTTACAGCACAGGATCTGGAGCGGAATTCATGGGTTTGTGACCGCTGTTCAAATCATGAGCGAATTGGTTCTGAACAGTATTTCCACATTATTTTTGATGGAGGAAAATACACGGAGATCAATGAGAAAGTCACTTCCGGTGATCCATTGGAATTTGTAGATACGAAGAAATATACGGACCGTATCAAAGCTACTCAAAAAGCAACCGGATTGAAAGATGCGATTCGTACTGCTTATGGAGATTTGGACGGAAAGGCATTCGTTGTTGCAGCTATGGACTTTTCATTCATCGGCGGATCCATGGGATCTGTAATGGGAGAAAAAATTGCACGCGCTATTGACAAAGCAATTGAAATGAAAGCTCCATTTATGATTATCTCCAAATCAGGAGGCGCCCGAATGATGGAAGCAGGATTCTCTTTGATGCAAATGGCAAAAGTTTCAGGTAAATTGGGACAGCTGTCCAATCATAAATTACCGTATATTTCTTATCTGACAGATCCGACAACAGGAGGTGTCACAGCTTCATTTGCGATGTTGGGTGATATCAATATTGCAGAACCGGAAGCGTTGATTGCATTTGCCGGGCCTCGTGTAGTAAAAGAGACTATCGGTCGTGATCTTCCGGATGGATTCCAAACTTCGGAATTCGTTTTGGAACATGGTTTTCTGGATTACATTGTCGACAGAACAGAATTAAAAACGAAATTGGGACACTCCCTGAAACTTTTTGGATCTTAATACGTTATACATCCCCTGGGCCAAACCTAGGGGATTTTTTTTGATATGAAGGTACTGACAGAAACTGATTTTTTGATTTCGAATTGGAGTGGTGGAACAAGCACTCAATTATTTATTTTTCCTGAAGGAACAACTTTGGAGGAACGAAATTTTGATTGGAGAATCAGTTCTGCCATGGTAGAAGCGGAAGATTCCGAATTCAGCTCTTTTGACGGATATGAGCGTATCCTGATTCCTTTGAAAGGGAAGCTGGAGATGAAGCATCAGACTCCGAATGGAGTAATTGAACAAAATGTGGATGAATTCCAACTTGCCCGTTTCAACGGATCTTGGCCGACAAAAGGGAAAGGAAAGCTTACGGACTTCAATCTGATTTTCAAACCGAATTACCACCCGAAGGTCCAGGTAGCCTATTTTTCCCAGGAAACCACATTGGATATGGAAACCATCACCTCCATTTTATTTCTTCAATCCGGATCATTTATTCTGAATGGTCAGGTAATCCAATCACCGGCATTGGTAGTGAATAACACCCACGAACATTCCGGAATCACCTGCAAGGCTAATTCGAGAATTATTTCGATCGAAATGAATTTATTGGGTTAATCAACATCATTCTTTCATAAGAAGTTCTATTCTAAGGTTGAATTTGGAGGGATTTCATCCCGAATTCATTATTCGTTGAAATAGGATGAATATTCATTTGTCAGGAAAATATTTTCATCAGGTGCTTTGAGATATGGTTGAAAAGTATATATTCGTTCTACTGAAAACTAATACAGAACTAAAGACACTTTACCTTGAACAAATTAATTAGCATATTCACTTTTTTACTTTTAATAACCAATATTAGTTGGTCTGCAAAAGTTAGCGAGGCTGATACGTTGAATAAACTTGACGGTCATGGAAAAAGAACTGGGTATTGGGTTCTTAATGATGAGAATGATGCCACTTCGTTGGAAAGCAAATCAAAGAGAAAAGAAGGTAGATATATCAAAGGTCGTAAGTTTGGAGCTTGGATCTGTTATTATCCTGATGGAGAAACACCTCGTTTGATCGGAGAATATTTGGATAACAGACCCGGAGGCGCTTATTTTCGCTTTGATAAAAAAGGAGAATTGCTTCAGGCGAGCACTGTTCCAAGAAAAATCACACAATCTCAAAATTTAGAAGTACACAACGGATTGTTTGACTGCCGTATGATGTTTCACAACCGAGAAATAGTTGCCGGCCAGGTATTTTTTGCAAAACGTGCATTCAATGTTCCTTTCTCCTACCAATTCTGGGTGGAGGAATCGTTGAACCAGAATCAATCACAGAATGCACACGTGAATTTTGCATGGTTATCACAAAATTATCCTCAATTGTATTCCACTTATCTGAGCGTGCGAACACCACATAAGGTGAATGTTGAAAACCCGGAACTTCAAAATGTAGTAAGTAAAATTGAGAAGATTCAAGATTCAAATACAAGTCCTCATGTGCGAAATGCCATGATGAATGCTCCGTTTATTCATGCTCCTCGTGTTGCGAAAGGAGCTGTTTTCCAACCGAATGGATTCAATAAGTTGTACACCGTATCCGATGAAATCTGGATTGATGGACAATTTAGAAATGGCCAGTTAAAGGATGGAAAAGTATTCGTCTATGACCGTGACGGTGTGTTACTAAAAGTCCGAATTTTCAAAGATGGGCTTTACGTTTCCGATGGTGGATTATAGGGTGATTTCTCTTTATCGCTTTCCAATTCTTTTCACATTCTTAATTATCAGTACGAATTATTTCCCGATAGCTGTCGTGGATCCGAATTACGACTTTCATTTGTTTGGTGATTTTTTTAAGTTATGTTGATTCCGAAGACTCGCTAGGGGCGAGTGTGGATTTTAATTGATATATCATCTAAGTAATCTGTTGCATCCCGTGAAAGATAGTTATCACCTATATCTTAGAGCAGTGTATTGAATTAATTAGGAATTAGGCATTCGGAATTCGGAATTAGTTGCTATATTTGCACCGTAATTCCAAGAGTTGGGATTCTACATAATAATCATTCAAGTAATATTGGCATGTATTTAGATTCAAAAGTTAAAGAAGAAATCTTCGCTAAACACGGAGGTTCAGCAACAAACACAGGTTCAACAGAAGGACAAGTTGCTTTGTTCACATTTCGTATTGCTCACTTAACGGAGCATTTGAAAAAGAACCGTAAAGATTATGGAACACAAAGATCTTTGCAGTTGTTAGTTGGTAAACGTCGCAGTATGTTGGATTACCTTAAGAAAAAGGATATCGAGAAATACCGTGCGTTGATCAAAGAATTAGGTTTACGTCGTTAATTCGAAAATTCAATGGGATGTATCTCATTGGAAAAATATTAAAAGGGGGGCTTGTCGGATTATTCCGGTGTCCCCTTTTTTGGTTAAATCGTCCGTGGGACGAAAAATGGCAGAGACGCGATGCATCGCGTCTGTACAAAATTTGTAAAAAATAAATATGAATATAGGAATCAAAAAGTCCATCGTTACTGGAGGGAAAGAAATTTCCATCGAGACCGGGAAATTGGCGAAACAAGCCGACGGTTCAGTAGTGTTACAAATGGGCAACACGGTGTTATTGGCGACAGTAGTTGCTGCACCAGAGGCAAAAGAAGGAGTAGATTTCCTTCCATTAACGGTAGATTACCGTGAAAAATACGCAGCAGCCGGGCGTTTTCCGGGTGGATTCTTCCGTAGAGAAGCTCGTCCGTCTGAAAGCGAGATCCTGGTGATGCGTTTGGTGGATCGTGCATTACGTCCATTATTCCCGGATGATTATCACGCGGAAGTACAATTGATGATTCAATTGTTGGCTTACGACGGGGTGAACAACCCGGATGCATTATGCGGTTTGGCAGCTTCTGCAGCGATTGCAGTTTCTGATATCCCATTCAACGGACCAATGTCTGAAGTACGTGTTGGTCGTATTAATGGGGAGTGGGTCCTTAATCCTACAATGGAAGAAATGAAATCGGCAGATATCGATATGATGGTTGCCGGTACGATGAAAGATGTGAACATGATTGAAGGAGAGTTCAAAGAAATCTCCGAGTTGGAAATGGTTGAAGCGATCAAGATTGCACATGCTGCAATCAAGGAGCAATGTCAATTCCAATTGGATCTTGGAGCAATGATCCCGACAGCTAATCCGAAACGCGTTTACTCTCACGAAACTCATAGCGAGGAAGTGAAAGCGAAAGTGTACGAATTGGCGATGGACAAATGTAAAGAAGTTGCTCGTCAAGGGCTTGCTAATAAAGCGAAACGTACAGAGTTGTTCGACGCAATCAAAACCGAAGTGAAAGCTGCTTTCTCGGAAGAAGAATTGGCTGAGGTTAGCGGATTTATTTCTGTTTACTTCTCTGAAGTGAAAAAGAAAGCAGTTCGTTGGGTGATGTTGAACGAACAAAAACGTCTGGATGGTCGTAAATTCGACGAGATTCGTCCGATTTGGGCAGAGGTAGATTATTTACCAATGGTTCACGGATCAGCAGTATTTACACGTGGAGAAACTCAATCATTGACAACATTGACCCTTGGAGGTAAAATGGACGAGCAATTGATCGACGGAGTTACGTTTCACGGAACAGAGAAATTCTTGTTGCATTACAATTTCCCTCCATTCTCAACAGGTGAAGCAAAACCATTACGTGGTACTTCCCGTCGTGAGATCGGACATGGTAACCTGGCATTGCGCGCATTGAAACCTGTTCTTCCTGAAGATAACGCATACACGATTCGTTTGGTATCGGATATCCTGGAATCAAACGGTTCGTCTTCTATGGCAACAGTTTGTGCAGGAACATTGGCATTGATGGACGGTGGTGTTCAGATCAAAGCACCGGTTTCCGGTATTGCAATGGGATTGGTTGCTGACGAAGGTAAATTTGCTGTATTGTCTGATATCTTAGGAGATGAAGATCACTTGGGAGATATGGACTTTAAAGTAACAGGAACTTCCAAAGGGATCACTGCTTGTCAGATGGATATCAAAGTAGACGGTTTACCATACGAAGTATTGATCCAGGCATTGGATCAGGCTCGTGCAGGACGTTTACATATCTTGAACAAGATCATTGAAACAATTGCAGCTCCAAACCCGGATTTCAAACCGCAAACTCCTCGTATCGAAGCATTCAATGTGCCTAACGATATGATTGGAGCAATCATCGGACCTGGAGGGAAAATCATCCAGGGAATTCAAAAAGACACGAAAACAACCATTACAATTGAAGAATTGGAAACGGGTGAAGGTCGTGTTCAGATCATGTCGAACAATGCAGAAGATATGGATGCTGCAAATTCACGTATCCGAATGATCGCATTCCCTCCTGTAGTTGATGAGGGTGGCGAATACGAAGGAAAAGTGAAAGCGATCAAAGATTTCGGGGTATTCGTAGAGATTCTTCCCGGAACTGACGGATTGATCCACATTTCCGAGTTCTCTTGGGAGAAAGTGGCTAAGATGGAAGACGTTGTAAAAGAAGGAGACGTATTGAAATTCAAAGTTGTTGGTAAAGATCCAAAAACGAAAAAATGGAAATTGTCCCGTAAAGTTTTATTGCCAAGACCAGAGAAAGCTGCTGAAGCTCCAAAAGCTGAGTAATTTAAACAATATAGAAAAGCCCCGATAGTTAATGTCGGGGCTTTTTGTATTTTAGTATTTATGAAAATCACCTTCCTTCTTTTGCTCTCCTTTTTGATTCTGTCAGTGAACCAGCCAAAAAAAAACAAAATTTCTGAAGAAATCATAGGTGTTTGGGTTTATCATACTGCAGGCTCATTTAATAAAGGACCTATTAGAATTTGGACCAAGACAAAACGAGAACCACGCCAATACGATGGATTTGTATTCAAAAAAGCAGGAGAGCTTGTGGTTCATTCACAAATTGATTATGCAGGTGACGACGAGCTTTATGAGCATGTGTTATTTCCGAGTAAGTGGAGTATATTGGATGACTCTACGGTTCAAATTGATTATACGGAAGATACATTGGAAATCCGTCAAAAATTCCGGTTCTATGAAAATGGTGCCAGAGGATTTGAATTGCGGCGGTTGAGTAGCATTTTAATTTCCCAATAAATCCTAATTGAACAATATTCCCGGGTTTGTACGTTCTTGAAAAAGCTAAACGCAAAAACATGAAATCACCCAAACCCTTTTCCTTTTCCGAACGGCTGAAGAGCTTTAAATATGCTTTGGAGGGACTGAAGACTCTTTTCAAGGAAGAGCACAATGCGCGAATTCATACTATCGGAGCACTTGTTGCAATTGTTCTTGGTTTTATTTTGAAAATTTCCCTCAACGAATGGATCGCTTTGGTGGTCGCTATGAGCTTGGTCTTTATTTGTGAACTCTTTAATACTTCACTGGAAGCACTGGCCGACTTTGCATCTTCGGAGAAACATCCGCAAATCAAAAAAGTAAAGGATTTAGCAGCAGCAGCTGTACTGATGAGTGCACTTTCTGCTTTAATTACCGGAATCATTCTTTTCTTACCTAAAATCATCTTCTTATGTACAAACAATTGATCAAAACCAACCAATTTCAAATTTCCCTGTTCATGGGAATTTTATCCGTTTTCTGTTTTGCGCTTTCCCTTCTTCGGATGGAACTTTCAGGAACCCGCCATTTTCTCTTTTTGAACTGGAACTTGTTCCTGGCTTTTGTTCCCTGGTTGTTCACCGTCATTCTGACCATGAGTCCGAATCTGCAGAAAAGCCGATTGGCTGTTTTTGGAATGCTTGGAATCTGGTTGCTGTTCTTTCCGAATACTTCGTATATTCTGACGGATTTGTTTCATTTGAGCTACAATTCTTCTATGCCGATTTGGTTTGACCTGGTATTGATTTTATCCTTTGCCTGGACAGGTTTACTTTATGGTTTCCTGAGTTTGTGGAACCTCGAAGAGTTGATGGAGCAGTTCCTATCGAAAAGAGTCATTGCGGCATTGTCGGTCTTGCTTTTGTTTGTGAGTAGTTTTGGAATCTACATCGGAAGATACCTGCGCTGGAATAGTTGGGACATTTTGCATCATCCGACCAAATTGATGGGAGATGTTGGCGATAGGATCATCAATCCAACAGATCATCTGAGAACCTGGGGCGTAACTGTTTTTATGGGATTGTTCCTCACCATGCTGTACTTTACGTTCAAGTTTTTGAGAAAGAACAAATTGAATTAAACAGTTTCTGCTTTAATCCGTTTCATATCCTCAATTCCCCAATAAAATCAGTTTAACCGATAGTGTGAGAAGCGAATTTAAAAAAGGCGTAAATTCGCTTCAATGAAACAATTACTGCTCCTCTTTTTAACCTGCTCGTTTGGAATGGTATTCGCCCAGAATGAGACCTATTACGATCATGTCTATGATTCGGTTGTAGCAAGAAATGAACAAAAAGGCGGTATTACCTTCTTTGAAGTGGAATTGAAGAAATATCCGAAGAATGAAACCATTTTGCGTTCGTTGGGTGCTTTGAATTTACAACTTCTGAATTTCAAGGAAACGAAATTCTATTATGAAAAAGCACTTGTTGTAAACCCGGAATGCGCGAAATGCTACTTCTACATTGCAGATGTGTACGCCAGCGATAAAAACCTGAGCGCAGCCTATCAGACGCTCGAAAAAGGGTTGAGCATCAATCCGAAAGAGGCGATCCTGTATTTGCTTCGGGGGAAACTCAGATTATACGAAGGCAATGAGATAGGAGGATTGAATGATTTGTCCAAAGCGATTTTGAATGATCCGAATGAGATTGCCGCTTACATGGTGCGTGCAGATTATTTCCTGCAGAAAGGGAACTATTTTTCAGCAAAAAGGGATTTTTTGAAGGCAGGGGAAATTGATCCGAAGAATTTGAATGTCTACAATTACCTGGCGCAAATCTATTCCAATGAAAATGATTACCCTAGTGCCCTCGGTTCAGTTAACAAAGCCATTGAAATCGATTCCATCAGCACGAAATCCTTGCTGACAAGAGGGGAAGTTTATATGCTAATGAATGACTTTCCTCTAGCGATTCAGGATTATCAGCGGGTCATTCGTCTGGAACCGGAAAATTATCATGTATATTATTACTTGGCGGAGGCTTATTACAAGCAAGAGCGCATGGATGATTTTTGCAGGGAGATTTCAAAGTCTATCCGGTTGATCCAACAGGAAGAGTTGTTCGACAAGGAATTTTATACGTATTTATTGAATCATGAGCAAGATATTTGCGACAGTTTGCGGTCCAGTTATTTCTATCAGCGGGGAATCGCAGAATTCAACCTGGGAAAACCACAAGAAGCAATTGACCTTTACAACCGGGGAATTTCGAAATTCCCCAATGAGTATATGATTTATTCCTTTAGGGGAAATGCCTACTTGAGTCAATTGAAGAACTGGGAAGCGATCTCGGATTATCAAAAGAGCCTGATTCATATCGATGAAGTTTCCGCGGAGCTATTGAAAAGTCCTAATTTCTCGTCAATGGCTGCAAAGGATTCACTGGCAACGGTTATCAATGCGTTTAAATCGTCGACATATATTTCTTTGTCGTTCTGTTACTTCAACCTGGAGAAAACAGATTCGGCATTGACCTGTATTGATCTTTCTATCCAGCACCAACCGAATATGAAGGAATACAATGTTGCTGATGCCCAATTCATGAGAGGAATCCTGTTGATGGATAAAGGTCGGTATGATGAGGCTGGAAAGGCTTTCAAGATTGCAGCCGACTTATCGCCCGATTGGTCCATTTGCAAAGATTACATCGCCCTTTCGTTGATTGCCAAGGTAAAATCGATTTCCATTTACAGGAATAAATTTCAGATAAAGACATTGATCGATTTGGCTGAAGTACATTGGAACCTCTCTTCCAGAATTGTGAAGGAATCCCCTTATTTCAATCAGGCACTCGACTATTTGCAAACTGCAATACGAATCAATCCGTCAGACTATTTTGCAATTTATCTGGAAGCCTATGTAGATCGTCAACTAGGTAGATCATTGGCTTGCGAAGGTTTTAAGCAGGCGAATCGAATGGGTTATCCTGTTGAAATGATCTATCTGAAAGAATGTAAATGATATGAAATTCGAAAAGAAGACACTTCCAACCGAAATCCAACAATTTCTATTGATTGGCGGAATTTCCCAAGCTTACGTGGTGTCCACTAAGATTGGTGAATGGTTGGAGCAAAATCCGAATCCGGATATGAACACCTTGCTTTGTGCCGCGCATTATGCCTGGGCTTGTGCCGAACTGACGGAATTGGATGATGATATCATCGGCTTCGGTGAAGAAGCAATCGGATTGCTCGAAAAAGCCTTGTTGTTGGAAGCGAATAACGAAGAAGCACTGAAACAGAAGGTGAAACTTCAGAAAAAGATTAAAAAAGCCAAAAGGGAACAGAAGGAGATTCTTGAATGGGAAAAACAGGATATCCATGAAATGAGCAGAGGAGGTTTGTCGGAACTTGCATTCTATTATTTCGAAAGGGCGACCAAGAACCAGGAGTTTGCTGAAAAGGGCTACCGGTATTATAAAAAGTTGTTTGAATACGATCAGCTTGAAGAAGAATTACCCCAAGACTCCTTGTATCATTTCGCTACGATGGCTTATTGCAAATATTATTCGGAAGGTTACGATGCGGCAAAAGAATTGATCGAAAAAACCTTGGATTGGAAGCTGAATCAGAAATTCAAAATCTACGATTTCAAAATAACCACTGTTTGGGTGATTCAACTGAATCATTTGGCTGGCAAGGATGATTTTCCGGCTTTCCGGGAATCTTTTCAAAAGTGGTACGAAACCATGAAAGCAATCCGGTCGGATGAGGAACCGTATTCCTTTGATCACCAAAATCTGACACCCGTCGTAAAATGGCTGATTGCTAAGAAAACAGGAGTAGATATCCTGAATTACATCCTGACGAATTGCTTTCCTTTTCTAATCCGTAAGAAAATAGATTTAAGCAATTACGAAGAAGTTTTGAAAGCGATTCAGGAAAAATGAACATGTTGTCCTAACCGATTGAACAACAAAAGCGTATTACCAACGTTTTGAGAGTCAAATCAATGAATATGACTAAGTCTCTGCTAATTGTCACCCTAATCTTTGTAGGTTTATCTTCCTGCAGGAAAGATGAAAAAAATTCAAAATCTGGTTCCGAATTTATAACTATTCTAAAGAACATTCCTGAAACGGTAAATCTTGGAAACAATATAATAAATCTTCATGTTAATTTGAGTAGAGATTTTATGCCGATCTGCGAAGAAGATGGAAGACCGCTTTATTGTACTGTGGGATTGGATAATTCGCAGCATTTAGATTTGCAGGAAAAAATAGAACTAAAGAAAATACATGTTATTTACAATGGTGAACTTTGGAGTAAGACCTTAAGTAAATTATATTTTGGTCCCGGAGATATGGTTAGAGGATTTGCAGAAAATGGACCTAAATGGGGACCGAATGTTATAGTTGATGTTGTTTGTGAGTTTGAATACAAAGGAATTCTTCGAAGAATAAGTTCGAAAAACCAAAATATTATCCTGGTAGAATAATTCCTCTTGCGAAAATTAACTTTTCATTTTTCCTTTTCTCGATTAACTCTCTTATCTTTACCAAACTTTAGGGGTGCCCGTTCATGCGGACTGAGAAATACCCTTTGAACCTGATTTGGTTAATACCAGCGTAGGGAAAAGTGATGATGGTCTCTTTTGGTCATTCCTAAAGTAATTAATGCATATTGGAATGACAATTACAATCAATAATAAGCAAGTTGAAGTAGTAGCGCAGGAAATGCTGCAACAAATCGTATTTGACCAAATTGGTGAAAATACGAAAGGAATTGCTGTGGCTGTTAACGGACAAGTGATCCCAAAAGATTCATGGATCGAAACGAAGGTCGGTGAAAATGATGAGTTGTTGATTATTAAGGCTACGCAAGGAGGGTAATTGGATTTCAGGATGTTAAGATCCTTGGATTATTTATGGAGCTTCGGCAGAAATTATAATCGAATAACTTGGAAACATCCAAAAAAAAACAGGAGCATTTAAACGAACATTAAATACAAATTAATATGACGAACACGATTTCAGTCCTGATATCCTGAAATCCTGATGTCTTAAAATCGAATAAAGAAATATGAAAAAAGCGGATAAAACACCCGAAGCCGGAAGTCTCACCACAGGTGCTATTTCAGGATCACAAAAAGTATATGTATCTGGTAAAATCCACGATATTAAAGTTGCCATGCGTGAAATTACGCTGACACCTACAAAACATGCAAACGGTAGAATCGAAGAGAACCCTCCTGTGACTGTTTATGATACAGGTGGTGCTTATACGGACAACAATGCAGTGATTGATGTGAAAAAAGGATTGCCACGAATTCGTGAGCAATGGATCCTGGATCGCGGAGATGTGGAAGAGTTGACAGATGTAAGTTCCGATTATGGAAAAGAACGCAAGAACGATGAGAAATTGGACGAATTGCGTTTTGAACACATCAGCAGACCGATGCGCGCAAAAGCGGGGATGAATGTTTCTCAATTGTATTATGCAAAGCAAGGAATTATCACCCCGGAAATGGAATACATTGCTATCCGTGAAAATCAACGGTTTGATGAATTGAAGCTTCAATTGAATGGAAATTATGAAGCGATGACCGCGCAACACCCGGGAGAAAGTTTTGGAGCGAATACGCCGAAAGGATTCATTACGCCCGAGTTTGTTCGCGATGAAATTGCTGCCGGACGTGCAATCATTCCAAATAATATCAATCACCCGGAATCTGAGCCGATGATCATCGGTCGGAACTTCTTGGTAAAAATCAATGCGAATATCGGGAACTCGGCTGTTACTTCATCCATTGAAGAGGAAGTGGAAAAAGCGGTTTGGGCTTGTCGCTGGGGAGCCGATACGATTATGGATTTGTCGACAGGTAAGAATATTCACGAAACGCGCGAATGGATTATTCGTAATTCACCGGTTCCGATCGGTACAGTTCCGATTTACCAGGCTTTGGAAAAAGTGAATGGAGTTGCTGAAGACCTGACTTGGGAAATTTTCCGTGATACCCTGATTGAACAGGCTGAACAAGGAGTTTCTTACTTCACTATTCATGCCGGAGTACTATTGCGTTACATCCCATTGACTGCTAAACGCGTTACAGGAATCGTTTCTCGCGGTGGTTCCATCATGGCGAAATGGTGTTTATCTCACCACAAGGAGAATTTCCTGTATACTCATTTTGAGGACATCTGTGAGATCATGAAGGCATACGATGTGGCATTCTCATTGGGTGACGGATTGCGTCCGGGATCATTGGCAGATGCAAATGATGAAGCACAATTCGGTGAATTGGAGACTTTGGGTGAATTGACCAAAATTGCCTGGAAACACGATGTTCAGGTAATGATTGAAGGACCGGGACACGTTCCGATGCATATGATCAAGGAAAATATGGACAAGCAATTGAAAGAATGTCATGAGGCGCCTTTCTATACACTTGGACCATTGACAACGGATATTGCTCCGGGATACGATCACATCACTTCAGCGATCGGAGCAGCAATGATCGGTTGGTTCGGAACAGCGATGTTGTGTTATGTCACACCGAAAGAACATTTGGGATTGCCGAATCGCAAAGATGTGAAGGATGGAGTGATTACCTATAAACTGGCTGCTCATGCTGCTGATTTGGCGAAAGGACATCCGGGAGCTCAATACCGCGACAATGCTTTGAGCAAGGCGCGTTTTGAATTCCGTTGGGAAGACCAGTTCAATTTGTCTTTGGATCCGGATACTGCTCGTGAATTTCACGATGAAACACTTCCTGCAGAAGGGGCAAAGGTTGCTCATTTCTGTTCGATGTGCGGACCGAAATTCTGTTCCATGAAGATCACACAAGATATTCGTGATGCAGCTGAATCGGGGATGTTTGAGAAATCGGAAGAATTCAAGAATAAAGGAAGCCAAATTTATTCGTGATGCTGATTGCCATTTCCGAACCTGGTTTTAGTCCTAAGGAGGCAACAATTGTAAATGAGTTGTTCCGGGCAGGTTTGGATTTGTTTCATATCCGGAAATACGATTCAAGTGAAAAGGAGCTTTCGGAACTGGTTACTCAAATTGAGACGGAATACCGGGGAAGATTGGTATTGAATCATCACCACGAATTAGGTTTGAGTTTGAATTTGAAGCGCTTTCATTATTCGGAAAGGGATCGAAAGGAATGGCAAAAAAGGAATTGGGAAGGAATGAGTCCGGAATATATTTATTCCACTTCGGTCCACAGTTTGGAAGAATTTAACGATTTGCCAAATCATTTCTCCTATGCGTTTTTAAGTCCTGTCTTTGACAGTATCTCGAAACCGGATTACAAAGCAGTGAAATTTGATTTTGCGGAACGTCGGAATAAAGCAACAAAACTGATTGGTCTGGGTGGAATCCAGGCAGACAATGTAAAGCAAGTATTTCGAATGGGATTTGACGGTGCAGCGGTGCTAGGAGCAATCTGGAATTCGGAAAATCCAATTGAAGTTTTTGAAAATATAAAAAATGAAGTACAAACATCCCATAGTTCTTAGTATTGCGGGTTTCGACCCGACGGGTGGAGCAGGAGTGCTTGCAGATGTAAAAACCTGTGAGCAGCACGCATGTCTGGGAATGGGGATATTGACTTCAAACACCATTCAAACGGAGACCAATTTCCTTTCTGTTAATTGGTTTGACAAGAAGTCAATCATCGATCAACTGATGCCGATTTTACAGTCGTATGAAATTTCGGCAGTAAAAATCGGAATTATAGAGAATTTGGATTCATTATCGGAAGTCATTACAACAATAAAATCAGTATTTCCGAAGATTCCCATTGTTTGGGATCCGGTATTGGCTGCTTCATCCGGATTTGAATTGCATCCGGGTTGGGATACCGAATCGCTAAATCGCTTGTTGGGAATGATCGATCTGATCACACCTAATGTGAATGAAGCAAAACGCCTTGCTCAGGTTGAAGATGAAATAGAAGCAGGATTTCATTTGGCCCGTTTGACAAACGTACTATTAAAAGGAGGGCACAGTTCTGTGCGTTTGGGTGTTGATCTGTTATTTGAAGGTGGAGTTCCAAGAGAAATACCTTCCAAATCAGATTCACCTGAACTTGCCCCGAAGCATGGTTCCGGTTGTATCCTCTCAGCTGCTATAGCTTCGAACCTGGCTCGTGGAAAACACCTGTTTGAAGCATGCCAGGAAGCAAAATACTATATTGAGAAAAGACTTTCAAGTAACGAACATTTATTAGCCTATCATGTTGACTAGAATCCAATACATATCTCACGGAGACACCGTTGAAGAGCAGAAGAAAAACATTTTGGATGCTTTGGAAGCCGGTTGTAAGATGATCCAGGTCCGTTTCAAAAATGGCTCGAAACACGCAGTTTTGGAAGTGGCAACTCAAGCTCGAGTTTGGTGTACTTATGGGAATGCCTTGCTAATTATCAATGATTCGATTGAAATCGCCCGGGAAGTGGATGCTGATGGTGTCCATTTGGGGCTTACGGATTCTTCTGTGGAAGAAGCGAGAAGCAAATTGGGACCAACAAAAATAATAGGTGGTACTGCAAATACCCTGGAAGATGTGTTGCAACGGATTAAAGAGAAATGTGATTATGTCGGGTTGGGACCATTGCGCTTTACTTCAACAAAAGAAAAGTTGAGCCCGCTTTTGGGTTTTGAAGGATACCAGCGGGTGGCAAAAGAATTGGACATGCTTGGATTGTCCATTCCCATTTATGCGATCGGCGGAATTGTCCGGAACGATGTGGAATTATTGAAAAAGACGGGTGTTTATGGAATTGCTGTTTCCGGAATGATTTCCGATTCTGCAGATAAAATGGCCCTGATAAGTGAAATTGAACAAAAATTGAGTTATGCTTAAAATAGCAGATAGAGAATTTAAGTCACGCTTGTTTTTAGGAACCGGAAAATTCGGTTCTTCCGAACAAATGGAAGAAGCTGTTTTGGCTTCCGAATCGGAATTGGTGACTGTTGCATTGAAACGAGTAGATCTGGAAACGGAAACGGATGACTTGCTGGCGCATTTGAAACATGGGCACATCAACTTATTACCAAATACATCCGGAGCTAGAAATGCCAAGGAGGCTGTTTTTGCGGCTCAGTTGGCACGAGAAGCGATGGGAACAAATTGGTTGAAACTGGAAATTCATCCGGATCCGAAATATTTATTACCCGATCCGATAGAAACATTGAAAGCAACTGAGGAACTGGCTAAGTTGGGATTTATTGTACTTCCATATATTCATGCTGATCCGGTGTTGTGCAAACGGTTGGAAGATGTTGGGACTGCGGCAGTAATGCCTTTAGGAGCGCCGATCGGAACAAATAAGGGTTTGAAAACAGCTGATTTTTTGGAGATTATTATTGAACAAAGCAATGTTCCCGTGATTGTCGATGCCGGAATTGGAGCTCCGTCTCATGCGGCTTACGCAATGGAATTGGGAGCTGATGCGGTATTGGTGAATACGGCGATTGCAGTAGCGAGAAATCCGGCGGAAATGGCTTTGGCTTTCAAGATGGCAGTTGAATCCGGCAGAATGGCTTATGAAGCTGGTTTGGGAGCAATTTCAAGTTCCGCAAATGCGTCAAGTCCATTGACAGGATTTTTGAATATGTGAAATTTGGTTCCCTCCGTCATGGCGGAAAGGGAGAAAGGGAGAGGATAAAATGAGTTTCAAAACACTTTTTCAAAATACCAATTGGGATGAAGTCAAGTCTTCCATCTACGCAAAAACCGCGTTGGATGTGGAACGGGCATTGTCTTCTAAAAAGAGAACCCTGGAAGATTTCAAAGCATTGATCTCACCGGCTGCAGAACCTTATTTGGAGCAAATGGCACAGGAAAGCCACGCACTTACAAAAAAACGTTTTGGAAAAACTATTCAGCTTTATACTCCGATGTACCTGAGTAATGAATGTAATAACATCTGCACGTATTGTGGTTTCAGTTTCGATAATAAAATCCGACGTAAAACCTTGACAGACGCAGAGATTTTGCAAGAGGTGGCTTATCTGAAAGAACGTGGATTCAATCACATCCTGTTGGTTACCGGAGAAGCAAATCAGTCGGTTCATGTTCCTTATTTCAAGCGGGTAATGGATCTGATCCGAAATGAATTTGCCAATATTTCAATTGAAGTTCAACCTTTGGACGAAGAAGAATATGCTGTTTTGCATGAAGCGGGGGTATATTCAGTCTTGGTTTACCAGGAAACCTATCATCAGGACGTTTATAAGGCGTATCATCCGAAAGGAAAAAAATCCAATTTTGAATATCGTCTGGATACTCCTGATCGTTGTGGAAGAGCGGGGATACATAAAATTGGCTTGGGAGTTTTGCTCGGGTTGGAAGATTGGCGGACAGACTCGTTTTTTTGCGCTTTACACTTGGATTATCTTCAAAAAACCTATTGGCAGACCAAGTATTCGATCTCATTCCCAAGAATGCGGCCGGCGGAAGGAATTATTGAACCCAATGTGATTGTCGGTGATCGTGAATTGGTACAGTTGATTTGTGCATACCGATTGTTGAATGAAGACGTGGAACTATCTGTTTCTACACGCGAATCGGAACATTTCAGGAATCATGTGATTCCTTTGGGAGTGACAACCATGAGTGCAGGGTCCAAAACCAATCCGGGAGGATATGTGGTGGAACCGGAATCTTTGGAACAGTTTGAAATTTCGGACGAACGTTCGGTGGAGGAAATAGCGAAATTGATTCAGGACGCGGGTTACGAAGCCGTTTGGAAAGATTGGGACAGAAGTTTTCTTTCTTCTTCCCCCTTTGGAGGGGGACAGAGGGGGAGGACTGATGATTCTGAAGTTGGAAAAATCACTTCTAAAAAGATAAATGACCATGTTTAGTCCCAACGAAGCGAAACGCTATGCGAAGCAAACCATCCTGGATGAGATTGGGCTGATTGGCCAAGTCAAACTCAAGAATTCACGAGTTGTTATCATCGGCGCGGGAGGTTTGGGTTGCCCGATTATCCAATATTTGTCAGCATGTGGAGTCGGAACGATCGGAATTGTGGATTTTGATGTGATTGAGCATTCCAATTTGCACCGACAAGTTCTTTACACGCCCCAAGATGTTGGAAAGAAGAAAGCGGAAGTTGCCAAAGAAAGAGCATTGGCCCAAAATCCGGATACTGTTATCGAACTATTCGATTGCGCTTTAAACGATGACAATGCAGAGTTCATCCTTTCCCAATTTGATCTGGTAATAGATGGATGCGATAATTTCCTGACGCGTTATATTGTTAACGATACTTGTGTGGAATTGAATAAACCGTTGGTTTATGGAAGTATCCTGGGATTTCAAGGCCAATTGGCTGTTTTCAATCACGACGGGAGCAAAAATCTGAGAGATCTTTTTCCGGAACCACCGAATGCCGAAGATGTTCCTAATTGTTCGGATAATGGCGTTTTAGGAGTTGTTCCGGGCATAATTGGCACTTTGATGGCGAATGAGGCTCTGAAATGCATTTTAGAGTTGGAAATCAATCCCAACACTTTTCATATTTTCGATTTGTTGAGCCTGGAGATGACGAAACTCAGGTTCTAGGCTTCTCCCTTTAATGATTTATTTCTGATTCTTATAGCTCTCCAATTGTAATCCACGAAGAAAATTTCGAAGGAATTGGTCTCCGCAAACCCGGTAATGTGCATGTTTGGGATCTCTGAAAAACGCATTCAGTTCCGGTTTTCCAATACGGATATCGGCTGTCTTCAAGGTTTCAATGATATCATCGTCCTTGAAATTCAATGCGATCCGCAATTTGCGGAAAATGATGTTGTTGGTCAGTTTTTCTTCAGCTTCAGGAATTTTTCCATCTTTCAATCCTCTTTTATCTACAATAAACCCATTTAAAAGTGCTGCTAAAGCCTGATCGGGCATTACCTTGAATCCTTCGAATTGTTCTTGTTTCATCCAGGCAAAAATATCCAGGGGAGAAACAAAGAATTCAACCGATTTGAACAGGTTCCCGATTTTTTCTTCATCCCATTGGTAAATTTTGCGCAGCTTGTAAAAGATGTAATTGTTATCCATGTGGCAAAGGTAGGATAAAACCCATTAATGAAGCAAAAGATAAAATATGAAGGTCACTAATCTTTCATTTCATCCAATAAAAGATTCGTACTGATTCCCCATTCCTCCAATTTTTTAAGCAATTCCTCCAAGATCATTTTAGGACTTTTAATATTCGTATGTATGGTAGTCACACCATCGTCTAATTTCAACCAAGAAGTACTGTATTTTGAACCTTGGTAATCCACATTTTCGCCTGAATTGATAATGGAGACTTCCAGGGTTTCGATCTTGAATTCAATGATCTTATAAGATATTTTTTTTGCTTCCGGTTGATAGATGAACAAATTTCGTTCCTGATCAAGTATGAAGTTTTCCTTTCCATATTTGTTCCAAGTTGCCAACCGGTAAAAGAAATAAGCTCCAAATCCCATGAAAATACTGAAAAGAATTAGTCCAAAAGCGGGTCTTCCTCCGAATGAAACAATGAGCGTAAATGCAAGTACAGGAAGCGCAATCAATAAATACATCAAGAACAAGGCGATAAAATAGCCCGTTTTATTCAATTTGAAATTTGAAAGTTCAATTTTTTCGGAAGTTATGCGAAGAGGTTGTTCCATTTTTAGCATTTAAGTTGTCAAAATTAATATATCTTTCGATTCGTATTTTGAGTGTAGAAAACTAGTATGAAAATAGCCGTTTTAATCATCACCTGTATCATCTCATTCATGAGCAAAGCTCAGCAACCGCTGAGTGATGGGACCATTCCACTTCCTGTCCTGAATCAACAGGTTTTGGATACGACTGTTACCTATGGCAGGATGATTTCTCCAAGTTATGAAAGTTCCGTTTGTACCGAATTTGTAATCGGGGTGCTTGGACACTTCATGGATCTGACGTCTCAAGACACCATCAATATCCGAATCGATCAGCCTCGGGAAAATCTCAAAGAAGTTTATAAACAAATTGAAACTGGTTCACCTTATCCTACAGGAGTAGTATATGCGCTTGTTTCAAAAGGGAAAGGAGTTGAAATCTTTGACCGCAGGCAAGTCTTGCCCGGAGATTTTGTGCAGTTTTGGTATCCCAATTCGTGGGGACATTGCGGTATTGTTGCAAAAATTGATGTGGAAAACAAAGTGTTGTGGCTGCATTCCTCGTATCCAAGTACGGAAGGATATGGAGTTCAACCTTTTCACATGCCTGAATACAGTCGTTTTGTGAGATTGAAAGAATAAACAATTTAATTTTTGATGAATACTTGTTTCCCTACACGATTTCCGGTTTCCATTTCCACCAATTCAAGAACGTACCATCCTGCCGCTAATGCACACAAATCGACTGACTGATTGGTGGAAGTCAATTTTTCCTGATCCAATAAAATGCCTAGGGAATTTCTGATTATCAATATACAAGGTTGATTACTTGCGTTTTCAACCGTCAACTTGCCATTTCCGGGATTGGGATAAATACTGAGAAAATTCGATTCATTTTCATCCAATGAACCAAGGAAATCAACACAACCAAAATAACTTTCTAAGCTGGCAACTTCACTCACCAGGTCCAGATTAGCCACTGATCCGGGTGCACCGATACTTAAGGATGTTAATGAGGAATTGGTTAGAGGAATATTCATCGCATTTCCTGATCCACTGCTGTATATGCAGATAGATTCAGAGAAAGAACTATCCATCCGAACGATCGAAGAATGATCAAAAGAATTGAATTTTTTAATGCCGTAAAGCGGGCCGGTTCCCAAAACATACATTCCCTCATTTTCCCGCTTGATTAGATCGGTTGGACAAAACTGAGGATATAACGTGGAAAAGACAGTTGATCCGATGACCGTTTTCAGTAAAATGGCACTTGGAATATGATTTTCCCCGTAAGACAGCACTACTGTGGAATCCTTTATGACAGCTATTTCAGCATCTTCTGCAGATGAATAATTATGCCCGTAGGTGTTTAATGAGTTGAATTGTCCAGACTTATCAAGGGAGGTAATTGCCAATTCATAATTATATCGTGTAGGTATCCAGATGGATTGTGTTCCTTGTTCCCCTTTGGCGAAAACAGCGTTATTCATCGAGTTGGTCCAATAAATGCTTCCTGTTTTACTGCAGCAAATGATGATTGCTTTCGGATCCTGGAATGGTATGTTTTCAGAGCCGATAAGTACGATGCTTGTATCCGAAATTTCTAAGATACCGGTAAAAGAAAAATATCCGGCGGAACTGGTTAATGTGAATGAATTCAAGGTGTTTCCATTTCGGTCAATCTCAAAGAAAGCAGCATTAAAATCTTCCAGGTCAACACCTATGGTTAAATAAGTAGAATCAGATGATTCGGATACGTCCATCAAATTAAATGAATTCCCGTTTGTTCCTTTAAGCTGTTTCGACCAGATTATGGAACCGGTAGAATCCACTTTTGTTAAGTTGCCAATCCATTTATTCGTAGTGTTCAAATAACTACTTCCACACATTACAAACCGGTCATCGGAACTTGAAATGATCTGATCAAAATGTGTTTGATTATCATCATTGGAAACACTGTAGTATTGATTGTACAGAATAGTTCCCAAACTATCCAGATAGGTAAAGAAACCCTGTGTTTGTGTTGATCCTGTTTGACCAATGTGATGGTACTTATCAAGAGAACCAGATTCTACGGAATAATTATTGGTGGTACTTACAATTACCTTTGAGTAAAGCGAATCTTGGGCATGAGAAATAGTACTTATGATCAACAAGGAAAAAAGAAGGGTCTTCATAAGGATATGATTAAGTGTTGTTAAGCTTGGAAAAGTAAGGCTTTTTTGTTGAGAATTAAATTTTTTTTGATCTAAGGAGGATTTAGTATTGTGCGCAACGGTTTTTTCCAGCCCGCAGTTAAACAACCTAACTAATTGATTTTTATTTACTAATTCGAATCAACTTCATTGATTACGATGTACTTTTGCAGGAAAATTCAAACTTTCGTGAAACGATTCTTTAAAAGTAAATGGTTTAAGATACCATTCTATACCCTGACGTTTGCATTTGCTGCAATTGGATTCTTTTTAACAGTTTCTTACGCTGCCATCCAGATGGGATGGACAAAGGAAGGGGGCATCGTGGATTCGAACAATCGCTACTTCCAGGAGATGCAGGATAAATACAACCAGGATTTTAAGGTGGATAGCGCAACGATGGTTCAGAAGCGTTACGAAGTAATGGAGCGAATCATTGTTTTGAATGAATTTTACCCGCAAAATGCGCAGTACATTCTTTCTGTTTTGCAAAAGGGGACAGATAGCTATGAAGTGATCCGTATGTTGGATGCGGTGGATTTACAATTGAAAGAGAACAAATCATACCAAAGAGCATTATCAAAAATCAAATTCAATGCAAAAAGAACAAAGGAGGTAACGACCTTAAGTGCTTTTGAGTGGATGAATATTGCAGAGTGGAAAACATTCAAAGAGGCCGTTTCAAAGGATAAGAAACTGATCGACTCGGTTGCGAATCAAACTGGAGTGGAAGGAAGATTGATTGTTTCCTGCCTGGTTGGGGAGCAAATTCGCCTGTTCAATTCTTCCCGCGAAGCATATAAAAAATGGATAGGACCTTTGAAAGTGCTTTCTGTGGAATCACAATTCTCCTTCGGTGTAACCGGGATTAAAGAATTGACTGCAAGGAATATAGAACAACACTTGAAAGACCCGGGCAGTATTTACTATTTAGGACCTCAGTATGAAGGACTGTTGGATTTTCAGGGTCAGGATACTGCAACTATTAACAAGGAACGCATTGATCGCCTGACGGACTTTCATAATCATTATTATTCTTATCTGTACGCAGCTTTGTTCCTGAAACAGGTGAAGGTTCAGTGGGAAAAGGAAGGTTTTCCAATTGATAAACGCCCCGAAATCCTGGCTACCTTATTCAATGTCGGTTATCCTCAATCAAAACCGAAGTCAAATCCGCGGGTAGGTGGTTCCACAATCCAAATTTATGAAAAGCCCTATTCCTTTGGAGCGATTGCTTACCAGTTCTATTATTCAGGAGAACTTTTTGATTTGTTCCCATTTGAAAAAAAGAAGTTTGATTGGAATGAGAAAACATAGTATCGGAGTTGTCATCCTTATTTTAGTTTGCTCGAGCTGGACTTTCGGTCAGGATAGGACAGATACGCTCTACAAACGACCGAAAGATACGATGGACCTGGTTGTGAAATGGAGGCAAATTGGTAAAGGAGTCCAATTTTGTGAAACGGACGCACCAGTAAGATCCATTATCGGAGATTCCAAACTGACAATTCTAAAGATCAATCCCAGGGAAGTGGAATTCGATCTGTTTACCGCTTCGGGAATGGACAGTTTATCAAAACCTGTAAATGTTTGGGCTGACACCATGAATCTGAATATTGTTTTCAATGCAGGAATGTATGATCTGGGAAAACCATTGATCAGTAGGGGATTACTGAAAAATGGAAGTCACGATAACCAATTTGGTTACAAGGAAGGCTGGAATGTCATGTTTGCACTCAATCCTTTGGATTCTGTCAATGCACCGGATGCGGTGGTTTATGACATGCAGTGTGTCACTTTCGACTCGATCCGGAATAAATATGCCAGTTTCGCTCAAGGATTGCGTATGTTGGACTGTTCCGGGAACCCAATGAACTGGAAGAAAAATCAGTCATGCAGCATGTTGGTTTGTGCGCATGACGACCAGGAAAATCTGATTATTCTATTTAATCGTTCTCCTTTTTCCCAAAATCAGATGATTACTTTCATGAAGCAGTTTCCAACTCCGTTGCACAATGCTATTTACATGGAAGGCGGACCGGAAACCAGCTTATATGTTAGCATTGGAGATTTCTGTTTGCAGAAGGTGGGGAGTTACGTTTCAGGGACTTACGCGAAGGATACGAATGAAACCTTTTGGCGATTGCCCAATGTGATCGGAATTAGGGTGAAGAAATAAGTGAAAGCCCATGGTTTGAGTCAAAGGGATTGAAGTAATTTAGCAAAATTACTTACAGTTGAACAGATCGTTTTGGGATTACTTAACGAATCATCGTCACGAAACCATTGTATCGCGTATTCAATCCGGCGTTACTCGTCACTACAAAAATATAAGTGTAAACACCATCCGGAACAAACATCCCGTCATTGGTTTTTCCATCCCATTTCAAATCATCCACATGAAATTCCTTGATGGTATTTCCCCAGCGATTGATTATGAAACCTTCTGCCAGGTATCCGCCCATGATACTGATTGAAAAGAAATCATTGATATTATCATTATTGGGAGTAAATACATTGGGAATGAAAACCGCATAATCTTCAATGCTGCAATCTTCGAATATAATTTGAGCAGTGTGTGTGGTCGGACATCCATTTCCGTCAACGATGTTCATCACCACATTATCCGATTGAAGATACCAGGTTCCCTCAACCAGGATCGAATCACCTTCACATGGAGTGAATGTTTGTGAAGTCGGATTTACCTGGAAGATGGAAAGGTTTAATGTATGTGTGCTGTCACACCCATTTTGACCCGTAAAAACAAACGGATAAGTTCCTGCCGTATTGAAATTCTGGCCGTTGAAGGTGTAGGTATCTCCGGGACAGATGCTATGAGATTCATCTGTTGTTTGTGGAGTACAACCTGTTACGATAATTGTTTGACAATCCTGGGAGGCACAAGCTCCGGCCCCAACCGAATAACAAATTTGATAAGTTCCCGCTCCGGCAGTTTGTGGACCGAATAATCCGGATGCAGAAATACATGTTCCACAATTTGAAGACCAGGTTCCCCCGGCAGAGTTTGCAACAAATTGGATGGGTGAATCAGTAGTCGAAAATGGACCTGTTGTTTGGATGGTTGCATCCGGAATTGGAGTTCCTGCCGAAACGGTACCGGAAGCAGTTCCTGAACAACCATTTTGGTCGGTCACTGTCACGGAATAAGTTCCCGGGCATGTATTGATGATATTTGCAAAAGTCGTATTGTCAGACCACAAGTAATTATATGGACCTGTTCCTCCGGAAGCACTTCCGGTCAAACTTCCATCACACGCACCGGCGCACGTTTCGTTTGAAGAAGTCACCGCTACATTGATCGAACTTGCACCATTCGTTACTGTTGCCTGGGCTGCCATGGAACATCCGCCGTTGTCCGTAACGGTTACAGTATAAGTTCCTGCACACAAATTTGTAAGATTTGCAGTTGTTGCTCCGTTCGACCAAAGAATGGTATAAGGTGACGCACCACCTGAAATAGTGACACCAGCTGTTCCGTTACAAGAAGCTCCGCATCCTGTTGGAGTTGCATTTGCAGTAACCTGGATACTTGTTGTCACTCCGCATTGTGGATTCATAGAACCTATCCAAGCATCATTTGCTGCATTATTTGCTGCTCCTGGAGTTTCATTGACACCAACAGTTCCTGAAGTCCAGTTTGCTTGAAGTGCCGGATTGTTACCAGTCGTGTTTGTCATCGAGAAAACCTTGCTTCCGGCTGATCCCGAGAAGTAAATAATAGTATTGGTAGAATTATTTCCCCAACTAACCGCATGAGAAGGTGTTGTAGCTGAAATACTCGAAAGAATCAAAAAAGAGTCATTCGAATTCGACATTGCAACTTGGTTCCAGCTTCCGGCACCGGAAACCCAAGTTCCACTGGCAGGGTAAGTAGGATTTGCACTGGTCGGACTGGTACTTTGACCTTCCAATAAGGTAGAATTAATAGGAATAATCAAGCGACAGTTTCCGTCATTCATATTCAAATCGTCCGGTGGAATGGCCGGATTACGGTCAGTATCACTATAAATAACAATCAATGTTCCTTGGGGAATGCAGCTCCAAAACGAATTGTTTGCGAAACGGACAGCTCCAGCTGCAATTCCAGTTCCGCTTCCGGATGCAAAATAACCATTGTTATCGTCCAAAACCCGACCTCTTAAATCCAAACAGGGAGTAGGAGTCTGACAACTTGGAGTTCCAACTACCAACAATTCAACGTATTCTTCCGAACCGCTTCCTTGGGAAACTTCATTGATGATTAATTGTTGCGAATAAGATTGGAATGAAATAAGAACTAGTAAACCGGCAATTACGCGAAGAGAACGCATTGTGTAACAAAAATAAACTCTAATTGAACCTGGTTTCAGCAACAATCGGTGCATCAAGGATTACAAATTCAATTTTTCACGGCAAAGTTACGTTGAAATAATGAAGCTTTTAAGTCAGAAATGTTATTAAATGGTTATGAAGTGGTTTTTTTAGATCGAAGACATAATCAGGACGATCAAGGATAAAAGGGATCGGATGATAATGAGATCTTTGATCTAATATTTTCCACCTAATTTAAACTTTTGCTATCATTGCGACTCTTAAGGTTACTTGGGAAACGGATATGACATTAGAGCTACTGTATGAAAAACATGCCGAACAGGTTTATAACCTGGCGTTGCAGTATGTTCAGAATGTGAACGATGCGGAAGAAATCACGCAGGATGTTTTCCTGGCAGCTTACAGGTCACTGGATAAATTCCGGCATGAATCCAATCACGGTACCTGGCTCTACCGGATCACAATCAATAAATCATTGGATTTTTTAAAAGCTAAAAAGCGGAAAAAACGTTTTTCCTGGTTTACCAATGAACTTTCCGAAAACGACTCGGTGGAATTCAATCATCCGGGGGTCTTGATGGAAAACAAGGAAGAAATCGCATTTATTTTTTCGTGTATCAACGAATTGCCGGATAATCAAAAAACCTCATTGATCCTGAATAAGATTGAACAGCTTCCGATTGTGGAAATAGCCGGTATTATGGAGCTTTCGGCAAAGGCAGTGGAATCGTTGATCCAACGGGCAAAAACAAATCTTTCAAAAAAAATAGAAGGTGGCGAGGGATAAACTATAAAGTGTCGTCTAACAAAGTGAACAATATGGAAAAAGATCAGTTACAAAGTTTGGGAAAGATTGAACGGGTGGAAGTTCCCCCGTTTCTCTTTACACGTATCCGCGCGAAGGTGCAGGAAGAGCTTTTTGACAGGCTGTCAACAAGACAAACGGTTGTTTATCTCACCGGAATTGCATTGATCATTGCACTGAATGTGATGATTTTGGGAAGAGGGAATGCGGATAAGGATGAGAACCTGGTTTCCGAAATGAACCTTGCTCCAACAAATCAATTGTACCCATGAAAAAGTCTTTGATCAGGAACGGGTTCATTGTTGTATTGCTTTTAAGTAATGCCCTGTTCATTTATAAATGGTGGATGGCTCCTGAGCGCAGGCATCATGGACCAAGAAATGAAATCATTGAGAAATTGCATTTTGATGAAAAGCAGGTTCTTAAATATGATGTATTGATTCGTAGTCACCGGAAAGCAATTGAAAGTGCGGAACAACAGTTGCAGAATCAAAAACAACAATTGTATTCAAACCTGGAAGCTCCTTTTTCAGACAGCATATTGCAGGAGATCTTGAATGTAGAGGCAAAGATCGAACACATTCATTTCAACCACTTCAAAGAGATTGAAGCATTGTGCAGACCGGATCAAAAAAAGTATTTCAAGGAATTGAATCAGGAAATCGCACACTTGTTTTCACCACCAAAAGGACCTAAACGTTGATAAAAGCGTTTATATATTGTTTTCTGTTTCTGTTTCCTCTTATGAGTTGGGGACAGCTTACGATCGATGTGAACCTGACTCTTGGTGAACAATTGGTAGGACTGAACCGTGCGGCATCCTTGAATGAGCGATCATTCCAGTTGGAACAAGCCCGTTTTTATTTGTCAAAGTTTGAATTTTACCAAAACGACCAGTTAGTTGCTGTTGACCCGGTAGAAGCCTATTTGGTCGATTTCGAGATCGATTCGACCCGGAAGATCATTTTCCCCGCTATTCAATCAGCTCAAATAGATGAGATCCGGTTTTTGCTCGGAATAGATAGTATCACGAATACTTCCGGTGCTATGAATGGTGCGCTTGATCCGATGTACGGAATGTATTGGAGCTGGCAAAGCGGTTATATCAATTGCAAACTCGAAGGAACATTTTTAACTCCGGAGCGCGAAGCATTTCAATTGCATTTGGGAGGTTATGCTTCACCGTTTTCGGGAGCGCAGCGCATTGTCCTGAAAAATAGTAAAACCGGCATTGTACAATTGAATATCGACCTTAATTCATTAATGAGAGCAGTTGTTCTGTCCAAGTCCGATCTGCATGTGATGTCACCGTGCATAAAAGCGGTTGAATATGCTCAATTACTCGCAAAATCTTTTGAACTGAAACCATGAGGCGATTGGAAGTATTTTGTTTAGCTCTGATTTTGGTCTTGGTTTCATTTCGTTATACGGAACAACTATGGAAAACTCCCGAAAATTGGCCGGAACCTGTTTATAATTTCAAGAAAAATCCGTTAGATTCGGCAACAATCCAGTTAGGGAGAGTTCTTTTTTATGACCCTGTATTGTCTTTGGATAGCACGATTTCATGTGCAAGCTGTCATTCTCCATACAATGCGTTTACACATGTGGATCATGCCCTAAGTCATGGGATCAAAGATCGGATTGGAATGCGCAACTCTCCTGTTTTAGTCAACCTGGCCTGGGGAAAAAGCTTCATGTGGGATGGCGCTGTAAATCACTTGGATATGCAGGCATTGGCGCCTTTGGAGAATCATTTGGAAATGGATGAGAATCTTTCCCATGTAATCCAAAAGATTGGCAGGCAAGATAAGTACAAACGACTTTTTAAAACAGCTTTTCATTCCGAAACCATTACCGGAGAACGTTTCCTGAAGGCAATTTCGCAATTCATGCTGACATTGGTTAGTTCCAATTCAAAGTACGACCAAGTTATTCGTGGCGACAAGGGAATCCAGTTTACGGAACAGGAGAAAAAGGGCTATGATCTGTTTAAAGAAAATTGTGCTTCTTGCCATACGGAACCTTTGTTTACCAATCAGACATTTCAAAATAACGGGTTGATTCCAGATTCACTTCTTCAGGATATCGGAAGAATGAAAATCACTCAGAAGCATACGGACTCCCTGAAATTTAAGGTTCCCACACTTCGGAATATTGAACGTTCAGCTCCTTATATGCACGATGGAAGGTACCGAAGCTTGCAAATGGTGCTTTTCCATTATTCAGCAGCTATTCATTCATCCCCGACATTAGCACCCCAACTCCGCAATGGAATCAATTTAAGTGAAGATGATAAGCGAAATCTCATTGCCTTCCTGAAAACATTGACGGATAATACCTTTTTAAACAATAAACAATTTCAATACCCACGAACATTTTAATACGAATACATGAAAAGAACCACGTTATTAGTTTTAGCTTTATTTTGTCTTAAAGCACAAGCGCAATCCGGTTTGGATAATTGGATTATGAATCAGGGAGAATTTGCCAGTTATTGGCAAAACACAGCTTCTCAAGGACCACCAACTTATGTATTTTATACTTCAACTGTATTGGCAAATGTCACGAAAGTCTGTTATAATAATACATATGTCTGGACTGAGTCGGATGGTATGACAACCAACATGGGGAAATTCTTGAATCCGGGTGCACCGACAGAACAAAATTACACCTATCGTTTTCCAAGGGTTCCTACTGTTCCCGCAACAAAAACGGAAGTTCCGCTGGTCGGAGCAATCGCTTTGCTGAATAACGGCGTTCCCGCATTCGGATTGTCCAATGCACATTATTACAACGGAACAAATAACAATGGAATGGGAGTAGGAACCTGGAATGTTGAGGTTTACCTTTCAGAAGGATTTGTTTTGGATACAACTTTAGGGGCGCATCCGCAACAACAAGGAGCTTATCACAGTCATGCGAATCCATTGCGTTTATATCAGAGTACACCAAGTAATGAACATTCTCCAATTATCGGATTTGCTTTCGACGGTTATCCGATTTACGGACCTTACGGGTATTCAACCGCAATGGATTCAGGAAGTGCTGTTACCCGCATGAAGACAGGATTTGCCTTGCGAAATATTACGACAAGAACCACACTTCCGGATGGAACTGCTTTAAGTTCCGGACAATATGGACCGGCAGTTAGTGGAACCTATCCATTAGGAACATATGTTGAAGATTATGCTTGGTCTGCATCGAATGGGGGTGATTTGGACGTGTACAACGGACGTTTTTGTATAACACCTGATTATCCTTCAGGAACATATGCTTATTTCATTACGATTGATGGAAACGGAGTTCCGGAATATCCTTACATCATAGGTACTTCCTATTATGGCGCTCCTGAAACCGAAGATATTACAATGGGGGCAACCATTACCATACCAAGTTCCGGCGTTACTTGTTTTACCGAGCCGTTATCTGTAAAAGAGCAACAAAAAATGGATGCTCAAATTGCACCTAATCCTTCGAATGGAATTTTTAATTTGAAATTACCTGACGTTTCCGGTTCCGTAAAGCTGGAAATTTATAATATGGCTGGTCAGAAGGTGTATACCTCAGAATTTGAGGGAAATGAACAATTGATAGATCTTTCCAAAGAATCTGCAGGATTTTTCACGTTGAAAGTTACAAATAACGGAAAAGTGAATTATTCAAAAATTGCATTACAGTAATTTGTTACCTATCTGAATTGCGTAAGATAGGAGAAAGTCTGTCCATCATCCGGTGGACAGACTTTTTTTTGAAGTGCGGGGGTTTCTGTATAAAGTGTCGTCTAATCAATTAAATGCTTTTATTATGAAACAAACAGCTGCAATTATCCTATTTTCCCTTTCTTCCGGCTTGTCCTTCTCACAAGGACCAACCGTCACTTCCTGGTTACAAAACACCACATTGATGGGAAGCCATTATGTAAGTGGAAACTCAACTGCTATTCAGGACAATATTCCTGTAAATACCCAATTGATTCAATATTCCGCTTCCTGGGTTTATGTCACAACCAATGGAATTCCTTCTTATCCCACAGGGCCATTCCTGGATGGAAATCCTAGTCAGGCTACAGATCAGAATGCTATTTTTAAAATTCCGTTGAATCCAACCCAAAATACGGGAACCCTTACAGCGACTACCGGTGGAAATATTGGAGTTTTCATTAATGGTGTCGCCTTGTTCGATTACCGGGATGGTGTTTCCTGGAAAAATTCAACAAATGCGCTTGCCGGAGGTCCGATAGGAGGAACTGGCGACGGAGTTTGGAACAGGGACGCAGTTGTTGGAGAACGTGGCGGTTTTGACTGTGCAAAAGGTCATCCTGCTATGGGAAACTATCATCACCATCAGAGTCCTAGTGCATTTGATCTGGATTTACAGGTTATTTCTACGGTGTGTAATTTATATGATTCGGATGGTTTGTATGCCATTGACAGCACGCAGCATTCGCCCTTGATCGGTTATGCTTACGATGGTTTTCCAATCTACGGAGCTTATGCCTATAAAAATGCAGATGGAACAGGTGGAATCGTACGTATGAAATCCTCCTTCTCCTTAAGAAACATCACTGTGCGAAATACATATTACGATGGAAGCTCCGTTACAGCAGGACCGGCAGTAAATGCAACCTATCCTTTGGGATATTTCAGAGAGGACTATGAATTTACAGCTCCGGCAAGTGCAGATTATTTGGATATTCACAACGGTCGTTTCTGTGTCACTCCGGAATATCCTGCCGGAATCTATTGTTATTTTGCAACGGTGGATGAAAACTGGAATTCAGCTTATCCTTATGCAGTCGGGCCCACCTTCTACGGAAATAAAGTGGTAACCAAGGTAACGTCGGTAGGAGAGACAACAACGACTTATACACCGACACCTGCGGGATTAACCCAATCTGAATTGGAAAACCTCAATATCGATCTGTTTCCGAATCCTGCAACAGATTTGGTGACACTTCAGGTAAATGGTTTGGTGAAAGATAACTTAACGGTTCAACTGACAGACATGACAGGAAGAATCGTTTTGGAGAAAATCATTCCTGCCGGAAGTACGATTGCTTTTTTCGAGACACAAACACTCAATGCCGGTGATTATTTTGTACGTATCAAAAGTTCGGAAAATGCAATTGTGAAGAAATTGGTGCTTTTGAAATAGTGTGATCTTCAGAATATAGGAAACGCAGGCTGTGTGGTCTGCGTTTTTTATTCGCTGGTTTTGAGGTAATAATCGTTTTTTATGATACAGTAAATTCTGCCGGCTGGAATCGTATCGTAACCATTGATAATAGTTGTTTCTGCTAAGGTGGGCAACTGATTTACCTTAAAACGTTCACTGATAACTCCGTGAGTGAGTTCTTTCCGTTTTTCATTATATCTCCAGATATGCGGGTTTTCACCATAATGATAATCCTTTGAGAATTGATTGTCAGAGCCATAAACCCAGATAACTCCGCGACTTTTTCCATCCATATCAATATACCAACTTTCACCGTTCGTTTCTTCGTGATGCCATTTTCCAACAAAATCTGGATGTGTTTTATGTACAGCTTTCCGATGACAGGATTGTATTGGAAGATACAGGAAGGAGAGTAGGAAGAAATAGATGAAACGTTGCATACTGAAGTTTAGAATGATAAATCTAAAGTATTGAAAAAAACAAAACGGATAGATTTCAATTGGCTGTAAATCATACTGTTATTTATGAGTGTGTTCGCTAATTGGTGAACAAGCGAATTCGCGAATTTGAAAATTCTATTACTTATTTCAATTCAGAAGCGGGAATTACCCCAGATTGACCTGAATCTTCACCAAATCCGAATAGGCTCCGTTTGTTGCCATCAAATCTGTATGATTTCCACTTTCAACAATCTTCCCATGCTGAAGTACCAGGATCTTATGAGCGTTTCGGATAGTACTCAATCGGTGGGCAATGACAATACACGTTCTTCCTTGCATCAATTTTTCCAATGCATCCTGAACTACGCGTTCTGATTCGGAATCCAAAGCGGAGGTCGCCTCATCCAGTATCAGGATAGTCGGATTTTTCAAGATAGCCCGTGCAATTGCAATACGTTGTTTTTGTCCACCTGAAAGTTGAATTCCACGGTCTCCAACTTGTGTTTTGAATCCATCGGGAAAACTCATGATGAAATCATATGCATTAGCTTGTTTTGCAGCACTGATAATTTCTTCTTCACTTGAATCGGGTCTTCCGAATGCGATGTTCTCCAAAATAGTTCCTGCGAATAGCAATACATCCTGAGGAACGATCGCAATATGTTCTCTCAAGTATTTGACGTCGATGGAATCGGCATTTACATTTCCAAAATAGATTGCTCCCTTGTTCACTTGGTAGTAATTCAAAACTAACGAGGAAATGGTCGTTTTTCCTCCTCCTGAAGTCCCAACCAAGGCCAGGGTTTGATTCCGGTTCAATTCAAATGAAATTCCTTTTAATACTTCTATTTCAGAACGTTGAGGATAGGAGAAATGTACATTTTCAAAACGGATCGAACCATCGATTTCGGGTTTGTCACTTCCTTTGAATAGATCGGATTCACCGGTTTCATTGATGATATCCATCAATTTTTCTGTTCCACCGATGGTCTTTTGGATTCCGCTGTAAAAATCAGGTAATGAGCCGATACTGGCAGCCATTAATAACGTAACCATCAGGAAGGAATACAAGTCACCGTCACTCAATTCGGGATTAGTGCCTTGTGTCATCAATAATCCTTGCCAAACGATAAATACGATTGAACCGAACATGCAGAAAACCATGAAGGAGATGAATAAACCTCTCCAGATACCACTTTTAATATTTAGTCGACGGATTTCTTCAATGGAAGTCCTGAATCGCTTGATGAGGTAATTTTCGTTTGTAAAAGCTTTGATGTTTCCGATTCCGGTTAAGGATTCTTCTGCAATTGCATTGGAGGTCGCGGTTTGATCCTGGGCTTCTTTTGACAGACGTTTGATAAATCTTCCAAAGAATACGGCTACGATCATAATAACCGGAACGGTTGAAAGCATGATCAGGGAAAGCTTCCAGGATACAAAAGTGAGATAGGCAACTCCACCGACTACCATTACAATTTGTCTGAAAAATTCAGCTACTGTAGTTCTTAGAGTCTCTTGGATTTGAGTGATGTCGGCAGAAAGTCTGCTGGTCAGTTCTCCAACCGTATTCTTATTAAAGAAATCCATCGGAAGATGAAGCATTTTTTGGAATACATCGTATCTCAAATCACGCAAGGCCTTTTCGGTCACGTTTGTAAATAAAACCACCCGAAAGTAGCTGAATATTGCCTGTCCGCCGAATAATGCAAACAAGGTTACCGCAACGGTCGTGATGTTGGACAGGTCAATTGCATGGATAGCTTCCGCCATACTGGTTTGGGAACCGCTGCTTAATCCAAGTAGCTGACCCAGTAAAATAGGGAAGATCAAACCTACGGAAGTTGAAAGAACCAGGAAGATCCAACCGATGCCATATTCAAAGCGATAAGGTCTTAAATAATGGAAAAGTTTGCGTGCTTTTTTATAGCTGTCGCGCGTTAAATGAATCTTTTCTTTTTTTGCTTGCTTTGGTCGCAACATCTTTTTCCTATTTTTGTCTCACAAAAGTAATCGGTGATTGGCTTAAACAAACTTTTTTTTCGATTATTTTCGATTAAAACTTGAAAAATTAGAAAATCTACCTATCTTTGCACCCCATTCTGACAAATGTCTGACATTTCCAGGATTATAAGAAGCAATAAGAACATTCGAATAAAGCATAGATCATGAAAAGAACGTTTCAACCGTCTGTAAGAAAGAGAAGAAACAAGCACGGATTCCGTAGCCGTATGGCAACTAAGAACGGACGTAAAGTATTGGCTGCACGTCGTCGTAAAGGCCGTAAAAAATTGACAGTTTCTGACGAAGGTTTCCACAAGCGTTAATCGCTAGTAAAATCTTTCAATTTAAGATATCGACCATCTTTTCGTTTTTACGGAGAGATGGTTTTTTTATGGTTTAAAGTCTGGTTGGAAATGAACATTCCATAAATGCCTGTTTTTTCTATTTTTACCCTAAATCAATCAAATGAGAAATCTATTTGTACTAATCTTGCTTGTTTGTGCTTATTCTTCCAACCGGAGAATGGTTTTGTTTTTTAGAATATTCAGTCTCGGTGTTTGCTATCTGAATAAGAAGGTATAAGTTTGTCAAACCAAATTTTCAATTCGATGTACAAAGTAGATTTTCGCTCAGATACAGTTACCAAACCTTCCCGGGAAATGCTTGATAGGATGTTTCAGGCTTCGGTTGGGGATGATGTCTACGGGGAAGACCCCACGGTGAACGAATTGCAGGAATATGCAGCGCAACTTTTTGGAAAGGAGGCTGCATTGTTTTGTGCCAGTGGAACACAAACCAACCAAATTGCAATCAATATTCATGTGAAACCGGGTGGAGAAGTGATTTGTCATGAAGAAAGTCATGTGTACAAATACGAAGGAGGCGGAATTGCGAAGAACTCAGGGGCTTCCGTTCGGTTATTGCAGGGAAATAGAGGAAGACTAACAGCGTTTGAAATTGAAAAATGGATTATGCCTGATGATATTCATTTTCCGGTCACACAATTGATTTCTTTGGAAGATACTGCAAATCGCGGTGGCGGAGCAGTGTACAGTTTTCAGGATATTGAAGCAATTGCGAAATTGGCAAAATCTAAAAACATTCCACTTCATTTGGACGGAGCACGTGTTTTTAATGCCCTGGCGGTAAATGGAGTTGACATCAAAAAATATGCTGACCAGTTTGATTCGATTTCCATCTGCCTTTCAAAAGGATTGGGTGCTCCGGTTGGATCACTTTTGGTTGGAACAAAGGAATTTATCCACCAGGCGCGAAGAGTTCGGAAAGTGATGGGTGGCGGGATGCGCCAGGCCGGGTTTTTAGCCGCAGCTGGTTTGTTCGCTATGAAGAATAATGTGAACCGTTTAACAGAGGATCACGCAAAAGCAAAACAACTGGAAGATGCTTTTTTGAAATGTGATTGGATTGAAAGCAGTTTGGCTGTAGAAACAAATATTTTAGTTGTAATTTTGAGGGAGGAAGCAAAACGGGATTTTTATATTCAAAAACTTGGTGAATACGGTGTAAAAGTTTCTGCCTTTGGTCCGGGAATGATTCGTTTGGTGACACACTTGGATGTTTCGCAAAACGATGTGGATTACACGATTGAACAACTCAATAAAATATGAAACTATTCACATTAGCTGTACTTGCATTTCTGATTACATTGGTTGTTTCCTGTTCGGATAACGAAAAAGAGACTGTTTCATTAGAGGATATCTCACATACGTCGGATAAATTTGACAAGGTTGACGATCAGGAAGGGATTCCCGAAATAAAAGATGAAAAACCGAAAAAAGGATATTTCCTGGTGGCTTTTGATTCCATTTACAAAAATGCTTCCTGGTTTATGTTGGACAGTTTGCTGTTTCCGGATCGTTTCGGGCCTTCCAAAATGGAGAAATGGTATCTGTTGAGTCAAACCGATAGTATTGTTGCACTTCACTATGAATTTAAGGACAGTTTAAGAACAAAAAATGCATTCTTCAATTGGTTGGATTGCTATGGGCCAAAATGTACTTCTTACCAGGTTGGTTCGCAATTCAAAAAGCAAAATAGGAATTCATTGTTTTTGGTAGGAGAAAATCAATTGGTTTATTTGGAGGCAAAATCACCCATTGCATTGGATAGATTGATTGGAATTTTGAATGAAAAAAAAGAGGATCGGAATTGGATGTATGTACTGGAAATTCCCGGTAGTAAGAAAACACGCTGGTCCACGATGAAAGAAGGAGAAATAATGGAATTAAAAAGATCTAAGACTGAAGAAACAAGACAAAAGACCATTTAAGTCTGAAGTCTTTTGTCTGATGTCTATAGTCTAATAAATAAGAAGATGAAAGTAGTAAACAGAGGATACATTTACGTAGAGCCGAAACAACCGTTTTGTGATTGGGCTAAAGAACACGATCCGGATTTTGATTTTGATGAATCCGATGATTTGGAAGGGAACTTGTATTTGATCGAGGAAGACTTCTTCGAATACGAACCGTTGATTGAATCCCACTTCAAGAAAATCATGAAGAATGAGTGTTTAGCGGTAGTGGATTCTGAGGATGAATACCCGAAACCAACACTGGAAATGTTCCTGGAATGGTTCACGGTTCGTGTTGGGTCAAGCGTGTTCGATACACAAAAAACTGATTTGGAAAGTGACAAGTTATAATTCACTGTTTACCGATTGGTGAGATCAATTCACCGATTTTGAACATTATTTTCTGGTTTTTCAATCTACTTTAGCCTCGTAATTAAATGTTATGAAGTATTTAC
Organism: uncultured Fluviicola sp.; assembly: GCF_946478805.1. Next base: position 244,072 of record NZ_CAMLDC010000003.1, on the reverse strand, counting down.
TATTGCTTATAAGTTTGGCTCCAGTCTATTTGATTGCTCAAACTTCGATTGAGGGAACAGTTTTGAATCAAAGTGGAAAACCGGTTCCAATGGCTACGATTTTTGTCAAAGGGACTACCGATGGCGCGCAGTCGAATGAAAAGGGTCTTTATAAATTGACCACCACTACGACAGGAAAACAAACACTTGTTATCCGCGGAGATGAACTGGAAGAGCAGACGGTTGAAGTCAATCTGACCGGGACTCCGCTCGTTCAAAATATCAAGGTCCGTCAATCAAGAGCAATTGAGGAGGTTGTCATCTCTGCCGGAAGTATGTCGGCATCGAATGATCGCGCAGTTGCCATTCTGGACCCATTGGATATTGTAACCACGGCCGGTGGACAAGGTGATATTGCCGGCGCAATTCAAACTTTACCCGGTGTTCAACGAAATGGAGGAGACCAAACCGGTTTGATGGTTCGTGGAGGAGACGTCAGTGAAACATCCTTTATCATAGATGGATTAGTGGCTCAGAATGCATTTGGAAGTTCTGTTCCGGGTGTTGCACAACGAACACGTTTCAATCCGTTTCAATTCAAGGGAACCGCCTTCAGTACAGGTGGTTACACAGCACGTTACGGACAGGCATTGTCTTCCGTTCTGGATTTAAGTACAGTGGATTTACCGGATCAGACAAATGTCAATATCGGTGCAAATTTCGCAGGACTTTCTCTCGGGGGGAGTAAGTTAATGGAAAATAGTGCAGTTGAGTTTACGGGGTATTATACGAATTTATCGCCGTTCTTACTCCTTGCAAAATCAAACGTAAAATTCTTCGAAGCACCACAAGGTTTTGGATTTTCAGGTCGCTATGTAGCGAAAACTTCCACCCGCGGAATGTTTAAAACAACTTTCAATCAAACATACAACAGTTCTGCATTGGGGATTGCAAATCCGGCAGTAGCAGGATCAACCATGCGATTTGGATTGAAGAACCAAAACACCTATGTAAATACAACATTTAAGAATTTTATCAGTGATAAATGGCTCTATTATGTCGGTTTTTCATTGAGTAATAATGATGATGACGTAAGTTGGGATACTTTGGCTACTACCAGGAATGACAAGCGTGTTCAGGGAAGGGCGGAATTGGTTTATGCCCAAAGTAACCGCTTTAAATTATTAATTGGTACTGAATTACAGCATTTCCAATACAGCCAGGCGTTTGACACATTAAGAGGTTCATTTACAGAATTATTGAGCGCCGGATATCTTGAAGCAGATATCATTCCGTTCCGGAATTTTGCTATTAAGCCGGGAGTTCGGGCTGAATATTCAAAACTCCTTGGAAAAGGGAATATTTCACCACGTTTGGCGATGGCTGTCAAATTGAGTAAAGTAAGCCAGATTTCCCTGGCATCCGGATATTTCTACCAATTGGTTTCTGCAAACTACTTGATGCAGGGTTATCGACCGAATTTCCAGGAAGCCTTGCACCTGATGGCAAACTATCAGATTATTGCAAAAAACCGAATTTTCCGTTTGGAAGGATATTATAAATCTTACGCACAACTGGTTCAGGAGCATGGAGTGGCTTATACGCCCAATTCATTTCGGTTCAATTATGGAATGGTAGATAATGGAGGTTCCGGTTATGCACAAGGAATCGATGTGTTCTGGAGAGATAAGAAATCTATCAAGAATTTCGATTATTGGATTTCTTACAGTTACATCGATACTAAAAGATTGTATCAGAACTATGCCAGCAAGGTAACTCCTGATTATGTGTCGAATCACAATCTGAATGTCGTGATGAAGTATTTCTCGACAAAACTCCAAACCAGTTTTTCCGCAACCTATAGCTATGCAAGTGGAAGACCATATTACAACCCTGCAAATTCACGTTTTTTGGGTGATCGCTCACCGGATTACCACAATTTAGCTTTCACAGCAGCATATTTAACAACAATTAAAAAAATGTTTACGGTGTTTTACATAAGTTTGGACAACATAACGAATCAGCATAACGTATTAGGGTACCGCTATAATTTTGATGGCAGTCAACGATACGAAGTGAAACCTCCTTTTTATTTCAATTTATTCTTCGGAGTAAATTTGTCACTAAAAGAATTCAATAAAGACGAAATTTAATTATACACCATGAAACAAGTAATCTTATCAGTGATTTTGGCATTTACACTTCAAGCAAATGCCCAGGATGAAATCAAAAAGGAATTGGAACCGATTTGTGCGACTTTTGACTCGACTTATACCCTTGAAGGTTGGAAAGCTAAATCAGACCAGTTTGCTTTGGCAAAAGGGAAATACCCTGAAAATTGGATGCCGGCTTATTATTATGCTTATTCGTGCATCCAGATGTCGTATTTCGAGCCGACTTTGGCTATTAAAGATGCTTTAGTGGATAATGCTGAAGAGCAAATGGCAAAGATAGAGGCTTGTCCGTTAACCGATGAGATTCATATCATGAAAGCAATGATTGCAAATGCCCGTATCGGAGCAGACCCTGAAAATCGTTGGCAGAAATACGGGAAGATCTTTGATGAGAATCTGAAATCGGCAAAAGCTCTGAATGAGAATAATCCGCACATTTACCTACTCAAAGGTATTTCGACTTTTTATACCCCTAAAATGTTTGGGGGTGGAGCAAAAAATGCAAAGACATATTTTGAGAAGGCGAAAGTGAAATACGATTTGGTGACGTCCACAGATATAGATAAACCGTATTGGTGGGGAAGAAGTACGTGTAATTATTTCTTCGGAGAAATCGATAAGGAATTGGCTAAATAAAATTATAAAAAGGTAGGTGTGCGATGCGTCGCGCTCTTACCTTTTTTTATGCCTTTTCAATTAATTTGGAGTTATAATACTGAATTTCCGAACTGACTTCCTTTTCAATCCAATTCGGAAGCTCGAATGTCTCTTCTTCGGATTCCAACTCAATCTCAGCAATTTTCAATCCTTCCAACTTGCCATGGAAAATGTCGATTTCCCATTTCTTCTCACCTACAATTAATTCATAACGTTCTTTTTCCAAAACCTTCGGACAGAACTTGATCAGTAATTGATTGGCATCTTCAAATGGGATTTCATATTCAAATTCATCCCGTGAAATACCGGTTGTTTTTCCTTTGATGGTCAAGTATCCTTTTTCACCTTTTGTGCGCACACGAACGGTTTTGCCATCCAGGTCGGAAATGTATCCTTGTCTTATTTTTTTTGATTGAAGGTATTTGACAACATCCATGATGTGTTCACTTACCAGGTATTTCCGTTCAATTTCTTTCATTTTTTAGTAGACTTAAGATCAAAGACCGCTTCGCTGAATGACTAAAGACTGAGGAATCAATCTTTAGTCTTCGGTCTTATGTCTTCAGTCTTTACTAAAATACGATAGATTTTGGAAAACGCTGTATTATCCCGACTTAAATTGACGGATAGATATGTGTCTATTTGCCCGGTATTGATTGGGAATTCGGCAATACCTTGATGGAAGAAGTCCGCCTATTCTTAATTTGGCTATCTTCGCGTAATGCAGGTGATTCTGACATTTGATTACGAATTGTTCTTCGGAACAAATACGGGAAGCGTTCAAAAGTGCATGATTGAACCAAGTAACCGATTGTTGGCAATAGCCGGGAAGTATCAAATTCCACTTGTTTTCTTCGTTGATGTCGGTTTTCTGATCAAACTTCAGGAGTATGCGGGGAAATATCCGGTTCTGAATGCTGATTTTGAACAAATAACATCTCAACTCAAGGAAATGGAAGCGCTGAATTGTGAAATTCAATTGCATATTCATCCGCATTGGGAAAAATCATTTTACGACGGGGAAAAATGGATTGTTGTGACAGACGATTGCTATAAACTTTCTGATTTTCCGGATCATGAAGCTGAAGCAATTGTAAGGAAATATCATCACTTTTTGAGTGGGTTGACGAAGAAAAAAGTGACTACTTATCGAGCCGGAGGTTGGTGTATTCAACCCTTTAGCCAAATTGAAAGAGTTTTTCAGGAACTCGGAATCAGAAAGGATTCAACGGTATTTCCGGGAGGCAAGTTTGAATCGGAGCATTATCAGTTTGATTTTACTCGGGTTCCGCCATTTGGAAATCCGTATCGATTTCAATCGGATGTGACAAAGGTTGTTGAGAATGGTCATTTCCTGGAAATCCCGATTTCATCCTGGGAGTTTTCTCCTTTATTTTACTGGCGGCTATATATTTTAGGACGACTGAATCCGAAAGATCACAAGATGGTAGGTGACGGTTCTTTTTTAGCTCAGCCGGGAAGGAAAAAATCTGTTTTACTAAATAAAACGTGGAATCATGTAAGCTCCGATGGGTATTATGCATCGCAATTGATGAAACAGGCAAAATACTATCAATCTAAAAAGCTACAGACTTTTGTGGTGATTGGTCATCCGAAAGGAATGACAAATTATTCGCTAAAGCAATTGGAATCATTCGTTTCCAATACAAAAAAGGAGGTTGAATTCGTTAATTACGACGCATGCAATTAATACAGGCAAATTCGGGCGAAGTAAAAAAACAGTGGGATAAATTAGTTTCATCTCATGGAGCATCAGTATTTTCCGAGTCGGTTTACCTGGATGCAACGGCTGAGAACTGGGCAATTCTTTATTCTGACGACTTTAAATCCGGAATGGTTTGTCCGTATGTGGTGAAAGGCGGAGTGAAGATCTTGGTTACGCCTTTTTTCAATCGATATATGGAATGGATCGGAGATCCGGTTCAGGAGGAAGAAATCATTGAGGTTTTGAAACAGGAATTTCCGGTTGCTGATCTACAGGTTGGCAGGGGTTTTAGCCTGGATCAACGCAAGTATCAGAAATTGGAGCCGGGAAAATTGAAATTGAATCAGCAGGCGAAACGGTCGTTGAATAAATCTACGGAATATAAAGTTATAAGGGCGGAAGACATTTCATCCATGATGGAATTGTTGCATAATGAATTGGCGAACCGTATCCATGGAATCGATGAACAGACACTCCCGATCCTGGAAAAACTAGTGACCGGTTATAGGAATAGCCGGTTGGGACAATTCAATTTATACAAGGAAAACGATTGGTTTGGTGGACTTTGGATTTTGGAAACAGATTCAACCGTTTTATATTTGAAGGGAACTACGACCGAGGAAGCAAAGAAATCCGGTGGGATGTATAAATTGATGCTGACCGCAATTGAATATGCTGATTCAAAGGGAAAAGCATTCGATTTTGGGGGGTCAAATGTGGAATCTGTCAGGAGGTTTAATTTGAATTTTGGCGCGGAAGATATTGTATATTCGCGATTGAGCTGGAACAATGCCCCGTTTTGGTGGCGTATAGTAAAATTGATACGAGATAAATGGATAAAAAAGTAATTCTGATTACCGGAGCCACTGGTGGATTAGGTTCTGCAATGGTGAAGCATTTTGAAAAGCAGGATGTGAGGTTGGCTTTACATACCTTTCAACAAGATCCGTTTGATGTAAATTGTGAGCACGCTTGGTTCAAGGCTGATCTGCGCGATGAAAACCAAGTCAAGAATTTGATTTCCAGTATACTTGCAAATTTCGGTAGGGTGGATGTACTCATCAATAATGCGGGAATTTCAAAAAATGGAATGAGCTGGAAACTTTCTCCTGCAGATTTTAATGAGGTGATTGCGGTCAATCTGACGGCTCCGTTCTTATTGTGCCATGGATTAATTCCAAGTATGCGTTCCAATGATTTTGGGCGGATTATCAATATTTCATCTGTTGTTGCACAAACCGGAGTACCCGGAACGGTCGCTTATGCAGCAAGTAAAGCCGGGATATTGGGCCTCACGAAAACCATTGCAAAAGAACTTGCAAACCAACCGATAACCTGTAATGCTTTGGCTCTTGGTTATTTTGATCAAGGAATGATTTCAGAAGTTTCGGTTGAAATGCAGCTACAGATTATTTCCCAAATACCAAAGAACCGTTTAGGAGGGGTGGAGACGATTTTATCAACGATTGATTGGCTCTTAAAAGAAGAATCGGATTATGTTACGGGGCAAACGATTTCTTTGAATGGCGGGTTGTTTACCTGATTTATTACCTTAAATTTGTAGTAAACTAAATAAGCAACGCAATCAACATGTTTCCTAAAAAAAATATGCCCAGATGGATAATAATTCTGCTTGATTTATTCATTTCGGCTTTTTCGTTGGTTATCGCATATCTCATTCGATTTGATATCAAGGCTGACGGTTCTCAATGGAGACTTGAGTTGAGTATTGTCAAGTATTCGATCATTGCTTTTTTCGTGGTGCGATTTATTGTTTTCTTATCCTTCGGAATCCAGAAAGGAATCGTTAGACATACTTCAACCTCCGATTTTAAACGCTTATTTTTAGCAACCACTACATCATCAGTCATTTTCATTATCCTTGGAGTGATCCGATATAATTGGATCGATGACTATTACCTTTTTCCGATCTCTATCCTGGTGATCGAATACGTTTTTTGTTTCTTCTTTCTTGCTGTTTCAAGATTTATTGTGAAACTATTGTATATGGAATCGGTTAAATCAAGCAGTGAACAGAAGTTTGTGCTGATTTACGGTGCCGGAATTTCGGGACTCATTGCAAAACGGATCATTGAGAAAGATGTTCGTATCAATTTCAAAGTCTTTGGATTTTTGGACGATAACAATCGGATCTCCGGAAATAGGATCGAAGGAGCGGAGGTTTTCCATACCTCCAAATTGGAAGAGATTTTACAAAAAAATACCATTCACCAGGTGATCATTGCTATCCAGGATCTGGAACCTGAGCGAAGAAATGCCATCGTGGAGAAATGCATTGAAGCCGGTGTAGAAGTGAAAAAAGTACCCAGCCCTAAAAGCTGGATCAACGGTTCATTTACGGCAAAACAGATTGCTCAAGTCAACATTGAAGACCTTTTGGGAAGAAAACCGATTATCCTCAACCAGGAGAAATTGGCTGAGAACTTAAAGGATCAGGTGATTTTGATTACAGGAGCTGCCGGTTCTATCGGATCGGGAATTGTTCGCCAGGTATTGGAATACCATCCGAAGTTGGTAGTCTTGTTGGATCAGGCTGAATCTGCCATGTATGACCTGGAATTTGAACTCAACCAGTTAAAGGATATTCCACCGTTCGAAATTGTGATCGGAGATATTTGTAATGAGGAACGAATGGAGTTGTTGTTTGAGACATTCAAACCTTCGTGGGTTTTTCATGCGGCTGCATACAAACATGTACCAATGATGGAATTGAATCCATCGGAAGCAGTTAGGAACAATGTAATGGGCACCAAGATCCTGGTTGATCTGTCGAATGAAAAATCAGTGTATAAATTTGTCATGATTTCCACCGATAAAGCAGTGAATCCGACAAATGTGATGGGCGCCAGCAAGCGCATAGCTGAAATGATTGCACAAGCCGCAAATAAAGGAAAAACACAATTCATCACCACGCGATTCGGAAATGTATTGGGATCGAACGGTTCTGTGATTCCATTGTTCAGGAGACAGATCGAACAAGGAGGACCGGTTACCGTAACGGATGAACGAATCACACGTTATTTCATGACGATTCCCGAAGCTTGTCAATTGGTTTTGGAAGCCGGAATTATGGGAAGTGGTGGAGAGATTTATGTGTTCGATATGGGGAAATCCGTACGAATAGTTGATTTGGCTAAAAAGATGATCCAATTGTCCGGATTGGAGCTTGGAAAAGATATTGAGATCCGGTTTTCGGGATTGCGACCGGGAGAGAAATTGTATGAAGAGCTTTTGAATGATGCTGAGAATGTCAGGGAAACACATCACCCGAAGATCTTAATCGCATCCGAGCGGAAAGTAGACGAAAAAGCATATGCAACAATCGCTAGTCTTTTGGAAGTGATTGGAAAAGTAGATAATTTTTCGTTGGTTCAATTAATGAAGGAAGTTGTTCCCGAATTTATTTCGAACAACTCTGAATACAGTGTTTTAGATAAAAAATAGGTCATGTTAGATTCGTATAGATTACAAGTTCGTTTTTCTGATTGTGATATGATGCAGCATGTGAATAATGCGGTATACTTAAATTACTTTGAAGAAGCGAGGATTCATTATTTCCGACAAATGCTCGGAACGGATTGGGATTGGAGAAAAACAGGTGTCATTCTTCGCACGAATGAATTGGAGTATTTGAAACCCGTCTTTTTACATGAACCGGTAGAAATTTTCGTTTATCTGAAACATGTTGGAGAGAAAAGTTTTACCTTGTCTTACGAAGTGAGAGTACTGAATGAGGTGAAAACAATAGGAAGTTCCGTGCTGGTTTGCTACGACAGTGTAAATAAATGTTCTATTCCGATTCCGAAAAGAATGAAAGATGCTTTAGGTAAGCTTTCCCTGAAGATGGAACAATAATTGATAAAAAACATCAAGATTTTAAGATGTTCTGATTTTAAGACTGAACAGAATACAAATTCAAAGTCTTAAGATCCTGAAGTCCTAAAATCTTAAAATCTATAAAGTATGAAAATTCTGGTTGCTATTTTTTGTTTGTTTTCACTGGCGGTTTCCGCACAGCCTAAATTCGGTGTCGTAAGAAAAGATTCTGTTCCTTGTTATCAGAGAGGTGCCGACCGAGCCAAACAAAGATACACGGAATGGGAGTGTGGAAAGATTGCCGGAGTTGTGGATTGCAATCAGAAATTGGAAATGTCCCAGGATGGTAAAAGAGTTGTGACGAGCTCTCAAAAGATGCCTTTCTCCGGAATCTGCGAAACATGTCATATGAATGGGATCCTGGAACGTCGCGTGACTTTTGTAGATGGGTTTGCAAATGGAATTGATACGACTTTCTATAAATCAGGATGCATCATGGTAATCCGTTCACATGTTCAGGGAGTGGAAGATGGTCATTGGACTTATTTCAATGACTCAACGCAAATCCCGGCTTGGGAAAAAAACTATGTTTTGGGACAGTTTGAAGGGGCTCAGCTAACATTTAATGCAAAAGGAGATACTTCTAAAGTGGAGAATTACTCCAATGGAGTTCTCAATGGACTGAAAATCATATATGATTCGAAAGGAGTTAAGAGTCAACAAATGAATTATGTCAAGGGTTTGTTAAGCGGTCCGTTCTTATTGTACAACCGAAAAGGTGATATCATTGAAGAGTTGAATTTCAAGGAGGGAAAAAAACACGGAGTTCAATACTACTATTATGATGACGGGAAATTATTGCGCACCGAGAACTGGGATATGGATTCTCGAAATGGCGAATTCAAAACACTTTTTTATGATCAAACACTTCAAACAATTGAGAATTATAAGAAAATCAGTCCCAAACCGATGCAGTATGTGACAGCTGATCTATATGCTTGCCCAACTAAAGAAGTTGCTGAAAAACTGGGGCAAATGCTGTATGAGAAAAAGACCAAAGCTCAGGTATTGGATAGTTTGAATAAAAATTCAACTATTGTGGTGAGTGCGGTAAGGGGTGAAGGTGTTGATGATAATGCAATTTTAAAAGGCAATAGGTTAGCTAAAGGTGTGAATCAGCCGATCAAATCAGGAAAGTTATATTACATTGTTGTAGTGAGTGAATTGAGCATGCTTGCAAAAACAGAAGTAAAAGAAGGTCTGTTTGAAGATCGTTTTCCGAATGGAAAAGTGAAAAGTCGCGCAATTTATAAAAAAGATGTGTTGATTGAAGAACATGTTTTCGACGAACAAGGCAGAGAAATCAGAACGTTTGGAGGTAATGCAACTTCAGGAAAAGAAGACGATGCCATGCCAACTACCAAGAAGAAAAAAGAGAAAAAGAAAAAAGAACCGAAACCTGCAAAAGAACCGGAAAAGCCGAAAGAAGGAGAGTGATTAATTACGAATTGCGAATTACGAATTACGAATTACGAATTACGAATTACGAATTACGAATGATTTGAATTTTAAACTTCGATCCGTTAAATATTTTTTTAATTAGGAATTAGGAATTACCTGTTCCCACTCCAAAAGCTTGGTCTCAAATCCATCAAAAACAGCATAGGTGTTGTAGTTGATCCATTCACCCAAATTGATATATACAGCTCGTTCATTGATTTGAATGGTCATTGGAAGGTGGCGGTGACCAAAAATATAATAGTCTTGAGGATTCGTTAGTTCTTGCTCTTTGCAATATTGAACCAGCCATTCCTGGTCTTCACCCAAGAACTTGCTGTCGGAATCACCGGTGGCAATCCTGCTTTTTCTTGAAAAATAATTCGCTAAAGCGATTCCGAAGTTGGGATGTAGGCGTGCAAATAACCATTGGGACCATCGTGCAGCAAAAACTTTCTTAATAAACTTGTATCCGCGATCTCCGGGCCCCAAACCATCGCCATGACCAATAACGAATTTTTTGTCGTTATATACTCTGTAAATAGGTTCACGGAAGATTTTCACCCCCAGTTCCTTTTCAAAGTAGTCAAACATCCACATATCGTGGTTACCTGTGAAAAAGTATACAGGAATTCCGGAATCGACCAATTCAGCTATTTTTCCTTGAATTCGGACAAAACCTTTTGGAATGGCATGTTTGTATTCAAACCAAAAATCGAAAATGTCTCCGACAAGGTAAATTTCAAATGCATCTTTTTGGATGTGATTCAACCAATCAATGATGCGTTTTTCGCGTTCAAAGCTTGAGTTTCCTGCTGGTACACCTAAATGAAAATCAGAAGCGAAATAAACTTTTTTCCCCGTTGGAATATCCATATCAGAATCCGAAGATTGTTTTAAGAGCCTGCTCTAATTCCACGCCTCTCAATTTGGTATCGATGATATTTCCATTTTTATCGATCAGCACGGTGAAAGGAATCGAGGAAACCTGGTAAGCCTTTGCAACTTCATTGGACCAATATTTCAAATCGGAAACATGGTTCGGCCAGATCAGTCCATCTTTTTCGATGGCTGCCAGCCATGGAGCTTTGTCCTTATCCAGGGAAACACTCATTACCGTAAATCCGGCGTCTTTGTATTTTTTATACAGTGCAACCACATTCGGATTTTCTTTACGACAAGGTCCACACCAGGAAGCCCAGAAATCAAGTAAGATCACTTTTCCTTTCAAGTCTGACAGGGAAAGCGGTTTTCCATTCACATCATTCTGAGTAAAATCCGGAGCAGGTTTTCCGGAACCTAAAAAGTTTTGTTTTTCTTTTTGAGCTTTCAACTGGTCGTAGCTGTTCTTCGCATTTTGAACACTTGGGGATACGGGAAAACTTGCCAGTAATTGATTGACAACAGCTTCGTAAATGTTCAATTCCTTATCTGTATCCAATGTACTTACGACCGGTAAAAGTGCAGCTGAATTGGCGTTTTCGGCAATGAATTTTTGTCTGTAAGCGGAAAACTTCAGGTATTCGGTCTGATAATATTTATTGATTGCTTCCTGGTTCTCAGGAGTGGATTTCATTGCGTTGATAGCCGAATCCTTTTTTTGGTTGAAATACTGCATTTGACCGACAAATTCGTTCAAAGCAATACTTTCGTCAGAACCCATGATGGTGTGAAATGCATTGATATTATTTCCATCTGCGTTAATTCGAATAGAAGAACCTTCTTTCAAAATAATATTGATATGTTGCTGACCAAGACGCAATACGTAATAATCCGAAACCGGAACTTTGCCTTTCAGGCTGTAATTTCCTTTCTTGTCCAATTTCCCTTTGATGTAATCGATATAATGTGATCCGTAATATTGGGAAATCTTGATGCTGTCTCCGTTGGTGTTGAAAATGTTTCCACTGACTTCCACATTGGCCGGGTTTTGACCAAAGGCAAATCCGGATATAAGTGTCAAACAAAGAATAAATTGTTTCATGTAGTTATTTTTTTGCTAGTTGTTCTATCAATTTCTGTTCCAATTGCGCACCTCTTAATCCGACACCAACAATATTCCCTTCTCTGTTTAAAAGAACAGTGTGCGGAATACCTTGTATCCCATAAGCCTGGACAAGTGGAGTTTGCCAACCCATCAGGTCGGAAACATGGTTGGGCCAAAATAAGCCATCTTTGTCAATCGCAGCTTTCCATGCATTCTGATCCTGGTCCAATGATACGGAGAATACTTCAAATCCTTCACCTCTGTATTTCTTATATAAACGCACTACATTCGGGTTTTCCTTTCTGCAAGGAGCACACCAGGACGCCCAAAAGTCGATCAAAACCACTTTCCCTTTCAGATTGGATAAACGGAGTTCCGTTCCCGCCGGATTCTTTAAAGCAATTTCAGAAGCAGCCATAGTTCCCGAACTGGTTTGCTGGTAGCTCTGATATTGAGCATCGATTGCAGTAATTTGTTGGGATAGCATCCCGGTAATCGGTGAATCGGCATAATCGCGTTGGAATGCAGTTTCCATTGTTCTTAAATCGTTCAGATTTGCTGGGTCCCAATCGGCAAAACCAACTTCCTGGGACGGCATAATCAAATTGACAAGAATAATATTTACGGGATTTCCCGGATCCTTGCGGATTTGTTTTTGTGAAAATTGAACAATCGGTTTTTTCAATTGGGCAAAGAGTTCCATTTGTTTTTCCTGATCGTCGATTTTAGGCATCTGTTCCATTTGCTTTTTGGCAAAATCACTGAACAACTGCATGTATTTCGTTAAAGGTTTCGCCCATTTTGTTCCGGAGAAAGCAGGGGTGATTGCAAAAGTCTCTTTCGTTGCTTTTAAAGTTACTTTATCGTCGATATCCATTGGGATAACCACAGCGTTTTTTCCATTTTCGCCTAAAGACAGGGAATAAATACCCATCCCGGGGATATTTCCATCCAGTTCAAAATTTCCCGAAGCATCTGTAGTGGTTTTTGCTACTTCGATAACACCTTGTTGGGATTGGGCCTCGATTTTCAATTTTTGGTTGGCAGCACCGGTTATCTGACCTTCAATATGAAAGTTATTGGCAAGACCGGTTTCTTCATCCACGGAAGAATCTCCACAAGAAGTGAAAATGAATAGTCCTAAAAAAAGTATGCTAAAAAACGAAAAACGATTCATCAAACGGTTTGTATTAATTCACGCAATAATGCGTTTGTTGTTTTGGGATCGGCCTTACCGCCTGAAGCTTTCATGATTTGACCCATGAAAAATCCGGTTAATTGGTTTTCCCCGGCTTTAAAACGGGAAACTTCACTCGGGTGTTGCTCGAAAACGCCTAAAATAACTTCTTTTAACGAATCAGCATTGGATTCCTGAATGATGTTCAAAGAAACTGCCAATTCATCGATGCTTGCACTTGGATTTTCAATCAATGCAGGGAAAAGCTTTTGTGCAGCTGCAGAGTTGGAAACTTTACCACTTTCAATCAGGTTGATGATCCCCGCAATTTGCTTCGCTGAAATAGGCAAATCTTCGATTTCTAACCCGTTTTGGTTCAAATAAGATTTCACTTCGCCCATGACCCAGTTTGCTGCACTTTTGTAGTTTTTGGTATCGGAAATAACTTCTTCAAAGAACAATGCAATTGATTTTGAGTCTGTCAGGATTCCGGCGTCATAATCTGAAAGCTTCAAATCCTGCGTGTATTTTGCATACAATTCTCTTGGAAGTGCAGGCATTTTCGCTTTTATCTGGTTGATATAAGTGGCATCCACAACGATAGGTTGCAAATCCGGTTCAGGGAAGTAACGGTAATCATTTGCAGCTTCTTTGCTTCGCATGGAAATGGTGATTCCCTTTAATGCATCAAAGCTGCGCGTTTCCTGGGAAATACGTTCTCCTTTTTCTACTGCGGCAATTTGACGCTCCACTTCGAATTCAATTGCACGTTGTACATTTCGGATGGAGTTCATGTTTTTCACTTCGACCTTTGTTCCGAATTCGGGAGCACCAATCAAACGAACAGATACATTGGCATCACAACGCAAAGAACCTTCTTCCATGTTTCCATCACAGATATCCAGGTAGCGAACCAAACGGCGAACTTCTGTCAGGTAGTTATAGGCTTCCTGGCTTGACCGGATTTCAGGTTCGGAAACGATTTCCAAAAGTGGCGTTCCGGCGCGGTTCAAATCCACCAAAGTGTCATATAAATCCACATCGTGAATTGACTTACCGGCATCTTCTTCCATATGGATACGCGTCAGACCGATAGTTTTATCTTGATTGTCTTCAGTTTTGATAACAATAGATCCTCCTGTACAGATGGGAGTGGTATCTTGTGTGATCTGATATCCTTTCGGAAGATCGGGATAGAAATAATTTTTACGTGCAAAATGCTGGTGTTCTGCAATCGTACAACCGCAAGCCAAACCAAGTCTAACTGCAAATTCGATTGTTTTCTTGTTCATCACAGGCAAAGTTCCCGGATGTCCCAAAGTGATCACACTCACATTTGTATTCGGGTGTGCCCCGTATTCGTTGATATCCGAAGAATATGCTTTGGTTTTGGTCAATAACTGGGCATGAACCTCTAATCCAATGACAACTTCGTATTTATCTCTTGTAGACATAGTGTATTTTAACTGAGTCGCAAATTTCGAGTTTTTTCACCGAATAATGGCCTCAAATAGATTCTTTTTTGAATTATAATGCAATTTGTATAAGAGAGATTTCCAGCGGAAGCAAAAAAAAGCAATCCGAGGATTGCTTTTTATAAATAGAGAGAAGGGATTTACCCTCCGATATTTACATCTTTTGGTCCAACCCAGCTTGTTTTGTTTCCATCTTTACAAACTGCTCGGACATAAAAATCGTAATCCGTGTTTTGTGTTAAAAACATGGTTGGAGTTCCTTGGCTGAAAGAGATACTGTGAATATTTCCACCTGCAGGTGATGCTCCGTTTGCAACAATCGTGTATTCAAAATCGGATTCTCCGTTGTGGCTCCATGTGAAATTCGCACCAACCGGTTCACTGAATCCATTTACTTCAATGGTGTATTGAACATTGCTTGGTGCCAAACACATATTGTGATTTTCATTACTGAAATAACTGAAAGGTCCGGCCCAGTCGCTGTATCCACCGATGGCATCGCAATAGCCTCTTACGTAAAATTGATAAACGTTTCCTGCAGCCATGGATACATTGGTGCTGGTAGTACTGGATGTGGTTACCACTGTACCTGAACCATGAGAAAAACCGGTTATTCCATATTCGAACTGATAATAACTGGAAGCAGTCGCATTGTTGTCATCCCAATGAAAATATACCTCAGGTCCCAGCGTATATAAACCAAGGTTTGAAGGTTTGCTGCATAAGTTTGTAGGTGCTGGAGTTTCTTCAGCGGGAGGATTTTCCTTTTTCTTACAGGCAGTAACGATAAATAATGCGCAGAAGGTGATGTATAAAGTCTGTTTCATGAGTAGATTGATTTTTATTCAGAAACCAAAAATAGGGAAATATTACTAAAACAAAAAAGCCTTCCTGAATGTTCGGGAAGGCTTTCACAATTTATTGAATCAAACTTAAATTTTAGCAATCAGTTCACGCATGATCAATGTCATTTTAGGCTCTTGTCTGCTGGCGACATCTATTACGTCCTGTAAACTCACTTTTTGAATTTTTCCAGGAACTCCTAAATCTGTAATGATGGATATCGCAAAACATGGAATTTCCATATGACGGGCAACAATCACCTCAGGAATCGTTGACATTCCGACAGCATCAGCTCCGATTGCACGAACATATCCGTATTCAGCAGGAGTTTCCAACGTAGGACCGGTCAATGCTGCATAAGTTCCAACCGAAACCTTGATATTGTTTTCAGCAGCGATGTTTTTCGCTACTTCGATCATCTGATGATCGTATGGCTCACTCATATCGGGGAAACGAGGGCCTAATTCATCAATATTCTTACCGATCAACGGATGTGCGGGGAACAAATTGATGTGATCGTCCAGGATCATGATTTCACCAACCACAAAATCCGGGTTCACGCCACCGGAAGCATTACTCACAAATAAACGCTCAATACCCAATAATTTCATTACCCGAACAGGAAATGTTACCTGTTGCATGTTGTAACCTTCGTAAAAGTGAAAACGGCCTTGCATGGCAACAACCTTTTTTCCACCTAAATTTCCGAAAATCAATTTTCCGGAATGGCTTTCCACTGTGGAAACCGGGAAATGAGGAATATCCTGGTAGGATATCTCATCAATCACCTCAATTTCTTTAACCAATCCGCCTAAACCTGTTCCTAAAATGATCCCGATACTTGGTTTGACCTGTGTCTTGCTGTTAATATAATCAGCAGCTTCCTTCATTTGCTCTAACAACATAATTTTTGAGTAAATCTTTAAAATCTTGTTCTCTATCTATTTTCAGCGAAATGCCTTGTACAAAAAATGGAATCTTGCTTTCTAAAATCACTTCTTTCCATTCCGCAAAGCGCACCGCATCTTTTTCCGTTGTAACTACCGCACAACGTTGGTGGGCAAAAGTAGCAACTTTTTGCTGAATCTGTTGAATATCGGCACGAGTAAAAGCATGGTGGTCCGGGAATCTGATTGCTTCAATCGGATGGTTCTCAGCTAAAAAACGATATAGTGGTTCGGGTTGGGCAATACCTGTTACCAATATTATTTGATCAACCGGTTCCCAAATTTCTCCAAATAGGCCGGTCAAATCTCCATAAATGACTTCGCTGAAGAAGATACGGTCTTTTGAAAGTGGAATTTTTTGATAAAAAAGGGTTTTTGATTTTTCAGGAAGACCCTTGGGTGATTTCGTAATGACCACGATATCCGAACGTTTCATTCCGATTCTCGGTTCTCTCAAATTTCCTGCAGGAAAAACAAAGTCCCTGAAAACGGGGCGGTCATAGGTCATTAATAAAATATTCAAACCGGCTTTAACAGCTCTGTGCTGAAAAGCGTCATCTAAAAGTATCAGGGAATTCGGTTTGTTTTCGCGGATCCAATCCACACCGATTTGTCTTTTTTCAGCTACTACGACAGGAACTTGCTGATTGAAAGTTGTCCAGTACATCATCGGTTCATCACCCAATTCACCCGCTGAACTGGTTGCATTCGCTATAATCAAACCCTGTGTTTTTCTTCCGTATCCGCGTGATAGGATGACCGGTTTTTGCGATTCGAACAATTTGGCGATATAAGCGGTGAGAGGAGATTTTCCTGTTCCTCCGACCGTAATGTTTCCTATACAGATGGAAGCTCCGGGAATTTCTTTCGATTTGAAAATTCCGATACTGTAAAACCAATTTCGCAAACTTACAACCAAGCTGTAAAGCCAGGAGAAAGGGAGAAGAAGCAATCGGAATTTTTCCATGGAGGTAAAAGTAGTAAATTGCGAATTGCGAATTGCAAATCGAAATGTATCTTCAGCCGTCTTCTGGCGTTAAATTTGTGATCTGCGTGCTTCTGCGCTCGTCTGCTCTCGTAAAATAAAAACATAAATTTGCCCGATGACTCTGATTTCGATTCTTACACCATACCGCGATGCGGAAAAATACATTCGGGAGACTGCCTTGTCCATTTTGGAACAAACACACAGCGATTGGGAATGGATCTTGGTGAATGATCATAGCACAGAAAATGAGCTGGGGGCACTGGCTGATTTGCTGCATGATCCAAGGATCAGGTTAGTTGAAAATAAAGGAAAGGGAATTGTGGATGCGCTTTGTACTGCTTTTTTGGAAGCGAAAGGAGAATATGTCACGCGCATGGATGCAGATGATATCATGCCTGATTTCAAGTTGACACAGATGTTAGAAGCGCTTCAAACCGGAGAAAGCGAAATTGTAACAGGAAAAGTAAAATACTTCTCCGAAACCGGATTGATTTCTGCGGGTTATCAGGCATATGAAAGGTGGTTGACCGATCGGGTGGACAACTCGGATTTTTATGCGCAGATTTATCGCGAATGTTCCATTGCTTCCGGGAATTGGATGATGCTGAAAGTTGATTTGGAAAAATGCGGCGGTTTTTCCGGGTTAAATTATCCGGAGGATTACGATTTGTTGTTTCGTTGGTTCGAAGCGGGTTTTTCGATTAAAGGATTGGATTCGGTAACCCATTTATGGCGTGATCATGATTTGCGAACATCAAAAACAAGTGAAGACTATCAACAGCAGGCATTTTTTTCCTTGAAAGTCAATCGATTCATTAAGTTGGATTGGGATTCTGCTCAACAATTAATTGTCAATGGAACAGGGCAGAAGGGACGCATAACTGCGAAAATATTGATCGGGAAAACGGTACCATTTATTTGGGTTTCCAATGAACCTGAAAAATTTCCGAAAGGTATTTCAGGTCATCCGATCACTGGTTTGAATGAAATTCCAGCTTGTAATCAGGCACAAATTTTAAATACAACCTTACTGGCTGATGAGGTGTTGCAGAAATTGTATCCGGAACAAGTGAAAGAAAAGTGCTTTTTTGTTTTGTAGAATATTAGAAATAGGGAGGGAGCTTTTATTTAAAAGCTCCCTTTTGTTGGTTTTTGAAGTAACGGATCTATTTCTAAATCCATTTAGATACAAATCGATTGAATTCTTCACGTAACTCTTTGAAGGTTTTTTCAAGGACTTGAATCTCTTCTTTTTCGGTTTGATGATATCCCGTTTTCCGATGATCTGTAGCGACAGGATTTTTCTTTACTTCATTTAGGAGACTATCTTCCGATACGTTTACCCCATGCTGTATTTCATCAATGGTATTTCGATGGATGATTAGTTGGTTTTGGAAATATTCGACAGAAATAAGCACTTCTTTCTTCGTGTTTTTACTGGCAATTTCGTCTAATCGTTTTTGAAGAATCTCTATTTCATCTTTATAGAAATCCAGTTTGCTTGACCATTCAACGTTTTCTTTATGTTGATCAGAAATAAATCCGCTATTACTCATGACTTTGTTTTATTGATTATACGACTGTTTAGATTACAAAAATAAGCGCGCTTTATGCAGGAAAATATGATATAAATCACTGGAAAACATGATCGTTGTCTCTTTCAATCCTGTTTTTGGGATCGAAGTGAAGATAAATGCAATTTGGTTGTTGATTATTGCCGGATTACTGCTTATTTACTGTCGGATTTCGTATCTTTGATAATCCAATTCATTAAAAATGCAGGTAAAAGAACTCGTTTCCTATTTGAATCACATAGCACCCTTCGCTTACCAGGAATCCTATGACAATTCGGGATTACTGGTTGGTGACCCGAATGCGGAAATCAAAGGGATCCTGGTTGCATTGGATTGTATTGAAACGATCATTGACGAGGCAATTCTTCATGGGGCGAATGTGGTTCTGACACACCACCCCATTATTTTCAAGGGACTGAAACGTATAACAGGTGCGAACTATGTGGAACGGACTGTTTCAAAAGCTATCAAAAATGACATCAACCTGATTGCAATACATACCAACCTCGATAATGTACATTTCGGGGTAAATCATATCATTTCCGAAAAACTGGGACTGACGGATCTCAAAATATTAAGCCCGAAAGCTGCAACATGCCACAAATTGATTGTTTTTGCTCCGCAAACGCATGCAGATTTATTACGCGAAGCGATGGCAAAGGCCGGGGCCGGAATGATTGGTTCCTATGATTCATGCAGCTTCAGTTCAAAAGGAGAAGGAAGATTCAGACCTGACGAAAATGCAGTTCCATTCTTGGGAAAAGCAGGTGAACTGGAAGTGGTAAAAGAGGTAAAAATTGAAGTGATTATTGCCGAACATGCTGTTTCCCCTGTGCTCCAAGCTATGAAAGCAGCGCATCCGTACGAAGAGATTGCTTACGATCTGATAGGTTTATCCAACACCAATGAATACATTGGAAGTGGTATGATCGGATCTTTGGAAAAGGGAATGGAAGCCATGGAGTTTTTACATTTTATAAAGAAAACTTTCCATTGCGGGACTGTCAGATATACCAATCCGACCAAATCGGTCGTTAAAACCATTGCCGTTTGTGGTGGATCCGGAAGTTTTTTATTAAAAGATGCAATTCGGGCGAAAGCAGACGTTTTTATCACCGGTGACTTTAAATACCACGAATTTTTCGATGCTGAAAATCACTTAATGATCGCGGATATCGGTCATTTTGAGTCGGAACAATATACTTCTGAGTGGTTAGTAGCACAATTGAAGAAAAAATTTACTAATTTTGCGGTTCGTTTAACGAGTGTAAATACGAATCCGATAAATTATCTCTAAAGTATGGCTGCAAAAGCAAGTACAAAAGAAACAACAGTTGCTGAAAAGTTGGACGCATTGTATGCGTTGCAAAAGATTGATTCTCAAATCGATAAAATTAGAACCGTACGTGGTGAATTGCCTTTGGAGGTTCAGGATTTGGAAGACGAGATCGAAGGGTTAGAGACTAGAATCAAGAACCTGCAAGAGGAAGCGAAAGAATTAGATACGGAAGTTGCGGATCGTAAGATGGCAATGAAAGATGCGGAAGCTGCTATTGTAAAGTTCAAGGATCAACAAAATAACGTACGTAACAATCGTGAGTTTGAATCGTTGGCGAAGGAAATCGAATACCAGGAGTTAGAGATCAAATTGCACGATAAACGCATGAAAGAGGCTAAAATCAAGATTTCTTCCAAAAAAGAAGTGCTTGACGAAGCAAAAGAGCGTTTGGAGTTTCGTAAGGGCGATTTGAAAGTGAAACAAGATGAGTTGAATGAAATCGTTGGAGAAACGCAAAAAGAAGAGGATGCATTGATTATACAATCAGAAAAAGCAAAAGCATTGATCGATACCCGATTAATTGAGGCATATGATCGTTTGCGTACAAATGCAAAAAATGGATTGGCTGTAGTTGGTGTTGACCGTGATTCTTGCGGAGGTTGCTTCAATAAGATTCCACCTCAACGCCAGTTGGATATCGATACACGTAGAAAAGTAATTGTTTGCGAACATTGCGGAAGAATTTTAGTTCCTGCTGATGTAGTAGACGCAGAGTAAGCATATAAACACAAGTTGTTAGAAGAGGATTCGTTACACGGATCCTCTTTTTTTGTCAGTAGATTTTGCGAATCACGCAGATTTAAATTGGAGATGCTTTGGATAGTATTTTTTTTGCGAATGGATATCTTCGTCTTTGAATCTCACTGAATACAATACTTCTTCCGCAGAATCTACGTGATCGGCGGGAGAAAATAAAATGTGTTTTGAGCGTAAAACCCAACGGAATGGTTACTTTTGCAACTGAAAATTATCAATCCGTTTTTACATGGAAAAACTAGCAAAAGGCCTTTTTTCAATGAGGGCAATGGCAATGGGATTATTCGTCTTCCTTTCGGCAATTGCAATAGCTACATTTATTGAATCATACGAAAATACACAAGCAGCAAAGCTATGGATCTACAATGCAAAATGGTTCGAATTATTATTGGCATTTCTGTGTGTGAATTTGGTGGCAAACATTTTCCGCTACCAAATGTGGAAACGGGAGAAAATTGCCGTATTGCTTTTCCATATTTCTTTTATTGTCATTATTCTCGGAGCCTGGATTACGCGTTATATCAGTTATGAAGGAATGATGATGATCCGTGAAGGCGCTGCTTCCAATATCGTTTATACTTCAGATCCTTACTTATGGGTGAATGTGAATGATGGAAAGGAATTTCAATTGACGAATGACGTGAAAGCCATTTTGGCGGAATCCTATCCATTTAATTCCGTATCCATGGATATTGAGTTTCCAAAACATAAAACACCGATTTCAATCGAATATGTTGATTTCAAATCGAAGCAGATTGATACCATTGAGATCAACCCGAAGTATAAAACAAGTGCTCTGGATATCGTTACGGATGGAATGAAATCCAATTACCTGATTGACAATGATATTTTTTCCCTGAATGGCTTGAATATCGCATTCTCCGATCAATTGGTGAATGGGGTGAATGTCTACCGGAAAAATGACACCTTGCGTTTGCGTCCGAATATGCCTTTGCAATATATTCCAATGAAGGAAATGCAAAAAGCACGTCAGAGTGGAATTGCTCCTCCAGATTCCGTATTTGTGAAGGTGGCTCCCGGAGAGGAAGTGGTTTTTGCAACAACTACTTTATACCAAATCGCGGGACAACAATTTGTGTTCAAACAGGAAATTCCGAATGCGGGAAAAATACTGCGTCCTTCAGGAATGAGAGATGTAGGGTCGGATTATCTGACAGTAAAGATCACAGATGGTAACAAATCCAAACTGGTTCGCCTGGAAGGGGGAGCGAAAATGGTCGGAGTTCCGGTTTTCTTTGAATTCAACGGATTGAATTATCATTTGGAATACGGAATGAAACGCATTAAGATCCCATTTTATATGAAATGTAACGATTTCATGCTTGATCGCTATCCGGGTTCGGATATGCCTTCTTCCTATGCAAGTGATTTGCAAGTTCTGGATACTGCTCATAATGAATTCGGGACAAAACACGTCTTCATGAATCATGTATTGGATTACGGCGGTTACCGTTTCTTTCAATCTTCTTATGATGCAGATGAAAAGGGGACTATTTTGAGTGTGAACCACGATTTTTGGGGAACAAACATAACCTACCTGGGCTATCTGATGATGTTTATCGGGATGATCTTCAGTTTGTTTGCACCTGCTTCACGCTTTCGGGAGTTGATTGGAAATCTGAAAACTTCCAATGCTAAAGTGACAGTAAGTATCTTATTTGCTTTAGCTTCGCTGACTGCATTTGCCCAGGATTCTTCCGGACATGTGCATGACCACGAACATCATCATGAGCACTCAGAACAACAACTACCTGCGGCAAATGTGAAACCGGTGGTTTATTTTGTTTCCGAAGAGCAAAGTGATGAATTGGCAACACTGCTTGTCCAGGATAACAGAGGACGAATCATCCCAATGCATACCCTGTGCGATCAGTTGTTGAGCAAATTGTATCGCGCAAATAAATACGAAGACCGGAATGCTGTTCAGACTATCATGAGTATGCACATGTATCCGGATTATTGGTTGGACCAAAAAGTGATCCTCGTTCCTTCTGCATTGTTTGATAAATACAATCTGACAAAATATGTTTCATTCAGGGAGTTAACGGATGAAACCGGGAACTTTAAATGGATCAATGACTACAATCAAGCGTTACAAAAAACGGAATCCCAGCAATCTGAAACTCAGAAGAAACTAATCAAGTTAGGGGAGAAGTACCAAGTGTTGTTGGGTGTCATCAACTGGAATTACATGAAAATCATTCCCTTGAAAGGGGATAACGCAAATCGCTGGTTCATGCCTTTTAACCAGGAATTGATGATGAAGGATAGTGTGACGAGCAAATTGGCTTTGAACTACATCAGTTCATTGAATGATGCAGCGAAATCCAATAATGATTTTTCCAATTCGACCAAGCTGTTGAATGAACTGAAAAAACTGCAGCGTTCATTATCTCCTGCTTCCATTTTACCTACAGAGACACATGTGAAAATGGAGGTTTCTTACAATAAAATGGGAATTTTCAAGAATTCGGGAAATAGTTATTTTTCATTCGGGATGATTCTGTTGATCATCTTCTTTATACGGGTATTTTTCAATCCTTCCGAAAAATCGGAGCGTCGTTATTCCATCATTGCAAAAATCCTGTTTGTTCTGATGGGGATTATTTTCCTTTACCATGGAGCAGGATTGGGAATGAGAAGTTATATTTCGGGACATGCTCCCTGGAGTGACGGATATGAGGCGATGGTTTTTATTGCATGGGTCATTGTTTTGGCAGGATTTATCTTTTCACGCGTAAGTGTGGTGATTTTGGCCGCAGCTGCTTTGCTCGCCTGGTTCTTTATCTTCGTATCCCAATTGAATCTTCTTGATCCCGAAATCACACCATTGCAGCCTGTTTTGAAAAGCTATTGGTTGATGATCCATGTGGCAATCATTACAAGTAGTTATGGATTCCTGGGACTTGGGTTTGTAATCAGTTTCGTCAATATCATTTTGTATTTGGCTAGAGACTCTAAAAAGGGACAAGAGGTTACGAAAATCATTTCAATACTTACAGCAGTCAGTGAAATGACTGTAACAATCGGATTATTTATGCTGACCATCGGAACATTCCTTGGTGGAATCTGGGCGAACGAATCCTGGGGAAGATACTGGGGATGGGATCCGAAAGAAACCTGGGCTTTGGTTTCAGTGTTGGTTTACGCGATTGTATTGCATTTAAGATATATTCCGGGACTAAAAGGGAAATTTGCGTTCAACGCTGCAGCAATGTGGGGATATGCAGCGATCCTGTTTACATTCTTCGGAGTGAATTTCATCCTGGTTGGTCTGCATTCATACGCTAATGGTGATGGTTCCGTGAATCTTCCTTGGTATGTATGGCTTTCAATTTTGGCATTCCTGATTCTTACAATTGTTGCCGGAATTCGAAATAAGCAGTATCTTAAAGCTCAAAGAGAATTGTTATGACATTGTATGATTTTTCATTAAAGCAGTTGAATGGCCAGATCATTGATTGGAATGATTATAAAGGCAAGAAAGTTCTTTTGGTGAATGTAGCCTCCCAATGCGGATTGACACCTCAGTATACCCAGTTACAGGAATTGAATGAGGAATTCGGTGGGAATAATTTTACTGTTCTGGGAATTCCTTGCAATGATTTCGGGGGACAGGAACCGGGAACACCGGAAGAAATCGCAACATTCTGCTCGACAAACTACGGCGTAAGTTTTCCGCTTTCGGAAAAGGTACATACGGTAGGGCCTGAAATTCATCCCATCTATGAATGGTTGAGAGAACAAACAGGTGAGGAAGTAAGCTGGAATTTTCAGAAATACCTGATTGATCAGGAAGGTAAAATTGCCGGTTATTTTTCTCCCCAAACAGAACCTGTCGATTCACACATTTTAGATTGGATCAAGAAATCATGAATCAGATTGATATATTAGCTATAGGAGCGCACCCGGATGATGTGGAGCTTTCTGCTGCAGGAACCTTGTTGAAACACCGCTCATTGGGCTTCACCACCGGAGTAATTGATTTGACACAAGGAGAACTGGGTTCCAGGGGAACGAAGGAAACACGCAAGGAGGAAGCTCAGGCTGCAGCTGATATTTTGGGACTTTCCGCAAGGATGAATCTGAAGATGGCGGATGGCTTTTTCGAACATTCGGAGGAAAATTTGAGATTACTTATTGAACAAATCCGCCGATTCAAACCGAGTATTGTTTTATTGAACGCGGTTTCCGACCGTCATCCGGATCACGGAAAAGGAAGCAAACTGGCTTCGGAAGCTTGTTTTTTAGCAGGTTTACGCAGAATAGAAACTTCCTGGGAAGGGAAAGCTCAGGAAGCACATAGACCGAAAGCAGTTTATTACTACATCCAGGACCGTTATCTGAAGCCAGACTTTGTAATCGATGTGACTGATTTTGTAGAACAAAAATTTGATTCCATCAAGGCATATAAAACCCAATTTTGGGACCCGAATTCTTCAGAACCGAAAACACCTATTTCCGGTGAGGAATTTTTTGAATTTCTCCGGGGCAGAATGGCAGAGTTCGGAAGAGGTATTGGCGTGCGTTATGCTGAAGGATTTACCATTGAGCGAACTCTTGGTGTAGATTCTTTATTTGATCTCCGCTAAGGTCTCTTTAACGTGCTTAATCAAATCATTGAATTCTTTTGCTAATTCTTCATTGATAATACCGTCTTTGAAATTCTCTTCAAAGCTTGGTAAACTGAAATGACCCAGGATGTTAGCCGTATGACGCGGAAAACGGCTTAATGCAGCTTCCAAAGAGAATTTTGCTCCCAGTTTTCCCGGTGAAGTAGAGATCAATAACATCGGTTTGTCGTGAAATACGCTGTTATTCAATCTGGAACACCAATCCAGTGTGTTTTTGAATGCGGCAGAGTAACTTCCATTGTGTTCAGTCATGGAGATGACCAGAAAATCCGAATTCTCAATGATGTCGTGCATCTCCTGGGCTTGAACGGGATAACCGTCTTCTTTTTCCTTGTCAACAGAAAATACAGGCATTTCGAAGTCATTCAGATCGATCATATTAACTTCTCCATCAAATTGATGTGCAGCAAAATGCGCAAATTGTTGGTTGATGGAAGATTTGCTGGTACTTGCTCCGAATGCTAAAATTTTCATGTGACTTGTTTTTACGAAGATAGGGATATTCCCAGATTATAGGGATTCTTTGATAGATTTTACAGTGAATTACAGTGAGGATTGCATATGTGCGGTCTTCTTTGCGTTCTCCAATTCTTTGAGGTATAAGATAATCCCTGGGAATTAAAATATGCTAAGAATGTGGTTTTTGATCAACGAAAAAGGGTTCACCGTTGTGAACCCTTCAACTTGCTATAAAACTAAACTAACAGAGAAACTCTCCAGGGATTACTTTACAACGCTCAATTTAACAGTCTTAACGGCATCAGCTGTTCTGACAACTGCGTAATACAATCCTTGAGCGAAATTTGAAGAATTGATTGTGAATTCATGTGTTCCAACTTCAGCATACTTAGTCGCTACAGTTTGCATCACTTGACCATTAGCATTCATTACAACCACTTCGATAGTGCTGTTTTGTGCAACGTCAACGAATAATGAAGCGTTCATGCTTGTTGGATTCGGGTATAAAGAAACACCTGCAATAGCAGAAACTTCTTTGATTCCTAGTCCTGTACTCATTCCTGTGAAATCTGCACCTGTTAAAAGCGGTGAACTTGCAGCCGGACGATAATCAGGATTCAAGTAGTTATAAGGAGTAGTCAGGATTCCAGCTGTTGAAGCGATTGAATCGTTCATTCCTGCTGCGAACCAAGCCTGAATTCCAAATGTACTTCCTGCATTTACCTCGGTTACTTTACCTGTAACGTTCCCGGCAACGATATTGTTTTTGTAAACGATCAGACCGTTTGTAGCATTTCCTTCACATGCAGCTCCATCAATGTGAATTCCTCTTTGGAAATCCATGAAAATGGAGTTGCGGATGTCCAATGCCGAGTTACGACGGATACGAGCTCCACGACGGTAACCTGCAGCGATTGTGTTTGATGTACTTCCTCTGTATGGCCCGATTGCAGTAACGTTTGTGAACGTTGCGTTTGTTTGAGGGTTGTTGGTAGAACCTGAAGCGTCATTATCTGACTCAAAACCTTCTGAAGTGGAAACTGCAGGGTTATCTGCGATGTTCGGGTCACGAACGATCAAACCAAATTGAACTTTTCCGGAGAATCCGAAATCTGTATCAAAATCATCATCCAAATTTCTGTAAGAAACCAAGTGTTTAGGGCTAACAGTTCCACCGAACCACTCATATGCATCATCATTCGAGAAAGAAACTTGAATGAAATTGATTTCAGTTCCGGAACCTACTGAACCGAATGTCAAACCATTGATCTCTTTATCTGTTTGGTAAGCATATCCCGGGAATTCGATACGTACGTATGTCATTGCACCTGAGTTGTCTAAGTTGTCCGGAGTTGTTCCTCCACCAAATTCAGTATCTGTAGTCGGAGCAAGACCTTCGATATTTGCAATACCGTTTGTTTGATTGTTAGCTGCTTTTCCTAACAAGATAACTCCACCCCAGTCACCAGCTCCACGAGAACCTGCAGGTTGGTTGGATGTAAATACGATAGGAGCGTTTTGAGTCCCTTGCGCCATTAATTTCGCACCTTTGGTAATGAACAACCCAGATCCTTGGATCGCTTTGTCACCCATGATGATCGTTCCCGGCTCAATGGTCAAAGTTGCGTTGTTTTTTACATAGATCTGACCTTGCAACAAGTAAATGTTCCCAGCTGTCCAAGTTGTGTTAGCTGTAATGTTAGCTGTGATCGTTTGGTTTGGAGTACCGTAGCTTGTGTTTTGCGGATCCCAGTTTGCCCACCCTTCTGTCCACATCGCTGTTGGAGCCGGAGCAAACGCTCCACGGTAAGTTGTTTCGTAAAAGTCTTGTCCAAATGCTGCCAGAGTTCCTAAACCTGCGAACAATGCACTTAAGTAAATTTTTTTCATTTTTCTATTTTTTTCTTGGTACAAAATTGCCTTGCCAACCTTGTTCTATCCTTTCCTTTAAGTTACGTTTCAGGTAAATAAATGTTAAGTTCATCTTAAGAGCGATAGTATTAATTTAATATTGACTCAATCGTTTTAGTAAAGATGTTTTTTTTCATGCCTGCGACAAATAAAAAAGCCACCCGCATCACGGGTGGCCTCTCAGGCATTTTTTTGAAATTACAATCTGAAGCTCAGGGAAGCACTGAAAGTTCTTCCGAAGTTTGTTCTCCAGACTTGTTGATCAATACTTTTATCAAAGCCATTGTTGTTGTTCTTATCTCCAACAAATACGGTATTAAAGAATCCATTTGCTCCTTTTGCAGTTGTTCTGGCTGTTGAGCTGTTTTGATAGAAAACCTGGTCTTGAGCAAGAATGTTCTGAATATTCAATTTGAATTGAGCGCGGCCTTTCATGAATGACTTGGTGATCTGCAAATCAAGGAATGTTCTTGCTTGTTCCCATAAGTCCGGTTCATTCACGTTTCCAACAATTGAAATACGCTGTCCTACACGGTTGATGTTCAATGACATTCCCCATTGATTACGTGGATTGTCATAGCGGATTCCGGCATTGAATACATAAGGAGATTGTCCTTGAAGTGGTCTTGAATCGGCAACACTTCCGGCAACACTCGAAACATCTACTTTGGAACGAATGATGGATAGATTGGAGTAAACCATTAAATTGTCAAAGAATGAAGAAGTATCCAAACCGAATATAGTTGAAATCAAGGATCTCGCTTCTAACTCCAGACCATAGTTTGTTGCTGATGCTACATTTTGGAATGAAATTTCATTGATAACGTCCGGACGGGACTTTTGCTCAATCGGATTAATGAAGTTTTTGTAGAAGATTGTTGCTGAGAACAATTGACCTCTTCCAGGGAAGGTTTCATATCTTAAATCCAAATTATGGATCAATGCACGTTTCAATGAATCATTCCCGGAGATTACAAAATTCGTAGTGAAATCATAGAAAGCAAATGGTGCAAGCTCCCTGTATTCCGGTCTGTTTAATGTTTGAGAGTAACTTAGACGGATATTTGTTCTTCTATTTGCTTCAAAGATGGCATTGATGGAAGGAAGGAAATCCAATTTCTTCGTATTGATTATCAAAGGGGTATTGTTGTCTTTTAACGCATTTAATTGTTGTTGGAAATATTCAGCGCGAACTCCATAAATGAAACGGAATCGTTTACCGAATCGATTATCCAATTGAAGGTATGTGGCATTTAAAACCGATTGTGCGGTATATTGATCAGAGAATTTTGTTCCATCTGTCAATTTGAAACCGCCTTTCCCTGGATTTCCGTTAGCTCCCGGCTCAATTAATCCCATGTTTTGAGAAGAGAAGATTTGATCTTCCGGAAGGTACAATAGACTTTCGTCAAATTGAACATTTCCACCGGTTACACCGTAACGCGTATATCCTAATTGACGTGCTTCGAATTTTCTGTTACGAACCTGGCTGTAAACTCCGATTTTGAATTCGCTTTTGTATTTTCCGAACAAATCTGTTCCATATGCAAGATCCAAACGGCCGTTTACCGAACTCTCCTTGTTGTCGGAGAAGAACATTCCACCACCGTAACTTGGACCAACATTCGTGTAAGAGATATTTGCCACGTACATCGTGTCTTGTGGATTCGGGTTACTTGGGTCGATGATATATTTATTGCGTGTATAAATAGAACGACTTAAGTTCGGAACCACCCGGTGAACATTGCTGTATCCAGCCAACCAATTCACTTTGAATCCTTCAAGTCTCAAACCGTGTTGACCTTCCAATTGTCCGGAATAAACCTGATCTGATGTGAACCAGCGTGCATTTGAGCGCAAGATATTCGGATTGGACTCCAAAGGATTGATTTCTCCGGTTCTGTTAATCAATTTATCGGAAGAGTTGATACTGTAAATGTTCTTGAAATTGATGGTGTTTCGTTCATTGATCTTGAAAGCAAAATTCATCAAAGCTCCGGCCAATAGATTGGTTACATTGTTTTTGTCCAAATAGTCGTAATCCACTTGCGTTGATTGGACTGAATTCGGATCAGTGCTGTTCGAATAACCGCGACGTACCGTTTGATTATAGCTAAAGCTTTTGCTATATGTCAAAGCTGCAATCATACCGATCTCACGTTTCCCGAATTTTTTGTTGAAACCACCGGAAACCTGAAGATTTAAGTTGGGTAAAAACTTGCTGTCAGTTGTTCCCCAATTGGTGGATACTTCTTTAGCTAATTTAGCTTGCTCATGAATATTTAACGGGTATTCTGCATGAGCCGGTACGGCTGAAGGCATTTTCCGGGATCCGTCATCGATTCCCAACCAATCCATTTTTCCTCCTTTATAGGAAGTACGGTCTTTAAATGTGGTAATCGTGTTGATTCCGGTTCCGACCTGGAAAGAGAAGAAGTTTTTTTCGGGAATACTTTTCGTATTGATCTGGATCAATCCACCCGCAAATTCTGCCGGTTGATCCGGAGTAGCTGATTTGGTAATTGTCAGGTTTTCCAACATGTTTGCAGGGAACATATCAAAGGAGAATGCTTTTCGGTCACTTTCCGAACTTGGAAGCGGGGAACCATTCAGGAAAGCTGCATTGTAACGGTCATTCAATCCACGGATAACGGCAAATTTGTTGTCCTGGATACTTGCTCCGCTCACCATTTTCAATACATCACTTGTATTGTTTGCTGTTGAACGTTGGATAGACTGGCTGGACATTACATCACTGACTCCGATAGCGTTTTTCTGAACCAATACAACTCCTTGATCTGTGTCAGTGATCCGTTTGGCTGTAATGACAACTTCTCCGATCGAATCTTCTGTTGGAGGAGCCATTATGACGTCAATAGATGTAACCTCTCCGCTTTTAACTTGGATGCCATTTACAACTTGAGTAGGAAATCCCGGATATACGATTTTTACCGTATATGTTCCTTTTTCCAATTTGTCGAAATTGTAAATACCTTCAATATCAGAAAGGATTTTTTTACTTTGTTCAACCAATTCAACCTGAGCAGAAGGAAGGCCTTCTCCTGTTTCCGAATCGATAACTTTTCCTTGAATTACTCCGGTGTTTTTGTCTTGTGAGAAGGCAAAACCTACAATCAATAATGAAACAACGGAAAGAAATAACTTCATAGCTCTAATTTTGCTACAAAGGAACTGCTATAACGTTATTCTAAATTAAGTGTAAAATTATTGGATTGTGAGGCTTGTGTAAATAAATTATTAAGTCAGTTAACATTAAATTAATAGTGACTAAAAGGATTTTGTTCCGGATCAAAAATAGCTTTTTATGATGAGATCATTTTCAGCTTCTATTATTGATTTGTCGATTTCATAATCGATTTTTTCGTGCTTCCAATCAATCGAATCTGTTGATAGCTCATTAAGTATTTTATTTGAAATGTTGTTCTCTTTATAAATAGTGGATCCATAGCTTCTTGTTTGAAGTATCGTTTCCATCGATCGATTTTCCGTGTTAATTATTTTTTCAAAAACGATGTCTTTCAGTCCGTGATAATACAACCAGCAGATCTCTTTTATCTTTCCATCCGGGGTTTTATATAAAGGAGCAATCCCGACAATCCTGGAATCCATAAAATTGAAATCGTTCCGGAAGAAATAATCTAATTTGATTCGGTAACCGCAAATTTCTTTGTCTTCGTCCATTAGTTCCCGAGCGGAAGTAATTTTGTTTTGAAATTGATCATCTGAAAAATAAAGTATCTTATCCGACTGCATTGAATCCAGAAACTTGAAAAAGTTGAAATCAGGTGCTAATCGAAACTGATTTGCCGGAATATCTCTGTAGATGCGTTTGGTCCATTCTACGTGATGCTCTTCAAGCGGAAGCTGGAATAATTTATCGTATTCGTATAAAGGAATTGCTAAACTGGTTGTTTTTCCATTATGGGTTTCCAGGGTTGTAAACTCGGTATTTGACCGGTAGTTTATTTTGGCGATTAGCGTTCCATCTTCCGAATAGAATTCCCAGTTCCCAACGCGTTGGTTGTGGTTGATTTTTCCTATAGTTTTTTTGTTCCCGTTTGGGTAAGAAGATTGATAATCCGTGTTAAAAATTCCATGTGAATAATCAGGTTGTGAAAATGAAAGATTAACGTGTGTAAACAACGCAAATAAGTAAAGGGTCCATTTTTTCATACGCTAATATAAGTGCTGTTTTTTATTCGGTTACATCAATAGATCGCTTCAATAACGAATTGTTGGTTGTTGAAAATTACCTCGTCTGATTTTTTCTTATGAAGCAATAATTGACCAAGCGGGGCACCCAAACCGATTCCTGCAATATTTTTTCCTTCAAAGGAGCAGTTTCCAATTGGAATTCCCAACAAGAAGAATCCTTTGTTGGTTTCAATCAGTGCACCCAATTGGGCCCGGGTCATTTTTTCAATCGATAGGTTTTCAACCAAGCTTTTGATTCGCAATTGTTCGTTCAATTGGGTACTTAACTTCCCAAGCTCCTGCTGAGCCATCTCACGTGAAGTTTCAAACTTATCTCCTGCAGAACTCTTACTGTCTTCGGAAATGTCCTTTTGAAGATCAGCAATATCCGACTGTAATCTTGTAATCTTTTCAGAAAGCGAATTCGAAAGGTGTTCAAAGAATGCTTTTTTGTTCATGGTTTTTATAGACTTGAGACATTAGACTGAAGACCTTAGACAGATTTCATAAAGTATTCAGTCTCGAGTCTTACGTCTTATTCATATATAATAAAGTGCTTATTGAACAATTCGATGAGCTGGTTTCTGACGCTTTCCTTGGAGAATTGCATACCGAAAGAGCGCAGGAAATCCGGATCAAATTGAAATTTCCCATTCATCATATCCAAAATGGCATGTTTCAATTCTGCAATATTGTTGTGTTCGATTTTAATCCCAAGTGAATCGGTCATATTTGCTGCTATACCTACAGCTGTTGAAATAACGGGAGTACCGGTTAACCAGGCTTCTGCGATAACAATACTGAAAGTTTCATACTCGGAGGTCAGGATAAGCGCATCATGCTCTTTGATAAGTTGGCTGATTTCTTCCCACTCACACGGACCAACGAAATTGATCGCTTCTTTGCAGCTGTTTAATTTTAACCATTTCTCCCATTCATCAGTACTTTGGTCGGAAACAATCGTTAAACTGATTTTCTTACCGGATTCCAGGTAAGCATTCAAAAAGCCATCAAAGAGTAAATCGGGATTTTTGGTGTTCTTATCCAGCGTCGAAATATGAATGAACTTTGTCCGATGCAAAGGATTCGTTTCTCTCAAAGAAAATAAATCTTCGTCTACAAAATTCGGGATCACCTGAATTTTAGTAGTGGGGAAGAATGGTTTCATATCCGTTCGAAGCACATTTGAAACAGCTACAATTTCACTGGTATGCCTGCTTCCGCGTTTGATGACCTGCTGATGAAGGGAAATAAAATTTTTCCGTAATTTTTTGCGATAGTAGGACCCATGTTCCATCACAATCAACGGGACGTGAAAGTAACGCTGAACACGTGCAAACTGCATCGCTCTGGGAAGGAATACATGTGCGAAAATCAGATCGATGTGATCCAGCATCAGCAATCCTTTCCGTAATGCTTTGCGTTGAAGCCACCAATGAATAAACCTGTTTTTTGAAATGTGATGATAGATACGGATGATTCGTAAATTATCAAATTGCTGATCGTCAACTTCAATGGAACTGCAATTTTTGTCTCCCATCGTATGGAGAACGGTAACTTCATAGGTATCCGAGAGCAAATGTGCAAAACGCTCAACGAAATTTCCTGCATACGGATCTACCCGTGTAGGAAACCATGAACTCATGATAAGAATATGTCTTTTCGTTTGGGACATAGGCTAAATTTAGCGGATTTTTTCACTAATTGCGCATGACCTTCAAAGTTTTTGTATTGTTTTCTTTACAGATTGTGAGGAAATAAACGCCGGATTGAAGACCTTTTAAGGAAATCTGATTTCCAATTTGTTGGAATGGAACGCTTTGACCTTGTTGGTTTTTTAATTCAAAAAGTTCATTTCCCTGTAAATTGGAAATAAAAATGATCTCATTTGCCGGATTTGGTGAAATTTGAATGGTTTCAAGAGATTGGTCATTTACACCGGCCACACAATTCAATCGATTCATATATTGCCAGATCGTATCATTGTACTGAGTTGCAATCAAACTATTTCCGAGACTTCCTCCCATTCGAACCAGGATTAGCCCATCGGATGGTGAAACATTGATAATCTGCCCGTTTTTCCCTTCGGCTGCATAGACATCATTCGGCGCATTCGGCATTAAACTTCCTGTGAACACGAACTGGGATTGTGGAATCATGTAAGAAGCTTTCCCATTCAACCAAGTCAGGTAACCATATGAATTATTGATAGACTGACTGCTATTCCGCATTTCATTGAGATATGTCAGATCGGGAAGTACGGGGTTTCCGTTCCAGTATCCATCCTGGGAAAGTAATAACCCGAAACGAGCCATTCCTCTTGGTTTTGATACATATACGTTGTCGTATCCGGATTGAACATACAAACCCGTCAGGCCGATTTTGGTTCCTATTTTTTGATTCACCCAGACATTCAGGCTCATTCCTGTTGCTGATTCAATGACGGAGTCGAGCAGGGTATAAGGACCATTGTGGTAAGCCCAACGTGTTCCGGCAGGTGCCTTATAAATCAGGCAAGCAGGATCTGTACAGTGGAAATCAGGAACCCCGTCATCCAAACCGGTTGTCATGGTTAATTGGTGTTTGATGGTAATTGCTCCTTCCTGTGTCGGAGTCAAACTCGTCCAACCGGTTCCAAGATAATCACTTGTAGGATCATCAATGTTCAGGAAACCTTCGTTTTGTGCAATACCAACTGCATAAGCTGTCAGTGTTTTACCTGCTGAATTCCATACATGAAAACTATCGGCCGTAAATGTCCCGAAGTATTTTTCCAGAACAATTTTTCCATCTTTTAAAACAAGAAATGCGTCTGAATCTCCGTTTTCAAGCCAATCATACAGTTTGTTGATCGAATCCTGACACCATCCTAAAGTCGCGGGATCGGTTGTCGACCAAGTTGTTCCTGTAAGTGGAGGGAAGTACGTTTGAGCTTTCAGATTTGAAAACCCAAGGATGCAAGTTAGTAGGAGTAAGGTGTATTTCATAACGATTCAAAATTATGAATGCAATTCCGATCACGCACATGCGGGATAGGAGCAAAACTTTTCTGACTCTAAGATAGCACTTTTTCAGTTTGGTTTAAACCAACACTTTTTCATAAATCGCTTCCAATTGTTTAATTGCAAAATCGATTTCTTCTTTTGTGGTATATCTTGAAAATGAGAAGCGTGCATTGGGTCTTGAATTATCGGCTCGAATTCCCTCCAATACATGAGAACCTTTTGTTGCACCTGAAGAGCAGGCTGAACCTCCGGAACAGGCAACACCTTGTAAATCCAATGTAAACAAAAGCATTCCTGATTTTTCTGTTGCAGGTAAACACACATTCAACACGGTGTACAAGCTTTTTTCAGGGTCAATTTCGCCGTGGAAAGTAACATCGTTGAGCGTTTCTTTCAAACGTCCGATCATGTATGATTTTAAACCTTGAACATGTGCCTGGTGTTCTTCCAAATCGGCATAAGCCAGTTCGACCGCTTTTGCCAAACCGACAATTCCGTAAACATTTTCTGTTCCTCCACGCAAACCTCTTTCCTGTGCACCGCCATGAATCAGGATATCTGTTTTGATCCGTTTATTTGCATACAAAAAACCGATTCCTTTCGGTCCGTGAAATTTATGTGCTGCACAAGTAATAAAGTCGATTCCTAATTTTTCCAAATCAAAGGCGTAATGTCCCATGGTTTGAACCGTATCCGTATGAAAATAAGCGTTGTATTTTTTGCATAATGCACTTACTTTTTCAATTGGTGTCAATGTTCCGATTTCATTGTTTGCATGCATCAGGGAAACCAAAGTGGTTTTTTCATCTTTCAAATAAGATTCCAACTCATTCAAATCGATATTTCCTTTTGTGTCAACAGACAACCAAACTGCTTCGATGTGTTCTCTTTCCGCCAAATGCTCTATCGTATGACAAACAGCATGATGCTCAATCGTTGTGGAGATTATGCGCTTTACACCTAATTGGTAAACAGCAGTATTCAATGCGATATTGTCAGCTTCCGTTCCTCCGGACGTGAAAATCAATTCATTTGGGGAACAGTGCAACTGCTTTGCAATAGAACGTCGGGATGTTTCAATCAATGCTTTGGTCTGTCTTCCATAGAAATGCGTAGAAGAAGGATTTCCAAATTCATTTTGTAAAACAGGAATCATGGCTTCGGCAACTTCTTTCGCAAGAGGTGTGGTTGCAGCATTGTCTAAATATACTCGCATCGACTTTTTTATTACAAATTTAATAGATTCAGAGGAAATGAATGAATTAATCTTTTCCGAGAAGGAATCGAAATGTTTCTTTTCCTTGAGGGGCTAAAAGTAGATTGGACATCAGTAAATGCGTACGTTCCAATCTTTTCTCTGTTGACTTGGCAGTCGATATGTGATTCAGGATATACCTTTTCATTCCCGGAGTAAGCGCATCAAACCGGTATTTCGACTCGGGAACCTGGATCCAATATTCCCGGATTTCTTCGGGAACCGGAACACCAAATTCAGACTCGTCTTTCTGTAGTTGAACGATTACCGGATCCCCTAAAGTTTTCCCGATCTTTTTCAGACGGTCCTTTTGAACTGTAATTAAGCCACTTCCTTCACCCAAAGCCAAAATTCCTGCTTGCCACTGAACTTTATGATCCAATGTAATCAGTAGGCGCTGGTTGAAATCCCCTTTTTCTTTTCTGCCGGGGAGTTGGGCTAAAATATCAGGAGTGATTTCTACAAACCAGTATTTCAGATAATCCAGTGCTTGGATGTCCGTTTCAAATTCAATCATCGGGTATTCTTGGAATGATAAAGATAGGAAATCGCTTACAATTGATACTCATTCTTATTTCTCCCACGGACGGGCACTGAAGAACACAGGGGTTTTGAACGTTCTTTTTACATGAAGCATCTATTTTTAATATTCATCTGTGCACTTCCGTGTACTTCCGTGGGAAATAAAAAATCCCCCGATGTTATCCGGAGGACTTCTCGTTGATTATTCAACCGTGAATCCTGTCTTTTGTGCGGTAGCAACCAAGGATTCAATAATTGCAGATCCAAGATCTTTTTTCGCATCCGATTCGTTGATTTTCTTCATCTCTTCTGCGATGTATTCCTCTCTTTTTTTGGAAAGATCACCAATCTGATTCTGATACTTGATTCGCTCCAGCTTTTTATTCTCGATATATTTTGTTTGTTCTTCTTTTGATTTTCCTTTCAATTCAGCGGGTAAATCCTCCGAACGGATGCTATCCAATTTTATGTTTCCCTGCTCGATTCCGTCTACCAGGTCCCAAGAGGCATTTTTATAATTGGATTTCGATTTGGCTGCAGCCCGTTCACTCATTACAGCATACCCCTTCGAACTTGCATTTTGGTCTTCTTCTGCTTGTTTCTGAAAGCGGTATGTACCATTCATTCCATAACCGACATATGTTTTGTTCAGGGAGTCATTTACGGAGATAATTTCCTTGTCATAGGGTGTATCGATGTGTTTGATTGCGTCGTTGGATTCAATGTTAAAGTAAGAACCTTGTGTTTGCTGTGCTCCGTCGTACCAAAATTCCTTGACTCCTTGATCATATGCTCCGCAATAGATCGTATTTACTATAATGTCTTTGCTTGCTGCAATTTTCAAGATTTTCTTGTAATCGATCGGGCCTTGATTGAACGGCTCATTTCCGGCAATATACACCAAACGTAAATCGGTGGGTTTGGCAGACCATTTCAAATCGTTTATGGAAGATTCGATTACTGCTGCGCAATACTCGGTTCCACCGTTGGTTTTAAGGGAGAAAAGTTGACCTGAAATGGAATCCAGATCTGCGATGAGGTCAGTTCGCTTACGGATCCAATTCGGAGTTTTGATTTCATCGTTTCCATAATCATAAAGAGCAATCTCCAATTGAGGGGCTTTTCCCTTATCCGACATTTTGGAAGCCATGTTGACAATCTTCCAGATAGTTGATTTGGCTTGTTCGATCAAACCGTCCATACTTCCCGAAGTATCGAATAGAATAGCAATTTGAATTTTACGGGATTCATCACTCGGATGAAGCGGTTGCGCAAAAGAAAAAGAACTGATGCAAATGAGTAAGCTTGATAGTATTGTTTTCATGGTTGCTGTTTTTAAGCATTACAACCATGTTTGAAAAAAGTTCAGGAGGTAAATCGATTAGTCTCTAAATCAGTCATTTGAAATTGGTGTTTGACATTTTTAGGATCAATCAAAGTCCCGATTTATTTTAAATGCTTCATTACTTCTTCTTTTTCAACAAGCCCTGTAGTTGTCCAGGTCATTTTTTTGTCCTTGTAAA
Source organism: uncultured Fluviicola sp. (assembly GCF_946478805.1). The sequence goes on along the minus strand of NZ_CAMLDC010000003.1, from coordinate 205,571 downwards.
CTTGTAATACCGGGATTGTACTTATTCCTAATTCCTTGCAAAGCTCCTGATTTTCCTCCACATTGATTCGAATGACTGTGACTGAATTTTTCAGCTCTGTTGAAATTTCATTCAGATAAGGCTCCATTTTTTTACATGGAACGCACCAATCAGCGTAAAAATCGATCAAAATTAGTTTATCCGAATCCAAAAGAGCATGGAAATCTTGTCCGGTCATACCTGTTGACATCACTTGATTGTTCGTTGTTTCAGGAAGGCTTTCACTTCTCCATTGCATGATTCCTCCTTCGAGTTCATACACTTCCTTGAAACCTACGGATCTCATTTTATCGGCAGCAGCACTGCTTCTCCCACCACTCAGGCAATAGACAAAAACAGGTTTCGATTTATCTAAAGAGGTGATTTGTTGGTCAAATTCGGTTCCGTTCCAATCATAATTCCGGGCATTTTTAAGATGTCCGTTTGAAAATTCTCCCGGCGTGCGAACATCGAGAATGATTGCATTCGGTGAATTATTTATTTTTTCTGCAAATGTTTTTGCGGGAAGAGTATATTGGGTTTGTCCATTGGAGCAACTGAATAAAACAGTTACCAGAAGGACGATTGAAAGTATTTTTTTCATGTTAGTTCTAATTAGTTGAGTGGTTTGCCGGATGATTTTTCGGGTCTGACTTCGCAGTTTCCACCGTAACAATTTCCACTTGCACATCCGAATGAAAATAACCCCATGGAGGCAAAATAACTGCCAAACAGGACACCGATCCATTCTTGTCTTAAAGCCGACTGAGTAATGATGATTATTCCCAGGATAAGAAATAAGGCTCTTGTGAGTGTCCAGTTTTTTAAAATGCGTTCTTTCATGCATTTGGATTTTAAGGTAAACCCCGCCAAGCCCAATACTATCAGGTAAAATTGAGCCTGGCAAAATTCACTTTGGTTGAATCAATTAGCGGATCTTGTTTTGTAACCCATACCAGCCACCGCCATTGTGAACCTGTGTATAACCGTTTGATTTTAGAATGTTTTTTGCAGAGGCACTTCGCATCCCACTGGCACAACAAGTAATAATAGGTTTGTCTTTGTCTTTTAGTTTATTCAAATTACTTCCCAAAGTATCCAAACTGATATTAATCGAACCTTTAATGTGTCCACCGGCATATTCTCCTTTGCTTCGGACATCCACAATGATTGCACCGTCTTTTACTAATTGTGCATAATCTGCTTTGGGGCCAAAACCCAACAATTGTTTGAGTGAATTCATCATTTTTTTAACGTGTTTGAAAGTAATTGACATCTAACCAGGATCCGCCGTTATAGCATTCAATTCCTTGTTGAGATAAAAAGTGAGTAGCCTGTCCGCTTCTTCCCCCGGAAGCACAGCAAAGGATTAAAGGTTGCTCTAAATTTTTCACTTCGTCTAATCTGCGTTCTATTTCCTGCAAAGGAATGTTGATTGAATTTGCGACATTTCCGCCTCTAAATTCTTCAACCGTTCTTACATCTACAATGGTACCTTTTCCTTCTTTGATAATTTGTTCCGTGCTCATTTGATTTTCATTTAAAAAGTTTTGCTGCTTCATTCAGGTTATTAACTATTGAAGCTTCGTGGATTTTTTATTTGATGAAAGCAAAGTTATAACCTTATTTTATCAATTTGAGTGACTTTTGTTACACTCGGAACTATTTTTGGAACCGGATTTTAAGAAGTCTTTCAAGACAAAAATCAAACAATAAAAATAACTGTTCAGCAATCCGGTGTTACACAAGCGTTACTTTATTTCGCCCCAACTTGACTAATCCCTCATCTTCCATGTGTTTTAGGAGCCGGGAAACAACGACGCGGGCAGTTCCCAATTCATTCGCCAATTGTTCATGCGTTACAGAAAGTGTTTGGCTGTTCGTTAATTTGCATTTTTTTTGAAGCAGGTTCAAAAGACGCTCATCCATTTTTTTGAAAGCAACGGCATTTACCACTTCTAATAATTCCTCAAATCGTTTGTGGTAGAGCCTGAAAATAAAGTCCAGCCATTCGGGATAATCTTTGATGAGTAAACTGACTTTGTCGATAGGAATAAACAGAATTTCCGTGTCTTCTTCCGCAATTGCCTTGATCTTGCTGGTATCCTGATGGATTCCTCCCAAAAAAGACATGATGCAGCTTTCCCCTGGTGTGATGTAATAGAGCAAGATTTCTCTTCCATCTTCATCTGTTCGCATTACTTTGATACTTCCCTTGGAAACGATTGGAATGGCTTTGATATATGCATTCTCATTCAGGATGATTTCACCTTCCCGGAAAGTTTTGGCAAAACCAAGATCGGCCAATTTTTCTCTCAGTTCCTTGGAAGATTTGAATTCGGATAATGCATTTGACTCCATAAAGTAAAGTTACTATTTAACGACTTGTTTAGGATGCTGCATGGTAAAGTTTTCGTTTCCTTCTGCAACAACAGTTTGTCTAAATACTTTTTGCCGGTCTCAGACTTGATTCAAGTTACTTTTCCAACAATTTCTTTCGCTGAGTGCGTAATTCCGTGAGCAAGGGCTCCAAATCCGGCATTTCTTTATTGAATTCAATAGTAACGCGCTTTGTCCCGCCGGTTGTTTTGATTTCAATGTATTCAGACCCGCCATCCGCGCAATCCGGACAACCGTAGCTTTCATTCAAATCCTTGAATTTATTCCAATCGATTTTACCGAAAATGTTTTTCCAACCTGTGGAATTCTTGAAATTCTCTACTTTGACCGGGTTTTTTGCCGAATCGACACTCACTTCAAAGTAATCTGTCCTGTCCGGATAAAAAACAACTTCCTTCCGGCAATAACCTCTGCAATGACCAAAATTGGTACCATGAGTTACACTGATGATCTGGTTATCAGAAGCTGCCGGTTTTGTTGTGCTACAACTAAACAGGATAGAAGCTGAAAGGGCAATAATGAAAAGGAATTTCATAATTCAAATTTTTAGTGAAAGTAGCAAGAATTTTGTCAGTGTTATTTTAATTTCATGGTACTTGAGAAAGTAACAAAGTCTTTTAGATCACTATCGTCTTCTGAATGAGCAATTCCACAGAAAATAATACTTATGCCGTTCTTTTGTCTGGAGTTTGTTGATAGATGATTTGTTATTCATTTGTTTTAATTGGTAATTAATTTCTTCGTACAAGAAACAAGGTATTGTTTGTTTTCACAGAATAGATATTCTTTCCGTCCTATTGCTGTTCCTTTATTAATGAATTCTACATATTCTGAGTGGCATGTAGATATTTGAAATTTAAGCTTTTGAAAATGATAGACCGGATGATGAATACCAATTGCGATTTTAGAAGTAATTGGAACGTAATGACTGATATCATCTTGGAATTTTAGTGAATAAATATTCCCATTTAGATCTCTGCTAAACCCGGGAGAATCAGAGCAAATGAATAAATTCTCGTGATCTCTAATCTGTAGGATTTCGATTTTATATCCTTTAAGTTTATTTGTCAGAGTCTTATGGATATCACTCTTTCCCTGATATTGTTTTAATAAGCTTATATTATGTAGTTTATCTTGACCATTTTTTGCTAAGTACTCTTGGCGCAATCGATCAACGATCTTTTCTATAATTTCCTTTTCTAAAAAAGGAAATTTTCTCTGCATATTAGGAACTGCTTGATCAAATATTTTTTCAATTTGCTTCATATCAAATGAATTTCGAAAGACAGGATTTCGACTTGTCATACTAAGATAGAATTCAGGAATTTTAGAAAGAGTACTTTCATGAACTTCTTCTTGTTCAATTTGAGAAATTAAATTAGAAATAAAATCTTTTTCATACCAGAAAATAGATTTTTCAATAAAATCTTGTGGTACCTGATTTTCTTTAGCAGCATTCTCATGAATATCATAAAAATCAAAATCGTAACAAATGGAGTTGATATTTGATAATAGTGGATTGCTCCAAGTTGATTTTTGATTAATGAATTTTGTTTTAAACAAGTCCGTTGTGCTTTTAATGCAGAAGTTTTTCAAGTATGTCCTTGGTACAAAATGTTGTCTTTCATTATTCATTAGTTGTAGATTATTTAATTACACTGGCTAAATTGTCTTTTCAATTTCCCATTTAATAATTTGCAGCGTTCCATTCCAATAAAACTCCAGATGCTTGTAAATTTCAAATGTCGGAAAGTTTTCTGCCGCTATTGTTAACTCAGTATGATTTTCCCTTGGGGATAAGTGGAAAGAAATTGTCGTGTAATTCTCCGACACATCTTCCAGGTTTGATAGTGAACTCAAATATTCATACTGAAAAATGTGGTCCGGTTCGAGTTGCAGAATCGTTCCTTTATTCTCAAACGGCACGTGATGAAAACCTTTAATGATAAAGGGACTTTCCACTTTCCAATCGCTTATAATTTCGATCTTCATTTCTTCATCACCCATCCATCCCATCATTAGTTCCGTATTCGTCAAATGCTTCCAGACCTTTTTGGGTGAAGCTTGAATTAAAATACTTCTTCCGATGCGCTGAGGATAATCTAATAATTCGTGATTCGGCATTCGTAATTCGTAATTATTTTTGGTGATTATAACTCAAGCTCCGGCTTAATTTCCAGGATCCGTTTTCTAAGATCCATAAATGGGTGAATTTCGCAGTGCTTGCAAATTGTTCTTTTTGTCCCTGAATGGTTTCATAGAACCGGTGTGTTCCATGTTGAATGGCTCCATAGAGTTTCCCGTTCTCGTAAAGCGGGAAAATTTCAGTGCTTTCGGGAATCAATGCTCTTCTTGATTGGTAGGCCGAAGGATCTTTACACAGCCCTGTTTTTAAATCACTCAAGAATTTTTTCTTATCCGAAGTTCCACTGATATCATGGAAAAACTCAAAATCTTCACTTAGTAAAGATTCGAACCGGGAAATGTCGCAGGTATTGAACCCGATAGAGAAAAGCAAACTGTCTTTCGAGAGAATGGTTTGATACAAATCCGAATTCGTTTCAACCTGCGCAGATGCAAAACAAGTGATACCGGTTATATAAAAAATGAATAAGTATTTCATTTATAGTTTGGTTATCTATTGCTTAAAATTACAGATATTCTTTTTTGCATTATTCAATTGGTAAATTAACTTCTCAAATTCGCAATTCGGCATTCGGAATTCGTAATTTTGTATCATGTTCGTCGAATCCCTCTCGTTAGTCAATTTTCGCAATCACAGTGAAGCTGAATTCCAGTTTGAAAGTGGAGTGAATTGCATTGTCGGGAAGAATGGGTCCGGGAAAACAAACGTATTGGATGCCGTTCATTACCTGAGCATGTGTCGTTCGTACCTGAACCCGACAGACAAACAGAATATCCGCTTCAACGAACAGTTTTTTGTCATCCAGGGATGTTGGATAAAGGATGACCAACCTTTCAACCTGTATTGTGGCGTAAAAGCCGGATCCAAGAAAGTGTTCAAGAAGAACAAAAAGGAATACGACCGTTTGGCTGACCACATCGGTCATTTTCCGGTTGTGATGATTTCTCCTTACGATACGGATTTGATTTCAGAAGGAAGTGAAGTGCGCAGAAGGTGGATGGACGGTATTATTGCGCAATTCGACCATGAGTATCTGAGCGATCTTCAACGATACAACAAAGTACTGGACCAACGCAATGCCTTGTTGAAACTGCAATTTGAAAATGGGTTCTTTGAACGTGAATCGATTGAGATTTGGGATGAGCAACTGATCCGGTATGGAACTGCAATTCACAACAAACGCGTTTCATTCATTGAGGCCTTTATCCCACTTTTTCAGCATTACTATAAATGGATTTCACAGGAACAGGAATCTGTTTCCCTGAGTTATGAATCCAAATTGTCAGAAACGGATTTCAGGACCCTGATCCAGCAGGCCTATCCGAAAGATATGCGGGTTCATTACACGTCGGTTGGAATTCATAAGGACGATATCACTTTTCTGTTGGAAGGGTTACCCATCAAGCGTTTTGGTTCGCAAGGTCAGCAGAAAAGCTTCCTGATTGCTTTGCGTTTGGCTCAATTCGATTGGCTGAAAGAGCGTTTGAAGCAAACCCCGATCTTATTGTTGGATGATATCTTCGATAAATTGGATAACTTGCGTGTGGCACAATTGATGGAATTGGTTTCTAAAAATACCTTTGGACAAGTATTGGTGACTGACACCGATGAAAATCGCGTTTCTGCTATTTTTGAGACAATTCAAGTAAAACCGAAATTAATTATTTTTAATTCTGAACTGGTATGAACGAGTGGGACGAACGCAAGAGATCCGGAAATGCACAGCCAATGAAAGAATTGGTGGATAAACTCATGAGTGCTTATCAATTACAGGGAAAACTGACGGAAATGGAAGTTTTGAATAAGTGGGAGGAAATGATGGGGAAAGCTGTTTCCACGCGGACAACCAATATCCAGATCCGATCTGGAGTTCTCATTGTTGCCTTGAATTCCTCTGTTATGCGCGATGAATTGTTGCATGGAAAACAAATCATCATCGAACGCGTGAATCAAACTGCAGGGAAGAAGATTATCCACGATGTGTGGTTTGAATAATTCCGAATTCCGAATCAAGCCTTCTTACGGTTCGCCATTTGGCAAACAGGCAAATTGGCGAAGTTAAATCGGAATGATCTCCATCCCTTACAATTCCCATTCGTAATTGGCATTCATAATTCGGAATTAACTAAATTTGTTGGATAAAATTAGAGCTCATGTCTGTGCATAAAAATGTAAAGCGTGTCACAACGAACGTTTTACAAGAAATGAAAAATTCCGGAGCGAAAATCTCCATGCTTACCGGGTATGACTTTTCCATGGCCAGAATCATTGATTCTGCAGGAATTGATATCATTTTGGTGGGCGATTCAGCTTCAAATGTCATGGCCGGACATGAAACGACACTTCCGATTACTTTGGATCAGATGATTTATCATGCCGGTTCGGTAGTTCGTGGTGTGGAAAGGGCTCTGGTTGTGGTAGATATGCCTTTCGGTTCGTACCAGGGAAATTCCAAAGAAGCCTTGTCGAATGCGATCCGGATCATGAAAGAGTCGGGTGGACATGCTGTGAAACTGGAAGGTGGAATTGAGATCATTGAATCCATCAAACGCATTTTGACGGCCGGAATTCCGGTTATGGGGCATTTAGGTTTGACTCCTCAATCTATCTATAAATTCGGAACCTATGTAGTTCGTGCAAAAGAAGAAGCAGAAGCCCAACGTTTGATTGAAGATGCCTTAGCTTTGGAAGAAGCAGGATGTTTTGCCATTGTTTTGGAAAAAATTCCGGCAGCCTTGGCAGAAAAAGTAGCGAAATCGGTTTCGATTCCGATTATCGGGATTGGAGCAGGAAATGGGGTGGACGGCCAGGTTTTGGTAGTTCACGACATGCTTGGGATCAACAACGAATTTTCGCCAAGATTCTTGCGTAAATACGCCAATTTGTATGATATTATGCTGGATGCAGTGAAAAACTACATTGAAGACGTCCGAAGCGGCGATTTCCCGAATCAAAACGAACAATACTGATACATGGAGCAAATTCGTCCGGAAGACGTTCTGTATGAAGACAATCACCTGATCGTGGTGAACAAGCATGCCGGGGAAAATGTACAGGGAGATATTTCGGGTGATTTTCCGTTGGTGGAAAAAGTACGTGAGTACATCCGACATAAATTCGAAAAACCCGGAAATGTCTTTTGTGGGCTGATTCACCGTTTGGACAGACCTGTTTCCGGTGGAATTGCATTTGCAAGAACGAGTAAGGCATTGACCCGAATGAATAAATTGTTTGCGGAGAAACATCCCCGGAAAATTTATTGGGCAGTAGTGGAAAAAGCTCCGAAAGAGAAATCAGGAGCCTTGATTCATCACTTGGAGCGTAACGAAAAGCAAAACAAGACTTACGTATTTAACGAGGTTCGCAAAAATTCCAAAGAAGCACGATTGAAATACCGGGTTTTAGTGAGTTCGGATAATTATACCTTATTGGAAGTCGAGTTGGAAACGGGGAGACATCACCAGATTCGCGCGCAGTTGTCTGCAATCGGCTGCATCATAAAAGGGGATCTGAAATACGGTGCTAAGCGTTCAAATCCAGATGGTTCCATATATTTGCATTCACGGGAATTGGAATTTGAACATCCGACGTCGAAGGAAGTAATAAAAGTAATAGCGCCGGTGCCGAAGGACAATTTATGGCAATGGTTTGAAACTGAAATGAAAAAGTCAAAAAAATGAAATTAGTTCCAATCTTTCTACTCTTCACATCTTTCATTTTTGCTCAAACGAAATCGTATTATTATCCGGTTGAAACTTCTTTGGAGGACTACTACATTACAGCAATCGAACAGGATGTGTTTGGACGGTTGGTCCTGGGAACCGATAAAGGTGTTTTTAGCTTCAACGGGTTTCAGTCAAAACAAATTGCCTCATCCAAACTCTATTCGAAAGATATCATACAACTGTTGAAGTTGAAAGATAAATTCATCGGCTTGAACAAAACGGGACAATTGTTTGAAATCAAGGATGATGAGGTTGTCCTGATTTCCTTGCCTGAGATTAAGAATCCCATCTTCAGGTTGGAAAAAACAAAAGAAGGAAACCTGAGAATCCTCTGTTCGGATGCAGTGTATCAATTTAAAATGAATCCGTTTTCGTTTCTTTCCAAAACCACAATTCCATTCTATGAAAAAGGAAAATCAGAGCTGATCGATTATTGTGAAAATGATAAAGGGCGTTTTGCTTTACTTTCCAGTAATGAATTGGTGGATGTAAACGACCAGGTTTCCAGGACACTTCCGGGAATGAAAGGACGTTGGTTGATGGAGCAGAAAAACAATGTGATTATTTTTCCCGCGAAACCGAATTCGAATATTTCACTCCAATACTCAAACAAACGATTTAAAAACCTGAACAAACTGATCGGTGCATTTAATCATTCGATTCAGAAAGTGGTTCGTATTGATGAGAAAATGTACTTGCTTTCCGAAACAGGAATGATTGTTTTGAAAGTCGGAGATATGCGGGTGAAGTCAATCATAGTAGGGCTTCATGTGACTGCTGTTTTCCAGGATCAGAATAAGAATATTTGGCTCGGCACCAAATCGAAAGGATTGTATTGTATGCCGGCCGGAACGTATAGATTATTGAATTCGACGGAGTTCAGTTTCCTGGATGTCTACCACAATGAAATTATGGCCAGAAGTAATTCCGGCGAAATGATGATTCTGAATAAGTTTGGGAATAAAGTACGGAATACAGTTCAGAAAAGTGAATCGAAACCGGATACGAAACAAACTAAAATTCAAATGCCGTTGATATTGGCGGATGAGTTTGTCAAAGAAATTCTTCCTTTGAATACAGGTAACTTTCTGGTGGTTTCATCAAAAGGGCTGTTCAGTATAGAAGCAAAATCAATCAAGGACTTGCGGGAGAAACTGTCAAAAGGAAAGCCACGTACTGTTATTTTGGAAAGTCCGGTGAAACTGTTTCAGCAATCGGATTCGAGTGAAGTGTTGTTTTCGAACCTGGATGGATTGTTTTCCTTGGATCTGAATACTTTACAATATCGATCCATTCGCTTTTTTAATGAGACAATTGATCCTTCTCAGATCCTTTTCCACAAGCGCAGTTGGTATGTCTTAAGCTCCGCAAATAAGATTTTCACTATCCGAAACGGAAAGGTGATGCACGAAATGAATTTCCGTGAGAACGGAAGTAATTTGTTGGTTTCCAAGCTGAAAATTTACAACGACCAATTTTATCTCCTCTCGGATAAAACACTCTACAGGACGAAAGATCTGAATGGTAACCTGGAGCGCCTGGAAGAGCTTTCACGCATGAATGACTTGTTTCTCCGGGATTTTGTGGTGCTTGACGGCAAAGTCTATATTGCTACGCAATTCGGTCTGTTCGAATTCAAATGGGAAAAAGTAGAAACGAGCTTTCCGGCATTCATTTTAGGAAAACTTACCGGTAACCATCAAAAAGGAAAATCCAATAAGTTTGAAGCTTCCAACACGGAAGTGAATATTCCGTATGAATTGGTTGAGTTGATGGGAAATCACCCGTATCAATTGCAATATCGCCTCGTTCGAAATGACGAAAAAGATCAGACACATTGGGCCAATACTTCATTGGGATTGACGAAGTTGACTTTCGAACATTTGAGTTCCGGATCCTATAGCCTGGAACTGCGTCTGTTTGATCCGGGAACCGGCCGGTTTTCGAATCCGCGCAATACGACTTTCAGCATAGAATCCTACTGGTACAAGGATCAATTGGTTTGGTTTATTGCAGGGATTTTGATCGGCTTCTTTGGTTTGCTCTATTTGAAACGGAGAAAACGATTGAAAAAAATGGCATTGAAGTAATCCGTTTAAAGCGAACTTATGAGAAAATTACTACTACTTGCATTTTTTTTTAACCTTTTTTCATTGGGTGCTTATTCCCAGTGTGATACGAATAAGATCAATCTGCGTAATGATGCTGTTCTGGATTTATGCTACGAGAATCCCAAAGCCGCTTTAAAGGAATGCAGGCAAATTGCAATCCAGGCCAATGAATGTGAATTTTACATTGGTGAAATCCGGGCGTATATCCGGATAGGGATTGTCTATGACGTACTTTCCCAAATCGATTTGTCCATTGCCAACTATAAAAAAGCTCTTACAATCGCCAAAAAACACCGTTACCTCAAAGGAATTGCTTCTTGTGAAAATAACCTGGGACTCATCTATTGGCGAAAGAACGATTTGAAGCGTGCTATCCAATCGTTCCATAAGGCCAAATTGGTTTTCGAGAAGATGGACGATTATATCAATGTGGGCGCAACCCAAAACAACCTGGGATTACTTTATGAAGAACTGGATGCAAGCAAGACCGCGATGTATTGGTACCACAAAAGTCTTGCTTCATACAATCGTGGAGGTGACAGAGACCAGATTTTGGATGTTTATTCCAATTTGGGAACAGCTTTCAATGTTTCCGGGACAAAAGATTCCAGTTTGTATTATTCCGAGCTGGCAATCAAAGGATACAGAAGAACATCGAATAAATACGGATTGGCCATCGTATTGTGCAATAAAGCAATGGTACTGGAAGATTACAAAAGATTCAAGGAATCGGAAGCAATCTATCGTGAAAGTGCGTCGTTGGCAAAAGACATTGAGAATGATTATCTCTATCTTAGCACGGTGATCAATTGGGCTCAGATTTACAAGGATCAGGGAAATCAGAAGGAAGAAGAACGCTTATTGCTGGAAGTCTTGCCAATCGCTGAAAAACTTCAGGCTTACGAACAGTTGTATAAAATATCCAAAGCATTAGGCTTGATTTACCTGGACAGGAAGGACTATCCAAAAGCAAAGGATTTTTGGAAGAAATATGAGCGATATCATTTGAAGTATTACAAAGAACTCCGGGATCAAACTATTGCCAAAACCAATGCTGTTTACGACATCAAATCGGAAAAGCAACGTTCAGAGCTTTACCGGAAAAAGAAAGATACGGAATTAAGGGAACAACAATTGAGCAGGAAATTGGAGAATACTTATTGGATCGTCCTGGTGGCCATTTTATTCCTGACGGTTCTTACTTTGATTTTCTATTTCGTACGGCGTGCCTTGAAGAAAGAATTGGTCACGCAGCAACAAGTGTTTCAGGCAACGAATGAGGAGCGGAAGCGCATTTCCTACGATCTGCATGATTTGGTTGGTTCACAGTTAAGTTTCGTAGTCAATAATCTCGAATTACTTTCACATAACGACAAAGAGAATGAGCGCGTAAACAGGACGTTTCTAATGAGCCAGGAAGCGATGAGTTCCCTGCGCGATACTGTTTGGGCCCTGCATTCTGAAAATATGTCTTCAAAAGTCTTACTGAGTCGTATGGAGAACGTTGCCAAGAAATGGCTGGAGGACAATTCAATCAAGGTGGATTTCCATGTGGAAATAGAAGATAGTGAATTGGATCCGGGAGTTTCCTTGCACATCATGCGAATTTTCCAAGAGGGAATCAGTAATGTCTACAAGCATTCCAAGGCTAAAAAAGTGGAAATCTCCCTGATTGAAAATGGGGAGTTTTTGGAATTGACAATGGAGGATTTCGGTGTTGGTTTTGATGCTGAAGTGAAACCGGATTTTCACTATGGACTGAAAAGTATTGAACAACGTGTAGCCAAGATCGGAGCCACTTATTCTATGCAGAGAAGTACTCGTCACAGTGGGATGATCCTCTCCCTGAAATGGAAGAAAAATAGCACAATTGCGTAATTGGAAATTGCCGTATAATTCCTCACATTTGTTGCTATGGGAATCTGTCCAATAGGAATTGTCGATGACAAAGTGTACAATGTGCAAATCTTGACCGAGAAGCTGGAAGCTAAATCGGGAGTAAAAATCACGATGACCGCCTTTAACGGACAGGCGTTTCTTCATATTCTTCCAACCTTGGGACCGCTTCCTGAAATCATTTTCATGGATATTGATATGCCGATCCTGGATGGAATTGAAGCAGTGAAGCAAGCGAAAGCATTGTATCCGCAAATCCATTTCATCATGATCACCGTGTTTGATGATGAGGAACGCATCTTTTCGGCAATCCAGGCAGGTGCAAGTGGCTATCTCTTGAAAGATGAATCCATTGCAAATCTTCATTTGGCAATTGACAATGTTTTGGAATTCGGAGCTGCTCCTTTGGCTCCGGCCATTGCAAAAAAGGCGTATAATTTTATCCAGAACCAAACCCGTGAATCTGCTATACAGGAATCATCACCACTTAGTTCGCGGGAAATGGATATCCTGAATTGCCTGGCACAAGGCAAAAGCTATACAATCATTGCAGAAGAATTATTCATCAGCCCGCATACTGTCCGCAAACACATGACAAATATCTACGAAAAGCTACATGTGAACTCGAAAGTAGAAGCAGTTCGACTGGCGATGCAGAAGAAATGGGTATAAGGGAATTATCAATTATGAATGAAGAAATTATCAAGAGTTTTAATCTTGATAATTGATAATTTTTCCAATTGATAATTAGTTAGAATCCACTGAATTCCTTCGGACATTGATAACGTCTTTTCATGCTCTTACTATTGACATTTTTGGAGAATAAGACCTTATTCGGAATTTCAAATAACAAGGAAAGTTCATGACTTCCGTAACTGCTTGTTTTCAAACGGGAGATCGTCATATCAAAATTGTAAGTCACACGCCACAATGTTTCATATTTGGTTCGCATGTTCAATCCAAGCGTGAAAATGAATGAATCATATTGTTTGATATTCAAAGCGGCAGTCCGGTTCCTGAACCAGATTCCGATGATGAAAGGTTGACTGATGAAATTACTTCCGACACTGAATGTCCTGAATTCATTTTGCATTTCGAATACTGCTCCGGGAGAAACTACAAAGTCATTAAACAATAAATTCGATGAGGCATGGAATACCAATTTGAACGGCAACTTGTCACTGTCAGCCAGGAATGCATCTTTCGGTTGGGATAAATGATGGATGGCTCCACCAAGCGTAGCATTGAATCTCTTGAACGAACTTCTTTGTTTGCGGGTCGATCCGTTGAAACGAGCTACTAATCCTGCACTGAAATCAGCATAGGAAACACTGTTGTAGTTGGGTCTGTTGAAATTGCTTTCCTTGTATTTTCCCATCGTTTCGTCCAACTGGTCTGAGAAGGTCAATTTGGACCAATCTATATTCTTAGTAACAAATCCACCGCTTACACCGGCTTGAAGGATGAAATTCTTGGTGTCGACAGGTCGATAGGAATAGTTGACATAACCTCCGGCAGTTCTCAAAAGAGCTTCTCCGCCAACATCGGAATATGCCATGATTCCAAGTCCCATTTTGTACATCGTCTGTGCTTCGGCAGAAAACGAAAATGTATTGAATCTCCCTGGAATCGGTCCCCAAAGCGAACGTGCATTCAAACGGACAGCAATTCCATTGTTTACAGCAGTCATAGAAGGATTGTAGTAAACAGGATTATTATAGAACTGGGAGAAATTGGGGTCTTGCGCGTAACTGTTTCCCGTTGCGATAACCAATAATATGTATAAAAGCAGGATTCTCATAACTTATCGGATTACGGTTACTGTTCCTGATCGTTTGATCCTGCCTTTCGGATATTCTTTACCTTCCCAAACATCCGCATTTTTGAAAGTGGCGCTTGCTTTCCAGACATATGCGTCCTGCTGTACCGGTTCTCCACGGTATGTTCCGTCCCAATATTCGGTCGGTCGCCCATCAGCGTCCAAAGCGGTTGTGGACCAGATCAGGTTTCCCCAGTCATCGTAGATTAATAATTCAAATTCCTTCATACCAACTCCTTTCGGAATGAAATTCGCCACCTCAAAGTCGCTGTGTCCCGGACTCATTGCATTTGGGATGAACAATCCGTAGAAGAAATCCACCGTAATTGTCTTAACGATTGTATCGGCACAACCATAGTCGGTAGTAGCGATCAATGTAACCTGGAATTCACCATCCTGTTTATAATGTTCGGTTGGATTTTCTTCCGAAGAGTAATTCCCGTTTCCGAAACTCCAGGAGTAATAATCTGCCAAACTGCTTAGGTTGGTGAAATCCACTATTCCACTCAGGGGTTCCGGACCTTCCACATTGATGTAACTGAAATCTGCAGTCGGTTGAGGCATTACGGTGATTGAAGTGCCGGCAGAAATCGTGTCGTTGCAACCTCCATTCCCATAAGCAATGAACGTAACCGGGTATGTTCCACTGGCGGTAAATGAAGTTTGGACCGGATTCTGTGTCAGGATAATCCCATTGCCAAGGAACCAGGAAACGGAATTGGCAAATTGGGTGTTTGCCTGCAGTAATATTTCTTCACCTACGCACAATGAATCGCTTGGGAGAGTGAAGGAGGCACTTGGCATTTGGTAAGATGAAACCGGTTTTTGTATGCTGTCGATACATCCGTGAATAGAAGTCCCGATCAACGTGACGGTATAATTTCCAACCTGTTGATAGGTTGAACTTGGACTGGTCAGAGTTGAAGACAGCCCGTTCCCGAAATTCCAGATATAACTTGCAGCATTGGTGCTTTGATTGGTAAAGTTTATCACAGTTGGCTGTACGCAAGGATCAACCGGTGTGGAAGTGAAATCAACTGTTGGCAAAGGATAAACAGTAACCACTTGAGTTGCAGTATCAGCACATCCGATATTATCCAATACGATTAATTGTACCGCATAGGAACCGGATGTCGTGTAAGTGTAACTTGGATTATTCTGAATCGAAGAATTCCCGTCACCGAAGTTCCAAATATGATTCACAATACCGGCGCTTGCGTTATTCATTTGAACAGTTAATGCTGCACAACCTGCGTTCGGTCCGAGCGTGAACTGTGAATTGGGACCGGAATTCACCTTGATAGTCTTAGTCATTTGTGTCGTACACCCATATGTTTGGCTGATTCCGGATAAGGTGACAGTATAAAATCCAGGATTGGAATAACTGTGGCTTGGATTTGTTAGTGTAGAGGTCGTTCCGTCCCCAAAATCCCAATTGATGGAGGCTATTCCAGTACTCAGATTTGTAAATGCAAATACTTCGTTAACGCAGACGGAATCCAATGAAGTGAAATCAATCTGAGGAAGTGGATGAACCGTAACAATCGTTGTAGCGGTATCGAATCCGCAACCGGCAGCGAAAAGAGAAACAACATACGTTCCCGGAGTCGTAAAGGTATGAGAAGGGTTATAAACACTTGAAATGTTCCCGTCACCGAAATCCCAGGAAGAAAAGCTCGCCCCTTGTGAAAACTGTGTCAGGTTAATTGTATGAGGAACGCACCCTGAAGGATTATCAATGTTGAAAAATGCATTTACCTGTGGAGGAAGCACCGTGATTTGATGTTGTATGGTATCCGAACCGCATTCGTTGCTTACAATCAGCTGAATAGTGTAAGTAGTGTCTTGTGTTCCAGTATAAAATGTGTGCTGAAGCGTTGTTCCTGAGGTATCGGAAGTTGTTCCATCTCCAAAATCCCATTCATAGGTGTCCGGTAAACCGAAACTGTTGTTCACCATATCCAGTATGAGTGGGGTACAAAGAATGTTGGTAGTAGTTCCGAAAACAGCTGTCGGTGAAGGCATTACCGTAACTTGCTTGGAATGGCTGCTGGTTCCGCAGAAATTGGTTAAGCTCAAGGTTATTGTATAACTGGTGTCCGTATAGCTACTAGCTAGATAAGTTTGTGAAACAGGAGCCGGATTGGTACTTGTTTGTCCATTTCCATAATCCCAATTGTAAGTCAAACTTTGTCCGAGTGATAAATCCGTAAAATTCACCGACATGGGTCCGCAGGCAGAGTCGGGTGTCAGGCTGAAGTCTGCAACAGGAGGGATCCGAACCTCAATTTGATGTGTAATGGAATCCAGGCAACCGAATGAAGTGGTTACGAGTAATTCTACATCATAGAAACCGGAAGTGCTGTAAGAATGAATTGGATTAGTTGTTGTAGCAAAGGTACCGTCTCCAAAACTCCAATCACTCTGGTTTGCCAGTGTGCTGGTATTTGAAAAGAGCTCATTGGTCCCGATGCAAGTAATCGCATTATATGTGAAGTTTGCCGTTGGCATCGGATGGACAATAGCCAATAAGGTATCCCGGTTAATACATCCGGTAAGTGGATTTGTGAAGGTGTAAATAATCGTATTATTTCCAACGGGAGCTATTCCCGGATTAAAAGTTCCAAGGACAACATCCGTGATTCCATTTCCATTCCAAATACCACCGGTAGGACTTCCTGAAAAGTTAACCGGGCTATCACTTGGACAAAATTCGTGATCGATCCCAACACTGACAATTGGCAATGGGTGAACCGTAAAGAACATGGTGTCTCTTGTCAGACAGTTTCCCGCTCCATTTGAAATGACCAAAGGAAAAGTTCCCGCATTGGTCGGATTGAACAAACCACTGGTATTCACAAAACTTCCTGTCCAGGTTCCTGTGACCGGGGTGCCGTTCAATTGTATATCGGGAGCGTCGATACACGCTTCCAAATCCGGACCGGCATTTGCCAGAGCAGGATTTACGACCGTTACAACCCGGGTATCTGAATTGACACAGCCATTCGCATTGGTGAACGTATAAGTCAGATTGAATGTACCGACAGAACTTGGTGTAAAAGATCCGGAAGAAGTAATTCCTGTTCCTGTCCAGGTTCCTCCTGTAGGAGTCGCATTAAATTGGATTGGAAATGGTTGATTGCATAAAGTGGTATCATTTCCTGCGTTTACCACAGGTAATGGATTTACCGTAATGATAAGAGCATCCGTATTGGTACAACCATTTAAGTCTGTAAATGAATAGGTAATCGTCTTGTTTCCTGTTCCTGCTATCGAAGGAGTAAATTCCCCGGATGGATTCGTGATTCCTGTTCCGGACCAGGTTCCTCCGGATGGAGTTCCTGTCAGATTCTGGATCCCGGCATCAATACAAATACTGAAATCTGTTCCTGCATTTACTATGGGTAGCGGATTAACGATGGCAACCAAAGTATCCCGCAATAAACAAACTCCCGATCCCAAAGTATAAACCAGGTTGAAACTTCCGGCAATAGTCGGATTGAAAATTCCACCGGGAGTCGTAAATGAACCGGTCCAGGTTCCACCTGTTGGCGTAGGGGATAAGGTGACGTTTGGTGCGTCAATACAGACACTGAAATCAGGGCCGGCATCTGGTTGTGTCGGACTTATGATTGTGATAATCCGGGTGTCGCTGGCTGTACATCCATTTGCATTTGTGAAGGTGTATGTCAGGGTGAAATTTCCTGTTCCGGCAGGCGTAAATAGACCGGCAGGAGTTACATTGATTCCTGTCCAGGTTCCACCGGAAGGAGAGAAGCTTAATTGGAATGGATTCGGTTGGTCACAGGCAGTGGTGTCGGGTCCTGCACTTACAATTGGCAAAGGGTTGACTGTTACAACCAAAATATCGGAAGCAGTACAGCCATTCGCGTTTGTAAAGGAATAGGTGAGAGTCTTGTTTCCTGTTCCGGCAATTGAAGGGGTGAATTCTCCTATCGGGTTTGTAATCCCAATTCCCGACCAGGTTCCACCTGAAGGAGTTCCATTCAGGTTTTGTATTCCTGCATCGATACAAACAGAAAAATTCGGACCGGCATCAACAATTGGGAGTGGATTCACTGTCATGCTCATGGTGTCTCTCGACAAACAGGTTCCTGTTCCGAAAGTATAAACCAATAAATGGGTTCCGGCGATATTCGGAGTGAATACGCCGCCAGCTGTAATACTTGTTCCTGACCAGGTTCCACCGGTTGGAGTCCCGGTTAATGTAATCGGAGCTGAACCGAAGCAAGTGGTTGAATCGGGTCCTGCAGAAGCGGGTGTCGGATTGACAATGGTTACTAAGACAGTATCTGTGTTAGTACATCCGTTTCCATTGGTGAATGCGTACACCAAGGAGAATGTTCCTGTTCCATTCGGGGTGAATATTCCTCCGGAAGTCACATTTGGTCCTGTCCAGGTTCCACCATTTGGAACAGGAGTCAATGTAAACGGAATCGGCTGATTACAAAGTGTCGCATCCGGCCCGGCGTTTACAAGAGGTAATGGATTCACTGCGATTAATGCGGTCGTAGAACCGGAACAGGTTCCATTGGATCCGACGATCGTATACGTTTGGGTCGTGGTTGGATTTGCTGTTACAGTAGCCGTATTTGTTGCTGACAATCCTGTTGCAGGACTCCAGGTGTAGTTAGTCGCTCCCGAAGCAGTTAAAGAAACAGATTGACCGTTGCAGATTGTTGCATTCGGAGGTGTTACTGTAATTACCGGAATCGGGTTCACTACCAAGGTGACGGATGAACTGGGACCGGTGCAGCCGGCTAATGTACCAAAGACAGTATATGTTCCTGCTTGGGCGGTCGTAACATTCGTTAGATTAAAATTTTGTTGGTTACTGGTGAATGAATTCGGTCCGGACCAGGAATAAGTTGTTGAAGCAGAGGCATCAGATGTGAAATTTGCCGTACCGCCAGCACATACCGGACTATTGACTTGTGGGTTAAGTGATGGAGGAATCGGTCGAATGATTACCGAAGTATTGGCGGTTGTCGTTCCACAGGCATTCGTTACAGCAAGAGAGATTGGGAAAGTACCGGCTGCCGGATAAGAAACCGATCCCGGAATGAGTGTTGTTGCATTTGTGGGTGATCCACCGGTAAATGACCAGGAATACGAATCGGAGGGTTCCAGACAATCATTGACAACGGCAGTCGGACTGACACTTAATCCAGCGCAGACACTTGGCACCGTGTTGATTGTAACTTGCGGTGGTTTTTGAGCGACAATTGCTTGGTTTGCAATGAAAGAACCACAGGAATTGGTAAGCGTTAGTCGGATGGTATAATTTCCGGGTTGCGTAAATTGAATCTGGGGATTGACAGACGAAGCTGTTGTTCCACCGACGAATGAAAAGGTTCCTGAAGACGGTAGGCATGGACTTCCGTTGAAAAGAACAGTCCAAACCCGGGTTACATTACAGGTGTTTGTCAAATTTGATGCATCTGTCACTTGTGCAATGAATGGGATGCATGCAGTTGTTGGTGTAACTGTAAACGAAGGGGTTGGAGGATTCTCAATACAGACTGTTCGTGTGATAACATTCACGCTACAGCTGTTTGTAGTCGTCAGTGTGACCGTATATGTTCCCGGAGCCGAGTAAATATGTGTTGGATTCGTAGCCGTTGCAGTTGTCAAGGTTTGCCCATCACCAAAATTCCATTGGAACAATGTGCTGGAACTACAGGCACTATTGAATCCGGCCTGTGTCGTGTTCAGGAATAAAACAGGTGAACCGACACAATTGTTTACTGCAGCAGGATTGAAATTAGCCACAGGACCTGTATAAACACGGATAGGTGAAATAGATGCCTCACTGCTGTCACATAAATTGATTGCCTTGATCTTAAATACGAATTGATTTCCTGCTTGCCCGCATGAAGATGTAGAGTAAGTATGGCAAATCGTTGCCGGTGGTGGGTGGGAAAGTGTATCCTTCGGAGATCCGTCACCATAGTCGACCACATAAAAAGTTGTAGGGTGATTGGAGGAATAGTTACTTAAAGGAAAACAAAGAGTGATAGGTCCACAACCGGTTGTTGCTCCGGGATTTGCTGCACCGATTGCAGGATTGGTAATGTTTGCAATGTTGTATGAAACCGTTTGGACACAGCCGTTATTTCCGGTTACGGCGTAGTTTAGAGTGAAAATCTCTGCTGTTGTATAGTTATGTGCAACCCCTGATCCCGGAAAAGTACCTGAATTGAAATCGGGAGACCCATCTCCCCATTGAATGGTATAGTTCGATATCGATGTAGTGGATGAAGCATCAAAAACAGTCAGTGCGAAGTTTGAACCGTCGCAGTTTCTCATTCCGGCTATCGGATCGATCAAAGCCGGATTTGGAAGTGCGTTGACAGTGACCGTTTGACTGAAACTAGCCGTACATCCGCTTGAGTTGGTAACCACTAGTGTAACTGTATAATTTTGTGAACCTGCTCCAATAGCATTGTATTGATGGATCGGATTGACTAGGTTGCTTGTATTTTGACTGCCGGAACCCGGTTCGCCGAAGTTCCAGGAATAAGTTAGTCCGATTCCTGATGAGGTATTGGTGAATTGAATCGGAATGTTTGAGCAACCGTTGTTTCCAACCAGGTTAAATGAGGCGGTTGGAGGTGGGACAACAGAAATAGTTACATTGTTATTGTCCGTGCAACCTAAAGATGAACTGACAGTAAGTGTATAAGTCTGATTCGCAGTTGCTGTGAGAGTTGGATTGGGGCAATTTGTACAGGAAAGTCCGGTTGCAGGAGACCAGGAATAGGATAATGTCCCGGCGCCGGTTCCTGCCGGTATTCCTCCCAATTGAATGGAGGCACCGGTACAAACTGTTGAATCAGGACCTGCATCTGCATTGCATTGTGCAAACAAATCAGTTTGAACCAGCAAGTACAATGTAAGAAGAAGAAGAGAGAGCTTCATTTTCATCTGAGTAGTTGGTACAAAGGATGAAAATAAATTCCAAACCTCAAATACCTCAATTGTAGTAATAGTAATTGTCTTTCAAACTATTGGTGGCTAATTTATGGATTTAAAAGTAAAAAAGAAAACATTCCTTGGAAAGCAAAAAAAAAAATCCCGAAGCGATGGGTTAACATCTGCTTCGGGATTTTTGAAGTATCGAGTTGACTATTCTTAGTTGATAGTCAATTTTTTAATTGTTTTGATTCCGTTAGCAATTACAACTACATTGTAAACACCAGCGTTGAAATCAGAAACATTCAATGTTTGGGAAGTCCCTGAATTTTGAGTTGTCATTACAGTTCTTCCAGCCATATCAACAATTGAAATCGTTTCGTTTCCAGCTAAACCGGAGATAACAACTGACTCATTTGCAGGGTTCGGGTATAAACCGAATGTAGCTTGATTATTTTCAGATACACTTAAGTATTCATCTGGAACAACACTGCTCAAAACAATATGTTGTGTAGTTGGTGCGCCTCCTGTTCCGATTGTAATTGTCAATGTAGAGTGAACTAGTAGCGGAAGATAAGGATTTGTCATATCGTAGTATTCATATTGAGTACGTTCCATCAAAACATTTCCAAATGTAGGGATAGGAATCACTGCAGTTGCCTGATCAGCCAATTTAAAACGTGTAACGTTTGCAATTGTTGTAGCAGCGTTCAATTTTAAAGTCCCTTGTCCATCAACAGTTGTTGTAACTGTTCCTGTAGTTGATAATGTTCCGAAAGATCCGGTAATTGCATTTCCAGCAAAAGCATCTGTTTGAGTATTGGTAATTGCAAACGGATAGTTCATGATTAGTGCATCATCCGTACCACCTGAAAAAACAACTTTAACCGTACCAGCTAAAGCTCCACCGTCGAATACAAATCCTTGCGAGATTCTGGAAGAGGCAGAAGAGGTATAATAAGAAGTCATGAATCCTGCAATATCCACCGCCCAAGTTGAGGAAGGATAATCCGCACTGTACGTGGAGGAAGCAGCTGTTTGAACTGAAACAACTTTTGTCTCACCGGAGATTCCCGGAGTTGTGCTATAATCCCATGTAACACCTGTTCCAGTTACCGCAGAATAATTTGTTGCATTTGAATCCAAAAGGTACATAGTCATACTTGTACCGATCACCGGTTCATTTGATTGTGTGAACTGACCGAAAGCAGCTCCTGTAATTAAGCTAGTAGCTAAGAGTAAATTTAATTTCATAGTTTATTTTTTTTCTAAATTACAATTTTACAAGTTTACCGATTCTATTTTTATTTAAATGGTAACGTTTGTTTACTTATTGAATACATTTTTAACAAAAAGGTTGGAAAATCATTATTTTTCCAAATTACAGCATAATGACCAGGCCGGTGCGTAGGCTGAATAAATTTTGCAGGCGATAGCGCGACATTTGAAGTTTGTATTCCTCATTGTGATCGTTGGAGTTATAGGAATTATTACTTATTCCTAACAGATTATCTGCGATTAATTCTTGAATTGGAACGTTCAGGTGGACGTATCCCCCAAAATTCCAGGCAATGTTCTTGGAAATCGCTAATCGGTATTCTAAACCGTACATCAAAGTCAGATTGAATGAGAATTCATCATCAAATTTGAGTCGTTGATTGCTTATTTGTATGGAATCATTGTAATAGGTATAAGAATCATATGCAGAAATGGATTTGTATGTTCCCGATTTTAACTTGGAAAGCTCAATACCCAGCCCCAGTACGTTGACAAGACCAACTGGCATATTTGAACCTCCTGAACCGATTTCGATCCGTGGCATGATTCGTAAGGTTGTATACTTCACACGGCTATCATATCCGGGAATGTAGATGTAATTTCCCCATTGATCATAACTTTCCTTTCCTCCGACGTTTGTAAGGAAAATGTTTCCCGTGTAATAGTTGAAATCCAGAGACAAAGCTATCCGATCCTTAAGAACAATACCTAGATTCCCATATAAGCTATAATTGAACTGATCCGATTTGATCTTGTTTCTATAACTACTATAATACGCCGTGTTTCTTAAGTTTTTCTCACTTGAACTCGTGATTTTCAAAAGGGTATTGTGATGCATTCCTCCGCCAAGTTGAAGCATGAACCGTTTTCCATAGAAACCGGTTGTCAGGTTCTTTTTCTTTACCGGATCAGGAATACTTTTCGTTTGGGCTAAGGAATTTGCAGAATTCAACAGGGATACTGCAATTAAAAAGAATGTATTTCGTAACATATGTATTTAGTTAGTTGATTTGAAAATTTCGTAGAATTTTGATCCTAACAGAATTTTCGATGGTTTACCGCTTATCATGTACACATCGGAATAATCAGCATGTCCGTTTTTCAGATCAACACCAATGAAATTGATCAACGTTTTCTGAGAATCCAATAATTTACCCGTAAGAAGGATTAAAGCCATCGGTGGAACATACCAGGTTGCCAATACGGGTCTTGCAACCTCCATCGGGTTACTTTTTTTATTGTCGACATAGAAAATGGTAGGAATCATGATCACGTCCGAACTGTATTTTTTGGACATAGTTTCCAATTCTGAATAATCAATAGGGAAAAAGTTCACTTTGGAATACCCTTCGTTCTGTCTTAGGGCGGATTTGATATACATGAATGAGTTGATTCCTTCAATTGTGAGATTATTCGGTGCATTGTCCGTACTCAGGTTATATCCGTTATCGGCTGATTCTTCTAGAATCAGTTCGGTAGCATTCTCCTTGATGGATTCGGATAATTTAATGGTTTTTTTAGATGACTCCACGATCTCCACATCCGGGTCAACCAAGGCGATGCTTTTTGATTTCAGATCTGGAATTGCTGGGATCAATTTTGATTTATTGTCCTTATTGGCAGTATTGTCTTTATCTGCCAGTGATTTCGCATAAGCAGTTTTAAACGATTTCACAAAGCTGCTATCCGATAGAATATCATTCATTCCGTATAAATAATAAGTCGTCGAGTCGAAAACCTGGGCATCGATATTTCCATCTGCCGATCTTTTCTTCTTGATTTTGTCATACTTGGATTCAGTTGGTTTGGAAGCTTCCACTTTGGATAAACTGTCAACAGGAATCTTAGCGATTGAATCATTGTATGCTTTATTTTTGACAACAGCCTGATGGTAATCGTATTTTGAGAAGGATTCCAATGCAAATTGCTTAGTATTTGCTGCTGTTTCAACCATTCGGTCATAAATAGCTTGAATCTCCAAGTCTGAAGCATTTGCTGAACGGAGATCGTAAATTTGTCTCAATGCGATAGAAGCCAATTCCAATTTGTCCATTTTCTTCAACATGGCATGAAGGGTGGCGATTTCCCCTTCTTTATGCAATTTGGATTCGAAAGGTTTGGATAAAGATGCCGATTTTGTTTGTGCCAATGCCAACCATGTTTTCGCTTTCATTGTTGTTAAATAGGAAGAGTTGGGGAATTCTCTTTCCAGTACGAATACGGAATACAATGCATTGGTAAGGTCTAAAGCCAGGATACTGTTTCTGATGGATTCGAAACGTGCAATCGTTCTGATCTCAGTAAAGCGTTCTGCTCCTAATAGATTTGGGCTTCCGGACCAACCGGTTCCTTTTTCAAGGATATCCAGGACTTGTTTTTTCCGTTTTGAAATGTTTGGATGCGAACTCTTGCTGTCGTTGTAGTTTTCTTCGGCAGTTATTGCAAAAACCTCTTTGGGAAATTTAAAATTGGGTACATAAAACTCCTTTGAATTGAAAAAGTTCTCCGGGATTTTCACTTCATCAAAAGGAAGATAAGAGTACATCAGAACGTCGAAAGTCGGCTCGATCAAAGCCTCGTCATATCCTGCCTTTTTGTACAATTCAATTGCATCTGAATCGGCTTCCAATTCACGCTCTTTACTATAAGTGCTTAATTCGTAATAGTTTGCGTTTTTTAAAACGGTTTTTTGTTTGAATCGTTCCAATACGTGTTTCCGCTTGTAATGCGCAATTTCATGGGCAAGTACATAAGCAATCTGAGCTTCGGAGCTGACCTGCGATATCAATCCGGTTGTTACGAATATGATTCCCTGGTCAGTTGAAAATGCATTTGTCTCATTGGATTTCAGCGTGTAAAACCGAAGTGTATTGAATGTTTCGGGATCATCCTTCAACAAGTTTTTGGCAATGTCTTTTACATAAATGGAAATCGGGTCACCGAACACACATACTTCCGAATGGATGATTTCATCAATCGCTGAATGGATCCCGGTGTAGAATTTTCTTCTCAATGAGACTGCTAATTCCGGACGGTCGACTTTCATATCCCGATCCACTTTTTGATAAGTGGAAAGACTGAAGTCTTCAGGGATTGACCCGATTGATGTTAAAGTCTTGTAATGGTTGAAATCCGTTTTACCTTGTGCCGATAATCCACTATGGAATGTGATTGATATTAGGAAAGTCAGTATGAATGTTTTTTTTAACATAACCAGTTTTTTAGGTAATTGTGCTCAAAAGTAATGAATCTGATAAAATATCGGGTGGATATGAATGATATTTATCAATCTAGAGCATCCGTGCACAATTGGAAAACGCCAATCTATGTACGTATAGGAATAAATAATCGGTTCATTTATCCGGCCTCATAAACGGAATAGCAAGAATTATGTTTATCTCAATGCAATGCTTTAAAAAGCAATCTTTTGTCTTTCCTCAGCCATGGCTGAATGCTTTTTCTTTTTACTTTTGTTTCCCTTGCGAAATACTATGAAACAAAATTCACTCTTCCGAAAAAAAACAGTTCAGGATATTCTTGCCTCTACTCAAGATGGACATGCAGATGGACATGAAGCACTTGGAAGGCACTTGAAAGTAAGAGATCTGGCGGCTTTTGGAATTGCAGCAATTATTGGAGCCGGTATTTTCTCAACCATTGGTGAAGCGAGTTCCAATGGAGGTCCGGCTGTTATCTTTTTATTCCTTTTTACTGCTGTTGCCTGCGGATTTGCTGCTTTTGCATATGCTGAATTTGCTTCCATGGTTCCGGTTGCCGGTTCTGCTTATACGTATTCGTATGTCGCATTTGGAGAGATCATTGCTTGGGTAATCGGTTGGGCGCTCATCATGGAATACGCTATCGGAAATATTACCGTCGCTATCAGTTGGAGCGACTATTTTACCGGAATGCTGGAAGGAATCAATATTCATCTTCCACAATGGATTCAAACGGATTATCTTACTGCACATAATGGCTTCAATGAAGCTAACGCCTTAATGCAAGGAGGGAAGGAGTTCACGAACTTGGACAGTGGCTTACAAGCTGCTTATACCGCATGGGAAACTTCACCGACAATTTTTGGGTTTCACCTGATTTTTGACCTGCCTGCATTGTTTATCATTGTATTGATCACGTGGTTGGTTTACCGCGGAATGAAAGAAAGCCGGAATGCGAGTAATGTGATGGTAGTTATTAAATTGGCAATCATTCTTTTGGTCATCGCAGTGGGGATTTTTTATGTGGATACGGATAATTGGAGTCCTTTTGCACCGAACGGGGTTTCTGGAATCCTAAAAGGGGTTTCAGCGGTTTTCTTTGCATACATTGGGTTTGACGCGATTTCTACCACAGCTGAGGAATGTGAGAATCCCCAACGGGATCTTCCACGTGGAATGATGTGGGCAATCATTATTTGCACCGTTCTGTATGTGATTATCTCTTTGATATTGACCGGGTTAGTGAATTACAAGGTGTTGGCAGTCGGAGATCCGCTTGCTTTCGTTTTTCGGGAAATAGATTTGAAATGGATGTCCGGGATTATTGCGGTTTCAGCTGTAATAGCGATGGCTTCCGTTTTATTGGTTTTCCAAATGGGACAGCCTCGTATCTGGATGTCGATGAGTAGAGACGGCCTTTTACCGAAGAAATTCTCCAAGGTGCATCCGAAATACAAAACTCCATCTTTTGCTACGGTAGTGGTGGGATTTGTGGTTGCGGTTCCGGCATTATTCATGAATCTGACGATGGTAACGGATTTATGCAGTATCGGTACCTTGTTTGCTTTTGTACTGGTTTGTGGAGGGGTATTAGTGCTTCAGAACAGAACGGATATTCCAAGAGGAAAATTCAGGACTCCTTATGTGAACGGCAAATATGTGTTGCCATTCCTGGTAGTAGGAGGAGTCATTTTTGGATTTACCGAATACAAGACGGAATTGATGGGCTTTTTGTCGAACAAGTCCGAATTGAAAGAAACCAAGGACCTGATTGTTGACTTGTCAGAAAAAGAATCTGCTCAATTGAAAGAAAGAATTGATTTGGTTGATAAAGTGGGCTTGGAGCTTGTAGGATCTGATTTATTGGCCTATTTTGAACAGGCTCCGAAAATCGATTTGCAATCCTCGTTGAAAGGAATCAAGAACAGATCAAATGATTCATTGGTTTCGCAATTGGATCCGAAAACAAAAGACCACCTGAGACATTTTCTCGAAGGTTATGATGAAAAAGGATTCAAATTGATGGATTCGGATTTAGAGAAGTACTTCGGACAAGGTCCTAAGATTCCGATTGAACAGGCTTTGAAAACAATTGATGTCTCGGGAAAAAGACTGTATAATAGTGGTTTCTCTCATTTCGCCCACAAGATTCCGACTTGGATTTTTATCCTGTTCACCTTGTTTATCACAATTGTGACTATTCGTAGGAATTTATCTTTGATTCCTCTTCTTGGCTTGCTTTCCTGTTTGTACATGATGAGTCAGATTGAATTGCGGAACTGGATTGCATTCGTGATCTGGTTGTGTGTTGGATTGGTAATTTATTTCGTTTATAGCAGAAAGAATTCCAGACTAGGGTTGAAAGTCCAAAAAGTTCAATAGTTTAAACTTTCATAGGAGAACCTTGGTTCTGTTTTTGCCATTGTAACTTTTTGACAGTTGTTTCAGTCTTAGATTGTATAATTGTCGATCTGAATTCGCAATTATTAAATATATTCGTTCATTCTATAACTGATTGATTATGAAAGCTACTACTGTTACTTTTTTGTTTTTACTGAGCTGTCTTATTCTGGTTTCTTGTAAAAAGAAAGAGGTCGATCCCGATAATACTGGTTCAACTTATGCTTCCATGGAAGTTTACAAGGCTGATGCGATGGGGGTGATTTACAACCAGGCAACCAATAGTGTAGCATACAATAAACCCGATCCGGATGGAACGTATAAGATCTATATTTCCAATTTTGACGGAACAGGAGAAGTTCAGTTGACTTACCCGGCTTGGGGTTCCAACAGGCATCAATGGGCTGAAGAATGGGATCCGACCGGTCAGTACCTTTATTGTTATGTTGAAAAAACAGATTATGTAACGGAAAGTGATCACACACGATCTCCAAGTGATGCAATTCCGGGATATGGAGCATATACGGATTTGTGGATTATCAAACGGGATGGTAGTCAGGCCTGGCAAATGACAAATTTTGCCAATGATTATGACAAAGGAGTTATCCATGGAGCGATTTCGACTGACGGAACCATGTTCGCGTGGACGGAACGTATTCAGGCTCCCGTGTTTTTGGATTTAAACCTGGCAGCCGGAGCATATGTTTTTAAGGTTGCAGACGTGAGTTGGAATCCGGGTCCTGTTTTTTCCAATATCCGGACCTACCAACCAGGTGGTGGACTTGCCGGTGGAGAAGTGGAAAGTATCAGTCCGTCAAAAACCAATATATTGATTTACAGTACATTTGAATCCCATAACCTGGTGACAACTCCGATTTACCGTGTTGATCTGGCGAGCGGAAATACCACCAAACTGACAACAGAAAGTTTTTCCCAGGCGCCAACCTATACACCGAACGGGCAGCGGATAGTCTATATGTCAGGTGCGGGTTGCGATATATTCCCGGGACAACTTCAAGGTGCAGATTGGTGGGTGATGGACTCGGATGGAGGTCATAAAAAGCGTCTCACTTACATGAACATGAAAAATCATCCGCAGAGTGTGAATAGCTATCGCTTGGCTGGTACTTTATCTTTTATCAATGATTCAACCTTTATTGGAGGTGTTATGACACAATCACTTGGACTTGTCGGCTACAGCGCTTTAGTGAAATTCTGAATTAAAAATTGAGAATGGATAATTGAAAAAGATTTTGAATCTGGAGTACCTTTTAATAAATTGTGTAATTCCTTTTCAATTTTCAATTTTACATTTTCAATTAGTAGTATCTTTGTATTCGAAAAAAATCGCTCAATAGCATGTTTGATAATCTTACCGATAAGTTTGAACGCGCCTTTAAAGTCTTAAAGGGACAAGGACAAATTACTGAAATAAACGTTGCCGAAACATTGAAGGAAGTTCGCAGAGCTTTGCTTGATGCCGATGTCAACTTTAAAACTGCCAAAGATTTCACCGTTCGTGTGAAAGACAAGGCAATGGGTGCAAATGTGTTAACAGCGATTTCTCCCAGCCAATTGATGGTGAAAATTTGCCATGAAGAGCTGGTTGAGCTGATGGGAGGAAATGAAAGTGAAATTCAAATTCAGGGAAACCCTGGAATTGTATTGATGTCCGGACTTCAAGGTTCAGGAAAGACGACGTTCTCCGGCAAGTTGGCTAATTACTTAAAAACAAAAAAGAATAAAAAACCATTATTGGTTGCTTGTGACGTTTATCGTCCGGCAGCGATAGATCAGCTTCATGTTCTTGGTGAACAACTTGGAATTGAGGTTTACTCCAATAAGGAAGAGAAAGACCCGGTTAAAATTGCGACGGATGCGATCATTTTTGCTAAAAGCAAAGGATTCAATGTAGTCATTGTCGATACGGCAGGTCGTTTGGCAATTGATGAGATGATGATGGACGAAATTGCACGTGTCAAGCAAGCGATTAATCCAACTGAAACCTTGTTTGTGGTGGATTCCATGACAGGACAGGATGCTGTAAATACGGCTAAAGCATTTAACGACCGAATCAATTTTGATGGTGTTGTTTTAACCAAATTGGATGGTGATACACGTGGTGGGGCTGCTTTGTCTATCAAAACGATTGTTGATAAGCCGATCAAGTTTGTCGGGACGGGTGAAAAGATGGATGCGCTGGACGTATTCTATCCGAAACGCATGGCAGACCGTATTTTGGGAATGGGTGACGTTGTCTCATTGGTAGAACGTGCCCAGGAACAATTTAACGAAGAAGAGGCGCGCAAATTACAGAAGCGGATCCAAAAAGACCAGTTTGATTTCAATGACTTCCTAGGACAGATCCAGCAAATAAAGAAGATGGGGAATGTTAAAGACCTGATGGGTATGATCCCGGGAATGGGGAAAGCTGTTAAAGATGTCGATATTCAGGATGATGCATTCAAACACATCGAAGCGATCATTTATTCCATGACCCCGAAAGAACGTGCAAATCCGGCTTTGATGAATGGTCAGAGAAAAACGCGGATTGCAAACGGTTCAGGAACAAACATCCAGGAAGTTAACAAATTGCTCAAACAATTCGAGGATACGAAGAAAATGATGAAAATGATGAGTAATCCGAAGAATATGATGGGGATGATGAAGCAGATGAAGGGGATGAAAGGCGGAATGCCCGGAATGTAGTAAGAATGCAAGGTTTTGCGTTCCAATACAAAATGATGAATGCAGAATGCAAAACTGAATTCAATGATGATAGATTTCGAACTCACATCCAACGAACCGTATTCCATTGCTTTTCGTGAGCGTGGAATTCATTCTTTTAGTCGAGCCTGTGACTTTATAGCTAAGTTGCCCTATGGAAGAAATGCAAACCGGGAAGACTTTGGTTTGGTTCTGTCAGAAGGAAAAGGAACATGTTCTTCAAAACACGCTTTACTTGCTACCTTGGCCCTGGAAAACGGGCATGCCGAAATTGAACTGATTGCAGGAATCTTTCTGATGAATGAGGAAACTCACCCAAAACTGACTGATTTCTTTACAGATAAAACCTATCCGAATATCCCTGAATGTCATTGCTACCTGCGTTTTCAGGGTGAACGTTTCGATTTCACAGATGCATCCGATCGCTTGAAAAGAATTGAGCTTAAATTGGTTCGTGAACAACGAATTGATCCCAACCAGGTGAGTGACTGGAAAATCATGATCCACAAACATTATTTACAGGGCTGGCTGAATCGAAATCCTAATTTCCAAATGACTTTGGAGGAGATTTGGAAAGATAGGGAAGAGGTAATCGAATTGCTAAGTAAGTAATCCTAGTTTGTTCGAGTGCGTTACGGATTTGTATCCAATAGTATACGTGTTCGTAATATTGCGGAATTACGTCAAAAAAAATTGAAATATTAGTAATAAGGTAT
This sequence comes from uncultured Fluviicola sp., assembly GCF_946478805.1. The sequence goes on along the minus strand of NZ_CAMLDC010000003.1, from coordinate 174,181 downwards.
TAATCTAGTCCATCAATTTTTTTAACTCTTCTTTCGAACAAACACCAACTACTCGTCGTCCTTCCTTACCGTTTTTGAAACTGATAAAAGTCGGAAAGCTTTCAACGTGCAATTCTTTTACCAATTGAGTCTGAGAACCACCATCTACCCGGATAACTTCAATTCCTTCCAAGCTCAACTCGTCCAGGATCGGATTCATTTTTTTGCAAGGTGGACACCATTCTGCACCGATATCCACAAGTACGGTCTTATTACTTGGAAGTGATGCCTGGAACTCCGTTATACTTAGCTGGTTCACTTCTTTTTTTCCTTCAAGGGGCAGATCTTCCAAATTCCAGGCGTTAATTCCTCCCTGTAGATTGAAAACAGTTTTAAAACCTTCTTTTATAAGCCATTTCTGTGCAGCCGAACTTCTTGATCCGGCGAGACAATAAATGTAAAGTGGTTGTTGCTTGTCAAGGGAAGCTATGCGCTCCCTGAACTGATCCGGATTATTCCAATCTGCCTGGAAAGAACCTGCAATATGACCCTGATTATATTCATTGGATGTCCGCACATCCAAAAGCTGATTTTTTTTGTTCTGAACCGAGTCGTAAAACGATTTAGCATTCAATTCACCCTTTTGAGCGAATGAGCTCGATAAGAATGTTAAAAAAAACAGTAATGTAATCTGCTTTGTGAAATAATTAATGTATATCATTGATTGTCAAAGAAATATTATACAGTGAGAATAAGGGTTTGTTCGTTTATATTCCACTTTTGGAAACCAAATCCCCCATTCTCGCGTAAATGTAAGAATGTCCATTTGGAATAATTGTAAAAAACTGTTAATTTCGATATAGTTAATGTTAGAGAATCTTAATAATAAAGCTTATCAACACTTATACCCTATGCTTCGCAGATACATATTTTTGTTGATCTTACTTACCACATTTTCTTCTATAACCAGGGCACAGGATGTTTGGTTACAAAATCATTTTTCTCCGAACTCGGGATGTAGTTTGTCTACTATAGAGACAGTGACTGTTTTGGTCAATAATAATTCGGGGGTCATCATGCCTTCAAATACAATCCAGGTATATTATACAATTGACGGAGGTGCTACGGTAAACCAGGCGTTATCCTCCAATTTGACGGCGGGAGCATCTTGGAATTTTAGTTTTTCACAAAAAGCGAATTTATCTGCATGTGGTAACCATATCATGAAGGTCTGGGTGTCACGGGTTGGAGATGTAAATCACCTGAATGATACCCTTCAATGGTCTGTTCAAAATGATTGCCCGGTTGTTCCGGGAACGGTAACTTCAGATATTAGCGTTTGCCAGGGAGCAAATGCAGGGACATTGTCTTTGTTTGGTTGGTCATATGGAACAATTACTACTTGGGAGTCATCTACTAATGGCGGTTCCACCTGGACACCGATAGCCAGTTCAACTACTCCGTCTTACGCTTACAATAACGTAACACAGAACACGCAATATCATGTGTTGATTGATGGAGGTTATTGCCCGGATGATGTTTCAGGTTTTGCGACAATCACTATACAAACACCGCCTGTTCCGGGTACTATATCCGGTTCCGATTCCTTGTGTGAAAACGTTGCTAATGGTGCTTTGACTCTTTCAGGCAATTCAATGGGGCCCGTTCAGTGGGAATGGTCCACAACTGGAGGAGCGCCCTGGACAACTGTTACAAATACGACAACAACCTATAATTACACAGGATTAACAACCTCGACTTTTTATCGTGTGCTCGTGGATGGTGGAATTTGTAACGATGCATATTCGGATACTGCATTGATTTATGTTGATCCCGTTTATCCGCAAACTGTTTTGGCAGGGAGTGATTCATTGTGTATCACTAATGCAACCGGTTTTGTAAGTGCAACCGGAACATTCGGGACTGTACTGAACTGGGAATATTCCACGGATGGTGTCATTTGGACTGCGAATGGTAATACCTCAGCAAGTCAAGGTTTCACTAATCTGACACAAACTACTTTCTATAGAATGATTACCGAAGGTGGTCAATGTCCGGACGTAGTTTCGGATACCGCAATGATTTATGTGCAAGCCCTTCCGATAGCTCCTTCAATTGGTGCTTCAGATACCGTTTGTGCCTCTTCGGTGGTTGGGATTTTAAATATGACAGGGGCAAACACTTCGGTTTTGAATTGGGATTCTTCCGTTGATGGTGGAAATACCTGGACACCGATTACAAATACAACTACTTCTTACGATTATAGTGGACAAAGTGTAACAACTATTTACAGAGCACAATTGGATGGGGAACTTTGTCCGGATTATTACTCGGATACTGCAATTATCAAGTTGGATGCTACTCCGATAGTTGGAGTGTTGAACCAGAATGGAAGTGTTTGTGAGTTTAAATCCGAAGAATTACACCTGGTGGGTTCAGTTGCAGATTCATTATATTGGCAATATTCAACAGATAGCGGAGCGACATGGCAAACCATATCGAATTCCGATACAATCGATTACAATACCTTCCCGATTACGCAAGATGTTCAATTTCAGGTTGTAGCTATAAATGGAGTCTGTCCGCAGCAACCTTCAAATGTGGTTACACTAACGATGCTATCGGCTCCAATTGCCGATGCAGGTTCTGATACAGCTATTTATGTGGGTGAAACAGTTACCTTAAACGGTTCTGGTGGAATCACCGGAATCTGGCTACCGGGCTCTACATTGTCTGACTCAACAATAACGAACCCAATTGCAACTCCGGGTTCTACTACTGCTTATGTTTATTATGTAATTGACATTGCAGGGTGTGTTGGAAGTGATACGGTACTGATTACTGTAATGGATCCGATTCAATTCAATATTAGAAATGTCATCACAATGAATAACGATAATGTGAATGACACATGGAATATTACCGGAGTTGAGTTTTTCCCGATGACAGAAGTCAAGGTGTTTAACCAATATGGAAAATTACTTTATGAGAATGAAGATTACCAGAATGACTGGAATGGTAGTTTCAAAGGCTCCAAATTGCCAAATGGAACTTATTACTACGTTGTTCTGAAAGGTGGAACGGAAGAAGAATATAAAGGAACAATTACACTATTGGGAAATGAATAAATTACTACTATTTTGTGTTTGTTTGTGCTGGGGAAATTTATTTGGACAACAAGTTCCTTTCTACAATCATTATTTGATAAATCCATTTGTTTATAATCCCGCCTCAACCGGGGCAAGTGATTATGTGAATGCAAGTTTTGTACGCAATCAACGTTATTCCTCTTTTGGTTCTACTGCTGTCAACAATTACCTGACAGTTGAGGGGCCTATTGCAAAAGGTAATATGGGATTGGGTTTGATTGTTGCTCACCAAAATCAAGGTATCCAGCAACAGTTGATGTCCAGTTTGAGTTATAGTTATAAGCTAAAAATCAACGATAACCAGAATATCCGCTTCGGTGTTTCTGCGGGGGTTTTGGACAATCGAATCGATTACAATCAAATCAATGCCCAGGAAATAAATGACCCTTATTTGACAGGCCTAAGACCAACTGCTCCTGTATTTGATATGAATGTCGGATTAATGTACAATTGGAAAGACTTGAAAATCGGGATTTCAGTGCCGCAAATCATTGGTGGGAAAGTGAAATATGCCCGTGAAAAGAGCAGGGGATATTATCAGTTGGAAAGACATTACATGATGTCTTTGGAATACGATTTTCACGTTGGTGAGAAATTCATTGTCCGGCCGAATGCAATTTTGAGATACATGCCGAATGTTCCGTTTCAATACGATGTGACTGCGATGGCATTGTATAATAATATGATTTGGGCTTCAGCAACATATAAATCTGATTATGCGGTTCAGTTTAATGCGGGTGTCCGCGTTCTTGATTTTTTGAGAGTAGGTTATAGCTATGAATTATTGATCGGTTCAATCAAACAATACAATACAGGAATGAATCATGAGATTTTCTTGGGCTTTTCCTTCAAAGGAAAACGTGAAAAAGAGATTCAGATTGTAGAGAAAGAAGTAAAAGTTATTGATGATTTGGCTGCCAGACAGCGCGATTCTGTTCAAAAATTGAAGGATGAACTGGAAAATCAATTGAAGCGTATTTTGGCGGATCAAGCACAAAAAGATCGCTTACAAAAAGAAAAGGATTCATTGGCTAATTTGGCAAAGGTCGTACCTGTTCCGGTGGATACGGTAAAGCCGAAAAACACCACTCCACCGGTTCCTGAGGTTATTCCGGTAGCAAAAGGATATCATTTTGTGGGACTGGATAAAAGCGAATCCCCTGATGGATTTTATGTGATCACAGGCGTGTTCTCTAACCGACAAAATGCGGATATGATGCTATCCAAGAATTTGGGTGAGTATCCAAATTCTTATCTTGTTATCAATGAATCAAATAATTATTATTATGTTGTAATTCTTTATTCTTTAGATCAGCAGCTTGCTTCTAATACATTTACCGAGTATAAAATGAAGAAAAAACAAAAGGTTTGGATTTTAAATTATGTGAAAAATTAAAAAATTAACAAATTAAGGCAACCCTTTTAAAAAAAACAAGTCAACACATTGAACTAGAACTCTTATGACTATGAAAATAACTACTGCTTTCAGATCAATCTGCAATTCGCTACTATTGCTATTGTTCGCTTTGGGTTTTTCAACAATATCCTTAGCTCAATTCCCTGGTTGTCCGGCAATTAATGCTGGTCCGGATCAGACACTACCGTGTTCTACGCCATGTACGAACTTAACAGCAACACCATTTGCTACAGGTGCTACTACAACGTATTCTGTTGGTTCGATTCCGCATACTCCGCCAATTGCTTATAATCAAGCTGGTGGTACTGCTGTTTCAGTAGGAACGGATGATGTTTGGTCAAATCCGATTTCCTTGCCATTTAACTTCTGTTATTATGGTACGAACTACTCAACAATCAATGTAGGGTCGAATGGTACGATTCAATTTGGAGGTGGAACTGCAGGAGGGTCTTTCAATCCGTGGTCATATACGGCAAGTTGTCCAAGCACGGCATTGACGGCAGCAGGAGATGTTTTCGGAGTTTATCACGATATTGACCCTTCATTCGGAGGAACAGTTAAATGGTATTTATTGGGTACGGCTCCTTGTCGTATTTTTGTTGTTTCATTCAACAATCTTCCACATTTCTCAGGTGCTTGTAATACTTCCAAGTTTACAACGTCCATGATGGTGTTGTATGAAACAACAAATGTAATTGATATTTATGTACAACAAAAAGATATTTGTACTGGCTGGAATGGTGGTCGTGCTATTATTGGGATTCAAAACCCGGCTGGTACGGCGGGAATTGCTGCCCCAGGTAGAAATGCGGGTGCAAACTGGACGGTAACTACTCCAGAGGGATGGCGTTTTACTCCAACCGGTACACCGAACTACTCTGTTGCCTGGTTCCAGGGAGCTACTCAAATCGGGACAGGTAATACGATCAATGTCTGTCCGACAGCTACAACAACCTATACATCAGTGGTTACCTATAACCGTTGTGACGGGACAACAGTAACCGCAAGTGATGCTTTAACAGTCAATTTCTCGAATTTAGTACCGCCAACAGTCACGCCGACTGCGGAATCTTGTGCAAACTACAATAATGGCTCTGTAATTATTGATAATCCGGCGGGTGCGGGACCTTATACCGTAAATATTACCGGACCAACTACCGGATCTGTCGTCGAAGCCAATACCGCCGGTGCGACAGCCAACTTTACGAATTTACCCGATGGTAATTATACATTTACTGTTACAGGGGCAAATGGATGTACAACGAACGGAACATTCACCATTGGTGCAGGTATCGTTTGTTGTAGTGTGACAGCAACAGGATCAAACATTCTGTGTAATGGTACAAATACGGGGTCCGCTACTGCAACCCCTGTTGGTTTAGCACCTTATACTTACTCCTGGAGTGGTGGTGGACAAACATCGCAAACAGCTTCCGGTTTGACAGCAGGTGCGTATACTGTAACAATGACAGATAACTCAGGTTGTGTTGCAACAGCGAACGTCAACATCACTCAACCTACCGTATTAGGCGGTACAATAGCAGCGGTGAACGTTTCATGTAATGCGGCTTGTAATGGAACAATAACCGTTACTCCTTCAGGTGGTACTGCGCCTTATCAATACAGTATAAATGGTGGAAGTTTTCAAGCATCCAATGCGTTTGCAGGCTTATGTAATGGTACTTATGCTATAACGATCAAGGATGCTAACAACTGTACAGTATTACTGAATCAGAATATTACACAGCCTGCGGTATTGAATTTGGTACAGGCATCGATTACTCCGGCAACATGTGGTATAAATAACGGGGCAGTTACAGTAACTCCTTCGGGCGGGACAGCAGCTTATTCATATACAATAGATGGTGGTGCCAGTCAGGCAAGTGCAACATTTAGCGGTTTGACAGCAGGTGTCCATAACGTGGTTGTAACCGATTCCAAAGGATGTACAAAAAACTTGTCAATTACCATTACATCTTCAAATGCTCCGATTGCATCAATTTTAAATCAAACAAACGTAAGTTGTTTCGGTGGTGTTAACGGATCTGTGATTATTGGGGTTACCGGAGGATCTTCTCCATTCACATATTCTATCGGAGGGCCATTTCAAGTTTCCAATACATTCACGAATTTAACTGCAGGGACGTATACCGCAACTGTAAAAGACGTAAACAACTGTACCGGGACGATCACAATTATCATTACTACTCCGCCTCAGTTAACATTTACTACAACTCTTACACCTGCTTCTTGTAATGGTGTTTGTGACGGACAAGTTCAGGTTAATGCAGCGGGTGGGACAACTCCATATCAATATTCATCAAATAATGGTGTTACATACGCATTGGCGAATCCAATGACTGGTTTATGTGCAGGAACGATTCCGGTAGTTGTAAAAGATGCCAATGGATGTTTGACTAATACAAACGTTGTTATCACACAGCCAACACCGGTGTCAGGAACATTTGTTAAAACAAATCCGATTTGTAATGGTTCTTGTGATGGTACGATTACAGCAACTCCTTCAGGCGGGACACCGACTTATCAGTATTCACTAAATGGTGGGGCATTACAATCTTCCAATACTATTACCGGAGCTTGTGGTGGAAACAATACCATTATGATCCAGGATTCTCATGGATGTCAATTTACTTCTGTTCAGGCATTGGTTGATCCTCCAGGATTTGGAATTGATACAACAGTCGTTGTTGAGTCCAACTGTGGATTTAACAATGGAGCAATCACCGTTGTTGCAAATGGTACGAATGGGCCATTTACTTATTCTATGGATGGTGGACCGTTTGATCCTTCAGGAGTTTATACGAATTTGTTTGCAGGAGCATATGAAATTACTGCAGTTGACCAATTAGGATGTTCTGAATCTGTTTTCTTTGGTATCAATGATATTGAAATGGATGGTATCACCCTTTTCCAAACGGATGCGAATTGCTTCGGAGTTGCTGATGGAACTATTGAAGTTCAAAACGTAAGTGGAGCATTACCGATTACTTATGAATTAGACAATACGGGGGTTACACAATCTTCCGGTTTCTTCCCAAGCTTACCTTTCGGGTCTCACATTGTAACAATTTATGATGGTGGTTTCTGTGTATTTACAATACCATTCAACGTCCAGGAACCAACAGAGGTTCAGTTTGACACGGATATCACTGATATCAGTTGTAACGGTGGGAATACGGGTGCAATTGATTTTATCAATGTTACTGGCGGAACAGGGGCGCATCAATTTAGTATTGATAATGGCGGAACCTTCCAGGTTAGTCCGAATTTCACTGGTTTGGCTGCGGGAACTTATGACTTAGCTGTTATGGATGACAATGGATGTATGGTTTTTGGATCGGCGACCTTGATTCAGGCCCCACCATTAACTATTGCAACCACAGTTTTCGACCTCACTTGCTTTAACGATAACTCAGGGGGAATTCAAATCGGATCTACCGGAGGAACGGGTGCTTACCAATACAGTATTGACAACGGAGCTACTTTTTCACCAATTGAATCATTCTTTAATTTGGCTGCCGGAACATATAACTTAATTACACAGGATGCTGTAGGATGTCAAATTACAGGTACTGCAATTGTTAATCAACCGAGTCAATTGACAGCAACATATACTCCTACAAATGCACAATGTAATGGTGTATGTGATGGACAAATTGTTGTGAATGCTGCTGGTGGAACTGCTCCGTACTTATATAGCCCGGATAATGGATTGAATTATTTTGTTTCATCAACGCTTCAAAACCTATGTGCTGGAAATATTGATATTAAAATAAAAGATGATAACGATTGTTTCATTACAGTTGTCCAGGTTATCGGACAACCTACCGCTGTGACACTGAATGTTGTTCCTACTGATGAAACATGTGCTGCTTCCAACGGTCAATTGGTAATCACAGGAGCTGGAGGAACAGGAGCTTATACATACAGTATCAATAATGGGGGTACCTATTCCGGTACATCAACTTATACAGGATTACCTGCAGGAGTATACAATGTGTTCATTCATGATGCGAATAACTGTGTAGCAAGCACTTCCTCTTCGATTTCGAATTTGGCTTCACCTATCATCATTGGTGCTGCTGTAACTAACGTTACATGTAATGCTGCTTGTAATGGTCAGCTGCAAGTTACCGTTTCCGGGGGTACAGGGGCAATTTCCTACTCAATCGGAACTCCTCAAGCTGCATCATTGATTACGGGTATTTGTGCTGGAAACTACACGTTGACCATTACAGATCAAAATGGATGTACGGACACACAACCGATCACAGTTACAGAACCGGCACCTTTAGCTGCAACTGTAACACCGACTTCATTGACTTGTTTCAATAACAATACAGGGCAAATCGCCTTTAATGCTTCCGGTGGAACTGCACCTTATACCTACAGTACGGATAATGGAGTTTCATTCTCCAATCAAACTACCGTTCAGTTCCTAAGTGCCGGTACATATAATACTGTTGTGAAAGATGCAAATGGTTGTTTGTTAAATACATCCGTAATTGTTTCAGAACCTGCTCAATTAGCTGTTCAGAATTTGGTTACAAACAATGCTTCTTGTCATGGTGTTTGTGATGGAGACGCAACAGTTACTATTACCGGCGGTACGATACCTTATGGTTATGTTTGGTCGAATGGAGCAACAGGTTCCAATACTACAAATGCTCTTTGTGCGGCATCTTATGATGTTACTGTTACCGACAACAATGGATGTTCAATTGTTCAGACTTTCAATATTACAGAACCGCCATTATTGGTTATTACAAGTACCAGTGCAACGGATGCATTGTGTAACGGTGATTGTAACGGTACGATTACGATTAACTCGAATTTGGCGACCGGATACAGCATTAACAATGGAACCACATTCCAAGCTGCCAATTCATTCACCGGGCTTTGTGCAAACACATATGCAATCCAAATACAAGATGCAGCAGGATGTACCCAATCGGGTTCAATCACTGTAGGTCAACCACAACCATTGGTTCAGGGACTTATTCCTGAAGATGGGTTGTTGATCTGTTATGATGGCTATGGTACTTTGTCTGGTAATGCGACCGGAGGAATTGCACCATATTACTTTGTTTGGAACACAGGAGATACAACTCAGTATCTAAATGTGAACCTGACTGCACCTGCTACATTTACATGTACAGTTTACGATCAGAACGGTTGTGCATCGAATGTGCAGACTGCAAACGTAACTGTTAGACCTCCATTCGTTGCATCTGTAACTACTCCGATAATGGCATGTCCCGGACAACCTGTTACGATGACAGGTTCAGGTGTGGACGGTTTACCTGGGTATACATACGAATGGTTGACTCCAACTACACACGATACACTTGCAAATGGTTCATCTTACTCATACACACCAAATGGATCGGAAACGGTACTGATGGTGGCGCATGATGAATGTTACAGATACGATACATTGCCTGTAACAGTTCAGATTTACGCATTACCTAGTCCTGAGTTTTTGGTTGATCCGGCATCAGGTTGCTCACCGCTTACAAGCACGTTTAGTTTCCCGGCTGGAACTATAGGTTCAATCACAGATGCTCAATGGAATTTCGGAGACGGTTCAACTGGAAGCGGAACTAGTGTTTCACATCCGTATACTCCGGTAGGATGTTATGATGTAACGGTTCAGATAACAACTACGGATGGTTGTATTACAGATACAACTTTAGCGAATATTGTCTGCGTAGTGCCGGATCCGATAGCGAACTTCACATGGAGCCCGGTTCCGCCTACAACTGTTAATTCGACGGTTCATTTCTCTGATAATTCCGTGAATGCAGTTTCTTATGCTTGGGACTTCGGAACTTTTGGAACATCGACGTTAGAAAATCCGGTGATCAACTATGGAGATATTGCTGCCGGAAGTTATCAGGTTTGTTTAACTGTTACTTCTCCGGAAGGATGTCAGAATGATATCTGTAAACCGATTCTTTTCGTTGAAGAATTCCTGATCTATGTACCGAATACCTTTACTCCTGATGGGGATGAGTTCAATAATGTATTCAGACCAATAGTTCCTGATGGAATGGCTATGGACGATTATACATTCACAATTTTCAACAGATGGGGAGAAGTATTATTCGAATCTCATGATGTTCAATTCGGTTGGGATGGAACCTATCATGGAGCAACCGTTAAAGAAGGTGTTTATACGTGGTTGATCACTGCTAAAGGAGGAGGCGATAAAAAAGCCCGCAGATATGAAGGGCATGTGAATATGCTGAAATAAGATTCAGCTGGTAACAAGAGTAAACAAAGTTCTTGAAAACCAGGCTGACCTCTGCAATGGCAAATTGCCGGTATGAAGAATAAAAAATGAATAAGGTCATAAAAAACACGATACAAAATGGCGGGAAAATCTTCCCGCCATTTCTTGTTATTGAAAATCGGGATAATCAGCTGTTGGACCATAACTTTGTGGAACAGGTATTCCAAGCAATCGATAGTTCACTCCTAATTGAGCCCGGTGATGAACCGTTTGATTATGCGCCATTCGCACAACATCTTCCTTCGGACTCACAGAATAGATGGTTGAACCTGAACGGAGAGTCCACTCTTCATCAAAAACCGAATCTTCAGCATTTTTTAAAGCGTTCATTCCTTTGTCAACACATTCATTAAAGTAGTTCATCGCTTCGTCTACCGAATTCACTTGCTTCGGATCATAAGGAGCCGTTTCAAAATCCAGCTCATTGGTTGTAACCGCCATTTCAGCCCAAAGCGGAAGATCAAGAATATGTAAGAAAATATCTCCCAACTTCATACTCTTCTCATGTACCTGGTAATCCTTTTTATCAAACGGGAAAGCTTGAATGAATTTTCTCGTGGTTTCGGCCTCGGCAGCCAACTCTGCTTGTAATTGCTCTTTTCTTGTCATGATTTCTAAATTTTAAACAAAGAAACGAGGTCACACTGACAACCCTATGGCAGCCTGTTTTTCTAAATGAAAATTAAAATGCAAAATGTAAAGATGAACTAAAAAAAGTCTTGCTTCTCAATTAATAATTCACTGGAAGCTTGTATTCACCAAGTGGAATGTGGGATTTAATTTCAAAAGGAGTGAAGGAGTTTCGAAGATTTTTGATGCGTTCAACTTTAAAGTCCCGGTAATCTTTCCGCAGATGACAATACCCGATCAGATGCCAGGAAAAAGCATAAAATACCAAGCCGATCGGTTCGATTGTCCGTTCCAATAGTTCGTCCTTCAAACTCTGATAGCTGATCCTGATTTGAGTCCGTTCGGTGATCGAATGCTGAATTTTTGACAGATATTCAAATTCGAACGTAAGCCTTTCCGGTAATTGCAGTTTGATGCTTTGATCCAGTAGCGCCACTTTCTCTTTGTCGACCTGTTTCAAAACAGCCCGGATTTTTGTTAATGCACTATCAAATGTTGATTGTACGGAGCGATCTCCAAAACCCCCGATCAATGTCTGGGATAGGAGCAAGGCATTTGCCTCTTCCAGGGTGAAGGAAACCGGAGGAGTAAAATATCCGGGAATAATGAAATAACCTTTATTCGGCTCAAAGCTAACCGGAATTCCGGCTTCACCAATGGCTTTGATGTCCCTGTAAACGGTTCGGACACTGATTTCAAATTTGTCGGAAATGCGTTCAGCGCTTACATATTTCCGGGATTGAAGTAAGGTAACGATTCCAAATAAACGGTCTACGCGATTCATTGTTTCTTTGCTGGTAAGACTTTCCCGGGATTCAATAGGTTTTTGGGATCAAACACCTGTTTGATCGAACGCATTAGGTCAAGACCGGATTCGTTGAATGCCAAATCCATATAGGGAGTTTGTACCAATCCGATCCCATGTTCACCCGAGATAGTTCCTCCCAGGCGAACGACTTCCGTAAACAACTCGCGGATGGCAAAAGGAAGTTGGTTGTTCCAGGTATCATCATCCAGGTTATCTTTAATAATATTTACATGCAGGTTTCCATCTCCGGCATGTCCGTAACAAACCGATTTGAATCCGAATTTCTTTTCCAATTCCTTTACTTTCTTCAGTAGCTGCGGTAATTCATTTCGGGGAACAACCGTATCCTCTTCCTTGTAAATGGAATGTGTTTTTACACACTCCCCGATTTTTCTGCGTAAACGCCAAAGACTTTCCTTTTGAGCTTCGGTTTCTGCAAAAAGAACATCATCAATATCAAACTGCTCCACCAAATCCATAATTTTCTCACATTCCTGCATCAGGACATCCATGTTGAATCCATCCAATTCAATTAGCAGGTGGGCATCGTGATCGTCTTTGAGAAGATCCGGTGTGTCGTCGACATATGGACTGGTAAAACTGATAGCATCGCGGTCCATGTATTCCAAACCACTTGGAATGATTCCTGCCATGAAGATTTTTCCTACCGCTTCACAGGCCTCAACGCCATTCCTGAATGGAACAAGTAACAATAAGTTGTGTGTCGGATGCGGAATCAGGCGAAGAACGATCTTGGTCACTACAGCTAAGGTACCTTCACTTCCAATGATAAGCTGGGTGAGATTGTAACCAGTTGCATTTTTAATCACATTTGCCCCGGTCCACAAGATTTCCCCATTGGGTAAAACAATTTCCAGGTTCAACACCCAGTCTTTCGTGACGCCATATTTCACAGCTTTTGGTCCACCCGAATTTTCAGCAATATTGCCTCCAATGAAACAGGAGCCTTTTGAAGCCGGATCCGGAGGATAAAATAGCCCAACTGCTTTCACTGCATTCTGAAGTTCTTCAGTTACGATTCCAGGTTCTGTGATTACCTGGTGATTTTTCTCGTCAATTTGAATGATCCTGTTCATTCGCTCCAAACTTAGCAGAACTCCACCGTAATTGGCTAATGCACCTCCGCTTAAACCGGTTCTGGCTCCGGAGGGAGTTACGATCAGATCATGTGTGTAGCAATACTTCATGATGGCAGAAACTTCCTCAACGGTTTCCGGTTTTAAAACAATGGAAGGGTAAAACACAAAATCTTCTGTGTGATCAGACGCATAATGAGCATCAATCGCTGACCCGATCTGAATGCGATTATCAAGTAAGTTTTTGAAAAATTGAATGTGTTTCTCTTCCAGGGTTTCTGTCATTATAAGGATTTTCAGTAAAAATAGCGAATTTGAATCGAGTGTGTACGGATATCAATTATTTGCATGCGGATTTATAAACAAGGATATATGCCGGTTTGATTTATCTATTTTTGGATAAAAAGACCGATGCTGGTACAAGATAAAGATTATGTGTTTTATGAAGATTCGGGAGTGATGAACTCAAAACAACCGATGAAAATTTCAAATGCCACAGTAGTCGGAACAAAAAATTATGTGTTTTTTATTCCGACTAAAACGATTGGGATGTTCCTTGTCCTCGATACGATAAAAAACCACTCTTTTTTTCAGGGAATCAGTATTCCGGAAGGTGTGAAGAAATTGATCGATACGTCGGGGTCGGTGGCTGACCTGGAAGAATCTTTAAAAGCCTTGCTCCAGGAAGATGAAAAATATGTTCATTTCATTCCTGAATGGCCTTCTTTTAAATTTAAGGGATTCCTGGGGAAACACACGCTTCGTCTTGGAAAAGGTGGGACAGGTGCATGGAGTTCGGTGACAGTGAATGGAAAAGGGAATAGTAAGCAATTCAGAACTTATTACGGACAGTAAATGTGGTCTGTCAGTTACAAGACCGTTTCTGTAATTACAGACACATCGCAAACCAAGTGTAAAGTTTGTAAGGATGAAAACTTCAAAGACATTCTCACGGAAAAGAAACGATTGATCATTTTATATGTCATTCCGATACCTCTTGCAACAGAACGTGTAGAGATTTGCCTCGCATGTAACGCACGGATGAAAGTGAAAGAATCGGGTGATCTGATTGATTCGAAAATTTGAATAACCCAACAATATCATTGAGGTGGCCGAGCGGAAACCAAGTCCCGGATCAGCCACCTTTTTTTGAAATCAAGTCTTTGTAATCCGTACAAATTCCCCACCCAGGATTTTATAGGTATAAGATCCGATTTGAATGGTTTGACCTTCGGACATGGAGGCAATTTTTGAGATATCTTCTTCAATGGTATGGATCGTTCCTTTCGTTTTCCATGCGATCAATAGGTAATCTTCCAGTACTTCGCCACCATAGGAACCGCAGAGGATAATGTGTACCGGTTTGTTGAATTTACTCAATAGGGAAATATCTTTCACAGGTGCATTGTTATCTACGATCATGACGAGTTCCTTATAAGGTTTCGCTTTTTGGACTCCTTTGATCAGGGCCTCCATGTTGTTTTCGGGGCAATCACCACCGCTTCCGCGTGAACGTACAAATGACATGATGTGAATCAAGCTGTCCAGGGTAGAACTTTTCTGATAGTAAATTCCTCCTGTGGAACCTATTTTTTTTTCTGAATCACTTTTACTGTCACCGTCATTGAAAAATACAAATTGAAGATTCGGTTCTTTTTTGTAATTCAATTGATACCAAACAGAAAGCTGACGCGCATACGGATCCATACTTCCTGTCAAATCACAAACAATCAATTTCTCCGACCACTTATTCCGGGTCAAAACTTTTGTCACCACATCATCATCATTCCTGGCAGATGGGCTTTCAGCTTCCTTGAGTTTCAATTTGTATCCTTCTTCCAAACTCACTTTCCGTTCCTTGCAGTATTTTTCAAATGCAAGTCGTTCCTCTTCCAGGCGTTTTTCTTCGGCTTTGATACGGTCGTCTTCTTCCTTTTTCCGTTTTTCATATTCCTTACTGCCCATATAGGTGATTTCCATGCGGGAATTGATGGTTCCGTTTTTGAATTCGGAATCGAACTTCTTGTAAGCTTTATGGTATTTGAAATTCAAGGTATAATTATCTCCTTTGGGGATATATAACTGGATTTCTCCTGTTTTACTCGTTTTTCCTTTGAAGTTCTTTTTTCGGTTGATGCCGGAGATTACAAAGTCTTCGTTGACGAGCAGGCCATTGTCAAGGTCTTTCAATTTGATTGACATCAATTCATAATTCTCCAGATGAGGAGGTGTTTTCAACATTCCCGTGGGAAGATTAGTTGTATCGGGAAGTGCAGCAATGGCTTTATTCAAAGTCGCTTTTTCAGCTTCCGACATGGCAAAGATTGCATCTTTCTCTTTCATATTGGGTTCGTAAGTCAGAACTTGTCTGATTTGTGAACCTTGTTTCCCTGAAATGGCTTCTTCATCATGGGTGTAATTTGAGATTTTGAGGTCGAAAGCGGTTTCGCATGGAACCTCGAAATTTACAAAGCCTTTCGCATCACTTTTTTGCTCGAACTTTTTGCTACCGTCCTTGGAAGTCAAAGTGACAGTTTGATTGGCATAAAAACCACCTTTGATATTTTCCAATTGATAGACGAGTTTGGTGGTGCAATCCTGCCCAAATGATACTAGTGCATAAAAAGGAATGAAGAGAAGGATTATTCTTATACGGTAAGAAGAATTTCGTGTTGCTTTCATACGCTAAAGTTTGAGGTTTCAATCGAATAAGAACGAATTTATGCTTTTGGTACAGATAATCGGAAATTATTTGATAAACCTTAGTAATTTTAAGTTTGTTCAATTTTTGCTGTTATGAATCAAATTGCTTGTCCGAATTGTGGTACCCCGATTGATGTGAATGATATCCTGGCTCATCAGCTGGAAGAACAGATCCAACGGAAGTATCAAAACCAACTGAATGAGACGCGCAATGAATTTGCGAAGCAACAGGAGGTCTTGCTGCGTGAGAAAGAAGAATTTGAGGAAAAGAAACGCCGGGAAAATGAACTTTTCCAGGAACGGTTCGATCAAAAACTGAAGGAAGAGCGAAAATCGATCGAGGAGAAGTTGAAAGTAAAACTAATCCAGGAACAAGGTGAACAATTTGCAGACCTTCAGAAGGAATTGAACGAAAAATCGGAACAAATCAAGGAATTGAATCGAACGAAAGCCGAAATTGAAAAGTTGAAGCGCGAGAAAGATGAACTGAAAGAGTTGGTGGAAGCCGAATCTCAGCAAAAACTCACCGCTCAAATCCAGGAAGAGAAAGAAAAGATCCGTAAAACGGAAGAAGAACGTAATGAATTACGTGTTAGGGAGTTATTGAAACAGTTAGAAGATCAGAAAAAGCTTACGGAAGAAATGAAACGCAAGCAGGAACAAGGTTCCATGCAGTTGCAGGGCGAAGTTCAGGAGTTGGCGATAGAGGAGTGGTTGATGGCGAATTTCCCGATGGATACCATTGATGAAATACGAAAAGGAGCTCGCGGTGGGGATTGTATCCAGACGGTACATACCAGAACCCAACAGAATTGCGGTACGATTTACTATGAATCCAAACGCGCGAAAGATTTTCAACCGGCCTGGATTGAAAAATTCAAAGCGGATATTCGAGACAAAGGTTGCGATATTGGTGTGCTTGTTACAGAAGTGATGCCTTCAGATATGCAGCGAATGGGCTTGAAGGACGGAATCTGGATTTGTACCTATGAGGAGTTTAAAGGGCTTTGCTCGGTTTTAAGGGAGACCATCGTCCAAATTAGCAGTACATTGGTTGCCCAGGAAAATAAAGGGGATAAAATGCATTTGCTGTATGATTTCCTTACCAGTTCTACGTTTAGAATGCAAGTGGAGGCGATTGTAGAAGGATTTACGCAAATGAAGTCCGACTTGGAAAGTGAAAAACGATCCATGCAACGCATTTGGAAACAACGCGAAAAACAAATTGAAAAAGTGATTGTCAATACCATTGATATGTATGGATCCGTTAAGGGGATTGCAGGAAATGCGGTACAGGAAGTGAAAGCTTTGGAATTACCTGATTTCGGTAACGACCCGGAGGATGATGAAGACTAATATTTATCAATTACTAATGCCTAATCACTTATAACTAATAACTATTAAACTATGATCAAGTTTGCATACACTATTTTATACGTTTCAGATGTAAAGAGAACAGCTGAATTTTATTCCAAAACCTTTGATTTTGAAGTTCGTTTCATTGCTCCGGGTGATGAATATGCTGAATTGAATTCGGGAACAACCACTTTGTCTTTTGCAGCGCTGCCATTGGCTAAGTCCAATTTGAAAGACGGCTTCCAGGAAAGTGATCTGAAGACAAAACCTTTCGGGATTGAATTGGGATTTACAACTGTTGATGTACAGGCTTTGGTGGATAAGGCACTCGCAGCGGGCGCAACTCTTTTAGAAGAACCGAGAGAAAAACCGTGGGGTCAGACGGTAGCTTATATCCGTGATCTGGATGGCTTTTTGATCGAGGTTTGTACTCCGATGGATTAACGATTTTTATTTCTAAAAAACAATAGGGCTGCGATTAATCGCAGCCCTATTGTTTTTTGATGAATTAGTATTAATTCCCTTTAATCTCAAATTCCGTTCTACGATTTTGTTGTTTTCCGTCTTCCGAGTTATTGGAAGCAATCGGTTTGGATGAACCATAGCCTTTTGCAACCATTCTGTTTGCAGCGATTCCTTTTTGAGTCAGGTAAGCTACAACTGCTTCGGCACGTTGTTGTGAAAGCGTTTCATTCAGAGTTGCGGAACCGGTATTGTCCGTATGTCCGGAAATCTCAATTTTCAACTTCGGAACATCTTTCATTAATTGGACCAATCGTTCCATTTCTGCATTCGATTCAGGTCGAAGTGTTGCTTTATTCACATCAAAGAAAATATTGCGAAGCGCGATCTTCGATCCGATTGTAATGTTTTTCAATTCAATCACTTTGTTCACCAAGTTGTCATCAGCACCCGTCGGAATATCGAAATTCTCGGAATGGAACAGGTATCCGTCAGCTTTTACGGCGATACCATAGTTCTTCCCGGAATTCAAGGTAATGATGAATTTCCCTGTTGCCGAATTGGTCGTGAATGTCTCAATTACTTTTCCTGTTGCGTTATCAGTGATGTCGATTTGAGCCTCAACCGGTTTTCTTGATATCGCATCGATAGTAATCCCTTTAAATACGGTCAAACTTTTTTTCTTTACCTCCACAGATTTCTCAATCGTGTGATCTTTTATCGGCATTACAACACTTGCAAGCAAGTAATCTTCTGTTTCCAGAATAGGTTTCTTCTCTTGTCCCCAGAAAGTGACTTTATAAATATCATATCCACCTTTTCCACCTGCTCTGTTTGAAGAGATGTAAGCAAATTTACCATTTGCAGTAGATGCGAAGAAGAAATCATCGTATGGACTGTTGATGGGGTATCCCATATTCACCGGTGTTGTCCACTGCCCCTGTACTTTCTTGGAAAGGAAAATATCATATCCTCCCATTCCATCATGTCCCTCTGATGCAATAAACATGCTTTCGCCATCAATGTGGATATAAATCGGTCCATCATTGAATTTGGAATTCACTCCTGTAAGCATTGTTGCAATCATGAAATCCTGTTTCATTTTGTTTTGCATTCCTGAGAACATGACTTCTGAACCTGTTTCACGTACGTCGTTGTCCCTGCTGAAATAGATTTTCCATCCATCTTCATTGTAAGAAGCGTAACGTTCATTGTTTTTATCGGTACTAATGAATATGCTGAGGATTTTAGGATCTGACCATTCATTTCCCTTCAGTTTGGATTCATAAATATCTGTTTGTCCTCCTGCATCACGATGCAATAACATTTTCGTACCATCGTAAGAAAGGCAATTGGAGATATCATCGTTGTTAGAGTTAATCGGTCCCGTAAGTTTGGTAGGAGTTGACCAACCGTTATCCAAAAGTGAAGAAGAGTAAATATCATAATCATAAACTCCCAATGCATTCGGTTCGTGACTGTTCGGTCTATTGGAGCTTAGAATCATTTCTGAACCATCCGTTGATATGGAAGGTGCGATTTCATCCCGATCCGTATTTAAAGAAGGCACATTGTCTATCCAGCAACGAACGGGAGATGCTTCGAATTTTTTAGCCGTCACACATTGCTTTTTGCGCTGATTCACAAACTTCATGAAGTTATCCGCTTTCTTGTATTCTGTTTCAAAAGTCGTATAATACTTGGAAGCTTCATCGTATTTTCCTTCCAATTGAGAAGCATATCCTAAATAGAAATTCAGGAAAGGATCACATTTCGGATCCAATGTCTGTGCTTTTTTGATGAACTCGATACAAGCGACAGGGTTTGTTGAATTGGCGTAACAAACTCCGATCTTATAATTGATCAGTGCATTGTTCGGATTGAATTTTTGTGCTTTTTCAAATTCTTTCAAGGCGCTTTTGAAATTCGTTCCAAAATCCTGGACTGCGAAAACAGCTTCCATTCCAACCTTGTAGAACTCGTCTCCTTTATCGATTGCAGTAGTTGCAGCCTTCAATCCTTCTTTGTCGTCTTTAAAGTTTGCAGATTTGAAATCTACATTTTGTCCGAATAGATTTGTCGTTAAACCAATAACGACTAGGGTCAATAATTTTTTCATCGTTTTGATTTTAATTGCTGCAGTTTCCTGAATGACACGTTTTTCCCTCTGTTGATCCCAGATCACTTGCTTTTTTCCAATCACTGCAAGCTTCTTCCATTTTTCGAAGCATTTCACGGGCCATTCCTCTGTTTACATAAGCAGAAGCGTAGTTCGGGTCGATATTGATTGCTTTTGAAGCCAATTCTTCTGCTTTCTTAAAATCTTTTCTTTTGAAATAAATCCCGGATAAATTGGAAGCTGCAGGTGCATATTTCGGGTTGATTTGCATTGCTTTTTCAAAATCTTTGATGGCATCATCCAAACTTCCTTTTTCAAGAAGTGTAACTCCTCGATTATTGTAAGCCAAAAAGAAATTGACATCTACTGAAATCGCTCTGTTGAATGCAATCAAAGCACCGGAATAATCTTTCATTTTCTTTTTAGTGGTCCCTACATTGTTCAATACGAAGGCAAGATTTGGATTTTTCCGAAGTGCCGCTTCGTAATCTTCAATTGCTTTCGGATAATTTTCCAACATGCGGTAACAACTTCCCCGGTCGTTATAAGCCATTGGACTGGCAGCATCCAATTCGATGCTTTTTGTAAAGTACTTGATTGCAGCGTTGTAATCTTGTTGCAAGAATTTTAAAGTTCCGTAGTTGTAGTACGCTTTTGGATTGTTTGCATCCAGTTTGATTGATTCATCGTAGTCTTTTTCAGCTTTCAGATAATCCGACAAACCTTGATATCCTCTTCCTCTTTGGAAATACGCTTTCGAATACCCTTTTTGTTTTCCGATTAATGTAGTGAAAGTAGCCACCGCTTCCATATACATTTCGGCTTCGTTTTCCGCAACTCCCTTATTGTAATAGGCAGCTGTAAAATTAGGGTCTGATGCGATGGATTTGTTAAAGGAGGTTATCGCTTCTTTGAAGTTCTTTTGGGTAAAGAGCTCAATTCCCTTGTTGTACGCTTCTTGACTTGCCGCAATTGCTGCGTTACTTTGATTCAATTTGGTAATTGAATCACGGTACCTTATTTCCGCGGGTGTCATACTTTCCACTTGAGAGAAAGTCATAAAACTACAGAATAGCATTCCGGCCACCACTGAGATGGATTTTTTCATAGCTTGTAATTTGGTTTAGGGTGTTGAATTTAATAAAATATAATCCTGGTGAAGTCAATACTTATCAACAGTGCGAAGAACCTTTTAACAGAATCCGAATCACAAAGAATATTCCGTAAATTCGTATTCGAATAATTGAAAAGAAGTTAAACTAAGGATTTAATGATAACAAACGAAGCATATATAGTAGCTGGTGTAAGAACGGCTATCGGAAATTTTGGAGGAACTCTTGCCCCTGTGAGAGCTGATGATTTGGCTGCACACGTTTTAGCCGCATTGTTGAAAAAAGTTCCGACTCTGGACCCAAGTGCAATAGAAGATGTGATTTTGGGGTGTGCAAATCAAGCCGGTGAAGACAATCGGAATGTTGCCCGAATGGCATTGTTGTTGGCAGGATACCCGATTTCTGTCGGAGGAGAAACTGTGAATCGATTGTGTGCATCCGGAATGTCTGCTGCTGTAAATGCAGCGAGAGCTATCCAGGCTGGTGCCGGAGATATCTATGTAGCGGGAGGAGTGGAACATATGACGAGAGGACCTTGGGTCCTGTCCAAATCTTCAACTCCTTTTGGAAGAGACCAGCAATTGTATGATTCGTCCTTCGGATGGAGATTTATCAATCCGAAGATGGAAGAATTATACGGAGCAGACGCTATGGGAATGACTGCCGAGAATTTGGCTGAGATGCACGGAATATCAAGAGAAGATCAGGATAAATTCGCTGTTTGGTCTCAGGAAAAAGCGGTCATTGCGCAAAATGCGGGGATTTTAGCTCAAGAAATTATAAGCTTATCCATTCCTAGAAAAAAACAAGATCCGTTGGTTTTTGATAAAGATGAATTCATGAGACCCGGAACAACCCTGGAAACTTTGGGAGCCTTAAAACCTGCTTTCAGGAAAAGCGGTTCGGTAACAGCCGGAAATGCATCCGGATTGAATGATGCGGCGGCGGCTTTATTGCTGGCATCCGATCAAGGATTGAAAAATCACGGGCTGAAACCGATTGCACGTATTGTTTCTGCCGCTGTTTCGGGTGTTGAACCACGTATTATGGGAATCGGACCGGTAGAAGCTTCCAGGAAAGCGCTGGAACGAGCCGGATTGACTTTAGGCCAAATGGATGTACTGGAACTGAATGAGGCATTTGCAGCCCAAGTCCTTGCCTGTACGAGAACGATGGGATTGGATGACCGTGATCCGCGAATTAATCCGAATGGAGGAGCAATCGCTTTAGGACACCCGCTTGGAATGTCCGGATCGCGGATCTTACTTGCAGCGGCAAATCAATTGCAACGAACAGGTGGGAAATATGCTCTAGTGACGATGTGTATCGGAGTAGGACAAGGCTACGCTACCGTCATTGAACGGGTTTAATTCCAACCAATGTAGAATTTTTGTATCTCTATCATACCATGAAAAAACTCCTATTTTTGCTCTGTATCGGTCTTGCTTTTGCTTCTTGTAAGAAGCGCGATAAAGCCGTTTGGGATACTGATTGGCAAGTTCCGCTTGTACATGATAGTCTGACGATGTCCAACCTGGTTGCGGATTCCTTGCTGACGGTCGTGTCCGGGAATTATGTATTGGATGTGAATTCCTCCTTGTTCGAGTTTCGCTTAAGTGATTTTGTTGCGCTGCCGGATACCAGTGTTCAGAACATATTTAATATGGCCTTGAATATCACTGCCGCTCCGGGAACTTCATTTGTAAATAATGTTGAGGAACACGTGATCAATGTCGGGGATGTGCAATTGAAGAAAATTCGCGTAAAGCAGGGAGGTATTGTATTGAAAGTATTCAACCCGATTGCGACAAAGACTTTTTTCACCATTCAATTACCCGGAGTTACAAAGAACGGGGTTGTTCTGGCGCAAGATTTTGTGGCACCGGCGGGTACACAAAGCAATCCGGGGGTAGCTACCGGATTCGTCGATTTAAGCGGTTATGAATTGGATCTGACCGGAGAGTCGGGAACTTCTTATAACCGGATTCAATCCAGGATGCAAGTAAAATCAGATCCTGATGGACCAACCGTGAGTGTCCTTACAACAGACAACATCATTTTTGAATTCAAAATGAACGATGTTCAACTGGATTATGCGCGTGGTTATTTTGGAAATGAATTGGTATCGGATACCGTATATGCCCAAATCGATGCGATGGACAATATTACGACCGGATTACTGGATGTGGATGCCATGACTTTTAACCTGACGATTGAAAACGGATTGAAAGTCAATGGGAAATTCAAGATCAACTCACTTAAAAATATCAATGCAGCCGGAAGTTCGGTGTCATTGACTCATCCGAATATCGGTACCTGGAATACGATCAGTGCCGCTACCGGGTCAAATGGAAATATCACTCCAAGTAATACGACCTTAAGTTTCACTCCGGGAAACAGTAATTTCGAACAATATGTGGAAAATCACGGTGCAAAGAACGAATTGAGTTTTCAACTTCAAATGAACCCGTGGGGAAATGTATCTGGAGGCTGGGATGAGATTTATGATGCGCATCCCTTGCGTGTCAAATTGGATGGAATGTTTCCCTTGAATGTAGGATTAAGTGACTTGATTTTCCAGGATACCTTCGCCCTTAGTTTAGTGAACGATGCGAATAAGACGAATGTAAAATCCGGGCAGATTTGGGTGAATGCCATGAATGCTTTCCCATTTGAAGGGAACCTGGAACTTCATTTGTTAAATGCAAATTACCAGGAAGTTGCAATGGTTTCAGGAACAAGTGCCATTGAATCCAGCATTTTTGGTTCCGTTGTTAACGGGATAATGCAGAAGAAGAGCGTGGTTTATTTCCCTGTTTCGGAAACAGTTTGTGACGATATAGGCCAGGTCAAATATTGCATGATCAAGCTCAAATTGAATACGTATGATGCAAATGGTGTAAATACCCAGGTTCCAATTCCTGCTAATGCATTTTTCAAGTTTAAACTTGGTGCTAATCTAACCCTTGAAAATCACTTGTAATGAACAAAATTGTTTTAGCATCGCTCACCTTTTTCATAGCGGGAAGCACACTTTTTGGTCAAACCACATTTCCCGCTTTCAGAGACAGTTCATTACAAAGCAATCGTTTGCTGTTCAGCGGGAATCTTGATATTACCGGAACTTCCTTACGGAAGGAATTTGTAAATACCTTGGCATTTGGCGGAACCATCGATTCGGAGATGAAGGATCGGACCTTGAAATCGCACCGGGCAAATAATCGCATTGGAGTTTTTGGATCCGGCGAAGTGACCTATGTTTCCGGTGCAGGCAATTTATTCAAATCAGGGAAATATTCCTGGTTGGTAAAAGGAGGCTATTATGTCGTAGGAAATATAAACTATACCAAGGATGCATTCAAGCTGACTTTTTACGGGAACAGTTATTTAGGGGCAGACACTGCAAACCTGACTGGGACACGTATTTCCGGAATGCAATTCCAAAAAGCAGGTTTTGGATTTTATCACAAGAAAACGGGAAGTTCCCTGACTTTGAATGTAGTGAATGTTCAAAATCAGCTGGGTGGATATATCCGGAATGGAAAATTATCCCAGGATGCTAATATGGATTCGATCAGTTTGCGCTTAAATGGGGACATGACCTATTCGACCGGTAAGAATTTTAGTAAAGGAATCGGATTTGCCATAGATTTTGACTATTATTTGAAAGTTCCGTGGTTGAAAGATTCGGCTACTTTCCTGTTTAGTGTTCAGAATTTGGGAGCAGCTTATATGTTCAAATCACAATCGCGCTATAATGTGGATTCAACTTACCGATACAGTGGATTTACCTTGAATCAGATTAAGAATAGTGGAAATTTGTTCGGTGATAATTTCTCGCTTCTGGATTCCTTGAATGTAGAAAAGAAAGAAGTGAAGCGATGGGTAATGGTTCCTGCATTTATCCAGATCATGAAGTTGGTAGACGTTTCTTCGGCGAAGAAACTCCAAAGCTTCTTCGGAATTCGCTTTTATCCGACAATCGGAATTGTCCCTACAGGTTTTGCCGGGTTGTTTTATCGTTTTGTACCACGTGTTTCGGTTTCTGCTAATGTGGCTTTCGGAGGATCCTCGATTGTACGGGGAGGTTTGATGCTTGGGTATCATGGGAATAAGATCGGAATTCAACTGGGTACGGATGATATCTATGGTTTGGTATCTAAAAAAGGGTTTGGTCAATCAGCATTAATTCGTTTGTCATGGTTATTCTAAGAGTTTTATTGGTTTCGTTTTTGTTCCTTTTTTCTTTGGAATCCCAAGGACAAATTGCATTCTACCGTGTATTCGGTGGGAAAGGTTATGATAAAGCTGAAGGTGTAGCACAATTGCCCGACAGCAGTTATATTGTTACAGGATCGTCATCCAGTTTTGAAGACGCTCCTTCCCAGGCTTTTTTATTGAAGTTGGACAAACAAGGTTTTCATGTTTGGTCGAAGGAATACGGCGGCTCCGAGTTTGAAGAGGGAAGAAGAGTCCTTTTCGTACCAAATTACGGTTACTATATTGTAGGTACATCTTCCAGTAATGGAACGGGAGGATTTGATGGTTATGTGGTATTCACGGATTTGAGTGGAAATAAGCAATGGGAAAAATGGTATGACAATGGTGCCTGGGAGCGATTCCATGATGCAATTCTGCTACCTGACACCAGTATTGTAATGTTGGGTGAAACCAACGCGAACCAGGAACAGGTGGAAGATCAGTACTTCATTCGGATAGATAAAGATGGAAATGAAATCTGGAGTTTCCAGTCCGGTGGTGTTGGAGTGGATTATTTCAACAAAGCCGTCCTGGTGACTGATAGCACATTTGCTGTTGTCGGAACCGGATACCTGGCAGATTCCTTGAAATCGAAAGGATACATCGGTTATTACCACATAGATGGTTCGTTGCTTTGGGATACTTTGACAGGCAGTAACGGGGAATATATCTTGAATGACATCCAACTGGTTTCGAATGAACTGAAATGTGTTGGGCAAAGTTTGAAGACCGGTAAAACAGATACCGATAATTACCATATTTTTCTGAGCGTTGGCGGCAGTTTAATTGTAACGGACGATAACTATATGGCAAATCCGAGCAGGTATGTCGGGTTTGTAAATTACACCGCTGCTCCGGGTAACAAGTATTTTGTGATAACTCAAGGTAATGATCCGCAGTATTCCTATCCGAATGGAGAAGATTTTGTAATTAACCGGTTTGCTGTAGGATTCTTTTGGGATGGGTATGGAGCCGGGTATAATGCTGTCGGACAAGATCAAGTCAATCACATCATTCAAACCAATGACGGGTATGCAGTACTTGTCGGTTATCATTCAGATCCCGGATTCAGTACAGGAGGAAGTTCACTTTTTATTGTGAAACTTGGTAATGACAATGCTTTTCCGCCTAGCGGAACACCTGTTGTTTTTAGTATTTTGACAGTGGAAGAACTGGTAAACAACGCGGATATCTCCATTTATCCGAATCCATTTACCGAATCCATCCAAATCGATGCGTCCGGCGGGTTAGAATTTATTGAAGTACTCGACTTGACAGGCAAACAAGTTTATACTTCCGGCTCACCGATTTCTTCCATTGAAACTGCTTCCTGGGAAAAGGGAACTTACATCCTGCGTTGTCAATCCAATGGAATTTGGTATTCACGGAAGTTGATGAAGCTGTGAAATTACCTATGGATATGATATGTTCCTGAAGACATTTCTAAAACCATCTTTCTTGATTTTACCAATGAAAGTATATGTGCTATTACTAGTAATCTGGTTATTTGCATCTTGTCAATCAGAAAATAAGCAGCAAATTGATTCAGAAATTGATGCAATCATTAAAGAATATAACAATTCGTCAATGTATGAGTTTCTGCCTTATTTTTCAGCAGATATAGCAACAATATTAACGGATTCAAGGAAAATTTTATCAATAAGGTGCGAAAATGGAAATTTAACTAAAACCGATGAATCCGGAACTTTCAGTGATTTTGAATTGAAGCAGGCGATGAATACGTTCAATTTTTGCAGAAAATTCGAAATTTATAGTATTACCAAATATCCGGAATATGAAATGATAGAAACTTCTTTGAAGGAAATTAGTAATAATAAATCCGGAGCTAAAACAATTAACATTGTATTGATGAGGAAAAACATATCTATAGATAGTATTAGACAATTCGAAAATGAAAAATACCGCTTGTTTAAAAAAAATATCTATCTGTTGGGGACGAATAAATATAAAGATTATAACACTTCCGGCATATATAACTGCATTGGCAAGCTGTCCAGACACTTCTGAATCAGATCTGTACCTAAGATACCTTGATAATTGAACCGTTTAGATTTCACAATTCTCAATTTCTCCTACCTTTACCACGTGCAAAACACAATCCTTCATCCCAAAGATTCTCTCTCCTTAACCTGTTCCCGGTCTGGCACCTGCTGTCATGGAAACTGCGTGCGGCTCAATCCGTGGGAATTGATGTGTTTGGCGCAGGCTAAAGGAATGTCTTCGAAAGAATTCCGAAAGAAACATACTCAGTCAGCTGGAACCGTTTTGCAGTTCAACGGAAGGCCCAATCACACGGGGAAATCTTCCTGTGGTTTGTATGAAGATGGAAAGGGATGCGGCGTGCATCCGTCACGGCCATTGGCTTGTCGCTTGTTTCCTTTGGGCCGGCAGATCCAAAACGGAACAGCTCAATACATGCACGAGGGTACGGAGTTTCCGTGTTTGAAAGAATGCCCGGAAGTACTCGACTTGCCCAAGTTAACCGTTGAAGATTACCTGGCAGGGCAGGAGACCGCTGCTTTTGAACAGGCGCAGGACGCGTACATGGAAATGATGCAGAACCTGGCGGATATTTCCTTCGAATTGCTGCTCGACACCAGCTTGTCGGAATCTGGTGATACCCAAACGCTTGCTTCCTGGCGGAGGTTGGGCGTGATGGATATCACTGCTCTGAGCAATCGGATTCCTGCAGAATGGTTAGATGCTTTGATGATTCCTGACTTGGAAGAACAGCCCGACGAGGTGCTGGATTTCGTTCAGGCTCACCAGGAAATCCTGGATATTAAAATCCAGGAACTCTCTGAAAATCTTTCAAACCTTGATGCGATTCGCGAATCAGCTATATTGCTAATGGCACTGGCCTTATTCTTAGCCCATGCGATCGGCGCCGATGCAAAAGGTTTATCCGAACACTGGATCGAGATTGCCAAAAGCCACGGCGCACGGGAGTAGGTTACTTAAGCTAGTTTCCACCAATTACGATCACGATCTTGATATAATTTTCTGCGTGAATAAAATTTAGATGATTTTTCAATAAGTAGAACGTGCGTCGGTGGACATCATTCCCGGCAGACGGTAAATAAAATCAGGAGAAACGTAGCTTTCAATGAAAAAGCGCTTGCGTTTCAGGTCCTGACCTGTCACTTTTTCGCTTGAAACAAGTTTGTCCGGATTTTATTCGTCTGACAATGAATGATGTCTTAAAAGCATTTTGCTTCCTTTTTTGCTTTGGAAAAAGGAAGAAGGAAAAGGAATAGATCACTGGATCGAGATTACCAAAAGCCATGGCGGTATATCGGGAAAAAGAATTATTTAGATATTTGGATAAAATGACCAGGAAGAAAAGAATATTGATCACTTTGACGGTAACTATTTTGTTATTGGTCGGATTTCTACTGTACCGTTGGATTTCCTATCCTTTACTTCATGTAGAGTACAATGGGAAAATAACTGATTATCATTTTGATATCAAAGGATATAGTGAATTTGAGATAGATCATAAAGACATTCATTATCAAATGCATTACTTGGATTGTGATTTAAAAATAGGCGATTCGATGGTCAAGAAAATGGATGAGACTTATATTTATCACTATAGAAATGGAAAATTAATAGGTAAGTATAGTAGTATTATGGGATACAGGTACGCTTGGTAATGTATTACGGAAATTATGATTGGTAGTATTCCAAATCTGTATCTGATTCTTGTTTTTATGAAATCTAAAGAGATTGTCTGGTTTTTCAGAGGTTAAGCCTGGAAATTAAATTAGTATGAAGCTATTAGAATATATAGAGTTTTGCCTAAACGAGTGGCCTGATGAAATTAATATGGAAGGGGCATATGACTTAACGAATAATCTTTATTTCTTTCCAAATCTTATACAAGTTCATGATGTCTTACAGGAAAAAGATTACGATTATTTTTGGGGTGTGGTGACCTATGAAATTTTTAAATACAATTTTAGAAAATTGCGGGAATTATTTGATAGTAATGATTTTTCCAGTTTCAGGAAAGCGGAAATTGATCGAATTTTGTTGAAGGATAATATTCTAAAAGAGGTTGAGAAAATAAATGAAAGTGAATTATTTGATCGCTTAAAGCAATTTGATTGAAATTTCCAATCTTTCTTAAAAAATAAAAATTCCCTTGTCCGATTTCCTACCTTTAAAAGGAAGCAGCCGGAACCTGGAACCAGGAATTTAAATGGAAAGGCCATGGATAAGTTTTTGAATGAATGCATCGAAGAATTGGGAAGCGAAAAGGAAATATACGATGAAGAACGGTCGGTTGCGGCCTTCAATCAATTCCTGGAAACATTCAGTTTCGCCCTGACCGAGATCAATTGGGAGAAATATCCCGATCACAAAATGATTTCCAGGATGAAAGATTTGGAAAGCCTCGATTTGGGGGCATGCTTTATATTTTGGAACGACCGTACCTTACCGGTTGTCAAAACAACTTTCGAACAGGCTCTAAAGTGTCAGAAAAAAATTGCTGCACTTTCCTTATTCACTTGGATTGTCGGTGCAAACTATGATTGGGCACTCGAATTCCACTCTGACGGAAGTGTTCGTTTTACCTTCGCGGCATAGGATTTACTGACAATCACCCACTTGAGATAAGGTTTGTTTTCTGCGATCACTCAATTAGAATATTTTAACTTCTTCCCTCGAAAAATTGAATTAACTTCTTTCCTATTAAACTTATCCTTACTAACTGGGTTTGCACTTATTGCCATCACAATTAAAATTAATTGCCATGGAGAAAAAACAAACACCAATGAGCCGGAAAGAACGCAAGAAAGCGATGACTCCGGAAGAACGAAAAAAACGCAGAAGGAAACGCCGGATCATTTGGGGATCAATTCTCGCTGCACTCATCATTTTCAGGCTCTTCTTGCCTTATATCGTTTTACATTACGTAAACGGAAAGTTGGCGAATCTCGAAGAATACTACGGTCATGTGGATGATATCGATATCCATCTTTATCGCGGTGCTTATGAGATCAAGGATATTCGGATCCTGAAAAAAGTGGATAAAGGCGTCAAAAAGGATACGATCCCATTCTTCAAATCTCCTTCAATTGATCTGTCTATTGAATGGAGGGCTATTTTCCATGGAGCAATAGTGGGTGAAATCAGTGTGGAGGAACCGGTGATCAACTTTGTGAAAGACAAGCACAAGGGAGAAGACGTGAAAGCCGATACGGCAGATTTCGCACAATTGGTGGATGATCTGATGCCTGTAACCATCAACCGTTTTGATATCCACAACGGGCAGGTGCATTTCCGTGATCTGGAGGCAAAACCGAAACTGGATATTGCAATGAAAAACATCAACATAACAGCCACCAATCTCACGAATGTAACGGATAGCAAGGAATTGCTTCCCGCCACCTTGAAAGCAATGGCAGAGGCCTATGATGGGAAGTTTGTTCTGAATGCGAAGTTTGACGGACTGGCGAAAGTCCCGACATTTGATATGAATGTTTCCTTGAATGGCTTGAATCTCGTATTGTTGAATGATATGCTCCGGGAATACGGCAACTTCGATGTGAAGAAAGGAACCTTCAGCCTGTATGGTGAGTTCGCAGCGAAGGAAGGGAAATTCGGAGGTTATGTGAAACCGTTTTTACGGGACCTGGATGTGGTTCAATGGAATAAGGAAGAGGGTAATTTTAAACAGATCCTTTGGGAAACATTGGTTGGCAGTGCAGCAGAAGTTCTTCAGAACCAGAAAAAGGAACAGCTTGCAACCAAAATCCAGATCGATGGAAGATTTGATAATGCGCATCTGAATAAATGGCGGGCTATCAGTTATGTACTGCGGAATGCATTCTTGCATGCACTTCGCCCTTCGTTGGACAACTCTATCAGTATCAATAATTTGGAGGAAGGCGGTAAGAAAACCTTCCTGGAAAAGATTTTCGGGGGAGATCCGAAAAAGAAAGAAGCACGGAAAGAGAAGCGTGCTAAACGAAAAAGTGAACGAAAAAAGAAAAAATGACACTAAAATTTCGATTTAGACACGTCTTGTTGATCCTGCTGTTGGGAATAATCGGCTATGCCATTTATTTTTTAATCCAGCGACACAAACTACTGAACATGGTTCTTCCGGAAGTGAAGGAAATAACATTAATAAAGGCAGATATCCATTCGGATACCGCTTTTGTCGAGGTGAACATGATCGTGGAGAACAAGGCTCCATATGAAATGAATATTGACAGCATTGTCTGTGATTTATCCCTCGGTGGAACCAAATTGCTATCGGTCAGTCAATATGTGGGATTGCGTCAGCAAAGCGGGGAATCTGATTCCGTGAAGTTTTCCGTCAACATCCCGATCAGTCATACGCGAAATAAGATAATGAGCCTGCAGGACCAGGATTCGACCGGTATTGTCATTGAAGCAACTATCGTTTATTCAGGACTCAAAGTACCTTTTATCAAAAGTAAAAAGATCGAGGTGCCTGTTCCTCCCAAATTCAAGGTGCTTAGAACGGATAAAAAAGTCAAGTTGTTCAAAAAGGATATCCAGGCACAGCTTTATTTAAGTATCATCAACGAGGGGAAAAATTTGTCATTGGATTTACATGATCTGCAGTATCGGATCACCATCAGCAACGATCTGGCTTCCAAAGGAAAATTCCCGATGGACGTTTCCATTCGTCCGCAGTCATCTCAGGTATTGAAACTTCCCCTGGACCTTAAGATGAAACATCCGCTTGGAACGATCTTTAAAGTGATGGGGGACAAAGACCGGGTTCCATTTCATTTGATGCTGAGCGGTTATATGGATGCCGGGAAAATGAAACGGATCCCAACGGTTATATACGCTTCCGGGTATATGGAATTGGTGAATGAACAAAAGAAAAAAGCGGAGAAGAAAAAGGAGCGGGGACAGAAGAAGGATCAACGGCAGGACAAACGCGAAGATAAGAAAGAACAGCGACAGGAAAAGCGAGAAGAACGAAGGAGTGACTGATCCAAAGCTCTAGCCACGAATGCACGAATTAGGAGCTCGGCTAACACGCTCGTCAT
This sequence comes from uncultured Fluviicola sp., assembly GCF_946478805.1. Next base: position 141,712 of record NZ_CAMLDC010000003.1, on the reverse strand, counting down.
TTTCACCACACAAACGCCTCTTCGTGGAACCAATTATCGTGAACACGCAATGTCTGCTCAATGATATCTCTCACACATCCCTTTCCACCTGAATAAGGGGATTGATAATGTGAAATGTGTTTGATTTCAATGGCGGAATCCTGTGGACAAGCGGCCATCCCAACCAGTTGCATCACTTGGTAATCGGGTAGGTCATCACCCATATACAAGACTTCGCTGTCTTTGAATTGGTGTTTTTGTTTCAGTTCTCCGTAAACCCGTACCTTATCGGAAGAACGCAAATGAACTTCCGTAACACCCAAATGCAGCAGACTGTTCTTCACATCTTCCGAGTTTCCGCCCGTGATGATGAATACTTTGTATCCTTTTTTGACCGCATACTGAATAGCATATCCGTCTTTTGAATTTAATCCGCGCAATAACTCTCCGTGATAAGGAAAAACAATTCCGTTTGTCAAGACACCATCAATATCAAAAATAAACGTAGAAATGTCATTCAATCGTTCTTTGTAGCTAATCATATTATTTGTGGTGTTTGATGATACTCTTTGTCAATGTCTGATAGATATTTCTCTGATCCGGTGCCAATAATTCCAAATGCTTGTTGATCGTGCTTTGATCGTTTCTCACTGCAGGGCCCGTCATAATATCGTGTGGATTATTCGTTTGAATTTTCTCCATGGTTTGATTGATCAATGGTTTTAACCAATCAAATTCAATTTGATGTTCGTCACAATAATGTGCTGCCAGATCGATGATGTGATTGGTAAAATTATTGGCAAACACTGCGGCAACATGCAAGTACTGACGCTTGTCTTCCGATAGTTGGATTGCATTCCCACTGAATTCTTTCGCCAGTTTCATCAGGAAATCATTGAACCCGGGATCTTTTGCTTCTATGAAGAGGGGTAATCCTTCCCAATGAATACTTTGATCCGATTTGAAACTTTGCAAAGGGTAGAAAGTGCCGATCGGGTATTTTGTTTCCAGGTGATTCAGGTTGACTGTTCCGGAAACTGAAACCACTGGTGCATATTTTGAAACGAGTCGGATCATCTCCAGCATCGTATTGTCATTTACCGCGCAAAATACCAGGTCAAAGTCGATGAATTCCTTGAAATCGTTTGTGAATTGAACATTCTTCACATTCATGGAAGCAGGCAGATTGTTCCCTGAACGCGAGTAAACTGTTACATGTGAATACCCTAAGTCAATCAGGCGTTGGAGAAAATGAACTCCGACATTTCCCATTCCGACAATTCCAATTTTTAATTTTTGGCTCATAGATCAAAGTTATCATTTTTATTACGTTTTTTTTGACCAATACCTCAAAAAGTGTTCGGTGGACAGGGAATTCCAAAAGACTTAAAGCTTATCCGGTTTTGAGTGCCATAGAATGGAAACCGTATAAGTATTCAAGAGCTGGAAAAGTTAAAAAGTTGACTTGAAAACTATTTTTTTTTATATATGCAAAAAGCACAGCGATTGTTGTGTTGATCACTATTTTATAACATTATAAAAAACTGAATTATGAAACGAATGAAACTTCAGCTTGTTTTGTGTGCCCTTTTTTGTCTGCTAGGCACTCATTGGATTTATGCTCAATCGGTTAGTGCGAATTGTTTGCCACCTACCGGAGCCACCTGTAAATACGATCAGTCTTCTAACTCGGTTACGTTAAACTGGAGTCCCGTATTGGGAGCAACTGGATACACGGTATATTTGTATGTCGGAGATCCGATGTGCTGTCCGAATTATGGCGGCCCTTCTTCCAGCGTGTTACTTCCAACGGGAGGTACTTCAATGACTATTCCGTTGTCAGCTTATCCTTGTTTTTCCTGGAGTGTCCGAAGCGAATGCGGCCCCAATTCTTCCAGCGCATACACTATTCAGCAGTGCATGTGTGTAGATAATCAGCGTCCATGCAGTACGTTTGACGGTAGTTCACCTGCCGGAAATTGGGTAGCTTCCGGGGTAACAACCAATTACACAGATGTAAATCCACTGGATGGAACGAATTGTTTGACCATCGGAGACCTTTCCGGATCTTCCTGGATGAGCAATTCGGTCGATTACACCAATCTGGGACAAAGTTACCTGGGACAATGCCTTTGTTTCGATGTACAATTGGTTTATGCCTACGCCGGTGGTGGTGGACTTCCTTATAACCCGAAAATCTATCTTTCGGATGGAGTGAACACCATTATGTTTGTAGCTAATGTTGGGTTAAATCCTGGTGACGGTTGGGTAACTGTATGTGCGCCGATTGCACATTGTGCCGGAGGAGTACCGCCAAGCAACGCAGATGGAACCTGGGCATTCGCTACACCGGGAATGACTTGTGCTGATTTTGATAACGTGATTGATAACGGGACTACCATTTCAATCACACCGGAAGTGAACAGCTCTCCTTCGGAAATCAAACATTATGACAACATTTGTGTAAGGGATTGTCGCGTAGGCTGCAATAGTAATTTCACTTTGTATACTGCAATCAGTTCATCTACGGGAATGACTACTGCTTCTGTTGTATTGGATGTTACAAACCCGACTTCTACGTATATTGTTGATTGGGGCGATGGAACGTCATCCGGAATCGGCGGCCATACCTATAGTTCTTACGGTTCTTACGTGGTGTGTGTTACCGAAATTACAGCTGAGCAGGAAGTATGCCGTACATGTATCAGATTCTGTTTTGATAAGGCTCAGGTAAGCACAGAACCCAATCCGAAATCTATAACTCCTTCAAAAGGGTTCTCAATCAGGGATCTTGAACGAATAGCGGACGAGGAACTGAAAATGGTTCAGGTACAGGAAGGGTACACCGTTTTACCGAATCCTGCTAAAGATTACATCCTGGTGCATACGGAACTTTCCAAAGAAGAAACGGTTTCTCTTGAACTGGTTGACATGGGAGGTAAAGTGCTTGCTGGTAAATCCGGAATTTACGAACGAGGAGGACAAAAAATAGAATTGGATACCAAGCACGTATCAAATGGAATCTATATTCTGAAAGTACGGATCGGTGACGTAGAGCGGTCTTCTCAGGTATCTATCGTTAAATAAATTTATTAATCGGAAAAAACAAAATAGGTACGCGATGTATGGCGTACCTATCGTTTATAATATGAAAATGGCGGTTCAATTGAACCGCCATTTTTTTATTTTCCGTGACATTGTTTGTATTTCTTTCCGCTTCCGCAAGGACAAGGATCGTTTCGGCCTATTTTAGGTTCTGTTGAAACGATCGGTTGTTGTTTCTCGCGCTGTGGTGCTGAATTGCGCATCGCTTCATCATATCCTTCGCTTCCGCTGAAACGAGGCATCTCAGTGCTGGATGAAGTGGATTCGATTTGGGCTTTTTCATAGTTGTTTTGAGCAACTTCCTTGTTCGTAGTCTTAATGTCATCCAATTGGTCTCTCGGAACATCTGCTTTTACCAAAAACTCCACTGTTTCATTGCTCAAACGCGCATTCATTGCTTTAAACAATTCAAATGACTCCAATTTGTAGATCAACAACGGATCTTTTTGTTCGTAAACCGCTTGCTGAACAGAAGTACGCAAATCATCCATTTCACGTAAATGTTCTTTCCACTCATTGTCAATCATTCCCAATACGATGTTTCGCTCCAATGCACTTGGAACAGAAGCTCCGTTTGATTCATAAGCTTCTTTCAAACTTACAACCAAAGGCATTGTTTTCACACCGTCAGTAATAATGAATTGAATATTCTGATATTGAGACATCGTTTCGAAAACATGCTTGATCTGTGGCATGGAAATTTCAGCCAAACGTGCATTCTTGTTGTTGTAATGCTCCATTACGCCATCGTACAGGTCATTTACAAGGTCGTCGTATTTTGCTGATTTGAATTGTTCTTCAGAAACAGGAGAATCGATACCGATGATACGGATCATATCGATATTGAAGTCTTCGTAAGAACCTCCCTGGTGTCTTGTCACCAATCCTTCGATCACATCGTAGAACATGTTTGAAACATCCACTCCCAAACGATCACCGAATAGGGCATTGTGACGTTTCTTGTAAATTGCTTTACGTTGTGCATTCATTACGTCATCGTATTCCAATAAACGTTTACGAACACCAAAGTTGTTTTCTTCCACTTTTTTCTGAGCACGCTCGATGGATTTGGAAACCATTCCGTGTTGAATCACTTCTCCTTCTTTCAATCCCAAACGGTCCATGATTTTCGCAATACGTTCCGAACCGAATTTACGCATCAAATCGTCTTCTAATGAAACGTAGAAACTGGATGTACCGGGATCTCCCTGGCGACCCGCACGACCGCGCAACTGTCTGTCCACCCGACGGGAATCGTGTCTTTCAGTACCGATGATCGCCAAACCTCCGGCTTCCTTCACACCTTCACCCAATTTGATATCGGTACCACGACCAGCCATATTCGTTGCGATCGTTACAGCTCCTGCTTTACCGGCATTTGCTACAATTTCTGCTTCTTTCTGGTGGTATTTCGCGTTCAATACCTGGTGAGGAATGTTGCGCATTTTCAACATACGACTCAATAACTCGGAAATCTCAACGGTTGTTGTACCAACCAATACAGGTCTTCCGGCTTCAACCAATTTGTTTACTTCTTCAATAACCGCAGCATATTTTTCACGTGCAGTTTTGAAAACCATATCGTTGTCATCTTTACGTGTAATCGGACGATTGGTAGGAACTACCACCACATCCAATTTGTAAATGTCCCAGAATTCTTTCGCTTCCGTTTCAGCAGTACCCGTCATACCAGCCAATTTGTGGTACATACGGAAGTAATTTTGAAGGGTAACGGTTGCGTATGTCTGAGTAGCAGCTTCAACTGTCACATTTTCTTTTGCTTCAATCGCCTGGTGCAATCCGTCAGAATAACGACGGCCTTCCATGATACGACCGGTTTGCTCATCCACAATCTTGATCTTGTTTTCCATGATCACATATTCCACTTCTTTCTCGAAAAGGGTATATGCTTTCAATAATTGGGAAACAGAGTGGATACGTTCTGATTTGATCGTGTAATCACGGATCAACACTTCTTTTTTATCTGCAAACTCTTCTTTCTCCAGGTTTTGTTTTTGCAAGCGGGTAATTTCAGTTGAAATATCCGGCATTACGAAGAAGTTGCGGTCTTCATTTCCTGAAATCAGGTCAATTCCTTTTTCAGTTAATTCAACCGTGTTTTGTTTCTCATCGATCACGAAAAATAACTCCACGTCGATCTTCTTCATCTGCTTTCCTTGCTCAGCCATGAATTGGTTCTCGACTTTTTGCAAGTGAGATTTGATTCCCGGTTCAGATAAGAATTTATGCAGTGCCTTGTTTTTCGGCAAACCTCTGTGAGCACGTAATAAGGCAATCCCACCTTGTTCCAATGCTGTTTTCTGATCCAATCCTTCAACAGTTCCACCGTTAATGACAGTCAACAATTTCTTAGCATCAGCCAAAGCCTGGTTTACGTATTTACGTTGTTCTTCAACGATCAATTCTACGCGTGGCTTCAATTCGTGAAACTCGTGTTGGTCTCCTTTTGGAGTCGGACCGGAAATGATCAAAGGTGTACGTGCGTCATCAATTAAAACTGAATCGACCTCATCGACAATTGCAAAGTGATGTTTGCGTTGAACCAAATCTTCCACAGCACTAGCCATGTTATCACGCAGGTAATCGAAACCGAATTCATTGTTCGTCCCGAATGTGATGTCGGCCATGTAGGCGGTTCTGCGTGATTCCGAGTTTGGTTGGTGCTTGTCGATACAATCCACTGTCAGACCGTGGAATTGGTACAAAGGTCCCATCCATTCCGAGTCACGTTTTGCCAGGTAATCATTCACTGTTACAACGTGAACTCCTTTACCGGAAATAGCATTCAAATAAACAGGAAGGGTCGCAACCAATGTTTTACCTTCACCGGTTTGCATTTCAGCGATATTTCCTCTGTGCAATACAGCTCCACCCATCAACTGAACATCGTAATGAACCATTACCCATTCAACTGCAGCACCTGCTGCTGTCCACTTATTGCTCCAGATCGCCTTGTCACCTTCAATGGTAATTCCATCTTTTTTGGTAGCAAGTTCTTTATCCAATTCTGTTGCAGTAACTGTTAGTTGACCATTCGTTGCCCAACGTTTTGCAGTTTCTTTTACTACAGCAAATGCTTCCGGTAGAATTTCCTCCAATACCTTTTCAATGATTACATTGACTTCTTTCTCTTTTGCATCGATGCTTTCGTAGATTGCTTCTTTTTGATGCAAAGGCATATTGATATCATTTGCTTTCAGGGTTAGGTCGGCAATTTCTGCCTCCAAACCTGAAATAGCGTCTTGAACCCGTTGTTTAAACTTAGTTGTTCTACCACGTAATGCGTCGTCAGAATCGGTTTGTACACTAGCGTATATGTCATTAACTTGTTGAATGACAGGTTGATATTTTTTTTGGTCAGTAGCTGACTTATCGCCTAAAATTTTCTTTAAAATTCCTCCTAACATGGTGTTTATTATAAATCGAAGCCAAAAATAATGAAATTCCCGACGCTTCTTTGATTAATGCATGCTCTCTGTCATAAATTATTCCAAAAGTTGTTAAACTGACAGATTGTCCTGATTGGTGTTTCGTTGTCAGTTAGTTTGTTGGAAACAAATTCAAAATGTCGGTATTGCATGTCGCGAATATGCCTTATCTTTGCAGGCATGCAAGAAATGATCCTTATCCTTGATTTCGGCTCCCAATACACCCAGCTTATTGCGCGCCGAGTTCGTGAATTGAATGTATATTGTGAAATCCATCCGTGGAATAAAGTTCCTGATTTGGGAACACATATAAAAGGTGTGATTTTGTCCGGAAGTCCTTTTTCAACAAGAGACCCCGAATCTCCAAAACCTGATTTAAGTGCAATTAAAGGAAAGTTTCCTTTGCTTGGTGTCTGTTTCGGAGCTCAATATATGGCTCAGCAATTCGGCGGGGAAGTGCTTCCTTCAACGATTCGCGAATATGGTCGTGCAAATCTTTCTTTTGTAGATAATTCAAGTGAACTGGTGACAGGAATGTCTATGGGGTCGCAGGTTTGGATGAGTCACGGTGATACGATTAAGCATGTTCCCGATTCCTATCAGATTATTGCTTCTACAAAAGATGTAGCCGTTGCAGGTTATGCAATCAAAGGGGAAACAACTTACGGGATTCAATTTCACCCGGAAGTGTACCATTCCCTGGAAGGTGCAATCCTATTAAAGAATTTTATTGTCGGAATTTGCGGATGTTCCCAAAATTGGACTCCGGATTCCTTCGTAGATACTACGGTTGCTGAATTAAAAGAGAAACTCGGAAACGATAAAGTGATCCTTGGTTTATCAGGTGGAGTGGATTCTTCCGTTGCAGCAATGATTTTACATCGTGCGATAGGGTCGAACCTGCACTGTATTTTTGTGGATAACGGATTGCTGCGCAAAAATGAGTTTGAATCCGTTTTGGAAAGCTATAAAGGATTAGGATTGAATGTGAAAGGAGTCGACGCTACTGCAGATTTCTATCAAGCACTTTCCGGAGTTACGGATCCCGAATTAAAACGCAAAGCAATCGGAAAAGTATTTGTCGATGTGTTTGATTCCGAATCGAAACTGGTGACAGATGCAAAATGGTTGGGACAAGGAACGATTTATCCGGACGTGATTGAATCTGTTTCCGTCAATGGCGGGCCTTCACAAACGATCAAATCGCATCACAACGTGGGTGGTTTACCTGATTATATGAAATTACAAGTGGTGGAACCTTTGAGATTGTTATTCAAGGACGAGGTGAGACGTGTCGGCAGATCATTGGATTTGCCGGAGAATATTTTGAACAGACATCCTTTCCCGGGTCCGGGCCTTGGAATCCGTATCCTGGGTGAAGTGACCGCAGAAAAAGTGCGTATCCTGCAAGAAGTAGATGCAATCTTTATCGACGGATTGAAAGAGCATGGTTTATACAACGATGTATGGCAAGCCGGGGCAATTTTCTTACCGATTCAATCGGTAGGAGTGATGGGAGATGAACGGACTTACGAGAATGCAGTTGCTTTGAGAGCCGTTAGTTCTACGGATGGTATGACAGCAGACTGGTGTCATTTGCCTTATGAGTTTTTAGCCTTGATTTCCAATAAGATCATTAACCAGGTGAAAGGGATCAACCGGGTAACCTACGATATCAGTTCCAAACCGCCGGCAACCATCGAATGGGAATAAGGTTGGCATAACTCTTGGATTAAAGAACCATTATTTTTAAGATATGAAGTACTTCGTTTTAATTTGTGTACTCGCTTTTTCAAAAGGAATACTTGCCCAGGTCGATACAAAAGATTGGGTGTATGAATATTCCAATGGGAAAAAATATGCGGTTCATATTGCGCAACCAGGAAACACCTTGTGGGGAATTCATACAACTTACAATGTTCCTGTGGACGATATCGTTGCTGCGAATCCCGGAATTGAAAAAGGAGTGAAGGAAGGTTATCGTTACCTGATTCCACTTGGAGGAGCCGATATGAAAGTTGTGAGCGGTACAATTGTTCGCGAGCATATCGTTGAAAAGGGAGAGACAGCTTTTTCAATTGCCAAGAAATACAATTGTTCCGTAGATGATCTGTTGAAATACAATCCTGGAATCGACAAAGGATTGAAAGTGGGACAGGTGTTGAAAGTAATTATCGCACCTACCGGTGACACCATTCCACCGAAGCAGGCAGACAAACCGGTTGTAAGCACTCCGGCAATTACATTTACAGATACGGTTTTGGTATACGAAGTAAAAGCAAGTGAAACGCTTTACACGATTTCGAAACGCTTCATGGTTCCTGTAAACGATCTGCAAAAATTCAACAACCTGAAATCGACCAATATCAAAGCAGGAGATATCATTCGGGTTCCTTTGAAAAAAGAAAATTTAAAACCGGTTCCGGTACGCGAAGTACAGCCCAAAGAAGAAATTCGAAAAGTGGATCAGGACCTGATCTTCAAATCGAAATCGAAATACAACATTGCCGTATTGCTTAGTTTCGGGTTGAATGATAAATCAGCAAATACAGCCTTGAAGAACCTGGCTACCGAATTCTACATGGGAGTCGAATTGGCTGCGGATTCATTGGAGAAGTTAGGTTTTGATGCGACCATCAAGATCATTGATATTCCTCTTGACTCCATTGGAATAATGAAAGTTTTGAATACCTCTGAAATGAAAGGGATGGATTTGATTTTCGGTCCCTTAGTTCCTCAAAGTGCGGATATCGTCGGAAGATGGTGTGGACAGCAAAAGATCCGGATGGTTTGCCCTTCTGCCTGCAACAGTTCCTTATTGAAAAACAATCCGTATATCTACGCTTCTGTTGCTACGGATATGACACAACAGGAGATTTTAGCGAAATACACGATTGATAAGTATAAAACTGCCCAGATCATATTGATCAATCCCGGAAATTCGAAAGACCAGGAATTGTTCGATGCCTATCGAAAACGGTTTATTGAACTTTCCAAGAAGAATGGAAATGTGAAACTGATAGAGGCAAAACTGTCCGACTTCACAACCTTTATCCGGAAAAGTGGAGAATCGGTTGTTGTATTTCCTTCAAGGGATAAAGGAAGTGTCCTGAGCTTCATCAATACTTTGCATAAAGCAGTGGGGAAATCACCTAACGCAGATGTAACAGTGTTCGGATTGAAGGAGTGGAGTGGATTTGACGATATCGCAGGATATTACAAAACAAAATATAAGATCACCTGGGCTTCTTCCAGTGATTTGAATTACTCATTGCCGGAAACACAGGTTTTACTTCGTCTCTATCGCTCAAAATACCGGGCAGATATGAATAAGGCCGGTGCACATGGATTTGATGTGGTTTACTACTTCACGAAAACCTTATTGATGAAAGAAGATGTTTCCAATGAAGTGATCAATGCGTTTGACCTGAAATCAGTTGAAACCGGTGGAGGATATGAGAATCAATCGTGTTTTATTCTGAAACATGAGGATTATGAATTAATTCGGGTAGGAGTTTTCTATGAATAAGGAGACAATCGGACAGGAATTTCGTGCATTGCAGTTGTTTATCTGCAATGAATTGGAACGTATTGATGGTACCGGGAAGTTCTCGGAAGATGCGTGGAACCGTGCTGAAGGTGGAGGAGGTAAAACAAGAACCATCCGCAACGGCTCATTGATCGAGAAAGGCGGAGTTGCTTTTTCGGAAGTACACGGACCTGTTTCTGAAGAGATGAAAACCCAATTGAAGTTGGATGGCAATCACTTCTACGCAACCGGGGTGTCTATCGTATTACATCCCAACAATCCGCATGTTCCGATTATCCATATGAATGTACGTTATTTCGAACTCGACAATGGTATTCATTGGTTCGGAGGAGGAATTGACCTTACTCCGCATTATGTGATCCACGAACAGGCAATGGCTTTCCATCACAAATTGAGAGCGGTTTGTAATAAATACGACGAATCGTTTTATCCCAAGTTCAAAGAATGGGCAGATGAATACTTTTATTTGCCACATCGATTGGAAACACGGGGTATTGGTGGAATTTTCTTCGACCATCTGAACAATCACTTCCAGTTGAACAAAGAACAGATCTTCCGTTTTTGTGTTGATCTAGGGGAAAGTTTTCCGTTCCTGTATGAAGAACAAGCTGATTTAGGTCGAAACAAACCGTTTACAGAAGCTGAAAAGCAATGGATGAATTACCGCCGCGGACGTTATGCGGAGTTCAACCTGGCCTTCGACAGAGGAACCAAATTCGGCTTATATTCAGGAGGAAGAACAGAATCGATCCTGATGAGCATGCCTCCGATTGCAGAGTGGGAATACAATTACCAACCTGTAACCGATTCTTTGGAAGCGCAGACTCTCGCTTATCTGAAGGAAAAACACAGTTATATTTAAAGACTTAAGATGAAAGACAATAGACTTAAGACGTAATTCTAGTCTTTGGTCTTACATCTTTAGTCTTTGATTTCTTCTCAATTATCCATTTTCAATTGTTTCTGTTTTAAAACTAAAGTTTTCTTACATTCTTTGTAAATATCTTTAAGATTCCTTCAATACCTGTTATTTTTAACAAAACGAATTTAATTTGAAGGCAACTATCGGTTCATTCTTCCGTAACTTTGATGTATCAATTTAATAATTGAATTAAATGATTGTGAAGAAAAATTATGCTAAACTGATTTTAGTCAGTTTGTGTCTGTTATGTAATGTTGTTTATTCTCAAACGCAACCTGCCTGTCCCAATGCCAATTTCTCTCAGGGAGGTTTTAATAATTGGAATGGTTTTACCGGCGATTATACAAATCCTTTTGCCGTTCCGGGAATAGTTAGTGGTAGACACACAATAATCAGTACCGCCGGAGTCGATCCTTATACCTGTGGTGGATTACAAATTTTGCCTCCTGGCGTTTTTGTGGTTGCGCGCGTTGGAAATAGTGCGACAAACGCAGAGGCTGAGGCGATCAGATACACCATGCCAATTACTGTGGATAATTCATTGTTGATTTATAAATATGCAGCAGTTCTCGAAAATCCTACGGGTCACTTACCAAACGAACAGCCCCGATTGAGTATCAAGGTATTGGACCAAGCGGGAAATGAAATCGGAGGTGCATGCGGTGTTTATGATGTGTATGGTGGACAACCGGGACAAAATTTCCAGGTTTGTGGTGATGTTACCTGGTTGAATTGGTCAACGGCGGCCTTGGATTTGTCTGCATTTTTAGGGCAAACCATTCAGATTGAATTTGCTACCAGGGATTGCAGTCTTTCAGGACATTTCGGATATGCATATGTTACCATGAGCTGCCAACCACTGAAACTGACGGTCCAATATTGCCAGGGAAGTAATGCGGCAACATTGACAGCCCCAACCGGATTCAGCAGTTATTTATGGAATACAGGTGCCACAACTCCTTCCATTACAATTCCAAGTCCTGCAACAGGAACGACTTATTCTTGTCAACTTACAACTTTGACGAATACAGGTTCATGTTCCGTTTCAGTTGATGTGGAAGTTGAGCCGACCATCGTTCTTCCGGATTATACGTATTCTCAAAACTGCGGGCAGCTCAATGTCCAGTTCACGAATACTTCAACAGTAAACAATAATGTCATTATTGCCAACCTTTGGAATTTCGGGGACGGTACAACATCCACTCAGTCAAGCCCGAATCACACGTTTGCTGTGCCGGGTGTTTATGATGTGCGCTTGGTTTCCTATGAAACAACAGGTTGCAGGGATACGATGATTAAACAGGTTACAGTCAAATCGATCCCAACTGCAGATTTCACTGTTCCCAATTCGTGCGTTTTTGCTCCTGTTACGGTCAGCAATACGTCTACAGACCTGATTAATCAGGCCATGACTTATTCCTGGGATTTCGGTGATGGAACCCCACTGGAAACTGCAGCCAATCCGACACATATTTATCAGTCTCCCGGTACATTCACGATTACTTTGATCGCAATGAATGCCGACAGCTGTACGCATACCCGTGTACGGAATATTACTGTCAATCCTTTGCCTCCGGTAGAAGCGGGAGCTGACCAGCAACTTTGTCCCTACACTCCGATGACACTTAACGGTTCGGGAGCTGTTTCTTATACCTGGAACAATGGTGCAGTAAACGGAACACCATTCATTCCGTCGGTTGATGGAAAGTACATTGTAAACGGAACAGACGCAAACGGTTGTATCAATAAAGATTCGCTACTGGTGACATTCTTGCCGGCACCGATTGTTTCTGCAGGTGCAGACGTAACTGTTTGTGAAAATACTTCGGTTACATTTACAGGAACAGGAGCCGCAACAACGTACACATGGGATAACGGAATCACAGACGGACAAGCATATGTTCCGGCTGTCGGTACCTATACAATTGTCTTGCATGGATATGATGCTTCCAATTGTTTTGGATTGGATACGGTTATCCTGTTGGTTAATCCTTTACCGATTGTAAATGCAGGTCCTGATCAAATAATTTGTACAGGCGCATCAGCTACTTTAGCCGGTTCAGGTGCAATGACCTATGCCTGGGACAATGGAATTACGGACAATGTTCCTTTTTCTCCGACAAGCACCTTGACTTATACGGTTACAGGGACTTCTGCTGCAGGATGTGATAATACGGACCAGGTGATTGTTTCTATTGAAACACCGATTACCATCCAGGTAGCAACAACTTCAGATCCGGCTTGTGAGCCTCATACGGCGATGCTGATCAATAATTCAACCGGAACACCAAGTGCCAATACCCAATGGGTTTTCGGAGATGGAAATACACTGTCAAGTTTGAATGATACGGTAACAAATCTGTACGAAAACCAAGGTTGTTACGATGTGACTGTTACCTCCACAACTGCATTGGGTTGTGTGTGGTCGCAAAGTTATCCGAGCTTCATTTGTGTTTATCCCAACCCGGTTGCAAATTTCACTGCAAATCCGGGAGTGATTTCCGTGATTTCTCCTGAATCGAATATGGTGAATTCCTCAACCGGTGCTGTGCAGTATATCTGGGACTTTGGTGATGGAACGGAAATTTCAAATGATTTTAGTCCGACCCACACATTTGTAGTGGAACCGGAACAAAATTTCCAGGTGACACTTGTTGCAATTACGGAGCATGGTTGTGTAGATTCGATTACGAAGATCATATTAATGGAAAAAGGTGTAATTTTGTATGTACCCAATTCGTTCACGCCGGATGGGAATCAATTCAATCCTGTTTTCTTACCGATAGTAACATCAGGAGTGGATAAGAATCAATACAAATTGGAAGTCTTCAACAGATGGGGAGAATTGGTTTTCGAAACCACGGATACTCTTGAAGGTTGGGACGGTACATATAAGGGAATTGCTTGTAAAGAGGGGATGTATTCGTGGAAAATCACGTATAAGACCTCTTCAAGTGATGAAAAACGGGAGCAATTAGGACACGTGAGTATTCAACGTTAATACTTGTTGCCACTTTAACAAATTCGATTATTTGTTACTAATAAAATTCAAACCCAAAAAGAAAGGGAGTCCATTCAGGCTCCCTTTCTTCTTTTTATCTCTTCCTTGATCAGTTTCAATTCTCTTCCTGTTTGTCCTTTTACCGATGTGTTTTCATCTGCCCGTCTGAACAGATAAGGGATTACCTCTTTCACCGGACCATAAGGAACATATTTTGCCACATTGAATCCCTCTGAAGCCAAAGTGTAGGAAATATGATCGCTCATTCCCAATAATTGGGCGAACCAGATGCGTTTATTGGATTTGTCAATCCCTTTTGATTCAATCAAACTTGCCAGATAGGCTGAAGAATCTTCGTTGTGAGAACCAGCACACAGGGACATATGAGTCAAAATTTCGGGTTTAACTAAAAACTCCAAAGCTTTGTTGTAATCTGTGTCGCAGGTTGCCTTATCCGGTTGAATAGGAGAAGGGTAGTTGTTTTCCGCTGCTCTTTTTCTTTCTTTCTCCATATAAGCACCACGTACGAGTTTTACACCGTATTGGATATTTTCAGCTTTTGCCCAGGTAATACTGTTCATCAAGAACTCCAGGCGATCATGACGGTACATTTGAACCGTATTGAATACAATTGCGTGTTCCTTGTTGTACTTCAGCATCATTTCATGCGTGATGCGATCAATTACATCTTGAATCCAGCTTTCTTCCGCATCGATAAAAACGGGAACAGATGCCTCAAATGCTTCTTTGCAAATGCGGTTCACGCGTTCCACCGTTTCATGATATTCCTTCAAATCACTTTCCGAAATACCTTCAGTTCCATTGTTTGTAAGCTCCAACAGACTGAATCTGGAGATTCCTGTAACCTTGAAAACTGCGAACGGAATTCCGGGATTTCCCTTTGCCTTATGGATTGTTGCGATAATTTCTTTCGTTGTATACTCGAAATCTTCCGCACTGGTTTTTCCTTCCACTGAATAGTCCAAAATAGTTCCGACATGGTTTTTCCACATCGTGTCTATGGTTGAAGTACATTCTTCAATGGTCTCTCCACCACAGAATTGCTCAAAGATGGTTGCTTTGATCATTCCTTTTATTGGAAGTCCTATATTTAATCCGAAACGTGCAAGTCCTTTCCCTGTTTTAACCAAAAACGGGCTGGCCATGACCGAAAATAAAAAATGTGCTCTTTTCAAATCCTTGTTGGACTTGTGTTTAAACGCAATTTCCGTGTTATTAAAAGATATCATGAGGCAAAATTAATCGCTTTCATGTATTTTTGTTCACCTTTAAACTGAATTTATTTGTTACATCATTGAAATTAATGCTTTGAAAAAAATTAAATGTAATTCATATACGGTGGAAGTGGGTAATCTGGAGCTTTCATCTTTCCCGAAATTGCTCGAGGAAACTTATAAGGATGTGCGGAAGGTTATTATTGTCGATGAGAATACACATGATTTTTGTTTGGAATACTTATTAACCGCTTTTCCGACTTTGGAAGATGCCGAAGTCATTCTATTGCCTACCGGAGAAGAGAACAAAGTGATGGAAGTCTGTTTCCAGGTATTGGAAGCACTTTCGGATTACGGGATTGTTCGTTCGGATCTGATCATTACGCTGGGTGGTGGAGTTGTAAGTGACATGGGAGGATTTATCGCTTCAATCTATAAAAGAGGTTTGCCGTGTATTCACATTCCAACTTCCCTGTTGGGAATGGTGGATGCGTCTATCGGGGGGAAGACGGGGATTGATTTGGGTAATTTTAAGAATCAGATAGGTACTTTTTATGATCCTGTAACTGTTTTTGTTGATCAACGTTTCCTGGCAACTTTACCTGAAGAAGAGTGGCGAAGTGGTTTTGCAGAAGTGTTGAAACATGCTTTGATTTCAGATAAGAAAGAATGGGACAGATTAATAGCCAGTAAGCAGGATGAATTGTTTTCAGAAGAAAATGTCGCCAAACTTCTTGAGAAATCGATTGCAATCAAGGCTAAGGTCGTGAATGAAGACCCGAATGAAAAAGGAATCCGCAAATCGCTGAACTTCGGTCACACGATCGGTCATGCGATTGAAGGATATTATCTGGATTTGAACCCAATTTCACACGGGAATTGTGTCGCACTTGGAATCATTGCGGAAGCTTTTTTATCGAATGAGAAAGGAACACTCGAAACCGAGGAGCTGAATGAGATCGTGCAAGTGATGATGGCTTTATATCCTTGTCCGGAAGATCTGTTGACAGGAGTCGGTATCATGCTTGAGTTAATGAAGAATGATAAGAAGAATGACCAACAAGGTGTAAGAACGTGCTTTTTGGATAAAATCGGAGGATGCTCGTGGAATCATCTGATCAGTGAAAACGATATTAAAGCGGCGTTGAATTATTTGTATCAATCGTATTATAAAAATTAATTACGAATTAAATGAATTGACAACTTGTTTTACAGTGAGATAAGTGGTGTTATTTAAAGTTGGTGACGTAATATTGCGGAATTACCTTTGATGACAGTTAGATTAGCCACAATTAGGAATTATTTCTTCAACGCCAACAACTGTGATTTGATTTTTTCCAGTTTGTCAATCAGCACCTCGTTCTGATTGCCTTCCGAATGAGCTTTTTCACCTGATTTCAAAGCTTTTTTTGCTCCATCAAGCGTATAACCTTGTTCCTTTACCAGTTGGTAAATCTTGTTAAAATGCTCAATGTCCTTTACTGTGAATAAGCGATTTCCTTTTTTGTTTTTTTTAGGTTGGATTACAGTGAATTCTTTCTCCCAAAACCTTATCAGCGAAGTGTTTACATCAAATATGGCAGCGACCTCCCCAATGGAGTAATACAACTTGGTTAATACGATATTATCTAATTTGCTCAAGACCAATCATTTTGATTTTGTGAAAATAATGATAATTTTGCACCGTCAGAAATATTATGTCCTTAAAAACTTACATATTTTCGATAGCTGTGCTTCTTGTGAGCAACGTGCTTCAGGCACAAACAGCTACAGGTTCTTTACCTCAAAAGAGTCAGGTGTCTTCTGACACCCTGATGAAGCAAGCCAATTCATCTGCTTCGCAAGCAATCGCTTCTAACGATTCAGCTCCTAAAATCAATAAACAGGTAGAAGAAATCATTCAATTCGCAAAGAAATTTTTAGGAACACCGTATCATTATGCTGGTTCTACACCTTCAGGTTTTGATTGCAGTGGATTCATCTACTACGTCATGGGGAACTTCGGAATGCGTTTATCCCGATCCAGCCCGGGAATTGCTGAATTTGGAAAAACTGTGAAGCTTTCAGAACTGCAACCTGGAGATCTGATGTTCTTTAAAGGGAGAAATACCGGCTCTTCCGGAGTTGGACACGTTGCAATGGTAGTCGAAGTGAAAGCAGGTGTTATCAAGTTCATTCACAGTTCCACTTCCCGAGGTGTGATCATTGACACATTCAATAACAGTGGTTATTATGTTCCGCGCTATCTAAAAGCAAAACGTCTGGATTACGGAGGCATCGCTCCAAAGAACTAGTGTCTTGATTTCACCGTCTTCAGGTGCCAAAGCAGGTAAATGATGCAAAGAAATGCCATTCCTGCTCCAAATAAAAACACGTTCCAGATAGATTCCAGGTTATTCCGGTACCAGATATTGGTAGTTAAAGCTCCACTGAGAATCCCAAATTCAAGTGCAATAAACATGGTTCCGGTTCCACGGCCTCTCCTGGTTTTCGGCGATAAGTCTGCTGTCCATGCAAAAATGGTAGGAGAGATAATTCCGGTTGCGACCCCGAAAATAATAGAAGCGATGTAATACCAGGTTTCGGTGGTGGCCATCCCGATAAGGATCATCGAAACACACAAGATCACCATTCCAACAACCAAGGTTTGCCTTCTTCCATAAGTATCGGATACCTTTCCGGTTACGAGGCGAATGAGAATAGTTGCCAACACATAAAAAATGAAAAAAGCTCCTTTGTTTCCAATATGCAAATGGTCCGAAATGTCGGGAGACAGAACCAGGATTATACCGGAACACATGGCGGATAAGAACATGACAACGGCAACAGGAATGACACTTGGTTCAATGATTTCATCCGACTTGATACGGAGATGATCCCACTGGAATTTAGTTGTCTTTGCCAATGTTTCCTTTACGTTGAAATACAGGATATAAGACAAGGCAGTGAACAGGGCGGCAGTGAAAAACAAGGCTTCCCGGTTTCCAATTTCCACGATAAAGCTTGAAAGCCCTTGTCCGATTCCCATCCCGATCGAGATAAAAGTTCCCCAAAGCCCCATCCCGAAGCCACGCTTGTCTTCAGGAAGTATATCGGTAATCAATGCGGTGGCACCGGTTGGGTAAAACCCGACACTGAATCCATGCAGAAAACGCAATACGAGTAAAAACCACGCAGCGAAGGCAAACGAATAAAGTGAACAGACCACAACAGAAATCAGCAATCCAATCAACATAACTTTTTTGCGCCCGATAATGTCGGAGAGTTTTCCTGAAAACGGTCTTGTAAAACCTGCAGAGATAGTGAACAAAGCAATGATCAATCCTTTTAGATTGGGAGAACCAAGATCGGTCAGAAAGGCATTCATTTCCGGAATCACAATATTGTAACTCGTTGTGAAAAGAAGCATGGAAAAGCTTAACTTCCAGAAATTGGATCCGTATGTTTTCAAGATGAGACAAAAATAGGCAAACTCTTTTGGTTAAAGGGAGAATCCGGATTTAAAAAACGGTCACTTCTCCTAAATTATTTCCGCTCTGACGTTTGTCATAATTTTGTCTTCAAAAGCAAGGCTGCACTAACGCTTGCCATATCAAAAGCTACGCTTTTTCTTCTTATTTTTGATAAAAAGAACAAATGATAAAAGAAGCCACATTAGGTGCAGGATGTTTTTGGTGCATTGAGGCATGTTATAAAGATATGAAGGGAGTTGTTTCGGTGACTTCCGGTTATGCGGGCGGACACGTGGATAAGCCTACCTACAAACAGATTTGTGATGGAAATACAGGTCATGCAGAAGTGGCGCGCGTAGTTTATGACGATTCCATTGTTTCATTTGATGAATTGCTGGAAGTATTTTGGTTTGTCCATGATCCGACACAGTTAAACAGACAAGGCAATGATATCGGGACACAATACCGATCGGTGATTTTCTTTCATGATGAAGAGCAAAAGGAAAAAGCGCTGGCTTATAAAGCGAAACTAACTTCGGAACATGTTTGGGAGAATCCGATTGTCACGGAGATTTCACCGATTTCCAATTACTTCCCGGCGGAAGATTACCATCAGAATTATCTGGAATTGAATCCGGGTAATGCTTATTGTCAGGCGGTGGTGAGACCGAAATATGAGAAATTCAAAAAAGTGTTTGCGGATAGGTTGAAATAAAGACTTGAGATAAAAGACTATAGACGTAAGACTCAGATCTATCTTTCGTCTTTTGTCTATAGTCTAAAGTCTTTCTTTTTTACAATTCGTCATCATCAGTTGGAGGAGGACTTGTGGGTTTTGTTCCCTTTCCACCTTTCGATCCCTGCTTTTCAGCGTGTTTCGCTTGCATTTTTTCGCGTTTTTCTTTTTCCCAAGCTTCATACTTTGTGTATTGGTCGCTTGTAAGAACTTCCTTATACTGCACATTGCGTGAATTTTGATTTTCTTTCAACTGAGCCATTTTTTGTTCTCTTGTCAAAGCTGTATTATCACGGATCGCATCGTTTTTCTGAGCAATTCCCAAATTGATGTCGTGGATTTTAGTTGTTTGACTATCATCCAGACCCAGTTTCGTCTTCATTTTCTGAGACGAATTTGTTGCCCGTTCTTCTGCGGGTTTACGTTCTCTCTTTTCGTGTTGTTGAGCGATTGCTGTTCCGCCAACTACCATTGCTAATGCTAAAATAAGTGTCTTCATTCTAAATTATTTTATGATTATTACCGATAAGACACAAATTGTGCCGATTGGTTTAATGGAATGAATATTATTGTACTTTCGATTTCAGATGATGCGTAAACTCCTTTTCATAGCATATGTTGCAAGTCTTTGCTCAGCTTGTTCCGTGATCACTTCCACCCGAACCAAAGGACGGGAAGTATTCATGAACCACAAACATCTTTCTGCCGTCCCGTTTGAGTTGTACTACGATTCTACCATTACAAAAATCTCCCTGTTCGGAAATCAAATTACGGAACTTGACAGTGAGCTCGTCAATCTCTCGAATTTAGAGGTGCTTTACCTTGGACGTAATCAAATGAAATCATTCCCGAAAGCAATCTGCGGTTTAAAGAACCTAAAAGTGCTTAGCTTGGCTTATAACGACATTGATTCTATTCCGGATTGTATTTGCAGACTCCAAAACCTGGAACGCCTGTTTCTTTCGAATAATAAATTGGTACATGTTTCGGATTCCTTGGGTAGTTTAAAAAAACTGGAACAATTGGATTTGAACCGGAATTCGATCCAGCTGCTCCCCGAAGATCTGGGATATCTGTCATCCATGCAATTCATGGACCTGAGCTTCAATAATCTGAGTAAACTTCCGGATTCCATGCAATTCATGAGAGGATTGAGGGAATTGAATCTGCAATATGCCGGTGCTTTGTTGCGCGTTCCCGAATCGGCTTGTACCTTGCGCATGCTTGAAAAAATAAAAGCAGATCCATCTATTGTTTTTCCCATATGCTTTTTATCTCAGCAAACCAACCGATTGGTTATATACATCGAGCCTTAATTCCTTCCCCAGAAATAAAACAAGACGAAATCATAGCTTGCATGTGCGGCAATACAAAACCACAATCCTTGTTCACCTGAAATGGCATAGCTGAGAACCAGGATAAACAAACAAACGAGTAATCCGTACTTGGTAGTATCCAGATCCCGCGGATTGATGTAGCCATGAATTGCAACAAAAGCAATACTTGCCAAAACAGGGTGCAACCATTGTTGTACAGCGATCCGGAACAGAATTTCTTCCCCAAACCCAGCACAAAGTGACAGGAATAAAATATCAACGATATTTAATCGAAGAGACCTGATAAGTTGGTGCTGAACTGAAAAACTCTTCCGGGCAGTTTCGGTGTTGGTGAAAATGAGCATCAGAATTCCGAAGGCGATCCCGTATTCGATTCCGATTCCGGTCCAAACATTTGCGATATGATCCAATTGAAGAAAATCACTTATTTCAGGCATTCCACACAGGAGCCAGCCAAGAGGAGCCATCAATAAAGTGGCAAATCCCAATAAGTAAACTTTCCATTTTGACATCCTATGTCAGTTTGGTAATAATGGATTGATGATCCGGATACTGTTTCATTAATGCTTCGGAAGTGAATAACTCAAAGTCTGCGAAATCAAAGCCGGGAGCAACCGCACAGGAAACGAATGCATACCCTTCATCGTTTTTCAAATGGGAACCGAAAATGGTAAGAGCCGGAACTACGTGGAACGGAACTTCATTTTGAGTGAGATTCAGACCGAGTTCAATGACTTCATGCTTTCCGTCGGGTAAAATGCTATGAACAAGTAGAGGAGAACCCTCATGAAAATACCAACATTCGTCTGATTGGATGCGGTGAAACCTGGAGATGCTGTTTCCGGTAATCAGGAAATAAATACTGGTGAGAAGCTGTCGGTCTTTTCCCGGAATGAATTGAGAAGAACGATAATTTTCAGTATAAAAGCCACCTTCGGGATGACTTTTTAAATTGAATTTCTCAATAATTTCTTTTGCTCTTTGCGGAATTTCCATTTATTCTATAATCGGTTTGTTCGGAGGATCCTTCTTCTTTCTGGGAGTCGGGATGAAATACCTGAAATCAATGGTGAAATAACCTGCAGAAAGGGGTTTGTAAGCAAATAATTGGTTGGATGTTCCACTCTGTCTAAGAATGGAGACACCAAAAAGTGGTGGTTTGAACGGAACCTTGGCACCAAAACCCAAAAAGAACGTTCCTGCCTTTTCTGTCCGGTATTCAAAACCAACCCCGGCATTAAAAGCAAAGTAAGTACTCGCTGTTCTTCTTCCTTGAATGAAAATAGCTTTTTTTGCTTCAGGAAGCATGGAATCCTGAACGTCTGATGGATAGTGCGTGATTGACACACCAAGCGAAGCATCTGCAAACCATTTCTCAGTCATTTTAACATAAAAAAGCGCGTTGATAGGAATGTCGTAGTTTATAAATGCTAATTTTTTACTATCGTAAATATTTGAATCCGGAATCGAAATTCCCACATTGTAGATCCGTCTAACTTGAGAAATTCCTGTTTCGATACTAATGTTCTTTGATAATCCGATTCGGATAGTTGCACCAAAGGTGTATCCCCATTTATTATGGAAATCAGTGGTCATGGAACCGGTACTATCCAAAAATTCGGTGTGAACTGCACCGATAAAGTTATTTGGGATAACGGGAGCCGCAACAATCCCAAAATAAGATGGGAACCGTTCCTTTTTTCGTTTTTGTCCGTAGGAAACCAGCGAAAAAGCACAAATAATTAAGATAAATATGGATTTCAGCATGTACTTTCTCTTTCTACTATTAACGCGTTTTGTTTTTAACTGGTTGGTAGACTAACGTCTATTTGATCAAGTTATTGTTTCCACTCAGTTAGGTATTCAATCGGTTTTCGCTGACCTTTTGGCCATTCGATTGCCGGATATCCGAGGTAAAACAGACCAACACAACGCTGTCCCATCTTCAATCCCAAAAACTCATTGAACCGTTCGGATTTCATAATTCCCGGAGTAGACCAAAATCCACCTATTCCTTGGGCTGTTGCCGTCAAATGCATATTCTGAACTGCACATGAAATGGCCGCAAAATCATCTTCTTCCGAGATTCGGGTATCTTCAGCGCGGTCCAGTATGATTGCAACTACTGCACTTGCCATTTTGGGTCTGCTCATCAATTTACCCAGTTTGCTGTCCACTTGTTTCTCTTTCGGGATTTCAGCAAGATAAATACTTCCTAAGGATTCAGACAATTCGTTTAGGGCATTGTTCTGGAATACGATAAACCTCCAAGGTTGGGTCATTCCATGTGTAGGAGCCCAAACAGCATTGTTCAGCAGCAATTCGATTTGCTCTTTGTGAATTTTTCGGGTACTGTATTGTTCCGGGTAAATGGTTCTTCGATCACGAATAATCGCTGTTACTTCACTTAGATTGTAACGCATTCTTTATTTTTTTTGTAAAAATAACTCGAATTCGCGAATAACACTAGTTCTATTTAGCGATCTGACCCATTTCCTTCTTTAAGTGCTTTTTGAATCAAAAAGAAGGTTTTGTCTATTGTATCGTAGGAACCGTTTGGAATAGGTCCTAATGCCGGAGCGTTCACAACGTAGCCAAAAGGATCAATGAGCACGTAATAAGGATAGTTTACAACATTGTAGTTCTTGAAAATGGAATTGCTTTCCTTGCTGGAAATGACTTTCCAAGGCAATTCATTCTTTAGTTTAGCTAGATCAACAGCCGGATTTTCTTTGTAAACCATCACAAAGTTGATGTTCTCTTTGTAACGTTCATAGATCGGTTTCAGGAGGTTCATCTGTTTCATATTGTCCAGACTGGTCGGGTCGACGAAAAAAAGGTAGAAATATTTTTTTTGGAAGCTTGGAAGGGCCAGGTCCTTGTCCCCATCTTTC
The DNA here is from genome assembly GCF_946478805.1 of uncultured Fluviicola sp. Next base: position 118,052 of record NZ_CAMLDC010000003.1, on the reverse strand, counting down.
AGTAAAAAATCGGGCGCTTTGGCTCCCTGGCTCAATTCTGTCAATCGGAAATGCAAATTCTGGGCAATGATCTTGTTTTCCGGAAATAATGCAAACCGGGCAACACTATCTATAATTGTCAGGATATTGGTTTGGGGATAATCTTTCTCATAAAAGCACTCGGAAAGTGTTTTCAGCATGATCAGTTCCCGCAGTTTATATTGTTTGGACAAAGTATATTCCTTGGAAAGCGCGCGGTTGATTGCACTCGGGCTTGATTTCAATATACCCAGATACACTTGGTTATTGATTTCCGAATTGATGCGCGGCAGAAGCTTCTCATAGAAATGAGTGATGTAGTCCATGTAGACTTCATTTTGATAATAGGTCGGAATGGACTTGATATAAAAATCATACTTTTCATATTGATTCCGGTTCCCTGTAAAACGCAAATCATCCAGTTTGGCAATGGAGTATCTTCTGTGATAGTTGAAATACCGATCAGTCGTATCTGAGTTATAGTATTTTTCAACCGCCATTTTAAAGGTATCCAATCGGGCAACAAAAAACTTGGAATCTGCATTGTGTTTGGTATAATAGGTCGCAACAAACTCATCATTCCATCGGTTGAATTCCAAAATCTTGTAATTGATATCTTCTTTTCCAAGATTGAAAAAAATCAACTCCACGAAGTTTCCTGAAGGATTATAAGCGTCGTATTTGTTCTTTTCCTGGAATAAAACCTCGTATTTACCCGCTGGATTTGCAAACATACTCGATTTGTTATTTCCCGATTTCAGGATCAGTTTACGCGTTTCATCCAGGTTGAAAACGAGACTGAAAGTGCTATCCGCTTTTACAGTTGAAGATGCAATTCGTTCCTCCCTCATGGTAATGAAGTCGGAAATCTGATAAACTTCTATTTCTTTCCCGACATAGGCAGGTGCGTACCCATTGATTTCGGTCAGGGATTGACCATGTAGTTGTAAGGATGCAATGGAAATGAAAAAAAGGATGAGATATCTGTTCATGTCTAATTAACGAGCTGTTCGAAATTTGTTACATACTTATCAATTTTCCCGCCATTTTTGTAGATCTCGCGAATAATCGTTGCATTGATTGCAAAAAGGGAAGTGTCGGGAATCAGAAAGACTGTTTCTATTTCTGTCATCGAACGGTTCATCAATGCGATCGGAACTTCGTAATTAAAGTCTTTGACATCTCTCAAACCACGTAAAATAAAGTTGCATCCTTCATCCTGGCACATTTCTACAGTCAGTTTTTCGTAAGTGATCACGCGAATTTTCGATTCACCTTCGAAGCAACTTCGGATATGTTTCAGCCTGTTTTCTAATGAAAATAAATAGCTCTTAGTTGAATTTATTCCAACGGCAATAACTATTTCGTCAAACAAAGCAAGGCCTTTTCGGATGATGTCTTCATGACCTTTAGTGAATGGATCGAATGATCCGGGGAAGCATGCACTTTTTTTCATGTCATTCAAATTGAAAGAAACTGAAGTAAACATTACCGAAGTTTCGTGTTTCTAAATAACCACTTTCTTGCGTCAAATCCGTTTGTTTTCCATGTTCGATCAAACAAATTCCTCCAGGATTCAATAATTTCCGTTCGCGGATGATTTGGACAAGTGTATCGTGAAATGTGAGATCGTAAGGTGGATCTGCAAAGATCAGATCAAATGTATCAGGGCAATTATCCAGGTAACCACGCACCTCATTTTTAACAATGTGCCATTCATCTTCTATTCCCAGTTCTTTCTTGAGTTTATACATGAACTTGATACAAACGGGGTGCTTATCCACAGAAGTCACATCTCCGGCTTCCCGTGAAAGGAATTCCAGTGAAATATTTCCAGTTCCGGCACAGAGATCCAGGATATTGAGATTGACCAGGCTATACCTGTTTTCCAGTACATTGAAGATTCCTTCTTTCGCAAAATCCGTTGTGGGTCTTGAAGGGAAACTTTTCGGAGGACTGAACCTCCTGGCTTTGTAGATACCTCTAACTATACGCACAATGTCTGATATTGAAGATGATTGGAACTTTGTATTTCGATTTTGGACTGTTCAAACAACTTGATTTTTTTTAAATGTGTTTCCAGGCGTTTTTGAATACTTTCAGTTTGCTCGCCCGTACCATGAATGAACAATTCATTTTTCGATTCGATTTTAAGCTGTGTGAAAACAGTCGCTAAGTGATAAACGATATCTTCTTCGCTTTGATATTCCTGGATGCTGGTATGTGCAATGTTTCCGTCTTTCCGGACCACAAAAGAAAATTGTTCTTCGTGAATGACCAAATGACTTCTTAACGGAATCAATGAACCTGTAGTCAGATGGCGGAGAATATGCGCTATTTCGTGTTGTATGACAATTCGGGGAGCCTTCAGGATGAGGACGGATTTCACCCACATCGGAAGCTGGTAAATGATTACCGAACTCCATTCAGGCAGACGATTGTAATCCACATCGCTTTTTGAAATGGGCTTGTGGACAGTGTATTGCAATAATGTTTCGGGTGTCGAGGCAGCGAATAAGGAATTCGGGACCAAACAGAATTCCTGTGCAAAATAAGAACATGAAAAATTTTCGAATCGATCCAGGTTCCCGATTTTTTCAATGACTTGCGTCAATACTTCTTTGTAACCGACATCTGTTCTTTTTGTACAATTTGCTTTTTCCAATAGCCGGGTTTCACTTCCTGTTAATTGGAATGCTGCAATGCTTTGTTGAGTAATTTCTATAATTAACTGCACAAACTCGTTTTGTACAAAGATAGGAAGAAAAAGCAATCAGCTACTGATGATTGATCGCAGAGGATATTTCCCGCAGAGGGCGCTGATGAACGCAGAGAATGAGAATCGGATAATTCGGCATTCGTAATTCGGCATTCGCAATTAGAATACGTAATTTTGGTTTATGAGTTTACCGTCTTTCCAGGAGGAATGTTATCAGTTAATCTGTTCTTTTTTTGGTCATATACCGAATGCGGAGCAGGAATTGCTCATACGTCACCTTTCTGAATTTACTTTTGAGGTGGAAAACCCGTCTTGTTTTATCCTGAAAGGATATGCCGGAACAGGGAAAACAAGTATTCTTGGGGCTTATATTCAGGCATTGAATGTCCTGAAGCGTAAAACGGTATTGATGGCTCCAACCGGAAGAGCAGCAAAAGTACTTTCATTAAGGTCTAAGATGCTCGCCACCACCATTCATAAACGAATCTATTTCACGGGAACCGGTCCGGATGGAACAGTGAAATTGCAATTGGCACCAAATAAATCCAGGAACACAATTTTCATCATCGATGAGGCTTCCATGATCGGGGATTATTCCCTTCAGTCAGACGGTAGTGTTTCGAGAAATTTATTGGAAGATGTATTCGAATATGCATTGAGCGGAGAGAATTGTAAATTGATCTTATTGGGAGATGAGGGACAACTTCCCCCGGTTGGTTCGGATGAAAGTCCTGCCTTAAGCACGGCTTATATGAGTCAACACTTTCCTTTGGTACATTTTACGATTTATGGATTGACATCCGTAGTAAGACAGCGAACCGATTCCGGGATTTTGGAGAATGCTACACGTATTCGGCAAGCCCAGGTGGATGAAACAGTACCTCAGTTGGATCTACATTCCTTCCAGGATGTGAAAGCTGTTCCGGGTGATGAACTGATAGAGAAAATAGAATCTTCCTATAGCAATTATGGGGCAGATGAGGTGATGATCGTGACCCGATCGAACAAACGGGCCAATTTGTATAATCAACACATACGGAACCGCATTTTAATGATGGAAGAGGAGTTGTGTGGCGGAGATCTGCTGATGGTTGTAAAGAACAATTATTTTTGGTTGGATCCGCTCAGTTCTGCCGGATTCATTGCAAATGGTGAATTGATAAAAGTTCACCGCATTCGACGCATCGAAGAATTGTATGGTGTCCGGTTCGCACATTTGGAAATTTCCCTGATCGACTACCCGGATCTGGATCGTTTTGAGGCCATTGCTTTCATGGAAACCCTGACTATAGAGCAACCGAACCTGGATCGTGGTTTTCTGAAAAATCTCTTCTTCGAGATCGAAAAGGATTTCATGCATGAACACAATAAGCAAAAGCGTTACCAGGAAATCATGAAATCGCCTTACTTCAATGCATTGCAAATTAAATTTGCCTATGCTGTGACCTGTCATAAATCGCAGGGAGGACAATGGTCTGCCGTATTTGTGGATCATGGTTACCTGGAATTCGAACAGGTTGATTTCTCTTTTTTACGTTGGTTGTATACTGCTGTAACACGTGCAAGCGAACAATTGTATACGGTTAATTTGATGGAAGAGCTTATTGATAATTCCTGATTACGAGTGCCGAATTCCGAATTAGAAATACACTATTACACTTGTGAGAAGTTGTGTTTTTAGGAATTGAATGAGGGAGTACTGGAGAGCCTAAAATAGTCTTTCATTCGTAATTAGAAACTCGGAATTCAGTCTGCCGGAAGGAGGACGGCGTATTCCTTGAATGCATATTTTTTAATCGACTTGGCATCGGAAGTGGTGTTTTGACCTTCCACTTTCAGCACTCCTGCAATCGGATATTTATCTTTTACCATATTGGGATAAGTAAATTTTGCGCGCAACAAGTGAATGGAGTAATTACTGTTTTGATCGTCTTCATAAATCCGGATAATGTAAAATACCTCATTCTTTTTGGAAACAACCTTATGTTCCATATATGCCATCTTTTTTACCTGGAGGTACCTGGATTGCGGAGAAACGGGTTTCAGGTAAAAATACGTTTCCATGAATGGGTTGATGTGCGTCTCATTGTAGTTTTCTCCCTTGATTGAAATCCGGCTTCTATGATGTGTCGAGTTATCAATGTTAAACTTGAATGGGAACTCCAACCTGATCTTTTCCCAACGACCCTTTACCAGGTTGAACCGACTTAACCGGCCAATGGTCAGAATGATAATCGTCCCGGAAAAAACAAGGGAAATAACGATGGACTGAATACTCCATTCCAGGGTGTGGTCCAGTAAAGTCAATAAGAATTGTGCAATAAAAATGATACTGTAATAGATAAGCAACCGCTTAAAAACGAAAGAAGAATCGAGTAGTTCCTTGTAACTGAAATAAGGAGAATTGTTGATGGAGTTATTCAGGATAACAGAGAAAACGGAGATAGTTACGAAGAAATAAAGTGTGGTGAAGATCCAACCGATCTGTTGTAAAGGAGGATACATCAGGAAGAAATCGTAGATTCCGTGAGCCAATGCAGCTAACAAAAAACAGATAACCACTGTCAGGAAAGAATTTTTCTCCCGTTTAAACCTGAACAGGATCAATCCATAAGCAATGATTGAAGTATCGAACATGTGCCCGACGGTTGATAGAATTGCCCGTCCATTAATGATTTCAGGACCACTTCTGCTAAAATACATGACATGCTCAACTGCGGAGAATCCAAGTGCACATACGGATACATACATCAGGTAATCGATCGGTTCTTTCAGGTGCGATCTGAACAACAGAAAGAACAAGAGGAATGCGAAAATCTTGGAAAATTCTTCCAGCATTCCGACTTGAATGGTGGCATAAACCAGATCATTGAAGAGGTTTCCATTGATCAGGAGGCTGGAACCACTTAGTAAATACTGATGAACTCCAAAAACAATGAATACGGAGCTTCCTCCCAATATAAATGCCGTAACAACATGAAACAGGCTATTCTTGTTGTGAACATCGATCAGGCGAAAATAGTCAACCCAAATCCAGGCAATAAACAATGAAATAAGCGAGTAGGTGAGGACTAAAAGCATTTATTTTCTATTTAGCAGATCCTGCCATTTGAATGAAGTAGGTCCACAACTTATTTTTACTCCGTCCAATTGCTTGTTTAAACGATCAATTACAATTTTGGCGTCTTCTCTGCTCAAATATGTTCCTGCAAGCACATTCAATTCCGCTTTCAATTTTTGAATGACTGTTGCAGTCCGTAAAGCAGACAAATAATCATTCCCGCTTAAATGGTATTTATTCAATTCGGTCTGAATGGATTCATCATTGGATTTCAGATTGGTCTTCACCGGATCGGTAAATGTGTTGATTTCCAACAGGATTCCCCGGTTCAGGAAAATGTTGACCTGTGTTGAACGCAAACGAAGATTGGAAGAATCCATTTTAGCTTTCATTCGTTCCTGGTCTGTTCCGCCCTGGTAAGCGTTCCATTCTGTCCTGTCAGTTGCCCTTACGACCAGTGTACCGTTCCATTTTCCAACTCCTTGTCCGCGACTGATAACCTCAAAAGGCAGTTTTTTGTCAAGAAGTGCTTCGAAAAATTGCCTGATCGAAACACTGTCCGAAGCATGGAACAATTGGTCGTTCAGGTTCCATTTATTGGATTCGAATTGGTCTACCAGGTTCAGTTGGACGCGTGCATCGAATCCCGGTTTTGAATCTACGAGGTTCACATGCAACATCACTTCATCTGCATTGTCCGAAAGTGGTCCGTCGGGAATTGCGATCAGGCGAACCTCAAAAGGTGTTTTCAGACTGTCTGCCTTGAATGTAAACTCTTGCGTGTACAAATCGAAGGTGGAAGAGTCAGAGAAGGTATAGAGTCCGTCTTTTTCGGTATACTCGACCCAATGATAACCCATGGCAGCTTTATAGTTATCCAATCTTCTTTGATAAATCGCCAAAAGATCAATAGCTGCTTTTTTTTCGATTTCCAGTTCTGCAATGATCCTTTTGTAACGTTCATATTCGCCATACAGATAAACAATACCAGTTTGCTCTTTTCTGCGTGATTTCTTATCGGAATCTGTCTTTGGTTGCGCTTTGAATTCACCACCGGTTGTTTTTTTCAGTGCTTTCTTTTTTGCTCTTTTCACGGAAGCGGGAACTTTCGAACTGGTGGTGATTGTTCCCTGGGTCATGTCCGAATACTTGTGTTCGTCCTCGTTGATTTTCTTTTCAGTCTCGTCTTTTTTTCGCTTAGCTGTCTCGATGTCATAATCGTAACCCCTTTTACCATAGATCTTATCCCATAGCTTGGCGACCTTGTCCTTTTCCAGCTCATTGACTACTGCCTGAAAAGTTTTCCCATCACTGTAAGTTGAATCAGGGGAAAGGAAACGTGTATCATTCGATCCGAACAGGTGATAAGATTGCCCGTTTCGCTCAATTACAACAGTTGTCTGCTTTTTCGTATTGTATCCCCAAACATCAAAATGGAGTTGTGTCAACCTGTTTTCACCAACTGTTTCAAAATCGATTACAGGCATTCGGATGGGTTCCAGCGACGTCTTATTTCTTTTGGAGGCTTCGATGATCTTTGCATCATAAGGGAAAAGCCCGATTGCTTTCGGAAGACCTTTATTCCATTTTCCATTTTCGTCCTTTTCACGTTCATTTAGTAATCCGGAAGTTTCCGAACCGTCACCAGCGGCAATCAGTACATTTTTAAATGTAGTTGCTGTGCCTCCCAATTGAAGGAAAATCTCGTAAGCCCTCTTTTCGACATAGGCATTTGTAGCATAATTCATGGCTTCAATTGTTGCCAGTTGATCATCTACCGTTAAAAAGTTGAAAGTCGCCAACATGGCTGCTTTGTCATTGAAACTGAGTCCCGGATTCAAAACTGCAAATAGTTTCTTTTGAATTTCGAGGTTCCCGTTTTCGTTTTTCATGGCAGAAGGAGGGAGCTTTGATTTCAGGATGGCCTCGAACTGGTTGTATTGGGTTTTGTACCTTTCCAGATCATTTTCTGATTCACGGGATGCCAAAAGCATCTTGTTCAGTTCCCAAAGTGCCATTTTATTCGCTGCTTCTGCGATAATCCCTTTGGGAGATTTTTCGATTTCTCCTTTTCGGATAAACAGTGAATTCGGATTGTTGATGATGTAACTTTCAATAGAATCGTAATTCAATTCCTTGTTCATCAAACGAACCTGTGGTCCCGAGTATTCAAAATAGCGTCCGATGCTGTTGTCCAAAATGGGACTTTTTTTGACAATGTGGAAAAGGTATGCGCGGTCTTCTGCTGTAAAATCAGTTGCTCCCTGACTAAAGGAAACAAGGCTTACAAATGAGATCAAAAGGGTGTAAACGTATTTCATTCGCTGTATTATGGAATCCAAATATCTTAATAATTGTTTCGACTAAAATACGTAACAGAAATATTTGTTAACAAAAAACCCCGGTGATAAATGCCGGGGTCTGTTTTTTAATGATTAATGATCAAAGGCATTCGTTCATGAATTTCCAGATCACTATTGATTTCAATATAGTAAACTCCGTTCGAGTAAGCATTCAGATCAAATTCGAGTGTAAAGATTCCTGGGTAGGATTCGTTGAACACCATTTTTCCTTGTGCATCGTAAATGATGATCTGATCCATCGGAGTTCCGGTAGAGATTACCTTGAATTGTCCGTTGTTCGGATTCGGGAATAAAGAGAAATAAGTTTCTTCTTTTTCGTCGATTCCTGCACAGTCATTTACATCAATAGTAGTTTGAGCATTGGCAGAACAATCATTCACATCCACATATGTATAAGTTACAATAGATGATCCGATACCTGCAGTTCCGGGGCTGAAGATATTATTTGAAATACCATTCCCTGTATAAGTACCACCGGCCGGCAAACCATTCGACATGGTAAACGGAGCAGCGTAGCTACACAATGGTTGGAACGGATTGACAGTCACAATCGGATTTGAATTGACAACTACAGGAACTACCACTGAAGAGGATGAACAACCATAAACGTTCTGAACAGACACCCAGTAATTTCCGGAAGCAGTTACTTGTAATACCTGACCGATATATCCTGTTGACCAAGTATTTGTCCCGGTTCCTGAAGTGAAGAGGAATAATTCTTCGCCTTCACAAATGGTTGTTGGTCCACTTGGAGTGATAATCGGTGTAGCCGGTGCCGGATTTACGTTTACTACAACTGGTGCTGAAGATTGTGACGGACAACCTGTCTGATTACCAACAACCGAGTAAGAACCGGAAGTAGTTACAACAATTGATTGTGTCGTAGCTCCTGTAGACCAGGTGCTGTTAGGATCCGATGACGTCAATGTCACACTGGAACCATCACAAATAGTTGTCGAACCGGATGCTGAAATATTCGGTATGGAAGATACCGGGATGACTGTTACGGTCATTGGACTACTTGTTCCTGTACATCCGTTGACGTTTGTATAAGTTACCGTATAATTTCCGCTGACAGTTGCATTGATACTTTGAGATACCCCTCCTGATGACCAGGTATTCCCGCTTGTGTATGAAGATGTAAGTGTTACGAATGATCCTTGACAGATTGTTGTTGCCCCACCCGCAGTGATAGAAGGAGGTGCCGGATTTGATAAAACATTCACGACTACCGGAGCGGAAGATGCGGAAGCACAACCATTTCCATCAACATAAATCACACTGTAGACACCACTTACGCTTGTCGTAATACTTGGAGTCATTGCCGAAGTAGACCAAGAGTTTCCGGTTGCGTAAGAAGATGTCAATGTCACCGAGCCACCTGCACAGAATGTTGTTGGTCCGCTTGCCGTGATAACCGGAGCGGCAGGAATTGAATTGACTGTTACCGTAACCGGTGTTGATGGCGAAGATACACAACCGTTTACATCTGTGTATGTAACAGAATAAGTTCCGTTGCTGCTTACAGTTACTGCATTTGCAGTTGATCCGCTTGACCAAAGATTACCTGATGCATAAGAAGAACTCAACATCACTGAACCACCGGAACAGAATGAGGTAGGTCCATTCGGACTGATAACCGGAGCTGTTGGAATCGGGTTAACCGTTACAACCGTTGTTGGTGATGCAGGTGAGACACAACCGTTTCCATCTGTTACGGTAACGAAGAAATTCCCTGCAGCTGAAACGGTAATTGATTGGGTGTTCTCTCCTGATGACCATAAATTACCCCCTGTAGAGGAAGAAGTCAAGGTTACTGAGCTACCTGCACAAATTGATTCTGTTGTTCCTGTCACAATTGTTGGGGCAGGAGGCAGGGAATTAACGGTTACTATTTTTGGAGCAGAGGTTCCTGAACTACATCCGTTTGTGATGACTTGTACCAGGAAGGTTCCTGAAGAACTTACTGTAATTGATTGTGTAGTTGCTCCATTAGACCAGAAGTTATTACTTGCAGAAGAAGAAGTCAATACGACACTACCACCAGCACAGAATGTCGTAGGACCGCTGGCCGTAATAGTTGGAACTGCTGGAATTGCGTTTACTGTAACGTTTACAGGAATTGAAGCACTTGATGTACATCCCAAAACGGTTTGAGTTACCGTATAACTTCCACTTGCGTTTACAGTGATCGATTGGGTAGTTTCTGTTGTTGACCAAGTATTGCCAGAACCAGCGGAAGAAGTCAATACGACTGAACCACCTGCGCAGAAGGTAGTTGGTCCACCTGCACTAATTGTTGGCGCTGCCGGAATCGGATTAACAGTAACTGTCTGAGTTGCATTCGGACTTGTACATCCTAATGAAGTCACATTTACGGTATAGGTTCCGCTTGTGGAAACAGTAATAGATTGTGTTGTGGCACCGGTAGACCAAGTATTGCCGGAAGCAACAGAAGAAGTTAATACTACTGAACCGCCTGTACAGAATGTGGTTGGTCCGCCAGCAGTAATTGTCGGTGCAACTGGAATAGGATTTACTGTTACGTTGATGATATTTGAAGATGCCGAAGTACAAGGCCCGCTCACTATTTGTACTGAGTAAGAACCTGAAGTTGTTACAGTGATGGATTGTGTTGTTTCCCCGGTCGACCACAGGTAGGAAGCACCTACAGTTGATGTCAGAACGACCGAACCACCGTTACAGAAAGTGGTGACACCACCCGCAGAGATCGTCGGAGTAGACGGCGTCGGATTAACAGTAACGTTAGTTGAAATTGATGAACCGGATGAACATCCTGATACTATTTGTTCTACCGTATAAGAACCTGCTGTCGTTACGGTGATTGATTGCGTTGTTTCACCTGTTGACCAAAGGTTTCCACTAGGAGCGGAAGAAGTCAATACAACAGATCCACCTGAACAGAACGTCGTAGATCCGCCCGCAGTGATTGTTGGCACAGACGGAATCGGGTTTACTGTTACATTCATGACGTTTGAAGTCGCTGAAGTACAAGGACCGTTCACTATTTGTACGGAGTAAGAACCTGAAGTTGTTACTGTAATGGATTGTGTTGTTTCCCCGGTTGACCAAAGGTAGGAAGCACCGGCAGTTGATGTTAATACGACCGAACCACCTGCACAGAAAGTTGTTGTACTACCCGCAGTAATTGTAGGAGTGGCCGGAGTAGGGTTAACCAATACATCCATTGATGCAGAAGCGGCCGAAGAACAACCCGCAAGGGTTTGTGTTACCGTATAAGAACCGGTTGCTGTCACAACAATCGATTGTGTTGTTTCCCCGGTCGACCAAAGATTTCCGGTAGCAGCAGATGAAGTCAATACAAGCGATCCACCTGAGCAGAATGTTGTTGGACCTCCTGCACTAATGGTAGGGGCTGAAGGGATTGGATTAACAACGACTGCTGTTGGTGAAGCAGAACTTGTCGTACATCCGAATCCATTTGTGACAGTCACAGAATAAGATCCGGTAGTAGTTACTGTGATGGATTGTGTTGTTTCCCCGGTTGACCAAAGGTTATTGGAAGCCGCAGATGAAGTTAGTACCACATTGTTACCAGCACAAAAAGTTGTCGGACCACCTGCGGTAATTGTAGGTACCGGAGGATTAGGATTAACGGTAACTGACGTAGCAGCTGAATTCCCTGAAGCACATCCACCAGTTATTTCTTCCACGGTGTAAGAACCTGGAGTTGTTACTGTAATGGATTGCGTTGTTTCACCTGTTGACCAAACATTTCCACTGGAAGCAGAAGAAGTCAATACGACTGAACCACCTGCACAGAAAGTTGTTGAGCCACCTGCAGTAATGGTAGGAACAGAAGGAATCGGATTTACAATAACGTTAGTTGCAGTACTCATCAAACTTGTACATCCGTTTACGTCTGTAATTTGAACTGTATATGAACCGGCAGTTGTAACATTGATTGAGGCAGTTGTTGCTCCGGTTGACCATAAGTAAGACACTCCGGGATCTGATGTCAAAGTGACTGATCCACCTGTACACATAGTTGTTGGCCCACTTGCAGTGATAACTGGTGTAGTTGGAAGTGGATTAACTGTTACAGAAATTACATTACTAGGAACACTTTGACAACCTGATCCGTTTATTTCTTGTACGGAATAATTTCCGGAAGCAGTAACAACAATGGATTGAGTTGTTTGACCCGTCGACCACAGATAAGCGTTAGAATTGCTGGATGTTAAAGTTACGGAACCATCTGCACAAAAAGTAGTTGGTCCACTTGCAGAAATAGTGGGTGCCCCTGGAAGGGAATTCACCATAATATTAACCGGTGAACTTGAAGCGCTCAAACATCCGGCAGCATTCGTTACCTGAACTGTGTATGAACCGGATGCACCTACCACAATTGATTGTGTGGTTGCACCTGTTGACCAGATGTAAGATGTTCCTGCACTGGAAGTGAGTGTTACAGTATTGCCAAGACAGAAAGCAGCCGAACCACTATTAGAGATTGATGGCGTTGCAGGCAATGTGTTAACAGTAACAATTGTTGCCGCACTAGCAGTACTTAAACATCCTGTAGCATTTGTTACCTGGACAGTATAAGATCCTGAAGTTGTGACGTTGATTGAAGCAGTTGTAGCTCCGGTCGACCATAAATAAGTGTTACCCGCACTTGCAGTTAAAGTTACTGAACCTCCCGAACAGAATGTTGTTGGACCGCCCGCAGTGATTGTTGGTGCAGCTGGTAAAGCATTTACAGTAACTGTGGTTGGAGAACTTGCCGGGCTTAGACATCCTGCAGGATTCGTTACCTGAACAGTGTATGAACCTGAAGTTGTAGCACTGATTGAAGCTGTTGTGGCTCCCGTTGACCATAAATAAGTTGTTCCGGCACTTGCGGTTAATGTAACTGAACCACCTGCACAGAATGTTGTTGAACTGCCTGCAGTAATTGTTGGGGTAGCGGGTAAGGCGTTTACGGTTACTGTTGTTGGTGAACTAACTGGACTTAAACATCCGGTAGCATTTGTTACCTGAACGGTATAAGAACCGGCAGCCGTTACGATGATTGAAGCAGTTGTTTCCCCAGTCGACCATAAATAAGTTGTTCCTGCACTTGCTGTTAAGGTTACCGAACCACCTGCACAAATCGAAGTTGATCCACTTGGAGTTATTGTTGGTGTTGCAGGTAAAGCATTCACTGTAACTGAAGTAGGAGTGCTCGCCGCACTCAGACACCCTGCAGGATTTGTTACCTGAACAGTATAAGATCCTGAAGTTGTGGCAGAAATGGATGGAGTTGTAGCTCCCGTTGACCATAAATAAGTTGTTCCGGCACTTGCTGTCAATGTTACTGAGCCACCGGCACAGAACGTCGTTGATCCACCTGCCGTAATTGTCGGTGTTGCCGGAAGAGCATTAACTATTATTGTTGTTGGTGAACTGACAGGACTTGTGCATCCACCTGTTGTTACTTGGACTGTATAAGAACCGGCAGCTGTTACGCTGATAGAAGCAGTTGTAGCTCCGGTTGACCATAAGTAAGAAGTTCCGGCACTTGAAGTAAGTGTTACCGAACCACCTGCACAGAATGTTGTTGGTCCGCCGGCTGTAATTGTCGGAGCGGCAGGAGTTGTATTTACTGTAACAGTCGTTGGAGCACTTGCTGTACTCAGACATCCTGCAGGATTTGTTACCTGAACAGTATAAGATCCTGAAGTTGTAGCGCTGATAGAAGCAGTTGTAGCTCCTGTCGACCATAAATAAGTTGTTCCTGCACTTGCTGTCAATGTAACTGAACCACCTGCACAGAACGTAGTTGGTCCACCTGCAGTGATTGTCGGTGTTGCAGGAGCTGCATTTACAGTTACAACTGTAGGTGAGCTGGCTGGGCTTAAACATCCGGCAGGATTTGTTACTTGTACGGTGTAAGACCCTGAAGTTACAGCACTGATTGAAGCCGTCGTAGCTCCGGTCGACCATAAATAAGTTGTTCCGGCACTGGCAGTTAAGGTTACCGAACCATCTGCACAGAATGTTGTTGGTCCGCCAGCAGTAATCGTTGGTGCAGCAGGTAAGGCATTTACTGTTACCGTTGTTGGAGTACTTGAAGCACTTAAACAGCCCCCTGCGTTCGTTACCTGAACGGTATATGAACCGGCAGCTGTTACGTTGATCGAAGCTGTTGTAGCACCGGTTGACCATAGATAAGTTGTTCCGGCACTTGCTGTTAAGGTTACTGAACCTCCAGCACAAATCGAAGTTGATCCGCTTGGAGTGATTGTCGGTGTTGCAGGAGTTGTAGTTACTGTAACAGGTGTTGGGGCACTGGCTGCACTCAAACATCCCGCAGGGTTTGTAACCTGGACAGTATAAGATCCTGAAGTTGTTGCGGAAATGGATGAAGTTGTTGCTCCACCCGGTGACCATAAATAAGTTGTTCCTGCACTGGAAGTTAAAGTTACCGAACCACCTGAACAGAATGTAGTTGGCCCGCCAGCTGTTATTGTTGGAGTGGAGGGAAGTGCATTTACTGTTACGACAGTTGGTGTACTTGCGGTACTAAGACAACCTGCAGGATTCGTTACCTGAACAGTATAAGATCCTGAAGTTGTAGCGGAAATGGATGAAGTTGTCGCTCCCCCCGGTGACCATAAATAAGTTGTTCCTGCACTGGCAGTTAAGGTTACCGAACCACCTGCACAGAATGTAGTTGGCCCGCCAGCTGTTATTGTTGGAGTGGAGGGAAGTGCATTTACTGTTACGACAGTTGGTGTACTTGCAGCACTAAGACATCCGGCAGGATTTGTTACCTGAACGGTATAAGAACCCGATGTTGTAGCGGAAATGGATGAAGTTGTTGCTCCACCCGGTGACCACAAATAAGTTGTTCCTGCACTCGCAGTTAAAGTTACCGAACCACCTGAACAGAATGTAGTTGGCCCACCGGCTGTTATTGTTGGAGTAGAAGGAAGTGCATTCACTGTTACAACAGTAGGTGTACTTGCAGCACTAAGACAACCTGCGGGATTTGTTACCTGAACGGTGTAAGAACCCGATGTTGTAGCTGAAATGGATGCAGTCGTCGCTCCACCCGGTGACCACAAATAAGTTGTTCCGGCACTGGCAGTTAAAGTTACCGAACCACCTGAACAGAATGTAGTTGGTCCACCTGCCGTAATGGTTGGAGTGGAAGGAAGTGCATTTACAGTTACAACAGTAGGTGTACTTGCAGCACTCAGACATCCGGCAGGATTTGTTACTTGTACGGTGTAAGATCCCGATGTTGTAGCGGAAATGGATGAAGTCGTCGCTCCACCCGGTGACCATAAATAGGTTGTTCCGGCACTGGCAGTTAAAGTTACAGATCCACCTGCACAGAATGTAGTTGGTCCACCGGCAGTGATCGTCGGTGTTGCAGGAAGTGCATTTACAGTTACAACTGTAGGCGTACTTGCGGCACTAAGACAACCTGCGGGATTCGTTACCTGTACGGTGTAAGAACCCGATGTTGTAGCGGAAATAGATGAAGTCGTCGCTCCACCTGGTGACCATAAATAGGTTGTTCCAGCACTTGCAGTTAAAGTTACAGATCCACCGGCACAGAATGTAGTTGGTCCACCGGCTGTTATTGTTGGAGTGGAAGGAAGTGCATTTACTGTTACGACAGTTGGTGTGCTGGCTGCACTCAAACATCCTGCAGCATTGGTAACTTGTACGGTATAGGATCCGGAAGTTGTTACACTAATTGAAGCAGTTGTAGCTCCCGTTGACCATAAATAAGTTGTTCCTGCACTTGCTGTCAAGGTAACGGATCCACCTGAACAGAATGTTGTTGGTCCACCGGCTGTAATCGTTGGAGTGGCAGGAGTTGAAGCCATTGATACGGAAACAGCTGTTGAATTTGCTGACGAACACGACCCGTTATCCAAATGGACGAAGTAAGATCCTGCTGAACTTACAACAATCGATTGTGTTGTAGCTCCCGTTGACCAAATGTTATTGGTTGCAGAAGAAGAAGTTAAAGTTACAGTTCCACTAGGACATAAAGTGATTGGCCCAGCTGGTGAAATAGTCGGTGTTGACAACGATCCTGAAATGGTTACCGTAATTGAGTTGGACACCAAGGCAGGACAACCGCCAACAGTATTTGTTGCGGTATAAGTTCCTGAAGTGGTAACTGTGATATCTTGTGTAGTTGCACCACCTGGTGACCAAGTGAGATTTGTTCCGATATTGGAATGCAGGATAACCGAACCTCCTGTACAGAAAGTAGTTGGTCCTGTTGCTACAATCACCGGAGTCTGACTTACGGTAAGAACGATAGCCGTGGATTGCGGGGATGTGCAACCTGCATTTGTATAGGTAACAGTATATGAACCGGAAGTCGAAGCAACATACGTTTGGTTCGTTGCACCGGAAATAAGCACTCCATCTTTATACCATTGGTTTCCTGTTGCCTGGGATGAGGTTAAAGTAACGGTGTTTCCCTGACAAATAGTCGTACCACCACTATTACTGATTGTTGGAGCAGAAGGTCCGGCACTTACGGTAACTACAATCGAGTTTGAACTACTGGAACACCAATCACTCCAGGAAGACGAAGTGGTTGTATAATAAGTTCCGGAAGTTGTTGCACTGATTGATTGCGTTGTTTCTGAATTGGGAGACCAATCGTACCACAAAGCGGAAGTAGAAGTAAGTGTTACTGAATTTCCATTACAGAAAGTCAATGGACCACCGGCAGTGATTTTTGGGGTAGTGTTAAAGTGAATGTTGATAGAGTTGCTTGTTTCATTGACAACAGCAAGATCAATTCGCCCATCACCATCGAAATCTCCAGAGGCAATGTCTGCTGATCCTACCTCTGCGGCAAATGATCTCGAACCATTCGTAAGTGTATAAAGCGCATTTGAACCGGTTGAACTTCCCGTTGAAATGACTAATTGCCCTGATTGTGCAGTCGGAGCGTATACCGCAGCAACATCCTTTCTTCCATCGCTGTTTATGTCTAGAAGCGTCAAACCTTTTGCTGGAGAGCTCCCAGAGGAAATAGTATTTCCTAAAGTACCAAATGCACCTGTGGCGTTAATATTGTAAATTTTGGATATTCCACTACCGGCAGCTAAAACAACGTCGATATCTGCATCACCATCTAAATCTGTTGTTTCCATTGCAGTAACAAGAGTGAATGTTGCAGTTCCAACACCTCCTGAATTAGTCAAACCACCAACACCATCATTGGTGAATTTAAGAATAGAAGACGCTGTAGCAGAATTATGACCTACTAAAACATCCTGATCTCCATCAGCGTCTCTATCAAAAATAGCAATCGCAGCTGCAGTAGCATTTGTAGTATAATTTACGGCTGAACTATAACTTGTTGCACCACTAGATAAAAGAACAGAAATTGATCCAGTTGTTTGATTTGCAATTACTAAATCCTTAAAAGCATCTGTATTAAGATTACCCATTCGCACTTGAACAGGTCCATTTTGCACACTGATATTCGTTGCTGCAGAAAATCCACCGGATCCATTTCCGTAGAAAACTGAAACATTATTTGAACCAAAATTTGCAGTGACAACATCTATGTCGCCATCGTTATCGATATCTCCTGAAATGATTGAAGAAGGTGTAGTTCCTGTGGTAAAGGTTCCAGCTGAAGAAAAACCTCCAGTACCATTACCCAAAAAAAGCTGAAAATTGTTATCTGCTGAATTCGCAACCACTAAGTCCTTTTTGCCATCCCCATTAAAATCATTCGAAGAAATACTCTTTGGAGTTGTACCTGTTGAATATATATCCGGTAAAACATAATTAAAAGAAGCATTACCTAGATAAGAATTTACAAATGCTCCACTTATTTGTGCTGTTACTATATCTGGATGAGAATCCGGATTGAAACTACCGATAACCAAAAGTCTAGGAGATCCCGGGCATTGTGTTGTTTGATTTAAAGCCATCGTACCTGTTGCGCTTCCGTAAAATATGGACATGGAACAACCAGTATTATTAACGACTACAATGTCTTTGTTACCATCACCATTTATATCTGCACTTTCAATTCCCTCGGGACCGTTTCCAGTAGCATAATTTGCGGCAGCAGCAAGAACACCAGCTCCATTATTTTTCTTAACAGAAATTGTATTGGAGGTTTTATTTGTATTGACTACATCAAGAACTCCATTATTATCTACATCACAAAGAGTCAAAGAAAATGGAGCTGATCCTGCTGAATATATCACTGCACTTGCAAATGTTCCTAATGTGCCAGGTGTATTTAGAGAGATGCCAATTCCAGTTGTAGTAGTTGTTACAACGTCTAAATGATTGTCACCATTCATATCACCAAGTCTTAAATCACCAACCATACCTGCAACATTAAAAGCGGTCCCTGAGCTAAATGTTCCTGGTGATCCTACACTTCCTAAAAGTGAGGTGTTTGCAGTTCCAGATGAAACAACAATATCCATTGCACCATCTTCATTGATATCACCAATTGCTAAGTATTTTGGTGCAGTGATTGTGTAGCTGGTAGCAGTTGCGAAAGTTCCATCTCCATTACCCAAAAGAACGAATAGATTATTAGATGAGTTGCTCGCCATTGCAATGTCCAGATTTCCATCATTATTAAAATCAGAACTTGTTACATGAGTGGTTTGCGTTCCTCCTGTATTTCCACTTATCGGAGTTCCAAATTTCCCATTACCTAAACCTTTTAAGAATGAGTGAGTTATTGGTCCGGCTTGGTGAGCTAAAACAACATCTAATACTCCATCATTATCAAAGTCTCCTTTGGTAATTCCTCTTGAGTTAGATGAAGTTTTATTAAACGATACATCGTTTCCGGAAGTGAAACAGCCACTTGGAGTTTGAGACCACGCCGAGGAAACTATCATGGAGAATGATAGGAAATAAAGTAGTTTTTTCATATACGTTTAGTCAAGGTAACAGGAAGTGTATTAGTTCTACAAGCCGAAGATAGTTCTTTTTTTAACAAAAGTTTGCGCTCGTTCGCGTTTATACAAAAAAATGCTAAATCGAATTATCTCCGAGGTATTAGTTTTCAGTATGGATTGAACGAAAAAAAAATCAAAAGGTTGTATTTTTGTTTAAATTATCACAAAATTAATTGATAATTCAATTAAAACAAACTATTTGCTATTTTCGTTCTATGCAAGATAAAATTACTTTCCAGTTTGTCAGTGAACCCACGGATGTGAACTTTGGAGGAAAAGTGCACGGGGGGGCCGTGATGAAATGGATCGACCAGGCTGCTTATGCTTGTGCTTCCACTTGGTCTGAGGGTTACTGCGTAACGGTTTACGTTGGTGGAATTCGTTTCTTCAAACCTATTCATATCGGTAGCCTGGTGAAAATCCAGGCGCGGGTGATTTATACCGGAAAGTCAAGTATCCACATTGGTGTGGATGTTTTCTCCCGCAAGATGAGTGAACACAAGTACGAAAAGACAACCCACTGTGTGATTGTCTTTGTTTCGGTTGATGAGCAAGGAAACCCCAAACCAACCAATCAATGGATTCCGAATACGGAACGTGAAATGCAATTGCAGCAGTACGCCAAACGATTAATGGAACTGCGCAAAGATATTGAAGTTGAAATGGGGCCTCATTTGAAAGACCTGTTTTAAACAGGTTCAAATGATAAAATGGTTCAAAATGTTCAATTTTTTAACCCTTTTAAACTTCTGTGAGCTCTTCAATTGTCCGTCAGGACTGTTGCAAGAAGGTTTTGTATTTCTTACCTGTCCAATAAATAACCAAACTGTTGGTGTCGCTTCGGATCAATTGGATTGCCGGAAGTTTTAAAGTGATCTTTTTCTTGTTCCCATCGTTCATGATGTATTTACTTCGGTAAATGAACCAGCGTTTTGTCCAGGAAAGAGAAGTTCCCATTTCTGTGGCAGTTCCACAACCAATGACATACACCAGGTTCTTTACATTATTGATAATCATCACACCCTTGGTCTTGTCAATCTTATTCTCTACAAAGAACGCAATATCCACCTGGCCGTCACCCGTGAAATCTGCTTCAAAATAGAAGGGATTGAAATCCGTGAGGATCTGATGTTTTTGCGCAATTTCCGATTTCTCCAAAACCGGTTTTACCCAATTGGGAATATTATTTTGAATCAACAAGGAGTCGGTTTCACAAAAACCATGGTTTGCCAGCAGGATAAACCACATAAATAGGCTGAAGGGGATGATCGTTTTCATAAACTGAGATTAGAGTTTAACCAAATCTATCCCTTTTGAAGCCATAAATTTTAACAAAAACCTGAATGGTCGGAGTTGTTTACTCAAGGGGTGATTATCCCCATTAATTGACCCGGGGAATGTTCAATTGATAAGGAAAATCATCGCTGTTCAAAGTCTGTTGGATCACCATTAGTGAAAGTTCCATCAACTCATTATTCTTGAAAATGATCCCGTCGGCACCTGCATCCAGACATGAACGAAGGATGTACGAGTTGTTTTCATCCGTTACGATATAGACTTTTGCCAAAGAAGTTTTCTTCTTGATGGTGTCCATAATATCCAACCCGGTAAGATTCGCACCAAGATTGTAATCGAGGAATACAATGGAATGAATTCCGGGCAGATCGGATAAGAACTCTTTGGAATCCGTGTATGTGCTGATCTTGAAATGATTTTGGTGCATGGAATATGCGCTTAGCAATTCTCTTTCCAGTTGTAGTTTATACAAGGTCGTATAAAACGGATTATCATCTAATACCTGTATGCGTAATCCGAAGAATGGGTGCTTTTCCATGACGTTTGTTTTTGGTTTGTTTTTAATCGTTGTTGCCAGTTGTTTCGCTTTCCATGCTGAGTGATCTATATGGATTATGATTTCCTCACGGGAACGTTTTAGCATATCAACGCATTACCCTTTCCGAAATTCATACCGCGTTCGGTGAAGAAATGTTAAATCCTCCTGTTCATCGTATCTATCGGGTAGGTGAGACCGGTTTTGGAAAATAGAATGGTGGTCGTTTTGAAATAGGCATTTTCAAAATGAAAAAAGTGGGTTGATTTAGTAAAAACCAAGAATCCGTTAAATGAAGGTTAAGAAAATTGATCTTAATTTAGTGCTTAAATTCAGCTTGTTAGCGGGCTTGGTGCATTTTTTTGAGTTTTTTTTACGGAAAGCACTTGCATAAATACAAAAGATATCTATCTTTGCACCCGCAATCACGATTGAGTGTAGCGAAGAAAAAAAACGAAGATTCCGTAGCTCAGCTGGTAGAGCAATACACTTTTAATGTATGGGTCCTGGGTTCGAATCCCAGCGGGATCACTAGAAAGCCTCCTTTAAGGAGGCTTTCTTCGTTAATACCCACCAAATTTCAGGGCAAGCCCCGGTTTTACAGTTCTTATCTGTTCCCTTCAAAAACAAATAAATTCAATCAAAATCAAAAAATCAGCTAGCTGTTCAGCCAGCATATTTTATGTTATATCTTGCTGGCTGAGAATTGCTACAAACCAATCATATATTGACTTGTAGCGGATTCTTATTTGCATTGTTTTAGCGTTTTGAAAATCGCTAAAAAGTAATTTTTAAGACAGCAAATATGAATACCAATCTAAAGCTAAGTTTTTTGTTCTATCCAAATAAGCAAAGAACCAAAGGTGAACTAACACCATTGTACATTCGCATTTACGTCGATGGTAAAAGAGCAGAATTCACTACACCTTATTCTATCCCGTTATCAATGTGGGATTTAAAGTCCAGTCGTGTAAAGAACACCTACAAGTACGCACGAATTATCAATGATTTTTTGGACAAAGTAAAAAGCGATATTTCTCATTTGTTCGTAATAGAAACAACCAAATTCGGATTTATCACAAGTAAAGAACTTAGAGATCTATACTTGAACAAGCCAAAGAAAGATGAAGCTCCTAAGTACAAAACCATTCTAGAAGCTTTCGACTATCACAATTTAAAAATGCTTGAGAAAGTAAAAGCTGGTCAAATCGTAGCCAAAACCCTTTCGCGCTATAAAATCACGCGAAACAAGGTTGAGAACTTCATGAAGAAGCATTACAAAACAAACGATAAACCGCTTCCAGAAGTACGCTTGTCGTTCGTTACGGAATTTGAACACTACCTTTTGACCATTGAGCGTATTCAATCAAACACAGCGTATAAGTACATCAAAAATCTAAAAAAGATTATGAATCTGGCAGTTGGTTTGGATTGGATTCCATCCAACCCGTTCAACCAATTCAAATGTTCTTACACGAATCCAGAAAGGGAAATTCTAAATCAAGATGAATTGAACCTCATCATGACTAAAGAACTTCATTCAACACGCCTGGAAGAGGTTCGTGATGTTTTCATTTTCTGCTGTTATACTGGCTTCGCTTATGCTGATGTGTATCAATTTGAACACGATGCTGTGATGATCGGCTTAGACGGTGGTATGTGGCTTTCGACCTTGCGCCAAAAAACAGGAACCAAAGAAAGTGTTCCATTGCTTCCAATTCCATTAGAGATAATTGAAAAGTACAAGGAAGATGAATACTGCAGAAAGCACAATAAGCTACTACCCGTAAATAGCAATCAACGTTACAACTCTTACCTAAAGGAAATCGTGGATCTATGCGGAATCAAAAAAAAGTTGACCTCGCACATTGCTCGTCACACTTTTGCAACTACCGTCACACTTGCCAATGGCGTTCCTATTGAAACCGTTAGTCGTATGCTTGGTCATACAAACATTCGCACCACTCAAATCTATGCTAAGGTTGTAGAACAAAAAGTCAGCGACGATATGAATGTTTTGAGAAACAAGCTTTCTCAACCCACCAAAGAATCATTAACCAAAATCAGCTAATCATGTCAAAAAGAAAAATCAAAATCCAGCCACGCTTCATTTTGCGGAAATATGATAAAACGATTGTTCCGGAAATCTTATTAAAAGGGAAATGGTTATCTGAAATGGGGTTTCTACCTGGTCAGGAAGTTAAAATAGAATTGGAAGAGAACAAATTGGTCATTACTCGGCTAGAATAATTCACTCAATAAAAAAGGCAGTAATTCGAGTTTTCGCATTACTGCCATACCTAACCTAACCACTATTCACTGAATCACCTAGTTGGAACTAGGCTTCAATTAATCTAACGGTCAAAGAGGATTAATATTGTTTTAACATTTTCTACTGACCATTATGATACTTTGATGTTTCATACTCTATGGTGCATTCAAGCTCAACTGAAACTGTATGATCTCAACGATTACCTTCAAGGAAAAAGCCCACTTCCGTGGGCTTCAGATTAAAATATGGTTGAAGACATATAGTTTTGAATATCATTGGGAATAAGAGTTACCAATGGATCATCTTCTAAAAATTCATATTCCATTGATCCAATATTATCATCCATTGAAATAAGTGCAACAGTATAGCCCATATTATGTCTTCTTAAAATAATTTGGTCGTGTCCGAATATATCTGCTTCAATGGTTAATTGAATGCCCGATTCAATATTGCCTTCAGAATCAGCGCTTAGTGAGTAATTGGCGTAAGGGTATTCTTCTCTTCTCTCTTTGCTTAATATTCCGAACATTATTGATAAGACCTGTTCAGAAAGGTTTCTAAAAGCCATTTGTAAGTTTAATGGTTCGTCTAATCTTAGAGGCATGTTACCTGATAACATAAAATCTTTCATGTACTTGTTTATTTATGGTTTGTTCTTTTAATATCAATTTCCTTACCAATCTTAATCAAATCCTCTTCCAAAGAAAAGCCTTTGATCTGCCCAGTCAGAAACCCGAGCGTATAAATGATATCCGTCGACATTAACCTCCAATTCGTATTAAACAAAGATGTAGTTAGTGCTTTCTTCAAAGCTTTGATACTGCTCCGTTCATCTCTCGAAGAAAAGTCCTGGACCGAAAACTCAACCGTCAGCCATCTTCCGGATTTCGGCTTTTCGAATTGGAACTTTACAAATTGTGCCTTTTCAAGTTCGTCACTAAGTTTCTTTTCCAATTGTACGATATTGATTTGTTCAACGTGGCTATAGTCATACTTTTTTTCTTTTGATTTTAATAAGTCAGTTAGTTTCTCTAAAGCTTCCATGTCCTCTTGGAAGGTTCTTTTACCAATGAAACTCTTACAATATTTGAGGCGGTCTTCCTCTGTAATTTCTGGTCTTTTTTCAATCGCAAAATCATATTCTAGAACCTCTGTCTTACCACAAAATCGACAAGTATCTGTTAATTTTAATTTAGCTTTTGTTCGTTTCTTCTTTGTTTCAAGAGGACCATTACAATATGAACATACTCTAGTTTTGATGTAGTATTCACTACCATCAGCATAAATAGCCTTTTTAGGTAAGTGGCCGTCATGGCACTTAAAGTAGAATATAAGCCTGCCTTCGGAATTGAAATCATGCAGCTCAAATTGCATTTCACTCTGGCAAGTGTTACATTTTATGTACTTAGGTATGGGAGTTGTAGCAATCAGTTTATCTCGACGCTGATCAGCTTCTTTCCAGCTCCTAATGGATTCATCTCTTTGGCTCGCCCTTTCGGCTCCAAAAGTTTTGTATTTAAAGCGAAGTAGCCCGATGTAATCAGACTTCTTTGCTTGTTCTTTAATCTGCTCTTCCAGATCTTGTAAGTGACTAATTGTCAATCGATCATACTCATCTTCATAATATTGATCAGACTTGGTGTAGGTATTCATAATCTGTTGTTTTTCATTGAATTTATATTCAAAAATGATTCCCACCCATTTTAACAAATTCATTTAACATTTTTTCTACTGCTAATTATGACACATTGGTGTATTTATGCGTTATAGTCGATTCAACCGCAACTTAAACTGTATGATCTCAACGATTACCTTCGATACTCTATTGGATGAAATCAATATGAGTTACGACCATCCACAAATCAATAGACGCCAATATGAAAATTGGCTTTCTGATAAATTTGGTCCATGCATTGAAATTAATGTCGTTAGATGGAAAAATACATCTAAAAAAATTCGGTTAGTTGAATCATTTGTACAGGCAAACCCAACAGCGAAATCTTATTTACTGCCGTCAGTTCCAAGTGTTTTCTTGGAGTTTGACGAGCTTGTTTCCTCTGAAATCCTTAACGCTATCAATGTCAAAGTAGAAAGCTTTGTTTCATTTCAAAAGCCATTGAAACAATCAAAGGATACCATTCTTGTTTTAAGTTTGAGCGAATGGTCCAAAGTCCCACTCGAACAGCTTTGGTTCGTTTACTTTGCAAATCGATTTTTAGAACTTGAAAAGCAATGCTACAAGTTTTTGAAAGAGACAATTAATGCATGCAAAGAAAAACACTTGTGTGGTGCGATTCGGAAAATTCAGAGAACACTTTTAGCCTGGTCAATCGATGTGATTCAATTGTTTCATTTGGATCGATTGACCGGTTCCAGATCTTCAAAACTACTTTATAACAAGAAAACACTATTTGCCCTTGGCTATGATTGCTTGGAAAACATCTTGGTTCATCTGGAGAGATTCTACTCCAAATATTTAGACCGGGAACTGTTTGTACCGTTTAATATCATTTCTTCTCGCGTAAACTGCTTGAAGCCTCGCGTTGAAAGGCTGAAACAGATTGTTCTGAACCAATACTACGATTCTGAATTGTCGGAAGTTTTGTTTCAACCATTGCACATGGTTTCTAATGTCTCACCAAAAAATCGGATAACCTACCATCAGTTGATGTTTATTGAGAGTTTTACAAACAAGCTGCTTCGTTTTTACTCAAAAGAGAATCACAAGTCCAATAGCATTGAAATACTCCATGGCTACTTAATTGAAATGAATTACAACAATCCGGCATATCTAAATTATCTCACGTTTAAATTCTCAATTGAAATCGGTAATCGAGAAACAGTGGATTCAAAACTGTTAACACTTTATTCCTGGCTGAAGAGTGTGAACCAAATAATCACTTCCAATGAGGTTCAGTACGACAGAACTATTGAATCCGTAAAATCATGGATAATCAAATGGTTGGAAGAAGAAATCTGGTATCTGAAATCCACGTGTCCAGTTCAAATTAATTCCATCAATGAAAAAATACACACACCAAACACCAAAGAGAAAATGAAAATGAATTGCTCAGTCAACGAACTTGCTTTAATTACCCGAATGTTTTCAGAAACAGATTTAATCAGCAGTAAAACGCATCGGGAATTAATGGAATTGATTGTAGATAATTTTCAGACTTCAAAGGTCCAGGATATATCGGTGAAAAGCCTTTCCAACAAATTCTATGAACCCGATACAAATACGATCAATTCGGTCAAAGAAAAATTGATTCAAATGTTGAATAAACTGAATCAGCTTTAGAAATTTTTAATTCTAGTTTTCTCAATATTTATAAGGCTTTCATCTGGGGTGGTGCAACCTACTACCACCCCAAAACCTCATTTTATTCGGTTCACTTTGATGCAAATAAAAATCAAATTTTATGGCAGCACAAATTGTAACCGTCGAGGATCTGGAGCAATTCAAAACAGACCTCATCTTCGAATTCAAAACCATTATTGAAACACAGTTCAATTCCGGAACTCAAAAGATCGAAGAACCTAAAAAGACTTGGTTGAAATCTCACCAAGTACAAAGACTACTAAGTATTTCTCCTGGTACACTTCAAACGCTTCGCTTGAATGGGACAATCCCATTCACCAAGATCGGCGGCGTACTGTTT
This sequence comes from uncultured Fluviicola sp., assembly GCF_946478805.1. Next base: position 91,177 of record NZ_CAMLDC010000003.1, on the reverse strand, counting down.
TACGATGAAGCAGATATCAACCGGCTATTTGAAAACAACATGCGTAACCGCTCTTAAATCGATCATCATGAAAATCTTTCAACTTCCTTTGCCAGTATCACAATATTACCGCACGGCATATACAAAAAAGCAAATCGTTCTTCATGGCACGAACAGTGATTCTACTCCTAAAGAAATTGTTTCTTATTGGCAATCCAATCCAAGCAAATTTGGCGCAGCGTTTATCATTGATCGTGACGGAACTATTTACCAAACCTTCGAATCTCATTACTGGATCAATCATATTGGTTTGCGTGGAGAAAACTTCGAATCCTTGGAACAATATTCAATCGCAATAGATTTATGCAATCTCGGTCCGCTAAAGAAAAAGGACGGACAGTTCTATTCACACTTAAATTCGTTAGTTGATATTGATGATGTGATTGATTATGGGAGCAACTTCCGTGGCTCAAGGTATTATCAGAGTTATTCCGCAGAACAGCTGCGTAGTTTAAACGAACTACTTGTAAAGCTTTGTAGTTTGCATGAGATCCCTAAACAGATTGCTACTGAAAGTTGGGATATTTCTCTGGCGGCATTAGATGGTAAACCTGGAATCTTCACAGGCGTCAATTTCCGAAAAGATGTCAGCGATTGTCATCCACAAAAAGAACTCGTTGAAATGTTGATTTCATTAGCTCAACTCTAAAATGAACTACATCACACATATCGAAAAAATCAATGATCTCTTTGTGGAAGATGAGCGACTTTCTCCTTGGCACATCAGCTTGTATTACGCTTTGTTCCATTTATGGAATCACGCCAAGTTCCCGGAGTATGTTTCCATAAGTCGATATGAAATGATGAAAGCTTCGAAGATTGGTTCTGTAAACACCTATTTGAAGTGTTTGAAGGAACTCGAAGCGTTTGGTTATCTGAAATACAATCCTTCTCGAAATCCACAGAAAGGTAGTTTAGTTTGCTTGTTCATATTCGATACAACAAGTGAACCAGCAAAGAACAATGGAAATACTAGGAGCGATAATTCCAATGAACCAAGAGAGCGACCTTATATAAACAATACTAAACAAGATAAACAATCTGAAACTAAAAAAGGGAAAAACGAAAGTCTTCGCTTTTTCCCTCCCAAAATTGAAGAGATTGAAAATTTCTTTTTGGAACAAGAATCCATTAAAGCGGAAGCTCAAAAATTCTTCAACTATTTCGAATCCAATGGTTGGTTAGTAGGAGGAAAAACAAAAATGAAAAATTGGAAAGCTGCAGCTCGAAATTGGATCATCAATTCACGCAAATGGCAAGCTTCAGAAACTCCACAATCTGGAAACCTTCACACTAACCAAGACAAGGATTATTCGATTCCACTTTAATACTAAACATATTGAATATGCTAGAGAAATGCTTCACAATAGAAAACAATATCCGTCAATTTGATTTCAAGACATGTATTGCTTACATCAACCACTCTGGAAAGCAAAAGTATGGTCAACACTTCCGATTACATGCAGAAGATAAAGAGATCATTTACAAGTTAATTATTTACGCAATCCGCGCTGAGAATAATTGTGCTGAATATGGTATTGATCTTAACAAAGGAATACTTTTAACTGGACCTGTAGGTTGTGGTAAAACGTCATTAATGAATCTTTTGAAATTGTTTGTTTTTCCTGAATTTGACTACCCAGTAATCTCGACAAGAAATATTTCATCAGAATTTTATGCAGATGGTTTTCAAGTGATTCACAAATACGGAAAATCTAGAAAGGCATATTGTTTTGATGACCTTGGAATCGAAAGCAACATAAAGCAGTTCGGTAATGAAACCAATTGCATGGCCGAGATTCTATTACACAGATATGACTTACAGGTAAATAATGGAATTGTTACACATGCAACCACAAATCTGAATGCTAATGAATTAGAAAAACTATATGGGAATCGGGTGAGGTCAAGATTGCGGAGTATGTTCAATATGATTGTTTACTCAAACTCGTCAATTGATAAAAGGAAGTAGTTTTTGAATGAAATAAGAGTGAATTCTTATCATGAAATCTGTCGTTTTTTAGTACTTTCAGCGATTAAATTATTCACGAGTACATGTCAAATTTCAATCAGATTTTAACCAAATACCGCAAAAATTCATTTTCAGAGAAAGATAAAGGCGAACGTTTTGAACGATTGATGCAAGCCTATTTACTCACTGAACCAATCTATGCAAGTACGTTTAAAAAGGTGTGGTTATGGAACGAGTTTCCAGGAAAAGACGATTTAGGAGGAAATGACACAGGAATTGATTTGGTGGCTTTAACCAACGATGATAAATACTGGGCAGTACAGTGTAAATGCTATCAAGAATCCTCAGTAATTGACAAACCCGCAGTTGATTCTTTCCTTTCTACTTCTGGTCGTGAATTCAAAAATGAAAAAGGAAAATCAATTCAATTCTCTAATCGACTTTGGATTTCAACAACCAATAAATGGGGTCCAAATGCTCAGGAAGCTATAAAAAATCAAACTCCATCAGTTACTCGACTTAATTTGTTTGATTTAAATGAATCTGCAATTGATTGGGAGAAGTTAGAAAATGGTGTTCATGGTGAAAAAGCTAGAATAGTAACTCGGAGTTTAAAAGACCATCAAGTAAAAGCCCTTACATTAACCCATGATCACTTCAAGGAAAACGAACGTGGAAAGTTAATAATGGCATGTGGTACTGGAAAAACATTTACCTCTCTGAAAATAGCTGAAAATGAAACCGGCGGAAATGGGTTGGTTCTCTTTTTAGTTCCTTCAATTGCATTACTCGGCCAAACCTTGCGCGAATGGTCAACTTTTGCAAGTGAACAAATTAATGCAATTTGTATTTGTTCGGATCCTGAAATTTCTAAAAGCAGAAGTAAAAATGAAGATATCGATACAACTTCTGTAGTGGATTTAGCTTTACCGGCGTCTACAAATGTCAGTGATATTTTAAATCAATTCAGTTTTATCAAAAATGATAAAAAGCCTGGAATGACGGTTGTGTTTTCAACCTATCAATCGATTGAAGTTATAGCTAGAGCGCAGGATAGCTTAGCATCAGTTTACGGTGATGAATCCATTTTTGATTTAATTATCTGTGATGAAGCGCATAGAACAACAGGTATTTCATTGGTAAATGAAGACGAATCGGCTTTTACAAAAGTACATAACAACGATTTTATTAAGGCAAGGAAACGTCTGTATATGACGGCTACACCGCGTTTGTATGACGACACTTCAAAAAGTAAGGCAGCGCAAAACGAAGCTATTCTTTGTTCAATGGATGACAATTCTCTTTATGGAGAAGAAATCTACCGCATTGGTTTTGGTGAAGCCGTTGAATCCAATTTGCTGACAGATTACAAAGTACTCATTTTAACATTGAATGAAAATGATATTCCTCCTGCGGTACAAAAAATGATTGCGGATGAAGAATCTGAAATAAACACCGATGATGCTTCTAAATTAATCGGATGTATTAATGCACTATCGAAACAAATCTTAGGAGATGAAGGATTAATAAAAGATTCAGATCCTGAACCTATGCGCCGAGCTGTTGCGTTTTGTTCAAATATCAAAGTTTCAAAAACAATTACAAGTACGTTCAATACAGCCACCGAAGCCTACATTGATTCTCTTCCTGCTGAAAAAGGTAAGAAAATGGTTTCCATGAGTTCGAAACACATCGATGGAAGTATGTCTGCTCCTGCACGTGATGAATTGTTGGGATGGTTAAAATCTGAAACCGAAGACAATGAATGTAGGGTATTAACCAATGTGCGCTGTTTGAGTGAAGGAGTTGATGTACCATCGTTGGATGCTGTACTCTTCTTGTCCGCGCGAAATTCACAGGTAGATGTCGTTCAATCTGTTGGTCGTGTTATGCGGTTGGCTCCAGGAAAAAAATATGGTTATATCATTATTCCAGTTGTTGTTCCTTCAGATATAGAAGCGGACAAAGCTCTAGATGACAATGAACGCTTCAAAGTAGTTTGGTCGGTATTGAATGCCTTACGTGCACACGACGATCGGTTTAACGCGCTGATCAATAAGATTGATTTAAACAAAAATCGTCCTTCACAAATTTTAGTTGGACGGCCAGATTCTCATTTCGATGAAAATGGAAGTTTCAACCCTGATGATTCATACAACGATAAAAATCAAAAAGATTTTAGTGACCAATTAGCAATTCAGTTCGAACAATTGCAGCATGTTGTTTTCGCTCGAATGGTAAAGAAAGTTGGTGATAGACGGTATTGGGAACAATGGGCGAAAAATGTAGCTGAAATTGCTGAACGTCAGGTTGTTCGTATCAAAAACTTAGTCAACGATGGCGGTGCGCATCAGAAAGCATTTGATAAATTCTTATTAGGATTGCAAAAAAACATAAATCCGGGAATAGCAGAACAAGAAGCTATAGACATGCTTTCACAGCACATAATTACGAAACCAGTTTTTGAAGCTTTATTCGAGGGATATTCTTTTGTGAAAAACAACCCGATTTCAGTTTCTATGCAATCCATGTTGGATTTATTAGAAGACCAATCCTTTGATAAAGATGCTGAAACGCTTGATAAATTCTATGAATCGGTTCGGATACGTGCCGCAGGAATTGACAATGCAGAAGGTAAGCAACGAATAATTATTGAATTGTATGATAAATTCTTTAAAACTGCTTTCCCTAAAATGGTGGAACAATTAGGAATCGTCTATACACCAGTTGAAGTAGTTGATTTCATCATACATTCTGTAAATGATGTTCTGAAAAAAGAATTTGGGCGTTCTGTTTCAGATGAAAATGTTCACATATTGGATCCGTTTACAGGTACAGGTACTTTCATGACTCGTTTATTACAAAGTGGCTTGATTAAGCAAAAAGACCTGGAACGAAAATACAAAAACGAATTACATGCAAATGAAATTGTGTTACTGGCATATTACATTGCTACGATAAATATTGAAAATGCGTTCCATGATGCAACACTTGACCCAGATGATGGTATTGGAAAAGAAAAGTACATTCCTTTTGACGGTATTGTTTTGGCACTAGTACCTTCAAGCCATATAGGCTAAAATAACAAAGAAAAATATTAATCGTGAAGTCTTACAGAAATGTAGGACTTTTTTAATTTATAAGAAAATGGAATTAAAAGAAACAGAACAAGAAGCTCTGATAAGAGTGTATGAACAATTTGTAAAAAATCAAATTGCAATTATCAATCCGTACTTAGAAGAAATTGTAAGTGCTGTTAGAGTTCACCTTTTGCCATTGTCAGAGACTTAGCATGTAGATCATTTGCGAGTTTAAGAATTTTAACTCTAAAAGATTCTAACTCTTCTTTCGGCTCGTTCACAAAATGTGAGAAAAGAGCTTTATTGCTAACACGGTTTGAAAAATCACTGACTTGATGATTAAACGTATCTATAAACATTTTTGAAAAAAGTCTTTTCCCTTTGTGTCGGGTAGAATACTGCTCCATACTTTCAATGATTGAGTTGTAAGTATCAACATAATTCAAGTATACTTCTTGTATGGATAGATTTTCCACAGTGAATGTTGTTTTAAATTGTGAATATAGGGTTATTCTATTTCTGTCAGCGCGGTCAAAGTACTAAGAATTTTACCGACTGTTGGCTTAATGTTAGAATCATTCATCTCACCGCAATCCTTAAGCAGATTATTAAGGATAAATAGATTCAATTCATTATTAAGAAAATTCTCTTTGAAATTTTCGACGTAACTAGTTATTTCCTTTTTAAAAAGTTCAAAATCTCTTTTAGTAAAATATGAAAACATTATGTCTCCTATTTCATCTTTTATGTTTGTTGTTGTCTTCATGATTTTAAGATTTACACATACTTACAAGTCCAAAAATAGCAAGGGCTAAAATGATGAAGCCTAATATTCCTTTTAGTCCTGATTCTGAATTGTTACTTCGAACTTCAACTTGGTTATAGGTTATATTTACATTTCTAGGAGTATCATTCACTTGTTTGGTTATAACCTCCATTTTATCAATTAGCCCTTCAATATGACTAGGTTCGATACCAACTATTGTTTCTAAGGCGTGCATACCTGTACAAAAGTCTTTCTCTGTAATATTTCCAGCAGATTTCAATAATTCCCAAACTATAAGAATTGTGTAGTCTTTCTGATGGGATTCAAAAGAATTAAAATGAGAGACTAATACCTTTGGGTCTAAATTATTAATGAAAAGATCCAATGCTTGTTGATTAACACTGAAATCCCGCATAGTTTTCAGAAAGAATTGAATTCTGTCTGGATGATATTCCACAGCTTCTACTATCATTCTTATTAGAGTGATTAGAGAGAGAGCTTTATTATGAGAGAAAGTTTCTTCGACAGTATTCATACCTACCACTCAATATCAACAGGTGTTGGGTACTCATCGTAATTAGAACATGCGAGTGAAGTTTCCCCAACTTGTTTACCTTTTTTTCCTTTCTTGGACTGATAGATGGTTATGTTTATTACATCCCCATCTGTTTGATGTTCCGGTGCATAATTGTTAAGTGTGTGAGAAGGAAATAGAAATGATAATTTACATTTCTTAGCTCCATTGATTGTAGCTTCTCCGCCACTCAAACTTAAACGAGATAACATACCAGCATTTGCCTGACAAAGAATGTATGCATCATCTGCATAATCGCTTCCTGTAACAGCTAAAATGTATTCAGCATCTTTATTCTCTTTATTACAGGATGTGGTTAATAATACAGCAAATAGTGGAATGAATAGTAAGAATTTCATAGTGATTTGAATTTGATTCTCACAAACATAGGGAATTTTATCAAAAACAGGACATTTATGTTCGGAATAATTCTTTTGATGGCAGGTAAATTAGTTCATGGAAGATTTCGAATTCGTTAAAATCATTGGTGATAACATTATATCACGCAGAACCGAATTAGGAATCAAACAAATTGATCTTGCAACTTCCATTGGTATTGAAGATTCAGCACTCAGACGAATAGAAAAAGGTAAAACAAATCCCACAGCAAAGACACTTCTTAAGATAGCTATTGCTTTAAATACTGAGGTTTCAGAGTTAGTTTCTATGAAGAAATAAACACTTTTGGATTCAAAGCTTCAATTCCATAACTTTACATTATGAACAAGAAAGAACACAAACCTAAACCAACAATGGAAGAACTCATTGAAAAACATGAGGAATTCGTAAAAGAGAAGGGTTTAGATGAAATTACGAAAGAAGAGTACGAAGAAAATCTTAAGAAGCTTGTAAAGGTAGTAAGTCCAAAACAAGATAAAAAATAGGAACATCAGAGTTCTTATTATTGAACTTAAAGGATGTTTCGTTAGCATACGATTGCAGGTATTTCTTACTCACATGGATATAACTTCCCTTAATGGTTCGCTTAAATACACTCCAAAAGTTTTCAATACCATTACTGCTAACATCACCAACAGAATATATCTTCTTACTATGGTCAACAAAATTATGGTCATAGTCAGCATTTAATCCCTTGTAAGCTATCCATTCATCAGTCATTAATACAGAACCTTTCTCAATGAATTGTCTAATGATAGGTTGAATAGTGTTTGCTTTTGTATCAGGTACGACAAAGCATCTCACTTGCTTAGTATCTCTATCAAGCATACCAAGTACGGGAGTTTTATCTTTGAAACTTCTACCTTGTGATTTAGCTACTTTTTTATCCTTATGTCTATTGATGTTTTTACCTCCAACAAACGTTTCGTCTAATTCGATTGTTCCATTCATTTTAGTCATATTGAACCCGGTAGAAATAAGAATACGAACCTGTTTCAACATTCGCCAAGCAGTTTTATAAGTGACTCCTGTCAATCGTTGAACTTCATAAGCTGAGACACCATTCTTGGAAACAGTGAATAAATAGATTACATAAAACCATGTAGTGAGTGGTGTAGTGGTTTTTTCGAATACAGTACCCGCACAAGGGTAAATTTGATGCAGACATTCAGAGCATTGGTAGCATTTGCGATTCTTCAAACGAACGAATCTTGAAGCTTCAGAACACTTAGGACAGTGAGATAATTGTCCAAACCGAATAGTAAATATTTTGTCTAAACAAGTATTATCATCAGGATAATCTTGGCTAAATTGTTGAATTGTGTAATTTTTTGTAGATTTGCTCATAAGTTATTGCAGTTTAGCGGAAGCGGTGGGAGTCGAACCCACAAATCCTCGACAGATCACCAGTTTTTAAGACTGGGCGGAGTTACCACTCTCCATCACTTCCTTAGACAATACTAAATCCCCTTGTTGGCGCAGGGGGATTTTTATTACCCTTTATAATGAATAGATATTTTTAAGTCCTTGTTTGTATCCTTTAATCACACCCCCTTTTAGTAGTTGGGAAGCTGTGATAGTTACAGAGTTGCTACTGACTTTCGATTCATGTTGGCGCATGAAATTTTCAATATCACTAGCTCCACCCGAACCTATCTGTTGAAGTGTGTAAACAATTCTATCTTTTAAAGTCCCTTCAACAGGATATTTATCAGAAGTAATAGCAGGTTTTACAACCGCAGTTTTAGGAGTGTCAAGTTTAAATAGTTCACTAATGGCACTTAGCTCTGTATTTATAGAGCCTAATTCTATACTAATTTCCTCTTTACGTTTTAGCAACTCCTCATGCCGTTCCTTTAAGATGTTCTTGTAGTCCATAATTAATAACTTAATTGGTTTCTGATTTCAAATATACTACTTATATTATAACTTACAATATAAAACAAGAAATTTATTCAAAATTTAACAATATGTTTTGAGGGCATATTATATACTTATTCGGAAAACCGCAATTGAAAATATGTGGTAAATACTGTTGACAGAATAATTTTTGGTTATTAGGTTTGCCCCACTTAATTAATATTCACAGTATGAAAAAAGTAATTTTTGGAATCAGCTTCCTTGCAATTGCAGGAGCAACAATTTTAGTAGCTTGTAACAAGCAAGAAGTTAAACCAACTTCTAAAACGATTAAAACAGAACAAGCACAGGGTGTAGAAAAAACAGGAGCAATTACAGCACTATTTTTTCGGTCGGTTGTTATTGTACCCCAAGACCATTTGTTGGTAGATGGTGGGACAAAATTTGCACAACAGTTTTCCTTGTTAAAATTTGATGATTCTTATGTTCCGTTAGACTCTTATATTGTCAATAATGTAGATTACACTGATGATGGACAGATAAATGACAAAGTTGCTGGAGATGGTATTTACACTTCCGCAATTAAAAAACCAATAGCATCTATTACAGATGTACCTGCTAATATGGGCTTTGCTGCTGAAAATTTTGAACACTATGATGAAGCAGCTTCTGAATTTCACATTACGTTTAAATGTAAGCTTAAAACCACTTATGAAGGGTACTCCGCTATGGGATTCCCTTGTTCATGGGGTGGTTGTGTTGTAATCTACGCATGTAAAGGCGAAATCAGTTTTTTTGACTAAGTTTATAAATAGACTCCTGTATCAATTGGTATAGGAGTCTTTGTTTTTTCGCACATGAGAAAGTTTCTTCTATATTTTCTACTCTTACTTCTTGCTTCCATAATGTTGACAAAGTTTATGGTTAATGGAATCATACATCTTTATCAATTAGATGAAAAAGGAACAACAGCTTTGATTATATCCAGTGCAGGTAGATTACTATTAGTGCTTTGTTTTTATCTTGCGTTCAAAAAAGAAACTTTCTTCGATTTAAAGAAGGTGCTGAGGAATAGTATAGGTGTGCTGATTGGGGTTGGATTACTACTCTTTTTATCTCTTCGTTTTTCTTTACCTTATATAGGAATCCGTTATAGTTGGGAACATCTAACAGCCTATTACACCAAGTGTTTTTCCGTAGGTCTTATGGAAGAAGTATTATGCAGATGGATTCTTTTTGGTTTGGTAGTTGTGGCATACCCGAAAAGAAGTGTACTAGGGCAGATTGTCACTACATCAGCTCTTTTTGCACTACTTCACATTGGCAATCTTATAACAGGTCAATTAGATATATTTTCTGTCCTAAATCAAATGATTTTTGCATTCCTTTTAGGTCTGCTTTTTCAAGGTCTTCTTATCCGGATTAAGAACATCATATTGGTAGCTGTATTACATGGTTTGGTTAATTTCCATGGCATGTATAATTCAGTATTCAAATTGAAAGATACTTCCATCGCAGAAGAAAATCCCATAACGGATATAATTCAAACTCAAATATTTTTTGGGATAGTATGCTTAGTTCTTCTTCTCATTCTACGTTTCACAATGAAAAAAGAGGACACCAAAGGTTTGTATGCCCTTTGAATTGAAAGACTAATTAGAAAACATAATGTTTAACGTAAGCCAGCTCAAAAACGAGTTGGCTTTTTTATTTGGAATAATATGAAAGAGCAAAAACTAGTAGAACTTCTCAAAAAAGTAAATGAAGAAGTTCATAAGTTAGAACAAGAAGGTTTCACAGTAGAAATCAGTTATATGTCAGGAAAGGGTTTCTTAGCTGTAAACCCTAAAACCGAACTGCGGATTTACAAACCAATAATTATAGAAAAAACTAGTTCTTAGATTTCTTTTGATTCTCTTTGTACAGGTGGTCAACCACGTTCTCAAGATGTTTTGTTCTAGCCTTTAATTGGTCAAGTTCATTTTTAAGCTTAGTGACTATGTTCTGTAAGGCTTGTAATTGAGGATCCATTTCAGTGAATTTTAATTGTGAATTACTAAAATAGAAAATTTAATAAATAAAGGTTATAAAACCCTTATATAATCAGGCGACATGGTCTGAGGGGATTAATGCCATTGTTTTAACAGATACATTCCAATTAGGTGAATCAGATAACAGTGAAAAAATGTTTTCTGAAATGTTCCCGCAAAATTCGGAACGTGTTGCTAGACAGAAGAGCTCACCACTTCGTGTTATCATGGGAAATCCCCCATATTCCGTAGGACAAAAGTCAGCTAATGATATAGCTCAAAATCAGAAATATGTTAGTTTGGATTCAAGAATCGAACAAACTTATGCTAAAGGAAGTAAAGCAACATCGGTAAAAGCATTATATGACTCTTACATAAAAGCATTTAGGTGGAGCTCAGACCGTTTAGATCCTAATGGGGGAATCATTTGTTTTGTGTCAAATGGGGCATGGATTGATGGAAATGGAATGGATGGATTAAGAAAATCTTTAGAAAATGAATTTTCTTCAATATACATTTTTAACCTTAGAGGAAATCAACGTACAAGTGGAGAATTAAGCAGAAAGGAAGGGGGTAAAGTTTTTGGGTCCGGTTCAAGAACTCCCATTTCGATTACTCTATTAGTAAAGAATACAAAAGATAAAAAGGATAAAGCGACAATTTACTACCATGACATTGGAGATTATTTAAGCCGAGAGGAAAAACTAAAAATATTAAAAGATTTCGGTTCATTCGATAATCAAAAGTTAGTTTGGAAAACTTTAAGTCCTAATGAACACGGTGATTGGATAAACGAGAGAAATGATATTTATGGCACATTTATTCCATCACAGTCAGACAAAAAATTTGAACTCAATACCAATAGTTTTTTTATCACTCATTCTTTAGGACTAGCAACTGGAAGAGATGCGTGGGTTTTAAATTTTTCAAAAAACAAATTAAGTACTAATGTTAAATCGTCTATTGAGTTTTTTAATACTCAATCTGAAGGATTTCTTAAAGAAAAATCTAATGACCCTAAAATAAAAGCTGAGTCATTTATAGATACAAATCCAAACAGAATTAGTTGGAACCGTAATTTTATTGAGGATATTGAAAAGCATAAATTGCAATCTTTTGATGATTCAAGTTTGACAACTACATTATACAGACCTTTTGTTAAATCTAATCTATATTTTCATAAGGATCTGAATGCAATGCTTTATCAAAACAAACGATTGTTTCCGAATAATCAGCTTGAAAACAAAGTAATCTGTGTTACAGGAATAAGTGCTAGTCGTCCATTTTCAGTGTTATTGACAGATGTGATTCCGAATCTTGACACTTTGGAAAAATCACAATGTTTTCCACTTTATTACTATGAACAAAATAACAGTCTACAAAAAGGTTTGTTTGATGATGAAAGTGAATCAGAATACATTCGAAAAGATGGAATTTCAGATTTTATTTTAGAACGTGCAAAAAAACAATACGGAAAGAATGTTTCGAAAGAAGATCTTTTCTACTACGTGTATGGTTTTTTGCACAATAGAGAGTATAGAGAACTATTTGCTAATGATTTAAAGAAAATGCTTCCTCGTTTGCCGTTGATCGAAGATGTAAAGGACTTTTGGGCATTTAGTAATGCTGGTAGAAAATTAGCGGAGCTGCATTTGAACTACGAAACTGTTCCTGCTTATTTCGGTGTTGATGTTTCCTCATTTGAAAATGGAAAGGGTGTGGATTCTTCTATTTTCAAAATAGAAAAAATGCGTTTCCCAAAAAAGGATCAAAAAAACTCAATCATTTACAATAGTAAAATCACTATTTCCAACATTCCAGATGAAGCGTATGAATATGTTGTGAATGGGAAATCTGCGATCGAATGGATTATGGAAAGATACGCAGTCACAACTCACAAAGATTCAGGAATTACAAATGATCCTAATGATTGGGCAGATGACATTGGTAATCCGAAATATATTTTGGATTTACTATTGAGTATTATTAATGTGAGTGTACAAACTGTTGAAATTGTGAAGGGTTTGCCCAAAGTGAAATTTGATGATATTTAAGGATGAAAATTAATTTAAAACAAGCTGTAAAATATTTTTTCACAAATCCATCACTGGAATTGGTCTATATTGAGGCACTTGCAAATTCAATTGACGCAGGTGCAAGTAAAATTGATATAGAGATTTCGATAGATGATTTTAGTAAACCTGGCACATTAATTCTGCTTATTAGAGATAACGGCGAAGGTTTCAACGATAAAAGATTCAAGAAATTCTCTGAACTGATGAAAGTTGAGGATGAAAGCCACAAAGGATTAGGGCGTTTAGTTTTTCTTTCTTATTTCAACAAAGTAGATGTTATTAGCCATTTTGGTAAAAAGAAAAGGACATTTCAATACTCTACAAATTTTGAAGACTCTTCGATGGAAGTACTTGATATTAAGTCAGAACTCTATAAAACAGAATTGAAATTTAGTGAATACTTTTTGAAAAAGATAGCGACCTCAGATTACGTTAAACCAAGTTATCTCAAAAAAAGACTTCTTGAAGAGTTCTATCCAAGGCTGTATTTAATGAAACAAAATAAAAAGCAGTTAGAAATTAGTATCACACTAAATCTAAAACAAGAAGATAGTCGATTTGAATTAACATCGGAAACAAAAAAGATTTCCATAGATGAAATTGATGAGTTGGTAATTGAATCAATTGACGCATCCAATTTAGCCATGTTCGAAAACATGGAAATTCACTATTCTATCAAAGAAAAGCTTAATGAAAAAACTGTCATAACTGCATTGTGTATAGACGGTCGTACTTACAAAGTTGATATTATTTCAGATGAGAATATTCCATTGGGATATGAAATGATTTTTCTTTTGAGTTCTTCTTATTTCGATGGTAAAGTAAGTGGATCAAGGCAAGAGTTAAATCTTTCTGAAAAGGATAAAAATGTAATAAAGAAAATATTCCGCCAAAAAGTTGCTGAAATATTGAAAAGAGAAATACCAGTAATTGCGGATAATAATAAGAAAACAAATGAATCTTTAGCTGATACCTATCCTCATTTACTTGGATATTTTGATAAAGACACTATTGGTTTCGTTAAAAGAGAAGAATCAATAAAAAAAGCTCAAGAAAGATTTTTCAAGGACCAAAGAGAAGTCTTAGAAGCAGTTACATTAACTGAAGAAAAGTATGAGAAATCAATTGAACTTTCATCTAGAGCTCTGACCGAGTACATTCTATATCGTCAGTTTGTTATTGACCGGTTAAAGAAAATTGACAAAAACAATGGTGAAGCTGACATACATAATTTGATTATCCCAATGGGGAAAACACTTGATAAATCAGATTTCATGAATGACTTATACAGCAATAACGCTTGGTTGCTAGATGATAAGTACATGACTTACAAAACGATACTTAGTGATAAAGTGATGTCTGAAGTTATCAAAAAAATAACCGATGAAGATACTGAAACCGATAATTCGGAGCCCGACATCACTCTGATTTTCTCAAATGATCCTGAAAAAACTTCAAAAGTAGATGTAGTTCTTGTGGAGTTAAAGAAACGGGGATTGAAATTGGAAGATAATGTTACTTCCATGGTTCAGTTGAAAAAAAGAGCTACAAAATTAATGCAGTATTATCCGAATAAGATTCAAAGAATTTGGTTCTATGCTGTTGTGGAATTTAATGATGAGTTTAAATTGTACCTAGAAAATGATCGTTTTACCTCATTATTCTCAACGGATACCATGTATTACAAAGAGGAACAGATGAAATTATCTCTTACAGATACTCAATTAGTCAATGTTGGATTTTATATGCTTTCACTTGATGCCTTTATTAATGATGCTGATGTAAGAAACTCAACATATTTGAGAATACTAAAAGAGCACTTTAAAGAAAGCGAAGACGATTCACAGCAATAAGAAAAGAATTTAATTCTAACCAAATTTTAAAATGTATGGCTGAATTTAGTAGTGAGTATATTGAGACAATTGGATCTAAAATGATTCCAGATTTTTCATATTTAGAAGAACTAATCGCAAACCCAAAAGCCACGGAAGTTTTTAGGATATGCGAGGGTTTTGGTTCAATAGGTGTGAAATTAATTTTAAATGAACCTCATTTAATCTTTTTGAATTCGGAATCTAAACCACTCTCTTTAGTTATAGATTCTTTAAGACCATAATCGAAACTATTTCTCCTTTTCAAGTAATTTTCTTGATTCTAATTCTTCCGTTAGGAAACTTAAGTTTCTTGATTGAGAGATCGTAAAGATGTTAATTATCAATTGCAGAGTAAGGAATGTTCCGTATATGGTAAAAAAGACAATTAGAAATATCCCTAACATATTTGCTGTGATTCGTAGATTCTCCACGGTTGTTTTCAACTCCAACAATGTAACTAAATAAATAACTAAGAAGATCATCAAAAAAGAGAATTGCAAAATCACAATAAGGGCGTACTTCGAAGTAACTTTTTGCATGTACGAGTACGCATTTTTTTCTCGATTAAGAATTTTGTTAATTTGAATGTTAGAGACTTTTCTAATCATTCCTTCATCTCCAAGTGTTGAAACTAAGATAAAGCCAGATAGACTGAACCCAATTAATCCGCCAAAGAAAGGAATGTTTAATTCTAGAATCTTTTCAATAATTTCTTTTTTATCTAAAGAGGAGAAGAATGTTAATATGGTAACAAGAATTGTTACTCCGAGGGAAATATAGAAGTAGGATTTTATAAACCAACTTTTTTTGCCATCAGCAATTTTGAATAGTTGCTTGAAATTTCCCTTGTAAATTTCTTTTACCTCAGAGTAATCTATATTCTTTTTATTATTCTCCATCCTTCATTAAACTTTCCCAAATAGAGCTAATGATTTTCGTAAAAATGGAAGATTTATAATCTTCAACCTCAACCACAGAAACCTCTGGATGTGCAGCTGTATTAATTTTCTCCTTTACACCTTTACTATTTTCAATTACTGCTTTCGCAGTTCCATTTTTCCTAACAAGTTGTAAATTACCATCAACAAATGTCGATTTGGTGTTTATTGGAGATTCGGTAGTTCCTTGAATTGAAACGTCAATATTATTTGCATCCGTCGATCGATACAAATCATCCATAAAAGCTTCGTGATCGTCTCCTATTGATGGATTTGTGTAATGTAATTTTAATTCAAGTTTCAATAGTTTTGAATCAAAAATTTTATCAATAACCTGTTGGCTTTGAACGATATCAACATGAACACTTAGTTCCTTATCTACTAATTGATCAAAACCTATTTTTAGTACATTTTTAATTGCTATTAGAGGTGCTCCTTGCTTCTTAATGCTATCATCAACCTTTCCTCGTTTTATAAAAGCAATTTTATGGATTTTGGGAATAAAAACAAATTCGTACATTCCCTTTCTCCCTTCTAAACCCTCAGGAATTTTAAATTCGCTTTTCGAATTTATCTTTTTAATCTCATCTTTTTTTACCCAATCGATGCTATTCAATTGCAAAAATTTGGACATTACTCCATAATACACTTTTGATCCGTCAATATCCATTTTACTTAAATGGATTAAAGTGTAATAGAAATCTTTACCGAAATTGACTCTGATATCATTCGAATAAAATCCTTCAATTAGGCTTGAGTAAAAAGGTTCGTTTTGGTGATTGGCAGGGAGTACTGAAACGTTAAGAGTGAAAAATTCTAGAAGTCTCTTCTGTTTTCTGTTTCTTACAATTTTGGACATAAATAATGGAATAGTTAGGATCCAAATATAGTATTATTTTGATTCAAGTTATTTATTGTGAATTTATTGGCTTGAAATTCACCTAATCAGAAACGGTAAAGCGGTCTTCCTCCTGGTTCTCACAGCTTCAAAAATCATAAAAACAAGGGTGATACAAGCTCCGTTGCTCTGTGCCCTTGTTTTTAGCTTTCACTTAGCCAATCGTTCAGAATTCACTCATGGCTGTTCACTTGTTTTTCTTGCCTGTTCGTCCTGCGTCGTCAGTCGTGGCTACTCTGCCACCCCAAACCCCTGAAAAGATGCTGTCGGAAGCTCGTCCCTCACTCAGTCAGCGAAGTGTTTATATGGGGTGTCACCGCCACTTAAGTTATGCTCGCCTGCTGAATCGCTCAGGCTTCGGGGCTGTCATGCCTTTTGGAATCCACGTTCCATACCGCTACCTCATTCCAAATCCATTGCACCCGTAAAACTGGGTTCCATTACTTTTCCATTCCGGTAGCCGTATCCACTCCCCACAACAGCCGTGTCTCTCCACTACGTTACAAAATACCGCTGTTCTTCCCAGCACACAAAAACAAAAGTCCCGCCAGCCCCTCGTGCATACTGCATAGGTCGCCAGTTGTTCAGTCCCTGCCCATTTCTGTCTTCCACCTTCGCTCAACTCGCAGTCGGCTCGCGTGTTCCAGTCGTACCTCCTTCCACAAGCTTCACAGCTTCCGGAAACCTCCAGCTGTTGGCCTGCTGCCTTGCTCCACCGGCAGCGCTCAAGGCTGTTTTACCTCTACAGGTTTATCGTCGAGATCTTAATAACACTAGGTTTGTTAATTTTGGACTTCAAGCTTTAGTAATCTAATATCTCATTATGCAATCTAATCATATTAACAATTTGATTAATAACTCATTGGTTTTTGGTAAATCCAGTTATGAGAAAATTTTAGCAGAACAAAATTTCAGCATTTATTCCATACCATTGAATTGTATCGATTTAGAAGAAGTAGATTACACAAACCAAAAATCAAAGCATCCCTTATCAGAAAAAATTAAAGAAAGTTTTTTTCGGCAGTTTGATTCTTTCGATCCATTAATCAATAAAAAGAACTGTTTATATATTTTTAGTTTCGACGAATCAAAATGTGATACAGCAGTGATGATAAAAGCTTATCAAAATCCAACTATTTCTGATCGGAACATGTCAGCAATGAAAAGCAAGCCGAATTGTAATACAAATGTCCTATATGTCGGAAAGGTAAAAAAAGACTTAGGTGGCCGATTATCTACACATTTCGGTTATGCGAATCATAAGACTGGAGGTTTGCAATTAAAATATTGGGCGAAGGAGATACAATTAGAATTAATTGTAACATTTATTGTCTTTGAAGATAAAATCGACGATTATCTCAATCCATTGGAACTGTACTTGACCAAAGAATTAAATCCGTTAATCGGGAAATCAAGATAATCTTATTCGAGCATCTTTCTAAAAATGATGAAAGAACAAAAAAATAAAAGCAAAGTTAGGTGCTTCCTGCATGCATGCAAGGTCAAGCCCTTCGGGTTTTGCAAAAATAATCTCCACCCTTTGGGTAGTATTTTTTTTGCAAAAGCCTTGCATTCATCCATTAAGCCCCTAAACTAATGGCTTTCTTTTTTTCTCTTTTTTCTTTTAAAATGGTTTGGTTTTTAGGGCTGATTACCTGGCAAAGGAATAAAATTATTATTGCTTACATTTGAGTTTTAAAAATATCATAGTTTCGAATGGATTACATTGAAATAAATGGTTACAAGTCAATCAAAAATCAGAAGGTTCTTATTGAGCCAATAAATATTTTCATTGGTGCAAATGGAAGTGGGAAAAGTAATTTTGTCTCCTTCTTTGATTTTTTGAATAATATATATAATCGAAAACTAAATGATGTAGTAGCAATGTCTGGTGGACCAGATAAAATATTACATCATGGAATGAAAGTAACAAATAGAATTTCATTTATGATCCAATTTGATAATGGAGTAAATGGATATTCAGCAAGATTGAATATAGGAGCTGATGGTTTCATATTTGTAGATGAGAGATTACATTATAATGGTGACTCCGGAAGAGATATCAGCCGTTCGGCTAGTGAATCTAGATTAAAAGTCACTGACAATTTTCGATCTCCACATGTTATTCGATATTTAAACGGCTTTAAAAAGTATCACTTTCACGATACTAGTAATAATTCCCCATTTACAAAGCTAAGCCACATTGAAAATGATGTGAATTTCCTTTATAGAGATGGGCATAATTTAGCTGCTTTTTTATTTGATATTAGAAAAAAAAATCAGTTGGTATATAATAAGATTGTAAAAACTATTCAATCGATAGCACCTTATTTTTCAGATTTTTATCTTGAGCCAAGTGACCAGTATGTTCGATTACAATGGACAGATAAATTTAGTGAAGTTACATATGGTGCTACTGATTTGTCTGATGGAACTATTAGATTTATTGCATTAACAACGTTGTTTTTTCAACCGAACTTACCGGATACAATTATCATTGATGAACCAGAGTTAGGCTTGCATCCTGCAGCAATTGCAAAGTTGGCAGGAATGATTAAATCTGTGGCTAAAAAAAGATGCCAAGTTATCATTGCAACACAATCTACTGATTTGATCAGTCATTTTGGACCTAATGACATTGTTACCGTGGATCAGATTGAGGGGAATTCTGTTTTTAATCGGCTTAAAGAAGAAGATTTAGCAAGTTGGCTAAATGATTATACAATTGATGATCTTTGGAAACGAAATCTAATTGAAGGTGGTCAACCAAATCCTTAAATGATGAAAAGAATAATTATCATTTGTGAAGGAGAAACAGAAAGAGAATTTTGTTTGACAATGTTAGCTCCTCATTTCGTAGAATTAAATATACATATTCAACCACCATTGATTAAGAAATCTATGGGAGGAGTAGTTAATTGGAAATATATCAAAGAGCAAATTGAACAGCATTTGAAGCATGATAGAAGTGCTTACGTGACCACTTTGATTGACTATTATGGTCTATATAAAAAACACTCTTTTCCTAGATGGGAAGAGATAGAGCGAGTACAAGATAAAAATCAAAGAATGGACGAAATGGAGCGTGCAATGTTTGAGGACATCAATGAAGAATTAAGACCACGATACATTCCTTACATTCAACTACACGAATTTGAAGGGCTTTTATTTAATGAGAAACAGATTTTTCATGATGTAATACCAAAAAATGAACTTATTGGTTTACCTGAACTAGAGCAAGTATTTAGAGATTATTCAAATCCAGAAATGATAAATAATACCCGACATACATCACCTTCTCATCGTTTGATGAGAATAATTGATGGATATGATAAAATTGTTTATGGGAATATCATTGCAGAGATTATTGGATTAGAAAAAATACGCTCAAAATCTCCTAGATTTAATGCTTGGATATCGACTCGAAGATAAACAATAAAAAATACGGCTCCTTTTGGGAGCCGTTCTGTTTATTTTGATAAGAATTTCCAAATCCGCTTGAGAATCAAACTCACAATGAAACTGGCTACTGCACCAACACATGCAAGGATCACTGTCTTTGTATAGTCTTGCGAATTAATGTTCGCAGCAATGGTAAACACTGTACCGGTAACCGTTCCTGCAACTGTGGTTGTATCCTGATGAGGTATCATTGCTATTGGATTTGAGATTAGTTTGGGCAGGAATCTTCCTTGGCGCAACGTGTGCTGTCAAGTTTGATATTGATTTCAAATACTTCGGTATCCTCAATCATTTCTTCCACCACATCAACTGCAACCAAATTCACTGCCCCAGATAATTCTGCACCTGCTTTGAATCGAGGTGGTCTTCGTTTCGTCTTAATACTCACAGTTAAATTACTGTTTGAACAATTTTCTGTTTTCATGATTTTGAGATTTAAAGCACTTAGTACTGCATTGCAGCTTCTAGGTGCTTTATATTAATAACTCGATTTTCCTTTTTGATGAATAATCATTTGATTACTCATCATTTTGTTTCCCGTCTTCAGCAATCACCGCTTGGCTAATTGCTGATGCAACAGTTCCTCCAACAATCAGATAACCTCCAGCGGCAACAATTGCAGCTGGTAAGGTTATTGGAGCAGTTAGTAAAGCAGTGCCTGCAGCAATTGCAACTAATCCAACCAACCGAAGTTTTCTGAAAAATGGAGGAGTGTCACTTGTGACACGAGTGAAGTAAGACTTCAAATTGTCTTTGAATTTCGGGTCCTTCAAATTTGAATTTTTCATGACTCAATAGTTTAGCTTACTTCAACGATCGATAACACATTGAAAGCACCGTTTTTCAACGAGTACTGTGCTGCGTTCACTTCTTGGAAGAACTCCAAGCACAGAACAAAGATGTTTGTTCCTTGTCCAGTTGGAGCCTGTGGAGGCGTGAGAGTAACATCCGTAGATGTTGAATCAAGCGGTAAGTTTGATTCCGGAGAAATCTGCGTGTCCGTAACCCCTGTTACAAAGTCAACCTTTGTCCAAGCACATTTCAACGATACATGTGTAGCACCTTGAGGGAAATCAAGATCGTTGATTGGAATCAAATCAGTAATCGTGATTGCTCCTGTGTTCACATCAACCGTGTACGGTTTGAAGAAAACACTTCCTAGAGCTGAACGATTGTTAAAGTTGAATCCTTTCAACAACTCTTTTGCGGCTGCATTTGCAATACCGCCTGCAACGGTTCTTCCACCACGCGAACTTTGAGTATCGAAGTTTTTGATCAAGGTCATTACCTTGGTCATTCGTGCGGTTACGCCACCATCACTTGCAATTTGCATAAGTGGCCGTAAAGAACTTCTTACAAGCTTTCCAGACTTCGCTGAAGAACCAAATTCAGAGTTGTTTTCCCGTGTTCTGACGAAGGCGGGATCATTTGCGATGCGCGACCCATCAACTGACGTTTTCATTCGCGCTAGATTCCCATCTTTAGATTTATAGAAATTCACATTGTCCAATGTTCCTTTCAACTTGATGAGACCAGTTTGTCTTGCCATTGTTTTAAATTTTACTATTTGACCGGTTTCTAGGTAGGTCATTTCACCTGTCGACGAGACAAACATTCAACGATTTAGAGAGCAATACAACAGGTCTATACCGGTTCATAAACTTTATGCTGTTTTGTGCCGTTTTTGCACCTTGAAAAGCCTTAAATAGCACTTAATTTTGTGTATATGCACCAGCAAGGTTACCTATGGATTACCTATGGATAGTATACGGATACTCCACCTTTTGGACCTCGAAAAGATGAAAGAAAAACGCTTAGTCATATATCCCAAAGATATCATGCTTATTACAGGCAAGAGTGAGCGTTATTGTAGGTACTTAGTAAAGAAAATGAAAGCTCATTTTCAAAAAGAGCAACACCAAGTAATCACGGTTTCGGAGTTTTCAGAATACCTTGGTTTAGATCCCGAAAAAGTTAGTGAAATGCTCATTTAATTTGGTGTTTTTTGATGTTATTATCATTGGTTTTCGTATCTTTAATAGACGAAAATCGTTCTTTCAAATAGCGTTAATTCAATGCAAATTTTCAGCCAGCAAATCAGCCAGCAGAAATTTGGAAATTACGAATCACCTCTAAAACTGGTGGTTTTCCTAGATATTAAGATATCCCAGCCGAATCACAAACGATTCCAGCGGGATCACAACAAAAAGAAAAGCCTTGACGATTTATCGTTGAGGCTTTTTTTTTATACTTAATTCTCGTTCTCAGTCTCATTCTGTCTGGCTTTTCTTTTTGCAGAGCGAGAGCGGAGAGTGAGAATGAAGAACTGGATCTGTGTTTGAAGTACCAATCTTGTTTCCTAAGAGGATAAGTCCAATCTCCCGCAAACCATCGATTTCATTTTGTTTTCCTATTCTTTGCTACCATAACTGAATTCTATTGAACTCGAACGATGATCATTGCTATTGAATGGTTAGATCAACAAAAAAGCATATAATACAAAATCGGCTTATCTTTTAAGCCTCATTCAAAGTGTTTAATTTGTGTTGCGGATAACAAAAAAGCGAATTACAACTGTAATTCGCTTTTCCTTAATGCTCACCAATATTCTTGGTGGTTATCGGTGAGTGTGAATAGTGGTCAAATATGAGTTAACCAATTTTACGATGCGGGAACCCATCGTCCGATGGTAAGTGTTACATCCTGACCTGATCCAACAGAGTAGTTGGTTTTGGCCGGAACATTGTTGCCTGCAGGCCAACTTCCGACATTCGGATTTTCATCCAAACTAAATCCATAAGCCATCCCTAAGTTTTGAGCGGAATTAAGTCCCATGATTATCCCTCCGTGGTTTTTTGCACAATGAAAAAACTTGGCATATGCATCATAAACACTCGGATTCTGGTTGTATGCATTGTTGTGATTCGTGTACCAGTTTTGAATATTCGTCCACGCCGTTGAGGTATAAGCATCGGAAATACTTCCTCCTTCACCTACGACTCCATCCAATAAGACTCCGCGTGAAATGGCTTGGAAAATGGCAGCTTCTATTTGGTTGAAAGCATCGTATTCATTCTGTTTTTCACCTGATTTGATACCGCGCACTGCCTGCATGAACCCTTGATTGCCTGCAAAATCACTCGCCGGAATGATTACCGTTAATCCGTTTGGTCCTGTAAGTGTAAATTTTGTTCCGTCACTGGTGCCTGAATAGTTGCCCACTGTGGCTGCATTCAGGTATAGATTGAGTTGATTTCCCTTGGTGAAAAAGTCACTGATGGTATTGCTCCAATAACCACTCAATCCATTGGCACCCGGATTAATCGCTAACCAGTCTTTTGGTGAAACGATAGCGGAAAATTGACCCATAATTGAATCAGGATAGCCGGTACCTGTTGGACTGGTATATATTAATTGTGTAAATGCGCTTCCAAGCGGATCAGAACCTGTAAATGTATTAAAGGCTTCTCCAATCTCAGGACGGGAAATAGCAGGAATTGCCCCATAAACCAGGGAATCGTTGGTTACTGTAAAGGAGAGATTCAAACCAAAGGAATCTACTGCGGATACATCGTATTGAGCATTGGGACCAAATTCAAAAATATCGTACGGACCCGGAGGACAAACACCCGGAGCAGCATTAAACGGATAGGCGGTATAACCAACAGTAGGCGAAAGGGCTGGTGGTGTAGTAGTATTTTCTGTAACTAAAAACACCAGGCGGTTGTTACCTAAATTTGTCACGTTTGGTACATTGACTGTCAGTCCATTGTTGATGTTGATGTAATTGCCGGCGTCTGAAGTGAAATTTCCATCAGTATTCAGATACATAAAGAGATCCGGTTGTTGTATGAAACCGGCAACCCAAACAGTGTATTTAGAAGTGTCCAGGGCTGTAATGTTTTTTAATGTAATTGTATTCAGTGTAGTTGTCGACATGGTATATCGTTTTTTTTTATTCCCTACTCATGAGGCTTTTCAGGTTCCGCCTCCTGTTGAATTGACTGAACAGGAACAGTCCGTTTTTTTGAGTGGGTGCAGCTCCACTGTTTTAAGGTTGCAACGCTTAGTGAACAAGACAAAGTAACGCAAAGGGAAGGAGAATTCCCTACACAGAAATAAGGGTTTTTAAAAACAGATATTTATATCCGGTTTTGGATTCAGAGGTGTCATTATTTTGATCAGCTTTGTCGCTGATAAATTCACGACAAGTATTAGTAGGCAGATCAATTCTCAAAAGCAAACAAAATCTTGATTATATTCGTTCGTAAACTGACCTCAAAAGAACAATGACAAAGAAGCAAATATTCAGACTATTGATTCTGATAGGATTTATTAACGCACTCGTAATTATTATCGGTGCATTGACAGGTCCGAACACATACACTTTAGCGAATAATCTCTCGGGTTACTTTGATTATTTGCTTTGTGTTGTACCTCTCGGTTTGACATGTATTGCTTTAGGTTGGTGGCTTGTCGACAGCTATCTGAAAACAGAAAAACGTTTGAACTATTTTGCTTTGGCTTTTAGTGGAATTCTTGCAGACGCAGTTTTTGTTATTGGCACAATGTTATTCTCGCCGGGACATTGACGTCATCTGAATTTATTATTGAATATTCCTTGTTTGCTTTACGATCTCTAAACCTTTTTTGACCTATATCAATGCACAGGTTTTTAGAGTATATTAATTTTGCTGCTCACAATAAAATAATATGCAATTCGACCCAAACAACAAAATAGTTAAACTCTGTGCTCAAGGTATGGAAATGGAAGGAAAAGGTGATCACGAAGAAGCAAGTAAATATTTTCTGCAAGCATGGAATGAAGCAACAAACGAATTCGAAAAATTTACTGCGGCTCATTATGTGGCCCGACATCAAAAAAGTGTTGCAGATAAATTGAGATGGGACGAAACAGCTTTGCAATTAGCATTGAAAATAAATGATGACATTATTAAAGGAACTTACCCATCGTTATATTTAAACATTGCTAAATGTTATGAAGATCTAAAGGACTTTGACAATGCAATAAAAAACTATCAATTAGCATTTTCGTTTGCAAATCTATTGCCTGACAACGGGTATGGAAATATGATAAAAAGCGGGATTACGAATGGGATTGAAAGGGTAAAATAAGTATCAATGACAACAAATCCATTTCGAGGCAATAAACAATCAGTCGCTAGCAGCTGCTTGGGAAAAATGGCTATTCAATACTTCATTTAAAATGGGAAACGACATTAAAAAACAGATCGTCACAGATATTCTTCATAAATCGTTTATGGAAAATAAGTCTGTCAATTTTGTGGTAAAACAAGACAAGAAAAAAGAAACCCGAATTAAGAAATTAATGGAGTATTCTTATTTTCAAGGAGAAAAATGGGGTAAGATTTACCTTTCAGAAGATAACAATTCTTGTGCTATCATATTGATTCCATCGAAAAAGAAAACAACCCTTAAAAGTATTGCTTGGGATCTGAAACTGGTGTTTGGCTGCATGGGGATCGTGAATGTTTCAAAAGTTTTGAAAAGAGAACGTGAAATTAAAAAACACCATCCGGATTTTCCCTTTTTACACCTTTGGTATATTGGCGTGAACCCCGAATTTCAGGGAAAAGGAAGAGGAACATTTTTAATGGACGAAATTATGAAGGATGCTGTCGAAATGGATCTGCCAATTTATTTGGAAACATCCAATCATCGAAATTTCCCCTTCTATGAAAAAATGGGTTTCAAAATGATTTCCCAATTGGATCATTTAGGCTACCCATTGAAAATGTATTTAAAGAATACCGAAACTTGCGTTCGGGAATAAAATTGATTTTATTAGGTTTTCCAATTATTCGAAACAGGTTCGAACCCTGTTGAATTTAGACTAAATCAAAGTTATTGTGCGGTATTGAGTTATAAAGTAATGTATACTATTTGAAAGATTCCCGAAATTCAATGTGAAAAACAGCGCCTATTTGTAAAACGCTATTGATAATCAACTCGTTTTTTTTATTTTTGTTCCACTTCACTCACTAAGATTGAATAAGGACACGAAAGGTCCGACTATTGGGAAATTAGCTCATCTGGCTAGAGCGCAACGCTGGCAGTGTTGAGGTGATCGGTTCGAGTCCGATATTTTCCACTTTCGCCCTACGTAGCTCGAAAGAGCGAAGTAGGGCTTTTTTATGTATACTCATTTCGCAATCAATCCTCAATGGGTTTCGGTGGACCCGGTCCACTGTTTTGGTTTCTAATCGAAGTCCTCGACGAAGAATAAATTCTCTTTCAACGAATCGTCTCAAACTCATCCTTTTCATTCGAGCTAGACCGAAATCGGTTTGATTTAGAGGGGTTCAGTTCTCAATGGTTAAACTCAATTGAAATTTAACGCTAATATTACAGGGTTAAAATGCGGGCATATGACTTTTTTTAATAAGCAGATACATTTTATTGCGTCTACCAAGCGAAAAGTATGGGTGGGTTTTATCTTGTGCATTTTTTTGTCTTTCGTCATTATTTTTTTGGAACCTTTTGATACCGACCAATTTCATTCGGATCATAAATTATTGATCCTTTCCGGTTTTGGAATTTTGATATTCCTTGTTTTTGTCGTTTATACCAGTCTCGAAAACCTCTGGTATTTCAAGGTTCGGAAAGTTTGGACCGTTTCCCATGAAATCGCTTCGACCATTCTCTTCTTTGTCCTTGCAGGGTCAATTCTTTATCTGTACAACGGTCTACTAATCAATCAGGGAAGTTATTCCTTGTCGTCCCATTTACTTTATTTGAGGAACATTGTATTGCTGATGATTCCGGTTTTTGCTCCTGTCATGCTTTATCTGAGGCAGTATTTCGGAGAACGGATTATTCCGCTTTGTAGCAACTCGATTTTGCTGTTTGGTGAAAATAAGAATGAAGTTCTGAGCCTGGAAAAGACGGATTTATTATTTGTGAAGGCTTTCGAAAACTATGTGGAAATCCACTTTTTGGATGAAAACGCCAAAGCCGTCTCCAAGACATTTCGTCAAACGCTTTCCAAGGTGTATAAACAAATTCCTTCATTGGAAAAATGTCATCGGTCTTACTTGGTCAATATGATTGCCGTTAAAGAAATTATCGGCAATTCACAAAGTGCAAAAATCGCTTTTATCCATGGCGAAAAGCAAATCCCGCTCTCCAAAACATATTACAAGCAAATAAAAAAGAGTGTCGTTTAACCAAACGATCACGTCCTTATTGCACGGATCCTATCGAGTGGTCAAAAAAAACATGTATTTCATCACATTTATCCGGTTGACAAGGGATTTAGCGCTTCTTTTGAAAACTCATTTAAAGCACCCGATGTATGCAAAACAACAAGCAACTGAAATTCGTCCTTCTGAATTTTGTCTTGATTTTATTCCTGAATTTCGCTTATGGTCAAACTAACAGTATCACCATCCGGTTTGTCGGTAATTGCGGACTCCGTCTGACAGATGGAACTTCAACTATCTACGTTGATTTTCCATATAAATCCGGGGCATATCATTATATGGAATACGACAAATCGGAAATTGATAGTATCCAAGATGGGGCGATTTTCATTTTTACTCATCGCCATGCAGATCATTATTCCAAAAGAATCCTGAAAAAATTGAATGGACGGAAGTTTGGTCCCTGGAATATCGGGGAACTGGAAAAATTGAACGCGTCCATTCTAGATTTTGATATCCGGGCTTTCAAGACGAAGCACCAGGTTTATGGAATTTCATTCAAGCATGATTCCTACCTGGTCACCTGGCATGGGAAAAAAATATACCTGTCAGGAGATACAGAAAATTCGGATACCATTGCAAAGCAACAAGGGATTGATTGGGCATTTGTTCCGGTTTGGCTTCTGATGGATGCAAAGGAGAAAGGAGTCAACTTGGGCGCAATCAGTAATATGTTTGCAGTTTACCACATTGGTCCACACGACCGAATTACCAATGATGCAAAAGATCCGAAGATCCAATTATTGAATAGGCAAGGGGAACGGATTACTATTCCGTACTAATTTTTGAAATCGATTCGTCCGGCTTTTGGGATTATTGCGTATTATTGAAAGCAGTAAAACAGCGCCAGATTTATGAACGTAGAAGAAGAGATCCAGGAGTATATCAACAGCCAATCGGAACAGAAACGTGCTGAAATGGAGGAATTGCACCGCTTTATCCCGAAAGTGATACCGGGTTGTAAGCTTTGGTTCCTCGACGGGAAAGACAGCAAGGGTAAAGTGGTTTCCAATCCCAATATCGGGTACGGACTCCAAACAATCCACTATGCGGATGGAAAAAACCGGGAATTCTACCAGATCGGGGTGAGCGCAAACACCACCGGGATTTCCGTTTATATTCTGGGTATCGAGGATAAGAAATACCTGTCCGAAACCTATGAAAAAGCAATAGGGAAGGCAAGTGTGACCGGTTACTGCATCAAATTCAAAAAGTTGCAGGATATCAACCTGGATGTGCTTGAAGATGCGATTCGATATGGGGTAGAGGCTACCCGGTCCTGATCACTTTATGAGTTTGTGTCCTGAAAAATTTGGGAAAAGTGCCTGTGCAAACAAGTATTTTTCTTTTCAAAAGCAATCAATCCTTTTTCAGAAACCCTTTTTCCACACTGTCATTGATCAGTTGTTCTGCAAAATCCCAAATGGGCTCCGATCCTTCCTTGATGACGCGCTTTTTCTGATGCACCTTTTCATAACTCACATCAAATTCCTTCCAGGTTCCGCCCTTGTTGGACGTGTTCTGAAGCAAAGGCTCCAACCTGTCCATGGCCTTGGCAAACTTCGCTTCATCCGTTTCTCCGACTTCGAATTCCTCCCAGATAGCAATCAGTTCTTCGGCCTGAGCAGCCGGGAGCAACCCGAAAATGCGATTCGCAGCCAAGCGTTCCTCATCGGTATTGGAATGGTCTTTTTGGGTATCGTAAATGAAGGTATCGCCGGCATCGATCTCCACGATATCATGGATCAGCACCATTTTGATCACTTTCAGCAAGTCAATTGATTTGTTGGAATGCTCCGACAATACAATCGCCATAAGTGCCAAATGCCAGCTGTGTTCGGCATCGTTTTCGTTCCGGTCGCTATTGAATAGTTTTGTTTTTCGCTGAATGTACTTGACCTTGTCAATTTCCTTAATGAAATCGATCTGCCTCAATAAATTTTCCGGAATCATGATTGATGAATTTTGTGTTGGAGTAAAGGTAATTCAATTCGAGGAAATAGGAGGAGGGAGGCGGTTACTTCTCGGTAGGGAGCTCAAATTTCATTTTTATACTACAAAAGCAGTTCATAAGCACCACCCGATTCCAATTTGACTGGAATATTACCTGGTTAACCATTCCGTTTTGTCAAGTATTTTAGTATTTCTACAAAGATCATTGCACTAAAAGAGATTGAATAAATGAATATATCATGCCCTCTAAATATGAAATCAAAGAACCTGGAAAAGAAAAATTCTATAATTAACAGTAATCCTGCTGTCAAATAAATGACAAGACTTATTTTCTTGATTTTTCCATAATCCATTTGCTTCTTTATTCTTTATTAAATTTATCAGAGGTTTTCACATCACTTCCTTACAATATTACCTGTATTGAACATGAATAGTTGACCGGTCTTTTACTAAAACGCCTTTTGAATAGAGTTTTTGTTCCACCAGCTTGTTGTTGGAATCAGTTTTAATCCAAATCAGATCCTGTTCCCAAGAGTGATAAAAGGTTCCATCATTTGTCTGGAACTTAACTTTGCGATAAAAGCCTGTAATATTTCCTCCATCTTTCATTTTTCCTTCCATCAACAGTAAATCCTTGTCATCATTGACCTGTGTAAACGTGTAACTGATAGAAGGCGTGTTTGTGGGAAGTAACCCAGGTTGAATGATCTCTCCGTTTGAAAGGTAAATGAGACTGTCACTCAGGTACAAGGTATCGGTCTGACTAAAAGTCTTTGTGCTGAAGAATAAGAAAATTACCCAAAAGGTTTTCATGCTGCAAAAGTTGGTTCCAAAGTTTGTATCAGCTAATGAATAGTTCATGTTTTGATAGGTATTGGTTTGTGAATCAATAGGTCGGAAACTTAAATTTTAGTGACACTACCCACTACTATTAAATATCAAGTGCAGATATCAAAGGTTCACTCATGATCGCCTTATCATTTCTGAAAGTTATTCCAAACTTTTTCAACTCGTTACAGATTTTTTTCTTTTTTGTCATCTCATTAGATCTAAATTTCTTATGAAGTTCATTAGAGCCGTGATTAAATTCAGTCATTCTTGCTTGCAAATCGCCCTGAAAAACAAGCAAGAGATTGATACTGTCAAGTTGTTGATTAAGCTTCTTGAAGTAGACATGTAACTCACCAACTAAAGCTTTCGAACTGCCTTGATTAAAGGTTAGATCCTTTGTAAGGATGGAATTTTTCTTTTTCGAACTTTTAATCTTGATCGTTCCATCCCTTCTATTTTTGATATATGTCAAATCATTCAGATTGTCTACTTCAAAATATTTAAAAACCAAGGAATCATTTTTAATGGCATTTTCCGTAAGCAACTCTGAAATATATTTATAAGTGTTTTTTTTCTTGTCATATTCATAGTAACAGTATTCTGGAAGCAATTGATTTAAGGAGTCTGTGGACAAATTAAAAATATCTACCTGGGATTTCAGATTGTGCAAATGATAATGGACATTATAATCATATCCTCCAAACCTATTGTTTTTTAGAATGATTCGTTCATTCAAAGAAACATTGTGTTTATCTATAAAACAACTATAATGCTTTTTAAAGTATACTGTATAATAGGAATCATCCCGATTACTTCTCCGAATAACGTATCTGATTTTATCCGTCCCTGGAAATAACTCTATAGAATAGACGGAGTTGCCATCCTTAACAAAACATGTTTCCAATCGATCTGATTTGAATATCAGATTAACATTTTTAGAATCGTCATGCAAACAAGATTTCACATGTGGATTCATAAATTTGCAATGCATTTTAGAAGGTTTGTTTGAACAAGAATAAAAGGCAGTTAAGCACAATAAAATTTTTAAGAATTTCATGATTTATCGTTTAATGTTTGCCTATAGTATTAGTCCTCAAAAATTCTATTAACTCCTCTACACTTATTAAACCATCCAGTCTATCAATTTCAGTAATTGGATTGACGGTTGAATAATCCAATTTGTCTTTTATTTCTGATAAAAGGTCTTCGTTTTCAAACTTTTCATTTGATTCTACATAACAATTGTCCCAGGCAGAAGCGAACTTTTCGAAATTAATTCCTCCACTTATAAATTCAGCTAATAAGCTAAATAATCTAGTTTCGTCTTCCCTCATTCTAATTACAATACTTTTTCTGAAATTCCAACCCTTCCATATCGCCCAATTTATACCCGAGTTCAAACTCCTTACACGCTTCAGCCTTTTTTTCCAGGAACATGTACATCTGACCGATATAGACATGAAGTCCGGCTTTATTGGCTTCTTTAAAATCGAGTGCTTTGGTGAAGGTATTGATCGCATCTTCATAATGGTGCAAATTTCCCTGGGCAATTCCCAACATCGAGTTATTGATACTGTTTGGAGACAATTCGACGGATCTTTTCAAGTAGGTTTCCGCCTCTTCATATTTTTTCAGGAGTACGTGAACTTCTCCCATCAGCCCGTAAACTTCCTGGTCTGTGGAGTCGAGGCTCAGGGCTATTCGCAAATCCTCAGCCGCCTGCTCGTATTTCCCCGATTCCTTCTTGCAAAGCGCCCGATCCAGGTAATTGAAATAATCACTTTTATTCAGTTCAATTGATTTGGAGTATAGCTGGATTGCCATCTCCAGATCCCCGTATAAAGCATAAACTTCTGCAAGAGCGGAAAGAGCTTTCTGATTACTTGAATCGCATTTCACGGCAATCAACAGATCGTTCATTGCTAAAGCAAGGTCTTCCAATTCCTTATAGGAAGCGCCTCTCACAAAGAAAGCTTCACAATCATTCTTGTTTTGTCCGATGGCTTGTGTAGCCAATTTGACAGCTTCCGGATAGGCATCTTTCCGATATAGTTCCAATGCTGCCTTGGAATTCTTGGACTGAGCGAATAGG
Organism: uncultured Fluviicola sp.; assembly: GCF_946478805.1. The sequence goes on along the minus strand of NZ_CAMLDC010000003.1, from coordinate 59,090 downwards.
GTGGAAGAAAAGAAAAAAAGGATCAAAAAGGGTAGTACTTTCATTGGGTAAAAGTTGGTTTCAAGGTATAACGACATTGAAAATACTAAAAATCTTCAATCAATTTCTCACTTTTGAGAAAGTTTTTTTGAAGAGGCTACAAAAAAGAAAAAGCCACAATTCGATGGGAGAATTGTGACTTTTACTCTAACCGAACAAGAATTTGTTTGGATAAGTTGTAATCTAGAAGGAGTATGTTAACGCTATAAAACTCTTTCGAGACCGCTAAACTACATGCTTTTAATCTTCCATGGTAACAAAAAGTGTTTAACCAGACTGAAAATTGAGTGAACAAGATAAATTCGGGTGTCAATGAATTTGTCAGAACTTATAACTGTACCCGATTCGAATGACTTGCGTCTCGTAATAATCTGCACTCACATAAGTGAAGCCGTCTCCTTGAATCCGTTTTCGGATCACCATGGTGTTCAACAAATCGGTTGCATTAACAAATAATTCGCCTTTTCCTTTTTGAATTTTCTTTTTCACCCCGAAATCCAATGAAAACCGGGCGTTGATTTTTCCTTGTGGGATGATATCAGGTGCTAGATATACGGCGGACAACTGAACATCCACATCCTTTTTGAAATGAAAGGTATTGTTCAGTTTCGCATTCCCGGAATAGACCTGCTGTTGAGTTGCTGAAAAAGTATGTGTAACAGGGTATTTGTTTTCAACTGTAAATGCATTGATCTGGTTGTAATAGACAGTTCCGTTGACCTGGAAGGAATACCATTTAGTAACTTCCGTTGAAAAAGTCATTTCGAGGCCTGTATTATAGCTTCTTCCTGCATTTTGGAAAATGGCGTAGATCAGCGTGCTTCCGGGAACAGTACTCGAAATTCGGGTAATGGTTCCGGTTGCTTCCTTTCCATACAAAGCGGCATAAAAATATCCTTTCTTCAAGCCCGATTTATAACCCAATTCCAGGGAGTTCGTGAATTGTGGTTTCAGCGCCGGGTTGCCGACTTTGATGATTTCGGCATCGTCGTATTTAGGGAAAATACGGATATCCACCTCATTCGGTCGATCTACCCGTCGGTTAAAGAATAGGGAAAGTTTGTTCTTCGGATTGAATTTGTAAGCCAATCGCAAGGTTGGAAAGGGTTGGATGTAATTGTATCCGTCACTTTTGTAAGTACTGTGATCGGGATTCACCAGGTAGTTCAACTTGACATATTCCACGCGCAGCCCGATCTCAGCCTCCACTTTCTTGCGATCGATCACGTAGTTTCCATAGATTGCCGGGATGATTTCCTTGTAATTTGCCCAACCGCCGGCTGTTGTGTCCAAAGGGGAATTGATACCGGGATAAAACTGCATGTTGGTCGGAATACTCCGGTTCCTGAATTTCATTCCGGTTTCCAAACGACCATATTTAAGCGGTTTGATATAATCCAGGTTGAAATCCGCGACTTGTTCGTCTGAAAGTAGTTTGAAAGCATCATGTCCCGTAAAAGTAGGGTATATGTTGTCAAAGAAATACTTCTCGTTTTCACGATGAAAAGTGTAGTTGAACCCGATATTCAAAAGATGTCCGGCCTGGGCGAATTTGTGCTGGTAAGCTGCTGTTGCCATCACGGTTGTTTTGAGCTCGTCTTCCAGGAATTGCCACAAACGGATCCGATCGGAGGAATCCCGGTTGAAAAAGGGTTCGTCGCCGTGATCGATGATTTTTTCCAAACCGTATAATCCGGAAATGGTCAAGGTGTTCTTCTCATTGAAAGTATAATCGAACCCGAGCTTTGCATTGGCAAAATGGGTATTCCTGTTGCGTTTTGTTTGTTGGTCGATAATAGTTCCATCATCGTATGTCCGCGTAACGAACTCATTCTTATTCAAGGTTTGTGTATACAGGTAATCACCTTGAAAGAACAGGTTGACTTTATTTTTCCGGTAACTCAATGAGAGTGTCGGGTTGACTTTAGGCGTGAATTGGTATTGTGGCCGGATGGTGGGTAAATTCGCTTTTTTAATCCACAATGCGCCTAATCCTCCATTCAAGCCCACTTTTCCTGAAAAGCCTTCCTGCTTGTTCTTCTTCAGGATAATGTTGATGATTCCTGCATTTCCATTGGCATCGTACTTCGAAGAAGGATTGTTGATGATTTCAATGCGTTCAATAGCAGATGCAGGGATATTGTCCAGCCCGTATTGATCCCCGAAACCGGTTAATGCAGTTTGCTTGCCATCAATGAGAATAGCTACTTTTTCGTTTCCGCGAAGTTGCACTTTTCCATCCTGAACAGTCACCCCCGGAAGATTTTGCATGGCTTGTAAAATGGATCCTCCGCTTTGACTGATATTTTTTTCAACTGAAAACACTTTTTTATCCAGTTTATCACTGATTTCTTCGATTTGTCCACTGATGACCACTTCATCCAGTGCTTTTACCATTTCTTCCAGTTCGATGACAGACAAATCAAGGAAATCGGAAAGTGAACCGACGTACAATGGTTTTTTCAAAGGGTTGTATCCAAAGGAATTTACCACCAATATATAATTGCCTCCCTTCACAGGTGAAAGGGAAAACCGGCCTTCCTCATCGGTGATTGTACCGATAACCAGGGTTGAATCCTTTTCTGTTCTTAGGGTGACTTGCACAAAAGGTAAAGCGGTTTTACCTGATTTGGACTGAACGGTCCCGGAAATCGTTACCATTCCATTCTGAGCGTATGCCACAGAAGAGAATATCATTAGGACCGCTGGGACCAAATTTCGCAAAAGGAATCTTCTCATTTTAATAGGTGTAAATGTACTTTTAATATTCCCGTTGCTGACTTTTTCATAAGATCTGTTTTCATACTTCAGGACAAATTACCGAATTGATTCTGGAAAGAATCGGGAATCGGTTGAAAAGATGAAATCATTAAATTATTCCATCTTTTCAAGGAACTTCTTTCTTCTTTGCTCAAAAAAAGGGATATTTGGGAAACTAACTCTTTGTTAAACGAAATACAACTTTTTATGGATGCGAAAGAACCTAAGGACACACAAGAACAAAAAGAGACTAAAATTGATGTAGGAGGAATCCAAACTTATATTGTTCAACCTGTCATGTTACCGATCCTTCCTACTTCAGGACCTTATTTGGCAGACACGTTCAATATTGATGCGGCATATTCGGTGTCTACATTACAATTAACTGTATTGATGTCATTTATGATTCCCGGAGATTTAACTGCGAGTCAGGTATCGATTAAGCAATACTTCGATGAGCATGAACCAAATGAGTTGCAGTTTTATGCAGTTTATAGTTCGGAGTCGACAGCACAAATGAAGGAAGTGAGTTGCAAGTTTAAAGCGTGCGCAACAGATGCGGGTGGTGCCCCGATAGATTTGGGAGCGATTTTAAATGTGATGACCATGATGGTCAATACCGTTGGTCCCAAAACTTCGAGAGGAACAGTATGTACTGTTAGAACTACAGAAGTATAAAAATATATCCTGATTGACTTTAAATTATGAACTATATGAAAGTGTTCCAAACAGGAACACTTTTCTTCTTTTTAATAAAAGCAGTCACGAGCTCAGATAATTCCAGGTTAAATACAGGCAATAATCCAATAAATTTGAGTAGTATTACTGATGTTTTTATAATGGTTAATTGTCTACATGGACTAAAGACTTCACGTGGTATTCTTTCTAATATAAGAACGACTTAAACAAAAAAAAGTTGAATACATTCTTAAGCATTATGAAAGTGCCCTTTTTTGGGGCACTTTTTTTCATTTCGTTTCATTCATTTGCAAAACGTGATGAAAACAATCAATTTATCGATCAAAAGGCTAAGGAATTAGCAAAAAGAAACACGAATTTGGTGTTTTTAACTAAAACGGTTGTCTTCGCACAGCAGGAGAACTGGGATTCTGTTTTAGTCAACACTCAAAAATGCCTGCAGCACATGGAAGACCCTAAAATACTGGATTTTATCCATTATTACCGGGGAGAAGCCCTTCACAAAAAAGCAATCTTCAATTATGCATTAAAAGAATTCAACCTGATTCGACCCAAGTTTGAATTTTACACGATGGTTCGCTTTAATAAAGGAGGTATTTTTCTTTCACAGGAAAAATATTCTCAGGCATTAGCATTTTTCAGAAGTATCGATACAAATAGTTTGAATGAAATTCAAACTATTCGTATCGATGCATTGTTACATAATATGGGATTATGCTACTTGAATTCAGGGAATTACAAGGAAGCAGAGACTTATTTGCTTAGATCGATGCAGAAAATCAAAACAAGAAAAGATAACGTTTTCCTTATTTCGTCTTATATGGATTTGGCAAATGTTTATTACGAACAGTACCAAGATGATAAGGCAATTTTTTACTATGAAAAAGCATACAAGTTATCAAAAAAATATGGTTCAGGAGAATTAAAACAAAATGCAGCTTTGAACATGGCTGTCGTTGAAGAAAACCGGAAACGGTATGATTTCGCATTGGTTTATCGCAAAGAATATGAGGTTTGGAGGGATTCTTTAAGTGACCAAAATAAAGTCTACGAAGTTGCCCAAATTGAAAAACGGTTGGCGGTAGCAAATAAGCAACAACAGGTTGATCTGTTGGAAACCGAAAACAAACTGGAACAGGCAAAAGTAACCATCTACCTGATCGCTGCAATCCTGCTTAGTGTTATATTGATCTTTGGACTTTATTTTTACCGTCAGAATGTGCTGCGTTCGCGTGTTATCTTACACCAAAAACAAGAACTGGATTTGTTGAATGCAACGAAAGACCAGTTGTTTTCGATTGTCAGTCATGATCTGAGATCTTCTGTCCACGCATTGAGTTCGAGTAATAATAAGTTGAAGGACAGCGTTGAAAAGCAAGCGTATGGAAGTTTGGAAAAGCAACTGGAAGAAAATAGTGTGATTGCAACCAATACGTATAACATGCTCGATAATTTGTTGAATTGGGCTTTATTACAGACGGAGGGTGGTTATTTCAGACCTGAAGAACACCGGCTGAGTATGCTGATCGACCAAGTGGCATATAATTTTAAGGGCGTACTGAGTCAGAAAGAAATGACGTTTGAAAACACGGTTCCCCGATCGGTGAAAGTATTTGTGGATGCGGAATCGCTCAAGATCGTACTGCGTAATTTCATGGATAACAGTATCAAATTTTCAGATCCGGGGTCAAAAATCACGGTGAGCCTGGAAAAAGAGGATGAGCAATCGGTTTGTTTCATTTGGGGAGATACTGGGAAAGGAATGTCGGAGGAAACGCGTCTCAAATTGCTGAGTGATTCTCCGCAATTGACCAAAAAAGACCACGAGAAGGTGATCGGATCCGGATTAGGAATGAATTTATGTAAGTCAATGTTAGCAAAAAACGATGGGAAGTTAGATATTTGGAGTCGGAAAGAGGAAGGGACAAGCATGATTGTCACCCTGAAGAAAGTTGCTGATGGAAAAGATTAGAATACTCATTGTTGAAGATACGGTTGCAGAAAGTGACAAATTGATTGATACATTGACTTCCGGTCAATTCGAAATTGTCGGAGTTGCGCGGTCCCATCAGGAAGCATTACAGCTCTTTTATGCAAATAAAGTCGATATCGTTGTCATTGATATTTTTCTGAATGGAATCCCTGAAGGAATCACCTTTGCTGAAACCCTGAACAATGTCCCGGAATCTGCCAGACCTTTTGTATTTCTTACAAGTTCTACCGATAGAACCATCTTTGAGCGTGCGAAACTGGCAAAACCGTATAGCTTTTTATTGAAGCCTTTCAATCCTCTTGAAGTACTTTACGCACTGGAAATGGCTATTGAGAAATTCTATGACCAACCCGATATTTTCCAGAGCGAAGAAGAAGACACGGTGATAAGTTCTGATTTTTTATTCATCAAGAAAAAAGATGCATTGAAGAAAGTGGCGGTCTCGGATATCGTCAATATAGAAGTGGAGGAACGGTATTGCTCCATTTTTGTCGGTGCTGAAAAGTTTGTCATCCAGATCTCATTGGCAAAGATCACCAACCTGCTCAATTCTTCCATGTTTTATCGCGTACACCGCAATCACATTGTGAATGCTCATGAAATTGAAGAGATCCAGCCTTCAGATGGGCTATTGCTCATGAGCAATAAATCCATCGTTCCGATCAGTGACCATTACAAGGACGTTTTGAGCCAATTCAAGATTATTAAATAACTCCTATCCGGGCAGTTCAGTTGATTCTTGTATTTTATAACCTGTATTTCCTTACAAAGCATAACTTAAATAATCGATCATAACTCAATGAATTACCAGGAGTTGATTCACCTTGATATTGAATCATTGATAATTTATTTTGCCGTTTGAAATTTTATGCTCCATTTTCACTTTTTCGTGACATCAAATCCGGATTTCGTAACATTCCACTGAAACCCTACAGGTAAGAATCCTATACTTGTCTTAGTCAACAACACAGTTATTAATTGATTTTGCTGACTAAAATGAAGAAAAATGGAAACACTTACAGATATAAGCCTTTCGCCAATTCCGGAATCCAAAATGGTTCTTTCTGAAATTCGGGTTTTGGGTTGTTATTTTGAGTTGTACTGGCATTTTTCACAAGGAGAAAAATTAAGATTTGATTTTCCTCAGAAGCATTTGGACCGGTTTCCGGACAGGTCTTACAAACAGTTGCTCATGACTGCAATTGCGAATCAGATGAATATGATAAATACGTATATGGCGATTCAGAATGAGTATTTGAAAAACTATTACGTATTGTATTTACACTATGCAAATGGAATGGACATACCTGCGGATTTCCCGGAATCCATTATAGATCTGTTCCCGAGCAGGACATATATTCATCAGTTGAAAAGTGCTATCAATATGCTGCAATTCGAAATAAATAATGAAAAAGCAATGATGTGAAAAAATTGCCCACTATTCACAAACACCTTTATTCACTGAAACAAAAACTGCGACAAGCACCTAATCGTAACTTAAATGAAGCAGAGGTAGTAGCGGCCTCTGCTTTTTTTAAGACTTTAAGGAATAAAGACATTTTGCTTTCTCTAGCGTAAGGGGTACATCCATCAGCAAAATTTATGTTATAATATAGGATGTGTAAAAGCAAAAAACCTCTGTCGGCTTTGCTGACAGAGGTTTCTTTCTTACGCTATAAGAGTAGTAGACAGTTTTTGGGTTATCGGTTTATTTCTTTTTTAACCAGATCGTCGCATAGTTCAGCTCCATGAATTGCCGCTCAGATAATACATCCCGGATTTATTCAACTCATTTTTTCAACGGGCGAACTATTCACAAATATCCATCATTCGACCCTTTTGATCTATAGGGGGAAACCCTGATTTTTAATGAAAACAGGTAATGATCCGTTTCAAACAGGTATTTTTATACTTCAAATTCTCATTGGATGAAGAACCAGTTGATAAGGCTTTTTACCGGGTTGTTCCTGCTTGTATTTTTATTTGGCGCTTGCAAGCAACCTGCTACTAAAATTATCTATCACAGGACTGTCGGGGAAAAATTGGATAACACCTGCATGTGGCTTTCGGAAAGAGCCAATTTCCACAACAAAAAGTATTATTCTACCTTCCGAAATTATTACGCCGGACAATTGAGGATCAAACGTTTGGATAAAGCGGCAATCGCACTTGGAGAATTGACTGAACTTGAGATGTATTTTTCATTTTTCCGGAAAAGCACATTGGATACCGTTCGTTCCTTTCAAAAGCACTATGAACAGAACCTGCCCTGGGATAAAACCTTGTTTGTCGAATCTTATATAGGGAATTATTACATCAATCAGGCAAACTACCGGAAGGCGATCCGATCCTTTAAGAAATTAGTTGCATACAAGCCGTTTGATTACAATACGTGTGTGGAAGTCGCACATGGCTATGGTGATCTGGCCTTTTGTTATTTTGCAATGGGGCAGCATGAACAAGCATCTCGCTACAATTCGAAAGCACTTGCTTTGTTCAATCAGACGGATAATTATACGGGTAGGGGTGGAATCTACGACAACATGGCTCTGGTGAGCATGTACACCAAAAATTACACGGAATCAGAGATGTATTTCGACAAAGCAATGGCGGATTATAAACGCGCAAATGATAAGGGAAATATATTGGTTTCCCTGCACAATAAAATTATCCTGTACCAGGAAACGAATAATCCCAAGCAATACGATCTGATTGATTCGACTTATCATTTATTTATTAAAAACAAGATTCAGGATGAATCACTTGAAGTGGCGCTTTCTTCTTTTTATGTTGATGTGTTATTGCATGAAGGGCGTTACTCGGAAGCAAAAGGCGTCCTTTTCGATATGAAGCAAAATGTGGATAGGTTGAATTCTGTTGCTTCAGATGCGGATTACAATATTGCTTTAGCAAACTACGAAATTAAAACCGGGGATGGAATCAGGGATATCGGGTTGATTGAAAAAGCACTTCAAGCAGTTGAGGAACAGGAAGATTACCAGAATCAGATGGCATTTGCACAGGTTTTGAAAGATAATGCGGTGTTGACTAAGGATTATCAAAAAGCATATGCCTATTCAGAAAAATTGAAGCGTGCCGAAAATAAGATCAGTAATCAGAAGATGATTACAAAAACCCTGGAATTGAATAAATTGTATGAAACAAAACACAAGGAGCATCAAATTGCACTTCAGAAGGAAACGATTTCAAACGGACGAATAACGATTGCATTATTGATGTCTGTGCTGATGGGCTTACTTTTGGTTTTGTTTATTGTTTTTTCAAGACAAAAACAGAAGAAGATCAAATCCGAAAGTAAACGCGCCCGCCGGTATACCAAGCAATTACTTGATAAAACGGAAGAGGAGCGCAGGCGTATTGCCAGTGACCTGCATGATAGTGTGAGCCATGAATTACTGAATCTCAAACATTCGATGAGTGGAAATCCGGTTTCAGCAGGCGAGAAGATTGATTCGATCATTAAGGATATCCGGAGTATCAGCAGGAACCTGCATCCTGTGATGTTTGAAAAAGTAGGGTTATCTGCTAGTATCAACCAACTCCTGGATCGTGCCCAATCGGTAAATCAATTGATGGTCACTTCCGATATTGTCTACAATGGATCCTTATCCGTTTCGGATGAATTGCAGGTTTATCGGATTATACAGGAAGCACTTTCGAATATTATCAAATATGCAAAGGCTGTCGCAGCCAAAATCATAATCCTGGAAAGCACGGAAGGTTTGACTGTACAGATTAAAGACAACGGACAAGGTTTTAACGTAAGTGAGACATTATCCGGAAAAGATGCCTTCGGTTTATACAATATCATCGAAAGAAGCAAAGCTATCGGAGGTTTGGCTAAGATCCATTCCGATAAGAATGGAACCATTATCACTATTGAATTAAAGAAAACAAAATGACTATTGTAATTGCAGACGATCACCCTTTTACACTTCAGGGAACCCAGAGTTTCGTTGAATCTTATGGTTATAAGGTAATAGCAACCTGCGCAAATGGCATTTCTGTCTTGAATATCATCCAATTGCGTTTACCGGATATTGCAGTTCTGGATATCAACATGCCTGCATTGGACGGATTGGATGTGGCCAAGAAAGTACAGGAACTGAAACTGAAGACCAAGGTCATCCTCCTGACAATGCACAACGAAATGACCATTTACAACAAATCCAAAGAATACGGGGTATATGGTTACATTTTGAAAGAACACGCCCAGGTTGAACTGAAAAATTGTTTGGCTGAAGTGGCAAAAGGAAACCAGTATGTAAGTGATTCTTTATTGAATGATTTGATCAGTGTCCGCGAAACGGGGACAAGTGAACTGGATAAATTGACCTTTTCCGAGCGAAAGATCATCGAGTTGATCGCACAGCAAAAAACAAGCAAGCAGATTGCCGAAATGCTGTTCCTCTCGGAGAAAACAATAGAAGGTCATCGGACCAATATTATCGAAAAATTGGGATTGCCGAAGGAAAAGAACGTATTGCTCAAATGGGCGATGATGAATGGAATGGAGTAGAAGTTAGACCTCGCTACTATATGCACTCTTCCTGTTTCCGCTTAACCCCGGGGTAATATCACTTGAACGGATTCATTATTTGTGAGTCCCGGAAGTCCGATCATGTGATCGGACTTTTTTTATGAGGTATTTTCAATTTGAAAAAAGCGGCTTTCATTTTGAACGTTATTTGGTGCAAACAAGTAATCGGATCATTCGATCGGAAGACTTTTTCTTTAACCGCTTTTTTACATTTCAGGAAAATTTTCGAATTGCTATGTGTACTAAATACAAGGGTTTTGCCCGGTTTTAGAAAGGAGACTGATACTTGCAAAATGGATTTAGCTGTGATTTTCAAGTTTCAAACCGGAACTTCCTTTGGCATGGTATAGTTGTTGTCTGTCCGAAGTACCGAAGCTGGAATCGTTCATCATTTAAAATCAAGTAGTATGGCACGCTTTATTTCAATCAGTTTGGTCTTAATAATCAGTAACACGTTTATTTTTGCTCAAAAATACGGGCTCATTCCGATGCGAATGTTGGTTCAGGAAACAGGATTGGTTACTCCGTTCGTCTACGAAGATGAAGGACTTCTGAGAGCGGTTGAAGCAGATCGGTCAGCTGCCGTCACCATGCATATCTATAATAATGCAAATTCGAATTACTTGATGGTTGAGGTTTTAGGCGCTTCAAAGGTGATGCCGTTTCAATTGGTCAATACACAAGGTGAAGAAATCTATTCGGGATCGATCCTCGGGACACAATTGATTGAAACGGAATCCTGGCCTGCCGGAACGTACTATTTCATTTGTGGTACGAAGCGCGAAACAATTTATATAACAAAGTGATGGAGAGAGTCGATTGACACTTGATAAGCGATAAAAAAAGGCTGGCTTGAAGATTCAAACCAGCCTTTTTCTTGGAAATATAATTTTATTGGATACTTACCGCACGTTGTGTCGTCCCATTTTCAGAAACCAAACGAACAAAGTAAATTCCCGGTTGAACTTCCAGGTTCATATCGACAGTTGTTTCTCCTTGTGAAACCGTTTTACTTGCAACTTGTTTCCCTTGAGCATCGATCACATGGATTTGAGCCTCTTCAGTCAAAGCATTGAAGTTAATCTGGAACGTTCCGTTATTCGGAACAGGATAGATTTGCATTGCCATTTCATCTAATTCAGTAATTCCTGCAGAACATGGAGTAACTGTAACATTTACAGTATCGGTAAGTGTACAATTTGCTCCGTCAATAACAGATAAGACAACTTGCTGGGAGTTTTGAACCGCATAAGAGTTGAAATTGTTATTCACACCGTTCCAGGTATATGAACTGTATCCAAAACCTCCCGGGATAATGTATAATCCATCTTCGGAACATACAGTTGTATCAGCTCCCAGATCAATGGTGTTGAACATAAACGTTATTTTATTCGGACAACCAAAGTTTTCTGAGGTCGGAGTTAATTGCATTGCCATGTCTGTCGCTTCGAAGTAAAGCAATGTTTCATCATTACCGCCGAAAGTAGTTGTACTGCCTTCATAGTGTCCATAAAAACGGTTGTTTGTCGGGTGAACAATAAAACTGGCCATATCTGAAAGATCAGTAATATCGAAGATAGCTGTAGCAGTGTTGGTTGTAAAATTAAAATCAACAATTGAATCATTGTCATCTCTGAAATAGGCGTGGCGGTCCGTTCCGTCAAATCCTGCCATACCCCAATCAGCCCAGTTTTCAGAACCCTGTACATTTAGATTATGCTGTCCCATTGGAGTAACCAATCCATTTAAAATGGAGATGTGATAAAAATCATAACTTCCATAAGCTGTTCCAACAATCAATTCATTGTAACCTGCAAGCATAACTCCTTGGTTCAGAACTCCTACCGTAATGGGCTCAGATAACATGATAATTTCAGTTCCCAGGCTTAAATCTTCATTGAGTGAACGTAAAGCATTCATGGTGAATCCACTAGTATTGTCGTTGTTTGGTGTTGTCGGCGTATTTGTATTGTAAAGGGTATACAATTTCAGTGATGCAAGGTTTGTAAAGATCCCATCACGTTTAGGCAAATCGATTCCATTTTGCAAGTCCAGGTCGAATCGGGCAGTAGCATCATCCCCAACAATGTAGACGTAATTCGCCGTCACTGCCATTCCTCCGCGGTCATCTCCACTGATTTGATCGTGGTCAACCGTTTGAAAATTGTTTGTGTCGATAGCCGTTAGTTCATATTGGTAAGGAACTGAAACGATTGCAGTGTATAGGTCCATCGGGTTGGAGGTAATAGGAGGCAGCATCATGATGTTTCCGGTTCCAATTACGTTCGATAAACTAAGATCCGTTGCATACACTTTTACACTCGTTCCATTATCCAATACTGTCCAGGCGTTTTCACATACTACCTTTGATTCGTCTGCCGGATTTTCCAATAAAGAGAATTGGGCGCTGTCCTGTGTATAACATCCGTTCGCTTCTGTAAGTGTGTAAGTGATGTTATAAACTCCAAAACCATTAGGTAGTGTACTTAGATCAAGTGTGTTATTTGCGACTCCCATACCGCTAAAAGTACCACCAGCTGGAGAACCAACTAAATTGAACGGTCCTTCCGAACGACAAAAAACATGATCTGTCAGTGAGAAACTTGCCTGTTGAACCGGAACTCCTGTTGGACAGTACTTGTACTGAAGTTTGGTACGGAATCTATTGTTATTACAATAAGGATATACTGTTCCTTGTTTCACAAATTTATAGACTACACTTCCTCCATAAGCATTAATGTCTGCAAAAGGGATGGTAATTGTCGTGACAATATAATCACAAGTATAAATAGGTGGAGTAAAACTACCGACCAGGACTAATCCGGGACCATAAATGTTGTATGAGCTCCCAGGGTTAAAATACGCATCTCCGTCAATGGTCAGGATTGCATCTTCGTATGCCCCGTTAGGAAGGGAATTGAAGGTGTAATACATGGTGTCACTGGAATAGTCGACATAGTTATAATCATCGTTTGATGGGGTACTTCCATAACCTGAATAGGTTTGGGAGTAACTGTTGAATGTGGCAAGCATGGCAGAGAGCATGCTTAAGATTAAGTAACTTTTTTTCATACTGTTTATTTTTTGGTAAATCTAGGTCTTTGGAATCGCGTAAACTGCTTTGACGGACAGGTCAGGGGGTAACCCCTGTATGCCGAAAGAGTCATAAATAATGATTTTTAGACTGTTGTTTTTGGGTTTAAAGACGAAAATATCTTGATTATCAACGAATTAATCTTGGTACTATTTGCAATCCGCCTGAATTCAAGGGTTTCCCCCTGAATCTGCAATTCAACTCATTTGACAGCTGTAAAAGTTCCGGTTTTGGTGAATGAAAAACGGAATAGGCCCATTACCGATGAAATAGTACCGTTCACCGAATTTTTCGAATCAAAAGCATATCGAGTGGTGATAATCCGTAATTTTAAGTGTCTTTTTTGAATGAAAAGACAGCTAATCTGTTTTAAGGTTTTATGGAACAACAAACCATTATCAAGGTTCGGAATCTATCCAAGAAATTCGGTTCCTTCGAAGCAGTCAAAAATGTTTCTTTCACAGTCAATAAGGGAGATGTTTTCGGATTTCTAGGTCCAAATGGAGCTGGTAAAAGCACAACGATCCGCTGTTTACTATCGCTCATCAGCCCGGATAGCGGAACCATTGAACTTTTTGGGAAATCTCTGAATAAGAACCGGTCGGAGATTCTTTCAAACGTTGGAAGTATCATTGAAAAACCCGATTTCTACAAATATTTATCGGCACAAAAGAACCTGGAGATCTTTGCGCGTATTTCAGGGGCTAACGTTTCAAAAAAGGAAATCCACGAAATGCTGGATTTTGTTGGGCTCGGTGATCGTGCAAAACACAAGGTGAAAGGATTTTCACATGGAATGAAACAGCGTCTTGGAATTGCGCAAACGCTTTTGCACAAACCGGAACTGATTATCCTGGATGAACCGACTACCGGTCTGGATCCGCAGGGAATTATAGAAATACGGAATCTGATTCTTCGCCTGAAGAATGAACAGAACAAAACAATCTTGTTGTCTTCACATCAATTGTCTGAAATCGAGTTGATTGCCAACCGGATGGTGATTATCAACCAAGGGAAAGCAATCGTGGAAGGAACGGTGACTGAATTGCTAAACAGCGAAGAAACACTGGTACGAATAGAGGTAGATGAAGCAGGATCTGCGGTTCAATTGATTCAATCCAAATTTAATCCACAAGAAATAACTCAAATTTCTTCACACGAATTGGAAGTGTTCATTTCGAAAAACCGGGTTCCGGAATTAACCAAAGAATTGGTGTTAGCCGGATTTGCACTTCATTCCATCGAGCCGAAACGGAAGTTGGAAGATTATTTCATTAAAACCATTCAGTCCTGATGCTTTTCAAAAATACCTATAACGAGTTGATCAAAATTCTTTCGAAACCGAGAAGTTATCTTGGGTTGGGAGCTTTGACGATTTTGATCGGAATTATCATTTTTGCTATGAAAGCAGATGGTGAATCGATGGTTTCCTTCGTGACCTCCTCTTTTGAACAAACCCTTTCCTTCAATGGGAAATTGGTTAATGGAAACCTGATAGCCTTTATTATTCTGCAGATGTTGGTGGTGCATATTCCACTACTGATCGCGCTGGTAACGGGCGATCTGATTTCGGGTGAAGCTGCTATGGGAACCATTCGCATGCTGGCCAGTAAACCGATTTCAAGAACCAACATCGTATTATCTAAATTCTTTGCAGGAGCAATTTACACGTTTGTAATCACCATTTGGCTGGGAATTTTGTCGGTAGTTGTTTCACATTGGGTATTTGGGACAGGAGATTTGATGGTGCTGAATAGTGACGGATTGGTTATTTTACCCGAATCGGATATTTTATGGAGATTCGGATTGGCTTTCTGTGTTGCCTATTTATCTTTGCTGACAGTAGCAACACTTTCCATCTGTTTGTCTGCCTTTGCTGAAAATTCCATCGGACCGATTGTTGCAACGATGGCTATTATCATCATCTTCACCATTATCGGAAGTTTGGACGTGTCCGTTTTCGATTCGATCAAGCCTTATTTGTTTACGACTCATATGGCATCCTGGCGCAGCTTTTTCGAACAACCGGTTCCTTTTGATGAAATCATGGATTCCGTTGTGATCCTGCTTACTCATATCCTGCTTTTAGTGGGAATCACGATTATCAAGTTTAACAAGAAAGATATTACATCCTAATGAAAAAGATTCTTCTCTTCAGTTTGTTCTCTTTGAGTTTCGCTGCTTTCGGACAAAAACCGGAAGATCTCATCGAAAAGATCAATACAAAAATTGCGGGTGCAAAAGATTACACGGTCAATGCGCATATTGATGCAGACATTCCAATGATCCAGATCATGCCTTCCAAGGCGAAAATCTATTTCAAGCAAAAGGATAAATTCAAGATCGAATCCAAGGGAATCAGTATTCTTCCCAAACAAGGTTTCACCGAATTGAATGTTTTTTTGTCGGAAAAATCCAAATACACGGCCGTTTTTGGTGATTCTTTAAAAATCCGGGATGTTGACACCCGATTGATCAACATCATTCCAAACTCGAGTTCCGGAGAAATCATTTTAGCTAAAATATGGGTGGATCAGAAAAATTCCGTCATCATGCGTTCCCAGGTCACCACACAAAGCAACGGAACTGTTAAAACGGATTTCAAGTATGGAAATCAATTGAGCTATGGTTTGCCGAGCGAACTGAAATTTGAAATTGATGTGAAAAAGTTCAAAATGCCCAAAAGTGTTGCAGCCGATATCAATAAAACCTCGGATGACAAGAAAAAGACCAAATCCAAACCGAGATCAAAGGGAACGATAACCATCACTTTGACGGATTATGCGGTAAATACGGGATTAAGCGACAGCCTTTTTAAGGAAAAGAATAAGCGTTAGCTTATGAAGACTGAGCATAGTTCGCAGAGTGAACGAATGCGATGGAAAAAGGAAACTATCGTTTTAATAAGTAACTAATTATCTAAATTTAGGTTCTTATTGAAAATCCGAAATGAATCTGAAAGCGAAAACAAGTGCAATTTTACTGATATTGAGTGCTTTTTGCAATTGTACGGCATCGGAATACCATGTTTGGTTACAGCGACTGAAAACATTCATCAACTCCACAATGTGATTCATTTCCCGTATGTGCTGATTTCTTCCCTGGGAAAACAACCACTGTGAATAAAGGAAAAATAGAATAAGGATACTAAATTTCATTGGCAAGAAACTGAACGCTAAGATACGATTTCCGGACTTGAAAATTTAACATTCCTAAAGAGCTTTACCACATTCAGGGTATTGATACAGCCGATTCGTCTTCGTATTTTTGTTTTAGTTGATTATCACAATTAGCACGGGAATATGAAGGAAGCACAAAACACGAAATTAAGAGCCGGTTTGACGGATCGTTTGTTAGAAGAACGTTCGAATAACATGCCTGTTTTCAGTTCTTCCGAAGAGGTCTTGAGTGGTTTGATTGATTTGGCAAAAGAAGGATTGACTGATTTTCCGAAGGAATTATTGAATCAGGTAGCAATCAAAGACTTGCTGCAGGCGCTCAAAACGTCGCATGGTATTTATCTGAACAGCAAACTTCCGGAAATTGAGCAATCCATTTATAACCTGTACGGTAAGCAAACCGATTCGGATAATGTCTTGTTGATGCTTTGTGGTTTTTTCATTTCTTACCAAAAGAAACTGGTTGCACACATTCAGTACGAAGAAGTCTTCTTATTTCCCTATATTGAATCCTTGCTTGAATTTCGACAAACCGGGAAACCGATCGACCGTGAGCGTTTCGGCAATTTCACCTTGAAACAGTTTTTCGAAAACCATTCAAACCTGGAAGAAGACCTGAACGAGGTCCGACGAAAAATTACAGAGAACATCGAAGGATTGAAAACACCTTTTGCTTTCCGGATTTTCGTAACCCAATTGGAGCATTTTGAAAAGGATTTGGCAATTCATGCCGTTCTTGAAGATGAGGTGCTTTTGCCGCGTTTGGTTGAACTGGAAGTACATTTGCTGGGATAAGAAGACTTAAGACCATAGACAAAAGACTCAAGACATAGACTGGAACAAGTCTAAAGTCTTTGGTCTTTCATCTTCAGTCTTTTTGACATTTCAATTTTCACCTCCCGATTTGTTTGGCTTGATATTTGTCTTTTTGTAACTTCAACAAAAAATCGAAAAGATGAAACTTACTTTCCTTGCTATAATAACACTAATTAGCACTTACTCATTCGGACAAATCACTTTTGAACACGGAACCCTGGAAGAAGCGTTGGCAAAGGCGAAACAAGCTAAAAAGCCATTGTTTGTAGATGTATTTGCTACTTGGTGCGGACCTTGCAAACAAATGGCAGCAACTGCTTTTATTGATCCGGAAGTGACTTCTTATTACAATGCAAATTTCATTTCTTTGAAATTGGACGGAGAGAAAAATGACGGACCGGGAGTGATGCAGAAATATGGGATTAGCGCTTACCCGACCTTATTGTATTTCAATTCAAATGGAGACTTGATAGCAAAGGTTGTTGGAGGTCAGCAGGCAAAACAATTGCTTTTCAAAGGAAAAGATGTTGTGAATCCGGAATCAAATCCTGTATTTGCAGCAAACAAAACCTATCAAAAATCTAAAAAGAAACAAGAAGATTTGAAGGCTTACATAAAGGTTTTGCAGGAAAACGAACACGATTCATTAGGGAAATACGCTACTGAATATTACCAAAAATACCCCAATCTCAATTTAAAGGATCCGGTAGAATTGGAAGTGTTTAAAAGTGCAGTCCACGACTACAGAGTACCTTTGAGCAAACAATTCCTCAGTAATGATGAAAATGTGAAAGACCAGGATGCTTATTTAGGGAAAATCAATGATTATTTCATGACAACTTACCAGGAAGCGAAAATTGCGAATGATTTTTCAATCATGGAAAAAATGGTTATTGAGATATTCCCTTACCTTCAAAAATGCAACGTTCCGGATTTACCTTCACAAGCGGATTACCTGGAATATGTAAAAGGACAATTTGTAAAGTGACCGATTGCTTTAAAGTGAGATTTTTGTAAGAATCCACTGACTTTGTGTAATGGCATACCTCTGCTTAAGAAAGATCTTTGTAAAAGAACAAAAGGTTAATCTTAAAAATAGTAAGGTATGTCAGTAGCAGAAAACAATTGGAATCAGAATCCTGACCAGGATCAGAATCCAAACAGAGAACAAAATCAGAATCAGGGTCAAAATCAACCGCAAGATCAGAACCAAGGGGCAAGCCAAAGGCCGAATCAGAACACCAATCAGAATCAGAATCCGTATTCCGATCAGGATTCAAGGTCTAATTCAGGCACAGGAGATAACACAGCGCCTTTTCAGATTAAAGGCAACTGGGGACAACAATCTTCTCAACTAAAGGAAAAATACAGCCAGTTGACAGATTCAGATTTGGATTTTCAACCCGGACAAGAGAATCAGTTGGTTGACAAGTTGTGTACAAAACTCAATAAGTCGCGCGATGAAGTTATGAATATTCTCAATCAGTCGAATACCGGGCAGTATGGTCAATCCAATCAATCCGGTCAGTCGAATCAATCTGGTCAATCGAATCAGTCGAACCAATCCGGACAGTTCGACCGGCCTGATGATGATCCTGATAAGTTCACTATGTAGTTTATTTTAGATTGAAAGTTCTGCCAGTTGTGGTTAACAGGGATTAATAGCAACTGATAGAGACTCTGTCTTGAGAGAAGCGTCAGTCAAAAGTCTGGCGCTTTTTTGGATTATCATACTGCTTTTTTAAGGTTTTTTTTGAGTGATTTGTGTAACAATTTGAGCAAATCGTGTAAGATATTATATATCCTGTTCATGCATATTTGTGATAGATGGAAACAATTCCGTCATATTAATCCAGATAGTTATGAAAAAGAGAATAGTCCGGTTGATTTTGTCAGTTCTGGTAGTCGCTCTTGCCGGCTGTACTGATACCAAGTCAGAAAAAGTGGACAAAGCCAAAGAAGATGTCAGGGATGCACAGGAAAATCTTGGACAAGCAGAGCGGGAATATGAAGCGGATCTTCAAAGTTATCGCGAATCAATGCGAGAAGCTATCAATAACAATAAGGCCATGATCCTGGAAATGCGGGCTCAAAAAATAAATGCGCGGGCAGAAGCCATTAGGGAAAGAAATGAACGAATCGCGGCACTTGAAAAACGCAACAATGAAATGGAAGTCCGTATGCAGGAGATGAAAAACACTTCCAGGGAAAATTGGCAAGAATTTAAACGTGAGTTCAAGAATGACATGGATGAGTTAGGGCAAGCATTCCGTGATATCGGGAAAGACAACGTAAAATAATACAAATAGACAATTGACTGGAATAGATTATTCTAAAAATTGGTTTGGAGGAGTGCGCCTCGGCGTACTCCTTTTTTATAATCAAGGTAAAAACCAATTCTCAATCAACAAACACATCATCAATTAGTATTTACCATTAATAAAGAGAAATCATGAGAGCAATATTAAGCACGATAGCAATTATTGTTATTATAGGTTGGGCCATCGGATACTTTGGTTACCACACAGGAGGTTTATTTCATTTGGTATTAGTCATTGCATTAATAGCACTTGTACTTCAACTGATTCCCGGTAGAAGGGATTAAACGGGCAAATAATAAACATTCGCTTTTGAAATAAATCGCGAGTTACAAACGAAGGCCATTTGACAGGTTTATCTGTTGAATGGTCTTTTTTTTATTTGGACGGTAATTGAATGGAGTGTTTGCAAAATGTGAAATAATTATAAATTATAACTAAGAAGCTTTGAGGAGAAGATAATTCATTCTATCTTAGGAAAAATTAAACATTATTGCTGAACCCATTTTCCAAGTTTCCTCCATAATAACCTGAGAACTTAACAATAGCTAAAGAGGTAAAAGTTTTATTAAAAATTTACTGGTATGAAGTTATTTGTAAAACACATGGTGAGTCTTCGTTGCAAGATGGTCGTGAAAGAGGTAGTGGCGGGTTTAGGCTTGCGCCCTACTAAAATAGAGTTGGGGATGGTGGAGATCAAAGAAAACATTTCTGATGATGTCCGGGAGAAGTTGAAAGATGATCTGTCCAGTTGTGGCTTAGAGCTTTTGGAAGACAGAACCAGTATCCTGATAGAGCAAATTGTAGGCGCGGTAATTGAAATGGTTCATTATTCGGACGAAGCGCCTAAAATGAATTATTCGGATTATATCAGCGAAAAACTGAATTACGATTATACGTATCTATCCAATGTATTCTCCAAAGAAAAAGGAATGACAATTCAACAATTCATTATTATGAATAAAGTTGAAAGAGTGAAAGAGTTCTTATTGTATGATGAACTGAATTTGACAGAGATTTCCTACAAGATGAATTACAGCAGTGTAGCTCATTTATCCAATCAGTTTAAAAAGATTACAGGATTTTCACCTTCTTTTTACAAGCAGTTGAAATTCAAAAGATGTGAATTGGATATGATTTGATTAAACAAATTCGAAATTCAAAAGGCGAACTTCAAAAGTGAGAAGGTTTTTGAATTCGTCATTTTGAATTTTGGATTCATTGATTGTCTTCGTCCAAATTATTGTGGTCATCACCACCTAAACTGTAATAATTGTTCTCTTCATCTTCGTTTCCGGTAGCTTCTTGTTCGTCATCCAATTCTGATCCGGGAACATCCAGGTTTTTATCGATGGAAGGCTCATTGGAACTTTTCTTTTTGGAGATGTCTTCCGGATCCAGATCCATCTCCTCCTTGTCCGTTCGATAAATGTCTTCACTGGCAGGATATGCCGGGTATCCGGGAAAAGTTTCCTCTTTTTCCGTTTTTGATTTTTTCTTACTCATGGCTTTTCGTTTTAATTACTCATCCATCGAAAGGTATCGAAAATTCCAATAGAAAGTACTATTGGAATGGATTGATTTATTACATGATTTACAGGTTTTGAATCCTGAATTCATTTTATCCCCATCAAACGTTTAATCCACTGCAATTTCCCTTCGGAATAGGGTGAGTACTTGAGTTTGGTTTCGAACCAGGTTGCTTTTTCCAGGATGCTTTTGTAATGTGAAAAGGTTCTGAAACCAGCTTCACCATGATAAGAACCTGTTCCACTATTCCCAACACCACCAAATGGCAAACGACTGTTTGAAATATGCATGATCGCATCATTCACGGCACCTCCTCCAAATGATAGTTCATTTAAGAGTCTGTTTTTGAGAGTGGAATTGTTTGTGAATAGATAACAGGACAAAGGTTTTTCGCGCTTTTTGATTTCCCGTATTGCTTCGTCCATGGAGTCGTAAGTCAGGATTGGTAGCAAAGGGCCGAAAATCTCTTCCTGCATGATTGCATCTTCAAAAGTCACATTGTGTATCAGTGTCGGTTCAATGATCCGTTTTTCATGATCAATTTTCCCACCGGAATATACTTTGTCCGGATCCATTAAACAAGCCAGGCGTTGAACATTCTTGTCGTTGATAATTCGGATATAATTCCCGTTTTCAAGCGAGTAGGCGGCAGCTTCGATTTCTTCTTTCGCCAGGCGTAAAAATTCATCTTTGATCGTTTTTGGAAGCAATACATAATCGGGAGCGATACATGTTTGACCGGAATTGAGAAACTTTGCCCAGATCAGTCGCTTGATCCCCATTTTCAAGTTCGCTCCTTCGGTGAAAATAGCCGGACTTTTCCCTCCTAATTCCAGCGTGACAGGAGTAAGGTGTTTTGCTGCAGCTTCGTATACAATGCGGCCGATATTCGGGCTTCCTGTAAAGAAAATCTTGTCGAAACGTTGTTCAAGGAGTTCCGTGGTTTCTTCAATTCCGCCTTCTACTACGCGAAAAAATCCGGGATCAAAATTGGTATTGATCAACTCAGCTAAGATCCTGCTCGTATTGGAAGGTAATTCACTCGGTTTCAGGATCACGGTGTTTCCGGCAGCAACAGCAGCAACAGCGGGAGCTAAAGACAATTGATAGGGATAATTCCAAGCTCCGATTACAAGTGAAACACCCAATGGTTCGGGAATGATGTAGCTTTTGGCAGGAAAATTTACCCAATTGGTACGCACGCGTTTCCACTTCGCCCACTTTTTCAATTTGCGGCAAGCCTCGTCGATATCCAAATAAACCAATCCGAATTCATTGGTGAATGTCTCGAAAGGCGATTTCCCGAAATCTGCATAAATGGCTTCGTTTAACCGTGTTTGATTCGATAATAAAAGGGTTTTGAGCCACTTCAATTGTTTAATCCGGAAATTCAGATCCTTCGTTTGGTTGGAATTGAAAAATGTACGTTGTTTCTCCAGGATTTCTTTCATAAGAGGAAGTTAGTGGAAATAACGAAATGATGAAAGTAAAATAGGTTTATATTTTTCTTCTTTTGATATAGAATAGAGTAGTGATTTGCCCAAATATTTTATCAGATTTAGATAAATATTGTTCAGACTTTCCAAGCTCTATATAAAGTGCCTTATTAAGGAGGTCTTTTTCGTGTATTATGAATTTTGAATCTTTGGGTATACAATCCGTTCCAGTTAGGGATATACTGATAAATACTTCATTCCTTCCTATTTGTTGGATATTTTTCACGTTTCCGATTACTGTATTTTTGCAGATCACATCACTTCCTTCCTGGAGGCCACCTGATTCTTCAAAAATGATGACCAATTCCTTGTTTCGAGAGCCACAAGATAAAAGAAGGAGTATGAGAAAGAGATAGCAGATTTTTATCATTTCAGATGGATTATTTTATTAATTAGCTTAAACTGGTCGTTTACATCCACAAGCTGCACAAAAGAAACATGTGAAGTTCTATAGGATTTTCCGGATTTCTTACCAGAGGAGCCATATATGAAAAATGTAGACTTTTTCAAAATTTCTTTTGTGGAAGCAAGTTAATGGATGATTCCAAGAAGCAATACGGGAAGAATAAGAATCAC
Source organism: uncultured Fluviicola sp. (assembly GCF_946478805.1). The sequence continues at coordinate 36,029 of NZ_CAMLDC010000003.1, read as the reverse complement.
TAATACCGTTGTTGAAATTTTGTAAACATTTCCAACAGGCCGTTTGAAGTAATCTAAAATAACCCAGATAAAGAGATTAAGTAAGAGTAAGACAAAATAATAAAAAATAACTGCAATAATGGCTTTATCGTTTCCCGTCCAGGAAAAATGAATCAATTTTCCTACAATAAATGTATTAATGAGCAACAAGATGATTAAATGTGTTTTATTGATTTTGCTCATAAAATATTGTTATTACTTCGTCTTCTCATTCACTTCATGAATTTCCTGTTTGATATCGCGCAATTCCTTGATGACAGAATCCTCTTTATGAGCAGGTTCCGGTAATTTCTCAATGAACTTATTAATCAGGGTATGCATCTGCAGGTCTTTCTTTTCACTTCCGATAATCTTATCAGAACTCGTCAGATACGATTTGGATTTCCCCGGAATCACATAAACTGCATTACTGAAAAGACTTCCTGCACCGATCAGAAATTTCGAATCCCGTGGTAGACGCTTCACTTTTTCCAAATGGATGTGGACAGCAGTTCGATACTCGTCATCCAAATCGATTTTGGTCACTTCACCGATAGTATGCTCTCTGAGAACCACGTCGTCACCTTCTTCCAATCCGGAAGCACTCTCAAAGGAGATTACGAGTTCCCTGTTGGGATCTTCACTGCAGGAAGAAAGCAGGATCAAGAAGGAAGAGATAAGAAAAAGTTGTTTCATGCTGAATTCAATTTTAGATTTACATTCAATCTTTTGGATCAAATGGGGTGATGTTTTCAATCGTTTTCAGGTATTTTTTTGATTATTACCTGATTTTCGGTTATGTACGGCAAAATTAAGCTAAATTTTGTTCTTTCAAGTTAACTTTTCAATACCGGAACAGCAAATTGTAACCGGATACTTGTCACTTCCATTCTTTGGTCCAAAATCGGAGTTCTTTTTCTGTTTCTTCGGTTTCATTTCTGTCCAACCAAGACAGGTTACAGCAATAATTTTGTTCGATATAGCCCCGTTTCCTCCAAAAATCGTTGTTAGGTCTGAAATTTACCGATCGCATAGGATGATTTTCGGGTCGTACAACAGAACAGAATGTGGTGACTTTGAACCCGTTTTCCAATGCATGTTTTTCGCGGATATCAAAGAACAAGTGACCAATTCCCTGACCGCGATAGGCTGGTAACAAGATACTTTCTCCGAAATAAAAAAAATCATGGATGTTTAATCCACGGTCAAGAAAAGGTTGCTGAATTGCTTTTGATTCTGCAACTAAAGGCATCCCGGTTGTGGCTCCAACCAATTCTTCACCATCAAAGATGCAGAAAGCAATACTTAATGGATTTTGGGTATAAACTTGCAGGTATTTCTGCTCATATTCCAGGGAACCTTCATACAAATAGGGGAAATCATGGAAAACGGCGATTCGCAATTGACCCAGTTGGGGAATCAATTCAGCGATTTCTAATCCAAGAGCCAATTCACGTTTCAGCTGATTCACAATTTATTTGGAAACTAATTCGATCCATAAATCCAGGTTGTAGTAAGTGGTTACACGGGTTATTTTTCCGTGTTTCACTTCCAGAAAAGCTGCTGCAGGAAGTACGTAAGTCTGTCCGTGAGCGGGTGGTAAACCTTCTTCTGCTTTTTTATATGTTCCATGAACTACAAATTCTGCGGCAATCCGACCTTCCTTGTCAGAAGAGAAAAGTACAATGTCCTTCAAGGTTTCCGTATAACTTGTATCCATATGTTGCATGAAATCCGTAAACAACGCTTTTCCTATGCGTGGTTTCCCCTGATTGGGTTCGTGCGTAATGTGTTCGTCTACCAATGACAGCATCTCGGACCAATTTCCGGAATTGAATGCATCATAGTAAGCTTTTACAATTTGTAAATCCGTCATGATTAAATAATAAATTCAACAATTATCAGGTTTTTTGGATGAGAATCGATTCTTGATAATTAATCCATTCATAATTGATAATTAGTTTGGACATTCCCCCTTCACATACTTCGTAATGCCATGACACTCAGCTGTGCAAGCGTTGGAATAGGTTTTTTGATTGCATCCGCAAACGGGATCGTATTGCATAGTGCAAACGCAATCTTCTTTGACTTTTTCGGTACAATCTTCCTTGGTACAACTTTTAGCAGTTCCCATTGCTAAAATTGAAGTGAATATCAGTAGTTTCATAATCAATGAATTTAAGCTAAGATACTCAAAAAAACACCGTCAATCACCAGTGCCATCCTGGAAATGTCCAAGGTTCCCATCTCGTCCGTTTTTTGATGGTAATTCTTGTTCCGGTAAAAAGCTGTGTCCGTGATCATACAAGCACTAAATCCCATTTTCCAATAATTCAAATGATCGGAGAAATCGATTCCGGTCAGGTATTTCGGACCATTGAATTTCTTAACGGGAAGTTGGGCCAAATGGTCCATGTTTTTGGTAAATTTCCGGGCTCCTTTTCCTTTGCCAAATTTATTGACGACTGTAATGTAATTCCCGCGTGATCCGTAAAACAGCTTCAAAAACCCGATGGGATAATCCTGGGTATGTTTCGCCTCGTTGAAATAGCCGATCATTTCGAGGGAAACCATTCCGATAACATCCGCGTGTGAATTTTTGAGTGATTGGGCATGAATGAAACTTCCCATGAATTCCGTTCTGAAAAAGGGCGGTTCTTCAAGGGTATACGCAACCAATTCTATACATTTGTCGAGTGTTTGTCCTTTCAGAAGTCTTGCCAGTTCAAGTAAACCAACAATTCCGGATGCATTGTCATCTGCTCCTTCTTGGTTTCCGCAAACATCGTAATGGGCTCCGATGATCAATTTTCGGGAAGCCTGCGGATTGAAGCGCGCAATAACATTTTTATATGTCAGGCTGCCGATTTGATAGTTCTGATAGAAGACCGTATCAGCGTATTTCTTGAAATTGGAAGAAATTAATTTCGCACACACGTTCAACTGGTCGATGTTCTGATAATTACGTGGTTGTGGAGTTTTCGTGAGTATTGTCAGTAAATCCTTGATCCGGACGGTATCCGCCTGAGAATAAGCAACGACGCTGAACAGGAAAAGGATAAAAAATGGAATAAACTTCATAATTGTTGTATGAGCTAGCTGGTACAATTGGAAAGTTAATGCATTTAATGAAATGAAAAATGAAAATAACCTGAGGGTGTATTTTTAATGAGTGATTGGTTTTGCGGGAAGTTTTTTTTGATGTAATAACGCAATATTACGTTTTTTAATCAATTGTTTATCAATTCTTTAATGTATTTAATTTGAGTTCATGACGTAATATTGCGGAATTACATTCTGATCCGTTCTTATTTAAGAATACTAAAATCCACGTGATAATGATCATCATGCAGGGAATCGATCAGATCACTCAGATTGACGGCGAAATAAATTCCACTGTTTTTCAGCTTCTTCCCATATTCTGTAGCGAATAAGTTATCTTTCAAAGCAATCTTCAAGATGACCTTTTCAATCTTCAAACCGTTCTGTTTGGCTTGTGTGTTGAGTTCCAACAGGTGCCTGGCAATTAGGTTGAAGTCTATGGGGGAGGCGGAGTCTTCAGTATAAATTCCGTTGTCATCAAAATCCATCAGGTAATGGGGAAGTCCAACAGTATTGAAATCTGTACAGGAAGTTCCATCTTTAAGAAGAGGCGACATGAAATCGACGCTCAAACCATTCTGATGTGTCCTGTGTGGCCAGATTTTACCACCGTGTTCATTGGAACATTCCATAAGCCCGAATTCGAACCGTGTAAGCTTTGATTCAAATTGCCGGTAAGTCGCCAAAACTGTTTGGTATACTTTTTCATTGGTGAATGCATGCTTGCTTAGATAGCTGGTTGAATCGAAATAAATGAAGTTCGCGCCTTTAAAAGGAAATAGTTTCCCGTTTTGGAGGCTTCCATTGTTTACCGTTCCGCTGGAAACACTTTGTTCGTGATTTCCCTGGTATTGATTGTAAAGTTCCTGAATTGGGTCAGTGATAATTGTGTTGCCTGCAGTTTCAGTTGGTTTCTGAGTTGAAGAGCCTGATTTGGTTTGTCCGGTGCAAGCGTGGATGATTAGAAGAGGCAAGAGAAATGGAATAATTTTCATGATTCCCGTTCAAACAAAGTTGATGCCAAACAATAAAGCATAAAAAATCCCGACTTCGCAAAGCGAACGTCGGGACGATATATTGAGATTTAATCTTCGGCTTATGAGTGAGAGAAGCTTCTTTTTTCCTTGATACGTGCTGCTTTACCAGTAAGACCACGGAAGTAGAAGATACGTGCACGACGTACAGCTCCACGTTTGTTAACTGTAATGGTATCAATGAAAGGAGAAGAAATAGGGAAGATACGCTCAACACCTACGTTTCCTGACATTTTGCGAACTGTAAACGTTTCAGTTGTACCTTGTCCGCGACGTTGTAAAACAACACCTTGAAACTGCTGAATACGCTCTTTGTTTCCCTCTTTAATTTTGTATGATACTGTTACTGTATCTCCAGCGCCAAATGCTGGGAATTCTTTCAATTCTACTAGTTCTTTTTGAAGCTCTCTGATAAAATCCATGACTCTAATTTTCTTTCACTATCCCATAATTGGGGGTGCAATATTAGGAATAATTTTTCAATTTATTATTTATTCCCCTAACTTTTTTTTATTTGAAGTCATTTTTCTCTTCTCAATCGCTTTTTTTCTAATTTCGATTATCGAATAACAACTTCTGTACAAAGATAACGAGAAATATGGAATCGACGAATAAGAGAATAATCGGGCGAAAGGATTTGGTTTCCTTTCCCAGTTTTGAATTGAAAAATGTCCCGGTAAAAATTGACTCGGGAGCCTATTCCAGCTCGATGCATTGCCAATCCATTGAAATCATCGAATTTGATGAGCAGGAACAGCTTCGCGTGGTTTTCCTGGATGAAGCGATCTCCGGTTACACCGGCAAGGAAGTTATTTTCAGTAGTTTTAAGAAGAAAATCGTCAAAAGTTCCAATGGAATGGCGCAAGAGCGATTTTTTGTTAAAGGAACTGTTCAATTGTTCGGAGAATCGTATGAAACCGTATTTTCGCTAACGGAAAGAACGGGCTTGAGAAATCCCATATTATTAGGTCGCAGGTTGCTGAACAGACGTTTCCTGATAGATACGTCCAAAACAAATTGTTCCTACAAATACGAGAATAAGTAACTTATATATTATCGAAGGAAAGGGATGAGCCTTTCATGAAAAAGAATGAAAATTGCCATTTTATCACGCAATCCGCAATTGTATTCCACCAGACGATTGGTTGAGGCGGCTGAAAAGCACGGACACGAAGCCCACATCGTGGATCATTTGCGCTGCAATATCGAAATTGAACAAAAAGGACCTTCCTTATTTTATGGGTCGGAGTACCTGGAGGGTTTTGATGCGGTTATCCCCCGTGTCGGAGCATCGGTTACTTTCTATGGTACCGCTGTGGTTCGCCAGTTTGAAATGATGAATGTCTTTTCGGTAAACAGTTCCAGGGGAATCGTTCACTCGCGTGACAAACTGCGTTGTTTGCAGGTTTTGTCCAAAGAAGGGATCGGGCTTCCAAAAACGGTATTCACAAACTATTCCCGGAATGTGGAACATGTTGTTTCATCTGCCGGAGGAGCTCCGGTTGTACTGAAGTTATTGGAAGGAACCCAGGGATTAGGTGTCGTCTTGGCTGAAAACCAAAATGCTGCCCAATCTGTTTTGGAGGCATTTAACGGACTGAAAGCACGTGTAATTGTTCAGGAATTTATTAAAGAAGCCGGAGGTGCTGATATCCGGGCATTTGTGGTAGATGGAGAAGTTGTTGGTGCGATGAAACGTCAAGGGAAAGAGGGGGAGTTCCGTTCCAACCTGCACCGGGGAGGAACAGCAACCATCCTGGAATTGACAGAAGAAGAAAAAACGACGGCAATCAAAGCTGCAGATGCGGTTGGGCTGGGCGTTGCCGGTGTTGACTTGTTGCAGTCTTCCCGCGGCCCCTTGGTCTTGGAAGTGAATTCATCTCCCGGATTGGAAGGTATCGAACGCGCTACTGGTGTTGATATTGCCGGAAAAATTATTGCCTTTATTGAGAAGAATGTAAAGAAGAAATAACAATGGCTCGAAAGTTCTACATACTTGGAAAAGAAATTCTGCCCGGGCAGAGTGTTGAGCTAAGCATGGATGTTGCGAAGTTGCATACACATACGCCGGTTCAGGTTCCTGTTTTTGTCGAAAGATCAGTAAAGGACGGACCAATTGTCCTGTTGATGGCAGGAATGCATGGGGATGAGATCAATGGAATGGAAATCATTCGGAGGGTGATCCGCAAAAAATGGAATAAACCGATTGCAGGAACTATCATTTGTTTGCCTGTTTTCAATATTTTCGGATACCTGAACTTGAAACGTGAGTTACCGGATGGAAGGGACTTGAATCGCAGTTTTCCTGGCTCAAAGAATGGTTCACTGGCAAGTCAGTTTGCTTACCAGTTCATGAACCAGATTGCGCCGAATGTAGATATTGTCATCGACTTTCATACTGGTTCTGCGCAGCGTTCCAACATTGCCCAGGTTCGTTGCCTGTTATCCGATCCGATCAGTATGGAACTGGCAACTGTTTTTAATCCGCCATTCATTGTCCATTCCGGATACATATCAAAGTCGGTTCGTGAGGCCCTAAATAAAATGGGGAAGAAAATCCTTTTGTTTGAAGGGGGAAAGACAAATTCCATTGATGAAACTATCGTAGAAGAAGGATTACTTGGGATTCAACGTATTTTGAACCATTTTCACATGAAAAATTTCAAGTTGGAACCAACTGAAAACGAATCGATTATCATCAAGTCTTCCAAATGGTTGAGAGCTCCTCAATCAGGTGTTTTCCATTCGGAAGTGAAAAATGGGCAATATGTTGAAAAGGGAGATCTCCTGGGTTTTGTAAGTGATCCTTACGGTTCTTCAGAGCGAAAAATCAAATCAAATTCGAAGGGATATATTATTTGTACCAATGAGGCTCCTTTGGTAAATAAAGGAGATGCGATTTTCCATATCGGAAATGCGCTTGTCCAGGATAAAAACACCATTCCGACAATATGAAAACTTCAAATGTTCAGGGTTATTGCGCAATTGGTGTATTTAATGCGAAAACCGATCATAACATCGGGACACTTTGGAGATCGGCCTATATTTTGGGAGCTTCCTATATTTTTACGGTAGGAAAGCGCTATAAGAAACAGTCTTCCGATGTAACCCGCACATGGGCCCGGATTCCTTATTTTCATTACGATTCCCTGGAGGATTTGTGCGAAAATATTCCATATGATTGTCATCTGATTGCGATCGAATTAACAGACGATGCAGAATTCCTGCACGATTTCGAGCATCCGAAGCGTGCAATTTACTTGTTGGGATCTGAAGATCAAGGGCTTCCGGATTCCGTTTTGGCCAAGTGCAGAAAAGTGATCAAACTTCCGGGAAATTCCTCTCTGAATGTAGCTGTCACCGGTAGTATTGTCTTGCATGACCGAGCTGCAAAACTGAAACCCGAACTACCTCCGAATCATCGCTAAAATACCAGTTTGAACTACCCGGATAGTTGTGTTTTTTGTGTAGTTTCAAATCGGTGTTAAATTCGTAACTAACTGATTTTTATTTTTAAACTTCGGCTTTGGTTGTGTGAATGGCATGTTTCGCTTTCTTAATTTTAGTTAAAAATAAGTCTTGTTAAGCTATCTTTGCGAACTCCAAACTGAGATAGTCCTACATATGTTCAGATTTATTCAACTTTTTCTTCTTGCGTTTTCACTTACTACTACCGTAAGTTCCATAGCTCAGAGGGATACCGTTTTTTGGTTTGCTGCTCCAGATGTTTCAAGTGGAGTAGGTCAGATTCCTGTCATGTTGCGTTTTCAAACCTATGGCCAACCCGCTTTCATTACTGTTTCGCAACCTGCAAATGGTGCTTTTGTTCCGTTGACCTTGAACATGTCTACATTTTCAAGTGACAGCATCAACCTGAGTTCCGTCATCGCCCAGATTGAAAGTCCGGCCGGAAATACCATTTCAAACAATGGGATCAAGATTTCATCGACAGGATTGATCAATGCAGTTTATGAAGTAAATGCTCCCAATAACAAGGAAAGTTTCAGTCTGAAAGGAGGGAAGGCATTGGGAACAAATTTCTATACTCCATTTCAAAAATTTTGGAATAATGCAGCAACAACTCCGGCGACCTATTCGGGAATTGAGATTGTTGCTTCAATGAATAATACAACGGTGCTGATTACTCCGCGTACGGATATCACGGGACATTTGGCGAATGCAAGTTTCTCGGTTGTCTTGAATGCCGGACAAACATACAGTGCCAGGGATGTGAATGTTTCTGCTGCTACCAGCCTGGCAGGGTCCATCGTTTCGGCAAATAAACCAGTTGCAATCACCTTGTTTGATGGCCAATTGGTTGAGTCGGCATGTTCGGACATGATTGGTGACCAGTTGATTCCCACGCCTTCAATCGGGACGGATTACACGATTTACAAAGGAACTTCAACACATGATCGGATTTATGTTTTGGCGACCCAGAATGCTTCCACAATTGAAGTAACAGGAGTAAGTACAAATACAACTTTGATCAATTCTTCGGAAACGTTGGAGATTCCAATGACGGAAGATTTGTTATACATCAAATCAACTAAGCCGGTCTATGTATATCACGTTTCAGGATTTGGTTGTGAAATGAGTGCGTCTGTTGTTCCGAGCATTAATTGCAAGGGGAATAATAACATGGCCTTTTCAAGATCAAGTGCGGATTCCTTGGGGATTATTTTGGTAACGCGTTCAGGTTTTGAAGGAAACTTCTATTTGAATGGAATGCCGGGATTCATTACCCCGGGAATGTTCCAACCTGTTCCGGGTACATCGGGATTATATACTGCTGCCCGCATTTTCTTCAACACAACAGACGTTCCGGTGAATAGTCACAACATGATTGTGAACCTGTCGGATATTTTCACAATGGGAATCATCACCGGAGGTGGTGCGGCTTCAGGAGCTTCTTATGCCTTCAATACGGATTTTTACGCAACAGCTTATTCACATGCCGGTTTGGACGATACAGTTTGTGCAAACATAAGTTATACCTTGTCAGGAAATGTTGGTGGAGGAGCAGTAACAGGTGCCTGGTCGAGTAACGGGTACGGATCTTTTCAGAACGGATTGAATGCGATTCCGAATACGTATGTTCCGAGCCCCTTGGATACGCTGATCAGTCCGATCCGGATCATTCTTTCAACTACCGGTTTTTGCCCGGTTGCAAAGGATACGATGTACCTGGAAATCACTCCCGCTCCACTCGTGAATGCAAACGTGGATCAATCGATTTGTGAAAACAATGCAGTTATCCAACTGAATGGAATTGTTGGTGGAGGCGCAGCAACAGGTACCTGGTCTTCGAATGGATCGGGGATGTTCTTGCCCGATGCAAACACGTTGAATGCGGATTATGTTCCTTCAACATCGGATATAACTTCCGGCGGTATTCAATTTGTATTGACATCTACCAATGCTGTTTCCTGTGCTGCTGTTACGGATACAATGAATGTGGTTTTTACATCTGCAGCAGTTGTTGACGCTGGCCCTGATACGTTGATCGTTTGCGCGAATAATGCCAATGTGAGTCTGTCCGGAACAGTTAGCGGACCCTCAAATACTGGGATATGGTCGACAAGCGGGTCGGGAATTTTTTCACCGAACAATAGTTCTTTGAACTGTACTTACATTCCGAGTGTTGCAGATACATCTGCAGGTTTTGTGTGGATTTATTTGGAATCGACTTCCAATGGAAATTGTCTTCCGGTTCAGGATAGTATATATGTATTGATCAACGATGCACCAAAAGTGGATGCGGGACCGAATCAATTGAAATGTTCCAATGCAGTTCAGGTTCAGTTGAACGGTAGTGTGACCGGAACCGGATTCGGAGCTGTTTGGAGCGGTGGACTTGGGAACTATACGCCATCCGTTAATGCCTTGAATGCGATTTATACTCCGACAGCAACTGAAATTTCAAATGGAAGTGTAATTCTGACCTTGACTTCTACAAATAACGGGACATGCAACGTAGTCTCGGATGCGATCCAGATCAATTTCGTTGCTCCGCCGTTTGCAAACTTCAGTGGAACAAATGTTTGTGAAGGACTTCCAACTGTATTTAACGACTTTTCGCTTCCGGGTTCCGGAATTTTGACCAATTGGTCTTGGAAATTTGCCACCGGGCAAACATCAACAACTCAAAATCCGACACACACGTATTCACTTCCGGGTACCTATCCTGTGGAATTGATCGTAACGAATTCAAACGGATGTAAGGACACTGTTTCTATTTCCGTTTCACTTTATGACAAACCAGTTGCAGCTTTCACTTCTGTAAATTCATGTCCTAATAACCAGGTTACGGTTGCATTCACGGATGCTTCCACCAGTTCGGAAACCATCAATTATTGGTTTTACGATTTTGGCGGACAAGGTTCTGCGGCTTTGGCTAATGTGAGCCAGCAATTTGCAAGTGCAGGAACCTATACCATTACACATATTGTTTCCACCGTAAACGGTTGTTCGGATACGATTGTTACACCTATAGTTATTGACCCCTTACCGGATGCCGGATTCTTTTATAATTCAAACGGAGGAATGAATATCGGGGCAGTGTTTAATTTCATTGATACATCAGACTACGCGGTAACTTATTCTTGGAATTTTGGAGATGGATCTTCTTCAACTGCAATGGACCCAAGCCATACATATTATGGAAATGGCAATTACTATATCGTGCTTCAAATTACGAATGCACTGGGTTGTATCGACAGTGCAATTCGATTTGTAGCAATCAATACCGTTACAAATGAAATCAGCACTTTGATTCCAACGATTATTTCTCCCAATGGAGATAGTTCAAATGATGTATGGAAACTGGACTTCTTGAAATTGGGTTATCCGAATGCGCATATTGAAATTTATAATGAATGGGGACAAACCGTTTTCACATCGGATGGTTATGACAATCCATGGGATGGAACCTATAAAGGTGAGCCGGTTCCGGACGGAAATTACTTGTATGTGATCCAGCTGAATGCAAATGCTGATCCGGATATCTACAAAGGAGTATTAATGGTGTTAAGAAAACGAGATTAAGATGAGCAAGAAGAATTTTATCACAAGCTTATTTGTTATTCTGTTCTTTGTTTCATACGGACAGCAACAAAGTTTATTTACAAATGTGTTCGCAAATCCATTGCATTACTCTCCCGCATATGTTGGGAGTACGAATTACCACGAAGTGAGCTTTTTCAATAGAAATCAATGGGTTGGATTTAAGGATGCTCCCAAAAATTTCTATTTGAATTTTCACGGGTCGTTCAAGAATAAGGCAAAACATGGTTATGGGATACAACTACTGACCGAACAGACAGGTTTGTTGGGGAAGACAGGAGTATACCTGAATTACGGATACCAGATCAAGATGAACAAGAAATGGAAGATGGGCTTAGGTATCCGTCCGGGTTTTGTTCAGTACCGTGTTCGTTTATATGATGCAGTTATTGCTGATCCGGGTGATCCCATTTTTACCGGAAACAGTTATTCGGGAAATGCGTTTGACGTAAATACCGGTTTCAGATTGTACAGTGACAAGTTTGAGTTCAGCGGTACCATCGATCATTTGATTGGGAAAGGATTGAATTTCAATTCATACAATCAGAATTTGCAGTTCCATTACACATTCATGAGTTCATACAAGTTTGTGTTTAAGAAAAATTGGGAATTGAGACCTGCAATCCTGTTCAGATACACCAAACCGGTCCCTTCTCAGATTTCCATTCTGGCACAATTGACTTACAAGGATAAGTTCTTTGGCGGTTTGAATTTTAGAACAAAGGATGCGATGGGGATTTTTCTGGGTATCAGGTTGAAAAGTCGTTTGGCGATAACGTATGGTTATGACTACAGCTATACCAAGTTGAGAAAATATAGTGCAGGTTCCCATGAAATAGGAATCTCATTCATTATTACGAAAAACAGACCTTCGTTAGAGGAGGAAGATGATAAATTGAATAATAGTATTCTGGAAGATATCCAAAAGGAAATCGATAAGAATAAATAGTAGGATGAATTTAGAGCTTATGAAATTACGTCGGATAATACTGCTACTAGCTTTGATGTTTACGGTCGGATCATTTGAGAGTAAAGGTCAAATTGACTCGGTCTTTTGGTTCGCTGCACCGTGGGTGACACCTAGTCACGCCGGGAATACTCCTTTGGCATTGCGAATCTCCACATTCAATGCACCGACAACTGTTCGGGTATACCAACCGGCTGGAACATATGATTCCACTTTTGTGGTTCCGGCAAATTCACTAAGTTCACTTTTTCTGGATGCGATTGTTAATACTTTGGAATCCAAACCTGCAGACAACGTATTGAATTATGGGATCAAAATCGAGGCTGACACACTTATAACGGTTGTTTATGAGGTTGTTACCATTGTCAATAACCCCGAAACGTATTCACTAAAGGGGCAGAATGCACTTGGAACCGAGTTTGTTTGTCCTTTTCAAAATTCGTGGGCAAATGGAAATTATGCTCCGATTCAACCGAAATCAATAATCTGTATCGTCGCGACGGAAGATAATACCACTGTCTGGATTACGCCGAAAGCAACCGTAGTAGGGCATCCAATTGGAGTTACTTACTCTGTAATGCTCAATAAAGGACAGACTTATACGGTAGAAAACACCTCACAGGCAACTAATACACCCGGGAATAACTTAGGAGGTACCATTGTTGTTTCCGATAAACCGATTGCTGTCACTGTTTCCGATGACTCGGTAACGAACTCCGGTGGTGGTTGCCGTGATTTGATGGGAGACCAGATTGTTCCTGTGGATGTGGTAGGTACAAATTATATTGTAAATAGAGGAAATATGTTTGCGACTTCCGATGAGGGAATCTTTATCGTTGCAACTCAAAACTTCACATTCGTATCGGTTACTACCAACCTGGGAACCTTTACACAATTATTGAACCAGGGAGATACCTGGAAATATGTCCTCACAGCCACGGAAGCTTTGGCTTATGTGGACGCGGACAAAAACGTATACGTATTGCAGGCTAGTGGTTTTGGATGCGAGGTTGGAGAGGCATTGCTTCCTCCGATTAACTGTGCGGGATCAAGCCAGGTCAGTTTTACAAGAACTAATGCTCAAACATTTATCCTGAATCTTTTATGTCCCACATCGGCTATCAATAGCTTTGTATTAAACGGAAGTTCCACACTTGTTCCGGGTTCCGCATTCAGTCCTGTACCGGGAACTGCTGGTTTTTGGAGTGGTGCTCAGATAACTTTTAATACGACGGATATTCCGGCTGGTTCTTCCAACCTTATTACCAACTCGAGTGAATATTTTGGAATGGGAGTAATTAATGGTGGTTCGAGTTCCGGATGTTATTACCATTATATGTCTGCCTTTAATAGAAAAGTATATACGAAAGCAGGAAATGATACCACACTTTGTAACGGAGACCCCGCTGTGTTATTGAATGGTTCCGTTGAAGGTGGCTCAACGACAGGTCAGTGGAGTGTGATCAACGGTGCTGGTTCATTTGTTAATTCAACGGATTTATCCACGTCTTATGTTCCTTCTGCTTCGGATTATACGCAAGGAACGCTGACATTTGTCCTTGCTTCCACTGGAAATTGTGATCCGGTCAGAGATACGATGGTCGTGAATTTTATCCAATCTCCTGAAGCGAATGCCGGAGCAGATGATTCTTATTGTAAGAATAATGTAGGAGCAGTTCCGATTACGGGAGCGTTTTCCTATTCGGCAGCTGCCACCTGGAGTGGTGGGAATGGAGGTGCATTTGGAAATATTGGTTCTCCTTCAACAACGTACACTCCTTCTCCGGCAGATTTGACAGCAGATAGCGTGGTTTTGTTCTATACCACCACAGGAAGCTTTTTCTCTTGTCCGAATAAACAGGATACAGTTGTCATTTTCTTCACGGAAGCTCCTTTCATTGATGCCGGTGGTGATCAATTGGTTTGTTCAAATACAACTGATGTTGCCTTGAATCCGGTTATCAGCGGGATTACAACGACTGGAATATGGTCAGCGAATGGAACCGGCGGTTTCTCCCCGTCACAGACAACCTTGAATGGAAGTTATGTACTGTCAACTACAGATATCTCCAATGGTTTGGTTACATTATATCTGCAATCAACGAATAATGGAAACTGTCTGGCAGTAATGGACAGTTTGCAAATTCAGATAATTGACTTTCCTACAGTAACAATTACCTCCATGGATTCCATCTGTTCGAATAACCCGACACTGAACCTTACAGGAACGGTAACTTCAGGTTTTTCTACCCAATGGACTACTTCCGGATTCGGGACTATTTCAAATCCATCCAACTTAAATACGTTTTATACCATTTCTCCGGTAGATATCACCAACGGGTTTATTGATGTGATTCTTTCCACTACAGGAATTTGTCCGATTGCACATGATTCGATACGGGTAACTTTTGTCTCTCCACCTCAAGTGAATGCGGGTATGGATCAGGCGTATTGCCAAAATCAGATGGTTCAATTGAACGGAAATATTGTCGGAGCGGATACAACGGGAACCTGGTCCACATTGGGAACCGGGTCTTTCATTCCCGGTCCGTCTTATCTGAACGGATTATATAATCCATCTATAGGAGATGTTTCCGGAGGTCCGGTTAGTTTAATACTTACTTCCACATCGAATTTCGGTTGCCCACCGGATAAGGATACGATCGTGATTACATTCAATAAGATCCCGACAGCAGATTTCACATTTACAAATGTTTGTCAGGCTAGCAATATGAATTTTGCAGATGCATCCGTTTCAAATGTAGGAGCACTGTCTTCCTGGTCCTGGTCTTTTGGAGATAATACGAACTCCATTGCACAAAATCCACAGCATGCTTATACAGGTTTTGGGAATTTCAACGTGCAAATGATAGTTACTTCTACTAATGGATGTGTAGATACAGTCATAAAACCGGTTACCGTTTATCCATTACCGGTTCCTTCTTTCAATGCTTCGATAGCGTGTGAATCGTATCCTACCAATTTCACAAATACATCATTTATTCCTTCAGGTACAATTGATAATTATGCTTATGATTTCAATGGAATCGGTTCAAGCACGCAGCCAAATACATCATTTGTATTTCCTAGCAGTGGGATTTACAATGTTAGTTTAACAGCGACCTCCGATTTTGGATGTACAAATACGGTGATCCAGCAAATTGATGTTCACGCCATTCCAACCGCGGCATTTACAGCTAATCCGAATCCGGCTTTAGTAGAGCAGGATATTACTTTCACAGATGTAACGGCGGGAAATATTATTTCCTGGCAATGGAATTTTGGAGATGGGGAAGGAGATAATACCCAAATTACAACTCATAGTTACGATGGAGGCGGTGTTTATATCGTTACCTTGACAATTACGGATAATATCGGTTGTAGCGATACTGTTTCAAAAGAAATCTCGATTGCCTTACTACCTGTCCTGCCTAGTGGATTCACTCCGAATGGAGATGGGGAAAACGATGTGTTTATTATTCGTGGCGGACCGTTCAGAAATGTTGATTTTAAAGTTTATAATAACTGGGGACAAGTGATTTTCGAATCAAATGACTCCAATGTGGGGTGGGATGGGACTTATAAAGGCGAACCTGTTCCTTTGGGAGTCTATACCTGGACTTTTGTTGTAGATATGGGAAGTGATTTTATTGTCAAGCAATCCGGCGACGTAACTTTAATTCGATAAGTCATGAAATTCAGAATTATTTTTTTAGCCATTTTCATGAATGGATTGTCTTACGGACAAGATGCGCATTTGTCTATGTATGATGCTGCTCCTTTGTTTCTGAATCCTGCATTGACAGGTGTGGTGGAGGGAGATTTCAGGGTGCATGGCCAATACCGGACTCAATGGAAATCCGTGAATTATAAACCCTATACATCTGCCTTGATCAGCTTTGATATGCCTGTCAAAAAATGGGGATTTGGTATTCAGATCAATAATTTCAGAGCAGGAGCGGGAAATTTCAATGTCTTACAAGGGTTACTTTCTGCAGCTTATTATGTTCCTTTGAATAAAAATAAAACGCACATAGTGAATTTCGGGCTTCAGGGTGGAGTCACTCAGAAATCATTGGAATACCAGCTATTGTCTTTCAATAATCAATATACATTGAACAATGGGGGAGAATTTGACCAAACCTTGGTTTCGAATGAAAACTTCGGGGCACAATCCAAGTTTATTCCCATGTTGAATGCGAGTGCTTTGTATTACTATTCAAAATCGCAGGCGCGTCTGAATCCGTTCATTGGTGTTTCTTTGTTCAATCTGACCCAGCCGAATGAGTCATTCTTCGGGAGGGAAAGTAAGCTGCCTTTGCGTATGTACACGCATTTGGGAACCCGCGTTAATATTACAGAATTGTTTTATGTGATTCCAAAGGTGTTGATAATGAACCAAAAGAAGTTTCATGAACAGACCTATGCCTTGGAGGCGGGATATTTCCTGAAAGGTAGTGGAGCATACATCCTGGGGGGTGTGATTTTCAGAGCGAAGGATGCAATGATTGCAACAATCGGAGCTAAGAAAGATGGATATACTCTGAAGTTGGCTTATGACTTCAATATATCATCCCTTACCACGTCATCCAAAAGTAGAGGAGGATTCGAATTGTCCTTTACGTACGTGCACAAAAAGAAAAAACCAATCGATTACAAAGTCTGTCCACGACTTTAATAGCATGCTCAATTATGAAATCTAAGATCATATGTCTGTTGTTTTTGGTGATGTCCGGTATGGCACTGGCACAATCAAAAAAAATGTATATCTATTTGGGGAATGAGTATTTCAATAAATTGGATTACGCAAACGCCATTGAACAATATAAACTGGCTCTTTCTGATTCTGTGGCAATGTCAACCATGACTTATCCTTACGAAGTCCAGGTAACGAATCAAAAACTCTCCAAATCAAAAGTTGCTGTTGACAGCTCATTGCAAGTGACCATGGAGCAATACCTGCATCATCATGTGGCTTGGTGTTATTATCGTTTGCATGATTATCCGAATGCAGAGAAACATTTGAAGAATACAGTTGTTGAAAAAGCCTATCCGCATGATAGTTATTATCTGGCTCAGAGCTTGATGAATAACAATAAGTATGATGAAGCGATTTCGCAATTTGAGGATTATATCCGTTCGCCACAAGCAGACGATGAGTTATTACATGCTGCCCAGGTGGCGATGACGGGTTGTTACCTGGCGAAAGAGGAAATTGAGAAGACACGTCAAATAAGTGTTAAAATGGCGGATACTTCCGTGTTCAACAGAGGGACGGCAAGTTTTGCAACCATGTATTTTGATAAGGATCAAAAGCTGATGTTCACCTCGGCGAGAGCTGGTGGTGTAATCCTGAATGAAAAGCAACAATCGGAATACCTGTGTGACTTGTACTGGGTTTCCCTGAATGATGACAGCACATGGTCCGCACCGACGAATTTTGGAAGACCCTTAAATAGTGCTCAAAACGATGGAGCCGGATCCTTCAATAACAACAATGTGATTTTCTATACGCGTTGGAGTGAAGAAAAGAAAACCGAGCAGCATATTTACCTGGCCCGAATGATGAATATGAAGTTTTTCGAAGCCTATCGATTGGATTCATCTGTCAATTATCCCGGTTACAAGAGTATTCAGCCCTATGTTTCCATGGACGGCAAAACCTTGTATTTTTCCTCCAATCGCCCGGGAGGTCTTGGTGGAATGGATATCTGGAAGATTGCAATTGATTCAGCAGGAAATACGCATGGTCATCCTGAAAACTTAGGTGCTTTGATCAATTCGGACCAAGATGAAGTGACCCCGTTTTTCCATGAGGTTTCCTCCACCTTGTTTTTTTCTTCGAACGGACATGGAAGTATAGGTGGCTTGGATATTTTTAAATCACATTATGACCGGGAAACCGAGTTTTTCAGTGTGCCTTCAAATCTTGGGATGCCGATCAATTCAAGTAGGGATGATGCATACATGATGTGGGATTCCCGTTTATCGAAAGGATTTTTCTCCAGTGACAGGGAACCTTGTACCGGAGGAAGTTGTTACGACATTTACGAAGTAGTCAATGAACCCATTCACATCTATTTGAGCGGATATTCCTATAACAAGGAAACGGAAGAGATCTTGCCGAATGTGAAATTGGCTTTCAAGGATGTTCGTGGAGTTTTTCCTCCCTATACAATTGTTACGGATTCGAATGGATATTATGAAAAGGAACTTTCCTATGGTGTTGAGCTATTCATCAAGGGTCAGAAAATCAATTATTTTGCGGACGCAACAAGTGTGAATACCAACTCTATTACGCAGACAACCAGTATTACGAGGGATTTTTACCTGAAACCGATTCCACAGGAAGAGATTGAGATCGATGGTATTGAATACGATTTCAACTCGGATAAATTGAGACCGGCTTCCCAAGCTATTTTGGATAAATTATTTGATTTCCTTGAATTGAACAACAACATCTCGGTTGAGATCAATTCGCACACGGATTCGCGCGGGAAGGATGCCTACAACCTGGATCTGTCCCAACGTAGGGCAAAATCGTGTGTAGATTACCTGGTTTCAAAAGGAATTGCTCCGGAACGTCTTATCCCGAAAGGATATGGTGAAACACAACCGAACCAATTATACGGACCGGATAAAAAACCTGTTTTGGATGCGGAAGGAAACCCGGTGATGTTGGTCGAATCCTATATCAATACCTTCAAGGTGAAAGCGGAACGGGAAGTCTTGCATCAAAAGAACAGAAGAACTTCGTTCAGGGTAATTAATCAGTAATTGAAAATTTAAAATGGAGAATTGAAAAGTAGGATTTGTCTTTACATTTTCAATTCTTCTTTCATTTTTTGAACTTTGATTTCTACCTAATTAAGCGGAGACTGTAAATTGAAGTAGCTATTAAACTCTTTTTCAATTCTCAATTGTCCATTTTCAATTATAATAAGTCCACGAAACGCCATTCTTGAAGATGGTCGTATGTTCTTTTTGCGCATTCATATAAGAAATGGCATTTTGAGAGCGGCCTCCTTTTTCACAGACAAAAATGACCGTATCGTAGTTTAATAATTCTTGTTTGTGTTTTTCCAATTCGGTTAAAGGAATATTGATTCCCCGACCATGACCTTGTTTCCATTCTATTTTACTGCGAACATCCACCACCAGGGTTTTTCCATTTGTCGTTTTTTGATTGCAAGCGAATAGCAGTAGTATGGAAAAGAAATGGAGAATTGATAATGGGATAATTGAAAAGCTTTTGAAACTGCTATTTTGACCGCTATTTGTAATTTCTGCTTTTAAATTTTCCATTGTTCATTTTCAATTCTATAAAGTTCAATAAAAAAGTCGGGTTTCCCCGACTCAGTAATTGCAATATCTTTTCAATTCTCCATTTTAAACTTTCAATTAAGTTACATCCCCTGTATCAAAAACTCTGTTCTACGATTCTTCGCTTTGTTTTCAGGAGTATCATTCGCCACTTTCGGTTTCGCTTCACCGAATCCTTTTGCTTCCAATCGGTCATCTTCAATTCCAAGTGAAACAAGATAGGTTTTCACACCTTTTGCACGTCGATCGGAAAGGTCCAGGTTTTTCGTGTCATCGCCATCGCTATCCGTATGTCCCTGGATCATGATTTTAATCGTCGGATTTGATTTCAGGAATCGGGCGAATTCACGAAGGATAAAGCGTGATTTGGTTGAAAGTACATCCGAGTTGTAATCGTACAGAATGTCGTTGATCGTATAAGCTTCGCCGACTTTCAATTCTTTCACCTCCAGTTTGTTGTTCACCCGATTTTCTTTCTTCGCAATTTCTTCTTTGGTGATCAGTTTGGAATCGAATGCGGCACCTTCTTTCTTCACTGAAACCATGATGTCCTGGGGTTTGTCTGTTTTTACAACTACAGCAAATTTCCCGTCATTTCCATTTACACGAACTTGTTCCACCTTATCGGAATTTTCATAAGCAACTTCAATGGTTGCATTCTCAATTGGTTTCCCGGTTGGGTCTTTCAGATCACCTTTGATGATCGTCACTGCTTTCGGTCGCGCTTCTTCATACAATTCGAAACCATAGATATCCCAATTTCCTTGTTGCTTGGAAGAGAAATAAGCCAGTTTTCCATCGGTAGAAACGAAAATACCCAATTCATCTTCCTTGGAGTTGATCGGATATCCGATATTCTTCGGTTTACTCCATACGCCATTTTCTTCACGCATATAGAAAATATCCAAACCTCCGGCTCCCTTGCGCTCATCTGAAACTGTCGAAACAAAATAAAGCGTTTCACTGTCCTGGTGAAGGAACGGACTTTTATCTTTTCCTGCTGTGTTGATTTCATCAAACGGTTTCGGGGCTCCCCAGGTTCCATCCGCATTCCTTCTTACGATAAAGACATCATTATCTTTTGTAGTTGCCCGGTTTGCAGTATAAAACAAAGTGTTTCCGTCTGCAGACATGGAAGGTTGACCTTCCCAACCATCGGCAGAATTGATTTTCGGTCCCAGGTTCACCAATTCAGACCATTGATAGTCTGAAGGATTCGGTCCTGTTTTCTGATAAGTTGTGGAATACAGGTCACAATTCATATAAGGTTGTCCGTTCACCTCTGTTTTCTTGCAGGCACAAATGATCATTTCCTTGTTATCTACCGACATCGTTGCAGCCCCATAACTTTGGAACGTCCCGTTGTTGAATGGTTTGGGGAATGCTTTCCCACCGTCAAACGCCATTCCATCATCGGTTCGGATAGAGTAGGTGTAAACCTCCTGAACGTTAGATACGATATCTCCCAGGTTTTTCATATCCTGTTTACGGGTGAAGAACATCAATAAGTTATCGGGAGAGATCATCGGGAAATACTCGTCATTTCCGGTACTTACATTCGGTACTTTCTTCGGATTGAAAGGAACTTGTTTGCTGAGCATCTCGGTTTCTTCCTTTTGTGATGCCAACAGCTTTTTCACATCGGCGAGTTGCTTGGTATATTCTTCTCCATAGCGTGAATTATCAGTGTTCTTGAACGCAATGAATTTTTCAAACCAATTGATTGCAATTTCCTTCTGTTCCTGGGTATAATTGATAACTCCCAGGTAATAATAGATATTGGAATGATAATCAGGACACAATTCAGCTGCTTTTTCAAATAATTCTTCCGCTCTTAGGAAGCTTCTGTCGCCTGTAGCGGGATTGGCAACGGTTTCGTAGTATTTCAGACCTGCGTTGTAGGCATACATTCCGAATTCATAGTAAGCTCCTGCATTGTCCGGTTCTGCTTCAATCGCTTTGGCAAAGTTCTCTGCTGCCGTCTTTCCATCGGGAGCATTTTTTCCGGCATCTATGAGTTTTTGAACCTTTTTTGAAGGTAACAGACAGGACGGATCTTCTTCCTGAGCGTAAAATGAGTTGTTGAAAGCAAGAGAAATTCCTGCAATAAATAAGTAGTTCTTCCACATATGCATTAAAATACGGTTCAATCAGGCAATAATTATGCCCAAATACTATATCGTATTTTCAGCGAAAAGGTTACTCATTTTCGAAGAAAATGTTCAATTGATAATTGAAAATGTAGAATTGAAAAGAGTAAAGAATTTAAAAAGTTGCGTTAATAGTTACTTTTTATCAACATACTTAGATAAATCTCGTCTTTTCAATTTTCCATTCTCCGTTTTCAATTTTACTTTTTTGGCACAATTTTTTCTTAAGTTTCGCCATGAAAATTCATATTTTTAATGAATCAAAATTGAAACCGATGAAAACTAAATTTCTCCAATACAGCATTGCACTTTTACTACTTTGTTCCTTTATTCCAATGAAAGGAACTGCCCAAACGGATTGTAAGGAGCAAAAAGTAGGAAGGACGTATTTCACTATTTGTTCCAACAATATTGTAACGGAAAAGAAGAAACTGTTTCTCACTACCAAAGCAATTCCCAAAAAGATAGACGGGAAGAATACTTTTAAAGTGGTTCATTATTATGTTTCGAACCGAAAAACGACAGAAACGGATGATTTATTCCTGGAATACAGTAAGTTCCTGAATAACCTGGAAACACACGAATTATTTCTGAATGGAAAGGTATTCACCGGAGTTCTGAAAATTGCGCTTCCATTCAAGAATGCCGGGGTAGGTACGACTTACGACGGATACGATTTGCTTACTTATGAATTCAAAGAAGGAAGGTTTGTTTCGAAAAGTAAATTGACAGATGTGGAATTAGAAAAAGAAACGGCAGTTGTTCGACCTAAATAAAATCAACATTCATCCAATACAGTAAGGTTTTAATATTCCCGGTAGATTATGCGAAATCGAAAGAAGTAAAGAAATACTTAAAAGGACTTTAGAAGAATTAAAAATTGAGAATGTAAAATTGTAAAGAAGAGAAAGCACTGCTTTCGATAAAATCTGACAAAGCAGATTAACACTTTTCAATTATCCATTTTACATTGTCAATTATTTTTTTCTAGCGATCATAATTCCGTCTCTAATCGGAAGCAGGATGTTTTCAACACGCGGATCGTTTTGGATCAGTTCGTTGAATTCTTTCAATAATTGAGTGTCCTTATCGATTTTTCCTTCTGTCTGAACGACTTTCCCGGACCATAAAACATTGTCAGAGAAGATATATCCGCCCGATTTCACTTTATCGAACACCAGGTTGTAGTAATTGATGTAGTTCATTTTATCTGCATCAATGAAGACAAGGTCAAATTGCTCATCGAGTTGCGGAATTTCTTGCATGGCATTGCAGATCCGGTAATCCACTTTGGATGCATAGTCACTTTCTGAAATATATGAACGTACAAAATCCTCTAATTGTGCATTGATATCCAAGGTGATGATCTTTCCCGTTTCTGTCAATCCTTCCGCCATACACAATGCAGAATAGCCCGTATAGGTTCCGATTTCCAAAATGCGTTCCGGTCGGATCATTTTGGAAAGCAGGCTCAGTAAACGTCCTTGAAAATGTCCGCTCAACATGCGCGGTTGCAGGATGTTTACGTGTGTATCGCGATTCAATTTTGCCAATAAGGCAGATTCTGCACTCGTATGGGCAACGCAGTAATCATCCAGTGCCTGGTCAATAAATTCCATTTCTATACTCCGAATTGTTGTAAATGATGATCCAGGTGCTTATACATTCCCAATCCCCACTGTTCTTTTGTAATGTTCCCGAAAAAGGAATGAGGAGCCGATGTGCATTTTTCCATTCCACCTTCTTGAAAAGCTACCAAATGATCAATCAGTTCTTTTTTCGCTTTTTCAAAATCAGAAGTGGTCGTCATGATGAAATCCTTGTGGGTCGGACTATTTCTGGGAATAGGTTTGTCATTGTAGAATGATTTCTTCATCAGGCCCCCCAATACATAACTCAGGAAAATCCGTTTCAATTCCTTTTCCCCGCGGGCTACTTTCATGGTTTCACTGCAATGATCCAACATCTGTGTGGCATTCATTTTTCCCCAAAGTGGTTGCTTGTCTGCCTGTAATTGATTGATCCGATCAATGCTTTTGTCCAAAGCTTGTTTCGAAAAAAGTGTTTTCATTATCATAATCTAACCTTTAATGTATTCCCAATCCTTAATCTCATTAAACTTTGAATAATCCGATTTTGCTTTCGGATGCCACAAAGTTGATTCGGGTGAAACGGTAGGAAGTTCGTCTAAAAGTAAATCTTTTCTGATATAAATCTGGTTCATCCCCAGATCATTTGCGCCAATCAGGCGATACCCTTTCTTTTTAGCCAGGTTATTCATAGCAATAACGCTTGCTCCATGATAGATCGGATGTTTTCCCGGATACATGTAATTTGGATCGTAAGGCACTACGATGTTCTCCAAGCCAAACTCCGTATGCGTTTCAATAATAACCACTTTTGGCTGGACAATCGTAAGCGCATCCCAAACCCAATAGTCGTTTCCATCAATATCAATGGAAAGCAGTTCGATCTCACCCGACAAACCGGCCTTTTCTACCAACTGATTGATATTCTCGCGTTTAATGATTGCCTGAATGTATTTCGGTTTCGGATGATAGGGAGTTGGAATCCTGGAATAGAATTTTTCCCCGCGACGAATCAGTTTTTGGTCTCCTTCAAAAAACAAACCCGACCAGCCGAAATGAATGGCTAAATTGCTGCAATTGCTATTGATTCCATCATTGGAACCGATTTCAATGAAGGTCTTGCTTCCTTCTCCGATCAAAGAAAAAAGGAAAAGCAACAATCCATCTTCTTCGAATTGCGAGAAGACCTTGAACCCGGTTGTGTTGAAGGCAGGAACTTGTTTATTTGCCTGCGCAACGCGATATTGATGCATCAGAGCGCGCTGTTGAATTCCAACGGATGGGTGTAGTTTATCGCGATGAATGCGTTTGCTGAAATAATATTTAACCAGATTCTTTAGCCAAGACATACTACGAAGTTAATTGAAAATTGAGAATTGAAAAGTTTAAAAGGATGATTCCTTCTTTTCAATTCTCAATTACCCATTTTCAATTAATACATGAGCTGCTTCTTGCTGCTGTTTTTCCAGCCTGCCTGACTTTCGTAATCCACAAAAAAGATTTTCAGATCTGCTTGGCTTTCATATTTCACGAAATAGATCGATTTTTTAGCTTGACTCTGGTAATCCACGAAGAACCATTTTCCGTCGTTATCTCCGGCCTGGGAAGAATATTTTACTTTGTAGACCTTCAAATCCGCTTGGGATTCATAACCTACAACAAATACTTTGACATCTGCCTGTGATTCGTAATCGACAGAATAAACCTGTTGTGAAAATGCCTGGCTTGTTCCAAAAAATAAAATGCCAAATGCGAGTAGTACTTTCATAATAGTGTTGTTTTAACAAAAATAGTTTAAATGTTACAAGGTTCAAATGTTCAAATGTTCAAATGTTCAAATGTTCAAATTGAACTGTTTAAACCTTTTGAACTTACAAATTGATCATGGTATCAATTTGCAGTTGTTCCAGAAAAATTTCATCGTGCGAAACAACAATGATTGTGCCATGATATTGATTGATCGCGGCAGTAAGGATTTCACTGTTCTGAATGTCCAGGTTGTTGGTTGGCTCGTCCAGTATAAGGATGTCGGGTGCCTTGTTTGAAATGGTCAGACAGCAAAGTAACAAGCGCATGCGTTCACCGCCACTCAGGTCATTAGAAGATTTGTCCCAGGTTTCTTTGTGAAACAGGAAGCGATTCAATCTGATTTTCACTTCGTGTTCCAGGAGAGAAGTCGTATTAAAAGCTTGAGCCTGCTCATAAACAGTCTTCCGAACATCTATCAGGGAATAATCCTGGTCGATGTAGACAATGGAATTGACAGAGCGCTGAATGGTGCCGTTTTCAGAATGTAATTCACCCAAAATCAACTTCAATAAACTCGTTTTTCCAGAACCATTTGAACCTTGAATTGAAATGCGCTCACCACTGGTGATTTGAATTGTCAAAGGATTCTTCCATATATCGGTTTCTCCATACTTCACGTTTACTTTTTCGGCCTTGAACAGGATCTTGCCCCGGTGAAGGGAAGAATGTTCGAACCCGAATTGGATTTGGTCAAATCCGGGTAACCTGGACCGGGCTTGCTGTAACTCATTGGAGACGCCATCGATTTTGTCCGAATGGATTCCTTTCACTCTTGCGGTGCTCTTTTCAGCTTGGTCTCTCATGGTATTCATCATGATGCGTGCAACCCCAGACTTTTCCTGTTTTTGTTTTCCACGCGAATCCAGTTTTTGTTGGCGTTCCATTGTTTCCCGTTCCTTTTCTTTGGCTTTCTTCAGGCTTTTTTCTGCATTCTTCACTTCGTTTTGAAGTGCCTGAAGCTCGATTTCTTTCTGTTCCGCATAGAAATCGTAGTTCCCGCCGTAAACCCGGATTCCGGTTTTGGCCATTTCACAGATGGTGTCCAATAAATTGAGCAATTTCCTGTCATGACTTACAATGAGCAGGGTAGCACTTGTGTTCAGGATGAAATCGTAGAGCATTTGTCTGCTTTCCAGGTCCAGGTGATTGGTCGGTTCATCCATCAGGATCAGTTCCGGTTGATGAATCGAAATTCCTGCCAAAAACACTTTTGTTTTTTGTCCGCCGCTGAGTGAATCCAACCGCCGGTTCAAATCCAACTTGCCTAGTTGCCATTGAATGAGTGCTGATTCGCACCGTTCCTCGATGGTCCAATCATCATGAAGTGTATTCAAATTTTCTTCCGTGACATTTCCGGAAAGGATTTCGGCAAAAGCCTTCAACTTGTCTTCTACCTGCAATGCCTGTGAAATGGTGAGATGATTGTACTGACCGAACTGTTGCGGAATAAAATAGGGTTCAGCCTCGACCGTTAAAAATCCGGCTGTTTGCTGAATTTGTCCACCGATAATTTTCAACAAGGTAGACTTGCCCGTACCGTTGTTTCCAACGAGGGCTGATTTGCTTTGATTTTGGATTGTCAGATTGAGATTCTCAAACAACAGATCCTTATTGGGATGTTGATAAGTACTATTTTGAAGAATAATCATGATTTCTTTCTTGAGATTGACGAATTACGGCAAACAACTCTGCGGTTTACCGCCTATGTTTTAGAAAGAAATGTTATTTCACATGATTAAAGGATCTTTTTTTCGGCTACAAATATACTGAATTAATTACGAATTATCTTTCCGTTTCTTCTTCTTCAGATCGAAGATATCCGTTCTTCTGTCTTTCAGGTTTCTAACGGATCCAAATTGATTCAACTCGCGCAACAAGGTGATATCGACATCTGCAATGAGGATCATTTCTGTATTCGGAGTCGCTTCGGCCTTGATCCCGTTTGATGGAAAAGCAAAGTCGCACGGAGTGAACACGATGGATTGCGCGTATTGGATGTCCATGTTGTGTACATTGGGTAAATTTCCAACACTTCCTGCAATTGCCACATAACACTCATTTTCGATGGCACGCGCCTGGGCACAATTGCGTACACGTGAATAACCGTTTTGTGTATCTGTAAGGAAAGGGACAAAGAGAATGTCCATGCCCTCATCTGCGAGCAAGCGGCTGAGTTCAGGGAATTCCACATCGTAACAGATCAGGATACCGATTTTTCCGCAATCCGTATCAAAAACATGCAGGTAATTTCCGCCTTCCATTCCCCAAACTTTGGCTTCATCGGGTGTCACGTGAATCTTTTCAAAGCGCTCGATCCTTCCGTCCCGGTGACACAGATATCCTACATTGTACAAGCGGTCATTTTGCATTTCGGGCATACTTCCCGTAATGATGTTGATGTTGTAACTGATGGCCAGTTTGGAAAATTGCTGTACGATATCGTGAGTATATTGAGCCAATTCACGGATAGCCTGAGGTTCCGATAAATGGTTATTTTCTGCCATTAACGGAGCATTGAAGAACTCAGGGAACAAGGCAAAATCAGAGCGGTAACCCGAAACGGCGTCAACGAAATATTCCGCCTGTTGCATTAAATCATCCAGGTTGGAGTAGGGCCGCATTTGCCATTGTATCAACCCCAAACGAACTACGGTCTTAATGGCACTTGGAGCTTCGCTTTTTACTTCGTAATACAAGTTATCCCATTCCAGCAAAACGGCATAATCCTTCGAGTAAGCATCGCCTTCCAGGTAATTTTTCAGGATCTTGGACGGGTGAAAATCATTCGACATCTGGAAATCCAATACCGGATCGTGGATCTCTTTGCGTTTCACCTTTTCAATATATTCTTTGGGCGACATCTGTTTGGCGTACTGATGGTAGTTTGGAATACGCCCGCCGAAAGCGATACCTTTGAGATTCAGTTTCTCGCACAATTCCTTGCGATAATCGTACAAACGCCGGCCAAGTCGCAACCCGCGAAATTCTTTTTTGATAAATACATCGATTCCATATAACACATTTCCAGTGGGGCGATGTGTCCTGAAGGTATAATTTCCGGTAATCTGTTTGTAAGTATGTAAATGCTCGTATTTGGAAGAATCCACAATGATGGAAAGCGCCACACCCGCAATCTGCCCGTTCACCTTGATGACCACTTGTCCATCCGGGAATTGATTGATCAGTGTTTCCACCTGTTTTCTGGTCCAATAAGGATTCGCCAACCCGGTGTAAGATTCCACCATGGCTTCCTTCAGAGCTTCGTAATCTGTTATGCTTAAATACGTCAGTTCGACATTGTCAACGTCATCCATTTAGTTCGTTTTTTGAAAAAGATAGCTAAAAATCAAAGATAGTGGATAAATGTTGGGTGAGAATTAGGGAATTTTAAAGAAAATGAATGGATTTATATTGATCTATAATTGTTAGAGATATAGTTCACTACTTCTGAATAAATTTCTGCAGACGATGCTCCACCAGTGATTTCACAAATAGTCTCGATTTCTTCTGTCCAAACAACTCCGGTTCTCACATTTACCAACTGAAATTTCTCAAAGTGAAAAGCATCATCAGAAATGTAGTTTAGTGCACCGTAAGTAATTAATTGGTAGATATCTTGTCTTGAAAAACTCCCTTCACCAGCTTTGATTTCAACTAGTGTATTGTCATATTTAATGTCTCCAAAGCAATTAAATAATAATCCACATCCTTGAAATTTTGGATATACCTCTAAATTGGATTTTGATTCTGAAAATTCACAAAGTCTTTTGGTGAGAATTTTAATTATTTGAATTTCATTAGCATTAAGATTAAGGTTGAAGTTTTGTGCATTATTTAAAAATGCCATTTGTTGGCTAATTTCTACTTTTAAAAGTTTTAAGTTTTCTGATTCTGAGGATAATTGGTTTAAATCATTTAGAGACATTGATTGCGTAGTTATTTTATGGAATAATCTAAATGCAATATTGTTTATTAGTGCTCTCCTAGTCGAAATGTCTTCTATGTTTATTGGTGTGAATAAACGCTCTTTAAAGCCTGAATTAATCATTCTAATATAATGATCAACTCCAGGTAGTAATTGCTCCCAAAAACTTGAGTAGTATCTAATAAATGTTTTTTCTGAAATCATAACGGCATTGTCCAAGTAGGAAGAGCAGATTTTTCTTTCGCCCATTCCATGATTATTTTTTCAATATCTGTAAATTCCCTTTTGTTGTGAGTCAACCAATGATCCCCTTCATCTCCAAGAAAATTAGCTGCAACGATGAACATTCTACGTTCCCATTTATTCATTGTAGAAAAAGTATCTTTTTTGTCTGTTAGCCAGTGATATGCTCTCCAGCGCGTCATTATTTGAATTACAATGCTTTTGATTAAAATACTTTCAGAAAAGTTATTATAAGCCTTTATTACAGTTTCTTCATTTAACAATGAATTCTCTAGTCCTAAAACTCTTAATAAATAGGTTATGTTTATTTCTGATTGAATAATATAAGAATCTTCATTCACAAGGCTTCTAAGTCTTGATAATAAGTTGTTCTTTGTTTCATTTTCTAATCGATCGAAATTTTTATACGCAGATTGCATTATCGCAGGAAAAATAGGATATAAAGTTTCGAATTTCGAGGTTATAGAATCAAATGCTCTAGAAATTATTTCGGGTTGAAGCAAATCAAAAGTTTTGATAAGTCTTTTTCCAAATTGTTGATGAATTCTTACCTTTTTCAATTCGTCATTTAATAGTCCGACGATATCAAATTCATCCAATTGTTCTTTTATTTTTCTGTAGTCTTCATCTGCCGTGTCAGAATATGGGTCATAATTGATGGGTAAGGACATGAATTTAGCCCGTTCTTTTTCCTTTTCGCTATCACTTTCAGCATTGATTCTAGAAGAAACTAATTTATCAAATTCAATTCTTGACTGAATTTGAGTCTTGTGCTTTTGCAAGGTTAAGCCTTCATTTCTCATAAGTTTCATTGCTAGAAAATTGAGTGCAGAGTGAGCCTCTTCTATTGATTTACAAAAAATGTGAATATCGTCTACGAATCGTTTAAATTTTATTCCTCTACTATTCATTAACCGATCAGTATTATTTAGAACTAATTCTGCTAATATTCTTGCTGCCTCTCCTCCGATAGGTAAACCGTAAGATTTAGTATTCGAAAATTTTTGGATTAGTTTTTTTATTTTTTTGGAGTATCATTTCCAGTAGGTAATCTTTCAAGAGCATTTTCTAAAGGATGATGATAAATTCGACTATAAAAGTCAGCGATATCACAAATTACAACAAAATTATAATCTTCGTTTTCTCTAATGAACTTTAAAGAGTCAGATTGAAATCTTAGCCAGTTATAGTTTTTGTCAAATAGCATTGAAGTTTCAGAATCTGGTGCAAATCGATAAGAATAAATTATATTCTCTTCTTTTCTTATTCTAGTTTGTTCAATGTGACTTGCGATACTAATTACAGCTGATAGAAAGTAAACATTCCAGACCGGATCTATTTGTGTTGCCCAACGAAATCCGGTATATCCAAGTGGCACTGATGTGTTGACATTAACAGGTGGGTTTAGATTTAAATAGTTGGTGAAGTTTGAATTAATAGTATTTATTAAATTGCAGATTTCTTGCTTTTTATCAAAAAAAATAAGTTTTTCTATTGGATATGGAAATATGTCAGTATCTCCAAATTTTGCAATATTATCTATTGCCAAGTTAATATCAGTTGTATTCATTTCATTCAGTGAGTTTATAGTGTTTGTTCTTAGTAGTTGTTGTAAAACCGGTTAAGATGTTCTACGCTACTAAACTAACATTTTTTATCAAACTTCTGTGTTCTTCTGCGCTCGTCTGCGGGAAAAATAAACCCCGTACCATTTCTAACTAATTTAACGGTAAAACATAATCTCCACATCTTTTAAGTATATATAGAGCATATATAGAGTATCAAAAGGTTCAGGATTTAACACTTGGGCTTACAGGTTTCACATCGTTTTCACCAATCTATTTTTCCTTTCGGATCGAATAAGTTTTGATATTTCTGTTTGAATTTCATTCTTGCTTGATACATGCCTGTACCACAACCCGGCATCATGTCTCCGTGGTATTTTTCAGTGGGATTTAATTGATTCCTCGAAAAATCATAAAATAAATCGTTTGGCTTCTCTTCAATAAAATTATCCGATGAGCCGTCTGAATAGATCCAAATACCAATTCGTTTACTTTTTTTATAGTTGCCCATTGCAACAGGCATTCCTGCTTCATTGAATTTAACTGTAAATCTTTCCAGCGAAATACCGGTAAATTTATGCGCTGATCGAATCGCCGAATCGGGATAATAATCCACGTAATCAAAGTGCGCAAGGATTTGCTCCTTGTCCTTTTGGGAAAAAGAAGTGTTTAGCATGAAGCTAAAACAGATAAATAGAAATGATCTTAAGGCCATTTTCATGATTCTATTCAATTTTATCGCGCTGTATTTCGAGGCGCTTTGCCCGTTTTGTTTTCCCCAGTTTGTTTGAACAATCAATCATCCGATCGTAAAGTTTCATTCTCCAGTATTCTTTTCCAACTCCACATCTTAAGAAATCAAACTTGCGGTTAATCAAAGAAATGTTGTGATATTCCTTTTTGTAATTCTCAGCCTGATGATAATAATCGGCAAGCTCAAAACAAAGTCTCTGATATCTCATGTTCTTTTCGAAAGATTCCCGATTAAAGTGAGATTTAATATAAAATCTTGGAATTATTCTTTTAGAGCCTCTTACCGCTTCTTCATAATTTTTTATTCTGAATGCAGCATAAGTAAGTTCATAATCCAAATGATATTCTTTTGCAACTTTCCGGTCCAGACTCTTCAAATATTGACCTATCACAATGACAGAATCATAATTTTTTTCATCTTGATAATGTTCAAAAAGTTTCAATAGTTTTTCTGCCTGCTCATTTTGAGCCAATAAAATCATTGGATAAAGAAATGAGATCAGTAACAGGTATTTCATTCAGGCAATTTAATCAATAGTTTCAAATTTAGATGCTCCACTTTTCAATTCTCCATTCTAACTTTTCAATTCTCACTTCTTCATTTTTCAAATTATTGTTTACCTTTTCACTTTCTCAACATTAGAACGAAAATACCTCCATGATTGGAACCGTAACTATGCAACAGGAATTGAAACAGCTCTATCGAAAATGGCCGGATATACGTCGTTACCTGAAGACTTTGGGCTGCGATTCGGTGAGTGCGGAAGATGTTTTCCAGGAAGCCCTTCTTATCTACGTCCGCAAACGCGAGTCTTCGGATTTTGAACTCACTGTTGAACCGTTTTTCTATGTGCGCAATACCTGCAAATTGTTGTGGTACAACCAAGCACGGAAAGCGCAAAAACACCTTTCCACCGAATTGCCTGAACACATTGAAGCAACGGAAGATGCCTGGTTTGAGAAGGAGATGAAAATTCGGGAGGTGGAATCAACGTTGGAGAAACTGGGTGCGCAATGCCAGGAATTGCTGCAGTTGTTTTACGGATTGGGATGGAACATGGTGGATATTGCCAAAAAGATCGGTTTGCGGAATGATAAAGTTGCAAAAGCTCAAAAATACCGTTGCTTGCAAAAAGCTAAGGAATTGATCCAGGAACAAGAAATTAGGGTTGAATCGATTAAAGCATAAGACATGGAAACAAATTGGAATCAACTCATAGAATTGTACCTGCAGAATGAACTTTCGGAAGAGGGAAGAATGGCTTTTGAACAACAATTGCAACTTGATCCGGAACTCCGGGAGGAACTGGAAATGCATCAACTTATCCGGTCCGCTGCAAAACGTGCATCCCAGCGATTGGTGATCAAGCAAACAGGTCAAGCCTATCTGCGCAATCTGCGGATCAAACAATTCACCATTGGTGTGGTGGTGACTGCTGTTACAACTTTAGGAATCGTTTATTGGGTTCAAAACAAGAAAGGTCCTGAAACAAGTGAACCAAAGCGCGAATCTCTTGCGGAAAATAACATAGAAGAAGCTCACCAAGAATCAATTCCTTTAGGAGATACACTCATCAATCAACCAAACCAAGCGGGAGACAAAAGTTCTCTTATTCACTCTTCTGATTGGACAACGGTAGATGAAAGATCAGCCCAAAGTAAGGTTTCGCTGGTCTTGGACAAAAAACCGAATATTGATCAGGTAGTTTCAAATAGGGAGAAGTCGGATCCTAAGATAACCAGCGGGTTAAAGATGCAGCTCAACAAGTCGCAACTTGATACAGTTTCTTTGTCTCAAAAAAATCAAAAAGTGCTTGGTTATACAAACGACAAGTTGGATGGGAAAGTGATGATGGAGGAAAAAATTGATGCCCGTAGTAAAAAATCGTCGCTTACAGGAGCTGCATGGGAATTGCAGTATGACAGTATCGGGCAGTTCAATGACCTGTATTGCGGTTATGCCTTGGTGATGGACAATTCCAAATTCGGTTTTGTCGATCGGAAAGGAACTATCTTCATTCCGTTGATTTACGATAAGATCGTGGTGACAAGCAGTATTCAATCGTCGAGGAACAAGATCAGGCGAAAAGACCAGAAAGTGCTTTATATTCCAAAACGTTCGGGAAGCGAAGTGCAGTACTGTGATGAAGATGTTCATCCGTTTTTAAAATAGTTTCCGTTAAGATAAAAACAGGAATAATGGGTTAATTTTGCAAAACCTAAAATACGTTGTTGCCTTGAAGAAGTACTTCCTGACTTTATATTTGTTTTTGATCGGTTTTCAATTGTTTAGCCAGGAGAAAGTATTTGTTTTACCGGTTCAGGTTTTGGATACCACCCGTTTGAATCAAATTGCCAGGCTTGCCTCAAAAGAAGATCGTTCCTGGAAAAAGGTGGGCCATTTGATTGGTGATTCGTGTAAAACCGAATTGGAACGTGTATATACTATTTACACCTATATTGCCGGTTCCTACAAATATGATCTGCACCGGTTGAAACTCATTTATAAACGGGAAATCAAGCGCGAATTGTACCTTTCTGAAGTCATTAAAAAGAAAAAAGGCGTTTGTGGTGATTTTGCGAATCTTTTTGTCACTTTATGCGATAGCTTGGATATCGGATGTTATCGCGTTTCGGGTTACTCCCGGAACTTTAATCTTTTTCATCCGGTAAGGAAGAATTACTATAATCATGCCTGGAACGTGGTTCGCATTGATGGAAATTGGTATCTCTTGGATGTGACTTTCGGCATGCAGCATTTCACCAAAAAGAAGTTCGATAAAGATGCGATCGATTATGACTTCTTGTTTACAGATCCTGTCAAGTTTGGAATAATTCACCTTCCTGCAGATCCGGCTTTTCAATTGGTAAATCAGGAACGCTCTTATACAGATTTCCGATATCACCGTTTTTTGTGGCACATATCGAACACGAATGAAATTCCCACAGGTGATAGCATTCTCAATAAACGATTGATGAAGGATTGGAAAGAGCAATTGTTGGATGAAGCTTTTGCCGCCCAGTTATTCAATAAAAAGGTGAAAGGGGCAAGTTTGAAACTTTTGGAAGTCCGTATCAATAAAGTGATCGATAAGAAAACAAAACGGAAACAGCTCTTGCTGAAGTCGGATTATGAAAATGCGATTTACCTATATCAGGGAATCCGGCAGAATCTGATTGAAAATCATGGAAAGAAGAAATACATCCGGTATACCGACTTTCGTATACGGAAATTAGGCGAGGAACGCGATAAATTGAAGAAGTGATTTCAGTGTTTGGGAGTATGACAATCAATCCGTACTGTTTTTTGATTGTCAATGCCGGTTTGTTGCTCCATTCTCGGGCTCAGATAGGGAATTCCCAAGTTCGCACCGCGCAAAATCACCAATATCCCGATTACAGATAGGAGGTAAGGAAAGGCTGAAGAAAGTTTTTTCCGGAATGCCTGATTGATGTTTTGCGCGAAAAAACCGACAGCCAAAAGTGCCGGAAGTGTTCCCAATCCGAAGGCTGCCATTGCTGCCGCACTTCCAATCGGATTTTCAGCCAAAAGCGCATTCGCAAGAGCCAGGAAAATCATTCCGCAAGGCAGCAGGCCATTCAGAAAACCGATACCGAATAATTTGAGTGGTCCGTTCTGTTTTAATAGAAGCGTCATTTTTCCTGAAACCCAATTCTGAAAACCCGGAACCCGAAATTCAAACCGCTTGAGTACCTGTTTACGCCATGCAATGAAAATCAGGGCCACTCCAAAGAGTATACTTAGCACTTGGAATAGCCGGAACAGATGCAAGGAAAAACCGATACTTCCGATAAGCAATCCAAGTAAGGTGTAAGTGATTATACGCCCTGTATTTGCGGTCAGAATTCCGATCAGGATACTTGCAGAGGATTTCCTGTTTAATGGGAGGGCGAGGGCAATTGGCCCGCACATCCCGATGCAGTGAAACGAACCTGCCAGCCCCAGAATAAATGAATTGACCAGGAAAATCATTACCTGATTGTTACTTGTTCGGACATTTCATAGGGTTTACCTTGAATCGAACCGTTAACCGTAATGGTAAATAGTCCTTTCGGAAAAGTTGACGTTGGAATGGTCACTTCATCAATTGGCCGTATGGTAAGCACCAGATCCTTGCTTTTGTCATTCGGACGTCGCAGGGTGATAGTTGCATCATCCTTCTGAAACCCGGAGGAAAAATAAACATGTAAACCGTTTTTTTCGCTTGTTACAGAAATTTTACCCACGGATGTGGCATACATTTTTTGTGCGGCAAGCTGATCTTCATAATTCAACTCACGTTTGTAGTAATCCTCTTCCACCAAATCGATTTTTTGACGCATCATGATCACTACCATTGTCAGGATGAACCCCATGAAGAGACCCATTCCTATGATTATTCCTTTTCCCCAATTCATATTTTTTTATTTAAATAGTTCAATAGTTCAATAGTTCAATAGTTCAATAGTTCAATAGTTCAATAGT
>NZ_CAMLDC010000002.1 GCF_946478805.1 uncultured Fluviicola sp. | reverse complement strand
ACCAAAGAGGATTCCCGGGCTTCTCCCCTTGAGGGGAGACCGAGAGGGGTGACGCATTAAATCGTTACAAAGAACAATTATCGCTCAACCTTTCAATCTGAAGTGAACGCGTAGCAGCTCTACATCAGATCTTTCAACACCTTATTCATCTCCCGGATCAATTCATCAACAATTTTCATTCAAAGAAATTCCGGTGATGATGTTTTTATGGATTCGTTCTTTCAAGGATACTCATACCCGAATACCATTGTTTGCAATTTATTATTCCTGAATTGATAGGTGGCATAATACCACAGATCCTGCTCTTTCCGGTAATTTAGGGTGATAGTAGTTGCGGTACTATCCTTTACAGTGCAGCACCGTCCCAGTTTTCCGGTGAGTTCTGACTTGCTGATACCCAAACGAATCCCTTTTTCAGTCTCAAACACCTTTGAATCGATTCTTGGGTAGTTTTGTTTGGAAGCGGGTGCATACGAAACCCGAAACACACTTACTTGATTTGCATAGTCTCCGGCAAAGACAGTTAATCCAAGCACTTGTTTTTTGTCACCCGAATAGAACAGGTGAGTAGAATCTCCGGGCAGCCAGCTTTGTTTACCCAATACACGTAATGTGCTTTCAGCATCACGCAGCTGAATTCCTGCAACAGAACTGTCCGGTTCAGAGAAAACGCATCCTGTCATTTTGAGAGCCTGCTGCTTTTCAGATTCTTCCCTCAGGTCTTTGTCCGGTTCAGGAACCAATTCCATCCGGTTTACATTTTCATCGTTATCGCTACAGGATGCAATAAGTAAAAAGAGTGAAAAAATGCAAGCGATATTTTTCATGGCATTGATTTTAAGGCAGTAAACTTTGCGTCCTTTGTCTCTTCGCGGTTCAATTATACGGGTGTGTCCTCTTAACGTTTTATTTAGAACTACTTTCCTTCACCACCTTATTCATCTCCCGGATCGTCAACCCCGTCAACTTCCGGATCTCTTCAGTTGGAATATTCTTCTGAGCAAGTAACTTTCTCGCGATTTGTTTTGCAAGTTCTCTTTTGCCTTCATCTTTCGCGGATGCAATCTTCATTTCACCTAAATCAGCTTTGGCGGTGTCGATTAATTCCCACGTACCGCTGTTCTTTATTTTGTCCATCAGGCCATTATCCTCAAAGCTGTAATATTCTGTCTCTGTGATGACCAAATGATCTACCACTTCAATTTTCAGGAATTTACCGGCTTTGTACATGTAATCGGTTGCCTCTTTGTCCTCTTTTGATACTTTGGTACTTCCGCTTGGATGATTATGCACAAAAATGGCTTGGGTGGCCATCTTGTAAATCGACATACGGAAGGTGTCGGAAGGAGTGATGTTTAAACGGTTGTGTTGACCCAATGCTAGTAATTCAATAAACAAAATCCGGCTTTTATTATCCAATCCGATAATCCAAAAATGCTCCTGCTTTCGGCTAATGCGGTTCTCGCGCAACAAAACCTGCTGCATGATGTTGTAAACATCATCCGAATTGGCAATCTGTATTTTCTGATCTCTGGTTAACCGAACGTTCATGGAATAAATGTAGCAAATAGTTTTTGGATGGGGTAAAGGTAGGGGAAATTTGGGTTGGAAAATATCAGAGAGCTTCAATAACTACAATTCGTTTTCTATCTCCAACAATAGTTGTATGTCTTTTGTTGTTATGAAGGACAGCTGTCCATTGCCCTTTGATAGCCGATCCTCTTGCCTGGATATCCGGATAGCCGATGGAATACAATAACTCTTTTTGTTTAGCGCTAAAGTAATAGGTAACCGAAACGACCACCGTATCCTTGAATTCAATTGCCATCGAAAAGCATTCTTTTTGATAATACACATTTTCAAAGAAAATGATCCCTGTTGGAACCTTTGCAGGCAATTTTGTCGTACAATCTTGTTCGAATAGAATCTTGCGTCCAACGGGTAATTCCAGAAGTTCCTCCATGTGCCATTTGGAAACGTAGTAATATGCCGGTTGAGTGACAGTAACTTGGCTGTAGGAAAGAATGCAGAACAAAAGAAGAATAGAATAACGAGTTGTTTCATGTGATTACTTAGAATGGGAAATCGGTATCGTTTAAAGGTAGCAAATAGTTTTTGGATGGGGGAAAGGTAGGGGGGGATTCGGGAGGAAGTTTTGTGGAGAAACTGGAAAAATACATCAAAGAATTATTATTAAACGATGTTGAAAAGTCTAATATTTAGGTCACGCTTTCACTTCATAAATTACGATTTAATTATAATTTTGTATTCATTAGCGTTACATACTACTATCACAATCTTTAAATCATGTCCTTAAAACTTCTACTATTAAAACTGAAGAGATATATAATTGAATGGAGAGTCAAATCGGCTCGAAAAAAAATTGCAAATTCATATCGATTTATTAGAAAAAAAAGAATTAAATCTGTAGAAGACACCCGATTTCATAAGTTGACTCCATCAATTGTTTCCGATCACACATCACGATATTATCAGAAATCATTGAAATGGGCAATTGATCAAGATGATATTTATAATATTGCGCTTTCTGGACTTTATGGGTCAGGAAAAAGTAGTTTGTTAAAATCATTCTTTTCTTCTAATCCAGGATACAAGTACCTTCCAATTTCTCTCGCTAATTTTGATTTCAAAGAACCGGATAAAACCGATCTTGATTTGGGTTTAATTGAAAAGAGTATTTTACAACAAATGCTCTATAGCGTACACGAATCAAAGATCGCTGACTCGAATTTTAAAAGAATAAGACATTTTTCGAGATTAAAATTTCTCAAGGATTATGCAATTATAATAGCAATAACAGGTTTAATTGCCATTCTTATCCAACCAAGTATTCTTTGTTATACGTATTTGGATTTCATGTATGAAAAATATTTACTAGGGACTTATTGGGTTGTACTTTTGTTGACGATTTTTTTGTTTTGGTCTGGATATAAAAAAATCAGAAGATCTATTAACCAAGTTTCAGTTGAAAAACTAAGTATAAAGAATGGTGAAATTTCTTTAAAGAGGGAATCTGAAGAATCACGATTTAATACCTATTTAAATGAAATCCAATATTTTTTTGAATCTAATCATTATGACATAGTTGTTATTGAGGATTTAGACAGGTTTAATAATCTTGAAATATTTGCCCGTTTAAGGGAACTGAATTCTTTGATTAACAATTATGAAGGAATAAAGAAAAATGGAAAAGTTGTATTCCTTTATGCTGTGCGGGATGATCTATTCAATGATACTCAATATTCAGATAGAGTTAAATTCTTTGATTTTATTTTACCAGTAATTTCAATAATGAATTCTTCTAACTCTTTTCAAATGCTTAAGGAGTTGCTCGGAGAGGAAGAATCTAGTGAACTTACTGATGACTTTTTAAGTTCAATTACACTTGGGATAAATGATTTAAGGTTGCTGAAAAATATTTGTAATGAATATTCAGTATACAAGCATTTAATAAGAAATCAGTATGGATTGATTTGTGATCCTAAAAAGACATTTGCGATTGCAGTTTATAAGAATTTACATCCACAAGATTTTAATAAATTAGGAGTAAATGAAGGTTTTTTATTTCAATTGTTATTAAATGAATTTAAAGATAAGTTAGTTGAAAATCAGGTGTCGATTATAAGTAAAGAGATTAAGAGATTAACACAAGAGCTTAATAAGCTAAAGGATATTCAAAACTTACGAATCGAGGAGATAAAAATGATTTTTCTCGGATTAATTATTCAGAAATTGGGAGGTAATAATAAATTGGTTTCTATTTATCTAGACGGGGGAGTCATCTTACTATCTCAACTAACTATTACACATTTTGAAAAATTAAAAGTTACGTCTTTAGATGGTATAAATAGCGATGGAGTTAGGGTAACGGATGCTCAGATTAATTTTAATAATATAACTGATTTATCTGGATTATCTTTTAATGCGCGAACTGAGTTAATTGAAAAAGATGGTATTTCGAAAATTACTAAACTTCAATCAGAAATTTCAGATTTGCAACAAAAAATAAATACGATAAACAATAGAGAATTATTCTATTTTTTGGATGGAATAGATGAGAAAGCTTTTAAAGAGAGCGTAATTAATTATTTTCAATTCGATAAAGAATCATTTGAAGAACAACAACTTAATGAGTTTGTTTTTGATAAAACCATTTTTACATGCTTAAAACACGGCTATATAGATAGAAGCTACCAGCTTTATATTTCTCATTATAGAAAAGGTGGAATGACTATCAATGATATCAATTTCGTTCAGCATATCAACGATGATTTCGATTTAGAAAAAGATTTCAACTTTAAATTGGCATTTGTTAAAGATGTAATAGAAAGAATTCAACCTGCAAAGCTTATTAATAGCAGAGTTTTGAATTTTGACTTGATGGATTATATGCTGAAAAATCAATCTAAAGAATTGGAAGATTATATTTTACAATTCAAAAGATGGACCCAAACACATCAGGACTTTTTGGTTCAGTATTTTGAAAGGGGAGAATTTATTTCTGAGTTTTTTGAAAAATTGTTATCTACTTGGGAAAACTTTGTTGATAAACTAGTGGGTGGAAACTACACACAAGAAATTAAAACAAGAATTGTGATTCAGATATTTGGGCGAATGCCGGACGAGAAATATTCCAATTATAGCAAGAAAAAAAGTTTAATAGAGTTTTTAAAATCGAATAGATTATTGCTTGAAACAGAATACATTTCTCCTGGGGTATTAACTAACATTCTTCAAAAGCTCAATATCAGATTAGAAAATATCGTGTCAGACGAAATAGGTGAAAACGTGAAAGCTGTTTTTCATGAAAGTTTATGGGAAATTAATTTTAAAAATATTTGCTTTATAGTCGAAGAATATAAGGATCCGGAAAGATTGATTACTGATTCTAACCCAAAAACATCATTGTATACATATATTCAGGATTCTGAAAATGTAGTTATTCGAGATTACATAGATGAAAACATTGAACAATTTATAAAAAACGTCTATAATGAACTGCCTGAAATTCAAAAAGAAGAGCAGGCTCTAAGTGTTCATTTATTGAATCTATGCGAGGATGAAGAAGATTTGGAGAAAATCCTTATCAAGAAGAATCAAACAAGAATTGAATTATTAGAAGAAATTAGCAGTTATAAGTGTTCAATTGAACTTCTAAAAGCAGAAAGAGTTGCTTTGTCATGGGAAAACGTTATTCATTATATTGAGATTGAAGGGCAAGAGTATGAAGATATAGAAGTAGATGATGACAAAGTATTATACGAGTACTTAAGTTCTGATAAAGTTAATTCACTTGATTTTTCAATTACAGAACAAGATCTTTCAATTGACAAAAATAACTTTGAGTTATTGAAAATAAAAATACTCGAGAGTGAACTTTCTGATGAAGTTTTTGAGGGATTTATATCAACTTGTAATAAAGAATTAATCCGAAAAATTAGTTTAAATAATCTTGAACAAAAGAAAATAAAGCTGTTAATTGATTTTGATCTTTTGGATCTAATTGAAGCAAATTTTAATTATTTGAATGGTATTAATGAAGAATTAGCGGCGGCTTTAATTTGTTCGGAAATAGAAGACTATCTTAAGAGTCCCTCCGATTTTACATTAAATCGTATCCAAGTTGAATATTTGCTTGCGAGTTCTATAACTGCTGAACAGAAAATTGAATTTATTAATAAGATTGACCTCGCATCGTATAAGGACGATGAAGTAAGTTCAAATTTATTAGTCATTTGCTCGTCTAATTTCAATTTATTAAGAAACTGGTCTTATGAAAAAAAGTTATCAGTTTTGACTTATACAGAGCACAATACTAGTATCCAGATAAGACGAAAAAAGTATGCAATTCTTTTATTGAAGGAGAATTTAAGTAATAAAAATAAAGTAATTGAAATTGTTAATCATATTTACATAAGGGAATATACTGAATTATTTGATTATCAAAACGGAGGTAGTGTCTCAATATTTGATAATTCTGAAAATAGGGAAATCTTAGAAATTTTAGATAATTTAGATTTAATTGGGATTTATAAAAAAAGAAAAAGAGACGGCAAAATCGTTATTTACAAAAAGAAATCTAAATAGTTAATTGAACTGATTGGGAAGCTCTTCAACTTTTTATTCCACCCCATTAATCTCGTATCAAACTAATAGTATCCCCTAGTTAGCGCGAGCAACTCATCCCGATACTTCGGGATCTAGCCCGTGCTTGTAAGAACTTTATTCTCCCACGGAATCCAACTCATTCAATCTCCAACCTAATCCAAAGCAAATTGGAATCAATCCATCTTTCAAATCCCATAATCCACAGAATAATTTTAAATCCTTGTTATATTAGCCAACAATTAGGAAATCAATATAACCAAACAGTATGGGATGGCGTGAAAGGACAAGTCCAAAAAGAGCATGGCGTGAAGCAGTTGGAGTTTCTTGCTTTTTCGTTGTTCTCGGATTGTATTTATTGATATTGTCCATTCACCACCACTTTTTCCAATGGACCAGGAACGATTTTGCAGAATACACAGGGGTATTGAAATATTCTCCACAATTTGAAAGATCAAGAAGTGGTCCGATTCTAAAAATGGTTTTCAGGGAAGCAAATCAATTTGAATTTACAATCCAGGGAGACAATTATAAAGTTTTAAAACAAAAGAATGGTATTGAAAAATTGCATGCAGGCGATAGTGTATCTGTTCTGGTAGATAAAAACGACTTTAACGCCAAAATAAAAAGATCCCAGGCACCTACCTATGGACAAAGGATCATTAATTGGAATTGGCTCAGTGTGTATGAATTTAAGCATGATGATCAGGTTTTTTTGAGTTTTGATGAAGTTATTCGTGAACTCAAATCAAGTTCAAAGATCGCTTTTGTAGTCAGTTTAATCTGTTTTGTAGGAACTTATTTTTACGTGAGGAGGGAATACCGGATTTATTCGAAAGCGAAAATCATCAGTTAATGCCCATTTGATTTCCCTTACTGAGCATGAGAGCGAGCAACCTGTCCCAACACTTCGGGATCACCCTAATACTCCTAAAAACAATCTATCTTCAGCGGTCTAACCCCAATCTCCAACCAAACTGATCCCAACTTGTCCCGATCCTTCGGGATCTCAAACAAAACTTATTGAGCGTGCATCCAAACTTATTACGTCTGCACCGAGACTTATTCAATCTCTAACCAAACTTATTCAATCTCCAACAAAACTTATCGAATGTAAAACGAAACTTATTGCATCTGCATCCAAACTTATTGAGTGTGTAGTGAAACTTTTTCAATCTTTCACGAAACTTATTGAATCTCTCACCAAACTTATCCAGTCTCCAACCAAACTGATTGCCTTGAAACCCAAAATCAACGAAAATCTTCGTTAGTTCATAACCACCTTTTGAAAAAGGGCAGGCGCACTTTGCTCAACAAACTGCCCGGCTTAACGTCTCTTAACGATTGACCTGCAATAATTTGGCATGTTTTTTCATTATGCAAAATAGTAACCCCTTAATTCGGGAAATCATGAAGAAAACCACTGGAAACAAACTGAACATGTACGGAAGTGTACTTTCAGTCCTAAACGACAACCAGTTAATCTGGCAGGCAGTTCCTGCATTCGCAGATGCCAAAACAAGCTTTGAAACCCAATTGAACCGGCTCCGCGTGCGGGTCACCGAACAGTTGGGCGCCGTAACCGGAATTTCCGCGGAGAAAAAACTCCGCACGGAAGATCTGCGCAG
The DNA here is from genome assembly GCF_946478805.1 of uncultured Fluviicola sp. The sequence continues at coordinate 281,199 of NZ_CAMLDC010000002.1, read as the reverse complement.
CCGCATGCTGATCGTGCAACACGCGCTCTTCCTCTTGGGTCGTGCATCCGGGAATGTCCAGCTACAGGAACGGAACCATGCCACCAAAACTTCCCTGGCTGAAACGACCCTGAACGAATTTGCTGCACACTGCTCCGCATTGAAAGCAGATTTGGATACCTACGGCCCGCAATTGGCAGCATACGGAATTACGCAGCAAGCCATCGACGAACTCATCCCGCTGTTGCAAGGCATCGATGAACTGAACAACAGTGTCCGCAAAGCTGTCATCAAACGCAAAGGCATCACACAGGCCATCAAAGAGCTGGAACACGAACTCGATGAACTGCTCCGCGTGGAACTCGACCGCCTGGTGCTGGTTCTCAAGCAAACCAATCCGGAATTCTACCATGCCTACGAAAGCGCCCGCATCACCATTGATTACGGAGTCAGGGGGCAGAGGCCCGAAAACCCCGGGTTAGCAAGTTAACAGGAACAAAAAGAGCGATACAGGTGTGTCGCTCTTTCTTTTTGACCTTCTCAAATTCAATGTACCTGAATTGATTACTTTTGGGAATATGAATATGCGATCTAACTCTCTTTTACTGTTCTTTCTGTTTTGCTTAACAAATTGTTTCTCACAAGTAGAAAGGCCTGAACGATTCTTTTCAATGAAAAGCGCATTGAAAAAGCCATTGGAAGTTAAGGTGCTGGATCTTTCGGAGCAGAACTTAAGGATACTTCCTAAAGATATTTTAAAACTCCCAAATTTGGAGGAATTAAGTCTTGGTTCAAATCCGAAACTTGATTTTAGAGAAGTATTCGACTTGTTAGCGCAGCTCGGAAAATTAAAATTTCTGGATCTGCAGAATTCGGAACTTAAAGTAATTCCGGATAATATTTCAAATTTGAAGTCACTTGAAATTTTATGGTTAGATGATAACTTCATTGAAGAATTCCCTGAACCATTGAAGAGAATGGAAAACCTGAAAGAATTGAAGTTATTTAGTAATAAAATAGCTCAACTTGCCTTTCAACCCGGAGATCTTCCAAATTTGGAAACCATTGATTTATGTTACAATCAATTTACACAATTTCCTGTTGAATTGTCTACATTGACTAATCTGAAAAGTATCATTATCTGGTATAATTACATCGAGTTTATTCCTGAAGGAATCAATCAATTTGAAAAGCTTGAAGAAATTAATCTTGAAAATAATCGTCTTCGCTTTATTCCTGAACAATTTTCAAATCTGGATTCCCTAAAAGTGCTTAGTCTGAGATTTAATCAGTTGAGTTCGGAGGGAATAGCACCGCTTTATAAGTTGGCAGGTTTAGAGGATATTGATTTGGAAGGTAACCAGATAGTTGCGTTGTCGAAAGAGGTTGCGAATTGGAAACAGATGAAGCGATTTTCTATATCGGAAAATCCGATTAAAGGATTACCACTTGAATTCCGTCAATTAGAGAAATTAGAACAAATAGGTTTTGGTCAATTGCAGTACTTCAATTGGGAATCTACATTTTCGATCTTAAGTACACTACCAAATTTGAGAAGAGTAGGGATGTTTAGGATGAATTTAAAACAAATGCCCGCCGGTTTTGAAAAACTTCAACAAGTTGATACTTTTTGGTTGACTTTTAATTTATTTGACCAGGCAGAACAAGCCAGAATTCAAAAAATGGTTCCAAAAGCAAAGATAACTTGGTAGTCTAAAACTTTAAAATTTAATTCCTTCTACAAATACTTGGAATTTCCCCACGATAGATCATAAAAAGAAAAGAACGATACCGTGTCTGTTCTTTCTTTTTGCCCTCCCTGCTTCGTAAACACATCGAAAAACGATTAACTTTATAGTGTAACAGATCAATTTAATTCATAAGATGAAAACAAATCAAGCATCTCTCCTGGTTATTGCCGGGCTCCTGGTTATCGCGGCCTCACAAATAGTTGCTCATTATATGAACCTTCCTGATTTTGTTTTGGGGGCTGTCACCGGTGTTGGCATCGGTTTAATGATCGTGTCTTTTTTGAAGTCGAAAAAGGCCGGTTCATTTTAATAACCCGGTTAGAGGCCAGCGTTCGGATTCAATATTAGAATAATTCTTGTGGAAAAAGAGACAGAAAATAAATTTTGGAAATTGGATACGGACTATTGGTTCCAAAAATTAAACAGCTCTGAAATTGGTTTGTCGCAGGCAGCCGCCAATAAGATTTTATCGAATGAGGGCGTTAAACCTTCCAATAGATCAGGGTTCCACAAAGATATTTTACTTTTTGTCCGCCAATTTATAAGTCCGCTGATGGCCTTGCTGATCGGGGCGGTTATTATTTCCGGATTCCTGGGCGATACCTCGGATGTCTTTATCATTCTCTTCATCGTTTTATCCACGGGGCTGCTTAGTTTTTTCCAGGAGAGAAATGCAGGCAAAGTAGTGGAAAAACTTCAGTCATTGGTTTCGAAAAAAGCAACCGTTCTTCGTGACGGAAAAGCAACGGAGATCAAATCGGAGCTGGTAGTAAAAGGTGATGTGGTTATTCTGAAAGCTGGAGACATGTTGCCGGCAGATTGCCTGCTGATCGAATCGAATGAACTTCACGTAAATGAGTCCAGTTTAACGGGGGAATCGTACCCGGCGAGGAAAGAAGCCGGAATAGTGGATGAAGATGCGGTATTGTCAAAAAGGACCAATTGTCTCTGGGAAGGCACAAACATTGTCAGCGGGAATGCCAAAGCATTCGTTATTCAAACCGGTGAAAGCACATTGTTTGGCAGCATTGCAAAAAGTGCTTCGCAAACGATTGAGACTGCATTTGAAAAAGGGATCAAGGATTTCGGTTTCTTCCTGATGAAAATTACCCTGACATTGGCTGTTTTTGTCCTGGTCGTAAACCTGTTAAATCACAAAGGTGTCATTGATTCTGCACTTTTTGCATTGGCACTGGCAGTTGGGATGGCGCCCGAACTGTTGCCTGCAATTACCACCATCGCCATGAGTGCCGGGGCAAAACGCCTGCTGGAGAAAAAGGTCATTGTAAAGAAACTGAATTCCATTCAAAACCTTGGCGAAGTAAACCTGTTGTGTACCGACAAAACCGGTACCATCACCGAAGGAGTAATTAAAATTGCCGGTATCACGGACGGACAGGGACAAGAAAGTGAATTTGTAAAGCAACTGGCTTTTTGGAATGCTTCCTTTGAAACAGGATATGCCAATCCCATAGATGATGCTTTGAGGCAATTGAAACTGGAGGTGCATCCTTCAACGTCAAAGATCGGTGAAGTTCCTTATGATTTTATTCGCAAAAGGCTGAGTATTGCCATTACTGCGGAAGGACAAAATTTGCTGATTTGCAAAGGCGCGTTCACCCAGGTATTGAGTATTTGCTCTAAATTGAAATTGTCAGACTACCGTATCGAAGATATTTCAGCATACAAAGAAAAGATTCAGGAAAAGTTTGAGGAATATGGAAAGAAGGGCCTCAGGGCCATTGCCATTTGTTACAAAAACATGGAGGCAGCCGCCATTTCAAAGGACCTGGAATCAGAAATGGTCTTTGCAGGATTTGTGACCATGAGCGATCCCGTGAAATCAGACATTCCCGGTACCATTGATAAACTTCTCCAACTCCACGTAGGTTTAAAGATCATTACCGGGGATAATAAAAATGTTGCAGCATCTATTGCAGCTGCAATCGGGATCAAAGAGCCCGTAATTATGACAGGAAAGGAACTTCCGGATCTCAGCGATGAAACATTGGCGCAACAGGCGAAGAATACGCACATTTTTGCAGAAGTAGAACCGCAGCAAAAGGAACGGATCATTTTGGCCCTCAAAAAATCGTTTACAGTTGCCTACATGGGAGACGGGATCAACGATGTCTCGGCGATCAATGCCGCTGATGTGGGGATATCCGTAGATAACGCTGTGGACGTGGCAAAAGAAGCTGCGGACTTTGTGTTGATGGAAAAAGAATTGATGGTGATAGCTGAAGGGATTAAACAAGGAAGAAAAACCTTTGCCAATACCCTGAAATATCTTTACATCAGCACGGGATCCACGTTTGGTAATATGTGCAGTGTTGCCGCGGCTTCCCTGGTGTTGCCGTTTTTGCCCATGCTTCCGAAACAAATATTGTTAACCAATTTCCTCACCGATTTCCCTTTCCTGACAGTTTCAACAGACAATGTAGACAAAGAACAACTGGAACGTTCCGGCAAGTGGAACCTGAAAATCATTCGCAATTATATGGTGGTATTTGGTATTCATAGTTCCCTGTTCGATCTCATGACCTTTTTGACTCTTTATTTCCTGCTGAAAGTGAAACAAGCGGAATTTCAAACGGGTTGGTTTATAGAATCGGTTCTTTCCGAACTGTTCATTGTTTTCGTTATCCGTACGCACAAAAACTTCTTCAAAAGTAAACCCGGAAAGTATCTTTTTATCCTGAGTGTAATTGCTTTGATCATCACCATCGGGTTGCCTTATTTACCCTTTGCCGATGATTTTGGTTTGTCGCCGCTGCCGCTGGTTAATCTCGGTGCCATACTGTTAATTGTTGCAACATACATCATTACGGCAGATCTGTTAAAAGTTTGGTTTTTTAAAAAATACTCCGGTTCTTAAATCAAGGCTCCGGCTCCGGATACGTGTTGAGTTCACAAGGTTCAGCTTGTCGACTCTTCGATCCGTAATTTTATTACTTTTGTACTTTATAACACCTTTTTTCTTAGACTATGAATAAACCAATCATCTTAATCATTCTTTCTGTTTTTATTGTTTCAGGAAATTTATTTGGTCAATCTGCGTGGGAAAATGTTCCGCAGGCAACACAATTCAGCCCCACAGATATGGAATTTACGGACCTTAACAACGGCTGGGTCACTACGGTGAGCGGCTACATTGCGCATACCGCTGATGGTGGGAACACCTGGTCGCTTCAGGGAAATTATGATGCCTATAGTGCTTCGGTTTCGATAGATATGCTGTCTGCAACACACGGTTATGTAACAATGCTGCACAAAATTCTTGAAACTACGGATGGAGAGAATTGGAACGAGATTGTTGTTGATACAATGAATAATATTTTCGAAGAAATCAATTTTTTGAATGATACAGTGGGAATTGTTCTTGTTACAGGATCTATGGTATGGAAAACAACAGATGGCGGACAAACATGGGATACGATTTTCGCTAATCCGAATTTTTACCTTGGAGCATTACAGTTCGTGGATGAAAATACGATGATTGCAGTAGGGCAGGATCCTGGTTATGGAAATCTCATCGTGTCACACGATGGAGGTTTAAGTTGGACAGAGCCCCAGGGAACGGCAGGTTTATGGTTGACAGATGTATATTTTACTAGCAATCTGGTGGGGTATATCGTTGGTCAGAATGGAGTTTTCAAAACCACAATAGATGGGGGTCTGACCTGGCAGACTTCCTCTGTTCCAAATCCATCGTTCCCTTCCGTATACTTCACTTCAGCAAGTACGGGCTTCGTCCATGGAGATCAGGGGGCATGTTTTAGAACCACTGACGGAGGGAATACCTGGGTGAATATGTCTGTTTTGGCAAATCGCAACTACTCCCAAATGTACTTCATTGACTCATTACATGGTTGGAGAGCGTCTTCTGTGCTCACAGAGATCCAGGTAACTTCTGATGGCGGACTTACCTGGTCTTCCCTATACACCGGATCTGGTTGGGGGTTAACCGATATTGAATTCTCCTCGAACACTGAAGGATGGGCATGTGGGATAAGAGGAACAGTCATGCATACCATTGATGGAGGAAACACCTGGTCGTTAATCGAATCACCTCTTCAGGTTTCCTATTTGAAGTTGGAAATCTCAGCCCCCAACACGGTGTGGATAATCGATGACCAAGGCACGGCTTTCCACACCAATGATGATGGAGTAAATTGGTATGTGACCCAAATCTCCCCACAGGGAAGTAATCTATTAGACATTGACTTTCCAACACCACAGGTTGGCTATATTGTTGGTCCGTCGTACATTAATAAGACAATAAACGGAGGTAGCAGCTGGACATCCGATTGGGTTCCGGGAACCAACTATTCCAGTGTTGATTTTCTGAATGTGGATACTGGGATGACAATCACTGGCCAGGAAATATTCAGGACTACAAACGGTGGAACAAATTGGGATGCGATTACTCCTGCGGGAACTTATTTTTTCGCTGACATGGCATTTCCCGCCCAGGACACAGCTTACGTTGTTGGTTCTAATGGGTTGATTTTGTCAACATATGACAACGGAAATACATGGATCCAACAAAACTCCGGTACAACCAGCGTCCTGGCAACTGTTTCTTTCAGTTCTTCGACCAATGGAAGGGCTTCAGGTTATGATGGGGTAATGCTGGTAACGCTGGATGCCGGGGTAACCTGGTTACCAGAAGCAACTCCTTCCCAAGTGCAGATATCTGCCATCACAATGACACCCGATCAGGAGGGATGGGCTTCAAAAGTGGATGGGAATCTGCTTAAATTCAATTGTTCATCTGTCGATTCAATGAACGTAAATACATATACGCTTGACCCGGCAAGCAATTGTAACGGATCGGTGACACTTTCTTCTGCTTCAGGTGAATCTTTTGTAACCGGAGTATCCGGCCAGAACGAAGTGGTGAACGGCTCTGCAGATCTTTTCGGATTTTGTGAAGGACTTTACACACTTGATGGATATAATTCCTGCGGAAACGGATTGAACGGAAGGTTTGTGATCCCGGATCCGGCTCATTTCTTCGGAACATCTTCTGTTTCAGAGTCTATACTCGTTTCCCGCATGGGGCGTGTACAGGAATTGTGTGGTCAGCAGCTTGTATCGGTAACCTATGCAAGGCTTCTATCTGTATCGTTCGTAAATTCAACCACTGTACAAGCACAATGGGAAATAATCTCTCCTTCAGGTGTAATGCAAATCCCCGCGCTTTATGAAGTGAATGGAAATGGTTGGTATACGATTCAATTGAGCTTATATTGTGAGGAAAATAGCTTTGAAGGAATAGTTATAACTGGAGATATGTACGTGGAAAACAATACGGTAGTGTTGAAAACCTCAGAATTGGAGATGGAAAACGTAGCAATTTTCCCGAATCCTGCTTCTGGTAAAATCGCTATTCGTTTCGAATCAGGAACTGCTGATCTGATCGTTCGTGACATCAATGGGAAGCAACTGCTTTCAAGAGAAATTACTTCCAATGATTTCATTGATTTGTCCAATTTTTCAAATGGAATCTTATTATTTGAAATCTCAACGGAGAACGGAAAAATAATGAAACGGGTTGTTAAACACTAAAATAGTTCAAAAAACAAAAAAGCGAATTACAAGAGTGGTTCGCTTTTTTCTTTCAGGATCGAGTGTGAGTTCTGAGACTGAATGAAGGAAAAATCAACTATATTCGTCCATAAACAAGGTATCGAAACTTCGATACAGGAATAAAAATGCCTTTGAAAACAATTGAGATTAACAGATAATAAACAATAAAAACCACTGGGACTATGGAAATACCAACCAACTACAACTTTGAAATAGTGGGCATTCAGCAGGATGCTCCGGAAGTATATTCGATTACAATTTCAACTTATACAAACATTGGTTACAGCCTGGATATCAACTATGGTGGATACCAATCATTGGGAACCGTTACTTACAACGGTCAGAAATACGAAGGGATAGAACTCACTGTTATACAAGACAACAGCGCTGAATTGCCGCATACGGAACAGAATACGTTCATTGTTGGGCATAGCGATCCCAGCACAATCGGTATTTATGTGAAATGTGGAAACCAGGAAGCGACAATCAATTTTTAGTAGTTTCCCAAACTGGATGGGGTCGGTGAAACCCGGCATTTAGCTACACTCAGTTGTTTTCCAACGAGTCCTCTTCAACTTTTGTGATCGAGTCCAAATTCGTATTTTTGCCTGCGTACATAAACTCCAACAAAATCTATCCGGATAATGATGCATCTCAAAATTGGTTTCCTGTTCCTGATAAGCTTGTTGGTGTGGTCATGCACGCCTCCTCAAAACACGCACAAGGTCCCTTTCCCGGATGAACCGGTTTTGTCCGTATCTGAAAAATCAGTTCCCGATTCATTGCTTCCGAATTACGCCACAAAGGAGAACTTCAGGTTTGATAAAAAAGGAAACCTGGTAGAAGAAAGCGGTTACCTGGAACAGCAACGGTTTTCCTACCGATATAAGTATTCATTTGATAAAATGGGAAATTGTTTGAAAACGGTTTCGTTGGCTGAGAAGACCGACAGCATTATTTTTATAGATTACAAGGTATTGAATAAGGAGGGTAGGCTTATGCTTTCCAGATTCTGCCAAAAGTTGCGGATTGAACAGAAGGCGCACCTGTTTGAGATCAAACTTGTCGAAAGGAAAGAACAGAATAAATACGAGTTGATTTCGGATTCGTTGGTAATCTACCGGGAAATTGAAGGAACAAAGGAATTGTTTAAACACGTAGACAGGTATCAGGATGGAAACCTGGTAAGTTCAACGCTATTCAGTGCGGGGGATTTTTTATCCAAAACAATCAATCGTTATGATGCGCAAAACAACCTGATTTTCCGCTCGGATTCCACCACTTCGGATGTTAGCATCACCACTTATGACTATGATAAAGAGAATAGGATCATATCGATTTCCTTAAGAGTGGATGCGCGTGGAGTCTTCAATGAGTTCGAATACGGTTACGATCAGTACGGAAACAAATCGAAAAGTGTCACCCGGAAAAAGGGCGTTATTGATGAACACGATTCATTTATAAATGTCTATGCCTATGATCAGCAAGGTAATTGGACCACATGCGAGCGACGGAAATTAAATGGTAAATTGATATCCGTTTTAAAAAGAAAAATCAGTTATTATTGAGATGGATCCGCCGTTGCAAAAGAATCTCTTTTCTTCATTGTTTTGTATTCTTTTTCTTTTCACGCGCTTCTCTCGCACCGTTGCTCACTTTGGGGTATTTTTCTTTCAGTGTTGAATGAAGCAAAAAAATCAACTATATTAATCCATAACCAATTGGCACTCATTTTACGAACAGCATCGGAGAAACAATGGAGTACAAACTAATAAAACCAGGTAAAGAATTAGCCCCCTTTATTCATTTTTATTGGGAACTGAAGGGAAATGAGCAGGAAGAAAAGTGGGAACGGGTTTTTCCGGATGGGTGTGCAGGTGTGTTAATGAATCTGGGAGCTACTTGTTTGACTGACAACGGTTCGGTTTCACTGGAGTTTGGGAAAACTTACGTAGTTGGTGCAATGACTACCTTTAAAGACAGCTTGATTGATACCGATACGCATTTAATAGGTGTGTGCCTGAAACCCGCAACTTTTGCAAATTTCTACAGCCATGCCTCACAAAATGAGTTGACCAACGACACCATTGAATTTGAAAGATCCAATTCATTTAATGTGGATAAAGCAAGTGCAAATCCATTCGATTATTTTGATCGGTTCTTTTCAGAACGAATAAAAAGCAAACAGAACCGGCTGGAATCGGTTATCAACGATATACACGCAACAAAAGGACAAATCGGTATTTACGAATTATCAAAACGGAATTTCACGACAGTCAGACAATTGGAACGGAATTTTAAAAGGCTCATCGGACTATCGCCAAAAGAATATGCCAATATCATTCGGTTTCAGAATGCGTTAAGATTAATCAAAAATTCAAATCAAAACAGGAGTTTATTGGATATTGCATTTGAATGTGGCTACTACGACCATGCGCATCTGAGCAATGAAATCAAGCGAAACACCGGGCTTTCACCATCATTGCTTTAATTTTGTCGCATTTTTACAAAGTGACACCGGTAGAGGAAAAGTAATTTTGAAGAAACATTTAAAATTAAAGCAGATGCGAAAAATAGCACTTTTCATTGCAGCAAGTTTAGACGGCTACATTGCAAAACCGAATGACGACCTCAGTTTCTTAAAACTCGTTGAAAAGGAAGGGGAGGACTATGGTTATAAAGCATTTACAGACACAATTGATACACTGATCATTGGTAGAAGAACTTATGATTATGTGCTTAAAGAAGTCGGCCCATCTCATTACGACAATGGACAACGGGGTGTGTATGTCATAACCCGAACTGAAAGGCCGCAAGTAGGCAGAACCATTTTCTATACGGGAGATCTCACTGAATTAGTCAAACGGCTAAAATCTGAAAAAGGGAAAACTATTTATTGTGACGGCGGGGCAGAAGTAATCAATGAACTATTGAAACACGATTTGGTCGATGAGTTTACAATATCGGTTATTCCCGTTTTATTAGGAAATGGAACAAGGCTGTTTAAAGATGGAAGGCCTGAACAAACACTTGAATTCGTATCCCAAAAAACGTTTGATACGGGATTGGTGCAACTGGTTTATACGCGAAAAGAAAAATAGCGCGAAACTGATGCTTGCAAAAAAGAGGTTATATTCGTCAATAAAAACGTTACCTGCAATACTATTGGGATAGTGTCGGCATCAAACTGGATCCAAGGGTATCACAAAAAAAACAAAGCGACTTTTAAAATTCATGGACAAAGAATATAAACTGAAAGATTTAGCTGTTGAATGCGGCTATTATGAATTGAGCATTCAACTATGTCCAACAAATGAAGAAACGGGTTCACGAAAAACGCTAACTTTGCGGGAGTTTTTTAGTCGGGAAAAGTTTCCGGATCTTCACAGGAATTTGAACCGCCACCTTAAATTCCCATTTAATATTTTAGGCATTCATTTGTTATGAAAACAATTATTTATGTGCTGAGCATCGCGCTTCTTTCGTGTGCTGTTTCCTGCAAGAAAAAAGTTGCAACTGTCAATTCGGATTACGTTGGGACCTGGATGGGATATGATTCCGATAAAAGTTATTCGTTGGTTATCGGATCGGACAGTAAAGGAGTGTATGAATCCTATGGTGCAGCTACGTTTACAGTAAGAGGAACAGTCAGGGTAAAAGGATCTGTGATGAAAATATTTACCAAGAAATTGAGTATCGATCAGGAACCTACACAAGACCCTTCAGATCCGTGGACTTATACCATGAAATTGAACGGGGTTGTTTACGAGCGGAATTGAACCGGTTCCGGAACAAACTTTGAAAAAGCATGATTCGCCGCGCGGATGATACTTTTTTATTTCAGTTCATTGACTTTGAAGATAAATCCCACATTGAATACATTTTCTATTTTGATGTGCGGATCACCTTTCAGGTATTTTCGGAGTTTCGTAATGAACACATCCAGACTCCGTCCCATGAAGTAATCATTTTGCCCCCAGATTTGAAGCAGGATTTCTTCACGCTTCACCAGTTTGTTTTTATTGCTTACAAGAAATAGCAGCAATTCTCCTTCTTTGGATGTGATTCTTTGCGTGTGTTTCCCGTCACTTAAACTTAAGTTCTCATAATCAAAAGTGTAATGTCCGATGAGAGTAGGAGGAATGGACGATTTGGTTTGGATCGGTACCCGTTTCACAAAGGCTTTGATTTTCCAGATCAGTTCCTCTTCGTCGAACGGTTTTACGATGTAATCGTCCGCTCCGATCTGGTAGGCTTTCAGTTTATCTTCCTTCAGAGCTTTTGCCGTCATAAAAATGATCGGGAGATCGGGATCGATTAACCGGATTTCATTGGCAATCGTATAACCGTCTACATTCGGCAACATGATATCGAGCAAACACAATGAAAAAGCTCCCTTTTTAAAATGGGTTAAAGCACTTTCACCGTCGCGGATCAGTTTCACATTGAATCCCTCGGTTTGTAAAAGGTCCAGCAACAGCAATCCCAGGTTGGGATCGTCTTCAACGAGTAAAATATTGGGAGTAGCCGGTTTCATTTCAAATAAGGTAAAACAATACTAAATGTGGTGCCTTGTCCCAACTCGCTTCTGACCTGTGTTTTACCCTGGTGCAGTTCGATTACTTTCTGCACATATGCCAGTCCGATCCCGAATCCTTTTACGTTATGGATATTCCCGGTATTCACCCGAAAATAATTCTGAAAAATCAACGGATGGTTTTCCGGGGCTATCCCGATTCCTTTATCGGCAAATTCAATGCAGAGAGTATGCGCCTGGTTAAACGTGGTAATAGTCAATTCACGGGTATCGGGTGAGTATTTCAGGGCGTTATCGATCAGGTTGTTGACAGCATTCGAAAGCAATACTGCGTCACCGGAAATCAGGCTGTTTTCTGCCGTTAAGTGCAAGTGAACCTGAAAGTTCAATTTTTCTAACCGTACGGAAAAGCAATGCAGGCGTTCATTCAGAAGTTTGTGCATATCGATCGTTTCCCTGTTAAGGAGTAACTCGCCTTTTTCCAGTGCAGTCATATTCAAAATGTCAGCAACCTGGGATTTTAGCTTTTCATTTTCACTCCGGATAATTTCAAAGTATGTTCCTGATTTGTTTGGATCATCCGTCCCGGTTTTCTGCAACATTTTGGATGCCAGCCCGATATTTGTCAGTGGAGTATTGAACTCGTGGGTGATGGTATTCAGAAAATCAGTAGTTCGTTGGGAAAGCAATTTTTCTTTCCGGTAAGAAATGATGGTTTTCATGTAAAAGATGGAAATGAGAACGATCAATGCGATAGAAGCTGAAAAAAGCAATCCGATTTCTTTGGTTATATAGCTGTATTTTCCCGGCAGGGACAATTGAAATTCGATCTCATCTCTTCCGCCGTTAACAGCTAGTTTTTTGATGTATTTATTGTTGACATTGTCGCTGATCCGGGTTTTGGAAATGGTTTTTCCATTTTTTGAAATGATCAGGGAGTAGTTCGTTTTTAACTGGTAGTACTCCAACTGTTGTTTTAATACGGAATCAATCTTTCGTTTGTCCGTATGTGATAACCGCAAAGGACAGTTTTGCATCACTTCACCCCGGCACATGCCTCCCATATTGGAGCAAAGTTCCCGGTCATTGTTTAAAGCATTCACGGTTCCCGAAATGGCCATGGTTGCTTTTTCATTGAATATGCGTTCTTTGCTGCTCACCAGTTGAAAGATCCAGACAACCTGTATTACCAATAGCGCAAAAAGAGCCAATGTTGGAAGAAGGAATGTTCTGGTACGTTGCTTCATGAAGTCAAAAGTAGGCTAAAATATTCCTGTTCTCTACTGTTAACAAGTCATTAACACGACAATAACGAGTGACTAACACCGTATGCAGGAAGCACATGATAGTTTTGTAGCAACTAATATCATACAACATGAAAAGAATAATTTTATCATCTGCTGCCGTACTTTTGGTCGCGCTTTCAAGCATTGCCCAGGAACCGAATACTTCAACATGTGAAAAGAAGTGCACAAAAAAAGAATGTTCCAAAGGAAAATGTAAAGACAAAACATGTGAAAAATGCGGCGAAAAATGTACCGCTTCTTCCTGCGACTCAAAAAATAAAAAATGTAAGTCGGAATGTAATACCCCTCAGACTACCACACACTAATAAATGAAAGCAAAAAGAACCATCTGGACAACTATAACCGGCGGATTAACCTCTTCAGCCCCGGTTTTATTGGCTTGTTGTAAAAGCGGTGCCTGCGTTGGCGTTTGTGCAAGCCCGGTAGCATCACTATTTGGTGTTTCTTCCGCAACGATTGCCAATTCACCGGTCATGAACGTATTAGAACCGCTGTTAATTGCGATTAGCGCAGTTTCGTTCACCATATCTTATTATTCACTCTATGTGCTTCCGAAGTATACTTGCAATACAGGAAATTCATGTGATTGCGCCCCAACGGATAAAGAAAAGCGCAGGGTAAAAAGATCAAAGGCAATCTTTTGGATTGGTTTGGTTCTCAGTTTAAGTTTCCTTGGCTATTTCGAGTATTCGAAATACAGTTCAGCCACTTCAACAAAAACAACCGAATGTGCAACAACAGGTTCGGAATCTTGTTCAAGTTCAGGTGAATGTTCTGAAAATGGTTGTGAGTAGCGTGTTTTTACGGAATCGAATGTTTCTGTATATAGCAAGCGCTCCGAATCATCCAATAAATAATTGAGTTACAAAAAAAGTCCGGAATTTCTGCCGGACTTTTTTGTTTCATTGCATTTTTGTTGGAAGAAACAAACTATTTTATCTTCAAAACAACTTTCCCTTTTGCACGGCCGCTTTCAACATACGACAGAGCTTCGTTGGTTTGTTCAAATGGAAATACTTTATCTAAGACAGGTTTGATACTGCCGGATTCGATCAGTCCGGTAATTTCCTGTAACTGGTTTCCTTCAGCTCTCATAAAGAGAAAAGAATATCCAACATTCCTTTTCTTTGCCATTTTTCGGATACCGGAACTGATCAGTGAAAAAATAATTTTCACAAACCAGGAGGCTTTAATCGCTTTGGCAAATTCAGGAGTTGGCGGACCGGATAAAGAAATGATCTTTCCATTGGGTTTTACAATCCGGATTGATTTCTCCAATGTCTTTTTGTCCTGGCTGTTCAGGGCGACATCGTAATCTTTCAAGACATCTTCAAAATCCTGTTTTTTGTAATCTACCAGTATATCTGCCCCAAGGCTTTTGAGTAAATCAAAACTTTTCTCACTGGCTGTCGTGGCAACAGTTGCCCCAAGATGTTTTGCCAGCTGAATGGCAATGGTTCCAACTCCTCCCGAACCGGCCTGAATGAAGATTTTTTGTCCTTTCTTAAGATTTGCCCTTTCAACCAGAGCTTGCCAAACGGTCAGAGCGACCAAAGGAATGGATGCCGCTTCTTCCATGGAAATATTCTTGGGTTTATGAGCAACATCGTCCTGGTTGATGGCAATGAATTCTGCAAAGGTCCCGATCCGGAAGTCTGAAGGCCGGGAATATACTTCGTCACCAACCTTAAACTTCGTCACTTTTGCCCCCACTTTAGTTACAATTCCCGCAACGTCATGTCCGAGTATTACCGGGTGTTTGTAAGGCAGGAGCAACTTGAATTCTCCCGACTTAATTTTGGAATCCAGCAGGTTTAATCCGGCGGCGTGAACTTCTACCAAAACGTCATTTTCCGTTACAATAGGTTCAGCCACATCTGTCAATTGTAGTTTTTCGTTTTTACCATAACGGTTTAGAGTGAATGCTTTCATTTTATATCGATTTATGCTTTCAATAATTGATTCGTTGCCTTAGGATTGACTAATCCGAAGGTTAATTTAGGAGAAAATCGGTTGAAAAAATAAATTAACCTGGTGTCTCCCACACGAATGGTGTAACGATCTTTTTGAATCCCTGAAATAAGTGCCTTGACTAATTTTTCCGGAGTAATTTTTTTACCGGTTCTTGCTGCGGTCATTTCAGTGGAAACGACGGGTGGCAGTAATTCGAATATTTTTAAGTTACTGTTTAGCGCCTTGAGATGCGCACGTAAAATTTCGGTATAAAACCGCAGCGCTACTTTTGAAGCAGAATAAGTTGATTCAATTAAGGAAGGTACGTAACTTAGGATGGATGTTGTATTGATGATCGCACTTTCCGGTCTCGATTGAAGCATTTCCATGAACAAGTTGTTCAGGTGGATCACCCCCAGGTAATTGATGTCGATCTCATATTTTGCGATAGTGTAATGTTTGTCGTCTGCAATACCGAGATTTGCCGGAGGACTCAAAACACCGGCATTGTTATACAAGATATCTATTCCTCCCATTTCTTTCACTTGGTCAAAAAGTGAACTGTTTTCGTTCGGATTCGCTATGTCGCTTTGGATCGTTATTAATTCGGGATATAATCTTTTTGCCTCATCCAATTTCAGCTGGGTTCTTCCGGTGATAATAACTTTAGCTCCAAGAGTCATAAACTGTTTTGCCGCCTCTAATCCGATTCCTGAAGCACCACCTGTAATCAGTATTGTTTTTCCTTGAATTTTCATAGTATCTGATTAATTTGTATTTTTACTTGCATTTTGCAAGTGTAAATATACTAATTCACTTGTTAAATGCAAGTGAATTAAAAAACTTTTCAATACACATGAAAAAAAGATCCGATTGTCCGGTTAGTTCTTCACTTGATATCTGGGGAGATAAATGGTCCCTTCTGATTATTAGGGATTTGATATTTGCCAAGCAATGTACATATGGTGATTTTCTAAAATCGGAAGAAAAAATAGCAACGAATATCCTTGCTGCCCGATTACAGGCAATGGAAGAAAACGGACTGATTACTAAATTGTCACATCCGGAAAGCAAAGCAAAAGTGTTGTATCAACTCACCGGGAAGGGGATTGATTTACTTCCCTTACTGATTGAGATAAACTTATGGGCGGAAAAATATACGGTTCTACCGGATGCGCAAAAAGAGCTCCTGAAGGAAGTTAAAAAGAACAAAGAAGGTTTTATTGAAAATGCAATAAAAGAACTGAATGCGATTATTGATTAGAATTGATTTTTTTTTAAACTGATTCATATTAGCGCTTTTCGTTCTTTTTTCAAAATTTACAGTTGATTTCAATTGAAGCCTACTGACATCGCTTCAAGTACTTACCTAAATTTTAGAATCGAATGACCAAAAATGAAAAAATACATCTACTAATAGTTTTGATGATTAATTTCGGTTTAATTCTGAAGATGATAAGTATCGCTTGGGCAGGAAACTCTTCATGGGAATTCCCAGAGAAAAAGGAGAAAATATGTGTATCTTTAATGGTTTTAAAAATATCTTTTTCGCAAAGAAACCGTCATGGCAAAATCTCCTATTGATTATATCTTAAAACCTGTCAATCGCTTCATTCACCGTGAATATACAGGAGGCATTGTTTTGTTTATAAGTGTGGTAGCTGCCATCTTTTGGGCAAACTCTTCCTGGAGTGAATCGTATCATGAATTGTGGGAAACGCATTTCGCGGTTAGTTTTAACGGGCAAGGATTGGATGTCCCCTTGCATGTATGGATCAATGACGGGTTAATGGCCTTGTTCTTTTTTGTGATAGGACTGGAGTTAAAACGCGAATTTATGGCGGGCGAACTGTCAACGGCGAAAAAGGCTTCACTTCCTATGATTGCGGCATTGGGTGGGATGATTGTTCCGGCGGTGATCTATTTGCTGGTAAATATTGGTTCTGACAGTTCCAAAGGTTGGGGAATCCCGATGGCGACGGATATCGCATTTGCTTTGGGACTCCTGTCGTTGGCCGGACGACATATTCCTTCCTCGGTAAAAGTGTTTCTATCGGCCCTTGCAGTTGCAGATGACCTGGGGGCGGTTTTGGTGATTGCTTTTTTCTATACGGCCCAGATCGCATGGATGCCGCTCCTGATTGCGGGTGTATTTTTACTTGTTCTTGCAGTTGGAAATATTCTCGGGATCCGCAGCATGTTTTTTTATTTGGTGCTTGGTATAGTGGTTTGGGTGGGATTCCTTTTTTCAGGGGTCCACGCTACTATTGCCGGAGTATTGGTGGCATTTACGATTCCGGCCCGAACAAAGATCAACGAAGATGAATTCGCTAAAAAGACCAAACTTCACCTGGACGATTTCGAAGAACAGATCCCGTTGAATAGTTCACTGACTACACCTGAACAGCATGATATCATTCAATCCATCAAGAAAAGATGCCTGGATGCCGAAACACCCCTGCAGAAAATTGAAGATAAACTGCATCCGTGGGTTGCCTTTGTGATCATGCCTTTGTTTGCATTATCGAACGCGGGAATTATCATTCACGGAGACTTTTTTTCATCACTGGGGAATCCGGTCAGCCTGGGGATCATCGTCGGGCTATTGGCAGGCAAGTTTGTAGGTGTATTCTCCTTTACATGGCTGGCGGTGAGGTTAAATATTTCGGAATTACCGGAAAGATCCAACTGGATGCATGTGACCGGAGTTGCCGTTTTGGCGGGTGTTGGGTTTACCATGTCGTTATTTGTTACCGGACTTGCATTTACCAATCCGCTCTACACGGACCAGGCGAAATACGGTATCCTGACCGCCTCATTTGTTGCCGGTGTTACCGGGATTTTATTACTTAAACTTTCGAAAAAAAGTAAAAACACCGATTTGAAACAGTAACTTTCTATCTGTATGAGTGTAGAAAAAAAACAGTGGCTCCAGGTATTTAAACAAAAGATCGTTCGACGCTTCAATTTGCGTCATGACCAGGCGGATGAAGAAAAAGTAATTGATTCCATTACACGAAACTCCGATTTCGTGGGAGCCAATCTTTGGACATTGATATTTGCTATCCTGGTTGCTTCGATCGGTTTGAACATGAACTCAACGGCAGTGATCATCGGCGCCATGCTGATTTCCCCGCTCATGGGACCGATTATGGGAATTGGACTTGGAATGGGAACAGATGATTTTGATTTGGTCAAAAAAGGACTTCGGAATGTCATTATTGCAAGTATTATCAGTATCGGGACTTCTGCAATTTATTTCCTAATCACCCCGATAGATGAAGCTCAAAGTGAACTTCTTGCACGCACCACGCCTTCGTTGTGGGATGTTTTTATCGCTTTTTTTGGCGGACTTGCGGGAGTGGTTGCCGCAACCCGGAAAGAAAAGAACAACGCAATTCCGGGTGTTGCTATTGCCACAGCCTTGATGCCACCGTTGTGTACAGCCGGTTTTGGATTGGCAACGGGCAATTACTATTACTTTTTCGGGGCATTGTACCTGTATTGCATCAATAGCATTTTCATCTGTATCAGTACATTCCTGATCATACGTTTAATGAAGTTCAAACGGAAGTCATTTGAAGAACCCCAACGTGGAAGAAAAGTTTCCAGGTATATTCTACTGACCATATTCGTTACCATTCTTCCCAGTATTTACCTGACCTACAACATTGTTAACAAAAGCCTTTTTGAAAGCAGGGCTAAACAATTTGTCGATGAGCAGTTTCAATTCGATAATGCACTGGTTGTCTCCAGGAATTTCAGGTACGACGAGAATCCTTCAAAGATCAATGTGCTTCTCATCGGGAAACACCTGCCGGAATTGCTGATCGATTCAATACGGAACAACTTGAAAGCATATGATCTTGGAAATACAGAATTGCTTGTAAGGCAAGGGCTTAATTCAAAACAGGAAATAGATCTGGAACAGATCAGGTCAAGTATCCTCAACGACGTTTTCAGACGCGATTCACTGAAAATTCAATCCGTAAACCGGACTGGCATGTTGAATGTCATTCCCGATCTAACCGGCGAACTGGAAGCTCTTCTTCCGGGTTTTCGTTCTTACAGTGCAGACCGGATCATTGAAAAATATCCGGATAAGAAGCCGGATACATTGACCCTGGTTGTGGTCAATACAGGTAAACCCCTGAAAATTGCACAACGTCAGCAATTGTACACCTGGTTGATGGCACGAACGAAATCAGATACCATCAAATTGGTTCTTGAATAAGGCTGCAGGCTATTTATCCGCTAATTAGTGGAAGAAGCTAATTTTTCTAAACGATTGTGAAATTTTTTGCCTTTCGGTTATTTCTTCCTTAACTTCTTGACTCGTTCAAAAATGAAGAGTTATGAATTATCACGATTACAAAAGCTGTATCGACGCGTGTTTGAGTTGTGCTTCGATCTGCAATCATTGCGCATCATCCTGTTTGCAGGAAAAAGACGTTGAAATGATGGCACGCTGTATACAATTGGATATGGAATGCAGTGCCATGTGTTATGCAGCAGCACAATTGATGAGCCTTGGAAGTGAGGACGCTGCTAAAATGTGTGCATTATGCTCGGAATTCTGTGAGCGTTGTGCGAAGGAGTGCGGTAAACACGACAATGAACATTGCCGCGAATGTGCTGAAATGTGTATGAAGTGCGCGCAGGAATGCCGTGCTATGCAGCAGTAGATTGAGTTAAACAGGACACTATTTTTTAGTTTGATCCTGTATCTTCAAATGTATCTTTCCACCGGAGAAAAAGGTAATTGTTCGCCAATGAGTGGACAGTTATCTTTTTAGTACAAACCCGGTTCATTAAAGTCGTTTCATCCGGCCGGCAAAATAGCAGTTTCGGATACTTTTTCGTTTTAAGTTTTGTAGCGATATTTGCAGCTCGAATGAAAAAGACCTTTAATTTGTTTGACTTCAAACAATCTGTCAATTACAAGACAGAAATCCTTGCGGGATTAACCGTAGCAATGACCATGATCCCCGAATCACTTTCGTTTGCACTATTAGCAGGTTTTCCTCCGCTTGTGGGATTGTACGGCGCCTTTATTATGGGATTGTTCACAGCCATTTTTGGTGGCCGGCCGGGATTGATCTCCGGTGGGGCAGGTGCTACGGTGATTGTTCTGATTGCCTTGATGCAGTCTCACGGGTTGGAGTATGTTTTTGCAGCGGTGGCACTTGCCGGAGTGTTTCAGATCCTTGTCGGGCTTTTTAAACTGGCAAAGTTCATCCGATTGGTGCCACAATCCGTGATGTACGGTTTTGTGAACGGGCTGGCAATTGTCATTTTTCTTGCCCAGGTTTCCCAGTTCAGAACAAGTGGTCCGCATGCGGGCTGGTTGACAGGATTTTCACTGTACATCATGCTTGGATTGGTCGCTTTGACAATCGGACTGGTGATCCTGGTGCCTAAAATCACCAAAACAGTTCCGGCATCTCTTTTGGCAATAATAGTTGTTTTCGGGTTGGTCTATTTCCTCGGGATTGACACGAAGACTGTCAGCGATATTGCATCCGTTCAGGGAGGATTACCGCCATTCCATATACCGTTGGTACCAATGGAGTGGAATACTTTGTGGATCATAGCACCTTACGCGGCAATTATGGCGGGAGTTGGTCTGACGGAAGGATTGCTGACCTTGAATTTGGTGGATGAAATGACCCAGACCAAAGGAAATGGGAACCGGGAAAGCATTGCTCAGGGAGGAGCGAACATCCTGAATGGATTCTTCTTTGGAATGGGAGGTTGCCCGATGATTGCGCAAACACTCGTTAATTTGTCGGCAGGAGCAAGAGCAAGGTTGTCGGGAATTGTCAGCGCATTGACAATTCTGGTCATTGTGCTTTTTGGTGCACCGGTAATCGGTGAACTTCCCGTAGCCGCTTTGACAGGAGTGATGATCATGGTGGCAATCGGGACATTTGAATGGACCAGTTTGCGAATTTTCGGAAGAATGCCTAAAGCCGATATTTTCATCATGCTCATCGTTACGCTGATTACGGTGTTCATGCACAATCTGGCATTGGCTGTATTGATCGGTGTCGTTATTTCCGCCTTGGTTTTTGCTTGGGAAAATGCGAAACGGATCCGGGCACGCAAGTTTACAGACGACCTTGGAGTTAAACATTACGAGATCTTTGGTCCATTATTTTTTGGTTCTGTTTCGGCATTCAATGAAAAGTTCGATGTGGCAAATGACCCGCTGGAAGTTGTGATCGATTTTTCTGAAAGCAGGGTTGCGGACATGTCGGCCATTGAAGCGTTGAATTCTTTGACAGAACGTTATCAAAAGCTTGGTAAAACACTCCGTCTACACCATTTGAGTGCCGATTGCAGAAAGCTTTTAATCAATGCAGATAAACTCATTGAGATCAATGTAACGGAAGATCCGACCTATCAGGTAATGGAAAATGGTGTGTAGGAAATTTTTATCTATTTCTCATTCTGATCCTTTTATATTGAAAGTTGATTGGAGAAGGAATTTAACACAAAAACACCCGACAAATCTGCCGGGTGTTCTGTTCTTTCTTGTTTATAAAAAGTTCCGTTTAACGTATATCGAACTGTACACGGCGATTTTCCGCTCTTGCTTCAACGGTTTTCGCCGGATTTTTAAGCTGTGTTTCTCCAAGTCCGGCAGTTGTCAGCCTGTCTGCGGAAATACCTTGTTCAACCAGATAATTTTTGGTGGCTTCGGCGCGTTCTTGTGACAGCTTCATATTGTATTCCTCCGATGCGCGATCATCAGCATGTCCGATTATATGGAGTTTATAGGAAGGATTACCTTTCATTACAGTCGCTATTCCCTTAAGCATTTGTTTAAAAGAAGGAGTCAGATCGGATTTGTCAGTTGCAAACTTCACCTCACTTTGTTCAATCAATGTGATCGTTGCATCGCTGCTATTGGGCGAAATATTCCCGCTTCGTTCGGGGCATCCTTTCATTGCAGGAGAGCCCTTTTCAAACGGACAGTCATCCAGGTCATCAGGAATATTATCTCCATCGCTGTCCCGTGGTTCCGTTGTACGCCCTTTTGTGTCCACAATCGCTCCGGGTGCAGTACCGGTCTCTTCATCCAGCCAGTTGGCAACTCCGTCACCATCATCATCTCGTTGCTGCTCTTCCAGTCTTTCCACTCGTTGCTGAAGTAAGCGGATCTCAGCGTTTTTGTTAGGAACAATTACCCAGTCAGCATGTTGTGCCCTGCGTCCGAAATTGAATTGAACACCAAGGGAAAGGTTGATCAGATAGCTGTCTATACCCCGGCCATTGTAAAGTGAATGAAGATCATAGGTGTAGTTTTGATAAACATTCCCAATAACCGTCGCATCAATACTTATGCTGAAACGCTCGGATAAGCGAACCTGGGGAGTTAATCCTATGATGGCGTGCATCATGTGATTCGGATTAATTAAAGCACCGTTCAGAACAGAATATCCTACACCCATGTGGAAGAGTAATCCTATCCGACGTGTCCAACTTTGGAAATCCATTATATTCCCAAGGTTGGCAACTCCTTCTAAGGAAACCCGGTAGTATTCTGAAGAAAAATACCGTGATCGGGGGCCTTCTCTGAAATTATCATAAGCACCACCCAGACGTAATCCGAACTTTGTATTGATCGCATACCTGAAACCCAACCCAACATGGAAAAGATTGAGTGTGGCCGCATCATAACCATTTGTCATGGGGTATATCGGGTTGTTCAAACCAAATTGAGCATCCACAGACCAATGATTATACGTTGTGTCCTGACCGTAGGAAGTGCTGACTGCGAAGAATAAAAATAAAGTAAGTAAATGTTTCATATTCAGTAACTTTTCGTTTAATCCAATTTAGGAAGATAATACAGACTTAACCTTATATATTTAGTGATGTTTTTTACATATTTCGCATATGAAAATGGTTCGGGACGGAGTTGTTTTTATTTTTTATTCCCCCCCCTTAAAGGTGAATCTTTCGTTTCTATTCATGCAACTTATCATTTAATAAGTAGTCTATAGATGTATCAATTAAAATTGCTTTTATGAAAAAAATTAATCTCTGCCTTCTTTTCCTGTTAAGCCTTACACTCCAAGCAATGGGGCAAACGGCAACAGGTGTAGTAACACAAACGCCGTGTAATAATGACGGGATTTATACGATTACTACCACTGGAATTCCGCTTCCGATCACCTATACTTATTATGTGAACGGGACATCGATTGTTCACGCGAATGTAAATTCCGCTACGGATCAATTGACTAATATCGCAATGACTTCTAATGGGGGACTTTTTTGCCAGGCAGCCGGCGGCGGTCTTGTCGGATATACGCAAAACAGTTACGCTCCTTCATTTGTTTTTGATGTGAACGTAACTTCTCCAACCTGTCCGGCAACTATGGGAACTATTGATGCTGTTCAGGCGAGTGGAACTCCGGGACCATTTACGTATACCTGGACGAACGCACAGACTTCTACGGTTTATACCGGGAATAATATCAGTGTTCCCATCGGATCGTATGATGGAGACATCCTGGATCAGACAACGGGTTGTCTATTGCATTTGGAAGATACAAATATTATTGTGATGCAATTATCGAACATTACGGCTTCTATCAATACGACAGTTGCAAGTTGCACTAACGGAACAGCTACAGCTGTAGCTTCAGGTGGTGTTGCTCCGTATTCCTACCTGTGGGTCAATGGGGCAACAAGCTCCACAATCACGGGTTTGAGTCAAGGGTTTTATCCGGTAGTTATCACAGATGCGCAAGGATGTCATTCGAATTATCTGGGGGCGAGTATTACACAAACTCCTCAGATTACAGTTAATAAAACCATTACAAACGCCACTTGTCTTCAACCGAATGGAAGTGCGATTGCATTTGGCTCGGGTGGTGTCAATCCGTATACTTATTCCTGGAGCAACGGTCAAACAGGGAATACAGCTACAAATTTACAGGGAAACAACTTTTATACAGTAGTCGCAACGGATGCAAACGGTTGTACAGGCGAAACGTTTGTTTACGTAGGAACCAGTTCACCGGTAAATGTTACTTATACAGCGTCACCGAGTCAATGTACTTCTGCAACAGGTTCGGCAACTTTATCTCCGACAGGTGGTACAGCGCCCTATACGTATTTCTGGGTTTCCAATCCATCGGTTACAGGTGCTACGATCTCAAATGTTGCTCCCGGAACCTATGCTTTCCAGGTGACAGATGCGGTGGGTTGTACCAAAAGCGGAGCTGTAGTTGTACCGCCGATCAGTACCATCAATGCAACCATCAATGCATCTTCGGTAATTTGTCCGGCTGTAACAGGAACGGCAACAGCTGTTGTTACCGGAACAAACGGACCTTTCACTTACCTTTGGAATAACGCAGCAACGACCAGTTCGATCAGTGGTGTTCCACTTGGAACTTATTCTTGTGTGATTACGGATGCTTTAGGTTGTTCGGTTACAAAATCAAAGACAATCGCATCTGTTTCTCCTGTCAATTTGGGTGTATCTACTGTGAATGCAACCTGTATCTATAACACGGATGGATCCGCAAATGCAATCGTGAGTGGGGGAACCGCTCCGTATTCTTATGTTTATTCCAATGGAACGACAACACAAAATGCAACCGGTTTAGGAGTTGATGAGTATTCTGTGGCTGTGACGGATATGAACGGATGTACGAGTTCAGCACATTTCTGGATCAACAATGCGAATACCAGCCAAAGCTGCTATTGTACCATTGAAGGAGATGTTTACGTAGATGCCAATGCAGATTGTATTCATGATTCAGGTGAAAATGGAGTGGAAAACATCATGATCCACTGTTCAGGTTTCGGTTATACGTTTACAGATGCAACCGGACATTACAGCTTCCATGTACCTTCAGGAACTTATACCATTTCAGAACAGGTGAACCAATATTATCCTTTATCGGCTTGTCAGAGTAATAGCAACTCGGTGAGTGTAGTTGCTGCTTCAGGTTGCAATAATGTAGTGGATTTTTCAAATGCTGTCAATCCATTGCATGACTTGAAAATTGTAACAGTGAATTCTACAATTCCGCCGATTCCGGGGAATGCTTACCAACAAAAAGTGATTGTGAAAAACGAAGGTACTATCACAGAATCAGGAATCCAATTGGGTTACCAACACGATGGTCAGTTGTCATATTCAGGCGCAACATCACCGGGATTTGTTCAATTGAGTCCGGTAGTGCACCCGAATAGCTACAGTGTACAAACCGGTTTCCCTTCATTAACTCCTGGAGCTACTCATTTGATGCTTGTATACTACAATACGCCAACAAATATTCCTTTAGGGACAACAGTTCATTTCGGCGACACGGTTGCAAGTATGGCGCCAATTGATGTGAATTGGTTGTTGGATAATTCTCCATGGAATAATGTGGATGCATACGAAACAACTGTAATCGGTTCTTATGACCCGAATTACAAAGAAGTTTCTCCAAGAGGTACAGGAGCAACAGGATTGGTTCCAATGGAAACAAAAGAATTCGATTATACCATTCACTTCCAGAATGAAGGAACTTATTTTGCACAGAACATTAAAGTAACCGATCAATTGGATACGGATCTGGACTGGACAACTTTCAAACCGGGTTATTCGGATTATGAATATTCCACAACAGTTAGCGAAACAGGATTGGTGACTTTCACTTTTGCGAACATCCATTTGCCATGGAAAAGCCAATACGGTGATGCCTTGAGTTCAGCATTGGTAAATTACAGTATCCAACGCAAAACAACGAATCCGGTTGGAACGGAATACACCAATTCCGCGAACATCTATTTCGATTACAATTCACCGATCACAACCAATACTACATTGAATACATTGGATGAACCTGCAGGTATCGAAGAAGCTGCGGTTGGGGTGAATGGAATTACCTTGGATTTGTATCCGGTTCCAACAAGTGATCACCTGACAATTCAAATAAACAATGTGTCGAAAAATGAAGCAGCTACTGTAAGTATTATTGATCTTATGGGGAATGTAGTATTATCCGAACAAGTTGATTTGAGCGAAGGTTCAACTTTGGTGACTAAAAACTTGTCAGCATTGGTGAACGGAACGTATTTGACTCGTGTTCAATTCGAAAACGGATCGTCTCTTGTAAAGAAAATAGTTTTGCATAAGAATTAATTCGATTTACCTCCACCTGAGGTACGAAAAAAAAAGAACGGGATTGTTACGCTGGTAATGATCCCGTTTCTTTTTACCCTCTTCTCTCAAACTCACTCTGAATTTGTGATTGAGGTGAGAAGAATTGTAATCAAGAATTTGAAGCTGCAATTAACTGCTTAGAAAAATTTCCGGCAATATCCCCCGTAAATTTCATAATTTAATCAGTGAATGTCATAAGACGTTATTCATCCTTTGTTTGAACCTTTGTGAGTATAGATTTGGTACGATTTTAAATTCAAAGATTATGAAACGATTCAACTGGTTATGGAGCCTTTTGTTGCTGGTATCCTTCACAAGCTGTGCAGGATCCGTCAAAAATGCAAAGACAGAAACATTCAAAGTTGCAGGAAACTGCGATATGTGTAAAAATACCATAGAAACTGCAGTTTACCGGAAAGGGATTGCTGAAGCTGAATGGAACAAGGAAACGAAACTCCTGGAATTGACTTATGATTCTCAGAAAACCTCATCTGATGAGGTGTTGAAACGCATTGCTTATGCAGGATACGATAACGAGAATTACCTGGCTCCTGATGAGGCGTATGCAAAATTACCATCCTGTTGTCACTACGATCGAATGAAAAAAGAAACCGTAGTACAGGAAGCAGTAAGTGAAAAAACACTCAAAGAGGAAACGGTCCAGGAACCCGGGACAGCAAAATCAAAGCTTACGGAAGTCTATTCGGCTTATTTCACAACAAAGGATGCCCTGGTTAAGGATGATGCAACTGCGGCCTCCGCCAAAGCAACTATCTTGGCGAAAGCAATCGGGGAGGTGGACATGAAAGCGATGTCGACAGAAGAACATGGGACCTGGATGAAAGTCGAAAAAGAATTGCTCGCAGAAGCAAAAAGGATCAGCACCACGAAGAAGATTGAGGATCAACGTGCTTATTTCTCTTCCCTTTCGAAAGATGTATACAGTCTGATGAAAGTTTTTAAATCCGATGAAACGGTGTATCTTCAACATTGTCCGATGTACAATGATGGTGCCGGTGCTGATTGGTTAAGTAAGGAAAGCGCAGTAAAAAACCCGTATTACGGCAGTTCGATGCTAACCTGTGGCAAAACGACAGAAACGATTAAATAGGGGATGAAAATCTATATCAAAAATATGGTTTGCAACCGTTGCAAAATGGTGGTGAAGTCCGAGCTGGAGCAGCTTGGGCTTTTTCCGCTTACGGTTGAATTAGGGGAAGTAACTTTAAAAAGTGACCTGGGAGAAGAGGATAAGAAACGCGTGAACGATCGATTCATCGAGTTGGGTTTTGAGCTGATCGATGACAGGAAAAGCAGGCTCATTGAGCGGGTTAAGAACCTGGTGGTGGAATTGGTTCATCATTCGGAAGAAAATCTGAATATGAATATCTCGGATTACCTGGTACAGCACATTCCGATGGATTACAAATACCTCAGTAACCTGTTTTCAGAAATAGAAGGAACAACCATTGAGAAGTTCTACATCGCCCAGCGAATCGAACGGGTGAAGGAATTGCTCGTTTATGATGAATTGTCCCTGAGCCAGATTGCGGATCAGATGGGATATAGCAGTGTTGCTTATCTCAGCACACAATTCAAGAAAGTGGTGGGACTGACACCAAGCTATTTCAAAACGGTGAGAGAGGCTAAACGCCAGGCACTCGATCAGTTGTAAATGTCATAACTCTATCAGAAAATATCATAACGTTTACCAGCCATTTCCAAGCGACCTTTGTAGTATTAAATTGGAAATTATGGAAACAACAGAAAATAATTTGCTTTACATTCCTTTGGAAAATGTTGAAAGTGAGCATTGTGCACTGATTGTGGATAAAGGGTTGAAGCAGCTTGAGGGTGTGACAACACACAAAGTAGAGTTGAACAATCACCGTGCAATCATCAATGAAACCAAAGCTTTCAACGTTCTGCCGAATGCCGTTAAAGCTATCCGGGACCTGGGTTATGAAGTTGCAACGGTAAAAAAGAATTTCCCGGTATTGCATATGACGTGTGCATCTTGTGCAATCAGTGCTCAAACAATTTTGGAAAGTACAAAGGGGGTCGTGAGTGTTTCGGTAAATTATGCAACCAACTCCGCAATGATAGAGTATATTCCGTCCATTACCGGACCGAAGGAACTGCAGCTGGCAATGCGCTCGATCGGCTACGACCTGATGATTGATGAGGGGGAATCTGTTCGCGATACGTTAGAGGAATTGCACCAAGAGAAATTCCGTCAATTGAAAAGAAAGACGATAGGTGCTGTGCTCTTATCCTTACCGGTTGTAATCATCGGAATGTTCTTTATGGACATGCCGTTCGCGAATTACATCATGTGGGCATTTTCCACACCGGTGATTGCCTGGTTGGGGAAAGATTTCTTCATTAATGCATGGAAACAGGCCAGGCATCGGTCTGCAAACATGGATACGCTTGTGGCATTGAGTACCGGGATCGCTTATTTATTCAGTGTGTTCAATACGCTCTTTGCGGAAGTATGGCACCGCCACGGTTTGCATGCACATGTTTATTTCGAAGCCGCAACAGTCGTAATTGCATTTATTCTGCTTGGAAAGTTGTTGGAAGAAAAAGCGAAGGGGAATACTTCTTCAGCATTGAAAAAACTCATAGGTCTTCAACCCAAAACAGTTACAGTCCTTAGTAAGGCTGGCGAAATGGAAGAGATTCCAATCATCAATGTTACCATTGGAGATACGATTGTGGTAAAACCAGGGGAAAAGATCGCCGTCGACGGAGTTGTGATTTCCGGAAAATCCTTCGTAGATGAAAGTATGCTGAGTGGAGAACCCTTGGCGGTGGAAAAAAACGAAGGTTCCAAAGTATTTGCAGGAACGATTAATCAAAAGGGAAGTTTCCAGTTTAAAACCGAAAAAGTCGGCGACGAGACGATGCTCGGGCAAATCATCAAGATGGTGCAGGATGCACAAGGAAGTAAAGCGCCGGTTCAGAAACTCGTAGATCGGATAGCCGGAATTTTTGTTCCTGTGGTTCTGGGAATAGCGCTTTTGACATTGATCCTCTGGCTGATCTTGGGAGGCGAAAACGGTTTAACACAGGGAATCCTGTCATTGGTGACCGTACTGGTTATCGCTTGTCCATGCGCATTGGGGCTGGCTACACCAACCGCAATCATGGTTGGCGTCGGTAAAGGAGCGGAAAACGGTATCCTCATCAAAGATGCACAAAGCCTGGAATTGGGTAGGAAAGTAAACGCAGTTGTGCTCGACAAAACCGGAACCATAACCGAAGGAAAACCGAAAGTAACCGGGATTAAGTGGCTGGATAATGATAATAGCCTGGAATCTGTTCTTTACGCTATTGAAAAACAATCCGAACACCCTTTGGCAGAATCCATTATCAACTATTTTGAGTTGCGTAATGAGTTGGTTCCTGTAAATCACTTTGAAAGCATCACCGGATTTGGCGCAAAGGCAGAAGTGAATGGAGAGAAGTACTATGTTGGAAATAAGGCGTTGTTGGATCAGCATCAGATTTCTGTTTCGCAAGAGTTATCGGTAGTTGCAAATGAATGGCTTGCAGAGGCCCAAACAGTGATCTTTTTCTCTACCAGTGAAAAAGCACTTGCAGTTATTGCGATTGCAGATGAAATCAAAGCCACGTCGATTGAAGCAGTTCGCAGGCTGGAGGATTCCGGGATTGAGGTTTATATGCTTACAGGTGATACTATTCAAACTGCAAAAGCCATTGCCGCAAAAGCAGGAATCACTCATTTCAAAGCAGAAGTATTGCCGGCAGATAAATCTGATTTTATCAAACAGTTGCAATCCGAAGGGAAAGTAGTAGCAATGGTGGGCGACGGAATAAATGACAGCAACGCCCTCACGCAGGCAGATGTGAGTATTGCCATGGGGCAGGGAAGTGATATTGCCATGGATGTGGCGCGAATGGTAATTATCTCTTCGGATCTGACCAAGATTCCATTGGCATTCGAACTTTCGAAGCAAACAGTTTCAGCAATCAGGCAAAACCTGTTCTGGGCATTCATTTACAACCTGGTTGGTATCCCGATTGCAGCCGGAGCACTTTATCCGGTCAATGGATTCTTACTCAACCCGATGATTGCCGGAGCAGCAATGGCGCTTAGTTCCGTGAGTGTTGTCGGCAATAGTTTACTGCTGAAAATCAAAAAAATTAACAAGTATTAAATAGAAAACGATATCAGATATGAAAAAATACCAATTCAAAACAACCATCAAGTGCACCGGGTGCCTTGCGAAAGTGACTCCATTCCTGAATGAAAAACTGTCAACTGGGGAATGGAATGTGGACATCTTCACACCATCAAAAATTCTGACCGTGGAAACAGATAAGATGACTGCTGAAGAAATCGAAGCAAAAGTGAAAGAAGCCGGATTTCAGATCGATCGGCTTGGCTAAGAGAAAAACAGGCAACGCTCTTCCGGGAAACTGTAAAAGTAAAATGATTTGTAAATTATATGGGATGAAAAAACAAGTGTTAATAGCAATGGTGGTGGTGATGTACTTTGGTGCGGTAGCTCAGAAAACGGTTCGTTATGATTTATTTGTCAAAGATACAACGGTTAATTTTACCGGAAAGGAGCGTCCTGCTTACGCGGTAAACGGAAGTATTCCAATGCCGGAATTGCATTTCACGGAAGGAGATACAGCTGAAATATGGGTGCACAACGAGCTGAAAACAGAAACCTCTATTCATTGGCACGGTTTGATTTTGCCCAATGAACAGGACGGAGTTCCCTACCTGACAACTGCTCCGATCAAAGCAGGAACCACCCATTTGTACAAATTTCCCATCGTTCAGAACGGTACGTATTGGTATCATTCACACGCCGGTTTACAAGAACAGGTTGGGATGTATGGGGCTTTTATCATTCACAGGAGGAACGAAGAAGTAATTCCCGAATATACCATGGTACTCAGCGATTGGACGAATATGAAGCCATTCGAGGTACACCGGCGACTGCACATGGCAAATGACTGGTCGGCGATCAAGAAAGCAAAAGTTCAGAAAGGCGCGGTACAAAGTTACCTGGACGCGATTGCAGCCGGGAGTTTAAAAACGAAATTAGGCAACGAATGGAAACGTATGCTGGCCATGGATGTCAGTGATGTGTACTACGACAAATTCCTTACCAACGGAAAGCCCGAAATGCAAGCTCCTTCATTCAGGGCGGGGGAAAAGGTGCGCATTCGGATTATCAATGGAAGTTCATCAACCTATTTTTGGATGCGTTGGTCGGGTGGAAAAATGGAGGTAGTCGCCAGCGATGGAATGGATGTTGTTCCTGTGCCGGTTGATCGCTTCATTATTGCCGTTGCGGAAACCTATGACGTGATGATAACCATTCCTTCCGACAGCACTTCTTTCGAACTTCAGGCTACATCCGAAGACCGGATAAGAAGCACTTCCCTGTGGATTGGAACAGGAGTGAAGCAGTTGATTTCCCCACTGGAACCATTGAAATATTTCGAAGGCATGCAGATGATGAACGACATGATCAAGATGAATGGGAACCTGGATGACATGGGAATGAATATGAGTTTGCAGCAGATGGATATGAATGTGGTGATGTATCCTGAAATAACCGGGGCAAAGAAGCAAAAAAAACACGAACATCGGCAGATGGATATGACTCCTAATGACGACCGGTACAACAGCAATGCGTTTTCGGAGATTGTCACGCTGAATTACAATATGTTGAAATCGCCGTTGAGGACTAATTTACCGGACGTGAAAACCACCACTTACAATTTCGAACTGACCGGGAATATGAACCGCTACGTTTGGAGTATTGACAACAAGACGGTATCGGAAACAGATAAGATACTGATCAAAAAAGGAGAAAATGTCCGCATCATCATTTATAATAATTCCATGATGCGTCACCCCATGCATTTGCATGGACATTTCTTTCGCGTTGTAAACGGCAACGGAGATTTTTCGCCCTTGAAGAATGTGTTGGATATCATGCCGATGGAAACCGATACCATCGAATTCGCGGCAACCGAAAGCGGGGATTGGTTTTTCCACTGTCATATCCTGTACCACATGATGAGTGGAATGGGACGGATTTTCTCCTATGAAAACTCCCCACCGAATGCGCAGTTGCCTAACCCCAAAAAAGCACTTCGGAAATTGTATGCCGATGATCGCGAGTTTCATTTCATGTTCCAAAACGATTTTGCCACCAACGGCAACGACGGTGAAATGATGTTACAGAATACCCGTTGGAATCTTCAGGTAGAATGGCGATTGGGCTACAATTCGATGATGGGATATGAAACCGAAGCCCATTTTGGCCGGTATATTGGAAAAATGCAGTGGTTCATGCCTTATGTCGGATTGGATTGGCGTTACCGGGTGATGGAAAGCGGGGCAGTGGAACGAAACTTGTTTGGCCAAGTGAACACCCATGACCGACGAACGGTTGTTTGTGCCGGAA
The DNA here is from genome assembly GCF_946478805.1 of uncultured Fluviicola sp. Next base: position 248,434 of record NZ_CAMLDC010000002.1, on the reverse strand, counting down.
TTCAATACACCTTACCCATGCTCATCATTGCCGATCTTCGAATAGATTCGGATGGAAAATTGCGTTTGCAGTTCATGAGAGAAGATATTCCGCTCACAAAACGACTTCGTTTGGGTTTGATGTATAACTCCGATTTCGAGTACATGGCAAGCCTAAAGTATGTGTTGAACAAATCGTTTTCACTATCCGCGCATTATGATAGCGACATGGGATTCGGAGGAGGATTTACATTTACTTATTAAACTGTGTTCGGTCGAAAATTCTTCGCTTAAACCTCCAGGTAACGAATAATATTCACGGGGCAGTTCCTGGCTGCTTGTTCGATTGCAGAACCCTCGTCGTCGTCTACCACGATGGAAAACCATCCTTTTTTCTCCGTGCTGCCAACCAATGTGCATTTTCCGTCTTTTTTCGAAATCCGCCACCGGTATTTATCTGCTTCCACGCAGGCATTGCAACCGATACATTTGTGGCGGTGTTGCAGAATACGGATCATATAACAGGAACCAATTTATATAGTTTATCTGACGGGCGAATTTTTTCCGAAACCGGGAAGGTGATCATTGTTCCACGTTTCACCGATTCCACAGGCTCATTGTCTGCACGCATGGTTGTCAGGGAGGTTTCAATGACACCGGTTGTTGGCCCGGTGATAATCAATTCGTCTCCCAATTCTACTCCTTGTGCTTCAATCAAAAATTCACCGATTCCGGCTGCTTCGTAGTATTTCATGCCTTTCCCGATGTAAACTTTACGTTTGGTGGCTTTCGATCCTGCATCGTCACTCCATTCACCCATTGTACGTCCAAGGTAATAGCCATCCCAGAACCCGCGGTTAAAAACGGTGCTCAAACGTGTTTTCCAATCCGGCACCTTTTCGGGAGTGTAATTCCCGTTTTCAATTGCATCAATCGCCTCGCGGTAACAGCTGGTAGTCGTGTAAACATAGTCTGCACTTCGGCCTCTTCCTTCGATCTTCAGTACAGAAACACCTGCGGCACTAACTTTGTCAAGGAAATCAATTGTGCATAAATCCTTGGCTGACATGATGTATTCGTTGTCAATCTCAAGTTCAATTCCGTCTTCCTTGGTGGTGACAATGTAACTGTGTCGGCAATTCTGAACACATGCGCCCCGATTCGCAGAGGAGAAATGGGTGTGAAGGCTCAGGTAACATTTTCCCGAAACGGCCATACACAAAGCCCCGTGACCGAAAACTTCCGTGCGTACCAAGTTTCCGGACGGCCCGGTAATATTGCGGCGTTTGATTTCTTTGTTGATGCTTTCCACCTGCAATAAGCTCAATTCCCTGGACATGACTATCACGTCAGCATAGTCTGCAAAGAATTCCACCGTATCGATGTTTGTGATATTGGTTTGTGTAGAGATATGAACGATTACCCCGGTTTTGCGAGCATAGTTCATAACCGCCAGATCGGAAGCAATGATGGCCGTGATTCCGGCTTTTGCAGATGCGTCTACGATCCGCTTCATCAGGGATACATCGTGGTCGTAAACGATTGTATTGAGAGTCAGATAACTCTTTAGGCCGTTTTCCTTGCAGATGCATGCAATTTCAGGTAAATCTTCCAGTGTAAAATTGTGGGTGGATTTGGTACGCATATTTAATTGCTCCACTCCGAAATAAACCGAATCGGCCCCTGCTTTGACAGCTGCCATTAACGATTCGTAGGATCCTGCCGGGGCCATCAATTCCATTTTATTCATGCTTTGTTGTATGTTGCTTTTGGATGTCTAATGAAAAGTGGTGAATAGATTCAAAAACCTCCGATACCAAATGAGGATTTACACCAAGGGCAAGTGCCCATTCCCGTCGTTTCAAGCATTGTTGCTTCCAGATTTCCGGTTGTTCGAAAGGAATACCGGTGCACTGTTTGATTGTTCCGATGTCACAGGCTATGCGCTGACGCTCCGAAAGCAGGCGGATCAATTCCGCATCCAGCTTTTCCAGTTCTATTCTTAGAGTTCCGAGTTTCAAGAGATTGCTATTCTTATTCCAGAGCAAATTTTGTAAAAGAAAACCTCAAAAAGTATGATTTTCGTCAGGAACAAGGCATTTTAGGAGAATAAGTTTATTTCTTTCTAACCTCTTTCACCACCTTATTCATCTTCAAACACACTCATAAAGCCGGGATCACTTGAAAATAACCACTTTTTGGGTTCCTGTTTTCCCGTTCTGATCCGTCGTCGTCAGAGTATAGCTTCCGGAGTTCAACGTTTTCGTATTGATCGTCAGTTGAACAGAATTTGTCGTTCCTTCCGCTACGATTTGTCCCAACTGATCGGCAATGATCCAGCTGCTGAGGATGTTTTTGGAAACAATTGTCAACTCATTAACTGCCGGATTCGGATAAACGCGAATATCCGCTGATGTGAGCTGGTTTTCTGAAATTCCATTACTAACACTTCCGTCAATTCCCAGTCTCATCCCATTACCGAAGGTGGTAGTCCAGATATCATGGTAGTTATACGGGTTAAAGAAAACACGCGTTGGGTGTTGAAAAGGATATTCATCCAGGTTGGAGAAAGTCGGAGAATTGGAAGTCAGGTTGTTACTGTACCATAAACCGTCCGACTCGGTTGTTACGTAGATCTCGTTTGCATTCGTCGGATGGATCGTAGCCGATTCCACACGGTATGAATCAAAGATGCGTACCCAGTTGGTGCCGCGGTTAGTTGTTTTGTACAATCCGCCCAGATCGTTCGGAGCACCGCCCCATCCGCTGTGTACGGCAACATACCAGGTATTTTGAGTTGCATCGTGCGGATCGATAATGATATCTTTTGTCCAATAGTACATACCGGCGTCGCTAATGTCCTGCCAGCTGGAACCACCGTTTACAGAACTGAAGATACCCGAGCTTGGTGTAAATCCGGTGTTGTCCCTGCGACCGCTCCAGCTCGAAATAAGAGTTCCATCGTTCAGGACACGGATGTTGTACGGATGTCCTTCCGTTCTTGGAGGTGTTCCCGTAATGGCCCAGGTGGAAGAAGCATTGTTTCCAAGATTCGCGGTTTTATAAATACCACCGTTCGCACTATTGATAACGCTTGCGTAGAGTTCGTTCGCATTATTCGGGTTGAGAGCCATCCAGATTACAGGCATGTTGAAATCATGCAGTATGTTCCAGTCTTGGCCGTTATTGGTAGAGTAGAGGATAGCACCTGAACCGTTATCGATGCGGTTATCTTGCAGGTAAGTACTTTGGTACATATCGTGAACGCTGGATACCGCTGCATATAAAGTTCCGTTCGGAGCTTCGATGATCTGGTACACGGTATTGTAAGTGATTCCCGAATAATTCTTGGACCATTTCTGTCCCCCGTCTGTACTGCGAATTGCCGTGATATCCGTGTATCCTGTGAAAAGATTGTTGTTGTCTGACCAATGCATATACCATGAAGCGGTATTTTCGAGTCCATTTCCGGTATAAGATTGTCCGGTTGGAGTTGGACTTCCTGCCGGGTTCTGATCAGTTGCCTGAACATATGCCTGGTTCCAGTTCGCACCACCATCCGATGTGACGTGTGCGTAGCCGAAATCGGTAATGATCAGCGTATTGGCATCATTTGGAGCTGCTTTCAACCCGAAGATGATCTCACCGAACCACCAGTTCTCATCTCCCTGGTAACCGCTCCATCCGGTTGTGATATTCTGATTATTCACCCCTAAGAATATTTCCGACCAGTTGGTGCCACCATTTGTAGTTTTGTAAACTACGGGGAAACTGTTGTTTGTGTTTGTTCCACCGACATAGTAGGTGTTGATATCGTTTGTAGCCGAGGAAATCAGGAATAGCTCATGATTGGGATCAATGTTGTTGTATACATTGGCCCAGTTTCCTGCACCTACGTCCAGCTTCAGCATTCCGGTACAGATTCCGATATCCAGTGCCTTGATTCCGGGGTAAAGGTCTGCCTGGTCGGCAATAGTCCCCATCAAACGCGTCGTACCACCCAATTTTGCTCCGGTAAACGAGATGAAACCACTTCCCGCAGGAATGCCGGCAGTAGCGCTCATAGAAAAGCTGGCACCGTTGTTTGTTGAAACCAATAATCCCTGGCGTGTTCCGACATAAATATTCATTCCGTCCCAGAAAACACCCGCAATATGGAAATCACTCATAGAGAAAACGCTTTGAAAGCTCGTTCCACCGTTATTCGAAAAGAACAATTCATCATAAGAAGCCACTAAAAGCCGGGTTGTTGACTGCGGATCTGCAGACAGATACCAGGTATCGGCTCCTGTAGGATCTGCACTAGTAGGCGACCAGCTTTGCCCACCGTCCGCACTTTTCACAGGGAACCGCTCATCAGTAATGTAATCCAGGTTTACAGCATAGAGCATATTGGCGTTGGATGTGAACTCGACCGTATTGATCCCACCTGTCGATATCATTTCATGAAAAGGAATGATATCCCACGAACCACCTTTATTTGTCGTATGAAAAACCTCCGACATATCACATTGAAGGTAGATGTTATTGGCATCCAAAGGGCTGATACTTGGGCAGAAAAGTGCGCCACCGCCACCGATCCCACGACTTTGCCAGTTGGTTGGCTGAGCAATTGAAAATAGTGGAAACAACAGGAGTGTGAATAGGGCTTTCTTCATAATGTAGTTTTTTGACGAACTTAAATTACGATTTATTTTGAAAGTCTTCAATCATTTTGCTAATTGGCCTTCCTTGTTCTTCCGCAAGGGAATTATAAACCTTAAAAGACCTTTTGACAAACTGCAAAAAATGATATATTTGAAAACGTCCTATCTATGATAGCTGTTACATTATTATTTATAGAGCAAAGAAATTCTGAAAATGAGAAGCAAGATAATGTACCCACTTATTTCAATGCTGGTGATACTGGTTGGATGTAAAAAAATATCCACACCCACGGAGGAATCAAAGGCTATTTTTGGATCATGGCGATACAGAAGTAGTACCGGTGGTTTTTCCGGAGAAGGAAGTACTACATTCAATTCGGAAAACTGGATCGAGTTCACTGAGAAAGGTTTTTTCCGTTTGTATAAAAGATCCAAAAAAGAAAGTCAGAAACGATTCGAAATTGAATTAAAGAAGTCAATCTACGAAACAGATTTGAGACCGGCAATAGTCTATCGCGATGGAAGTTATGAAACTTACCAAGTAGTAAACGACACACTTTATATCATTGATGAAGCATATGATGGTTATACGTATCAATATGTAAGGAAATAAAATTCGTATAGAAGCATTCAAAAGCGTGTACTTGATCCTCCATCAAATGGATAAAGAGAAAAGAGAAGAACTGAAATATAGGCGGCGGCAACTGCAGGAAGAACTTCGCTTGAGGAAGTTAAACGAACGAGTAGCACCTCAATTGGCTCATTTAGAAGAATCGGGTGAATCTTACAGGCTGTATTACGAGTTTGAGAATCTGGATTGGATTGATTCGAATGTATACGTAAGGAAACGGGACGGATATACCGGTGTTTATAGTGATTTTCAAGTGGATGTTGACGATTCAACAGCAATAAGTACACTTAAAATGAGCATCAAAGATCTGGATTCGGATATATTCCGGGAACAGTTCTCATCACTCATTCCACATACGAATTGCCTCATAGTATGCTATCAAGGTGGGGATCCAGAACTTGAAATTTCTGTCAAAGCCTTTTTATCTCATCCAACTCTGTTTTTCTCCCGACCTGAGACATGGATTATCACTACTGACAAAAGTTGGATGATTGAATATATTTGGGAGCAAGGGTTTATTAGATTCATTCAGTTGCGGCAGTCAACACCAACTTTAGTCAAGAAAATTATAATCGAAAGGAAGTAGATGAGATGAACCCAAAAATTCCGGGTTAGCCGGTTAACCAACGGTTTTAGGTTCAAACCAAAAACAGGTAGGCACGCGATGAATCGCGTGCCTACCTGTTTTAATGAAACGATTATTTCTCGTCCAAAATTTTGTTTGTAGCAGCACCGGCAGCTGCAGTATCCACCGAATAGATCAATGCTACCCCTTGGGTAGTCGTTGCCTGTCCAATGATGTTCATGTTTTGTTGAGCCGTTACGGCGTTTTCCATAAGAATTCCCATACTTTGAGCCATTGCCTGATAAATAGCACCCATTGCCATTGCGGGAGCTTCAGCTATAACTTTTACGTTGGTTTGAGTAACTGCATCTGTAATCTGAGGGTTGACGGTATCTGCCATAATGAAAAGTGATTTGATAAATAAAAAAATGAATTAGTTGTTGTTCCTGTTGACCGTTTTTAGCGCGTTTTCCGCTTCAACAGCCAATTGCCGGATCATGTGAATATAACTCGAGGAAGACTCCTGGATTGCTTTCAGCACAATTTCCACGTTCTGAATGACCGCCGTGTCGTTCGTACTTTTTGAGCTGTTAATTTCAGTTACAGCCTTCGCAGTGGATGCGGTAAGGATTTGCTGTAAAGAATGCTGGTTGGCAACCATTTGCTGCATAAGAAGGTTTACGTTAAAAACGAATCCGGTTAGTAATGTTTGCTGCAATACTTCCGTTGTATTCGCAGGAATCGAATCCGGAATGGGGGGAGTGTTTGTTGTCATAGTGGTATTTAATTGTTTGCCAATGTAATAAATGTTTGTCAGATGACAATTTTTTTCTCCCACGGAAGAACACAAATGTATAAAGCTAGCATACCGTTCGATAATCTAAGAAGTTTACTTTAAAAACGCTGTGTTCTGTACTCGTTGGTAGGAAATAAAAAGAATGAGATCGCTTCCGGGAACCCGTTCACTATTTGGGATAATTCTAAATTATGAACAGGAGTGTTAATTAAACATGAAATAGAATTCCTTTAAGTTTGTTTTTTATAATTTTGTATTTAGTGAATAAGTTGAAAAAAATAATGATTTGTTTTTTCATTGTTGGAATAGTTGCTCCGACAGGCTTTTTTCATTTTGTAATTGAGCTTCCGGAAGTTATAGCTCATTATGAACATCACAATAAGGAACATGAGCCAGTTGGCTTTCTTGATTTTTTAATGGACCATGCAACAAATCGCAAAGCAGATCCGGAACATGAAAATCTCCCTTTTAATCATGATCATTCTTCCAATTGCTACTCCTACCAATTAGTTTACATTCCAGCTAATAATTCTTCTTATCACATTGGTTTGTGCGATTTGGGAATGGTGAAATCGGTTAAGATCAACTATTCTACGGAATGCGCTCTTTCTGAGTTTACAGCATCTATCTGGCAACCGCCTCAATTGGGTTAATCACTTCTATGTTCTTTGGGTTTTAGATACCCAACCGCTTTTGTATTGAACAGTTGCGGAAGAATTAATCACGATTAACTTCATTTTCATGTTAGATAAAATCATTCAATTTAGTATTAAGAATAAGTTGATGATCGGTGTGATGATTGTCGCATTGATCGGATGGGGAGTATACTCCGTCAATCAATTACCCATAGATGCTGTTCCTGACATCACCAATAATCAGGTTCAGATTATCACCTCTTCACCAAGCAACGGTGCGGAAGATATCGAACGGTTTGTCACCTTTCCTGTGGAACAAGCCATGGCTACCATTCCGCATATTGAAGAGGTTCGTTCGTTCAGCCGCTTCGGACTTTCGGTAGTAACAGTTGTCTTCAAAGAAGATGTCGATGTCTATTGGGCCCGTCAACAGGTGAGTGAGCGTCTGAACGATGCTTCCAAGACGATTCCTCCCGGTATGGGAATTCCTGCAATGGCTCCTTTAACTTCCGGGCTCGGAGAAATTTACCAATACATCATCCATCCCAAAAAGGGATACGAGGACCACTATGACGCTACGGAACTCCGGACTATCCAGGATTGGATTATCCGCCGGCAATTATTGGGAGTGGAAGGAGTTGCAGACATAAGCAGCTTCGGAGGCTTTTTAAAACAGTATGAAATCGCATTGGACCCGGACAAGTTGAAAAGCATGAATGTTGGGATCAATGATATATTCACCGCTTTACAAAAAAACAATCAGAATACAGGAGGTACATACATTGATAAGAAGCCGAATGCTTACTTCATCCGGAGTGAAGGATTGATTCAATCCATTGATGACATTGAAGAAATTGTAGTCACTACAAACAACGGCATTCCTGTGCTCATACGAAATGTAGCTGAAGTGAAATACGGAGCGGCCACCCGTTATGGTGCTATGACCCGTAACAACGATGGAGAAGTGGTGGGTGCAGTGGTGATGATGCTCAAAGGAGCGAACTCTTCCAAGGTAATTGCCAATGTGAAGGAGCGCATGGCACAAATTGAAAAGACACTTCCGAAGGGAATTGTGATAGAACCGTTCCTTGACCGGACGAAATTGGTGGATAATGCGATCGGAACCGTTACCAAGAATCTGGCAGAAGGTGCTTTGATCGTGATTTTTGTACTGGTTTTGCTTTTGGGTAATTTTAGGGCAGGATTAATAGTTGCCTCTGTTATTCCGTTGGCGATGCTTTTTGCCATCTCATTGATGAACCTGTTCGGAGTGAGTGGAAACCTCATGAGTTTAGGAGCAATTGACTTCGGATTGATTGTGGATGGGGCCGTTATCATCGTTGAAGCCACGTTGCACCATTTACAACTTCGGAAGAACCAGGCGAAATTGTCCCAGGTGGAAATGGATAACGAAGTCTATTCTTCCGCTTCCAAAATCAGGAATAGTGCCGCCTTCGGTGAAATTATCATCCTGATTGTCTATTTGCCCATTCTTGCATTGGTCGGTGTGGAAGGTAAAATGTTCAAACCGATGGCGCAGACCGTGGTGTTTGCCATTCTTGGAGCTTTCCTGCTTTCATTGACCTATGTACCGATGATGAGTGCGTTGTTCCTGAGTAAAAAGATTTCCTTGAAACGGAACATTTCGGACCGGATCATTGACGGATGTCAGCGGGTGTATGCACCGATGCTACGTTTTGCTCTGCGTTCCAAAGCTTTGGTTGCAGGAATTGCTGTAGGGCTGTTTTTCTTCAGCCTGTTTCTTTTCGGTTCCATGGGATCGGAATTCGTCCCGACCTTGGAAGAAGGTGATTTTGCGGTTGAAACCCGGATACTGACAGGAAGCAGTTTGTCCCAAACGATCGAAGCGGCAACCAGGGCCGGGAAAGTCTTGAAAGACCATTTCCCGGAAGTGAAAAAAGTAGTAGGCAAAATCGGTTCGAGTGAAATACCGACCGATCCCATGCCGGTGGAAGCGTGTGACCTGATGGTGATCCTGAAAGACAAATCGGAGTGGACCAGTGCTTCAACGAGAGATGAATTGGCAGAAAAAATGCAGTTGAAATTGGAAGAACACATTCCCGGAGTAAGTTTTGGCTTTCAGCAACCGATCCAAATGCGTTTTAATGAGCTGATGACAGGAGCAAGACAGGATGTGGTCATTAAGATCTATGGGGAAGACCTGGATAAATTGAGTAAATACGCCAAACAAATCGGCGCTATTTCACAACAGATCAAAGGAGCCCAGGATATTTACGTGGAACAGGTTTCGGGCTTGGCTCAAATTGTGATCGAATTCCAACGGGATAAGATTGCTCAATTCGGAATGAACATCGACGATATCAATACCGCTGTCCGTGCAGGTTTTGCAGGTGAAGTTGCAGGTTTGGTATTTGAAGGAGAGAAGCGCTTCGACCTGGTGGTGAGATTGGATAAGGTCAACCGCGAGGATCTGGATGATGTACGCAACCTGTTCATTGAATCACCGACCGGTGCGCAGATTCCATTGGAGCAACTGGCAACAATTGATTTTAAGAAAGGTCCCAATCAGATTCAACGGGATGATGCGAAACGAAGAATCGTAGTAGGATTCAATGTGCGTGGAAGGGATGTAGAGAGTATCGTAGAGGAAATAGAGAAAAGGGTTGAATCGGAAGTGAAATTTGAGGCCGGTTACTATCCGACTTATGGAGGAACGTTTGAAAATCTGCAAGCCGCAAAAGAACGTTTGTCGATAGCAGTACCTGTTTCGCTTTTGTTGATCTTATTCCTGTTGTATATCACATTTAAATCCGTGAAACAGGCACTTCTGATATTCACTGCAATACCACTTTCTGCAATCGGTGGAGTATTTGCGTTGTGGTTGCGTGGAATGCCATTCAGTATCTCGGCGGGCGTTGGGTTCATCGCTTTGTTCGGGGTCGCTGTTTTAAATGGAATAGTACTCATAGCAGAATTCAATCGATTAAAAAAAGAAGGGATGAAAGATACCATTGAAATTATCAAAACCGGAACAGCAGTTCGTTTGAGACCTGTGATCATGACTGCTTTGGTTGCGTCTTTAGGATTCCTTCCCATGGCGCTTTCCAACGGAAGTGGAGCAGAAGTTCAAAAACCACTGGCAACTGTTGTGATCGGAGGGTTATTGACGGCAACTTTACTTACTTTGCTTGTACTTCCGATCCTGTATTACTGGGGTGAAAAAATAAAACCAAAAGTGAAGTCAATTTCAACTGCTGTTACGATCATTGCCGCATTATTGTTTTCCGGTTTCGGTTATTCACAAGGAAAATCGTTGACTTTGGATCAGGCTATCGAATCCGGATTAGTAAATAACAAAGGAGTAATTGCCGGAAATCAACAGGTTGAATTTCAGACCCAATACAAACAAACCCTATTTGAACTGCCGAAGACCGATGTGGACCTGATGATTGGTCAATACAACAGTATCAACAAGCACGATAACAATCTGAGTATTTTACAGACAATTCCTTTTCCAACAGTGTTCTCAGCCAATTCCGAATTGGGAGATGTACTCATTGAACAAAGTAAATTGAAAACAGCATGGACCAGGAACGAGTTGATTTATCAGATCAAACAATGTTATTTTTACCTGCAGTACCTCTCTGAAGAACAAAAGATCCTGGCAGCACAAGATAGTGTCTTCAAGGGGTTTGTAGAATCTTCATCCTTACGCGAGAAAACAGGAGAAGGTACCTTACTGGAAAAGACAACGGCACTGACACAGGCGAATGAATTGGGAAATCGGCTTGCACAGAATAAGGCGAACCAATCGAGGTATCGGTTGCTCTTGCAAAATCTGATCGGTAGCCAGGAACCTGTTGTGATCGCCGAACCGGTGCTGAAAGAACAGAAACTGCTATTGGTAAATGATTCAACTGCCCTGGAAGAAAATCCGGAACTGGCATACATCCAGCAACAGATTGCTATTTCAGAAAGCCAGCGGAAAGTGGAAATTGCCAAAGGTTTGCCGGATATCAGAGTGGGATATTTCAATCAGACATTGATCGGGACTCAAAGCGTAAACAACCAGGATGTTTATTTCGGTGGTTCCAAACGCTTTCAAGGGTTCCAGGTTGGATTGGCCGTGCCATTGTTCTTTAATGGCTACAGCGCAAAACTGAAATCCGCCAAATTGTCAACGAAAGTTGCCGAGAGTAACTACGAGGCTCACCAGGCAGATTTACAAGGAAAATACCAACAGGCTTTGCAGGAATACCTGAATAACACCAATAGCCTGGAATATTACAAACAGTCAGCTTTGGGAAATGCAGAGTCGATTCTGGTAGCAGCGCGTAAATCTTATGCAGGAGGAGAGATCGGTTATTCCGAATACCTGTTCGGTCTTAAGACAGCGAACGAAATAAAAGAACGATACCTTTCAATCTTGCTTCAGACTAACTTGAGTGCTGCGAAACTTCACTATTTGACCGGCAAAAAATAAGAAAAAGCACTGCTTCTAAACAAAAACAAGCATGCCCCGACAATTTTATCTGCAATGGCAGATTAACGATAAATAAAAAAAAAACATGAAATCATTCATTCAACTAACAATATTGATCAGCATCTTGATTCTTGCAAGCTGTAGTTCAAACGAAAAACCGATACTGAAGGAAGAACACCAGGAAAATGGGAATACTGTTGAACTTACTTCGGAACAATACAAAACAATTGAGCTTCAGACCGGTCGAATAGAGCTGAAACGACTTAGTGGAACAATCAAAGTAAATGGAATGTTGGACGTTCCGCCGCAAAACCTGGTTTCCATTTCAGCTCCTTTTGGCGGAACCGTTAAAAACACGGAGCTTTTACAAGGTATGTTGGTTAGAAAAGGACAAGTGGTGGCCCTTATTCAAAATCCTGATTTCATCAATGTGCAGCAGGATTACCTGGATTATAAAAGCCAATTGGATTACCTGAAATTGGAATATGACCGTCAGGAAGAATTGGCTGTAGGGAATGTGAATGCAAAAAAGACGGTTCAAAAGGCCAAGAGTGAATACGAAAGTATGCGTGCCCGGGTGAATGGATTGAAAGCTCGTTTGCAGCTCATGAATATCTCGATTTCGTCATTGGAAAATGGCAAGATTCAAAGTTCTTCGACCATACTTTCCCCGATAAGCGGGTATGTCACTCAAGTGAATACCAATATCGGAGCTTTCGTTGTTCCATCAGACGTACTTTTCAAAATTGCTGATACAGAGCATTTGCACGCCGAACTAACAGTGTTTGAAAAAGATGTTCCGAAACTGAAGGTCGGGCAAAAAGTGCGTTTCACATTAGCTAATGAAGACAAAGAACGTACGGCGACCGTCTACCTGATCGGACGGGAAATCGGAAGTAACCGCACAGTGAATATCCATTGTCACCTGGATAAGGAAGATAACCAATTGCTGCCGGGGATGTACCTCAAAGGATTGGTTGAAATCGGAAGTTCTGAGGTGACAGCGTTACCAGACAAGGCTATTGTAGACTTTGAAGGCGAGAAGTACATTTTTTCCGAGGTGAAATCAAATCATGCAAAAGATCATGTATTTGAAATGATCACAGTGAAAACAGGTGTCAGCGAACTTGGTTATACGGAAATCAGCTTACCGGCGGGTAAAAACAGGAAGGAATTGAAAATCGTCATGAACGGTGCTTATGATCTTTTAGGTAAACTCAAAAACGGGGAAGAAGCTGGTGGGCACGCTCATTAAAGAACCAAAACGACGGATTAAATGTCGTGGTTTTTGATGGAAAAACTTCACTTTGAATCCAATTGAATAAGGAAATTTCAATCTGGCAACCGACGTAAATCAAAAAACTACTAATTAATAAAAGAATTGTCATGAGTACAATGAAGAAAAACACGTATTATTCCTTTTTAGGAATTCTGATCGCCACATGTTTAAGCCTCGGTTTAGGAGCAACAAGTTGTAAGAAAAAGAAAAAAGTGACTCCGGTGTGTGACGGAACAAATGCGACTTATAACAACACCGTTAAATCGATTGTGAATAGCAATTGTGTGAGTTGTCATTCCAGTTATTCCAGCTATTCGGGGTTAAGCGGTATCACGGGAAGTGGTCTGTTTACGCAACACGTTCTAACAGATCAGGACATGCCAAAAGGTAGTTCTCTGTCGAGCGACCAATTGAACAAGATTCAATGTTGGGTAAATAATGGTTATCCGCAGTAAATGATTCATTTTGCCATGCAATAGAGATTGTTTTATCATTATCTTGACACCGGTCAAATTCATTTATGCAAAACGGATCATTCAATATTACAGGGTTAACCACCGAACAGGTCGTTCAGGCAAGGGGGCAATTCGGATCCAATCAATTGACTTCTCAAAAAGGAAATAGTTTGTTTGCCATGGTTCTTCGAATAGCGAAAGAACCGATGATTATTTTGCTCCTTGTTGCAGCTTCTATTTACTTTATCAGTGGAAAAACAGGAGACGGAATTTTTCTTTCCGCGGCGATTCTTTTTCAGGCATTTATTTCCATTTATCAATATTCCAGGAGTAAAAATGCGTTGGATAAACTCAAGGATTTTTCGCAGCCTACATGCACGGTTATTCGAAATGGAAAAGCAGAAAAAATAAAAAGTGAAGAGGTGGTTGTAGGAGACAGCCTGATTGTTGAAGAAGGTGGTTCGATAATAGCAGACGGAAAGATTGTCCAGTCAAATGATTTCTCCGTAAATGAATCCATTCTCACAGGAGAGTCTCTTGCCATATTTAAAGATAAAGGTTCTGATGACAACCACATTTACAGTGGTACAACCGTTGCCTCGGGATTGGCGATTGTAACGGTCACAGCGATTGGTAATGAAACCAGGTTGGGCAAAATCGGGAAAAGCCTGGAGAGTATCGAGGAAGAAAAAACACCACTGGAACTTCAGATCGCGAATTTCGTGAAGAAGATGGCCATTGTGGGAGGAATTGTTTTTCTAGTTGTCTGGATCATCAATTACCTTCAATCGCATAGTCTGCTGACAAGTCTTTTACAATCATTGACCTTGGCAATGAGTATCCTACCCGAAGAGATTCCGGTTGCATTTACCACATTTATGGCACTTGGTGCCTGGAGGTTGATGAAAATGGGAATCGTGGTGAAACAAATGAAAACAGTTGAAACCTTAGGAAGTGCAACTGTTATTTGCACCGACAAAACGGGAACCATTACGGAGAATAAAATGAGCTTGTCCAAGTTGTTTGTTTGGTCGACAAAAAAGTATTCTGAACTCAAAGCAGTTTCAACTCCTGAAGAAAAGGAGCTCATTGAAATAGGAATGTGGGCGAGCGAACCGATTCCGTTTGACCCGATGGAAAAAGCTCTACATGAAGCTTACAAAGATTTTACTACAGATGACAGACGCCCCGATTTTAAACTGGTTCATGAATATCCCTTGGGTGGAAAACCACCCATGATGACTCACGTTTTTGAAGATGGAAAAGGAAACCGAATTCTGGCAGCCAAAGGAGCCGTAGAAACCATGATGCGTGTTTCATCCCTTACCGATGCCGAACAAAAAGAGATCTCTGAAGTGGTAAAGACCATATCAAAAGATGGATTCCGGGTTTTGGGAGTAGGCATTTCTGATTTTTCCGGAACGGATTTCCCTGAAAACCAGGAAGCGTTGAAATTTACCTTTAAAGGGCTTGTTGCATTTTATGATCCGCCTAAAAAGAATATCGACCAGGTACTTAAATCCTTTTATGATGCAGGGATCCGTGTGAAAATCATTACAGGAGACAACGCGGAAACCACTTCTGCAATTGCCAGGCAAATTCATTTTTCGGGATTTGAAAAAAGTATGAATGGTGACCAGTTGATGAAGCTTAGTGACGAAGAGTTGAA
This sequence comes from uncultured Fluviicola sp., assembly GCF_946478805.1. The sequence continues at coordinate 233,315 of NZ_CAMLDC010000002.1, read as the reverse complement.
AGATTGTGTAATGGAAACGGCTATTTTCACCCGCATGTTTCCCGATGCAAAATTAAAGATCATTGACGCCTTGAAGGAAAAGCATCAAATTGTAGCGATGACCGGCGATGGCGTAAACGATGGTCCCGCCCTCAAAGCGGCTCACATTGGTATCGCGATGGGAAAAAAAGGAACCGAGATCGCGAAAGATGCCGCATCTCTCATTTTATTGGAAGACGATCTTTCCAAAATGATTGATGCCATTGCAATGGGCAGGAAGATTTATACCAATCTGAAGAAAGCCATTCAATATATCATTTCGATTCATATTCCCATTCTTTTAACGGTATTTGTTCCGCTGGCTTTGGGATGGGTTTATCCCAATATTTTTTCACCCGTTCATGTCATTTTTCTTGAAATCATCATGGGTCCCACTTGTTCCATTATCTATGAAAACGAACCGATGGAGGAAAATTTGATGTTCCAAAAACCGAAACCGATTTCTACCACATTTTTTAATTGGACAGAACTTACTGTCAGCATCATTCAGGGGTCGGTTATTGCTTTGGGAATCCTTTTAATCTATCAATATGCTGTTCACAGTGGTTTTAATGAAGCATTAACGAGAACCATGGTATTCACAGACTTGGTGGTGGCAAATATTTTCCTGACCCTGATCAATCGCTCATTCTATTATTCAATTTGGACAACTTTAAAGTATAAGAACAAGTTAGTTGTATACATCATTGGAATAACTCTGTTGCTGATGGGACTAATGCTCTTTGTAAAACCTTTGACCGCCTTCTTTGAATTCGAAAGGTTGAATGGAAGTCAGCTGATCATATGTTTGGTTACCGGATTTATTTCGGTTGTTTGGTTTGAGCTTGTGAAGCTGATCAAGAGAAGAAAAAAGGACACAACAAAATAAAGTGAAGGTATTTCTATTGTAAAGCGGCTGTAACAGAAAATCCAATACAGCCGCCGATCAATTCATTCAATTGGTTTGAAATTATCCCGCCCGGTTTTGTCAAGATTGACAGGAATTGTATAGGTTGCGTTTCGTTCCGGGATGATGCTTTCATAACCGTAAACTTCCTTCATTTTCGTTTTTAAAGCACTGGATCCTTCCGGTTCACCGTGAACGATAAAGAGTTTCTCTGGTTCTTTTGCAAGCTGGTTTACCCAATCAATAAGTTCACTTTGGTCAGCATGTGCAGAAAGCCCTTCGACACTAACACAGTTCGCATTCACCGTCCAGTATTTTCCACGCATTTTAATTTCCTCCGCACCGTCAAGTAATGCCCTTCCGCGTGTCCCTTCTCCCTGGAAACCAACCATCAGGATAGTAGCAGTTTTTTGTCCCAGGTAATATTCAAAATATGTCAGTACCCGTCCACCGGTGGCCATTCCGGAAGCTGCAATGATGATTTTCGGATTGTGGCTTTCCGCGAGTTTTATTGTCTCGTTCTGTTTGCTTACAACCTTGATTTCCTTTGTGATTTCTTTGGATTCCGAAGGGGATAATTTATGCCAGGAATCATGTCTGCTGAAGATTTTCAGTACGTCCTGTCCCATAGGGCTGTCCAGATAAATAGGCAAATCCGGAATGAGGTTTTCACTTTTCAATTTCCATAAATAGAACATGAGAAGCTGAGCGCGTTCTACTGCGAAAGCGGGTATGATGATTGTACCGTTTTTAGCGGCAGCCTTGTTAATGATTTCTGCTAGACGAATGTCGGGATTAGGAGGATGTATTCGTCCTCCGTAGGTCGATTCGATAAGGAGGATATCGGCTTGTTCGGGTTTTTGAGGGGAGAATAACAAAGGATCCTCTTTTCTTCCGATATCTCCCGAGAATACGATCAATTTATCTGCTGCTCTCAGTTCGATGAAAGTGGCTCCGAGTATGTGTCCATTATAGCGCATCCGGAAAGCAAATACATCGGAAAGTGTGATCCATTCGTCAATGGCTTGTTCCTGGAACATAGGAAAAACAGCTTCGGCTTCTGCAGTAGTATAGAGAGGTTTAGCCGGATGGTGTTTGCTGTATCCGAACTGGTTGGCGCGCTTGGCATCCTCTTCCTGGATTTTTGCACTATCAAGCAAAATAAGCTTTGCTATCTCGATTGTCGGTTCTGTTGCATGGATCTTTCCCTTGAAACCCTGTTTCACCAATAAGGGCAGATATCCCACATGATCCAAATGGCCATGTGTTAAAATGACTGCATCGATAGTGGAAACATCGAAAGGTAAAGTTTCCCAGTTTAATTTCCGCAACTCTTTTAAACCCTGGAATAATCCGCAGTCAATCAATAATTTTTGACCGGATAGCTCTACCAGGTATTTGGAGCCTGTAACCGTACCTGATGCGCCTAAAAACTGAATACTTAGATTGTTTTTCATTTGAAATCTGTATTATTTGGTATGACCACAAAGCTGATGTACTTCATTGAGAACTGTTGCCATTCGTCCTTGCTTTATTCCAAGGGAAGACAAGAGTTTTCCATTGTTTTGTAACTCATTGCACAACACAATCTCACGATCCAGTAATTGCCGCTTTTCAGCAATTGTAAGTGAGGTCAGACAGGTGATCGGGTAAAGTTTTGAACGGTCAATTTTATCTTTCAACCCTTTTCCGAAAGGATGATCCCATCCTATAAGAGGAATTCCGGAACAACCGGCATATTGGACTGCGTCCGCTGTAAATCTGGTATTGGTAACAATCCAACCTTTGCGTTTCTTTGACGGATCAATTGACTTTTTAAGTGCATGTGCTTCGATATCGTTAAATCGGGCATGGATATACAGCGGTATTTTGATATTACAGGATATTCCGCGTTGATTGTGGTATTTACATTCTATAAGAATTTGGTTTGCGTCCTTCTCAGCAATGATGTCAATTTCATGGGTCACACATTTTCCTTGAAGAATCTGCCCGATTTGTGTTTTGTAACCTTCAAATTTGAGCAATTCAGCGATATACTTTTCAAATGGAAAACCGGAAGGACCCAATTCCATGATCGCATATTTCAAATGATAACGCGCTGCTTTATGGCGGGATTCGGATCTTAAAAGACCGAAAGCGATTTTATAGATATTCCGGGTCGTCATTCCATCATACAGTTGTTTCTTTACTTCCTGAAGTATGAAATCAATCTGATCGGGATCAGCACCGGATCTCTGAAGAGACGACCTGATTTTCTCCTCAGAGAATAAGGTCTGTTCTCCTGATGCCTTTGTAACTGTCAATGAATTATACATAAATTATTTATAAGGATGAAGGCCGAAGAGAGTATAAACCGGATTAATCCGATATGACTTTCCTGACTGTGCTTCAATTTCTATCCTGGTAATATTCCGGTTCTTCCGGTGGAATTCCCTTGTTTAATGATTCACCTTCTGCATTTTGTTCAGCCAGGGTCCAGATATCTGTCAATACGGTTTCCAGCCAGATTCCTCCTGATTTACGGAAAACCTGCACTCCTAAGCCATATTTATCCCACAAGAGTTGCTCCAACTCATTGACTTTCATATCCGGTATGATCGTTATTTCACCGGAATTATGGATTGTACGACAATCCTTAAGCGCGATGTCTTTTTGGATCAAAAACTGGAACGGTGAAGGTTGCCCTGGTGCGTGTCTTTTTGAAAAGAATTCCAGTTTCAGAAAAGGGAATAATTTATTGAATGAATCACGTACCTGGGAAATAGTTTGCTGATCGTTGATAGTTATTTTCATAATTCAAGAACTCAAATTTTAGTCGTGTAGAACTAATAGCGGAACACGGCTGTGGAATGACATTTTTTTTGTTAATGGCTCTTTGAAGAGCCGACTGAAGAAGGAATGTTTGCGGGCAATCATTGCAATCATATCGATCTCATAATCGGTAATGAATTGGTTTATGCTGTAAACGACCTGATTATTTTCCAGTGAGTAGAAAGTGTGTTCAATACCTTTTAAATAGTAATCCAGTCTGAATCCTTCTGGAATTTCTTCCAAAGAAGGAGTTAATTGGATATGCGGATAAATATTCAGGATACAAATATGTGATCTGTAAAGCTCGGCCAAGGTCTTCAATGGTCGAAGCACCTTGTTGGTATCTGTTTTCTGGAAGTCGGCTGCCAGGACAATTTGTTTCGGTTCCTTGAATTTCACTTCTTTGTCAATCACAATGACCGGCGTTTTGGCGCTGCGGATCAGGAGGGAAGTGGTACTGCCTAATATTCTTTCCTGGATATAGCCGGCTCCTTGGGTTCCTATTACGATCAAATCAATCTTTGCTTTTTTGGAATAAGCGTTGATTTCATCAACCGGCACTCCCAAAATTGCATGATGAACCACCTCTAATCCCGGATTCTCCGTAAGGATTGTTCTTTTCAGTTTTTCAAGTTCCTGCAATACTTCTTCTTCCAGGTCATATTCGGCCGGACTTAATTGAACCGGGTCATACATAAAAAGTTGTAAGTCATATACATGAAGCAGGTGTAGCTCGGCATTTGTCTTTTTAGCCAACTGCAGGGCATACTCCAAGGTATTGTTTGAAGTTTCGGAAAAGTCTACCGGCACCAGGATCCTGTTGAATGGAGTTATCATTTCAGGTTCTTTTGTATGGGGTTTCATAACGTTCAAGATTTGAATATGAGGTGATCCAAAGACCAGTGATGAGTATGGATTGACGTCATTAAAAGAAAGAGAATCAACAGGAGTCTGGGATAAACATTTCGTGTATCCCATAAAGGAGTGTTCATTCCAAAGCCTATTGCAGCAATAATCAGATTTATTCCGAGCAGGTAAAGAGACACAAATTCAAATAGCCCCAAAACAAGCAAGAAACCACAGATTAATTCGGTGTAAGTTGTGTACCAAGCTGAAAGCGATGTAATTGCTTTTGGAATACCTTTCAACCTGAAATTTTCATGATAGGTATCGGTTACTTTTTTGATCCCGATATTGAATACGGCATCGTACCCCTGAAAAAGGAAAAGGAACCCAAGAAAAATCCGCGCAAGTGTGATTGCAGCCAACTGATGATATTGTGTCAGTATTTCCATATGAATAATTACTTATGCAAATGCAAACCTAAGGAGGAAGCCTACAGGATAAAATGAGCTAGGTCATCGTTTGCAATAAAAAATGTCAGTGACGAATCTCATGAGCGGGAGTAAGTTATGTCATTGGTAAATAAGTGGTTTGTTATCAGCTTTGTAATATAAACTTTAAAACAATGGAGTTATGAAAACAGATGAGGAAATTCAGAGACATGTAATGGAGGAACTGAAGTGGCAACCTTCTATTCACTCAACTGAGATTGGAGTTGCGGTGAAAAATGGGGTCGTAACGCTTTCGGGTTTGGTTGACACTTACCTGGAGAAAAAAATCGCAGAAAAAGCAGCTTTTAAAGTAGAAGGAGTGAAAGGAGTTGCAGAAGATATTGAAATCAATATTGGCTTCAACCACAAGAAAACCGATTCGGAATTGGCTCAGGCGGCATTGGATGCTTTAAAATGGAATGTGATGGTTCCCGACGATAAAATCAAGGTAAAGGTGGAAAATGGTTGGGTGACAACCGAAGGAACGGTTGAATGGGCATATGAACAACATGCAGTGCGGGACGCTGTAGCGGCAATTACCGGAATCAAAGGAATCAGTAACCTGGTCAAGATCACACCAAAAGTGAACCTGGATGACGTAAAGAAGAAAATTACAGCAGCCTTTGAAAGGAGTGCGACAATCGATGCTAAGAGTATTCACATCGAAAATATAGGCAGTAAAGTTACACTTACCGGTATTGTACGTTCCTACGCGGAAAGACGTGATGCGGAAAGTGCAGCATGGAACGCGCCCGGAGTTACCATGGTAGAAAATAATCTCAACGTCGAACTACCAAGTTATTCGGATTCCGGAAGAGCAGATATTTAGTGCAAAATCCACGTTTCAAAAAGAAAGTGTCTTTTGATCATAAAAGAGACACTTCCTTGTCGTTAAAAAAAATGATTAAAATCATCTTTCCTGATGATGGGACTCATCTTTTCCAAATAGTGCAAATAATACTTTTGCCTTGATCAAATAGTGTATATATTTACTATGGGCTTGGAATTGACAAAAATGGAAAGCAAAGAAGGAAATGATGCACTATTTCAGTATGCAACCGAAGGGATTTTGGTTACAAATACAGAAGGACAGATAATTAGGATTAATCCGAGTGCCGAGCAATTGTTCGGCTACGAACATGGAGAACTGGAGGGAAAAAAAATAGAGAATCTGATTCCCCAAAGATTTACTCAAAGACATGAAATCAACAGGGAAAATTATTCTCATCACCCGCATGCCCGATCCATGGGAGCCGGGATGGAACTTTTCGGACTGAAAAAAGACGGGTCGGAATTTCCTGTTGAAATCAGTTTAAGCCCTTTCAAGAATGAAAATGGGAGTTTTGTAATTGCCTTTATCATTGATGTAACAATTCGAAAAGAGGCAGAGTTCAGAATGAAAACCTATTTCGCTGACCTGGAGAAGCAGGTGAAGAATCGGACACTTGTCCTTGAAGAAGCAATCGCCGAACTGGAAAAGACAAAAAAAAACCTGGATATTTCCCTGGCTAAAGAAAAGGAATTGAACGAGATGAAATCCCGGTTCGTTTCAATGGCATCACATGAATTCCGGACACCGCTTACAACAATGATGTCTTCTGTCTCCCTGATTGCGAAATACCATGAACGGAACGATGATGTGAATCATCAGAAACACGTTGCCAAAGTAAAATCCTCAATCAATAATCTGACGGATATATTGAATGACTTTCTTTCCGTTTCGAAATTGGAAGAGGGTAAAATCACCAATAATCCGGAAGAGATCAATATCCGCTTATTCATTTCTGAAATCGTCTCGGAAATGCGCACGATGCTATTGGAGAAGCAGGTCATTAATGAAGTTTATTCAGGGGATGAAATTGTTCAGCTTGACCCGAAAATATTAAAGAATATTCTCCTTAACCTATTTTCCAATGCGATCAAATTCTCTCCGGCAGACGGAATTGTTGAATTGTCCGTAAAAACAACTTCAGATGAAATTTTGATTGCAGTTAAAGATCATGGAATTGGAATTTCCAAAGAAGACCAGGAACAGCTTTTTGAACGTTTTTTCAGGGGAAGCAATGCAACTCACATACAAGGAACCGGTTTGGGATTGAACATTGTAGCCAGGTATGTTGAGTTAATGAATGGAACGATTCAAATCAAAAGTGTGGAGCATGAGGGAACTGAAGTTCTTATATCCATCAGAAAATCTTAAATAACGAAGCCATGAAAAAGATATTGATTATTGAAGATAATATAGATGTTCGTGAAAACACGGCTGAAATACTACAATTGGCGCAGTATGACGTTATCACTGCTGAAAATGGTAAGGAAGGAGTGAAACTTGCAATCAAGGAAAATCCGGATTTGATCATATGTGATATCATGATGCCGGTACTCGATGGGCATGGCGTTCTGCACCTGCTTTCAAAAAATGAAGAAACTTCCGGAATCCCGTTTATTTTTCTCACTGCCAAGGCTGAGAGAAGTGATGTGAGAAAGGGAATGGCAATGGGTGCGGATGATTACCTGACAAAACCATTCGATGATCAGGAATTACTTAATGCAATCGAAACACGGCTGAAAAAGCAAGATCTGTTTAAGAACAAGTTCACCAAAAACATTGATGGTGTTCAGGATTTTATCAATGAAGCCCGGAATTTCGGTTCATTGAAGGAGCTTTCTACAGCACGTGATGTGAGGCATTACCGAAAAAAAGACGTGGTTTTTTGGGAAGGCGCCTATCCGAAAGGAGTTTATTTTATCAATAAGGGGAAAGTGAAGATTTTCCACAAAAATGACCAGGGAAAAGAACTGATAAGTAGTTTACATAAAGCGGGCGATTTTTTCGGGTTCCTTTCCTTATTGAAGGATGAGAAGTATACACATTCAGCTGCGATTTTGGAGGATGCCGAAATCTATATGATTCCCAAAGAAGATTTTTTCTCGCTGATCTATAAAAACTCGGAAGTTGCCCGCAAATTTATTGGCATCCTTTCAGATAATCTCATTGAAAATGAACAGCAACTGATTCGTTTGGCTTATGATTCTGTAAGAAAAAGAGTTGCAGAAGCTCTTGTGAAACTGTCGGATACCTACAAGAAGGAGACGGACCAACGTTTCAGTATGAATGTTTCCCGTGAAGACATGGCAAATCTGGTTGGAACGGCCAAAGAAACAGTCATTCGGACGCTCAGCGATTTCAAAGAGGATAAATACATTGAGATTGCAGGAAGTATGATCACCATCCTTGAATACGACAAACTTGTAAACCTGAAAAACTGATTTTCCTTTAAATATAAATCGTTTGTATTCGGGCAATTATTAGTTGTTTGTATGAGCTAAGTCATTCTTTTTTTAAGAACAATGATGTTCCTTTATCGGGTAATCCAAAATACGTGAATCATGTAAATTATAGTCCTGATTATTCGTGGTTTATCCTTTTGGATTAGATACCTTTAAAGGAAGTGAAAATTCATTATTTCAAAAAGAATCACAATGGAACCAACAAAAAAAATAGGAATCTGGATGGATCATTCATCCGCCGAACTGATTGCGTTAGACCTTGAAGGAAGGTCACAATCCATCCAATCGCAATTTTCTTTCAACGATAAAGAAGAGGCGTTGAGTAAAGGTGAAAAACACATGCATAATAAGGAAAACCAGATGCACCGGGCCTACTATAAGGAAATTGCCGATGAGATTCTGAATTACGGTCATGTGTTGCTATTCGGTCCCACGGATGCAAAGCTAGAGCTGAACAATTATTTATCCGAAGATGCTCATTTCAAGAATGTCCGGATTGATGTGGCAACGACGGACAATATGACAGATAAACAGAAGGAGGCATTTGTGAAAAACTACTTTACGAAGTGACCGATTTCGTTGTTTGAAAATAAATCCGCTTGAGACAAAAGAATGCATGCAATGAATAAATTGACTGTAAATGAGGTAAAATTGCTACTGAAAAAGAGAGAAGCATTTTCCAACAAAAGCGATTACGGGCATGCACTGATTGTTGCAGGAAAGAAAGGAACGATGGGCGCTGCTGTAATTGCGGCAAAGGCCGGATTACGAGCGGGCGTCGGTTTACTTACGGTTTGTGTGCCTGCGGAAGAACGAGTGATCTTACAGAGTGCTGTACCGGAAGCAATGCTATTGATGAAGGAAGATCCGATTCCTTTCGATCATTTTTCGGCTATTGGAATCGGTCCCGGCTTGGGTACGGATAAAAAAACGGAAGAATTACTCATTGAAATGATGACAGAATTTAAAGGCCCTATCTTGCTGGACGCGGATGCCATTACAATTCTTTCCAAGAATAAAGAACTGCTTGAAATTGTTCCCGGTAAAACAATCATCACGCCTCATACGGGCGAATTTGACCGGCTTTTCGGTTTTCATCAAAACAATGAAGATAGAATCACGACTGCAATCAATAAAGCGTTGAAATACAATGTTATTATTGTTTTAAAAGGACATCATACTGCGATTGTTTCAGCGGATGAGGTGTTTTACAATACTACCGGAAATACGGGACTTGCAAAAGGAGGCTCGGGTGACGCTTTGACGGGTGTGATCACTTCATTCCTGGCACAAGGTTACACTCCAATTAATGCCGCAAAAGCAGGAGTTTATCTTCATGGCTTAGCTGCAGACCTCACATTGCAAGAGCAAAGTATGGAAAGCATGGTGATTACGGACGTTATTGAAAATTTCGGGAAGGCATTTGAATCGATATGGGCATGAGAGAAAGAGGAGCGGAAATGTCATGAAAAGTTTCCGAAGGGATAAACATTAAAACAGAACTTATGAAAACGAATAAAGATTGGCATGAAAAAAACAAGATGCCAAAAAACGCAACATTTGAACAACGGGTGAAATGGCATCTGGAACATCTGAAACATTGCAATTGCAGACCGATTCCGGCGAAACTGCTAACTGAAATGGAGGAAAGGAATGCGACAACCTTGAATGACCTTCGGTAAATTCAATTATGAAAGTGGAAAGTTTGGGTTCATCCTATCTTTTTAGAAGGGATTCCCTGTTGTTGTAAGCCAGCTTTGCCAATTCATAACCTGCATGTGTCTCCACTGTCAGATTTTCAATTTCAGGCACTTCAAAGAACATCGGGTTTTTTCCAAATTTTTTCTGGCCGTTCCGGACAAAAGCCGTGCGGTTGAAAACGTTGAACACCGTGTCTTCATAAATCACATAGTGCGGATTATCTCTTAGAGTAATGGTGGGATAATTGAAGCTGTCATATAACCGTTTGTCCAATCTTGCAAGGCTCATCACCGAATCGAATTGCTTGTATTCATCATTCAGGACATATTCATAATATCGCTCTATAACGTCTTCAATGGTTTTGATGGAAAGCAGGGGATTGACACATTGGGTCTGTAAAAAATGTTCACCCTCGACCTTTTTGAGTGAATTTGCCGTAATCAGATCCGAGGTTGGTAACTCTTCCAAGACACTTATCGAGTTATCATTCGACATAGTACTGGGATCCGGTAAGTCGACAAAAGACATCTTACTGCTACCTCCACATATTTGTCTTACCTTATCGGAATCGGTAGTGATAACAATATGATTGATTGCTTTGACCGCCAGGAGTTTTTCAATCATCAGGCGATACAAATGTCTCCCGTCGAATTCCTTGAAATTGGCATCCCGCATGGAAAGATCGGTCCGGTTTTCTTGAATGGTAATAAGTGCAGTGATAGCTGGTCTGTTCATGTGAATGAGTGTTTTTTGTTTTAAGATTAGGCATTTTTATTGGAAGTGCTGCATACCGGTTTTCATTTCATTTGAAAGAATTTCTCTCCCGGCAATTAAATAGACATTTTTTAACACTGGTTTTTTTGATTGGAAATAGGAGAGTGCTAACTTTTACAGGTCTAAAAAAATGAGGAATAATGATATTAGAAGCTTTAACAGATGAATTTGAGCAAGAGGTCAAAAGTACCCGGAAGTTGCTACAGGCTATTCCGGAAAAGGATTTAGCGTATAAACCTTCTCCCACTTCCTGGACAATGGGGGAACTTGCTCAGCATATTGCAACTATTTACTATTGGTACGTGGGAACGCTTACCAAGGATGTGTATGACATGTCGACAGATAGATTGGAACGCGGAGACACCGGGGATATCAAGGCAACCCTGGAACTTTTTGAGAATAATGTCGAAAAAGCCCGGGCAGCATTGAAATCACTGAAGGAAGAAAACCTGCAGGATCAATGGACCATGAAATCCGGCGACCAAACCATCATGGGACCATTTCCAAGAGGAACCGTGGCCCGCGGTTTTCTCTTCAACCATATTTATCATCATCGTGGGGAAATGATCGTTTACCTGCGCGCTACGGGGAATAAAGTACCTGGACTTTACGGACCGACTTTCGAGGATGATCAAGGGCGTAAATGAAGCCAATGAACTGATTTGGATAGTTTTCCGGTTTCATTTTCGAACCGGTTGCATGTGGTTGGTTTTTTGTATATTAGCTGTAATTGGTAACTTTTTTACTTAATTAAACACTACTTCATTGAAACGATCTATTTTAAACTTAAGTATTCTTGATAGTTTGCTCGAAGGATTCCAGGTAATCGGCTACGATTGGAAATACCTTTATGTAAACACTACTGTTGCCAGTCAGGGGCAAAGTACCATTGACCGGCTGATTGGTAAAACGATGATGGAATGTTATCCCGGAATTGAAAACACCTTCATGTTCAGTCAGCTGGAAAAATGCATGAATGAACGCGTTACGCTGCAGTTTGAAAATGAATTCACATACAATGACGGAACCCAAAATTGGTTCGAGCTGCGAATAGAACCTATTTCCGAAGGGATTTTCATTTTATCCACCAACATCACCAAGCGGAAAAAAACAGAAGAAGAACTTCTTCAATTGAAAGATGACCTGGAGAATAAAGTGCAGATACGGACAGCTGAGCTTGAGAAGTTGAATAATGAGAAGGATGTGATCCTTAAGGAAATGCATCACCGCGTGAAAAACAACCTCCAGATCATTTCCAGTCTCATCCGCTTGCAGATGGAAGAAGGAGACAATGATTTTAATGGAGTGCTCGACAAAACGCAATCGCGAATAGAAACCATTGCAAGTATCCATGAGTCGCTTTATAGACACAAAGACCTGGCGCTGATCAATGTGGCCAATTATTGGGAAAAGCTTTTCAAGGATTGTTTGAATTCCTTGGTGAATGAACCTTCAAATTTCAAACTCAACCTGGATATCGATTATTTGCAGCTTCCGGTTGATAAGATGATTCCTCTTGGGCTGCTGATTAATGAATGGATCACCAACTCGATCCTGCATGGTTTCAAAGGCCGCAATCATGGATCGATTTACCTTTCACTTCGTTTAAAAGAGGGCAAATATCACCTGACATATAAAGATGACGGGATCGGATTTGTCAAAGCGGGTGAAGACGATGGGGATCATCACTTCGGACATTTTTTAATAGATGGCTTTGCTGACCAGCTGAATGGTTCTGTCCAAAATAAGAAAAGCAAAGAAGGGGTGCATTTTGAGTTGGAGTTTGAATAGAGGGTAATTATAAATTTCAATAATTATGAATTATCAAGGGCGACTATGGTCTTGATAATTGAATCATTTATAATTATCACAATACCAACAATCCCGCTTCTTTCAACCTAGCAATTTGTTTCCCATACCAGAAAGGTTCAAAATGGTCACCCGGAATATGCTGCTCATAATCCGATTTGATTTCGTGGAATAGACCGTTTTTATTTCCGGAAGCGGAAATGTTCCGAAGCATTTTTTCCAGCCAGACACCTTGGTCTTTGCTCACTTGAATGGTGAAAATATCTTTTTTCGTATGAAAACTCAGTTCGGCCATTTCCCATTGATTTCCTTTTTTGCTTTTCGTGAAGAAATTTAAGGAAGGTTTTGTACCCAGCCAGACAATTTTAGCACTTGGCTTGATAAAACCGGTTTCCATTTCTTCAATTGCATTTCCAATGAAATCAGGTGAAATTTTTGTTCTGGGAACCTTGAAATCAAACCAGCTTTGCAAAGGTAGGTCGAACCCGATTCCATGCATGAAATTATAGAGTGATTTTTTGAGTCCGAAACTGAATTGTTCGTGGTCGATTCCTGTCTTATCCTGGTGATAAAGGTCATTATTTGCAAACGTTCCGACCCCCGTTTCCCGAATAACACTGAATTGCTCCGGATTCAAACCTATCGGGCTATGGGCGGTCATCGCAAATTGATGCCAGAATCCCGATTGAAGTATGCCGGTTTCGAACAGTTGACGTACCATTTCAAGAGAATCAACGGTTTCCTGGATTGTTTGTGTGGGAAATCCGTACATCAGGTAAGCATGAACCATGATCCCGGTTTCTGTAAAATTGCGCGTCACCTGTGCTACCTGTGAAACGGTTACTCCTTTGTCAATCAATTTCAACAAACGATCCGAAGCGACTTCCAATCCGCCGGAAACAGCTATGCATCCTGACGTTTTTAGGAGAATGCACAAATCACGTGTAAAGCTTTTTTCAAATCGGATATTGGTCCACCAACTTACCACCAATTTCCTTCGGATGATTTCAAGCGCCAATTCGCGCATCAAAGCTGGAGGAGCAGCTTCATCCACGAAGTGAAAACCGTTTTGCCCCGTCTGAAGGATTAGTTCCTCCATTCGATCAACCAGGATTTTCGCCGTGGCCGGTTCGTAGATTTTGATGTAATCCAGTGAAATATCGCAAAAGGTACATTTCCCCCAATAACAACCGTGTGCCATGGTCAACTTGTTCCAGCGACCATCGCTCCACATGCGGTGCATCGGGTTCACGACTTCAATAACGGAAATATAGCGGTCGAGCAGCAAATCACTGTAATCAGGTGTTCCGAGATCTTTTTGCTTGTAATCGGGTGTTTTGGAATTGTTTATGTAAACCACTTTGCCATCCAGCAAAGTAAAAGTGCGTTTCAGGTCATGAATGGAACGTTTTCCCTCCAGGTGTTCAACCAAGTGTTCGATAGGAACTTCGCCATCGTCCAACGTAATGAAATCGAAGAATTCAAAGACCCTTGGATCTGATACTGCTCGTAATTCCGTATTGGGAAAACCGCCACCCATCGCAGTTTTCACTTGAGGGTAATGTTGCTTGATGTATTGTGCTGAACGAAAAGCCGCATATAGATTTCCCGGAAAGGGAACGGAAAAAGCCACCATATTCGGATCTGTTTCCTGCAGGTGTTTTTCAAGTAATTCCAATAAGATCCGGTCGGTAAAGGTGATTTCCTGTTGGAGAGCTTCATATAATTCATCAAACTGAAGTGCAGATCTTCCCAAACGTTCTGCATACCGACTGAATCCGAAATGAGCATCAACCGTTTCAACGATCAGATCCGAGATGTCTTCCAGGTAAAGTGTCGCCAAATGTTTTGCCTTGTCCTGGGTTCCCATGATTCCGAATGCCCAGTCCAATTCTTCCAACTGGTTGAAACGGGAAGCTTCCGGCAAAAAATCATCCTGGCAAATGACATGTGCCAAACTCGGATTCTTCCCTTGTAAAAATTGAATAACCGGATCAATGGTTTGGATATAGTCGGCTTTCAAAGCAATGATGCGTTCCGCATTTTCTGAAAGCTCCGGGTTCTTTGTTTCAATCTCAACGAAAAGGTTCGTGAGTCCGTTTTTTGAGAATAGTTCCAGGATCACCTCGATTCCCAGATCAGCCTGAACGGAAGCGATGTTTTTCGTGTTGAGAAAACCTTTCAGGTAAGCCGTTGCCGGATACGGAGTATTTAGCTGCGTAAAGGGCGGAGTGACTAACAAGAGCTGATTTTTCAAGACAATACTTTAAATGAGTTTCATGCAAAAGTATCGCTATTTTATGGAATTGCGAACCACTAGGAAATCCGCAGCGAATTTTAGACCTTAGTTCTGTAAAAAGTAACAATGTTAGAAACCGTTGCAGATAAAGTGATTGAATTCAATAGTCAATTACACTATTCAGGTAAACTGCCTGAAGGTTTTCAGGTGATGAACCCTTATTTGGATAATCCTGAAACGATGGTGGTAATGCGACAGTTTTATCATAAATTCTATGATGATTCGGTGCAACGGAGATTTATAATCGGAATTAATCCAAGCAGACATGGGGCAGGGGTAACGGGTATTCCTTTTACAGATACTAAACGACTTGAAAGTGTTTGCGGAATCCGAATGAAATCGGCTTATACTCATGAGGTATCTTCTGTTTTCATATATGATCTGATCTCTGAGTATGGCGGTGTAAATGAGTTCTACAAACAATTTTACATCAATTCACCGTTTCCGTTGGCGATTATCCGCCAGACGAAAGAAGGAAACTGGTTGAATGCCAATTATTATGATGAGCCTGCTCTTTTTGAATTGGTGAAAGACTTTATGATAGCCTCTTTGAAGAATCACATTAATTTGGGTTTGGATACCTCCGAAGTATTTGTCCTGGGGAAGAAAAATGCCGCTTTCATCCAAAAACTCAATAAGGAAGCAACATTATTTGATCGTTTGACGGTGCTTGAACATCCAAGATATATTCAGCAATATAAATCCAAAGAAAAACAACTTTATATCGATAAATACATTTTAGCATTAAAAGGAGGAGCATCAATCCCTGCCTCTAAGAAATAAAATCGTGAGTCCTGTTTTTTTTTAATATTTTGATTGATTTTCAGGCTTCCCAACAAACTACCGGGCATCTCAATCAGATAAAATGTATATTTGGCTGTATCCGGAAACAATGAGTAATATAAAATTCGTAAGCTTTTCCTTGTGTGTGTTGTTTGGTCTTTGGTCTTTCGGGCAGAAAGAAGATGAGGAGGTGCGCAATCATGTGAAGGCATCTGAAAGATTACTTGTTCAAAATGCCGATTCTGCGTTGGTCGAGGCCTTGAAAGCAAAACAGGAATTGCCCGGGGTGAGTTCGGTGGATCTCAAAATCGAGGTACTCCAAAACCTGGGAGACTGTTTTAAGTTCAAAAGCGATTACGCAAACTCCATGAGATATTACCTGCAAGCCAAAATAATGGTGGATAAAGCAGTTTCAAGGAGTCCGGCTAATCTTCATTTGAATTTATTAAAAGCTGATTCCAGGCTCAAAATCGGAGTTTTATATCTTCAGCTTAAAAATTTCAATAAAAGTATTGCTTACCAGGAAGAGGCTTTACTTATTTTGGAAAAAGCGGATAAACGAACTCCCAAAATGGAACTGGTTACACGGAAACTGAAAGTGTATAACAATTTGGCAGCTGTTTTTATCAGTCAGAATGATTATGAAATGGCATTGGTTTATTTTAGAAATGCACTAGATCTTAACAAACAGGTCAAAAATAAGAACTATGAAAGTTCGATCCTGAACAATATCGGGATTTGTCATCTGGAACAGAGAGAACTGGATCTTGCAAGCCATTATTTCCAGAAATCATTCAAAATCCGAAAGGAAGCGGGAGATGAGCTGGGGCAAGCCCAGGTGTTGAACAGTTTGGGTAAGAACGAAGTATTCCGTGGCGATTTCCCTAAAGCATTGGAATATTTCAAGCAAGCACTTTCCCTGAGTAGAAAAACCGGGAGTAATTCCTCCACCTTGATTTCCCTTGAGTCACTTTCATCAATCAACGACACCCTGGGTAATTACAAAGAGGCATTATACTATTATAAAAAATATAAGCAGCTGAATGACCGGATTTTCAACCTGGAAAGCAAAACAGCAATAGCTTCGCTGGAAGAAAGCCATCAGCGGGATCAGGACCGGAAGACGTATGAATTGAAGTTGAAGCAAAATGAATCCGACCAACTTCGGAATCTGGTTTTACTTGTGGCACTTTTATTAGTGCTTGCGGTAGCAATTTTCATCATCATAATGATGCGGAGTAGAATAAAAAATGCTCAGTTACAGCAGGAAAAACTGAAACTTGAACGCGAAAATATGGATTTGGTGCATAAGACCATGGAGGAAGATATTGAATTTAAAGAACGGGAGCTTACTGCAAAGGCGCTGTTTATGCTAAAGAATACCGAACTTTTGGAACGTGTTACGGAAAACCTTCAAAAGGCCAAACGTTCCCTTACAAAGGAAAACCAGCAGCAGATCCAGGAAATTATTGCCGATCTACAGTTGGGGCAACGCAATTCCGGCTGGGAAGAATTTGAAGTCCACTTTACCCGTGTACATTCTCAATTCTATGAATCTCTCCAGGATAAATTTCCCAACTTGACCTCCAATGAAAAGAAACTCTGTGCTTTCCTTCGATTAAATATGTCTACTAAAGATATTTCCGCAATCACCAATCAATCTGTTAACAGTATCACAGTTGCCAGGACAAGACTAAGAAAAAAATTGGGTATCGATGGTGAGGATATACACCTGGTTAATTTCCTGATGGGTTTGTAGTTAATCACGAATTACGAATTCATGTAATTAACTATCTGTTTTTCAGTGTTTTATTTCTGATTGTATTGTAAATGTAATGTGCATTTTTGTAGGTGTACCGTCTTTGTAAGATCTTAAATACAGATCCGCCGGATCAATCGTTCTACTTTCGAGCCAAGGTTGGAGTTTTTGATTTAATAGTCATTACTACAACCGCTATTAACTATAAAATACAATATGGAAATGAAAAAAAAGTTAGTAATCGTTGCGGGGTTTGTCGGTTTGGCAAATTTTGGTTTCTCCCAGTTTATTGTAAAAGATGTCTTTTTTCAGACACAGGGTGTTTCGAACACGGGAGAAGTTGTCGGGTATGAAGAATGGACCGGACCTTTTTCCATTTGGACTCCTGAAACGCAGGCAGTGGAATACATTGGAGGAATTGCTCCGGGAAATGGAGTTGGCGGTGGCGCCTCTTTTTCCTTAAACGGAAATTTTCTTTCCGGAAATACACTTGAAAATGGCAAAGTTGAAATGGCTCGCTATAACCGGGTAACCAATTCATGGACGGCATTGGGAAGTTTAGGAGTAGCGATGGATACTGCCAGAAGCGGAGGATATTGGATTTCCGGTGATGGAAATACAGTTGTGGGAAATGCGTGGAAAAATGGCGGTTATACGGACGCTGTCGCCTGGAATCCGACAGAAGGAATCATGGATCTGGGAACTTTGTTTGCCGGTAGAAGCACCAGAGGAAATGCAGTAAGTAATGACGGATCTGTCGTAGTTGGCTGGCAGGATTTTAACGGACCATGGAAATCTGCCGTTTGGAGAAAGAATCCGGCGGGAGGTTATTTTCCAAACCAATATATCTTATTGGATCCGAATGGAAATCCGGATGATGAATACAATCAAATGGGGGAGTGTACTGCGGTTTCAGGCGATGGAAATTGGGTTGGAGGAGCTGGTGATTATGCGAATAATGGAAATGCCTGGATCTGGAGTCAGGCAACAGGCGTAATCGATTTGGGAACACTTTCCCCAGGGGCTCAATCTTATGTTGCTGCATTAAGCAATGATGGAAGTGTTGCTGTCGGAAGAATCCAGGTTGGTCCCTGGGATCCGGAAATTCCCTTCATTTGGACGCAGGCAAACGGGATGCAGAATCTGAATGATTATGCACACAATGTTTTGGGTATCGCCACAGGAAATAAATTGATTTATTCCGCAAATTGCATGTCACCAAGCGGGGATTACATCGTTGGTTATGGTGTGGATACGGTAACATTCGATTCTTTCGCTTACCGTTTAAGTCCGTTAAACCTGGGATTAAATGAGTTTTCAAATGCAGAAGTAAAGGTTCATCCGAATCCGGCAAGTAACCTGGTTACAATTGAAAATGAAGGGAATGCGACACTTCTTATTATGAATCCGGAAGGAAAGACCCTTATCAATACGGCAATTTCAGGAACTCACCAGCTGGATGTATCTGGCTTTGCTTCAGGAATTTACTTCTTGTCAGTTCAAGGAGAAAATAAGATCCTAAAAACAAACCGCTTGGTAAAACAGTAATAGGTTTCATGGTAGAAGGAGGTCAGAAAACATATTGGTTTTAGTTCGGATTGACCTCTATTCTTGAAGCGGGTAAAGTAGAAGCTACCCGCTTCTTTTGTTTAACTACTTCCGTTTCAATAAGAACTTAACGAACAATTCCACACGAGGTCCGACCAACAAAATAACCGGTACTACAATTCCATAAGCCAAAGTCCAAGATTTAAGCCAAATGGAAAAGAATTTGTCAGAATAGCCATTATTGATGCTGATTAAGGAGAAAGTGATTACACCGGTTGTAATGATTCCCATAATCAGAGCGAATGTTATTTTTTCTTTCATGTTTGATTTGTTTATGTGTTTGTTTGAAAATGACCAATCGGTCATTTTTTGAATAAAAAAAATTAAATGACGTGACTTGTTATTTCTTCTTTAATGAGCTGTGAAATGGCGTTCATAACAGATTGGTTTTCCGTTACACGTGAGATCATTACGGCACCTTGCATCATTGAAAACAGTTTAAGCGCAAATGCTTCCGGTTCCCAGTTCGAATCGAACTCTCCGGAAGAAATACCGTTCTTTATGGTTTTTGCAATATACCATTGGGCCGTTTCAACCACATTTTTTACTTTGTTTCGAATCACTTGGTCCGTATCATCCGATTCCATTCCGAAATTCAGGAATGGACAACCACCTACAAATGGTGGAGTAAGTGGATTCAAAAAGACATCCAGGTAGTTGAATAATTTGGTTTTTGCATCTCCAGGTCCATTCAAAGTGCTGTTGAGATAAGTTATTTTCTGCATGACGAAATGATCTACTACTGCATGAGAAATCGCTTCTTTGTTTTCAAAATGAACATATAAGCTTCCCTTTGCCAGTTTCGTTACTTCCAGAATATCACTCAATGAAGTTCCTGCAACTCCTTTTTTATTGAAAAGAGGTGCAGACTTATCGATGATCAATTGTTTTGTTCTTTCAGCTTTTGTCATGCCCTTTGTGATTGAATCAGGATACAAATATAAGTGACCGAACGGTCATATTCAAATTTTTCAATAAAATATTTGCGTAGTCGAATAACTACACATATATTTGTAGTCAAATAACTACACAATGAATTTGAGAAGAGATGTATTTCAGGCGATAGCCGATCCGACCAGAAGAGCAATCTTGCTGTTGGTAGCTACACAATCCATGACTGCTGGAGCAATTGCGTCCAATTTTGATACCGCAAGGCCAACAGTTTCAAAACATTTACAGATCCTTACTGAGTGTGAATTGCTTCAACAAACACAAAACGGTCGGGAAATTCACTATCAGATTAACGCAAAAAACATGAAAGAAGTAGCAGACTTTATTGAACCGTTCCGCCAATTATGGGATGAACGATTCAATAAATTGGAAGAGATTATGAAACGATTTAAAGAATAATTACGAATTATTTGAACCAATTAAACTTGAATTATGGAAAAAAAGACACAAATCCATGCCGAAGATGGCAAACAGGAATTAACAATCACGCGGGAATTCGATCTACCTTTGGAATTGCTTTTCAAGGCTTACGAAGAAGCTGAGATAGTGGAGCAATGGATGGGAACGAAAGTACTGAAGCTCGAAAACAGGAAGCATGGAAGTTATCAATTCGAAACAATTGACCCGAAAGGGAATAAGCACGGTTTCAACGGAGTCATTCATGAATTTATTCCGAATAATAAGATCACGCGCACATTTGAAATGGAAGGTGCAGCGATTGGTCCGCAACTGGAGTTCCTGGAATTCGAGAAATTATCCGATAACAGAAGTAAATTGACAATGCAGGTCATTTACCGTTCCGTAGAAGCTCGTGCAATACAATTGAGCATGCCGTTCGAAATGGGAATCAATATGGCGCATGATCGAATTGAAGAAATTCAAAATGAAAAATTCAAAAATATCTAATCATGAATAAGACAAAAAAAATAATTTATTGGATCGCCACGATCTGGCTTTCATTGGGAATGCTTTCAACCGGAATTGTGCAATTATTAAAAATGGACCAGGACGTTGACCGGATGCATGCGTTGAATTACCCGATTTATTTGCTGACTTTGCTGGGAATTTGGAAAATCATGGGAGTGGTTGCAGTGCTGATTCCCCGATTTCCGATTCTGAAAGAATGGGCTTATGCCGGTTTTTTCTTCGCAATGTCAGGGGCTGTGTTTTCCCATATTGCATCGGAAAGTCCCCTAAGTGAAATCTTTCCCTCACTCTTGCTTTTAGTTTTAACTGTTGTATCTTGGTATTTGAGACCTGCTGACAGAAAGGTTGCCGTAATAAATTGAGCATATGAATCCGAAAGTTGATTGGTTCTTCGAGAAGGAAGAAAAATGGAAAGCAGAGGTGAAGGAATTGAGAAGAATTGTTCTCGAATGTCACTTGACCGAAGATCTGAAGTGGGGTTGTCCTTGCTATACTTATGAAGACAAGAACATTATTCTGATCCATGTATTCAAGGAATACTGCGCATTTCTGCTTTTCAAGGGTGCTTTGATGAAAGATCCGAAAGGCATCCTGGTTCAACAAACTGAAAATGTACAATCGGCAAGACAAATCCGGTTCACGGGTTTGAACGAAATCAAGGAACTGGAATCGGACTTGAAAAAGTATATTTTTGAAGCGGTTGAAGTGGAAGAATCCGGGAAGAAAGTACCTTTGAAAAAAACGAAGGAATTCCCAATGACAGAAGAATTGGAAGCGAAATTCAAAGAACAACCGGCTTTGAAAAAAGCCTTCGAATCCTTGACTCCAGGCCGGCAAAGAGCTTATTTGCTCCATTTTTCCCAACCGAAACAAGCCAAAACACGTGAAGCCCGGATTGAGAAAAACATCCCGAATATTCTTGAAGGCTTAGGTTTGAACGACGTGAATGAATACCTGATCAACAAAAAAAAGAAGAATGAGTAAGGAATTGTCGTCACACGAAATAGAAGAATTGTTCAAGGCCCTGAAGGCACGTTTTGAAAAGCACATGGATCGTCACAAAGGCATGGAATGGTCAAAGGTGCAAGCGAAATTGGAAGCAAATCCAAAGAAACTTTGGTCGCTGGACGAAATGGAAAGCTCGGAAGGCGAACCGGATGTAGTTGGCTACGATAAACAGAGGGGTGAATACATTTTCTTTGACTGTTCACCTGAAAGCCCGAAAGGTCGCAGAAGTTTGTGTTATGACCGCGATGCGTTGAATTCACGGAAAGAGCATAAGCCTGCAAACAGTGTGTTGGATATGGCTGATGAAATGGGGATTGAATTACTGACCGAAGAACAATACCGCGAACTGCAGCAATTGGGAGAATTCGACCGGAAAACATCCAGTTGGGTACAAACTCCTGAAAAGATCCGTAAACTGGGTGGTGCCATTTTTTGTGACAACCGCTTCGGGACAATATTCACCTATTGCAACGGCGCGGAATCGTATTATGCAGCGCGTGGATTTAGAGGAATGTTAAAAGTGTAAAAGTTCAAAGGGTTTAATTGTAATTTAGTTTTGAACCATTTGAACCATTTGAACCATTTGAACCATTTGAACCATTTTTATTTTATGGAAAACTCAGAACAAACAGAACTTCAAACAACAGCAACTTTCAATGCACCGCTTGCATTGGTCTGGGAACTCTGGGTCAATCCCGATAAAATTGTAAATTGGTGGGGTCCGAATGGTTTCACGACGACTATTCATGAGATGGATTTTCGGGAAGGTGGAGAATGGAATCTAACCCTTCACGGTCCGGACGGAACAAATTATCCGAACAGAAGTATTTACAAAAAAATTGTTCCGCTGAAGAAAATCAGTTTCGAACATTTCAATCCGCATTTTGTTGCAACGATTCTTTTTGAATCGAAGGAGGGAGGAACTGAAATCCAATGGAACATGCATTTTGATTCTCCTGAGCAATTTGACATCATTGTCAAGGCACATAAAGCGGATGAAGGACAGAAGCAGAACATCGAACGGCTTCAGGAATATATTCAACAATCGTTAGATGAAGGAAAGTTTCAGGACTGAAAAAGGAATGGATGTAGTTTGAGCAAAATTTGACCGTTTCAGCAAAGTGAATTTGACTGTTTCAACAAAGTAGAAGGCAAGGAATTGACGCAACTTTGTAGAAATAAAAAAAATGAGAATGAAACAGATAAATCAAATTTACGTGAACGGGCAATTCATTGCACCGCATGGAACAGAAATCATTGATCTTATTGATCCGACGAGTAACGAAAAAACGGGTGAGGTTCTTTTGGGCGACGAGGTGGATACCCGAAAAGCAATTGCAGCGGCCAAAGAAGCGTTTAAAACATTCCGGAAAACAAGCAAAGAGGAGCGTATTTCTTATTTACAAAAACTGCACAATGCAGTAAGTAAGCGTGAAGAAGAATTGACTTTGATAATGGTGAAGGAATATGGCGGTACGTTGAAATTTTGTAAAGCAAGTACCAAAAACGCAATTGAATCATTTACCAATATGATCGAAGTGTTGCAAAAGTTTGATTTCCAGAAAATAGTCGGGCAATCAAAGGTGAGATTAGAATCTTTAGGCGTTGTTGGGATTATTACACCTTGGAATGCAAGCAATAGTTTCATTTGTAACAAGTTTGCCACTGCACTTGCAGCGGGGTGTACGGTGGTTGTAAAACCAAGTGAAATGAGTGCGCTTCAAACCCAATTACTCTTGGAATGTTTTCATGAAGCAGGATTGCCGGATGGAGTTTTCAACCTGGTAAACGGTTTGGGAAATGTAGTTGGAGCAGAGATTGCAAATCACCCGGATATTGCAAAAATTTCATTTACAGGTTCCACTGTTACCGGAAAACTTATTGCTAAGGGAGCAGTAGATACAATGAAACGGGTTACGCTTGAATTGGGTGGGAAATCTCCCAATATTATTTTGGATGATGCTGATTTGGAAAAAGTGATCCCTGCGGCTGTTTTTGGAGCATATATGAATAGCGGTCAGGCCTGTATTGCTCCAACGCGGTTACTTGTTCCGGAAAATAAACTCGATGAAGTGAATGCTTTGGCAAGATCTGCGGCAGCACTGGTCCAGGTTGGAGATCCAATGAACGAAAATACGCACGTAGGACCACTTGTAAACAAAATCCAATTTGAACGTGTTCAAAACTATATCAGGTTAGGAATGGAAGAAGGAGCTGTTTTACTGGCTGGTGGAGAAGGGAAGCCAGAAGGATTAGAAGCCGGGAATTTTGTGAAAGCAACTATTTTTACCAATGTACGCAACGATATGCGTATTGCTCAGGAAGAAATTTTCGGACCGGTTTTGTCTATTATTTCTTATAAAACAGAGGAAGAAGCAATTACTATTGCAAATGATACTGTTTATGGTTTGGCGGCTTATATCAGTTCATCCGATAAAAAACGCGCAAACCATGTGGCAGAGCAGATTGATGCAGGAAGAGTTGTTATAAACGGGTTTAAACACGATTCACAAACTCCGTTCGGTGGATTCAAGCAATCGGGTATCGGTCGGGAATTTGGTGTTTACGGATTAGAAACCTACTTGGAGCCTAAGGCTATTTTGGAATAAAATGAATAACTTGATTCAAAATTAAGGGCGAAAAAAAGATTGATTTCGGAAGCACAATGAGTAAAGAACCAAAAATAATTCCCGTCAATTATTCGTGTCACATAGCCGAATTCCGGGAAGGAGAGCAATTTGTGGAAGCACATGGCCTGGGAATCGTTTTGTCGGGAACGATGGAATTAAATGATGGAGAACAAAAACAACTGATCCGGGAAGGTGAACTTTATACTTCCCGGAAAAACAAGCTGCTCAAGTTTGTCAAGCATCCGCCTTCAAATGGTGAATTTAAATCTTTAAGCATTCGTTTCGATGAAAAGCTGCTTCGTGATTTTAGCATGGATTACGCATACGAAGCGGATAAATCAATTATTTCAGCGGCATTTGTCAAGTTGCAGGCAGATAAATTATTGTCTGCATTTATGAAGTCTTTACTGGATTACGAAGATTTATTCAATGAACCGGACAGGAATCAGCTTTTAATGCTGAAACAAAAAGAAGCATTGTTTTTACTTTTAAAAGTTGATCCCTCATCCAAAAATACGTTGTTTGACTTCTCAGAACCTCATAAAATAGACTTGGAAAAATTCATGCAGAAAAACTTCCATTTCAATGTGCAATTAGAACGGTTTGCTTATCTGACAGGTAGAAGTCTTTCTACATTCCAGCGCGACTTTTCGAAAATTTTTCATAAAACCCCAAGTCGTTGGCTGCTCGAGAAAAGATTGAAAGAAGCTTATTACCTGATCAAGGAAAAAGGAAAAAAGGCATCGGAAATTTACCTGGATCTGGGTTTTGAGGACTTGTCCCATTTTTCATTTACTTTCAGGAAGCAATATGGAATAACAGCGAAAGAACTAGGTGGCGAAAAGAACTAAAAAAAGTGTAAATTAATGTAAATTGGGGATGAAAACCATCAAGTAAATAATGCATTCAAGTAGATTTGTAATTATGGCAACTGGAATATACAAACTGGTTTTAATGATGGTTCTAAATCTGGCGTTGGGAATAGTGATAAGCTATGGACAATCCAACCGGGAAGAGCAGCACATTTTGGTTTCCATGCGTATGATCGGACATCAGATCTTACTTTATTCCGGTGATAGCAGTTCACGAATTTTACCGATCGAAAAAGTGAAAGACCGTTACCGTATCCAATTTGAATCCGGTTTTGAATTCAATCCGGAAGAACTGTCAGCCATTATTGATCGCCTGGTCAAAGACACAAAGATCGCAAACAGCTATATCGTTGAAGTGGAAAGATGCAACACGGAACAGGTCGTTTACAGTTATGAGATCGGAGATTCCATGACTCCTGATCTGATGCCATGCAGTTCCAGATCCCAACCGAAAGCCTGTTATGTACTTTTTATTACGCTTTTAAGCAAATACAATCCTTTGACAGCAATACACCACCCCGTTGCTGAAAAATCTACCTTATCAAAGAACAAGGAAGAGATGGTTTTTACAAGGAGAATGGAATCATCAAGGAAAGAAAGTAAGGAAACCGATTCTTCTCCAAAGAAACCAATGAGTTATTCCCTGATTGCTTTACCAATCGGTTCCATTTTTGCGTTTGTAGGCTTGTTTGTTTATTTCAGGAAGAGAAAACCGGCTATTGAGCGTTCCAATGCGAATGATCCGGATATCGTGACGATAGGTAATTCCCGATTTGACCGGAAAAATATGACGCTTTCATTCGGAAAAGAAAAAATGGAGTTGTCCAGTAAAGAGTCCGATCTGCTTTTCTTGCTTCATTCCAATGAAAATAAGACATTGGAACGCGAATATATCCTGAAAGTTGTTTGGGGTGATGAAGGTGATTACATCGGAAGGACTTTGGATGTCTTTATTTCCAGACTGCGAAAGAAACTGGAATCGGATTCCCGTGTGAAGATTATCAATATCCGGGGAATAGGGTATAAGTTCATTGTAAACTAGACACCGGGATATTCGGACTTTAGGATGTTAGGACAAGATCATTTTTCTGTTAGGGAAATCCAGTCCTGAAATCTTAATGTCTCCATGTCTTAAAATCTTATTCAACCCCTGACATAAGGCTGTCACTATACCTAATTATTTTTGCTGAAACATTTTTCGTGTGCTTTTTGGTGAGAAAATTACCAGAAGGAACACGAAGAACACGAGTAAACAAGTATTTAAATGAGTGAAATAGAAATTTTTTATCCAGAGAATCCCCAGCAGTGGAGATATTGGCTACAGGAAAACCATGATTCCAAACAAGCTGTTTGGGTAGTGTTTTACAAAAAATCTTCTGAAAAGCCAACGCTTAGCTGGAGCGATGCTGTAAATGAAGCCTTGTGTTTCGGTTGGATTGACAGTAAGAAAGTATCCATAGATTACGAGAAATCGCATCAGTTTTTCAGTAAGCGCAAAGTAAAGAGTATCTGGTCAAAGATCAACAAGGAGAAAGTGATTCGATTAATCGAATCCGGACTAATGACCAAGGCAGGTTATGAAAGTGTTGAAATAGCAAAGCAAAATGGTTCGTGGACAATTTTGGATTCTGTGGAGGAACTGATTATCCCGGAAGATCTTGAAAAGGCATTTCAACTTCATGATGGTTCAAAGGATTTCTTTTTGGGGCTTAGTAAATCCGTACGAAAA
This sequence comes from uncultured Fluviicola sp., assembly GCF_946478805.1. The sequence goes on along the minus strand of NZ_CAMLDC010000002.1, from coordinate 206,104 downwards.
ATGATGCTTTACTGGGTGATTTCAGCTAAAAGACCGGAAACAAGACAAAATCGGGTTACTGAAATCGTTGAATCGGCTGTCCGGAAGTTGAAGCCGAAGCAATTCTAGCTTTAATAGTGTGAAGACTGGATTTGAAGCACCATTTCAACAGCTTCTGCGGATTCAACTGTCTTCTTGAACTTATAGTTCTGGTAAGGATTTATTTTGGTAATGACAAAATGTTCCGTCGTACCCGGAGCATTCAGGTTTGAGATGCTGATTTTGACCCGGATATCCAAAATCCGGTTTTTCGAATTGTTTTGAATGGTTCCAACAACCTTGTCGGAGGAGATCATACGATAATCCAAAACCAATTGGGTAATGGATTCATCGCTTGTTGTACCCTTTGGGATATCCGTATACAATGTTTGACAGGAATTAAGAAGGAATAGTAAAAACAGGAGTGTTATCAGGCGCATAAACAGTTAGTAAAAGTTGAATGAAAATTACGTTAAAATTACTTTCGTTTTGATTTTTAGGCTTAAAAAAGTAACTTTCGTTTTCAAGCAGGAAGGCTATGGAACAATGTCCGATTTGTTATCATGAACTGGAGGTAAGGGAATGTGCTCCTTGCGATGATTGTGGCTGGGACCCACGTGAAATAAATCATTTACATCAAGGTATTCATACCTATGAAACTTATGAGGTGTACCAGGGACTTCATTTGACCTTATGTAATTTCTGCGCAGTTGATTTTGGTTCTTATCAATCAGAATACTTTGGTCTTAGTAATGGCAAAAGGATCGGTTTTAAGCATTTTCGATTCGTGCGTGAATTGGCAGATCCACAGGTGATAAAAGATAAGTTTTGCCCGCATTGTTCCGCGCGACTGACATTTTTGAAATTTCTGAATGAAATCAGGAACCTGAATTCCAACAAAAAAAGTTAACCTATTCTCAACAAAAAACCCTTCCGATAATGATCAGAAGGGTCAACATATCATCAGGTAATTTCGATAGCTTCTTAGTCTGTAGAATCGTTGAATAAACCAAGGTTCAAGACACAATCATTCCAGTCCTTGTCACTTCCCGCATCATTGGAGAAAAGGAATCCTTGGTAGGAGATAGCAGATCCATCCGCTTTTGCTCCCATTTCAATGCTGTTAATCGTTCTTCCTGCAAGGGTAGGTGAGTTCGTGTTAATAGTAATCAAATATGGCATTGCTTGTCCTGTTTTGTAAATGTTTGCCGGAATGACATTGGTAGCACATCCGGAATTGTTATCGGGGAACGTTACCGGAGAATTTAATCCTGGTCCGGAAATAGATGCGCTGTACGAATAAGAGGAAGTCGTAAAGTACGAGATCGTTAAGATCGTGTTCGGTTTATTTTGCCAATACGGGGTTAAATAAACAGTGAATGTGAAAGTATTCATAATAAATAGTATCAGTTTCCCTACTCGTAAGGCTTTTCAGGTTTCGCCCCTGTGATTTGCTGCACAGATCAGCCCGTTTTTTTATGTGGGTTCTGCTCCACAGTTAATTGCTGCAGCTATCGCAAAGGTTGCTCAAAGTGGAAGCTTGTGTAAGAGGAAATTTGTTCAATTTGACAAAACAGGGATTTCTACCTGTTTTTGGAAAAATAATACCTGATTCTGCAAGTAAGAATGATGTGGAAGGATTCTTTCACTTAGTTTTGTCCGAACTATTATTTAATTTAACGCATATGAAAAAGATCACTATTCTTAAAATCTTCTTGTATTCAGGAACCCTTCTTCTCACTTTGGCAGGTTGTAACAACAAAACCGAAGAAGAAAAAGCATCACTTGAAAATCTTCCAACCAACAAAGGGGTCGTTTATACTGATACGGTAAGTTTACAACAAGCACAGCGGGACATTCAACATTATTTAAGCTCCTGTGATAGTCTTTTCAATGATACTGTTCCAATCCGTTCATACAGTATCAATAAATCAGATATTTTGGGCATTCTTGGAGTAACTTCCGTACCCGATTGTACGTTTGATCATTGCCGCGTTTACATAGGCTTGACAGACGAAAATAAATTCAAATTGTATATGACTCCCACGGTATTGAAACCGGATCCTGATAATCCGAAAACTTCCATTTATATGGATACCATTCTATCTGTTAACAGGCATAAATTTTTATACGATCTGAACGCTCCATGCCCGAGTACCTGTGATAAATACAGCCCTCTTTATAAACCGTAATTTCTCAGCCCGTAATAGTTGAAAATGAGTATTACCAAAATCATTATTATTTTATCGCATGTTCCCGTATTTGCAGTAGCACTTTATGCCTTGTTCATTTACAAGAGCCTGAAACCAGAATTAAAATGGTTTTCGGGCTTTCTTTTTTCTTCGGGAATCCTTCAATTGATTTCCTTTGTCCTGTGGTTCCTGAAAATAAATAACCTCTTTGTTTTACACTTGCTCGTCCCGGTCGGTTTTTTCTTTTTGGCACTCTATTATCGAAGCGTATTGAATAATTTCCTGGATAAGTCAATCTTGCTGATAACAGCTATTTGTTTTGCTGTCTTTTCATTCATTAATACCTTGTTTTATCAAACTTTCAGGGTGTTTAATTCCAATGCGTTGACAGTTGAATGTGTCTTAATATTAATCTTATCCCTGTCTACTTACATTCTTTTTCTCAACAAAGGAATCGGAAGGGAAAAGCTTCAGTCCACACTTTCTGTTAATTGGATCAATTCGGGATTATTTATCTATCATGCTTCAACCTTATTGATATTCTATTTCGGGGAATATATTACTAGTCATGTCGACTTGGAATTGAGCAGGTATACCTGGGTGGTGCATTCTTTTTTTTCTGTCATTATGTATTTCTGTTTTTGGAGAGGTTTATGGAATCGAATAGTCAAGTAACGTTTATTAATACCTTATTGCCATTTGTCGGGATTTTGTTCCTGATTGCAATTGGAGTGGTTTTCCTTACGCAGCAATTTCGCAAAAATCTTTACCGCAAGCAACTGGAACAGGAAGAACTGAAGAGAAAACACCATATTGAATTGTTGCGTTCAAGTATCCAGGCACAGGAAGAAGAACGTAAACGAATCGCTCAGGATATGCATGATGAGATGGGGGCTGCTCTGTCTATTACGCGAATGCACCTGCTCCAGGCTGAAAGGAAGCATGGAACTGATTCCGGAGATTTACTTTCGGATTTACAGATGATTCGTTCGCTGACGGAGAGTTCTTTAGAAAGTATGCGCAGGATCAGCCATGAATTGATGCCTGCTCAATTGGAAAAGTTTGGACTGATTAAAACACTTGAAACGGTTATCGAACAATTGCAAGGTGCGGGAATGATTAAAATTACACTTCGTACTTCTTCAGATCTTTCGTTTCTGGATCATTCGATTCAATTGACCTTGTACCGTGTTGCGATGGAACTTATTAACAATACCATAAAACACGCAGAGGCAGACAGAATTGATATTACGATAAATCAGGAGGGTCAATCGCTTAAAATCGTATTTTCGGATAACGGGAAAGGATTGTCTGATCAGCCAAACGAAAAAGGTTTGGGATTGAAGGGGGTTGAAGGAAGGATTAGTGTAATAGGAGGAAGGATTGCAATTGGAAATAATGAGAAAGGATCTTTTGTTGCAACGATCTCAGTGCCTTTTTAGAGTAAATGATACTTTTTTTAAGAAATTGAAATGAAACAGATGATAAAAATCGGACTGGTAGAAGATCAGCTGCTTTTTCGAACAGGGATAAAAGCAATTTTAAGTTCATGGGATGACCTGGATGTGGTATTTGAATCGGGTGATGGGTATTCTGTGATTGAAAAACTGGAAAATGGAGCCGAGATCCCGGATGTAATGCTGGTTGATCTGTCACTTCCGCCGGATGGTACAACAGAATATTCAGGAGAAAATCTGACGATTGATTTGAATCGGCATTTTCCGAATGTCAAGATCATCATCCTTTCAGTTCATCGGGATGAAAATTACATGGCACGACTGATAGAAACCGGTGCACACGGTTATCTCGTAAAAGACAGCGATCCGCAGGAGGTTTATGAAGCGATTACAACTGTTCATTTGAAAGGATCCTATATCAACGAATTGACTTTGAAAGCCATTCAACGGAATATGGGAAAGAAATCGAAATCCGTGCAACAATCTGCCGATTTGACGAAAAGAGAAGTGGAGATCTTGCAATTGACCTGTCAGCAATATACCGCTGAAGAGATTGCCCGTAAATTGTTCATAAGCGTAAAAACGGTCAATGGACACCGGAATAATCTGCTCCAAAAAACAGGTTCGCGCAATGTCACCGGATTGGTTATGTATGCGGTTAAGAATCAGTTGGTGGAATGGGTTTAGTTTTTATTAAAAAGCAAAACCTGGATCGCTATCGGATTTCAAATGTTTGGTTACGGAGAATTGATTATTAATGGCGAATGCTGAATAAATTCGTTTAAACAACAATTTCTACAGGTTCGGAATTACTTTTTCCTTTTGATAAAGTAAAGAGCCAGTAACAAAGCAAAACCACTTGTCGGTAGCACATACCACCAAATGGAAGTTTCGGGATCGAGGTTCATATATTCTTGTTTTAATGGATTTGCTGAATTGGTTATCTGCATGGCAATGGAGCTCAATTTGGGAATAACCAGTTTGGGTACTTCGAATCCGATGGCATCCTCCCGTAATTCCATCCGCCATGCGTTCCCGAATTTTTTATCCAGGTACTCAAAAATAACCCGGTTATAGGCTTTTTCTTCATCAGACCCAACAATTCGGAAGCCGCTGGGAGAAATGAATTTGACTTGGTATTTTGCTTGGAATTCTGAATCTTTTTTAGAGTCGAATTGCGGTACTTTTCCATTTTCTGCCGAAAACAAGATCAATGGTTTACCGGATTTAATGTCTTTAGAGGCACTTTTGGCATCGTAGGGAAGGACAAAAATAGTGTTTGGGATATAAAAAAGTGAAGCGAAACTAACGGTATCCCACTTGAAGGGTACAATGCATGGAGGAGGATATCCCCAGGGAAATTCTACTTTACCAAAATAAATACTATCCAATGGTAAGTTGGGGTGTTCTTGCTCCGAACCTTCGTAAACCGGTAAACTATCTTGCTGACCAAACAAATCATTGGAAAAAAACAGGAGGATGACCAATAAGAAATAAATGCGTTTCATTCGGAAGTTGCTTTTTATGTAAACGTTAATACAGCGCAAACGTTGTTTCGTTCATTCAGGGGTTTACTGCAAAGCCGCAAAGGGAAAGAGAGCAATACTCTTCATATCTTGATATAAAAAACAAAAAAAATGACAAAAAAATTTGCGAAACCGAAAAGTTGCATATATATTTGCAACCGATTGGTTTCATATTTAAAAATTCAACTCATGAGAAGAGACGTTTTTCAAGCCATTGCAGATCCGACGAGAAGAGCAATTATTTTACTGGTTGCAGTGCAATCCATGACACCAAATACTTTGGCGGAGCATTTTGACACAACACGTCAGGCGGTTTCAAAGCATTTGCGGATTTTGACTGAGTGCGAATTATTGAAACAGAACCAATCGGGGAGAGAGATTTATTATCAACTCAATGGAGACAAAATGAAAGAGATTGACAAATGGCTGGAGCAATTCAAGAAGATTTGGGAAAGCCGCTTTAACCAACTGGACGATGTATTAGCAACCCTTAAAAAAAGTAACATATGAATTCAAACCTGTTTTTTGATTTTTCCGTAAACAAGGAAGAAAACTCGATTCACGTAACCCGCGATTTTGCAGCAAACTTGTCATTAGTTTGGGACGCGTGGACGAAACCCGAGATATTGGATCTTTGGTGGGCCCCGAAACCATACAGGACAGAGACGAAATCGATGGATTTCAAAGAAGGAGGAGCCTGGCTCTTCGGGATGTTTTCGCCCGAGAATGAAGTGCATTGGTGCAGAGTGGATTACCGAAAAATCGAGCCTCAAAAGTTTTATTCCGGATTGGATGGTTTTTGTGATGAAGATGGCGTACTCAACATGGAATTTCCGCGCTCGTTATGGAACAATGAATTCACTGCCAAAGGCGAAAGTACGACAGTGAACATTACTATCAAGTATGAATCCCTGGAAGATCTTGAAAAAATTATCGGATTTGGCTTTAAAGAAGGATTCACCATGGCAATGGAAAACCTGGATCAATACATTGAAGCGAAATTCAAATTGCGAAATGAATTGAAGACGGATTGTTCGCCGCGGGTGGCTACTTATTTGAATTTTCCCGGAAATACGGAAGAAGCGTTTCTATTCTACCGATCAGTTTTCAAGACTGAGTTTTCAGGAAAAGGAATCCAACGGTTCGGAGACATTCCGAATGAAGATCACCCGCCGGTAGCTGAAGCCGTGAAAAAGATGATCTTACATGTCGAACTGCCTATTATGGGGAATTTTGTCCTGATGGGAACGGATGCGCCGAAAGAAATGGGATTCAATCTTACATCTGGAAACAACATGCACATTTCGATTGAACCGGCAACACGGGAAGAGGCAAAACGCATTTTTGATGAACTCTCAAGCGGAGGAACCATTTCAATGCCTCTGGAAGATATGTTCTTTGGATCGTATTACGGATCGTTTACCGATAAATACGGAATCAGTTGGATGATCAATCACAGTAACAACATCAATTAATAACGAATAATTTAGATTGAAAGTTTTTGTTCTGAAAACAGATGGCGTATTTTTAAGGTTACCCTCTGGAAACTTTCATCTAAGAACGAAGTTTTGAAAACAAATAAAAACGATAGAAGATGAGACACAATTTAGCATTTGATTTTTCCGTGGATAAGGAAAACAAAACAATCGAAGTGAAAAGAGAATTTGCAGCCGGACGTTCATTAGTTTGGGATGCATATACGAAACCGGAAATCCTGGATCAGTGGTGGGGACCAAAACCGTGGAACGCACGAACAAAGAAAATGGATTTCAAAGAAGGTGGAACATGGTTATATGCCATGGTTGGTCCAAATAATGAAGAACACTGGGCAATTGTGAATTACACCAAGATCCGTCCGGAAAGTTTATTCGCAGGTTTGGATGCGTTTACAGATAGTAGCGGAAAGGTGAATGAAGAAATGCCACAATCGAAATGGGAAGTTTCCTTTGAGGATAAAGGGGAGGAATTGACAGCAGTGACTTTGCACATTACTTACCGTGATTTGGCGCATTTGGAAGAAACAATCAAAATGGGCTTCAAAGAAGGATTGTCAATTGGAATGGAACAGTTAGACGAATTGTTACCAACACTTAAAAAGTAAATAATATGAAGAATAAAATTTTGTTTGTGTTCAGCCTGTTATTCGGATTGATGTTCATTAACTCCGGGCTCAATAAGATTTTCCAATACATGCCAATGCCGAAAGACATGCCCGAAAGCATGATGAAAGTAGTGGAAGCTTTCGGAGCGATTGTCTGGTTGATGCCTTTGATCGCGGTAGTTGAGATAATCGGAGGAGTTTTAGTGATCATCCCTAAATACAGAGCGCTTGGAGCGATCATGATTTTACCTATCATGGTTGGGATTTTATTGACACATATTTTCAATGCACCTTCCGGATTGCCGATCGCATTGGTCTTATTTGCCATTCTGACATGGATAATGATTGAAAACAGGGAAAAGTACACCCCTTTATTTAAATAGAAATTCAAAAAGCCAGATAAATGAAAAAGACAAAAATCACAGTTGAAAGCAGTGTAAGTGCGCCTGTTGCAAAAGTGTGGGATTATTGGAATACACCGGAGCATATTACGAAATGGAACAGTGCTTCAGCGGATTGGCATACCCCGAAATCGGAAAATGATTTGCGGGTTGGTGGAAGGTTTACTGCCCGTATGGAAGCAAAAGACGGTAGCTTTGGTTTTGATTTTGGAGGAACTTATGATGAGGTTGTTCCGCATGAGAAAATCAGTTATACCATGGATGATGGAAGAAAAACGGACGTTACATTCGTCAGTGAAGGAAATGAAACCAAGGTGATTGAAACCTTTGAAGCGGAAGATACCAATCCGATCGAAATGCAACAGGGAGGCTGGCAAGCGATCCTGGATAACTTCAAAAAATATACAGAGACGAATTAACAAAAAATTATTGGTTAGCACGAACTGGAATCTCGCGCTAACCGATTTTATAATTTTGAATTGTACCTCGATCTAGCTTATGCAACAGGAGGAAGTGTGCATACGATGGAAGAGGATCTGACCAATATCACACAAATGGGGAACGGAAAGACCTTCAAATTGAACGGAATGACCTTTATGATGAGTGCGGGAAAATTCATTCAGATAGAGAAGAAGAACCAGAATTGAGACTTTGATTACTTACGCTATAACATAAAGTTTTGCGAAATATTAAAAGGTAAACCACTCGTCTGTTGCGAGTGGTTTTTTATTGAGACGGATCTTAATCCCAAACCCGAAGATGAATTTCTCAAAAGTGTAAAATCAAGTGTTAATTCGAAATTCGATGGGTGTGACGGACATAATTATATGTACATTTACAAAACGTTCTTTATTTGTTCAATACTCAGGAAAAGGTTTCCGATTCACAGTAGTGAAAGGAAATAAGAGGGAATCGTGTGAGAATCACGAGCTGTCGCGCAACTGTAATTCAGACCCGTTAAGGTGTCGGAAAAGTCAGGTACCTGCCTCTTCTTGACCTGTTCACTTTGGTGGGCAGAATTGACCATGCTTTCGCGGTTTGAAGCTCATGTCAAGGTTGTTTGTTTTCTTTTTTATTCAAAAGAATCGGATGCACCTGCACGTAATTTCTCCCCAAAGCACTAAGAACATCCTATTAAAACAGTAAGATGAGTGATCATGAACAAGTAGTTTGTCCACGTTGTAAGTCACATTTTGAATGCAAGGTTGGTTCTATTTCGCTTTGCCAATGTACGGCGGTATCATTAACAGTGGATGAAAGTCAATACATCTGTGATAATTACGAAGAGTGCTTATGCGTTGCCTGCATGCTTGAATTGAAGAAAGAATACAACGCCGGATTATTGGAACAGAAATTCAATCAGATCTCAACACTTTTTAAAAAGAATAATTAATTGCAGGCAATCCGTAATTAGACATTCGTAACTCGTAATTAAATAAAATGAACGTAGAAGAACGTATCCGACAAGCTGAAACACGCATTTTTAAAGCCGTATTTCCCAACACAACCAATCATTATGATACCTTGTTCGGAGGAACAGCCATGCAACTGATGGACGAAGTGGCTTTTATTGCTGCAACCCGATTTAGCAGGCAACGGATGGTAACCGTAAGCAGTGATAAAATTGATTTCAAAAAACCGATTCCTGCTGGAACGATTATCGAACTGATCGGTAAAGTGACTTACCTTGGGAGCACGAGCTTGAAAATCCGCGTAGAGATTTTTATTGAACAGATGTACTTGGATATGCGCGAGAAAGCGGTTATCGGAGAATTCACCTTCGTTGCTATTGATGAGAACAAACAACCCGTAAAGATTTTAAGAGACTGATTTTTTCTTGCATCAATGCCGGATGAACAGTTTCATACTTCCGGTGAATGGCTCTGAAGCGATAAAATAGATCCCTTCGTCGTACTTTTCCACTGAAAGTATGGTGTCTGTGCCCGAAACTGGAAAAGTTCCGATCAATTGTCCTAAGGAATTATAAACGCGCAGTTCTTTTGTTTCTGGTGTCGTGGAGATAAATACTTCCCGATCTGCCGGGTTTGGGATCAGTTGCATGGATTGATCCGTTTTATTGCTTGGGAGGGAAGCAGTTCCCTGGCAAACTCTCAACAGGTTATTCATGGAATCATTCACAAAGCAATTTCCGAATTTGATGTTGTGGATAAACTCATTCATTCCTTGCTGCATCTCGGCAGGAGTAGGTTGTGGATTAAATCCGTTTGCAATCCATTTGATGGATTTGTTCCAGAGTGAACTGGAATCAACTCCAACGTAATAAGGATAATTACTTCCTGTGATGTGTTTTTTCCATGTCCAAAAAGTTTCGCCACTGATTTGCTTACTTGGATCTCTAAAATAATCCAAGGTTGTGGTTAAAGGTGCATAATTGTTTTCACCCCATTCTCCGCACATGACCGGTACATTGAAATCTTCTGAAACTTGCACAAAATCGTCCAATGCACCCGGAATATTCCAAACGAACCAGCTGTAGAAATGAAACGAAAAAACCATATTCGGGTCGGGCAAAGCTGTGAAAATACTGAAATCAGTGGAAGCTGTTTTACCCTCAACAAATAACAGATGGTTGGTATCCACCGTCCGGATCGAATCGATCAGGATATCATAAAACTGGATAAGTGTGCTGTCGGCTGAAGTTACCGGTTCGTTCAATAAGTCATATCCTGCTACAATTCCACGGTTTTTATACCGATCGGCAATGGCTTTCCAAAGTTCAATGGTTCTTGTTTGATAATTGATATCTGCCCACATATTGGGGGAATCGGGATCTGTTACAAAATAAGTCGATTGTCCACCCGGAGCACTGTGCATATCCAAAAGCACATAGATATTATTGTCTTCGCACCAATCCAAGATACTGTCCATCAAATCCCACCCGGATTGTTTATAGGTGTAAGGATTTGAATCGTCTTCGAGAATCGTGTGATTGAAAGGAACACGAACAAGGTTGAAACATTCTCCTGAAATTGCTTCGATGTCTTTTCGGGTAATGTAGTTTTGGTAAACAGAATCTCTAAATGCATCTGCGCTTGCTTGCCCCACTTTGTTTTTTATACGGGTGTAAATGCTTTTTTCCTGCGTATAACCTTCTCCCCAGATCCATCCCTCCCACAAAAGCCAGCCGCCGGTATTTACTCCTTCCAAACGAATAGGGGTATTGGTTCCGTCCAGGATTTGCCTTCCCGACCGATGAACAAAAGAAGTGTTGTTCCAATCAGCTTGGGCAAAAATGGCAGAAGTCGAGAAACATAATAAGCAAGTAATAAGTGCGTTACGCATATCCTAAAGTCGTAGTTTGAAAGCGAAGATACAATAATGGAAATAATTATCAGTTTTGCAATAATCTCTTGTTGGCCAACGTGTTGTATTGGTAAGCACCTATTGATAATTTTATCCACACGTAATCTTTTCATTTTTACCTTTCCACTTCTAACTTTATAACTCGTTATTTCCTATTTTCGGAATCGAATATAATTTTATGAATCGCATAATTCCAGTCATCATTTATGGGTGTTTGTTATCACTGGCATTTTCATGTGAAAACAGTGGGAGTAAACAAATATTTACGGAAGGGAATCAGGAAAAATTGATTCTGGATTCATCTCATAATTTGCCATTCACCTGCATAATTGATACTCCGCTTTGCACAGATTCGGCCTGTAGTGGAATGTATCGCGGAGTAGAATTTGTGTCTGAGCGTTACATCGATCAATTGGAATTGAATGGAACGGATGTGGCACACCAGTATTCGAACAAAATGTGCGAATATGTCGGGAATAAATTAAAACAACTCTATCGCGACAGTTTGTATAGCAAAGTGGATTTCAATAAGATCCGAATTTCCACAAAAGGAATGAACGGAGATTCCAATTATGTCGAGTATAAAATTTACATTCCTTTCAAACGTGTTCCGAAAAATCAGGCCATGACCGCCTTTGATCACAGTGGTGGTTGGGGGCACAAACCGGAACTCAAGCAAAGAAAACATGATTTAATTTTCAGTACGAATAAAATTGTGAAAAATCGAAAATTATGGATCAGCAGATTATTCCGAACAAAAGAAGGCTTGGAAGAATATTGGATTCAATGGCAACACACGGATTTTAACAAGTAGACAATCCTCAGAAATTATGAATGTTTTGTAAAATGATGGTATTCTTATAATTCTTCCAAAAGAACCGTTAAAAATAAAACATTGTGAAAAAATAAATTTCACAGAAAACAGTGAAATGCTTTTTCGTAAAAATCGGAAATTTATCAATTCTTTAACCCTTGACGAATCAATATAATGGATGTAAATTGTCTTGTCAATTATTGATGTGATATGAATAGTTGAAACTAAAATTATTGCTTTTTTTTTTCTAAAAGCAACAAAATTAAACAAATAGGAGTCTTTTATTAAAGGGTTTTATTTGTTAATATTACTCAATAATCTATTAAATTACATTCTAGATATTATGAGAAAAATTTACACTTTGTTGGGCTGCATCCTTTTGTCGCAGTTGTCAAACAAACTCTCCGCTCAAGTTCTCTTTAGTGAAGATTTCAGTTCCGCGACGGGAACTACGCCACCTGCCGGTTGGAGTAACAATGACATGACTATGGCGTCAACACCTTATTTATGGGCGTTCGATAATCCGGGATTAGTTTCATTGAATGCACCGATCACTGATCCTGCTGCAATTTTTAATAACGATTACCTGGGGTGGTCAGGTGATTACCCGGAGTCGGCTTTGGAATCACCTACTTTTGACGCAAGCGTAATTACAGACTACATTTATTTGTCTTTTGATCACAGCTTCTTTAATGACGATTTCAATGGCGATGGGAGTTATTCCGTTGAAGTTTGGGATGGCTCATCCTGGAATTCAGTTATGAGCGGTTCCGGAGATGTTTCAGGACATGTTTTGCTTGACATTACTGCTGATGCAAATGGAGCTTCGGATGCTCAGGTTCGTTTTGTTTGGTATGGCGACTATAGCTACTATTGGGTTGTAGATAACGTTCAGGTTGAGGTGATTACTTGTGCACCTGTAACAGATGTACTTATTGATGGAGTGACCGCTACATCAGCAGATATTTCCTGGACTGCTCAAGGTACAGAAAGTAGTTGGAACATTGAATATGGAATAAGTGGATTTACTCTAGGTTCAGGAACTCCTGGAACATCTTCAACTGAATCCTTCTCTACTTCAACACCATTAACTCCGAATACGACTTATGATTTCTATGTTCAGGCAGATTGTGGAGCAGGTGATGAAAGCCCTTGGATAGGACCGATCTCTGTTTACACCGGTTATTGTGAATTTGAAGGAATAGACTCTGACTATTACATCAATAATTTTTCTACAACAGGTGGAGCTACTTCGAATATTTCAAACTTGAACTCCGGATTTGCTTCAAATGGTTATGAAGATGCTACTACTATGACAGTCTCTCAGTATGAAGGTGGACCAAATGTGAATTTCAGTGTAGACTTCGGTTCACCGGGTTATACTTATGGGTTTGGAATCTGGGTAGATTGGAATGACAACATGGTTTTCGAATCAAGCGAACAAATGTTTCAGTCCAATATCGGGTATCAAGAAGACTTTTCAGGGTCTTTTGGAGTTCCTGTGGGGGTAGCAGTTGGTAGCTACAGAATGCGAATCCTAGCGGATTATTGGAATTCTTCTCCTTCAGATGCGTGTACATTGAATTCAGGAGAAGGTGAAGCGGAAGATTATACATTTGTAGTGGTTCCTATCCCAACATGTTTACCGGTATCCGATTTGGTTACTGACAATGAAACAACTAACACTATTGATATTACTTGGACACCGGGTGACAGTGAAACTGATTGGAATATTGAATGGGGAATGCCTGGATTTGTACCGGGAACAGGCACTGGTGTCGATTCTGCTCAACAAAGTTCATCAGCATCATTTACAATTGGTGGATTGGATCCTGCAACTGTTTATGATATCTATGTACAAGCAAGTTGTAGCTCAACTGATTCTTCTTATTGGACATTAGTAAGTGGTACGACACTTTGTGCACCGATTGCTGCATTGCCGTGGACAGAAGACTTTGAAGCAATGACTGATTTTGATTACGATTTATTTCCGCTTTGCTGGTTAAGTGAAAATGGAGACTGGCTTTCTGATAATAGTAATAACAGTCCTGGAGTTGCTAATTCAGGATCAAATTTTGTTGGAATTTATTACGGTTCAAATGATTATTTATGGACTCCCGAATTCCAATTGGTTGCCGGTCATAAATATGAATTCAGCTTTTTATGGGAATCAGTAAATGATATCGAAGGTTGGGCCGGTTCTGTGGTTGTAAACAATTCACAATCATCAACCGGAGCTACACCTCTTGGAAGTCCGTTTATTGCGCCAGCTGATATACCAACTGAAGATTATAAAAGAGAGTTCTTCTGTTTCACACCACAAACATCCGGAGTTTACACTTTTGGAATTAAAGTAAGTGCTTCATTTGCGCCATACTTTTTGTCTTTTGATGATTTCAGCCTGATTGAACGTGCAGCTACTGCAGGAACAGGAAGTGCGATTGATGCTTGTCAACTGAATGGATTGGTTGACTTGAACCAAAACGCTACAATCAATGACCCATTAGGTACCTGGACATTCGCCCCAAATCCTACTACCATTGTAAATGATTCCATGTTTAATCCGCAATTTGTGCCTGCAGGGACAGTAAATGTGGATTACATTACATACGGTTGTTTGGTAGATACAGCATCTGTTATGGTTACAATCTATCCTCCATCAAGTGCAGGTCAGGACGGAATGATCACTGCTTGTAAAAACGAACCGATCGATCTATTGTCCGGTTTAAATGGAACGGTTGATTTGGGTGGAGATTGGTATAGCCCGACAAATGTCTTGATGCCAAATTCTCAAGTGATGACAGGAACTTTCCCGGGACAGTTTAACTATAAGTACATTTCAGGAAATGGAGTTTGTCCGGATGATACTTCCAGTGTCGTCGTTACTGTACTAGGAAATTGTAACTGGTTATCAGTTGATGAGAATGCATTGGAAGAAGTAACGGTTTACCCGAACCCTTCTACAGGAGTCATCTTCATTGAATCAGGATTTACAGGTAATTTCAACCTGGTAATTACAGATGTTAATGGTCGTACGGTGCAAACCGGTCAAAATACGATCTCTGCCGGAACAAACACTGTAAACTTGAAAGAAGTTGAAAGAGGTACTTACTTCCTGAAACTTTCAAGCGACAATGCTGAAAAAGTATTCCGTGTAGTTATTCAATAAGAATAAACCACATCTTAAAATAATTGTCCCGGTTCACGAAAGTGAATCGGGACTTTTTTATGATATGCCTGTATGACATTTGTCATTTATTACTTTGGGAGATTAAATTAACTTTGCAGCATGAATTTTGGAAAACAGTTGAACACCCGAAGTGGTGAAGTATGTGAATTGAACGGTACAACAGATAATCTGCAAGTTTACCAGGTACAACCATCCGAAGGGAATTCGGCCGATGATTTCATTTTGATCAATCAAAATCTAAAAGACCAATTGGAAGGTACAAAAGAGATTGTTCCAAATGATTGGAGATGTTTGAATGATGCCATGTGGAGTGAGGTTTCAGCTGTGAAAGTAATTTCTTATCGCATGTTAAATGCTTTGAAACAAGAGGGGTGGCCAAACGATTTGCTTGAAATGATCTATTTGGATGACAAGGAACTTGCATGGGCGAAGTCCGGAATGGAGGATGAAGATGCCATTAAGCACATTGATTCGAATGGAGTTGTTTTGAAAGCAGGTGATACTGTTGTTCTGATCAAGGAACTGGATGTGAAAGGTTCAACAATTACAGCGAAGCGTGGAACTGCTGTACGGAACATTCGTTTGGTTCACGACGATCCGACCTTGATCGAAGGGAAAATCGACGGACAATCCATTTATATCCTGACGCAGTACGTGAAAAAATAATTTTTTTGAATTCAGAGTACATCTTTGTACTCTGATGTTTTGTCAAATACGCTTTTTGCGAACGGGCACAATGGAACAATTTTAATATTCGCTTTCCGGGCAAATTCAACAGCTGCCTGAACCATTAGGTTCCCTACATTTCGGCCTCTGAACGCCGGATTGACCTCTGTATGATCGATAATGATCCGGTCGTCATTCACCCAGGCATAAGTCATTCTTCCTGCTTCCTGTCCATCTTCTGTTGCTTTGAAAAATCCTTTGGTTTCTCTGTCAAATTGTTTTATTTCCATCTCACTTGTATAATTCAATTCCGATAGCATCGGGAGCAAAATTCAGAAGTCAAAAACGTTTGAATTTTGCATTCGTAATTTTTAATTAAAACTTGGGTTCCGGTAAAGGAACGAATCCAGTTTCCCCTTCAATTTTAGGAAAAGTCTGGTTGATCCATGCTTGTTTGGCTTCTTCAATCCTTTCTTTTTTGGATGACACGAAGTTCCAAAATATAAATCGCTCTTCAGGGAATGCATCTCCTCCAAAAATATAAACCGTCGTATTTGCTGCCATATCGAAAGTGCAAATCTCTGTGTTTTTTGCTATCAGGATTTGTTTCGGACCAAATTCTTCTGTTCCGTCTTTTATACTTCCTTCCAAGATATACAAAGCACTTTCTCCGAACAATTCATTGCCCATGCTGATTGTAGTTGCCTCCTTGTTCTTGATTTCAAGAAAGTAGAGTGGACTGTAAACAGGAACGGGGGATTTTTTTCCAAATGCTTCACCCGCAATCAGTTTGTAATGAACATTGTTTTCAGTCCAGGAAGGAATTTCATCCGCTTCAATGTGTGCAAATGAAGGATCCATTTCTTCCAATTCGGTAGGAAGTGCAACCCAAATTTGTAATCCATGCAAGTGTTTTTCTGAATGACGCAAATATTCAGGTGTCCGTTCAGAATGAACAACTCCTTTTCCGGATGTCATCCAATTTACTGCTCCGGGTTTAATTTCCATAACGGAACCAATGCTGTCCCGGTGCATGATCGCCCCTTCAAACAGGTAAGTGAGTGTGGACAATCCGATGTGAGGGTGAGGTCCGATATCCAGGTTTTGATGGTCGCTCAATTTTGCCGGTCCCATATGATCGATGAACACAAACGGTCCAACAGCCCTTTTTTGGCGAAAAGGAAGTAATCTTCCAACCAGGAAATTGCCGATATCAGCAGCACGTTCTTCTATGATGAGTTGAATGTTTGACATGAATCTGAAATATTTTTTGAAGTTCAGAATTTAAAATCGGATTACAAAATTTGAAGTCAGAAAGAGAATTTGATCTTTGAAATCTACATTATGAAAACCTTAATTATTTAAGTATTTAGTACATATTATGAAAACTAAAGAGTAAATTAGTATAGAAGGACCCAAATCATTTTGAATTTTATCACTGTAAACTGAAATCCAGATGCGTTTGATTCCCGTATTTTATTTTGAATAAAAACCCGCAACCATGAAAAGAGCAATTTGGCACGATACAGTTATTGCAGAAAGTGATAAGACAGTAGTTATAGAAGGGAATCACTACTTCCCGATTGAAGCAATCAAGAAAGAATATTTTAAGGATTCCGATACGCACACAACTTGTCCGTGGAAGGGAGTGGCATCCTATTATTCGCTGGAAGTCGATGGACAGACAAACAAAGATGCGGCTTGGTATTACCCTAAAGCTTCGGAATTGGCCAAAAGCATTGAAGGTAAAGTGGCTTTTTGGAAAGGAGTTCAGGTCGTTGTCGATTAATCGGATCAGATGCAATTGAAAGATAAATACATAGAAACAAGAAATAGGACAGAAGCTATTTGCAAACCTCTTCAGGTAGAAGATTATATTCCTCAACCTGTTCCGTTTGCAAGTCCGCCGAAATGGCATTTGGCTCATTCTACCTGGTTTTTTGAAGAAATGATCCTGAAAAAGAATCTTTCGGGATACCGGGAGTTCCATGCGGATTTCGGCTTTTTATTCAATTCCTATTACAATACAATCGGTGAACGGACTTTCCGGGCAGATCGTGGAAATATTACCCGGCCTGGAGTTTCCGAGGTTTACGCTTACCGGGCGTATGTTGACCAGGGAATGATGGAATTATTCGGGAAAGACTTGTCACGTGAATTAGGGGAACTGATTGAACTCGGATTAAACCATGAACAACAGCACCAGGAGTTATTGATCACGGACCTGAAATACACGCTTGGACATAACCCGATCTTTCCGGTGTACGATGAAACCCAAAATTTACTTGCTGATTCGAATAAACACACGGGTTGGGTTCCGATGGAAGAAGGGATTTATGAAATCGGACATGACGGTGGAGCCTTTTGCTTTGATAATGAATTGAACAGGCATAAGGTCTATTTACACGCTTTTGAAATATCCAAAAGCCTGGTAACCAACGGAGAATACATTGAGTTCATAGAAGCCGGCGGTTATTCACGTTTTGACTGCTGGCTCGACGAAGGTTGGTCCTGGTTGAATGAAAACAGTATTACAAGTCCGCTTTACTGGCATAAGATTAAAGGAAAGTGGCATTATTTCACACTTGCTGGCTTGAAAGAAGTCGATCACCATGCAATCCTGGGACATGTTTCTTATTACGAAGCGCAAGCCTACGCTACCTGGAAAGGGTTGCGTTTACCAACCGAATTTGAATGGGAAGCAGCTTCCGATGCATTGGATTGGGGTACTAGATGGGAGTGGACCAATAGCGCTTATTTACCTTATCCCGGATTCAAAACAGCTGAAGGGGCCGTTGGCGAATACAACGGAAAATTCATGATCAATCAAATGGTTTTGCGCGGAGCTTCCGTTGCAACAGCCCCAAATCATAGCAGAAAAACCTACAGAAACTTTTTCCACCCACATTTTCAATGGCAGTATTCAGGAATTAGATTAGCAAAGTAAGATGATATTAGAACAATTTAAGCAAGATGTGTTGTTTGGACTTTCTCAAACTCCCAAACAAATTCCTTCAAAGTACTTTTACGATAAACGGGGTGATGAATTATTCGTGCAAATCATGAATATGCCGGAATATTATCTGACCCGTGCAGAAATGGAAATATTCCAGCAACAATCCAAGGACATTATTTCAAGTTTTGATATTCAAAAAGGAGAGGAAATAGAAGTAGTGGAATTAGGTGCCGGAGATGGTACAAAAACCATTCACCTGCTATTTGAACTGATTCGCTCGCGGGTGACATTTAAATATATTCCGATTGACATTTCCTCCAATGCGTTGATTGGATTGGAACATCGAATGAAAGAGGAAATTCCTGAACTGGCAATTAATAGCCTGCATGGAGATTATTTCCAAATGCTGAACGACCTGAAAAAATCTCCCAATAGAAAGATCATTTTGTTTTTGGGTTCCAATATTGGAAACATGTCGGATGAACAAGCCAAATTGTTCATTGCATCATTGAGCGGTAATTTGAATAAGGGGGACAAAATTGTCTTGGGAGTGGATCTGATCAAGGAAAAGGAAGTTGTCCTTCCTGCTTATAATGATGTTGCTGGAATTACACGTGATTTCAATCTGAACTTGTTGGAACGAATGAATCGCGAATTACATGCCGATTTTGACTTGAATGCTTTTGTCCATGATCCGGAATACCATGAATCCGAAGGGATTGCCAAAAGTTTTCTAAAAAGCACAAAGAAGCAGGTAGTCACTATCGAGTCGATTCATGAACAATTTGTCTTTGAAGAGAATGAACGGATTCATACTGAAATCTCCCGGAAATACAACGATTTGATCCTGGATAAGATTATTGACAAATCTCCATTGTCTGTTCAACATTGTTTTACGGATCAAAAATCCTGGTTCGGGGATTATATTATCAATCGCGTTTAGGAGCTTAATTTGTTAAGCTTTTACTAAAAAGGAAACTTAGCCCGCATCTTTCTATTATTTTAGATGCATAAAATCGCGTTATGACAACTACCGGCTTGGGAAATGGAAGTTTTATGAATAAACAGCTTCCACTGATTATAAAAGGAATCATGGCATTTATGTTCCTGCTTTCCGCAGTGGCAAAATTGTATCCTTCTCCAAATTTAGCACTTCCCACATTTGAAGTGAAGCAGTTGATCCCAATGGGTTTTTCTGAAACGAGTGCAGCTTATTTCTCCCGTATACTGATCGGTTGCGAGTTGGCTTTGGGAATTCTGTTACTGCAAAGAAATTACTTCAAGCGATTGGTGATCCCGATGTCATTTTTAATGTTGTTGATTTTCAGTATTCATTTGAGCTATGAGATTGCATCTTCCGGCAATAGCGGTAACTGTGGTTGTTTTGGTTCTTTATTGCCAATGACTCCAGTTCAGGCATTGATCAAAAATATCATAGGAATGGGATTATTGGTGATACTTTACAATAAGACGTCCAAAGAAAGCGACCGTTTGAATTTTTCGTTCGTTTTGGCTATTACATTCGCTTCGATCCTCGCAGTATTTTTAGTTGGACCGATGCAACGCAAATCGAATGACCAATTGGTAGAAGAAATGATGCAGGAAATGAGAATGGATGAATCTGAAGAAACTAATGAGAAAATTCTGAAAGCAGAGGAATCGATTCCTTCAAAAAAACAAGAAGACAAGAAAACCTCGACTGCTATTGATACGAAGGAGCTGGAAAAAGACCACAATGTGGAGCAATCTAAAGAAGAAAAGTCAATTGATGAACCGAAACAAAGAAAATCAGGATTTGCTTCTCAGTTCGGAGATATTGATAAAGGAAGAAAAATTATCTGTTTCTTCGCGCCTGGTTGCGACCATTGTAAAGAAACGGCGAAAGCGCTGACTGATCTGGCTTCAAAAGATGCGAACTTCCCTGAGCTTAAGATTGTATTTATGGATGAAGAAACGGAATTGATCCCGGACTTCTTTGCCTTTGCCGGAAAGAAATATCAATTCAAAATTCTGGATGTCGGTTCATTCTGGACTGTTTTGGGAGGAACAAAAGATACTCCCGGAGTCTTTTACCTGTGGAATGGAAACAGCGTGAAGGAATACGATGGAATCAATGAACGCGCATTTAAAAAAGAGGAATTTAAGAAGATTGTCCAAAAGAAGTGGTCTGAATTAAAGTAAGAAATCTGCCACGCTGATCGATAAGAGCCGGATATAGTTGCTGGGTATTCGAAATTGAGAAGCACTTTATTATCCATGATTTCTTTATCTTCATACCACATTTTGTCTTTATGAAAAAACTGTTTGTTGTCCTGTTTTGCTTGTTTAGTGTCTTTTCTTATTCCCAGAAAGACCATTCTTTTGACGAAGAAAAATTCTATTCTGAATTAAGTTTCCTTTCTCAAAAGAAAAATTTTTTCGAGGTAAAGAAGTTATTGATTGCCAATAAATCCAGGATTGATAAAGAGGTTTATTTCTATTATTGGAGTTTGGTTGAAAATGCATTTTCCAACTTCAGGGAATCAAATGAAGCAATAGAAGTTTTCTTGGAAGGTGCAGGATCGATGAATAATGATTCACTTTTTAAGGAAATCCTGATGGTCAAGCAATTGAACCTGGTCAATCTCTTCGAATACAAGAATGCTTATCAGACAAACCAATATATCATTGACAATTTCAAACATGTTTGCACGGAAGAGGAGCTGGAAGATCTATCCAATACAGGAAGCATCTGGAAAGCTTTGGAAAATTCGGATAAACAACTGATTAGCCGTCCGGCAGATGTGACAATTCAGTTATCACGTGACATTGCCAAATTGGCAAATGTACCTGTCACCGTATCCGGGAAAACGAACAACTTTATATTCGATACCGGAGCCAATTTTTCAGTAATCCAAAGATCCGTAGCATTGGAAATGGGATGTGAGATCATTCCGATCCAATTTGATGTATCGGCAATCACCGGTGCCAAAGTGAAAAGTGACTTGGCAGTTGTGAAGGTACTGATGATCGGAGATCCCAAAGGGTCTGAACCGGTTGTGAAATGTGAAAATGTGGTTTTTCTTGTTTTTGATGACAAGGATCTCACTTTTTCAGAAGTGAATTACTCCATTCAGGGAATTATCGGTTTCCCGGTGATCCGTAACCTGGATGAGATACATATTACAAAAGATGACCGGTTGGTTATCCCCAAAATCCCGGAAGTGTATACGAAAAGCAATATGATTTTGAATGGTTTTGTTCCGGTTGTTCAAGTGATCCAGGAACGGGATACTTTACAGTTTTCGTTTGATACGGGAGCCGCAGAAACATCCTTGAATAGTTCCTATTATTCCAAGTATAAAAAACGGGTGGAGAAAAAAGGAAAAAAACAAACCTTGAAATCGGGTGGAGCTGGAGGAATGGTCGAATTTGAAGGTTATTTGTTACCGAAAGTGACACTTTCCGTTGGTGCCTCAACTGTCACTTTAAAAAATCTTCAGGTAAGAAAGGAGGATGTTGGTCAAGTCGATTCGGATTTTGATGGAAACCTGGGGCAGGACTTTATCAAACAATTTCATGAAATGATTATCAGCTTCAAATACTCGACAATCCATTTCAAGTAGATCAATGCAGAATTGACAATTTAAAATTGAAAAGAGTCGAAACTTCAAAAACTTTTCAATTGTTCATTCTACATTTTCAATTCCTTTAGTTACTTCCCATTCCGGTCGTTTTCTTTTCCGGTGTTTTTTCCTGGACAGGTTCTGCTGTGGTATTGACTTCTGTTTTCTGAGGAAGCGGTTTCATGACAACTTCACCGGCAGCTGTACGGACCTGGGCAAATAACCAGTTATACATGTCATCTCCACGAAAGATTCGTTCCAAAGCTCCGTGATTCGCACCGATGATTTCTGTGTAGATCAGATTTTTTCCGTTGTTACAATTTTTTATAGCAGTCACCATTTCTCTGGATTGCCCCACAGGAACAGCTTCATCCCTGTTTCCGTGTTGGATCCACATTGGGATACTAGCCAGGTTACAGGCGTCTTTTGGATTTCCACCTCCACAAAGCGCTACGCCTGCTGTAATTTTATCTGCATGTTTTCCTACGAAATGCATTGTTCCGTAACCGCCGAGGCTCATTCCGCAAACATATACCCGGTTGGTATCAGTCTTATACAATTTCTGGATGTATTCCAGTACTTCCAATACTTTGTCCGGATTCCAGGATCCTGACGCTACTTGGGGCGCTATGACTATTGCCGGAACCTTCCGTCCTTTTTCAATTTCGTGGATTACCCCGTATTTTTTTACACGATTCAAATCTGTTCCACTTAAACTTTTTCCATGTAAGAAAATAAGGACAGGAGGATTGTTCGCCAAAATACTTGAATCAGGAAGATTCAACCAAAAATTGTAGGATGTTTTTCCTCTTACTGCACTTAGTTGCGCAAAAGAGTTTGAACCAATCAATAAACAAATAAGGATTACTATATTTTTCATACAATTTTATTCGGGGTGGCTAAGATAAGGATTAAATAATAAATGGGATTTTAAATTTAGGTTACCAATTGGATGGGGCTAAACTCAGAAAAGATACCATCGTAACGGTTCGCTATTTGGCAAACAAGCAAAATGGCAAATTGGCGAATTAGGTAGTGTGTCTGGTGTGCAGAATTAAAAAAGGCTTTCATCCAAAGATGAAAGCCTTTTTTAATTCATTGATGCAATTCCTTATTTCCTTGCAGCTTCAAGCATTTGCTTGTATTTTGCTTCTTTTTCCGTGTTTTTAAGTGCTCGTGCAATTTTCGTTAAGCTGTTCAAAACATCGACGTCTTTTGGATTGATCGCAACATACTTTTCCAAAGGATCCATTGCCAAACCATAGAACTCCAAACTTTTTGCAAGTAATTCGTCTGATTCTTTTTTCGCATTTGGAGGTAAGTCACTGGCTTTTTGACGTAATTCCAATCCTTTTCCGGAGAAATAACTACCTAAGTTGTAGTAAGCGTCTCCATAAGTAGGATCAATTTCCACAGCCTTATTCAAGTTTTCCAAGACCGTTGGGTCATCATTCATTTCCATTGCAATAGTACCCAAAGCAAAGTACAAATGTTTGTCCTTTGGAGATTTTGCAATTGCTTGTTTCAAAAAGGCTATAGCTTTATCATTTTGACCCGCTTTGATGTAAGCCATTGCAGTAGAACGATAAATAATATCCGGTTTGTAGTTTGCATCAGCAGCTCTTTTATAGTACTCTGCAGCCTGAACCCAATTGGTGTCATTTTCAGCAGCAATAGCAGCGTAGTAAATAGCTGTGGTATCCAACTGGTTCAATACATTGGTGTAATCGTTTACAGTTGCAAAAGACATCATAGCTTCTTTGTACTTTTTAGCGTCAAATGCTGCAGATCCGGCTGTGTAAAGCATCTGCTTGATTGTGTTCACACTATTTTCGATGTCCGAATCGTACTTATTGGAAATGTCGTATGCATCTTTATATGCTTTGACGGAAATTTCCTTTGCGTTTTCCGGAACGTTTTTATTGAATTCGGCATCTCCAAGCATCTTCATCATGAGCATGGAAGTGTAGATTTCACCTTTCAGAAATAAGGTTTTCGGACTTTTTTCCGTTTCAACATTAGCAGCAGCCAAATCAACGGATTCTTTTGCTTTTAACAATTGCTTTTTCATTTCCACCATGTCCCCGGCCATCTGCGCCTTCTCATAGTTCTGGAAAGCTAAAGCCGCATCGGTTTCAACCTTTTTTTGAGCAAAAGAAAGTGACGAAACCAATATGATTCCTGCTAGTAATGCTCCTTTAGTAATGTTCAAATAGTTCATAATTATTTATTTGCTGTGATTTTGTTTCCAACTTTTATGCCAATTCTGACCTTAAGATGCAAACAAAAACCGTTTTCCATATTTATTCCTCAGAATTTGTTTCGTTTGATTCGTCAGCAGATTCTTCTGTTGTGTCATCTACCGGTTTTTCAATGATTGTTCCGTCCTCATCGTATTCTGCTTCGTCTTCGTCAGAACGTGGAACTCTGGCTACAGCAGCAATTGCAGCTGATCCTTTCAGGTTGATCAAACGAACTCCTTGAGCAGCTCTTCCCATCACACGGATCCCGTCGATATGCATGCGGATTGTAACACCGGCTTTCGTGATAATCATCAAATCATCTTCATCAGCAACCGTTTTGATTGCCAAAAGAGGTCCTGTTTTATCCGTAATGTTAATGGTCTTAACACCTTTTCCTCCACGGTTCGTGATACGGTAAACCGGTTCACCATCTTCAGGATCATTCAGGAATGAACGTTTTCCATAACCTTTTTCGGAAACAACCATGATCGTTTCAGCATTATCTTTCACGCAGATCATTCCGACTACCTCGTCCGTATCATTTTGAAGTGTTACGGCACGTACACCTGAAGCATTTCTTCCCATCGGGCGAACTTTCGCTTCATTGAAACGAATTGCACGGCCTGCTTTAGTTGCTAAGACCATTTCATTCGTCCCGTCGGTTAATCGTGCTTCCAACAATTCGTCATTTTCACGAATCGTAATGGCATTAATACCATTGGCTCTTGGACGGGAATAAGCTTCCAGTGAAGTTTTTTTGATGATACCTTGTTTGGTACACATCACGATGAAATTATTTTCAACGTATTCTTTATCCGTCAGATCTTTGACTTTTACATAAGCCTTGATCTTATCGTCCTGTTCAATGTTCAACAAGTTTTGGATTGCTCTTCCTTTTGCAGTCTTGTTTCCTTCAGGAACTTCAAACACACGCATCCAGAAACAACGGCCTTTTTCGGTGAAGATCAATAAGTAGTTGTGATTTGTAGCTACAAACAAGTGCTCCAAGAAATCCTTGTCGCGTGTAGTGGATCCTTTCGATCCCATTCCACCACGACTCTGAACCTTGAATTCATCCAGGTTTGTACGTTTAATATAACCTGCATGTGAAATCGTGATCACCACTTCTTCATCCGGGATCAAATCCTCGATCTTCATTTCTGAAGCGGAGTATTCGATTCTTGAACGACGTGCATCGCCATATTTTGTACGAACATCAATCAATTCATCCTTGATAATCTGCATTCTGCGTTCTTCACGAGCCAAAATATCTTTCAAATCGGTAATGAAAGCCATCAAATCAGCATATTCACCACGTAATTTATCTTGCTCCAGTCCGGTCAATTGACGCAAACGCATTTCGACGATTGCGCGTGATTGAATGTCAGATAGAGAAAAACGCTCTATCAAACGCTCACGTGCTTCTTCCGGACTTTTTGATGAACGGATAATAGCAATTACTTCATCGATATTGTCTGAAGCAATGATTAACCCTTCCAGGATATGCGCACGCTCTTCAGCTTTACGCAATTCATATTTCGTTCTGCGGATGACTACTTCATGTCTGAATTTCACAAACTCAGCAATCATTTCTCTCAGGTTCAATAGACGAGGTCTTCCGTCAACCAAACAAATATTGTTGATGGAAAATGAACCTTGAAGAGCAGTGTACTTATATAACTTATTTAAAACAACATTTGGAATGGCATCACGCTTCAGTTCGAAAACGATACGCATACCGTTTCTGTCAGATTCGTCACGGATGTCAGAAATACCCTCGATCTTTTTGTCATTTACCAGTTCAGCAGTTTTCTTGATCATTTCTGCCTTATTCACCTGGTAAGGAATCTCTGTAACGATAATCTGTTCACGTCCTCCGGACTCCTCAATTTCTGCTTTACCACGAATGATTACACGACCACGACCTGTCAATAAGGCTTCGCGTGCACCATCCACACCGTAAATGATACCTCCGGTTGGGAAATCAGGAGCTTTTACAAAGTTTAACAGCTCATCATCTTCCAGGTCATTGTTATCAACATAAGCAATAATAGCATCAACAACTTCACCTAAATTATGAGGTGCCATGTTGGTAGCCATACCTACAGCAATACCACTAGCCCCATTTACCAATAAGTTAGGTATCTTGGATGGTAATACGGTCGGTTCTTCCAGGGAATCATCAAAGTTCGGAGCGAAATCAACCGTTTCCTTGTCCAGATCATCAAGCATCTCTTCTGCAATCTTGCGCAAACGGGCTTCCGTATAACGCATTGCTGCCGGGCTATCTCCATCGACAGAACCAAAGTTTCCTTGTCCATCAACCAAAGGGTAGCGCAAAGACCAGGATTGTGCCATACGGACCATTGTGTCATAAACGGAACTGTCACCATGCGGGTGATATTTACCAAGTACTTCACCAACAATACGAGCTGACTTTTTATGCGGTCGATTGGAATAAACCCCCAAATCCTGCATACCATATAATACACGGCGGTGTACCGGTTTAAATCCGTCACGCACATCAGGAAGTGCGCGAGATACAATCACTGACATCGAATAATCGATGTACGCCGATTTCATTTCATCTTCGATGTTAATCTGGATTATCTTTTCTCCATCTGCCATCTTGTCATAGTTTTAAATTATGCACGAAATTTGCGTGCTAAATGCAAGTTTCGAAATTAGTTTTTTTATGGCTACGAAAAAGAGGGGTAAAAGGATTTTTACTAACAAAAAGTGGTGAAAAAATGCTGTTTCGAGATACTTATTAACATTTAATGAGTTTGTATATTTGTATGGTGCACCTGTTGTACCTGAATCTTAAATTAAGATAATTATGGAAGCGAAATTTTCACCCCGGGTAAAAGACGTGCTTAGCTTCAGTCGAGAAGAAGCTTTGCGTTTGGGGAATGATTTTATTGGGGTAGAACATTTCTTGCTTGGAATCTTGCGTGAAGGAGAGGGAAATGCGGTGCGTATCCTGACCGGATTCAATCTGGATTTGCAAAAGTTAAAAGCAGAATTAGAAAAACCATTGCTGGAGGCATCTAAATCGAATTCGCCTGGCGGGGCGAATATACCTTTGGTAAAACAAGCGGAACGTTTGTTAAAAATAACTTATTTGGAAGCTAAATTGTTCAAGAGTCCTATGATAGGAACAGAACATTTGTTACTTTCGATGTTAAAGGATGAAGATTCCGTAGTATGTAGGGTGTTAAACCGCTACGGAGTAAATTATAATACAGTTCACGAGGAATTAGAAAACATGGTCGACGAAAATAAACTACCAAGAGCAGAAATGTCATCTTCTTCAGATGATGAAGATCAAACATTCGGAGCAAGCCAACGTAAATCCACTGACCCCAAATCTAAAACACCTGTTTTAGACAATTTCGGTCGTGACTTGACAAAAATGGCAGAAGCCGGAAAACTTGATCCGATTGTAGGACGTGAAAAGGAAATTGAGCGAGTTTCTCAGATTCTTTCACGCAGAAAAAAGAATAACCCGATTTTGATTGGAGAACCGGGAGTAGGGAAAAGTGCAATTGCTGAAGGATTGGCCTTGAGAATTGTTCAACGAAAAGTTTCCCGTGTACTTTTTAATAAACGAATCATTTCGTTGGATTTGGCTTCGATGGTGGCCGGTACAAAATACCGCGGTCAGTTTGAAGAGCGTATGAAAGCCGTGATGGCTGAAATTGAGAAGAATCCGGATATCATTTTGTTTATTGATGAAATCCACACCATTATCGGTGCGGGCGGTGCAAGCGGTTCTTTGGATGCTTCAAACATGTTCAAACCTGCTTTGGCACGTGGGGAGATGCAGGCAATCGGTGCCACAACATTGGATGAGTACAGACAATACATTGAAAAAGATGGCGCATTGGAGCGTCGTTTCCAAAAGGTATTGATTGAACCGACAAGCATTGAAGAAACGATTCAGATCCTGAATAACATCAAGGAACGCTACGAGGATCATCACATGGTTACGTATACGGATGAAGCACTTGCAGCATGTGTGAAATTGACTGAACGCTATATCACAGACCGGCATTTACCGGATAAGGCAATTGATGCTTTGGATGAAGTAGGTTCCCGTGTTCACATTACCAATATCAACGTTCCACAAGATATTATTGATATTGAACAGGAGATTGAGGAATTGAAAGACCAGAAAAATGAAGTGATTAAATCTCAACAATACGAGAAAGCTGCGGAATTGCGTGATTCCGAGCGAAAACTTCAGGATCGGTTGGAAGAAGCTAAAAAACGTTGGGAAGAAGATTCCAAAGCGAAACGTGTCGTTGTGACGGAAGAAGATGTTGCGGAAGTCGTTTCCATGATGTGCGGAATTCCGGTTACGCGTGTTGCTCAGACTGAAATGGGTAAATTGGCTACGATGGCTGAAGAACTTCAGGGAAAAGTGATCGGTCAGCAGGAAGCAGTTGAAAAAGTGGTGAAAGCCATTCAACGAAACAGGGCGGGATTGAAAGATCCGAATAAACCGATCGGTTCGTTCTTCTTCTTAGGGCCAACTGGTGTCGGAAAGACGCAATTGGCGAAAGTACTTGCAAAGTATCTGTTTGATTCGGAAGATTCTTTGATCCGTATTGACATGTCGGAATACATGGAGAAATTCTCGATCTCTCGTTTGGTCGGAGCGCCTCCGGGATATGTAGGGTATGAAGAAGGTGGTCAGTTGACTGAAAAGGTGAGACGCAAACCATATGCAATCATTTTATTGGATGAGATTGAAAAAGCGCATCCGGATGTCTTCAATCTATTACTTCAAGTATTGGATGATGGTCATATGACAGATGGTTTGGGTCGTAAAATTGACTTTAAAAACACTATTTTGATCATGACTTCAAACATCGGAGCGCGTCAGTTGGCAGATTTTGGAACGGGAGTTGGTTTCGGAACAAAATCACAGACCGAACAGCGCGATGACAATGCGAAGACGGTGATTCAGAATGCATTGAGAAAAGCATTTTCACCTGAATTCCTGAATCGTATGGACGACATGATTATCTTCCATTCATTGACAAGAGAAAATATCCATAAAATCATTGATCTGGAGTTGATGAAATTGTTCGATCGTATTGCAGTATTGGGCTACCATGCTTCAATTACTGAAAAAGCGAAAGATTTCATCGTAGACAAAGGATATGATGAGAAATTTGGAGCTCGACCATTGAAAAGAGCGATTCAGAAATACATTGAAGATCCTTTGGCGGAGGAAATCATCAAGGCTAATTTGCAAGAAGGAGATACCATTATTTTGGATATCGATGATGCGAATGCCGGCTTGAAGATCAATATTGAAAAAGGAAAAACAAAGGCAACAAAAAAATAATTTTAGAGAATTCTCTAATTGAATTAGGGGCGCGATTAATCGCGCCCCTAATTCGTTCTCCAAACTCCTATTTTTATAGATTGAATCATGAAATTAAAACTGATAATTCTGTTTTTGTGTTTTTCTATCCGGCAGGCTTTTGGCTATGTGGAAATGACGCGTGTTGACGCCAAAATTTTCATTGCAAATCCTGAAACGGATTTCACAAAGATCCAGGTAAAAAATGAACCCTTGAAAGCTAAAATGGTTGCTTTTTTATTCGATAATGACCTGATTGATCACATTGGAACAAAGGCATACGACCCTTCCGCTTTGTTTGTCAACTATTACAAACAATTCGGTTCGCTCTATCAATTGGTAGATTTGAATAATGACCAGGTTCCCGAGCTTATTTTTAGCGGATATCCAGGGGAGGAAAAGGAAAAAGAACAGTTACAGATATTCACTACTATAAAAGGAGAATTGGTCTCAGTTTACAATGAAATAGGACATTTATTAGCTTATAAGATCCATCCGAATACAAGGGAAATTTTATTATATCATCATCAATATCCTTGTTGCGAGAATGCTTCTCACAATTTGAACCGTTTGCGTTTGACGAATAATAAAATGAAGCTGATAAAACGCTATTTTTTAGGAAGAGATACCGGTATGCTTGGGAAATTCTTTCCCGAAAAATCAACCTTTTCCGGAAAGTTTTATGCTACGGAATCCAAGACTGAACTTCATTGGTCACCCGAAGAAATCAATCAAGCAGCATGGCCGAAAAGATCTGAAAAGAACATCATTGCAAGTTATCCTGATTCTACTACATATTCTGTCCTGGCTGAAAAGGGAAATTGGTATTTTGTGATTATGCATGGAGCACCGCTGGTAGAAGATAACAGGGTGATTAATCCATCCAATTTTTCCGATACATGGATTTATGGTTGGGTCAGAAAAAAATTGAAATAAAAAACCGAACCATTTTCAGCATAAAACTATCCTGGAAACGATTCGGTTTTCTCTGAACAAGTAGGCACGGGGACGCATCACGTGACTACTTGTTTAATTAATATCAGTCTGTTTCCAGTTGAGCACCAATTGGCGGTGTTTTTTTTCAAAAATTGTCATCAACTTGTCTGAATCGGATTCCTTTCCATACGCCCGTTTTTCAATAGACTTAAAGGTTTGTTGAATGGTTTCCAGGATATCCGATTCCATTAGTATTTCAGAAGTGCTTGTGTCAAAACCATAGTTTCTGTAGACTTCAATAATTTTATCCCGATCATTTTGTTCTTGCGGTAGCAGGATGTCCTTTTTAGATAATTCATTGAAAAAAGGCAATAATTTTGCGCTTAATTCAATAAAATGCCTCAAAACAATTGTAGCTTCATTAATTTGCTGAATTGCAGAGGTCTGAATAAAGCGTTTCTTAGTGAGTCTGTTTTCCATGACATTTTGTTTTGTCGTTTCATTAATAAGACGCTTATCTGATTTGAATGGTTGGATTTAAAATTGACTTTTGATTAAACCTATCTTCTTGTTGATTAAAATGGGTTTTCGTGTGATTATTTTATTGATAAATCAATGAATGATTATAAAATTTCACAAATATTTCTAGCGACAATCTAATTTAAGTACTACTAAATCGATGTAAGCCTTATATTTGCACAAAAAATCACGACATGCAGATATTAAGTGGTAAGGACGCTTCCGAAATCATCAAAAAAGAACTGGCTATTCAGGTTGCCGAACGTAAAGCTGCGGGACAGAAAATCCCTCATTTGGCGGCTATTCTTGTTGGAAAAGATGGCGGTTCAGTTACTTATGTAAACAATAAGTTGAAAGCATGTGAGGAAATCGGGTTTGAAAGCACCTTGATCCGTTATGATGATTCTATTACTGAAGAAACTCTTTTGAAGAAGATTCAATCGCTGAATGAAGATAAAAGTATTGACGGATATATTGTTCAGCTTCCGCTTCCTGCTCATATCGATGAAATGAAGGTCACATTAGCCATTGATCCGAAAAAAGATGTAGATGGTTTTCACCCGATCAATGTGGGGAATATGATGTTGAATCTTCCCGGCTTCGTTCCTGCAACACCTGCCGGAATTGTAGAATTGATGAGACGTTATAACGTTGAGACTTCCGGAAAGAATTGTGTGGTTGTTGGAAGGAGCAATATTGTAGGAACTCCTTTGAGTTTGCTTTTAGGGAAGAACACAAATCCTGGAAATTGTACTGTAACACTTGCTCACTCAAAATCTGAAAACATTAAGGAAATTTGTTTGGGAGCGGATATTTTGGTGGCAGCGGTTGGAATTCCCGGATTTATCAAAGCAGATATGGTAAAAGAAGGCGCGGTTGTTATCGATGTCGGGACTACACGTATTGAAGATGCTACAAGAGAAAGAGGTTGGAGATTGGCCGGCGATGTCGATTTCAAAGAAGTTGCACCGAAAACATCTGCAATCACTCCTGTTCCCGGTGGAGTAGGACCAATGACAATTGCTTCTTTGATGATCAATACCTTGAAGGCAATGGAATTAAAAGGAAAGTAGTGAATTCAAAATGCAAAATTCAGAAGTTTTGCATTACAATCGTTCAAGAGGTGTCTTAACTCCATCAACCAGGGAATAACAAGCTAGTTTATCCTTAAATACGGAAGATTTGAAGAGCGACCGGTTTAGTAGCATTCGCACACATTCCTGTATTCCTTCCGCTATGGATGGGTGAGGGTGTACCAATTCCGCAATGACATGAATAGGTAATCCCAGCTTCATGATTAACCCGATGGTTTGGATAGCGGTAGAAGCATGTTCACCAACGGCACGCATTCCGAGAACTTTCATATCACTGTCATTTGTGACGATAATCTTGAAAAAACCTTCTGTCTTGCGCATGGCGATCGCTCTTGCGATTACCGAATAATCTATTTTCACAACTTTCACCGGAATGTTCTTTTCAAGACATTGCATCTCATTGATTCCGACCGCTGCAACTTCTGGTTGAAGAAACATGATCGTACAGACATTGTCATAGCTCAAGCGTTCACGAATAGTTCCGAATGCTCTTTCAACTGCATGACGGGCTTCAATTTCTCCCATATTCACCAGTGCGATCCTACCCGAAACATCTCCAACTGCATAAATATGAGGGACATTGGTAACGGTATCATCGTCACCGATATGTTGTCCGCGTTTGGACATCAGAACACCTGCGTTTTGGAGATTCAATGATTCAATATTCGGTACCCGACCGATGGAAAGAAGCGCTTTTTCAACACGGATTACTTCACGCGATCCATCCGGATAGCTCAATTCATATTCCACTTCATTGCCCAGGTTTTCCAGTCGTTCCAGCTGCGCGTTGTGATGAATTACAACTCCTTTTTCCTCTAAATTTTCACTTACAATGTTGGTGATGTCGGTATCTTCAAAAGGAAGGATCCGGTCTGCCCGGTCAATCAGGTATACTTTCGTTTTTCCGAAATTGGAGAATATGGTTGCGTATTCACAGCCGATAACACCGGCTCCGACGATTACGAGACTTTTCGGATAATCAGTCAGGTTTTCAATGCCATCACTGGTCAAAATGGTTTGCTCATCGACATTAACGTCTTTCATTTTTCGTGGTCGACTTCCACTTGAAATGATAATATTCTCGCCATAAACCACTGTACGGTCACCATCGTTCTGAACAATCTCTATTTCATGATCGTTTAGAAAGCTTGCATTTCCACGCTGGTAGCTCAGCAGTTTATCCATTGTTTCTGTTTGCAGTAGCTTTAAATGGCAGGAATATTGGAATTTACGTTCAAAAACGGCTTCATCAACCGTTGCCATCACGTCATCCCAGGAAAGGTAGAATTTCTCTCTTCCTTTTCCACTGATCGTATCATTTACCGAAGCAATTTTCTGAGAGATTTCCCACAATGTTTTGGATGAAAGGGCACCATTATAAACTCCAGCGCCGCCAACCCGGTCCTTCTCAATCAGGCAAACACGCTTACCGAAATCGATACCGCGCATTGCTGCTGCATAGCCTGCTGGTCCACCACCGATAATAACTAAATCAAATTTTTCCATAAGTCTCCTGGACTAAATTAAACAATACTTTAAAATCAGCATCTGTTTCTATTAATTTTGTCAGATGAATTTGAAAGAACTGATCGATTACGGAAAAGCGGAAAAGGAATTCTACAACAAATGGATTAAGAAAGCCAAAAAGGCCAATAACAGAAATTTGGATGAACAATTCCATCAATTGCATGAGGAGGCATTTCGTAAAATTGATTGTTTGGCGTGCGCGAATTGTTGTAAGACAACCAGTCCGATTTTCCGGGATGTGGATATCAAGCGATTGTCCAAACGATTGAAAATGCCGGAAAGTAAACTGATAGACACCTACTTGATTATGGATGAAGACCAGGATTATGTTCTGAAGTCGGCTCCATGTCCGTTCCTTGGTTCTGACAACTATTGCTCTGTTTATGAAGACAGGCCTTTGGCGTGCAGGGAATATCCACATACGAATCGGAAGAACATGTACCAGATTTTACCTCTTACAAGAAAGAATATGGAAGTCTGTCCTGCTGTGAGCTACATTATGCAGGAAATATCTAAAAAAATATAACAAAAATTACAACCTTTTGTATAATTTGGCGTCTCTTTATAGAACTTGTTTTTATTCAATTTATAGCATGAGGCCTATTCTTCTCTCCATTTTACTACTATTTGTTTGCAATTTCGTATTTAGTCAAAAAGCTAAAGATGGTAATTATACCGTAACTGCTGCGAATACGGTGCTGAACGCGTATACCAATGTGACTGCAGATGTCGCCGCAGGAGGTACTTCTGTTTCAGTAGCAGCAAGCGGACTTACGAATACGTATTTTACTGCCGGTTTAGCTGCAGGTGATTTGATCCTGATTATTCAGATGCAGGGAGTTGATATGGATATTAGTACTTATGCAGCAGGCCCTTCAGGTTGGGGAGCCAATTACACCATTTCAAACGAAGCGGCCGTTGCCGGGAATGATAATCTTTATCATGCAGAATGGGGTGGAGTTACAAATTATTACAATGCAGGTAGATACGAATATGCGGAAGTGCTTTCTGTTCCCAATGCAACGACCATTAATGTACGATGTGCTTTAAAAAATTCGTATACTTCTTCTGGGCATGTACAGGTTGTTCGTGTACCAAGAATCGGAAATTTAACCTTGAATGCAAATACATCCATTATCCCGGTAACCTGGGGTGGCACAATTGGCGGAATCGTTGCATTGGAAGTCAATGGAACAACAACTTTTGGAACAAATTCAAAAATTAGTGCGTCGGGTTACGGATTCAGAGGTGGAGCAACAGATAATACAACTGGTGGTCCTGCAGGATCAGCTGCTCAAATCGGTAAACCAGGATATAAAGCAACCGCTGCAGGTGAAGGTTCTGAAAAAGGAGAAGGGATAGGTGGTTCAGCAGCAGTAGAATATACGGCTCTTTATTCACGTTATGGGTTGGGGGCTCCTGCCAATGGCGGTGGTGGTGGAAACTACAAAAATGCCGGAGGAGGCGGAGGTTCCAATATCGGAACTGGAACTTATTATGGTTATGGTGTGCCAACTGCCGGTTATAATGGATTTTGGAATTTGGAACTTGCTGGAATGGCGACTACACCAAGTTCGGGTGGAGGTCGTGGAGGTTACTCCGGTGCATTGAGTGATCAGAATGAATCAACACTTGGACCAAATAATACTGCATGGTCAGGAGATTTTAGGAGAAATGAAGGCGGTCTTGGTGGTCATCCATTGGTATATGATCCAGCCCGTGCATACATGGGAGGTGGTGGTGGTGCCGGTGAAATGGATCAAAACCAGGGAGGAAGTGGTGGAAAAGGTGGTGGTATCATTTTCCTTCAATCTTATGGAAGTATTACCGGAACTGGTATCATTGAAGCCAACGGTGCGGATGGGCAAAATTCAAATCCAACGGGCACTCCAAATCCAGGAGCTTTTTCCAATACGAAATTAGGTGTTGATGGAGCCGGCGGTGCCGGTGGTGGTGGAGCAATCGTCATATCAAATGGAGTTGCAATTCCGAACACAATTACCTTAAATGCTAATGGCGGAACAGGAGGGAATAATGCGCTGTCTTATGGTGGTTTTGCTTCAGGTGCTGAAGCAGATGGTCCCGGTGGAGGCGGTGGAGGCGGTATGATTGCATTCACATCAGGAACTCCAATCCAAACAGTGACTCCTGGAAATGGAGGGACCGTTACAGTCGTTGGATTAACCAATATCGTAGCCAATTTTCCTCCGAACGGAGCAACTGGCGGGGCAGCAGGAACAAGTTCATTGCCTCAAGCATATTATAACCTGATTGCTAATAATGCTTCCGTTTGTTCAGGAAGTACAGCGAATTTGTCAGTTACAGTTCAGGGTACTTTGCCTAGTCCGATTACAAATGCAAATATTACGTGGTATACGACCTATACAGGGAACACTTCTGTTGGAACAGGCTTGACGTTTACAACTCCGGTTGTAACTGCTACAACCACTTATTATGTCGGGTTTTGTCCCGGTGGAACATTCCGGGTTCCAGTTACTGTTACAGTAGGTGGGCCAACTATTTCCGGAACAGCTGTGGTGACAAATGCGACTTGTTCTGCCGGTGGTTCAATCACCGGATTGACAACTTCGGGTGGAGCACCAACACCGGTAATTACGTGGAATGGGGTTACTACACCGTCTATGAACTTAACAGGAGCTTCTGCCGGATCTTATACTGTGATTGTTACCGATGGAATCGGATGTACAGCCACATCAGGCCCTTATGTTATTGGAACTTCAGGTGGACCAACTATCAATTCAACCAATATGGTTATTACGAATGCTTCTTGTTTAGGTGGTGGTGGTTCAATTACCGGGATTACTGCAACAGGAACCGGCTTGACGTACAATTGGAATACAGGTGCCTATTCAACATTGGATATAACAGGGCTGAATACGGGAAATTACAATTTGGTTGTTACTGATAATAATGGATGTACGGCTTCTTTAGGACCGATCAATGTTCCGCAAAATCCGGGGCCAACGATTAATACAACAAATATGGTTGTAACCGGAACGACTTGTGGCGGGAATAATGGAAGTATTACCGGGATTACTGCAACAGGAACAGGTTTAACCTATCAATGGAATGGGGTAAGTTCTCCGACCTTGGATAAGACCGGTTTGGCATCAGGAAATTATACTTTGATAGTTACAAACGGCGTTGGCTGTACTGCAACTTATGGACCGATTGCAATCGGAGCTTCAAGTGCACCGGTAATCAATTCTGCTTCAGTAGCGATTACTCATGCACATTGCGGTCAATCAAACGGAGCTATTTCAGGACTTACAGTTTCAGGTGGACAAACAGCATATACTTATTCCTGGAATGCGGGAGCTTACAGTACATTAAACCTTGCTTCAATCCCGGCGGGAAACTATACTTTGACGGTTACGGATAATCTTGGTTGTATCGTAACAGCCGGACCATTTACTGTAAATGATATTGCAGCTCCGGTTATCAATACTACAAACGTTGTAATTACGAATGAAACCTGTGCCGGTAACGACGGCGCAATCACAGGAATTACTGCAAGTGGAGCAGGAACCCTTACCTATAACTGGAATTTGGTTGCAAGTCCTTCTTTGGATCATACGAATATTCCAGGAGGAACTTATGGATTGGCAGTATCTGATGCATTTGGTTGTACCACAGTCGCGGGACCTTTCAATGTAGGTTTATCACCCGGCCCTGCCATTAATTCAACGAATGTCGTGATTACAGGAACTACCTGTGGCTTAAATAATGGAAGTATTACAGGAATTACGGCTACCGGAACCGGGTTGACTTATCAATGGAATGGAGTAAGTTCGCCAACACTAGATCATACAGGATTGGCATCAGGAAACTATACTTTGGTTGTAACAGATGCAAGCAGCTGTACTTCAAGTTATGGTCCGGTTGCAATCGGAGCATCAACAGCCCCGGTAATCAACTCTACTTCAATTGTCATTACGGATGCACATTGCGGGCAGTCAAACGGAGCAATTTCCGGACTTTCCGTTTCAGGCGGACAAACGGCTTATACGTATTCCTGGAATTCAGGCGCATATAACACCTTGAACCTTTCCAATATTCCTGCTGGAAATTATAGCATACAAGTTACGGATAACTTGGGTTGTATCGCAAATGCAGGCCCGTTTACGGTAAATTCGATTGCAGGACCAACTTTGAATACAGCTTCTGTTCAGGTAACAAATGAAACATGTGCGCTAAATGATGGAACGATTTCAGGATTGACAGCTACAGGAACAGGATTGACATATACCTGGAATGGTGTTGTGAGCCCAACGTTGAATCAAACCGGTTTATCTCCAGGGAACTACAGTGTAATAGTAACGGACGGTTTCGGTTGTACAGCTAATGGAGGGCCTTTTACCGTTAATGCTGTTGTTCCTTTAAGTTTGAATCAAAGTTCGGTACTTATTACGCCGACAGGATGTACGGGGAATACGGGAATCATTACCGGAATTCAGGTTGTTGGTGGAATTAATCCGGTTATTTCTTGGTCAAATGGTCCGACGACTATAAGTAATGCAAATTTGGCAGCAGGAAATTATACCATTACAGTGACGGATGATCAAAACTGCTCCGTTCAGGCAACGTTTAACGTACCAAGTACATCCGGTCTGACCATAAATACCAATAATGCAGTTATTTCGAATGACAATTGTGCAGTCGGATCAGGTTCAATAACAGGACTTACCGTTTCCGGTGGAACAGTACCTTATTCTTATTCCTGGAACAGCACGCCTGCTCAAAATACCATCAATGCTGCAGGTCTGACGACAGGTAATTATACTTTAACAGTTACGGATAATGGAGGTTGTACAGCAACAACCACTTTGTTTGTGGGAGTTGTTCCGCCATCAACGATTGATCAGACGAATGTGGTGATTACCGATGAAAGTTGTGTTGGAAATAATGGGGCAATCAGTGGTATCCAGGTTTCAGGAAACGCTCCATTCACGTATGCTTGGGCAGGTAGTCCTTTAACAACGTTGAACATTACCAATCTGAATTCAGGAGTTTATACTTTGACAATTACGGACGGTAACGGATGTGTCACGAGCGGTTCGGCCATAACGGTTGGCTCCATGTCTTCTCCGAATGCGAACTTTACAATTTCCAACGTAGTTGCATCGCCTGGAGAGGTGATCAATTTCACTGACGCGAGTTCCGGTGGCCCATTCCAGAATTATAGCTGGACCATTGCCGGAGTCGGATTAATAGGTACAGGATCTTCTGCAAGTTATAATTCAATGATTGAAACGACTTACAGCATGACTTTGGTTGTAGAAACGTTTGACGGATGTATTGACTCGATCACGAAGGATTTTCAGATTATCGGGGAAATCGTCATTCCGAATATTGTGACAGCTAATGGGGACCATACGAATGATGAGTTCTATATTACCAATTTGAAGCCAAATTCAAAACTGATCATTCAGAATCGCTGGGGGAATTTGGTATTCGAATCGGATAATTACAAAAATGATTGGGGAGGAATTGATATTACCGGTGAAAAGCTGGTTGACGGTGTCTATTTCTACCAATTAATAACTGCGGATGGTAAAATGTGGCAAGGAAATGTTCATTTACTCATTGATTAAGATTTGTTCTTTTTTGCTTTGCTATATTTACTGATTGTTAACAGTTGATGCAACCTGGTACACTTCACATAGAACCCAAAATGATATTGGCCTCTTGGATTCAAGACGTTAAGGATAGTCATTTCAACTCGGTTCAGGTTGCGCACTTCGGTCCTTTGAACCAGGATTTGGTGAATAGCTTTACGCTAAGCACGGAAGATTTCATGATTTCTGCAGGTGACAAGAAAACGTTGGTAAAACGTGTGTTTTCTATATTGATTGAAGGTTTACAGAACATTCTCCTCCACGGAAAAAAATGGGATCATGAACAACAAGCATTGATTATCGTTGCATTCAATGATAAAGCATACCGAATTGCATTGGGTAACCTCACTGATATTTCCGAAAAAGAAAAATTAGCTTCCTACCTGGATAAGCTGAATGCCATGGATGAAGAAGAAGTGAAAGCATTCTATTTGGAAACATTGAACAACGGATTGATTTCAGACAAAGGTGGTGCAGGACTTGGTTTCATTACAATGAGAATGAAATCGAAGAGTTTATTGAACTACCAGTTTGTCCCGGTCAATGATGAGTTGATGTTATTTACCCTCTCGACTGATGTAGACAGAATGCAATAAAATGTCCTATTTTGTAGCTTATCATCCTTCTTATATTCATTCTGTTCCAAGTACACACCGCTTTCCAATGGAGAAGTATGGTTTGTTGTATCAGCAATTGCAATATGAAGGGATTTTAGAGGAAGCGGATTTTCTGAAACCTGCTTTGATCGATTTGAAAATTGTGAACCAAGTCCATTCAACAGACTATCTGAATAAACTATTGAGCTTGACATGTTCTCCCCGGGAACAACGAGTTAGTGGTTTTGTTCATAATGAAGAACTGATCAGACGCGAGCTTCGAATCATGGAAGGCACCCGTCTGTGTGCGGAAATGGTGAAAGATGGAGGCGTAGCATTAAATATTGCAGGCGGAACTCATCATGCATTTACGGATAGAGGCGAGGGATTCTGTTTGTTAAACGACCAGGCAATTGCGGCCAAATGGCTTCTGGATCAGAAACTGTTCAAGCGCATTTTGATTGTGGACTTGGATGTGCACCAGGGAAACGGAACGGCTGAAATCTTTAAAAATACCCAAGAAGTGTTTACTTTCAGTATGCATGGTGGAGCTAATTATCCGATGCACAAAGAAGAGTCTGATAAGGATGTTCATTTGGAAACATCTTTGAATGATACCCAGTATTTAAGTATCCTGAAGACAGAATTAAGCTCTGTTTTAGAAACATTTCATCCTGATTTTATCTTCTATCAATGTGGAGTTGATATCCTGGAATCGGATAAATTGGGGAAATTGAATGTTACACAAAACGGAATTCGTTTGAGGGATGAATTTGTCTTGAATTGTGCAAAGAAACTCAATATTCCGATTGTTTGCAGTATGGGCGGAGGATACAGCAAGGATGTTCGTGATATTGTCAATGCCCACATGCACGTTTTCCGCATGGCTTACCGGTTGTTTTCGTAATAGTTCAATAGTTTTAGTCTAATCACTAATAACTAGAAACTAACCACTTTTTTAAACTCCTTGAACCCTTTAAACCTTGTAATCTCTTAATCTCTTCGAATCTTTTAACTAAAATATTTTTGAACAATCCTTGGTAATTTATTTTCAAAGTGTACCTTTGTGTAGAATTAGTCTAAATAAAGATGGTT
Source organism: uncultured Fluviicola sp. (assembly GCF_946478805.1). The sequence continues at coordinate 164,828 of NZ_CAMLDC010000002.1, read as the reverse complement.
AAAAAAGAAGTTTACACAGCGCAAACAATTTTACCTCTATTCACTTGTAATAACTGCTCTTGCGACAAGAAGAAAGATTGTTGCAAAAAGTATAAAAGAAAAGGATATCACTGTAAAAAGTGTCCGAAACTTTAGTTTTACGATAAGGCATTCCTTATTTTTGAAACATGTTTCGAAGGCTTGCTTTTTTGATATTGTTGTTTCTTCCTTTTTTTGGAAACGCTCAAGATTCCACAGTCTATTCGGTTGGAGTCGATTTAAATTACCATCCCCAGGATTTCTTTTCTCATATTCGCGGCCAGTTAACCAAAAAAAAACTGTCCCATGAGGTATTTGTCGGTTTCGGAATTAACAAGACCATTTTTCAAAAACAGATTAATCCGTGTATCGGTTATGATTTATCCTACAAACTCAAATTGACTGATTGGTTTTCGATTGCTCCCTTGATTCGATTGTCTTACTCACTTTTAAATACAAAAGTCCCAGAGAAACATCCGATGATCCATACCACTGAAAGTTTTGGGGCTTGCAGACTCCTGATTGGAAAAAAAAACAGGATTGCAATTACAGGAGGGATCGGACCGGCGATTGAATGGAAATACGATGCATATACCGGACGATCAAATCATTTTTTTATGTGGAATTATTTTGCAGAAATAGCTTATTACCATGAGTTCTAAATACGGTTTCCTGCTCATCGTTTTGTTTTTTCTGGTTTCATGCAAGAAACGGGAAGATCAATATCCATTTACGAAAATCGGAGGGCACGCTTGTGCCGGTTTGCATATTTCAAGCAGTAATTATCATGACAACAGCCTGGAAGCTTACAGGTATGCACTGAGCTTTGAAAAAGTTGAAATGATCGAAATCGATGTGCAATTATCTTTGGACGGGACACTGTGGCTTTTTCACGATGCGGAACTGGACACGGAATCAGATGGTTCCGGTAAAATACCCCAAAAACACGATGACTACTTATCTGGTTTGAGGTATAAGTCACTTGAAAAAGAACGGATGATCCGATTAACGGATCTACCTTCGAACCTGAATGGTATTTCCCTGATATTGGATTTGAAAGAATCGGATGGTGCTGGAGGAATAGTAGATTCTACTTTGTTGTATGAAGCTTTGATCGGGGCACAGGAATATTTTTATAATGGGAACCTGGCAATCATTTCAAATACGGGAAGATTTTTTGATGTATTACATGAACTGACCAGTTACCTGACATATTACAACGCGACGAATGTGGAAGCATTTTTGAATTCTCCTAACTCGGGGAATTCTTATGGCGTGGTTTTTCGAAATGCGGATATTTCAGCTACAGACGTAGATGTGATAAAATCATTGGGGAATCGGAAGGTAATTATTTACGATGTCCGCTCTCCTGATGGAATAGAATCTGCACTGGATAAACGGCCACATTATCTATTGACAGATGACATTAAAGCAACATTAATTGAAAAGTACAAATGAGTAAAAAGAATAAAGAAAGAGTGAATATTGTTTACTCCACAAATCCGGATTTTTCCTATGATTTTGAAACGAATGAGGAACCCGAAATATTGGAAGCATCCAAACAATTGTTGTATGTTTCATTGGATAAAAAACAACGTGCAGGAAAAGAAGTGACTTTGGTTGAAGGATTTGTCGGATCGGATGAAGATTTGAAAGAATTGGGTAAACTGTTAAAATCGAAGTGCGGAGTAGGTGGAACTGCAAAAGACGGGGAAATAATTATCCAAGGATCTTTTAGAGATAAAATCATTGAATTGTTGACAAAAGAAGGATATAAAACAAAGCGGAAAGGTGGATAAAAAATGGGATCTAGATGCCGGATTTACGTTTCAAAATTTATAACCAATAACCAACCCTATGAAAAAGTAAATATCTTCCGACATCTAAAATCCCAAATTAAAATTTCCAAAATAGAAAATGTGAATTTTTTCGACCTGGCTTCAAAAGTACACTAAGTTTTTAGAATTTAATAAAAAAATGAGTAAAATATTCACTTTATTGATTGAATGGTAAAAAATTGATTTTTAATCGGTTCAATTAGAATAAAAGGTATTTAAAACGATTTAGCTGAGGCGTTTAAATTCATAAAAATGATTGGCAAATCGAATCCTTTTACTACATTTGCCTTGATGGAAAAGCAAGTCATTTTAGATGAACAGCAGGTTCAATTAACCATGAACCGTCTTGCTTATCAATTAATCGAAAATCACGATGATTTCTCAAATACAGTTTTAATCGGTTTACAACCGAGAGGAATTTTTGTGCTTGAACGGTTGAAACAGATCCTGGAGCAGGTTAGACAGGAAAAAGTCACTTGCGGACAATTGGACATCACTTTCTATCGGGACGATTTCAGAAGAAGGGAAAAACCGCTTATACCAAACGTTACCAATATTGACTTTACGATTGAAGGAAAGAATGTTGTCCTGATTGACGATGTACTTTATACCGGAAGAACAATCCGCTCCGGACTCGATGCATTGATGGCATTCGGTAGGCCGTTGCGTGTGGAATTGATGGTGCTTGTTGACAGAAGATTTCAACGCGATCTGCCTATCCAGGCGGATTATGTTGGAAAAGCCGTGGATACACTGGATTCAGAGCGTGTTACCGTGGAATGGAAGGATAGTGAAGGAAAAGATAAAATTGTATTGTATACACCCGAATAATGGAGCATTTAAGTGTTGATCATTTAGTTGGAATTCGAGACTTGACTCGTCAGGATATCGAATTGATCTTTAAAACTGCGGATAGTTTTAAGGAAGTTATTAATCGGCCAATCAAAAAAGTTCCTTCACTTCGAGACATTACGATTGCCAATCTCTTTTTTGAAAATTCCACCAGAACAAGACTTTCCTTTGAATTAGCTGAAAAACGGTTATCTGCAGATGTAGTAAATTTTTCAGCCAGTTCATCCTCCGTAAAGAAAGGTGAAACGCTAATTGATACGGTAAACAATATTCTCTCCATGAAAGTGGATATGGTGGTGATGCGCCATCCCAATCCGGGAGCTGCAAAATTCCTTTCGGAAAGAACGGATACTTGCGTGATCAATGCCGGAGATGGAACACACGAACATCCGACGCAAGGATTATTGGACGCCTTCTCAATCCGGGAAAGACTTGGCTCGGTTGAAGGGAAGAAAGTGGTAATTGTCGGAGATATCCTGCATTCACGGGTAGCTTTATCAAACATTTATGCCCTTCAAAAATTGGGTGCTGAAGTAATGGTTTGCGGACCGACAACCTTGATTCCTAAATACATCGATATGTTGGGAATCAAAGTGGAACACAACCTGAGAAGAGCATTGGAATGGTGTGATGTGGCGAACATGCTCCGCATTCAGTTGGAAAGACAGGATATCCAGTACTTCCCGAGTTTGAGAGAATATTCCATGCAATACGGATTGAACAAGGAAATCCTGGATAGTCTGGACAAAGAGATTATTGTCATGCATCCGGGACCGATTAACAGGGGAGTAGAGATCACCTCAGATGTTGCTGATTCGAAGCAATCGATTATCCTTCAGCAAGTTGAGAACGGGGTTGCAATCAGAATGGCGGTTATTTATTTGCTTGCGGCTAAGATCGGACGCTAAAGTCTTTTCATTTTCAGGTGTTAAGAAAGAATATTTTGTTACATTTGATAAACACTGTGGCAACATGAATTTTATTATTGCACAAGATACCAACTTTACGGTCATTCAATCTTCCGTTGAAAAATTGGATGCGTCAAATGCTCCTGATTTAAAGGGAGAGCTGCTTCTGTTGAACAAGAATGGAGTAAACTCGATTATTTTGGATCTCTCGAAAACAAGGTATTGTGATTCATCCGGCTTATCTGCTGTACTGACAGCAAATCGCTTATGCAAAGACACCAATGGGCAGTTTATTCTCTGCGGTTTGCAGGAAAATGTTGCTAAGATGATCCGTATAGCTCAATTGGACAAGGTTCTAAATATTTCAGAAACATTGGCAGAGGCAAAATCAGTCTTGATATAGAGGGATGAATTTTGAAGTAACCATATTAGGTTCAGGTGCTGCATTGCCAACTTCAAATAGAAATCCTACTTCTCAATATGTGCACTGCAATGATCGCCATATTTTGATTGATTGCGGAGAGGGAACACAAGTTCAGTTGCGCAGAAACCAGGTTCACATTCAGAAAATCAATCACATTCTTATTTCCCATCTTCACGGAGATCATTTTTTCGGATTAGTCGGTCTCTTAAGTACCTTACATTTATTGGGGAGAGACAAAGGATTAACTGTTTATGGTCCGGAAGAACTGGAACAAATTATCCGTCTGCAATTGGAAGTAGGTGGAGCCAAATTGGGGTTTGAACTCAATTTCGTTTCATTGAATGGAAAAGAACATCGTTTAATTTTTGAAGACAAACTGATTGAGATCTGGACTTTTCCCCTAAGTCACCGGATTCCGACCAATGGTTTCCTGATTAAGGAAAAACCGAAAGAACGCAGACTGAATGCAGAACGATTTGAAGAAGCTGGACTTTCATTGACCCTGATTCCGAAATTGAAGCAGGGAGTCGATGTGGAGCTCGGATCCGGTGAGATAATCCATGCAGATGAATATACTTATTCAGCGAAACCAAGCAAATCTTACGCTTATTGTTCTGATACCATTTTTGATGAACGAATAGTGGATTATATCCGGAAAGTGGATGTGTTATATCATGAAGCGACATTTCTGAATGATAAGCTGGAGCGGGCGAAGCAAACCTTTCATTCAACTGCTGAGCAGGCAGCTACCGTAGCAAAACAAGCGGAAGTAGGGAAGCTGTTGTTGGGACACTTGAGTGCGCGCTACGAGACCGGTCTGAAGCATTTCGAAGAAGCATCCGCGATTTTTGAAAACGTACGGGTGGTTGAAGACGGGGAAACCTACCTGATTTAATTGAAAATTGAAAATGTAAAATTGAAAAGTTTGAATTTGCTCTGTTGAATCGAATTTAGCGATGAAGATTTAAAATCTTTTCAATTCTCAATTCTCCATTTTTCAGTTCTGTTTTAGTCTTCTCAAATAATTAATCTGTCCCAGGTGATATCCTAAATGACCGGTCAATTTTGCAATCATGTGACTCGTTGTCATGGAATAACCGAATGGTTCGTAAGGAAAGGTCTTATCGAGCTGTTCGGGTGTGAGTGAACTCAATACTTTTTCAAGCATTTCGGAAGTCTTTCCAAGTTCGGAAATCAGCTCTGTTTTGGTAAAATAGCGTTCTGAAAATTCGGCTTCCCGATTTCTTACATAACCGGTTTCACCCAAGGTTGCCCCGATAAAATGATTCAGGTTTCCAATCAGATGCTGTGTCAGATTTCCAATTGAATTCGTGATTCCCGGAAAAACATGCCACAAAAGTGTTTCTTCATCGCAAAGCTCGATTTCCTTTGCCAGGGAATCCAGGTCTTTGGTAAAACAGCGTTCAAATTCGTGATTCATATCAATAAGTTAAATGTCTTTCTTTCTTATCCTGGTAAACATCTGAAATCGTAACCAGAATTCCGGTTTCTTCCACGTTGCCGAAATCCGGATTTACAGCAGTTCCAAAGGTTTTCATCGTTGGAGAAAGGTGCATGTAAATGTTTACCAATGGTGGAACATTCTCTCCGTGTTGCCTCACAAAGGAATTCAGAACCTTAAATCCGTCTTTGAAATCAAGTCCTTTGAGCTGTTCTTCAACAAACGCAGTATTGTATTCGGTTTTCAACGGATGATAAGGGACCATCAGATTTTCAGTATCCGGAAAATAATGATGCATAAAATGCAATAGGAAATCCCGTGCTTCTTTATTATAGTTCGGATACATGGTTACTTTACCAAAGAAATATTTGATATTCGGGTAACTGATGGTTAAGGCTCCAAGTCCGTCCCAGATATTATCCAAAGCAAACAAACCCTTTCGTGGATTCTGCGCAGGTTGATAATTGGGTTGTACCCAGCTTCTTCCTAACTCGCAGGTTGTAGGCATGTAATCTTTGATAAAACGATCTGAGAAGTCGAAGTAATGTGTTGTAGACAAATGGATTTCTCCGGTTTTATCAATTGCATCTTTACATAAAATGAAACGATAACCACCAATGATCTCTTCGTCTTCAGGTGACCAGACGATCAATTGATTGTAGCAAATTTCTTGTGTGTCGAATTCGTCCAGGTCCAAAGATTCACCGGTTCCACCACCTGCAAAACGGAAAGTCACTTCACGTAAGCGACCGATTTCCCGAACGATATTGGGAGCAGTATGGATATTTACAAAATAAATCTCATTATCTCCTTTTCGCGTGGTCCGGATCAATCCAACCTCGGCAAGTTCTTTTTTGATGATTTCTTTATCTACAGCGGGTATTATCGGTTTCATACTTTTTGTTTCAATGTATATACGTAGTTCCGGAACCATTCGGCCCATGCTACATCTGAGGTTTTAGTGTCTAATGTGTTAGCTTCAATCGGTTCTCCAACTGTAAATTGAATGTGTTTCCCCTTCTGGCGGAACATTTCATCTGCCAGATATAACATTTCAATATTTGCTTTTATTCCAAGAAATGTACGAAAATTCGATAAACGATAAAAGAAGTTCGACAATTCTCCGTCAATATGCACCGGAACGATCAGCTGATCATTCAGACGTGCTTGTTTTACAAATGCTTTCTTCCATTCGAGGTCCTTAACAACCCCGTTTTTTTTCCTGCTGACCAAACCTGCCGGAAATACGCAAACCAATTGATCTGAAGAAAAAAGACTGTTTACCTGAAGTAGGGAACTACTTTTCGTTTTGCCGTGTTTATTGATTCCGACAAAAATGTCCTTGAGCGGTTCCAGGTTCAATAATAAATCGTTTACAATAAATTTGATATCTGTCCGGTGGTCTCTCAAACCATCAACCAATGCCATTGCATCCATTCCTCCAAGCGGATGGTTCATCACAATCACACATTTTCCGGTCTTAGGTATGTTCTCAATTCCTTTGATGGAATAGGTCACGCCAATTTCTTCCAGTACTTCTTTACAGAAATCCTGGTTTCTTGAGTCGTGTGTATTCAAAAAATCATTGATTTCCTTCTGATGCAGAATGCGTTCCAGGTAACGGATAATGAAACCCGGAATCCATTTTATCAACCGAGGATTCTTACTCTGGATTAATCTCCGTACGTTAATGAAATCTTCTTGTTGTTTCATAGCGCAAAGTTAATATCTATCTTTTAATTGAGAATTGAAAATGTAAAATTGAAAAGTTTGAATTTGCTCTGTTGAATCGAATTTAGCTAGGAAGATCTAAAATCTTTTCAATTATCAATTCTCTATTTTCAATTTAAGGTGTGCAGTACAGCGTGTCAAACGAAGGTGAATATCCTGCCCAAAGACCGATTGCCCCTCCCTGGATATTGGTGGGGATTGTTGTTGGCGAAGCAAACGGATTTCCTGCTGTTCCAAGCTGCATGTATTTCTTTTCCAAAAAATCGTACACGGCAGCATCGATTTTTGAGAACTTGATCACTACGGAATCTCCTTGTTTGTAATAACCTTTGTCTGCATCTGCAACGGTTTCGTCGTCCCAGGTAAATGGATTCTCATAATAGAAGTTGAAGGTCTGTCCATTGAAGAATTCATCATCTATCGCCGGGCTGAAGGTTGCTTTGAAGGCCGGATCCTTAGGTAAGCCATTTACCATGTTAATGCGTTTCACTTCCCACATATAGGCATCATATCCTGGAGGATCAGTTAATGTTGCCCAGGAATAACCATAGCCCGGATTTGCCCCGGGATACTGCACCCAATAAACCGAATCAAGTGGAGTAGGAGTTACAATCTGTGTTGTGGAAGTAAATGTTTCACCGTTCAATTGCACTTTCAAGGAATAAGTTTTTCCAACTTGACCCCAAATTGCAGTATTGAAACTGGAATAGGCACACAAGTGATAGTTTGCCAATTCTGATTCGGGAATCCCGAATAATGCAGCTGCCATTGCTTCAGTTCCGGGAGGAAGATTATCTGAACAGATCTCATCCAGAACCACAGTGTTGGACCCATCAGAAACGGTTACAATTGCCCCGGATTGAAAGCTGTTAAGAAAAGCATCCAATGTAGTTGGGGAATAGATATCCTGGGTTTTGGAAATCAATACGATCGGGGGCATTCCGGTTTCAATCCGACCATCGATGACTACCTTTTCCTCGTAGCCGGGAATATCAATCTTCACTTCCTTGGTACATCCGGCGAGAAAAGCCAGGCTGAATAAAATTATTAAAATTCGAAATTCCATGTGATACTAGGTAAAATTGGAAATAATGACACTTGCTTTACAGAGATTTTGAAATCATTTGAAGTGATACTTCCATTGTTATCAATATACAAAAAGTAAGGATTCGCACGGTTGTAGACATTGTAGATCGAGAAAGCCACATTCTGTCTGAATTTTTTGGCGATTTCCGTCTTTTCTCCTGTTTTCTTGTCGATTTTCGTTTTTGTCGGTTTGTCGTACCAGGTCGCAGATAAGTCCAACCGGTGATAAGGTGCCATTCTTGTAGAGTTTCTCGGACCGTAATTGAAAAGCAGATCCTGGTTGTTGAAATACCAGCTGTTAGGCAGGGTCAGGGTATTTCCGGAGGCATAAATGAAGGAGAACCCGAAAGTCCAGCGTTTGTTTAATTCATAGGTTCCGACCAAGGTCAGATCATGTCTCCGGTCGTATTTTGCAGGATATTTTGTTGCTTGGATGTCCGGAAAGTAACGATCCGATTTCGCGAGTGTATAGCCGATCCAACCGGTTAGTTTTCCAAAAGTTCTCTTGATAAAGAATTCGGCACCGTAACTCCAGCCCGTTCCATACACGAGCAAGTTGTCGGTATTGTCATTTACATTGTCGGAAGGCAAAGCTCCTTGTTTGAATTCAATCACATTCTGCATTTTCTTGTAGTAGACTTCAACGGAAGTTTCCCATTTGTTATTGCTGAAATTCCGGAAGTATCCCAAACTTGCCTGCCAGCCTTTTTGTGGGTGTGCTTTATCTGTACTGGGATACCAGATGTCGGTCGGAAGAGAAACGGCACTCAGACTTGCCAGATGTACGTATTGATTGTTGTAGGTGAATCCTGCTTTGATGGAACTTTTGTCTTTTAACAGGAATCGGGCGGAGAGACGCGGCTCAAATCCGAAATAGGATTTGATGATTTCCCCCTTTTTGTATGTTTTGGTTGAATCGGTATGTCCGGTAACGCCTTTGTAATAACGTGTGAACGGACCTGTGAATTGGTACATGCTCACGCGGATTCCTGCGTTGACGCGAAGCCAGGAAGTAATATCGACTTCATCCTGGAAGTAGATCCCGGATTCATGACTGAATAATTTCTGTGCCAAACCAGTGTCAAAAACCACATCATTCTGCGAAGCGGAAACACTGGTAGGAGTGAAGGTGTGGAACAGGTAGTCCGTGCCCGTCTTAATCGAATGGCGTGTATTGGGGAAGTAGGACAATTCAACTTTTCCGCCGTAATCCCGAATTCCGGATTTCAATTCAAACTTGAATTGATCCTGTTCCGAACCAAAGCTGAAAAGGTAGTCGGTAAGTGTCGCCGTGGTATTCATAAACAATTTGCTGTTGAATTGATGATTCCATCTCAAGGCAGCAATTCCGTTCCCCCAAGGCATTTTCACACTGAAATCCTCTTTTTTATTCCCGAAATTGAACAGGTCTTTCCCGTAGTAACCACTTAGGTAGATCTTGTCTTTTGGTCCCAGTCGGTAATTCAATTTTGCATTCAGGTCGTAGAAAAAATAACTGGATCCGTAGAACGAGCTCGATTTCTTGATAAATGCTTTCATGAACAGATCAATGTATGTTCTTCTTGCAGAAACAATGAAAGACCCTTTGTTTTTCACAATCGGACCTTCGAAAGTCAAGCGGGAAGAAATGAGCCCTAATCCACCTGTAACTTTAAATTTCTTATTATTCCCTTCATTCATGTTCACTTCCAGAACGGATGAAAGCCTGCCTCCGTAACTTGCCGGCATACTTCCTTTGATCAGATTGACACTTTTTACGGCATCCGAGTTGAAAACGGAGAAGAACCCGAATAAATGTGAAGCATTGTATACTTGTGCGTTGTCCAATAAGACCAGGTTCTGGTCCGGACCACCACCACGAACATAAAATCCCTGTCCACCTTCACTTACGGAAGAAACTCCGGGAAGTAGTTGAATGGTTTTCAGTACGTCAACTTCTCCTAAAAATGCAGGAAGTTTTTTGATCTGATCAATATCCAGTTCGATTTGCCCGATTTTGGTTGAGTTGACGTTGTCGTTTTTTTTAGCATTGATCTCAACTTCTTCGATCTCAACGGATTCGCCCAATTCTGCTTTGATAATAGTATCCTTGTTTAGGACGATATCCAAGGTGTCATTTGGAAAGCCGCCACCGCGATAAATCAATTGATAGTTTCCTTTTGGAAGTGTCAGGGAATAAAATCCGAATTCGTTGGTTGAGGCTCCTTTCTGAAGACTGGGAACAAATACTTGTCCTCCGATGATCGGTTCTCCTGAACTTTCTTCATTCATGTACCCGCTAATAGTGGCATTTTCCTGCCCCCAAGTGACAGAAACAGCGAGTAGAAATAAGATTTGTATAGTAAGGGATTTCATTTAAATATTAGCGTGAACGAATTTAGCGCTTTTATGTCAAATTAGTCCTTGTTTTCTCTGTTTTTTCTTAAATTTGAACTTCAAAAAAATGCAACAATGAAAATTTCCTCTGCTTGGTTACACGAGTTTTTACCGGTTCACAAATCTCCTGAAGAATTAGATCAACTTTTGACGGATACAGGTCTTGAGGTAGAAGGGTTTGAAACAATCGAAAGCGTAAAAGGTGGCTTGCAAGGTGTTGTGGTTGCTGAAGTAATTGAATGTGAACAACATCCGAATGCAGACCGCTTGAAAGTGACGAAAGTGAATAACGGAAAGGAAATCCTCCAGGTTGTTTGTGGTGCACCGAATGTGGCAGTCGGACAAAAGGTCATTCTGGCCCAGGTCGGAGCGATTCTATATCCGAAACCGGATGAGCCTTTGAAAATGAAAGTTTCCAAAATCCGCGATGTGGAATCATATGGAATGCTTTGTGCGGAAGATGAGTTAGGTTTGGGCACAGGCCACGATGGAATTTTAGTTTTGGATCCGAATGCAAAAGTAGGAACTCCTGCTGCTGAGTACCTGGAGTTGGAAAGTGATGTCCAGATCGAAATCGGGTTGACACCAAACCGGGCTGACGCAATGGGACATATTGGTGTTGCACGTGATGTACTTGCATACATGGCTTGTCATGAAGGAAGTACTGCGAAATTGCAATTGAAAGAAACGAAAAAACCGGTGAAGGAAACGGATCTGTCTGTTTCTGTAACTGTTGAAAATGCAGAGCTTTGCCCAAGATATATGGGAATTACGCTGAGCGGAATTGAAGTGAAGGCTTCGCCGGCTTGGTTGCAGAATAAATTAAGAGCTGTTGGTTTATCCCCGATCAATAACGTGGTGGACGTAACGAATTACGTGATGCGCGAATTGGGAACACCTTTACATGCTTTTGATGCTTCAGTTGTCCAAGGAAAAGTGATTGTCCGAACAGCAAAAGCCGGAGAGAAGATGATTACCCTTGATGGAGTGGAGCGGACGTTGGATAAAGAAGACCTGGTTATTGCCAATGAAAAGGAAGCGATGTGTATTGCGGGTGTTTTTGGTGGAAATCATTCAGGAATTTCAGATTCCACAACAGAACTGTTTTTGGAGGCTGCTTATTTCCAGCCGGTTTCTATTCGTAAAACAGCAAAAAGACATACCTTGTCAACCGATGCAAGTTTCCGTTTTGAACGTGGCGTAGATGTGGATTTGGTTCCGTATGCTTTAGAAAGAGCGGTTCAGCTGATCCAGGAAGTTGCCGGTGGAAAAGTAGGAATGGAAGCGGTTGATTTGTATCCGAATCCGGTTCAAAGAAGACAAGTGACGCTTCGTTATAAACGAATAAATGAGCTTTTGGGACATGAAATTGCTCCAACTGTGATCCAGAACATTTTAAAGTCTTTAGATTTTGAATTTGGTCTTTCAACAGAAGAGGCGCTAAGTCTTTCTGTTCCGAACTACCGAATCGATGTAGACCGTGAGGTTGATGTGATCGAAGAAGTATTGCGCATTTACGGCTTTAACCAAATTCCGCTTCCGGAGAAATTGAATACTTCGCTGGTGGTGAGTGAAAAACCGGATTTGGAACGTTTGGGTGTCAACCTGGCTGAAGTATTGGCTGGAATGGGGTTCAATGAAATGTTGAATAATTCCTTGACGAGCCCGCAATATGCTGAAAAATTAGGTGGAACTCAATTTCAAGTTTCAAAAGCAGTAACGATGTTGAATCCGTTGAGCCAGGATTTGGCTGTGATGCGTCAAAGTTTGCTGTTCCAGGGAATGGAAACAGTTGCTCACAACCAGAACCGTCAAAATCCGGATTTGCGTTTGTTTGAATTTGGGAAGACTTATTCTTATGAAAACGATATTTACTTGGAGAATAAACGCCTGTTGATTTTAATGACCGGAAATAAACAGGACGAATCCTGGGCTCAAAAATTGGAGAAATCTACTTTGTTTACCTTGAAAGGAATTGTTTCAAATCTCTTCGAGCGTTTAGGTTTGTTGGCTTTCATCCAGGAAGAAAACCTACCTGATCAGGAAGTGTTGGCAGATGGTTACCAGATTCGCATTCTGAAAAATGTAGTGGGAACTTTAGGCTGGGCAAATCCGAAGGTGAAGAAACATTTCGGAGTGAAACAGGATGTTTTTGTTGCTGACCTGGATTGGGATGCACTATTGGATTCATTGAAATTGGCGAAGGTCCAGTACAAGGAATTACCTAAAACATTCGAAGTTCGGCGTGATTTCTCTTTGCTCTTGGATTCGAAAGTCCGTTTTGCGGAAATTGAGCAGATAGCCAGGAAAGTGGACAAGAAAATCCTTCAAAAAGTAGGATTGTTCGATGTTTACGAAGGAAAGAATTTGGCTGAAGGCAAGAAATCCTACGCAGTTTCATTCACTTTCCAGGATGCTGAACAAACATTGAAAGATACCCAGGTGGATGGAATCATGAATTCGATCCGTGCAGAATTGGAAAAACAATTGGGAGCAGAATTGAGATAATCTGATCTAAAATCATTAAATTGTCTCTAAAGAATTCAGAATGAAAAAACTGCTGGTAATACCGTTTCTGATTTTTTCGTGGGTTGCTTTTTCTCAAACAGAACCTGTAGAGCGTGTTTGGGAGAAGATTGAGCATGCTCCGGTAATAGACACGAAGAATGCTGCAACATTTTCAAGTTATGAAAATACCCTGGAATCAATAGTGAACTTCTTTTATGCTTCACAAATCAGGAAAGACAAGGAATGGGAAAAAGTGGTTCCACTCCCTGAAAACAGAACGGAACGGCTTCAGAGTAAATTGAAGCGATACGAGGAAGTCTGGACGATTACCAGTTTTCATTTGGTTAGCAAAACAGATTACGGCAACGGAAAATTTGGGGTAAAGGTTTATTTTGAAATAACAGGCCCGGACGGAAGAAAAGATGGGGGAATCGACAATGCAGAAGTGAGACTGATTGATGGGAAGTGGATAATCACCAGCATCCCAACCTAGATTTATATTCAGAAAATTTGATACCGAAAGGAAAACGAAGATGAATTCATTTGTAGTTACAGGAATCGGGACGGAAGTAGGAAAAACAGTGGTGAGTGCTGTTCTTTGCGAAGCATTGAAGGCGGATTACTGGAAACCGGTCCAAGCTGGAGATTTACATGCTTTGGACAGTGATTTTGTAAAAAACAATACTTCCGAAACAACTATTTTGCCGGCAAATGTATTGTTGAATCATGCCATGTCACCCCATGAATCAGCTCGATTGGATGGAATTGAATTGACAGAAGACGATTTCGATCTGCCTCATTTTTCGAAACAGACGATCATTGAAGGAGCGGGAGGAGTAATGGTTCCTTTGAACGATGAAGGTTTGTGTTACATCGACCTGTTCCAATTTTGGGAAATCCCTGTTTACGTTGTTACGAAACATTACTTGGGAAGTATTAATCATACTTTGCTGACATTGAATGCGCTGATGTCGCGTGAAATTACAATTGCCGGCTTAATCGTCAACGGGGAGAAAAATGAAGCTTCGGAACGAATTTACAAAGCACATTTTTCAGACCTTCAAATCACCACGATTCCCGAATTAACCGAATTTTCAAAAGAAAGTATACAACAAGCTGCCAAATTATGGATAGAGCAACAAGCCTAGAAAAAGATCGAAAACACATTTGGCATCCTTTCACACAAATGCAGACCGCAAAGGAACCTTTGCACATTGTAAGGGCAGAAGCCACTTCGTTGATTGATTCGGATGGGAAAACATACATTGATGCGAATTCATCCTGGTGGGTAAATGTCCACGGACACGGTCATCCGTATTTGGCCCAGGCATTAACAGAACAATTCTCTCAATTGGATCATGTTATTTTTGCAGGGGTAACACATCCACAGGCCATTAAATTGGCAGACCGCATCACTTCACTGCTTCCTGAAAAACTGGAAAAAGTGTTTTTCTCGGATGATGGATCGACAGCAGTTGAAGTGGCCTTAAAAATGGCTTTTCAATATTGGTTCAATAAAAGCGAAACGAAAAAACGGGTCATCGCATTGGATGGTGCTTATCACGGTGATACGTTCGGTGCCATGTCAATCGGTCAGCGAGGCGCTTTCAACAAGCCTTTTGAACACTTGTTCTTTGATGTAGATTTCATTGATTTTCCCAAAGATGAAGCGCGAAGTCAATCCTTGATTCAAGCAGAACAAATCCTGAAGTCCGGAGAAGTGGCTGCTATCATAGTGGAACCATTGGTCCAGGGATCTGCCGGAATGCGCATGTACGATGCTACCTGGTTGGACGCATTTGTATCCTTGGCCCGAAAATACAATGCCTTGGTCATTTTTGATGAAGTAATGACGGCTTGGGGAAGAACCGGGAAATTATTCGCTCATAATTTTTGTCAGTATGCGCCGGATATCATTTGTTTGTCGAAAGGCTTAACAGGTGGAATCCTTCCATTGGGATTAACGGTTGCGACGGACGAAATTTACAATGCATTCCTGCATCCTGAAACCGCTAAAGCCTTGCTTCATGGGCATTCTTTTACGGGAAGTGCATTGGCCTGTGCCGTTGCGAATGCAAGCCTCGATTTGTTTGAACAACCTGAAACCTGGGATTCCATCGAATGGATCGAAGAGCGTCACCGCTATTTTATCGAGGCTTTAAAAACCCATCTGAAAGTGAAGGAGATTGGTTTGTGCGGCACGATCCTTCGCTTTGAAATAGAAACAGGAGAGGGAAATAACTATTATTCCTCCATTCGGGATACAGCATATGATTTTTTCCTTGAAAAAGGCTGTTTGATTCGTCCGCTGGGAAATGTATTGTACCTGAATCCGCCGTATTGCATTTCGGAAGAGGAATTGGATAAATTGCATGTGGTTTTACTGAATTTTTTAGACAGTTTGTGATTTGTTTCCCTCTTCAAGGAGGGAGACCAAATATGCCTCCTATTTGAAAATAGAAGTACTAAAAGAAGGAGGATCTCAAGTCTTCTCCCCTTGAGGGGAGACCGAGAGGGGTGGCAGAAGGCAGAATCATCATTCCTGCATCCCCACTCTCAAAACATGAATCACATGCCGCACCTGTTCTGAAACCACATCCATATTCCAGATCACATCACCTTCTTTAAAACGGATCAGCGTATAACCCAGCGACACCAGTTTATCTTCACGGTAGCGGTCATAATTTCCCTTGTTAACATGCGAATTCCCATCGATCTCAATAATCAGTCCGATCTCCGGGGCAAAGAAATCCACGATAAAGTGATAAATAGGCCGTTGACGCAAAAAGCGTTCTCCGGTTTGTTTCCTGGATAGCAATCCTTTCCAGATCACCTTTTCTGCTTTGGAAACAGTCTCCGTTCGTAATTCACGGGCATACTCTTTCAGTTTGGGGTTGTAGTGATTGTGGCTAAATGTTTTCATACTTTAATTTAAGTAGAAAAATCAACAATCACAAGAGGATTTTATGGCTTCCTCCCTTGAGGGAGGACTGAGGAGGGTGGCTGAGGATCATAAGCCCTACTGCCCATCGTCCGCACCAAACCCGCGCTAGCCACCTCCCTTAGTCCCTCCTCAAGGAGGGAGATAGAATGGACCGTCTATCTTAACGATAAGAAGTACTGCAATTTAATAGCAAGAGAAGGATTAGAAATCTCTCCCCTTGAGGGGAGACCGAGAGGGGTGGCGTACCAATCACCACTAGCAACAATTATTTCCCCACCTTTCAATCTGAAGTGAGCGCGTAGAAGCTCTACTTCAGATCCTTCAACAACTTATTCATCTCCGGGATCGTCAATCCCGGTTGCTTTACGAATTTCCTCTACTGATAATGAACGATCATCATTTCATTTCAGAATGATTTAAATAAAATCCGGTTTTGAGCGAAAACTCAGGATGTTTGTGATTTGATGCCTGAAGATTTGAATCGACGACACACTAATTTGACTAACAAGATTATTCCGGTGAGAGCGAAAATCCCTGCGACAGAAAGATAATACGTTTTTGATTGCAATAATTCCGTAGAGTCGTGGATCAATTGAGAAGCAAAAATAAAACAGCTTAATCCGGTAAAAGTTCCGATACCGATTCCGGCAAGATACCCGTTTCGATTTCGCCGGGTTTGGAGAATTCCTTTGTTGGTGAGAATTTCATTCCAGGTAATCCAAAAAGGGAATTGACTGGGATTAATCGCACTTAATCCTACTCCAAGAAGAAAGCGTGGCCAATTGGAAGCTAGAAAATCTGTTTTTTGTTCGGGTGGAATCCCAATTTGTTGGATTTGTTGAAAAGCCAGAAAAAAGATAAATCCGACCATTAAATACTGAAGGATTTGGATGCTATTTGTCTTTTTGAATTGCAACTTGAACCACTTTAAACAACAAGCCACAATGACGATTTCTGATAAAACGACACCAAAGGCGAAAAGCAATGCATCTTGAACGGATTCCCGGGCTCCGATTGTAAAGACCAAAATGTTGAGTACGCCGAATGGCAAGGTTCCGATCAGGCTAATGAATCCGCCCACCAAACCCGGGTGTTGGAATTTTTCCAGGAACTTCATACTTTTTCTAATTGAATAGCATTGGAAAAGTGATCCAATTGTTTCATTGTTTTGGTATGATTCCGAAGTAATTTAACTCCCTCGATGAAAGAGATTTTACCTCTTTTCTGTTGGTTTACAGATTGGCTGATTATGCTCATCGCTTTCCAATGACGCATGATTTCAGACCAGGCAAAAAACAGGGAATGTGATGAATCATAAATATGTGTCGGTTCACTCCCGGATCCGTTGACTTCAATAATCGCAAAATTTTCGCCGCGTTCCAATTCTTCCCACGAATTAAAACGGATATCAAACCGACCAAAATAGAATCCTTCTAGTTCGTCTGCCAACTTATTGATCAACCGGTTTAAATGTGGATTGATTCGTTTTGAACAATCGGTGAATTCGGAACCTTGGGCATGATTACCAATTTCACTGATGATTTCAATTTCCCCTTTTTTTAAGATTTTTTGAAGTTTTCCTGCATTTTCTTTTTTTAACCGACTCAATTGTAAGAAATAGCGCGGATTTTCCCGTAATAATTTTTCAATGGTCTGTATGCCGTCTCCAATTATCCGGATGTATTTCTTGGCAACGATTCCGGAAATGTATCCCTGGTTTTCATGAGGTTTTTTGATGAAAAACACCCCGATTTCCTTCGGGTAACTGATCTTTTCCTGCACCAGGTAATCCAAAGGACAGTTTTCGTGATACCAATTGAGTTCTTTCAGTGAATGAACTTGTACAACACCGCGTCCTTTTCCACCGATATCCGGTTTTAAATAAAGTGGAAATTGAAAAAAGCGGACTTTTTGTGTAAGCTGCTCTAAATCAATGCTCTTTGAGATAAGAGCGGTTTTCGGAAAATATTTGTGTTTCATCTGATCCTGGACTTTCCACTTTGATTCCAGGGTAAAACCGCCATTTTCAATTCCGGGATTTGCGGAGATGAAAAAGAACAGGTCTCGTGTTTTAAGCATTAAAAAGAGAAGATATGGAAAAATAGGGAGGTAAATGACACTTGAATTCCAATATTCCCAATGACTCAAACGAATTATTTTTCGATTCCAATAATCTTTCATAGAGCGCTTAGTTGAATGATTTGATTGCTCTTTTTCTGAGCCAGTAAGTCATGATAATAGATTTCAAGGGTTGATTTTGCATCATCGAAATCAAACAGGGAAACGGATAAGGACCTCAATTGTTCAAAACGATGCATGATAAAGCCGTTTTTTGGTTCACTGTGTCGAAAGAGAAAATCTTCAATATCGCTTATTTTGGAAACAGGTTTTGAAATGAAATCGTAAAATAGAAGTTCTCTCTGTCTTCTGACTTCAAGAGGGTATAATGTTGCTGAAGCCCAAATGTGAGCTTGTTCCGGATCCATTTTTTTCCAAAATTTCGATTGCCCGTTCCACCTGCATTCAATCAATTCTTTCTCATATTTGAGAATAAGGGTAAATGGTTCAATATCCCTTAAATCAATTTGATCCCAGGCTTCCTGCAGATTGGTTTCCTGGCTCAGTTCTTTGACAATTAATCCCCTGCTTTTCTGATACAGTCTGGTGTTCGGCAAGTGATTCGTGAAGGCCCCATTTAATAGAATAATGGTATGTCCCATTTGATTGACCGTCCACCATGTTCCACCGGCTAGTGGATCAATCGGCGCCCAAAAACGGTATTTTTCAGTTGTTATCTCAACCGGGAAACCGGCTCGTTCCCGAAGCGGATTTTCATCACGAACAGAACATAAGTATGCTCCTTTTTCAGTTGGAATATAAATTACTGTGCACATGATGAATTTGATCGGTATTGAATGGTTGAATAGGCCATTCCGAAATGATCTTCAGTAATGTCTTTCTTGATAATTCTGAGTCCTGTTTTAATAAGTGCCATATGATGGATTGTGTGCTCCAGGACAAAATGAAGTTCCCTGCTGTAATTACTCTTGATCCGAAGTAGCTCGCCGGATTCATTTTCTTCAACCAGGATCAATTTTTTGTCCGAACGATTAATCAGTAAAATCAATTCAAGACATATTTTACGCGCATGCTTTAACGATGTCTCAATTTCCAGATCACGCTTGCGTTTCTCGTAATTGATTTCTTCCGAGATATACCCGTTTACCAAGCTCTGAGCAATTTCAACAGTGTGCCGGACATGTTGTCCGATGGTTGCATTTCCCATTTCTTGGATAGGATGGGTATAATCGATCGACTCCAATCCGTGCAGAAGAGAAGCAATGGAATGAAGTTGAAAAGATAATTTGGAGATAATTGTAGTCATAGTTTAAAAATTATAGCTGATTTCCGGACCCAGAACGAAACGTCTTGTCAATCCGTCCGGACGAACGTTTCTGACAACAAGCGGAACGCCGAAAGTGAGAGAAGTTTTTAAGCGTTTGGAGATTTGATAAGCAGCGACTAAGGTGAAATTGACGGTTAGTCCTTCAGAACCTTTGATGGAACGAAAAGTTTCGTCACCCTTTGTTTCCTGGTATTTATCTTTTGCCAAATGGTAAATGGACAAAAAACCCGGAATGAGTGTCATTTTTTGACTTAATTTCCAATTGTATTCGATTTTAAACAGGACATCAGCCGCTCGTATAAAGCCGTTGGTAGAAGGATAAGGATTTGCTTGCAAGGAATCCCATTCCTTACTCAGGAAGCCATTGGCACTTTTCCTTCCGTTTTGAGAATACAGGTTCGTAATCGGAGCCTGCAATCCAAATGCGGCTTTGAATCGATGGAATCTGAGTCCGAGGCCGGCAATTGCATCCAATGTTCCCAAACTGCTTTGATAAGTCATCGGAAGGGATTTCCCGGCAGCCTGTTGATTGCTGTTGTTAAGCGGAATTTTAACACCGGCAGTGAAACTGACTTTGAGTTTTCTATTTGACTGAACATTATAGGAACAGCTTTGGATCAGATCTCCTAAACCAAAGGCATTTCCTAAGTTTCCACTTGCATAATTGACAGTGAATTTGGTCTGAATGCTCCAAATCTTATTCAATTGCCTATCGTATTGCAAAGTTGGAGTGAAAATGAATGTGTTATCTTCTCCAATGCCAATTACAGGGATCAAACCTATTTTATTCTTGTAATCAGAAGTGTCAACCGATTCACTTTTCAAGTCTCCGACAGAACAAAAACCGGCATCACTGCATCCTTGCGCAAATCCTTCGGAAGAAAGGAAAGAAATCAGCCCAAATCCAATTAGAACGGAAGTCCTTGAACCTTTTTTTAGAATAGATTTAGCAATTTTCATGGTTGGTTTGAAACTTAAATAAAAGCAACAGATCCAGGTAATTGCTGCGAGTATAAAAAGCATTCCACCATCATGATTACTTTCAATTCCAATAATTGTGAGGTGAAAGAACAGGGCACCGCTCATTAGTCCCAGTCCCAGGAAAGCTCCGGGGAACCTGGTTTTGGGAATCAGGATCAAAATAGAGGCAATCAATTCCAATATCCCGATGAGAATTCGACCATTCGGTTCCATATTCAATTTGGTAAATAGAATAACCGATTCTTCTTGAGCCGTAAACTTAAAATAAAGCGTTTGCGCCATGATGGCTGCTGCAATAATGGCTGCTATGTATGGAAGATACTTTTTCATCATTTTCCGGAATAAAAATGAAGCCAGTTCACATCTGCCTTGGCTTTAAGCGTTTTTTCTTTCAAATTCCAATCTTTCAATGTATTGGTGAAATAGAAATCATAAAACAAATACAGCTTGTCGTCAACAATTTTGTAAGTTTTTGGATTGATCTCGACTTTGGTTCCATCACTTCCCATGGCATAGGCGCACCAGCCGCCATACTGAGGTTCATATTTTTCAGGATTTTTCTCGAATGCACGTTTGTTTTCAACTGTTGTAAACCGATAAGTAACTTCCCTGAATGTAAAACTGTAATCCTTTTTCCCAACCGTTGGTTTGCCATTGAAATAACTTACCGGGTCATAACCCTGAATGGCTAATCCATTTTCGAGATTAAATTGGGTTTTGCGGGATGAGGATTGTGCGATAGCCGTGTTTCCAAGAAGGAGCAAAGCTGATAATAGAAGAATTTTCATGGAATTAAAATTGAATTTTTTTTGAAAAAAGGATACTTGACTGTTGTACAACCTGGAGGAAATAGATTCCCCGGTTCAATGATTCGAGATTGAATGTGTCCTGGATGCCGGAAAAGGGTTGCTGAAAGATTTTTTTGCCCTGTATATCCGTTAACACGATTGAAGCATTGGAATCACTGAAATCGGTTGTTGAATGAACGGTGATTTTACTTTCATTTTGATTGACTGAAAAGACTTCTTCCGATTCTGAAAAGCCAAGCGAGTTGGAACATGTTTCAACATGAGCATATAATTGTGCGGTTGTTTTTTTTCCAATCTCGGTAATTGTCCGATCCGGACAAATGGCATAAATCAAGGGATAATAATTCACCGAAAAGTCCGAAATGATAGATGATCTTGCGGCTCCTTCCGGATTTATTTGCGGATAATTTGTTCCGGCTACCCAATTGCCTTGAGTAATTCCACTGATACCATAGAATTCATTGGTTCCATTATTCGCATCCAATTCAATGGCAAAAACAAATACCTTGTTTTCAGGTGTGTCTGGACCATAAGTATCGTATAAATTGCTCAGCGCATGTGTGTTGTGGTAATTCCAGCAATAAGGACAATGACAGGCGAAAAAATCAATATAAACGGTTTTACCTGCATCCAGGTAATCGTAAAGTGAATGAGTTGTTCCATTAATGTCAGTCAAGGTGAAATTAGGAGCAATGCTTCCGTTTTGAAGTTGTCCGAAACTTGAAGAAGCAAATAATAATCCGATAGAAAGGATCCAATAGTTGCGTTTTTTTTTCATATCAATTCATTTAGTCTAAGGAAACAGACGGGAAGGTTTCCTATTCCTTACAAGAAGAATTGATTTTTTTACAAGAAAAAATACAACTATTTTATTTTGAGTGATTTACTCTTTGTTTCTTTTAGATAAAGCTTGTTCAATTTGTTCTTGAAGCCGCTTTTTTTCTGAATTTTCCAACGAATGGGTTGGAATGGTTCCAAGACTTTTCAGTTTTTTGGCCAAAAGAAGAGTTTGCTTTTTGAATCGTTTGCAAGGCGGACAAACATTTAGGTGATACCACAAACGAATTCGTAAGGACATAGAAAGTTTACCTTCCTTACTTAATTCAGTCAGGTAAGTAGCCTCTTTGCAATTGAGGTTCCACTTGAATTGTGTTATAATACTACGATCTTTCATTTAACCATTTGTGTTCGAGACAAGCACGCATCAGTAATTTGGCCCGATGGATAATAATCCAATAATTAGACGAACTGATCTCAAATTCCTTACAAATATTTTCAGAGTTATCTTCATGAATAAACTTTGCCACAAAAATGGGTTTCAATTTCGGAGATAATTGGTTTAAACAATATTCCAATGCCAATTGAAATTCATTATTGGTAATAAGATAATCTGTGAACTGTTCGTTTTTACTGGGTGAAGTACTATCTTTCCAATGGTATTCGGAAAGGTAATAAGGTTCAAAAAATGCCTGGTAGAATTGTTCATCCGATGATTCCAGATAGTGTTTCAGGTTTTTTGAACCGGTGCTGGATTTTCGGTAATGATCAATTATCTTATTGTTTAAAATGCGCGTCAACCAGGTTTTTTCAGAGCTTTCACCGCGAAAATTTTCCAGGTTTTGAAGTGCAGATAAGAAAGTTTCACTGACCAGATCCTTCGCTTGTTCTTTATCATTCACCTGAATACATGCTACCGAATAAAGATAATCAGCAAAGCGCTCTACCCATAATGCAGGTTCTGTATTTCTGTTTTCGTTGGAACTCATCAACTGCTAATTTAGTAATAAAGGAGTTGAATTAACCTCTGAATGCTTTGAGTGCTTCCAATTCAAACACAATTTTCTCCAGGTCGATCTGAATCAACTGAATTTGCTGGGAAGATGAGAATACCGGATTTTGGATAACCTGTTTGATTGGTTCCAGATGAATATTCTTCTCACGGTGAATGTTTTGGTAGAAAATAGTTTCTGCCTCCGCCATGTATTGATTGAGTAAATCCGCAAGTTCTTCAGAATAGGGAGTGTTTTCCAGGCTGAAGGCAAGACTGGTGATCTCTCTTGAAATCCGGATATTCGATCCGACTTTAGCAAAATGGACGTCTATTTCTCGCTGATGGGATTGCGGTTCTTCGTACATGCGTTGTACACAGGCAAAAAGATTATTATTTGCGGCTTCCGACAAACGTCTGCTCCTGTGCCAGGTTATTCCGGGTGGCAGTTTATTCTGATAACTTAGCGACACCTGGTTCAGGTAAAACAGGTTCATATTCAGTGATTTGTTGAGTAAAGCCGGAAAACGTTGTTTTTCCCAAATAGGCCAAAAAGCGAAACTGATACCGATTGCAAGAACAGATCCGATCAGGGTTGACAAAACCCGCCACCAGATCAGCTCCCAGGAACCTTGTTTGGAAAGTTGCATCATCACCACCATCATGATGGTTACGAAGAAAACCCCGACCTTGTAGTTATTTCGCAAATAGTAAGCTACAAAGAACGAGATGAAAATCAGGATGACGACAAATGCTTCATGTTTGATCGGAAGCAACATGATCGTTCCACCAACCAGGATTCCGGCAACCGTCCCTATAATTCGTTCAATTCCTTTTTTTCGGGTGGCTCCGTAATAGGGTTGAATGACGATCAGCAACGTCAATGCGATCCAATGTCCGTGATCTATCCGGAAGAACTTGAAAATGAAAACGGATAGTGCAAGCCCTAATCCAACTCGCAAGGAATACCTGAATTGCTGCGAATCGATATTGAACACTTCACGCACGATCTGGACCATGACGCGAGGTTGCAGACCGGCTATGAAATGATTGAATGAAAGCTTATAATTCTCGAAATAGTTGCTACGCTTGAAATCCAGTTTCTCATTCACGAGGTCAACCGTATTCTTCATCAAGTCGTGGCATTGTTCGAGATTCACAACCAATTGTTTCAGAATGATTCGTTGGTCTTCTTCAAACTCTTGACTTTTTAGTGTTTTTTTGAGAATTCCCACTGCAATTTCAAAGCGCTTGATCCGGATTTTAGCCATGGTCAGATCTTCTCCACGAAAGGTAAAAATGACGATGGAAAGTCGGGCCGAAGCTTGTGAAAGGGCGGAAATGGTTTTGTATAAAATGGACTGGTTTGTCTGTAGGAAGGAATTACCACGCAAGGATTCCAATTCTTCGTGAACGACACGCGCATTTGCACCGAAATAGGCCGCGGATTTTCGAATCTCCATCATCTGGTCATAATGATCAGCTTTTAATCTGGAGTTTTCTTTTCTCCGATTGAATAATTCGATGGACTTGTCAATGGCTGCCCGGATCTCGATTTCTTTTGCTGTGATATTCCGTATATCATTGTTATCAATCTCCGGATCCAAAAAACTGATCAACAGTGCATCCAGGTATTCCGTGTTTTTCTTCCAGATAGTTGCTAATGAGCGTCTCAACGGATTGGAAGCTGAAAATGGAAATGAGATGAAAATAATGGCGATTGCCCAAATGGAACCCAATAGAATGTACCATCCGTAAACCAGGGATTCCCCGAAACCAGTCGGATTGGAAATTCCGAAGAGATAGAAGAATCCAACTCCAACCCCAATGGTTGAACCATAGTCACTCCAATTCCGGATCAATGCTGCAAAAACACCAATAATCAGCATTCCGATGACCGAAAGGAGTACAGAGTTTCCGATATTCATTCCGATGATTGCCGCAATCAGGATCAGGATCGCCTCAACGAATTGGATGAGCATTTTCTTGTAATGAGAGCCTCTGTAATCGATCAGGGTGAGCATGTAGGCTCCGAAAGCTGCCCAAATGATGTGGTATGAAAAACCAAAGAAAAGTGGGAATACGATCAAGGGAACATTTAACGCCAGAACTACGCGAATAGACCAACTGATGGTTGGTTCCAGGTATTCCTGTTGAAGAATGGTGTTAAATTGCTTAATCGGCTGAAACCGCATAGGGAGTGAATTTCTTAACAAAGATAGGAAAAGTTCAAAGGTTTTAAATGGTTTAAAAAGTTCAAAGGGTTCAAAAAGTTAAAAAGGTTCAATTTCTTGAACTTTTCTTTCCTTTGAACGATTGAACTTGTTAGATTTTGGCGATTTTCTTAATTTCCGAAGTGTTTTTTCCTTCAATCAAACAAATGTAAAGACCGATTGGAAGTTGTCTGATTTCAAGGAAACCCGCATCATTTGTTTTTAAGCTTTGAACAAGTTGTCCTCCAACGGAAAAGACAGAAACTTTGGCATTTGGTTCCGATATCAGGTTGAAATAGTCTTTGCTTGGATTTGGAAACAGGAGTGTCTCCTGAATAGTTGCAGCCGGCAATTCCATTTTATAAAAATCGGAAATGCGGGTCATATTGTCATTCAAACCGGTTCCCAAATAGAACTGACCTTTCAATGTAAACCCTTTGGAGCCTTTCAAACCGTTTATTGGGAGCGGATTAACAGCTTTCCAGTTTTTGGTGAAATCGAGCAGGTAACAATCGTTATGGAAAATACTGTTTTCATCCATTCCTCCGCAAATAAGTGCGGTGAAACCGGTACTGATTGCTGTTCCATACGAACGTAAACCGGCAGGAATAGGGGGAAGGGCACTCCACGTTCCGCTGGTTGGATTAAAAGAAAACCAGGATTGGGAATACGAAATGGGATTGATATCGAATCCTTCACCGAAAACACCTTCATTTAAGATCGGGAAACCCAATACACTTCGATTCGGACCTCCGGGATAATCAGAAAGTTGTGTCCATGAATCCAGGTCTGCATTGTATTTCCAAAAATCCGCCAAAGTCGAATCTGCTGTTGTTCCCATTCCTAAATACCCGGTATTTTGAATGGGAAGTGCTGTTGCGTGCCAGCGCGCCAAACCTGGAAAATCATGAAGCTGGGCCCAAGAATTTGTAAAACCGTCATACTCCCAAACGTCTTTCAGTGCCTGACTGGCTTCTGAATATCCACCGATAATGTAAGCTTTGTTGTTTAGTGTGAAAACACAAGCATATTGCCTGGCAATTCCGGGAAAAGTTGCTTTTTCATTCCAGGAATTTGTATTCGGATCGTATTGGAACAATTTATTGCTTTCATTAAAAGTGCCGAGGTATCCGGTTACCATGTATCCATAACCATCCAGCGAAAAACAAATACCGTCGTCTCTGCCTGCTGTTGGAATGGAACTGACGGATGTCCAGGTTTGGGCTTGAACACCTATGAAAAAAAATAAGTTTAGGACAAGGATGATTCCTTTCATTGCAAGAACAGTTTAGACTCCTTAACGCCTAATTGAAGGAAATCGTATGTCCGATCACGAATTGTTTTTTGATTATTCTTCCGATTGAAATTGGAAATACAAGATGGATCTCCAAGCATCAATACCTGATTCTTCTTTCCAGTTGTCTTTCAGATCCAAAATCCATTGATATAAGCTCAGGAAGGATTCATCAGTCACTTTGAATAGCTCTGAGGGATGTTTGAAATGGGATGACATTAACTCTGCCAGGTTGGTGATGTCTTCACCAATCCATTCGTAGTCCTCGCGCGCATGCTCGTTTGCGCGTTCTAATCCCGGTCCATCCAAATAAGCACCTTCTTTATTTGTATAGAGTGCATAGATTTCTCCGTTTTCCAACAGGATTCGGTCTGCATCAATCGGATCAAGGAACTCTTTCGTTTTTTTGACTTCAGCTACAAATTCCTCGTGATCTTTCATTTGATTCGTAGAAACCAGGATGTCAAGCAAAAGATAAAGTGCTTCTTTTCCCTTTTTGAAATCAGCTTCAATCCCCACAACCTTATCAAAAAGATGTGATTCAATCACTTTGTTGTCATAAGCCGCCAGGATACGGTAAGCATACGGAATGAAGTAATTGAATTCTCCGAGACTGATGTGTTGGTCTCCTTTTAATGCGTAGATGTAGCTTCGATTTGCCATGGTTTAATTGAAAATTGAAAATGTAAAATTGAAAAGCTAAAATAAGAATTACCGTGTAATCTTTACTTTTCAATTGTCAATTTTGCATTCTCCATTATTTTGTTTCCTCAACTGCCTGTTGGATCAATTTTCCAACTTCGTGGATTTGTTCTTCGGTAATGTTCAACGGTGGGGAAAGTCTGAAGCTGTAAGGATGGGAAAGAAACCAGAAACTGATCACACCGTATTCCAGCAAGCGTTCAACCACTTTTGCAACGCGTTCATCGCTTTCCATATCACAGGCAAACATCATTCCTTCGCGCCGGATTTCATGGATTTCATCAATGGCATTTAGATATTCTTCAAGTAAAGCTCCTAATCGCTCAACTTCGTTGAAATCAATTTCGGATTCAAATACTTCAAGGGTTCCCCAAGCAGCAGCATTGATAACAGGATTTCCGCCGAAAGTGGTGATATGTCCCAACATGGGAGAATGACTTAACTGGTTCATGATTTCATAACTCGAAATAAAGGCACCGATCGGCAGACCACCACCAAGGGCTTTTCCAAGGGTCAGCACATCCGGAATCACTCCACTGTGTTCGAATGCGAACATTTTCCCTGTTCGTCCCATTCCGCATTGGATTTCGTCAAAGATCAACAAAGCTCCGACTTCATCGCAACGCTTGCGCAATGCTTTCAAAAATATATCGGATGCTTTGCGAACTCCGGCATCTCCCTGGACTGTTTCAAGAATAACACCTGCGGTACGGGTTGTAATTCGCTGTAAATCTTCCAATTCATTCAGGCGGATGAAATCGACATCCGGTAAAAGTGGCCGGAATGGGGTTTTCTTGATCTCGTTTGCAGAAACGCTTAAAGACCCATGCGTATTTCCATGATAGGAACCTTTGAATGCGATCAATTGTGTCCGGCCTGTAGCACGTTTCACTAATTTCAATGCCGCTTCATTGGCTTCCGTTCCCGAATTTACCGGATAAACACAATCCAGTTCCTTGGGCAGGAATTTACGAAGTAAACGGACCATTTCCAGCGAAGTATCCTGTATAAATTCGCCATAAACCATGACGTGCAGGTACTTTTCCAGTTGTTCCTTAATGCGCTTGATAACTTGTGGGTGGCGATTTCCGATATTGGTTACTGAAACACCTGAAATCATGTCAGTGTATCGTTTACCCGATTTATCATAAATGAAAATCCCTTCCGCCGATTCAACATCAATTAAATAGGGGAAGGGATTTGTTTGTCCTAAATGTTTTA
The DNA here is from genome assembly GCF_946478805.1 of uncultured Fluviicola sp. The sequence continues at coordinate 136,287 of NZ_CAMLDC010000002.1, read as the reverse complement.
GAAAGTCTTCTTTACGGTTTTCCATGAGGTCTTCTATCGCCAGGTTCAGGTCCTCCGTCCTTTCGATCTTTCAATCGTTCGAGGAGAACTCGTCTGAATTCATGCTCCAAACTTAAGAGTTTTAAGGTTCTTTTTTCACCGATGATCTTAATAAATTTCTCGCTGTACTCTTTTTTCAAGTCTAATTCCTTCTGATCGTTCTCAAAAAGAGCATTCAGCTTTTTCTTTGCATCATCGTTGGAAATTTTTTCTTCCGATTCTCTCAAATCCTGATTTATTTTTCGGTTGCTTTGGCGGATTTCCTTCAGTTTTCCATCCATTTCATTGTAAACGGGCCAGAATTTTTCTGCTTCTGCTGAAGTCAGGCTCAATTCCTTTGTAATGAAACCGACTTTTAATGCTTCAATCTTATCCTCCTTTTCCTTGTTCATTTCTTCCTGGCCAAATGCATTGGATGCAAGTAGGACAGGAAGAAAGATCCATGCTAGTTTCTGTATCATTTTCATGTTTTTTCGTTTTAGATCCCGCTATTTGTCGGGGTTTAACTTTCGATGAGTAAATATTCATCCAATTCTCCTGATTCATCTTTCAGATAATCTAAAATCTCCTGATCTTCCACATGATCCAACATACCGGATTTGGAAGAAAAATTATCAGTAGCTTTTACAGACTCATTTTCAGATGGCTGATCATCGTTTTGTGCAATTGCATCATCACCTAAATGAACTGCAATGGTTTCCTGATCCAGGTCTTCGATGTTCTCGTCGAGATAATCATAGATTTCTTCATTACTTACAGAAGATAAATTGATCGACTCGGATTCAGCAGGAGTATGGGTATTGTTCCAGGATAAAAGAAAGGCAAACGCAAGAATTGCTGCAGCAGATCCCCAAACATACCAGCGCTTGTATATGGGAATAATTTTTGGTTGTTCTTCCTTCTTCAAACCGTTATTTCCGATTTGATTCAGGATACTTTTCTTCAACTCTTCGAAATAAGCATCCGAAGGCATTTGAATTGGGGCAACCTGTAAATCATCGATAATATGTTTGTTTTCCTGGTTCATAACTCTAAGATTATTAGTTTGTTCAATGGTTTAATTTTCCCTTTAAAAATTCTTCAATCTTACCAACTGCATGGAAATAATTCGCTTTTAATCCACCAACAGTACCGCCGGTTAACTTGGAAATTTCCTCGTACTTCAAATCTTCAAAATACTTGTATTCAAAGACCATCCGTTGTTTTTGGGGTAATGTTTCGATAGCTTCAAAGAGTAGTTTTGAAATTTCCTCTGAATTTAGTTTGCCGAAATGTTCCGAATGGTGTGAAATTGAAACCAGGGGCTCATCGATATCCATACTTCTATGCTTGTTCTCTTTTTTCAGAAAATGAACGGTTTCATTGTATGCAATACGATAAATCCAGGAGAATAGGGCACTATTCCCCTGAAATTGCTTTCGGTTATTCCATACTTTGATGAAAACTTCCTGGATAATGTCGTTGGTGACTTCATGGTTGTTGGTCCAACGGCGGATAGTAGCGTAAAGCCGCTTACTGTTGATATCTACGATCCAGGTGAATGCCTTATAGGCCAAATCATCATCCCGATGAAAATAAGAAATGATAGTATTTTCATCGGGGATTTGATTCATATTTTTATTTGCGTTTTAAAACTTTTTTTGCGGCCTCGACAATATTCGGAGTGTCCAAGCCATATTTCACCATCAGTTCGTCAGGAGTTCCCGATTCACCAAATGTGTCATTCACTCCGACATATTCTTGTGGAGAAGGCAAATAACGGGCAAGTACTTGTGCTACGGCATCACCTAAACCTCCATTCAACATGTGTTCTTCTGCAGTAACGACACATTTCGTTTTGCTAATCGAGTCTAGGATTGCTTTTTCGTCCAGAGGTTTAATCGTATGCATATTAATTACTTCTGCACTGATTCCTTGTTCTGCCAATTGCTGCGCCGCTTCAATGGATTTCCATACCAAATGGCCGCATGCGATGATAGTAACATCTGTTCCTTTAATCAATAAATCAGCTTTACCGATTGTGAATTTCGCATCCGGTTGCACGAAGATAGGAACTACTGGTCTACCGAAACGCAAGTAAACCGGACCAACATGATCTGCAATTGCCATGGTAGCCTGTTTTGTTTGGTTGAAATCAGCAGGAACTATTACAGTCATATGTGGCAACATACGCATCATTCCGATATCTTCCAATATTTGGTGAGTTGCACCATCTTCTCCTAAAGTCAAACCGGCATGAGAAGCACAAATTTTTACATTCTTTTGAGAATAAGCCACTGATTGACGGATTTGATCGTAAACGCGTCCGGTGGAGAAATTGGCGAAAGTTCCGGTATATGGAATTTTCCCTCCAATTGTCATACCTGCAGCCATTCCAATCATATTCGCTTCCGCAATTCCAGCTTGAAAAAAACGATCAGGAAATTCTTTTAAAAAGGCATCCATTTTAAGAGATCCGGTCAGATCGGCACATAATGCAACAACGTCCGGATTTTTGCGCCCTATTTCCAATAGCCCTTCGCCGAAACCGGATCGGGTATCTTTTTTTCCTAAAATTTCAAATTGCTTCATTGTTATAAATTAATTGAAGTTGTTTTATTGGATTGTATTTTAAAATTCTTTTCTGTAGTGTAAGTAGTGGATTTCAGTTGTTTCTGTCTGTAAACTATGCGATAATTCCCGGGTTGCAGATAAATCAACCCTTTCAAATTGACCTGGTCCAGATTGCATACCCATTCGAGTGTACCATTCTCCCGAATGACAAAAATCTGGGCTGCCACCATTTTCGTGGCATTGTAATTGAATTGTCCCGGAGCGGGTAGATCTATCGTTTCAGTAGCACTTTGCGTCACCTCGATAGTATGATATATACGAGGGAGACTAAGAATTTCCACTTCATACTTTCCGACGATGTATTTATCGGTTGCCCCGACCAATTGGGTATTGAGCGTTTTTTGGTCTGTTTTCTGATATACCCGTGAAAGAACCTGGTAAGGACTTGTCGCATTCGTGAATCGCAATTTAATAAATCCTTGCGGACAATCAACCGGAATGACATTGTGTATATTCTTTATAATAGAAATATTGTTCTTATATACTTTAGGAATAGTATTTACTACCAGATCGTACTTCATACTTGGATCCATTGTCAGTGTATCCGGATTTCCCTGGCGGTTCAGCGTGTGAACAAAGGTGTATATCAGTTCTTTTGTTCCGGCTTTATAAAGTAACATCGTTACATCCGTCTCATTCGGAACTTTATGAATATTATTCAGATTGATCTGGACCGTTGTATTGATAAGTGCTTTTGAGATGACTGTTTTCAATACATTGTTAAAGGCTTCTTTTGTTTCAGCTTCCGAATAACTACCGATGCATTTGAATTGATCCAGATAAGATAAGTCCAATCCCAAACCGATGACGAAAGGGGTCACTTTCACTCCTTTGTCATGTAATTTCTTTGCAATGACACAGGGGTCGTTATCACAAGCCTCCAATCCGTCAGTTATAAGAATAATAATGTTACGTGCATTTGTATCCGGGAAATCACCTGCAGCTGCTTCCAAAGACCGCGCAATAGGAGTGGTTCCTTTTGCCACGATTGTACGGATCTTGTTCCGGACTTTCGTGAAATTATCCGGTCCGAACGGAACTTCCAATTTCGTATCATTACAATCCTGGTACGTTGCCGTTATGGGAGATTGATGACCGTAAACACGCAATGCAATTTGAAGATTTGCAGCCCCATTCAAACTATCTATCGTTTTTACGAGTAATTCTTTTGCTGCTTCAATTCTGGTTTGTCCACCCCAATTTGCGTTCATGGAGTTGGATGCATCGAGGATAAACAAAATACGCGTCAGTTCTTGTCCTTGAGCTCTTGTGAAGCTCAAAAAGATAAAACAACAAATGACAGCGATACATCTCATTAATAATCTCCTAATGTTTCTTCCAATTGGATCAAGGCCTGTTGCAATTGCTCTGCATTTGGAGCAACACCGTGCCATTTATGAGAACCAACCATATAATCAACTCCCTGACCCATTTCAGTTTTCATGATGATAATGATCGGTTTTTTATTTCCAGTCATGCTTTTGGCCATATTCAATGTTTCAATCAGGTCAGGATAGTTGTGTCCATCCATTTCAAGAACCTCCCATCCAAAAGCTTGCCACTTTCCTTTCAGGTCACCTAAAGAAAGTACATCTTCCACATCTCCATCAATCTGACGTCCATTGTAATCAATCGTAGCAATCAGGTTGTCCACTTTATTTGCTGCTGCATACAAAGCTGCTTCCCAGATCTGGCCTTCTTGTAGTTCCCCGTCACCATGTAGTGAGTAAACCAATCGGTTATCGTGATTCAATTTCTTAGTAAGTGCTGCTCCAATTGCATTTGATAACCCCTGACCAAGTGAACCGGAAGCCATGCGGACACCTGGGATTTTTTTATCCGTACTTGGATGCCCTTGAAGCCGTGCGTTCAGTTTACGGAAAGTTGCCAATTCTTCGATAGGGAAGTAACCGGATCTTGCCAAAACAGAATACCAAACAGGTGAAATATGACCGTTTGAAAGGAAGAATAGATCCTCATCTTTTCCGTCCATTGAAAAGTGGTCTGGATTGTGTTTCATCATTTCAAAATAAAGTACAGTCAAGAAATCTGAACACCCTAAAGATCCTCCCGGGTGGCCTGAATTTGCTCCTGAAACCATACGAACGATGTCTCTGCGTACTTGTGTTGCAATTGCTTGTAATTGTTGAATTTCCATTGTTATTCCTATTTGGCATTGCAAATCTAAGGTTTATATTTGCTTCCACTTCTTTTTTTTTTAACTACTTTTAAACCTTCATGCAACTCTTTTTTTGTTAAATGAGTCTAGAATTACAAATCGCAAACTATAAACATGAAAAAAACAATATTCTCCCTATTTGTTTTTCTTGGAGCAAGTTTATCCTACGGACAAAACTTGAGCAAAGATACAAACAAGCCAGCTACAGTGCAGGGACCGGTTGTTTCTAAAGAAATGCAGTCGTATGCCGCTACTAAAGGAACCTATGTCATTGCTCGTCCGGATGGAAAGGAACTGACACCGGATGGTGAAATCTCACGTGAAAAGGCAAAATTGGTAGACCCTTCCGCAATGGGGATTAAAATCATCGATAAGACTCAATATTTTTCCATTACCGGAACAAATGATCTGTTGGTGGTTAAATCGACTTGGATACTTGATAATGAAATGAAAACCGCTAAGAAATGAGAAGAAAATTATTGATAGCAATTGGATCTCTCTTTGTGGGATCTGTTTCTTATTCGCAAATGCAGATGACGGATGCGGATTATGTTGGTGCAAATCAATTGGATTGTGGAGCATTGGCATTAGGCGGTCTAAACTTCATAGACATGGCAGGGAATTATACACCAAATTTTGATGACACGGTTACTTTTTGTCCTGATTTGACTCAAGGAACAAAAGTATCAATAGCGTTTGCTACAAATATTGGATACGAGTTTGATATTCATCCATCAGATACCTTATATATATATGATGGTCCGAATACATCAAGCCCATTAATAGTGGCTACGAACTCTGCTGTGAATCCTACTGGTGCCAACTGGCAGGCGAGCTTTTTGAATAACCCGAGTGGGTGTCTAACTGTGCGATTTAAAACAGATGGTGCAAATGATGGAACGGGGTGGAATGCGAAAGTTGCCTGTGGTAACTTGGCTCAACCGTACTACCCACATTTAGAAGCTTTTGTAAATGGTAATCCTTCAAATGTACTTAATCCAATTGATACAGGTTACGTAAACGTTTGTTTAGGTGATAGTATCTTGTTTGTTGCGAAACCTTTGTTCCCTTATTCTTTAGAGTCTACAGGCTTTGGTTATTCGCAGAATTTGACAAATATTAATTATAATTGGAATATTTCAGGATTAGGAGCATTGGGTATTAACAATGACTCTATATGGTTTGTGCCTACAGCTCGTCAGGGATATTTTATTGATTTGAAAATGACTGATCAATTCCCTCAATTGATGGGGATTACAGCGAAAGTCCGTGTTTCAATTCTTCCTTCGTTTGCTACAGCAGGGCCGATCGAAGATACGATTTGTATTGGAACAACTGATGTATTAATTGGTGGTGTAACTGCACAGGATACAGCAGGTGTTAGTGTTCCGGGAGGAGAATTCTCTATTGGTGGAAGCTTTGCTGGTTTAACATTCCTACCTGATGGAAATGGTCAGGTTTATGAAACAACTGTAAATATTTCTGGTTTAGGCGGAGGTACTGTAACTCAGGCATCAGACATTGCTTCTATTTGTTTGGATATTGAGCATTCTTATGTTGGTGACTTAGAAATTGCCTTGACTTGTCCAAATGGAACAATGGTTTCTTTAATGAATACATATAGTGATTTTACTGCAGCACCTAATAATTCTGATTTAGTTCCTTTTGGATGCAGTGCAGGAGGAGTATTTCTTGGTAATGATACGAATCTAGATGGTGGAGCCCCCGGTTCTCCTGTTGAAACATACTGTTTTAGCTTTGTAAATCCTGATTTTGGTACTGTTTGTAATAATTTGGGAAATACGTTCATCAATGCATATGGTTTTTCTGCATTAATCCCAGGAACATATACCCCTGATGGAAATTTCAGTGATTTTATCGGTTGTCCTTTAGATGGGAACTGGACTATTACGGTTCAAGATAACCAAGGTATTGATGATGGATATATTTTCCAATGGGGAATCGTTTTCGATGCATCTTTATACCCGAACTTTGAAACTTACCAAAATTACTATGTGGATGGTTTCTGGAGTCCATCTCCAAACATCATTTCCGGGCAGAATGATACATTGGTTGTTATTCAAACAACAGCAGCAGGACATAGTTTCTATACGTATAACGTTGTAGATGATTTCGGTTGTCCATACGATACTACCTTCGATGTCTTCAGTTTGCCTTTACCAATTATCTTCCCGGACACACTAGCTTGTGACATGACTTTTCAAGTTACGGGTACACAGGCGTTTGCTGGTGGAGTTTGGAGCGCAACACCAAATGGATTGAATTTCAGCTCAACGACGAATAATAATCCTCTGATTACTACGAACACCGCTGGAACATATACGGTCTCCTATATAGATAATGCGTGTAGCGATACGATAACCTCGACAATCATATTCCCACCTTATCCTCAGATATTCAATGATACCTTGCTCTGTGGGGATGATTTCCAGGTTACCGGGACATTGGCATATTCGACTGGAGGGCATTGGTCTGCTGCATCGCCGGAGGTTATTTTCTTACCGAATAATACAACAACAAATCCGCTAATTACAGCAACTACCAGTGGGCAGTATACAGTTACATTTACAGATAATGTTTGTAACAACTCAACTTCATCTCAGGTAACTTTGTTCTTGTTGCCACAGATCTTCCCTGATACTTCTGCTTGTAACTTTATTTACAATGCTACAGGAACGATTGCAGCAAATGGTGGAGTTTGGTCTACAGCTGATACGAATATTCACTTCATTCCTAATGCGAACGTGATGAACCCGACAATTACTTCAAGTATCCCGGGAACATTCCAGGTAACATTTACGGATAATCAGTGTAATACCTCAGTAACTTCTGATATTGAGTTCATTAATTATGCTTTTGTGACTACTGTTGACACAGTGATTTGTTTGGGCGGAACGATTTCAACATCTTGTGGTGTTTATCCTCAAAATGACTCATATGTTTGGAGTAATGGTCAGGTTGGACATAATGTTACCGTCGGACCAGGGGTGTATACAGTTACTGCAACCAATGAATGTAATTCATCTTCATCCACAATGACAATTGGTAGTAAGATATGTTATATCACTGCACCAAACATTATCGTTCTTTCGTCAACATCCGGAAATAATAAATTCTTCCTTTCATATGATGGAGTAGAAGAGTTCCATATTACAATTGTAAACAGATGGGGTAACCTGATCACTGAATATGATGATCCGGGAGCAGCTTGGGATGGAAGAAACTTAAATGGAGAAGTTGTCTCTGAGGGAACTTACTTCTATAACTTCACAGCAAAATTGCTAACAGGGGAAGAGATAAAGCAACAAGGCTTTGTTCAAGTCTTCCACTAATAAAAACAAATGATGTTAAAAGCCCCGACGATAAATGTCGGGGCTTTTTTATTTTTGTATATTCAAACGCGATAACAAATCGGATTATTAAAAATTGACACAATAGACAAATGGAACAACGTATAAGAGTAGCAGTTAATGGATTTGGAAGAATCGGGCGTTATTTTAGCAGATTAGCTTTGATGAACCCTAAAATAGAATTGGTGGCAATCAATGATCTGGCCCCGATAGAAACACTTGTTCATTTGTTGAAGTATGATTCCATTCATGGCAGAATGCACGATGAATTTGAAATTAAGGGAAATCAGTTGATCTTTAATCAGAATCAGAAAATTGAATTCTTACAACATAAAAATCCGGAAGAACTTCCATGGAAAGCTTTAGGGGTTGATATTGTAATCGAATCGACGGGATTATTTCTAACGACAGAAACGGCAGGAGCACATTTGAGAGCCGGAGCAAAAAGAGTAATTCTGAGCGCACCTTCAGTAGGAGATGACATTTTTAATGTAGTAATCGGTGTCAATGATCATCTGATCACTGACGAACACAGAATAATCAGTAATGCTTCGTGTACAACCAATTCTGCCGCTCCTTTGGTAGCGGTTCTGAAAGAGTTTTGTGACATAGAAGAAGCTTACATCACAACGATCCATAGTTATACTTCAGATCAGCGTTTGCACGACAGTCCGCATAAGGACCTGAGAAGAGCTAGAGCAGCAGCAGTGAGTATTGTGCCGACATCAACAGGTGCGGCTAAGGCAATCACCCGGATTTTTCCTGAATTGGAAGGAAAGATGGGAGGATGTGGAATGCGCGTTCCCGTTCCGGATGGTTCATTGACAGATTTAACTGTGATCGTAAAAGAAAATCCACCAACGGTTGAGCAAATCAATACAGCATTTAAAAAAGCTTCAGAGTCCGACTTAAAAGGAATCGTTCGCTACACGGAAGACCCGATTGTTTCTGTTGATATTGTCGGGGATCCCAATTCATGTATTTTTGATAGTGAACTCACTTCTGTGATCGGAAACATGGTCAAAGTAGTTGGCTGGTATGACAATGAAGCCGGTTTCTCGAATCGTTTGATTGATTTGGTTGTGAAATTGGGATGATGAAATGAAAATTATGTAGGCACGTGATGTGCCACGGGCCTACAATTTTATTTTTTGATATCAATAATTACATTTTCAACACCCAAGCTCCGGGAACGGAACTCTGAATATTTGCAGCTTCCGCAGTTGCTTCATTCAATGTGCCGAATCCTTTCACGCTTACGCGGTACATTCCGCCATTCATCGTTACAGAAGCTTCGTTAAATCCTTTTGATTGAAGTTTTCCTGCCAATCTGTTGGCATTTGCTTCCGATCCGAAAGAACCTGCGATGATATGGAAATGCTTGGATCCATCAAAGGTTGCTCCACCAGTACTTTGAGGTTTTGGTTTTGCAACAGGTTTCTTAACTGCAACTGTCGGTTTAGGAGTAGGAGTTGGTTTCGGAGCGGGAGTTTCCTTTTTTGGAGTAACTGTTTTTTTCGGGTCCTCAACTACTTTTTTCTCAGGAAGTTGATCTTCGACTACTTGAACCTGATCTTCAGGGATGGGTTCGGATTTGGTTGCCGAATCAATATTGACATCCGGTTCATCCTCCAACTGCTTCACATCTTCACTGCCTTTTGCAACATCATCATTTTCTCCTGCCAGATCCGCCAGGATTGGGAAATCCTTTTTGAGACTGTCGAATTTAATTGCAATGAACGTTCCTGAACCAAGAATCAGTACAAGGACCCCCCACAGAATATATGCAAATACAGAAGTTTTCTTTTTTTCTTTCGGAGCTTTGGGCTCTTTGACCGGTTTCTCTTTTTTAGGAGTGATGGCTTTCGGTGAAACCTGTTTTTCAACAGGAGCCTTCACCTCGGTTTTCTCAACAACCGGAGGAATAATTTTTGCTTCGACTTTAAGTTCTTCTTTCTTCGGCTCAACTGCTTTTGGTTCTTCAACAATCGGGGGAACAATTTTTTCAACCTTTGGTTCCTCTTTTTTAAGTTCCGGAGTTTCGACTACTTTTTTCGGTTCTTCAACCACCGGAGGAATTACTTTTTCCACCTTAGGCGGTTCAGGAACTTTCGGCTCTTCTACTTTTTTAGGTGTTTCGACTAGTTTGGAAACTTCATCTTCGGCTCCAGAATCTTGAACAGCAGTAAGCTCAGAAGTTTTTTGCTCACCTGAATTACCTGACCATGCTTCAAAAGCAATTTCACCATCCACTTTCACGAAACGACCGAATTGGTACATATCATAGGAGTTTCCTTTGTCCAATTCTGCTGTAACTTCGCGTACAAACTTGGAGATCAAGTTCGAAGCATCATTCAGTTCCATATTTTCCTTACTAGCAATATGCTTTGCAAGTGTACCATCATCGAACTTCAAATAGGGCATAAAAAGGATTTCACCCGTACTTTCATTGGTGACAGTTAAAGCCCCCAAGCCAGGTATAATCAGTGTTTTGACCTCTTTTAACAGTTGTAGTAAGTAATTGTTCATGATGTGAAGTTTTGTTCTAATTTACAATTTTATCCAAATATGGACGAAAAAGACATGCGATCTTTTAAACGAACACCTTTTTCAGTCTGTTCCACCATACAGCATTCATTGACACTATCGTGTTCCAAAAAGAGTACGAATTCCTGGTTTGCAGCATTATCAAGAAATAGTCCTTTTTCACCCAATGTAATCAAGGGGCGTGTGTCATATCCCATAACATAAGGTAAGGGGATGTGTCCCGTACTCGGTAATAAATCTGCCATAAATACGAGTGTTTTGCCTTGATAATGAATGTGAGGAATCATCATACTTTCCGTGTGACCATCCACAAACAGGACGTCAAAATTATTGAAGATGGATTCGGTGTAATTTCCGGTTCGTTCTACCATTTTTAATTGACCGCTTTCTTGCAAAGGGAGAATATTCTCACTCAAAAAAGATGCTTTTTCACGCATATTTGGCTCTGTAGCCCACTTCCAATGATTTTCAGTACTCCAATAAGTAGCATTTTTAAAAACCGTTTCCAGTTTCGTTCGATCTGAATTCCATTTGACTGCTCCTCCACAGTGATCAAAGTGAAGGTGGGAAAGAAAAACATCGGTAATCTGGTCTAATCCGAAACCCAACTTGTTTAAGCTTTGTTCCAATGTAAGTGTATCTGCCAGATAGTAATGCGAAAAGAATTTTTCAGTTTGTTTGTCGCCAATACCAGTGTCAATCAAGATCAAACGGTTTCCATCTTCGATGAGCAAACAGCGCATGGACCAGGTACATAGGTTGTTTTCATCTGCAGGATTTGTTTTCGACCAAAGGCTTTTAGGAACCACTCCGAACATTGCGCCACCGTCTAATTTGAATGTGCCGGTTTCAATTGGGTAAATTTTCATCTCATTTCTATTTGAATGCCGTTGGATCTATTTAGATTAAAATCCGTTATAGCGAACTAAAAATAGAAAATCCAGGGGTTTTAGCAATGGATTAGGTGATTTTAAAAGGAGTAATTTTGAAAATAATTCAATCTGTCTTTTCCAAATTGAACGGTTTTGAACGGATTTTTTGAAAGGATCGGTGCTTTCAACCCCGACTTAAACTCATTTTTCCCGGTAATGACAAGCGCTTCATCCCACAGATCGGATTGAATGAACTGGTTGAGTGTATTGGCTCCACCTTCAACTAAAAGCGAACTGATTCCTTTCTGAAACAAGGTATGGAGGATGGTTTCCATGTTCATATCCGCTAGTTGGACGTATTGTGTTCCGTAGACTGTTTTATCCTCCAAACGGTTCAAAACAAGAGTTTGCATTCCATCGCAGAATACGGTTGCGTTTTTGGGAGCCTGCAATTGCGGATCGATCACAATTCTCAAGGGATTTGGACCATTGAAAGCACGTGTAGTCAAGGAAGGATTGTCATTCAAGATGGTGCGCCAACCTACTAAAATGGCCTGTTCCGTACTTCTGATTCGGTGAGTGATTACCTGGGTTTCAGGTTGAGAAATCCAATGAATACCCGTTTCTTGTTTCTGAGAACGATCCAGGTCGATAAAACCGTTTGCTGTTTGTGCCCATTTCAGAGTAATGAAAGGACGTTTTTTGGTATGAAAAGTGATGAAGCGCTTATTCAATTCCTGGGCTTCTTTTTCCAGAATTCCGCAATCAACCGGAATTCCTGCATTCCTCAGTTTTTCAATTCCTTTTCCTGCCACTTCAGAAAAGGGATCGACTTGGGCAATAACCACCCGTTTGAATTCGGACCGGATCAATAGGTCTGCACAGGGCGGAGTTTTTCCGAAATGGGAGCAAGGCTCCAGTGTGACATAAATCGTAGCTTCCCGAAGTAAGGATTTATCCTGAACAGAATTCACCGCATTGACTTCTGCATGGGCTTCTCCGTATTTTTGATGATACCCTTCCCCGATGATCTCGTTGTTGAGCACAATGACAGCGCCAACCAACGGATTCGGAGCAACGCAAACACCTCCCGATTTAGCTAGTTGCAAAGCGCGGAACATGTATTTTTCATCAGGACTCATTATTCAAAATTACGAATTACGAATTACGAATTCCTAGTTGAATGAAAAATTTATAATGGAAAATTGACAAGAGAGAACATTCAATTTGCCGGTCGAAGCGGTATTCAACTTTTCAATTCTACATTTTACATTTTCAATTATTGCTATCTTCGACTTTCAAACAAAAACTACTTTGGAAAAAATAGCATATTATAAGCCTTTATGGTCTTTACCCGTGATCGTGGCAGCGCTGGGTTACTTCGTAGATATTTACGATTTACTTCTTTTTGGAATTGTCCGGGTTCCGAGTTTGCAAGGACTTGGATTCAATGAGACAGAGGTGACTCATGTGGGTACAATGATTGTCAATTGGCAAATGGGTGGCTTATTGCTTGGAGGAATCTTGTGGGGAATCCTGGGAGACAAAAAAGGCCGTTTATCTGTCCTTTTCGGTTCGATCGTTCTTTATTCATTAGCGAATATCATGTGCGGATTTTTACCGTATTTCCCGAACGACAAAGAAAACCTGACTTATACTTATGTTGCTTTGCGTTTCATTGCAGGAATTGGGTTGGCTGGGGAATTGGGAGCGGGAATCACTTTAGTTTCCGAGGTTTTACCCAAAGAACTGCGTGCATTGGGAACTTCGTTGGTGGCTGGAATCGGGTTGTCGGGAGCAGTGGTTGCAAACCTGACGGTAAAAATGACCCCTGAATGGAATATCGCCTATTTCATTGGAGGAGGAATGGGAATAGGTTTGCTCTTGCTTAGAATCGGGGTGTTGGAGTCGGGAATTTTCAATGAAACGAAGAAAACGGTGGTCAGTCGCGGAAACTTCCTGATGTTTTTCACGAATTGGGACCGTTTCTGGAGGTATTTGCGCTGTATAGGCATCGGGCTTCCGACTTGGTTCTGTATTGGGATTTTAGCCATGTTCGGGAACGTTTTCGGCGAAGCGCTGGGAATAAAAGGAGGAATCAGTCCGGGTGATGCAATCATGTGGGGATATATCGGGATTTCGATAGGAGATATTTTCAGTGGATTTTTAAGCCATTGGTTGAAATCCCGCAAAAAATCCATTTTATTAATGATGGCATTCACCTTGATCAGTGTGTTATGGATTCTCTCAGGAACGATTCATACCACTTCGATGTACTATTTCATGTGTTGTTGGTTTGGCTTCGGAACAGGTTATTGGGCCATGTTCGTAACGATAGGAGCAGAGCAGTTCGGAACCAATATTCGCTCTACAGCAGCGACAACCATCCCGAATATGGTCCGCGGGACAGTGATTTTAATGACAATTGGTTTTGAATCGTTGATGGGTTCCGGATTAACAGCACTTGTTTCTGCCGGAATTGTTGGATTCATCTGCTTTGCAATAGGAATTTACAGTACATGGAGTATCTCAGAAACGCATAATCGGGATTTGGATTTCGTGGAGGAATAAACGACTCCAATTAATCAATAATTAATATCTTCAACGAAATTATCCTCTAAAAATAAATTCCTGATGGAAATAGATCTGAACGCGAAACCTGCGAAACCGAAACCATGGTATAAAGCTTTGTATTTTCAAGTAATTGTTGCAATTGTTGCAGGAGTTCTGCTCGGGTATTTCAACCGCGATTGGGGAATAGATATGAAACCGCTTGGTGATGGATTCATCAACCTGGTGAAAATGATGATCGCTCCATTGATTTTCCTTACAGTCAGTTTGGGAATTGCGGGGATGAACGACATGAAAAAGGTAGGTAAGGTTGCCGGTAAAGCATTGCTATATTTTATATCATTTTCAACCCTTGCACTTATTATCGGTTTAATTTCCAGTCACTTGATTCAACCGGGTAAGGGAATGAACATCGATCCTAAAAAATTGGATACCAGTAAAATAGATACGTATATCGAATCCTATAAACACGAAGCGGAAACAGTAGATTCGCAGAAGTTAGAAACCGTAACAAGTAAGGCCGCCAACTCTCCTGAAAAAGCAGTAAAAGAGCTTGCAACTGCCAAACCGGTTGAAAAGAAAGACGAACATTCGTTTTCGAAATTCATGCTGGATATTATCCCGAAAACGTTTCTTGGTGCTTTAACAGGAGAAAGTATTCTTCAGGTATTGTTTGTAGCGATTCTTTTTGGATTGGGATTGGCGTTCACTGCGGATAAAAGTCAACCGGTTATAGACTTTTTGAAAGTCATGACCAACCCGATTTTCAAAATAATGTCCATCCTGATGAAATTGGCCCCACTTGGCGCTTTCGGAGCAATGGCGTTTACTGTTGGGAATTTCGGGATCCAGGTACTATGGGACTTGGGGAAATTGGTTGGAACCTTCTATTTGACCTCTGCATTCTTCGTGATCGTTGTACTTGGTTTAGTAGGTCGATATAATGGATTCAACATTTTTAAATTGCTTCGTTATCTGAAAGACGAATTGTTTTTGGTATTCGGAACAAGTTCTTCCGAACCGGCAATGCCCGGATTAATGACGAAAATGGAAAATGCCGGCTGTTCCAGCCAGGTGGTCGGGTTGGTAGTTCCTACAGGCTATTCTTTCAACTTGGATGGTACGAACATTTACATGACTTTGGCGGCTTTGTTTATTGCGCAGGCCTGTAATGTGGAATTGACCTGGACCCAGCAGATCACACTTCTTTTGGTTGCGATGTTGAGTTCCAAGGGGGCAGCAGGAGTAACAGGTGCAGGTTTTATTACGCTTGCAGCAACATTGGCAGTTGTCCCGGATATTCCGGTGGAAGGAATTGCCATCATTTACGGTGTGGATAAATTCATGTCGGAATGCCGTGCTTTGACCAACCTGATCGGGAACGCCGTTGCAACGATTGTTGTAGCTCGCTGGGAAAAGCAGTTGGACCCGGAAGCGCTGAAGAAAGCGCTTAAATGATTTCTGGTTTAGGTTTTTGAAAATTCGAAAAGTAAGCAGATTACTATGCGAACCGTTTGATACTTTTCTTTAGGCATTATGGATTCATTTCAAATCCAGGGTTTTTTATTTATTTTTGATACATAAATAGAACCGATGCCTAAATATCTGATTTTTTCTTTGTTTTCTTTTTTGTTTTTCAATACTCTTTTCGGGCAAAAAGTTGAAATTACGGGAGATTTTCCTCAATCCGAAAAATTCATTTTGGGCATTTGGAAGAGTAATGTCATTTCTTATTATGGGAATAATCGGATTTGTATTTTAGATACATTGTCAAAACCCCTATCTCGAAAAGTAATGGAATTAAATCCGCAACTCTCAACGAAATCACTTGGAGAATTGTTGAAATTGTTTGTTCACGAGAATGCTATCTATGAAATTTATTACATAAATGATCTTATTCAGAAAGGTAAAACAATACCCGTGCCCAGAAACATACTGGTAAAGCGAGATATAGAAACTTTTGAAATCATCACACAAAAGGATTTACCTATTGGGTATTCGAAATTAAAGATGGTAAAAATAGATGAAGAAGGTTTCTTTGTTACGTTTTGCACAACAGATCAAGAAAGTTTTACTAACTCAATGAATTTTCCTGCGAAATTTATGATCCCCCAAGAGCTTTTTCGTTTTGATTTTGAATTGGAGCAAATCTGGGATTTTAATTTTTCAAAATATGGAATAAGAGAGAATGCCTTTCTTAATGAACTAAGTATTGATAACGATGGAAACGTGATGATTCCATTGTTCAGGAAGGATGATGAATCTAAAAATCAAGAACTAGTTGATTTAATCGTTTTGGATATTACAGGGAAAGAAACACTATTAAAATTAGAAGCACCAAAGTTTGATGGGTATATTGAGTCGGGCAATTTTAATTATAATAGAAAAACAGGGTGTGCTAATAGTTTAATGATTCTAATCAAGTATGTTGAAGATCGTGGGGCAGTCAAGAAAACATCTGGTTATTATTTTGTTGAATGGAACAGTAAGGGAACTGTTTTGAAAACAAAAACAGAATGGTTTCTTTATAATGATTTTGTTTCGGATGAAAATAGGGAGTATTTGAATAAATTGAATCTGAAATGGAATGAGACTGATGTATTTGAAGTCGTATCCAATGAAGAAAGTTACCATTTAATGAATAATGGTGACCGTTTATATATTTCAGATAAAATGGCATTAACCCGAAAAAAAATATTGAATAGCAAAATACTACTCATGGTTTCTAGTACAGGAGAGGTTTTGTGGAAAAAATTCTTGGTTCATGACAACAATTATATATACAACCATATTTCATGTTTTGTATCCGGTTCAAGACTCTCTATTTTTTCAACAGAATTCCGATCAAGTCTAACAAATGAACAATATTCATTCAGGGATGTTAAAGATGATGTTAATGGTGTTACAACGGATTTAATGTTGAGAGTATTTGATCTTGAAAATGGAAATTTAGAGTCAATTCAATTTTTGTATCCTGAAAAGGAAAAGACTTTTCTTCCTGTTCCTTTTGTGTTCTTTAATTCCGAAACCGAACAATATATTCTCAGATATAGAAATTCAAAGAAAAACATTGAAAAGTTGGGTGCTATTTCCTTTTGAATGGTATCTTTTTCTAAAAGAGATCTACTTCTTAATTCTTTTGGAAATGTTTTATCCCTTGTGAGCTTTATGCTTTTTTGAGTGGACAATTTATCACAGATTTCCCTTTGAGTCTATAGATTGAAGTACTTCTAGTTTATGCGAATTGTTTAATCAGCTGGCATCGCGCATTTCCTGGAAAGCTTTGAATGAGGGTACATTCAATAACTCGTTTTGCATTTGTTCATCCGAATAATGGGAATAATGAATGAAAGAAACACCGTCTTCTTTTACGCATACGGAATAGTTGAATTTCGATCCGTCCAACTGTTCGAAATCGGTTAAAAATGCTGAGTATTCGCCTTGTTCTGTTCTGCGAATTCCGGCTTTATGCGGTATGTTACCAGTACTGAAATCATCTTGTCAAAGAATAAAAATGAAAGATCAACAGCTGTGCTTTTGTCTCTTGTTGGCTAAAGATACCACACCGGAGGATTTGACTTATAAATTTATTTCGGATATTTTTGTCCGAAATAAATTAATCCCTATTTTTGCTCCGGATTAGTTAACAATAGTATCAAACACGGATGGTATGAAAATGACAGTTTATTTCCTGGCAATCGGGGGCACCTTTCTTTGGACCGGTTTTGTTTGTGCGATAAGTTTTATGGAAGCGTGGCTTAAATTTCGCGCACCGGGAATAACGCGTCCTTTGGGGCTCGGTATCGGCCGATTGGTTTTCAATGCGCTCAACAAGGTGGAATGGTTCTTTGCATTGATACTGGTGAGCTGTTACTTTCTTTTTGAGCAAAAACTGGCTTTGACAGGAAGCATCTGTTATTTTACACCTTTGCTTCTCCTCATTTTGCAGACCATTTGGTTATTACCTGCTTTGGATGGGCGTGCGGAATTGCATATAAAAGGAGATACCGTGCCGCGTTCGAACCTGCATTTTTATTACGTAGCATTTGAACTGGCCAAGGTAACTTTCCTGATTTGGTCCGGGACCATTTTATTCAATCAGTTGGGATCCGGAATGTTGAATTGAACAATAATAAAGTAACGAATGAGACAACTAGTATCTTTTTACGATGATCTTCAGTATGAAGAATACACGAAACCAGCCATTAAAGTAATGATCAAAACGCTCTATGCCAAGGAAATTCGCCTTGTTTTCCGCAAAGGGCAGGAGATGAAGGAGCACCAGGCTCCTTACCCGATTATCGTGCAAGTTTTGGAAGGAACGATTGATTTCGGAGTAGAACAGGAACGGATCCTTTTGAAAAGAGGGATGATGATAGCGCTGGAAGGGCATGTTCCACATGATTTGATTGCTGAGGAAGACAGCATTGTGAGATTAAGCCTGAATCTGCAGGACACTACCCAGCGAGTGGAAAGTGTTTAAAGAATTGATTTTTATTGTATTACGGATCATGCATTAAAAAAGATAGAAGCCCAATCGCAGACCTGCATTTAGATTAAACCAGGTATCTTTCCCCGGGATCAATACAAAATACAGTGTTTGGGAATCTCCGCCGTTTTTGAGTTCGTCAAATTCGTGTTTTGTTTGGAACGAGTGGACATTTCTGAAACGAATTCCCACTCCTGCGAAAAAATTGATATAGGATTTTCTTAATAGAATAGCATTCGTTTCGTAATTGAGGTTGATGCAATTCACGTATTTCTGGACGTGTACAACTATGGGCGTCTCAGGATCTTGCAAAAAGGAATCGTGATAATCGAACGATTGTTGTTTGTATGAATAACTCAGGGAAATCCAAGATTGTGGTGAGTTAGGTAATCTGTATTTAAATGCCAGTAAGCCATAAAATCCCTTATTGTTCTTTAAATAGTTAAAGTTCTTAAAGTATCCGCCACAATCTGCACTGATTGCGATGTTCTTAGTAATAATTAACTGACTTCCCAAACGATAACTTGAGCCATTGTAAAAATCAATTAAGGCAAGTGGTGATAATTGCAAGGAAAGATGCATTTTGTTTGGAATGGAATCGGCCTTACAGTTCCCCTCAAATAAAAGAATGGAGATGAATACTAATGCGATTCTCACTATTGATTTCATTTACAAGAATAATTATGGGATGGTTACTTCTCCTGAAACCAACACATCTGTTTGGATATCATCGGGACTATAAAATATGGCATCGCAAAAAGAAATAACCAATTGGTTGTTTATTTTTTGAACGTAAAACTGACCTGAATCGAGCAAGTAAACTCCAAGTTGAGTTATCATTTGTACATTATGTTCGAGATGAATGCCAGGTTTGGGTTCTTGAGTACCTTGAAAATTAAAAGTAATGGTTTGATTTCCATTTGACGCATTTATAACAAATTGATTGTTTGAAATATAGGATGTTACTTGCGTGTACGTAATTTGATAAGCGACCGGTGAACTAATATTAATCGTATTTTCACTCATGGTACATGGAGCATGCGGAGGATCAATAACATGAACCCGGATTGTTTTTTGATATTTCAGACATTTATTGTGAGAATAACTTTCGACCAAATAGTCGCCGGCGTCTGAAAAGTTTGCTTGGGCAGTTAGTTGTTGACTTGCTATTCCATTTGTTGTAGTTGCTTTCCAGTTATTTGGCCCACTCCATTCGTTTGTAAAAGTAGCACTGAAATATTCCGTGTTTAGTACAACAGGCCAGCCTATCACAACCGTAGTATCTTTGGGATCGAGAACCTCTGCTTTCGATGAACAGTCCTCTTTTTTGCAAGAAAACAAGAGTAGAAACATCAGAGGGATTATTTTTTTCATTATTTCAATTTGAGGCAGTGACATTCAAAGATAATATCAGATTAATCATCCAAATAATCCTTCGGGTAAAGCTTCTGTCCGTATTTTTCCGCTGTCCGGTTTGCCAAAGCGATTTGTTCCGGAGTAGGCGGGGTCGGTTCCGGTAACGTTCCGGCAGGAATTTTCCGACCGGCTTCCTCAAAAAACGAATCCAACCCTGACGGAGCAACAATACATAAAAGTCGCGCATTTACCGAAGTGATGTTTTTGAAACAGTGAACAGGGCCGTCCAGGGGAATATGAACCAAATCTCCTTGTTTTGCCAGGATCCGATTCTCCTTGGTTCGCATTTCCACTTCGCCTTCCAGTATATAGAAACATTCCTGGAATCCTTTGTGTTCGTGAGGAATTGGCCCCGCATTGGGAGGAACAAGCATTTCAATGATTGCTAATTGTCCTTCCGAATGTTGGCTGCCCAACAAGATATTGTAAGCGGAAGCCCCGATTGCAATGGTTTCTGCAGATTGCTTATTGGTGATTCGAATATTTTTCGTTTCGCTCATGATCTTTTCCCTTTAAAATATGCATAAATTGCCATTGCATGACCATGGCCCAAGTCAAATTCCTCTTTCAACCATGCAACGATCTGACCGGCTTTTACTTCGGCTAATAATTCACCGTCTTTTATAAAGCCTTTTTCCTGCGCCAATTTTTGGAACTCTTCGGGAAGCTTTCCTGTTTTCGCTTTGATATTATCTAAATAGGCTTGAAATGACATGTGATTGAAATTTGTAAGACTGGATTAAAGATAAGGAATTATAATTCGCAGATAAGGAAGGGAACTCGTATTATTCGAGTTTGACTTATTTTGTCAATAATAATTGACTTAAAAATGCACTAAAAACTGTTCTTCACGTAATATAGTTTTACCTATACCTGTAACAAAGTACCAATTTAAAAAGTTTGAACCTTTTGGACGATTATTTAACGTCATTAAATGAATATCTAAGACAAATAGTTGAAGATTACATACTAACCAAAAGCAGTGTGAATAAGGGTTCACTTTTTTCTTTAAACTTGACAAAAAAAGATGTTGAGACAAGGTAATCTGATTTTTGGATTACTTTTGTCAAAATTATCAAAATGAAAATCACCTATTTTATTCTTTTGGCATTCCTTTTTTCAGGTGTCAATAACCTAAGTTTAGCACAAGAACCCAATTTCTCTGCAGAATTACCTGAAGTGCGCGAAGTTTTTGTTGGAGCGAGCAATGATAAAATGATCTATTACAAGGAAGATGTCAATCTTATGACCAATTCCAAATTGGTTGAATACATTGTCGTAAACACCGCAAACCCGGAAGAGAAAAAAACCATTTTTAAATCGAAACCCGAATTCAGCAAACGTACACAAGTGGTATTCGACCGGATGTTTGTTCAAGGTGATTTTATTTATGAGATTCATCAGATTCATGATTACAACAGTGTAGTTGCTGTTGGTATCGTCAAACGTGAACTGGCAACCCTAAATCAAGTAGGTAAAGTTCTTGAGCTGAATGATTTCGATGCAAGCTTTGCTAAAAGTGATGAGGATGGATTTTATTTTTTCTCAAAAATGAATTTGTATCGGATTGACTTGGATCTGAACTTGATCTGGACAAAAAAATATGAGATGTTTGAAGATTATAATGTGGTATTGAATAATATCGAAGTGGATGATAATTTGAATGTTTTGATGTCTGTGGCGATTAAAGAAAACGTGAAAGTTAAATTTTTCGGGTCGACACCTCCTGCTAAATCGTCTCTGCTATTTATCATCACGGATCTAACAGGAGAACCACATGTCATCAGCCCCGAAATTCCTCAAAGCGTTTATTCGAAATATGCGCGATTCAACTACAACGATAAGAAAAAGGAATTGGAAGGATTGTTTTTGACTAGTAAGGAATCCAATGTCGGAATCGGTTATTTGTATATCAAATGGAATAATGAAGGTGAAATTATTGTTACGGACAATCACAACTTTTCGTTCCAGGAGTTTGTTGACGATGATATGAAAAAATATGCAGAATCCGCCAAGTTTAAGACTGAAAAATATGATTTCAAACAATTGGGCTTGGGTTACACAAGCCACATTCGATTTTTAGATAACGGTAATGTACTTTATATATCTCACGCTTTGATCGGGTTTTTGGGAGAATTGGAAGGAAGTAAATTGATTTTCATGCTTTCACCGGAAGGAAAGTTGCTTTGGACAAAAATGATTCCACTAAATAGCGATGTGATGTATAAAAATGGTGACTTTTATATCGAAGATGCTAAATTACATGTGCTGATTATGGATTATTCCAAGGAGTATGAAACTGGAGGATATGTTTTTACACCAGTCAATTCACATACACCTCTTACCGGTAAAACCGTTCTGATGGCCGAACGGATAATCGATCTGGAAACGGGTAAAGAAATCTCAAATAAACCATTGATAGCAAATCCGTCTGAGAAATTTTATCCAACAGCAGTGATTTACAATAAAGACAAAAAAATAATAGTTCGGTATTCTTATACGGTTAAAAATCGGGAACGATTTTTAACAATCAACTACTAATCTGTTGAATAGATTAATAAACTGACGAATTCCAAGCTACTTGAGAGCTTGGAATTTTTTTGTTCATTTAAAGCTTGCTCGAATGAATTATTCCTATTTTCAATTACTTTTATCAAAAGTCATCAGATGAAACAGGCTTATTTGGGAGCTACCTTACTATTTCTTTTTCTTCAGGTCACGACGTGTTTCTCACAGGAATTGGAATTCACGGAAGAGTTCCCCGAAACATCCGGAAAATTTATTGGTGTTAGCGATGAAAAAGTGATTTCATACAAAAAAAATCACACAGCCATTCCGGATTTGACTACCCTGGAATATGGGATTATGGATCCTGCGAATCCGGAGAAGAAGCAATTGTTGCTGTCTCAACCTAAATTTACAAAAGGAACCGGTGTTTCGTTTAATCGCTTGTTTTTACAAGGTGATTTCATTTATGAATTACATGTAATAAAAGACAAAGATCGAACTATTGGTATCGGAATTATCAAACGGGTGCTTTCTAACTTACAGGAAGTTTTAGGTTCGTTGGAATTGGATGAATGGGAGGTGAATTTTGACGAAAGTGATCCGGAAGGATTTTATTTACTTTCATCGATCAATCTCTATCGCATCAATTTGAATTTGGAAGTTGTCTGGAAAAAAGGATTCGAATCGTTTTCAGACAAAAACATCCGGTTGAATAATATCGAGGTTGATAATCGGTTGAACCTGATCATGTCATTGTCTGTTAACAAGAATACAACGATTCATTTCCAGGATTCGATACCTGTCTCAAAATCTGAGCTGTTTTTGATTATTACGGATAAATCGGGAACGCAAAAACTGATCAAACCCAAGGTTCCGGAAAGTATTTATGTCAAATATGCCCGGTTTAACTACCACAATGAAGACCGTGAGTTGATCGGGTTATTCCTGACTTCCGAATCGGTGAAAGCACCGCCACCAAAAAAAATATACCTGGGAATTGGGTATGCCTATTTCAGATGGAATGATGACGGAGGGATTATTACAGCAAGGAATCATGCTTTTTCTCTCAGAGAATTCACAGATGAAAACCTGAAAAAGTATGCTGAGTATTATCGTTTTAAGACTGAAAAAGAGGGTTTTAGCCGAACCAATTACAACGTTACGACGAGTCATGTAAAGTTCCTTGGGAACGGGAACGTATTGTATATTTCCCATACATTGATGGGGGTGGTGGCACCGTTGCAGGGAAGCAAACTGGTTTATCTCTTATCTCCGGATGGGGATGTGCTTTGGACCAAATTGATTCCTTTGAATGACAACGAACTTTATTGGAGTGGAGATTTCTTTATCGATGACAACAAATTACATTTCCTGATCCGGGAATTTATTGCCTCTTATGAAAAAGGAAAATATGATTTCAAATTCATCCGATCGATGGTTAATGGAAAAACGGTATTATTGGCTGACCGGGTTGTTGACCTGGAGAATGGGCAAGAGATTTCCAATCAACCACTGATTGCAAATCCTTCGGAGAAATTTCATCCCCAAGGTGTTATTTTTAATCAGGATAAAAAAATAGTTGTGCGATATTCCTCTCCTTCGAATAAGTTGGAGCGTTTGTTACTGATCAACTATTAAGAAACAGGAAATTTGCAATTGAAAAGAATTTCCAGTTAACTTTGAAAACCAAAATCGACCTGTGAAAAAGTATTTAAGCTGCCTTTTGACATCCATTTATCTTGTTGGAAATTCATTCGGACAAACCATCCGTATTACGGAAGATTATCCGGAATCGGGGAAATTTATCTTAGGAATCTGGAAAACCAAAATCGTATCCTCTACGTCGTTGTCGGGAATTTTCGTTGTGGATACGGCTGTTCAACCTGCGATGCGTCAAGAATTCCTTTTGAGCCCGGAGTTACCTCACAAATCGGAAGGCTGGTTATTGAAAGCTTTTGTTCAAGGGCAGTTCTTGTATGAAATCCATTATGTTGCCAGCGAAAAAAATGTATCGCTTGAAAAAGGCAGAAGAAATATTCTGGTGAAGCGGGATATTGAAACACTGAAAATCGTGAGTCAAAAGGAACTCCCGCATGCTTATCTGAACTTGAAGTTTTGTAAATCCGATGACTCTGGTTTTTCGTTTTGTTTGGGTGACACGGATCCGGCGGTGAATCCTGACAGAGTCTATCAGCCCAAATTATCTCATAAAAAAGTGATCCCAAGAATCATTTATCGATTTGATTCCGATCTGGACTTGAAATGGTCTTTAGATTTTGCCGAATATGATTATCGATCAAATAAATTCATGAATGAATGGAATGTGGATGAGGATGGAAACCTGTTTCTGCCTTTGTTTGTCAAGGAAGATGGAAAGCTCGATAACCGTTATTTGTTTTCAAAAATTGAACTGCTTCAGATTGACAAAAGGTCAGGAAATGTTTTATCCGTTGAATTGGATGTTCCTGAATGGGATTTTGAAATCGGTTCCACGTATTTCACACTGGATTCAAAGAAGAATATCACATGTAATACCATCGTGACAAAGCGATTTGGAGAAGGCTTTCCTCAAAAGAAAAAATCCGGATTTTACTTTCTTCGTTGGAGTGCAAGTGGAAGAATCCTCGATTCAAAATTGGAATGGTTCGAATACGCAGAGTTGATTTCGAATGACAATAGGGAATATTTGACAAAATTGAAACTGGACGAAAGCGAAGACCATTCATTCGAAGTTTTATCTCACAATGATTGCTATCAAATGATGCCGAATGGAGATGTTTTTTTTATTTCCGACCAGGTAGAAGACGATTCTCCACAACTGTTGAACAGCAAGTTGCTCTTTATGGTTTCAACCGAAGGCAAAATCCTGTGGAAGAAACTGATGGTGTATGATGAACATCGATTGTACAACTATTTCTCTCATCATATCGACGGTTCGAATCTCTATTTTTACAGCAGGGAGTACAACGAGAATTGCAGGGCAGGAATCTATTCCTTTTATCCCTTTTCCACTGCGACAGATGGAACGAACATCAATCTTTATTTTAGAAAGATTGACTTGGAGAATGGCGAAGTGAAATCATTGCTCCAGATTTATCCGGAGAATACCTGGTGGTGTGAGCCTGAACCCTTTGTTTTCTATGATGAATTGAATAATCAACACATTGCACGTTTTAAAAATCCCAAGAAAAACCTGGAAAAGATGGCGATTATCAAGTTCTGATCGGGAAACTCAATAAACAATGGCATCGGTCATTGATGGATCGTATCGGATATCAATTCCGCAACCATCACTCCTTAAAATTGTATGAGGAATAAGTGCCAGTGGATACGTTGTGAAAATTAAAGGAACAGCTTGTTCCAGCAATTGAAGGGAATTTTCATCCGATAGGAAGTATTCCACAAAGCCGAAATCATAGTCTGTTTTTCCATAGTATATCCGTTCATAATTGATTTGTGGAAGATATTGCAGGATCCATTTTTCCAAATTTTCGAATTCACTGTATTCACCTTCAATGATGAGCGAAAAGGGAAGCTCTTCCAGGAAATTGGTTCGTTCGTTTAAATCAGATTGATCCATGTCCCTGGCAATTTCCTTGTAGGCGGATATAAGTTCCCGGAAGCTTTGTGAGCGCATGATTCGATTTTACTTTAGCTCCTCCAAAGCTTTCTTCGTTCCGATGTGTGCAGTGATATAATCGATCTCACGTTTCGGAGAGCGGGCAGGAGAGTGGCTTCTTCCGTAGAAAATGATTTGCAGGTGCAGTTTATTCCACAACTCGCGTGGAAACAGTTTCTTTGCATCAGCTTCGGTTTCTTCTACGTTTTTTCCACTGGTTAACCCCCAACGGGTCATCAAACGATGGATGTGTGTGTCAACAGGAAAAGCAGGAACTCCAAATGCTTGCGACATGACAACGGAAGCCGTTTTGTGTCCCACGCCAGGCATTTTTTCCAATTCTTCAAAAGAAGCCGGAACTTCACCTCCATGTAAATCAATGATCATGTGAGACAAATCGTAGATTGCCTGTGATTTCCGCGGAGAAAGTCCACAGGGTTTGATGATATCCCTGATTTCTTCCACAGACAATTTGATCATATCCTGTGGACGTGAAGCACGTTTGAATAAAATTGGCGTGATTGTGTTTACCCGTACGTCGGTGCATTGTGCCGAAAGTAAAACGGCTATGAGTAAAGTATATGCGTCCCAGTGATCCAGTGGAACCGGAGTTTCGGGGTACAATTTTTCCAATTCGTCGATCACGTACCGGGCTTTTTCTTTTTTTGTCATGGTGAACAAAAATAAAGATTTTGGATGGAATGTGTTGAAACAGTAGGGGCGCGATACATCGCGCCCCTACATTATTTTCAACCAACAATCATTAATGTACCATAAAATGCACCGTTTTTGTTGTGATATGCCCTTCATGATCCAAAGCAGCAATCACTTCCAGTTTTAATGGAGTGAAGGCTGTGTAAGGATTTGTGACGGATTGGTTGATGGTGAAATCCGCTACATGGTCATCGATATCATTTTGGTAAACAATTGAATCATTCAATGCATTGGTCACTGTTACCTGGTAACCGTGTAGGTTTGCGGATCCTACAATTGTTCCGGTTACTGTAAAATTCCCTTGTATGGTATCATTCTCGTTAGGAGATGTGATGGTAATGACCGCAGTCGGATGATCTTCTGTTTCTGTTGAATCATCGGTCGATTTATCTTTTTTACAAGCAGACAGACTGATACTGCTTACTAAGATTGCTGTTATAAAAAATGCTTTCATATCTAATTGAAAAAATAATTAAGTGAAATACTGAATGCGGTTTTTTGATGGGAGTTTCCATCTCCTAAATTTTGGGCAATCGGAATGTGATAATTACCCTGGATCACCCAGGAATTGAATTGAACCGATGCTCCGATAATTCCCGTCAGGACACGGCCTTGAGTGGGGGAACTGGAAATTGCTTTCCGGTTGAGATAATCAACACCACTCCAGGAATATTGTGTTCCTGCATAAACTCCCCAAGTCCTGAATTTGTACTGTCCAAAAAGGCTCGCACTGAATATGGATCCGGGAATGTATTTATACTTGTTTTCCCCACGAAGAATATACTGCGATGACTGCAACAAACTCCATTTCTTTTTTTGGAAAAAGAATGAATTCTGAAATACGGCATCAAACGTACCGGTTCCGGGATAGAGATACAAGTCGATATCGCTTGGATGAGTAAACTTCCCGACCGGACTTTTTACTCCGGCACCTATAATCCAACGGAACAGTTGTGATCTTACACTATCCTGTTTGTTGAAAAGGAAAAAGTTCACCATTAAGGTCGGATCACCCAATCCGTTTCTCTGAGAAGTGGTATCATCTGCGATATGCTTGTTGAAACTGATGGGAAGGGAAAGTTGTAATTGCCATCTTTTGGAAAGACGCAACTGTCCCAACACATCCAATCGTTGAAAATAATCCGTGCTGTGTTCGATTCCGTTCCCGAAAACTTCCGGGTGCGCACTTTTATACAGTCGGTATTGATAATTCAACCCAATGCTCGTCCTGTTGCCTTGCGCTAATGTTCCCAAACCATGTGTGGAATTAAAAGCTCCGCATCCGCAAACATCGCAGGAAATTGCAATATGGGACACAACAAGACACACGAAAAAGAGAAGGCTTTTTTTCATGGTTCTGTAATTAACTAATTTCTTTATGTGTACTGGAAAAATACGTTATTTTTTGCCCGCAGATTACGCAGACGGACGCAGATGAAATGCGTAATTCCAATACAAAAACTGTGTGAACGACTTATAATGCATAGCAAAGTATGTGAATATATACTTGTTACGGAAACTCTGCGTAATCGGCGAGATCTGTGTGAAGTATATTTATCCATTAGAATAAGTCAAAAAAGATTATCCGAGAGTGGGTGGATGGAAAACAGAATCTGAAAAGGAATTCAGTTTGGTGTTTTGGTAAAAGAAAGCGATTGTTTTTTCTGAAAGAGTTTCGATAGTATTTGCTTCGAAAGCAGTAATTACCTGAAAATCCGAATTCCAAACGTTTTCCTTCAATTTCAAAGGCATTTTTGGAACAGGTTGATTTTTCTTTTCCTCCTGTTCCAATTTCTTTAACTGTTTTGCCAAATAACATTTACCGTCGCAATGAAGCATCGGTTTTTTCTTATTGACACAATATTTTGCTGCGAGTTCAACCTGGTTCCTGTAAAACCAGACGTTCCATGAGAATGCTGCAATATCTTTCCAAAGCAAAGCTATTACAAAAACAATACTCAATATGCCCGCAGTCCGTTTCAAATGGTCATCAGTAAATTGAAGGGAAAGCTGTCGGATCTGCTTCATTCATGATAGAATAAGCAGTTTCAACGATATCGTCAATACTTGGTTTGGAGAAATAATCTCCGTCTGTTCCATAAGCCGGTCGGTGATCTTTCGCACTTAAGGTTACAGGAGCAGAATCCAAATGAGCATATCCGCCTTGTTTCACCAGGATTTGATCCAACAGGAACGCAGTTGCACCTGAACTGACATCTTCGTCCACAATCATCAAACGATTTGTTTTCTTCAAGGATTCAGCCACCATTCCGTTGATATCGAACGGAAGTAAAGTTTGTGCATCGATCAATTCAACTGAAATTCCCAGTTCTGTCAATGATTTTGCGGCTACTTCACACAAGTTGAAAGTCGATCCGTAAGAAACGAGTGTTAAATCGGTTCCTTCTGTTACGATTTCAGGAATTCCCAATGGAGTAGTGAAGCTTCCGATGTTTGTCGGCATCTCTTCCTTAATGCGGTATCCGTTTAATGGTTCAATGACCAAAGCCGGTTCATCTGCCTGCATCAGGGTATTGTAGAAACCTGCTGCTTTTGTCATATTTCTTGGAACACACACATGTACTCCGCGGATGGAATTAATAATCATTCCCATTGGTGAACCACTGTGCCAGATTCCCTCCAACCGGTGTCCGCGAGTGGAAACAATCAACGGTGCTTTTTGTCCGCCTTTTGTTCTATATTGTACTGTTGCCAAGTCATCCGACATAATCTGGATTCCATAAAGCAAATAATCCAGGTATTGAATTTCTGCAATCGGACGCAAGCCCCGCATCGCCATTCCGATTCCCTGACCGATGATGGTACATTCGCGGATCCCGACATCTGAAACACGCAAGGTTCCGAATTGTTCCTGAAGTCCTTCCAGAGATTGGTTCACTCCGCCAATTTTTCCGGCGTCTTCACCAAAAATCAAGGCTTCCGGATGATTTTCAAAGATTGCTTTGAAATTGTCGCGTAAGATAATCCGTCCATCTTCCATATGGCCGCTTCCATCATAGGAAGGAGCAACTGCTTTCACCTTTAAGGCGCTGTTTTCAGAACCGGAATATAGGTAACTGCTATAACGATCAGCATTGTTTTCTGTCTCCTGTTTCAACCACGCTATCAAGGCTGTTCTTGAAGCGGTATTTTCGTCACGAACCAAACGCAATACTTTTCGAACGGTATTGAATACGTCCTTCCGGATCGGGTTCATTGTTTTTTGAAGTGCTTCGATTTCGCGTTTAATGAAGATTCCGTTTGAGCTTTCATTCGCCAAGGTTTCCAAAACAGCTACAGCACGATCCAAGTCTTGTTTCAGATCTTGCGTGAAAAGACTCCAAGCTTCTTTCTTTTGCTCGTTCACAAAGTCCTTTGATTCTTTTGAGATTTGAGCAAGTTCTTCTTCTGTTGCCAATTTTTGACCGTCCGCATCGAAGTCCAGGATCCATTCTTTGAATTTGTTGATACAATCAAAGTCATGTTCCCACTGTAAACGTGCTGCATCTTTGTAGCGCTCGTGAGATCCGGAAGTGGAGTGTCCTTGCGGCTGATTCACTTCTTTTACATGGACCAATACAGGAATATGCTCATTTCGAGCCAATTCAACCGCTTTTTCATACGTTTCGCATAAGTGTGCATAATCCCAGCCCTTTGTTTCGAAAATTTCATATCCGGGAGAATCGGCAGTACGCTGCATTCCACTTAAGGCTTGGGAAATACTTCCTTTGGTTGTTTGGTGTTCTCTAGGAACGGAAATTCCGTATCCATCGTCCCAAACAGACATGACCATCGGAACTTGCAGAACTCCTGCAGCATTAATGGTTTCCCAAAATGGTCCTTCGGAAGTAGAAGCATCGCCGATTGTTCCGAACGCGACTTCATTTCCTCCATTCGAGAATTTTTTGAAAGCTTCCAAATCTTTCAATGTCGGATGCTCTCTGTATACTTTTGAAGCTTGTGCCAATCCTAATAAACGAGGCATTTGCCCGGCAGTAGGAGAGATGTCAGCTGATGAGTTCTTTTGTTGTGTCAGGTTTTTCCAGTTTCCGTTCTCGTCCAAATTCCGGGTAGAGAAATGCCCGCCCATTTGACGTCCGGCAGATTGCGGTTCGATCACTTCGTTTGTATGACCGAATAAACCGGAGAAATATTCCCGAACATTCAATTGGTCTATGGCCATCATCAGGGTTTGATCGCGATAATATCCTGATCTGAAATCACCGTCCTTGAATTGTTTTGCCAATGCAATTTGTGCCAATTCCTTTCCATCGCCGAAAATACCAAACTTAGCTTTTCCGGTAAGAACTTCTTTTCGTCCTAAAAGCGAGGTTTCTCTTGAAATACTAGCCAAACGAAAGTCTTTCAATACTTCAGATCTGAATGTATTAAAGTCGACTGCGATCAATTCTTC
Organism: uncultured Fluviicola sp.; assembly: GCF_946478805.1. The sequence continues at coordinate 104,935 of NZ_CAMLDC010000002.1, read as the reverse complement.
CTGGGGTGTTTGTGATGCCATAGCTTTCCTTTAAAGTTGCACAAATATAATGATTCTTAGCCAAGTTTAGAAGGGTTTGAAGAGTAATGAGCCAATATTTTACCGCAAAAGAAGGAAGTTGCTTTGGGAAATAAATTTCCGAATTTTAATCTTCGCTTGTTCGCTATTTAGCGAACAGATTTGTAGTTAAATAATTGATTTTCAAAATATTATTATTTTAATATTAAACCCTTTTTCATATTGAACCACCATCTGAAGAAAAGCAAAAGCGATATCCAGTTTTACCTGAATACCGCTTACTTTGCTTACTTTACTTATGTTGGGTTGGTATTGATTCTTATTCTTTCTCGTAAGCTCGAAAAGGCTCATTGGTATACATTACACCTTCGTATTCCTGTCCATCAACCAGGACCTCCTGATTATTGATGAAGAGTTTTTTTCCTCTTGGGACTTCAATGACAACTTCAACTTCCTGGTTACGTAAACCATCTTTTGCAGGGAAACTGTAGTAAGGACTGACCAGTATTTTATTGTCTTCCACTTTAAGTTGGTGTCTGACATGCACTGCTCTCTTTTGTGCACTCGCCAAGTCAATACCATGAGCTCTGAATTTTTGAGATATATGGAATAAGGTATCTCTGGATTCCTTGTACTGGATGTTTATTCCGTGTTCCATGATCTGTCCGTTCCGGATAGAGATAAAATCGATTCCACCGCTGCTTTCTATTTTGGCGTTATTAACGATTAAGGGAAGTTCCTCCAGTTTTAGTTCATCGGCTTCAATGGCGATAGTTTGAATTGGAGATCTGGCATATACCTCATAATCTCTTGCAGAATTGATTGATCCGATAATTCCCAGTACAATTCCAATGAAAATGATTGAAGGAAGTAGGATGAAATTCCACTTGAAATACTTGTTCACTTTACCCAAAAGTAATCGTGCACCGATAGCGATTGAAAGTAAAGGACCTGCAAATCCTACCAAAAGAATTCCCATCCAAATCAATGAAAATGATTTGTTTACCGGGGAAACGAGTTGTAGAAATTCATACAATGAAGCGAATTCCTGGTCGCCTGTCATTGGTACCACGTCAATTATTCCGCTTACAATCAAGGAGAATATGATCAGCCATATCAAGGCTCCGGCGATAAAACCGACGCCAATGATCTTTCCGATAAACCGGAGAACACTTGTTGCCTGATTAGTCAGGTGCTGGTTGTTCGTTCTGAATTTATTCGCAGCATTGATGGTGTCGTCTTTTAGGCGACTCGCTGTTTTTTCAAATTCTTCCTTTAGGGTATCGATATTGACAGGCTTCCCTTTCATCTGTAAACGCTCGGAAGGAGTCTTTGCGCTTGGAACGATTATCCAAAGGATGATATAAAGCGGGACTCCGAATCCCATGAATCCGAAGATAACAAAGATGATACGGACAAGTACCGGATCAATACTCAGGTAAGATGCAAGCCCTGAAGCAAGACCACCAAGCATGGCATTGTCCATGTCGCGATACATGCGTTTCTGACCGTTTGAATCCTGGGGATTTGTTTGGGTTTGTTTCGGTTGTTCCGCTTCTTCCGTTATTTCTTCCGGTTCTCCCAAAGAAGAAATTGCTTTTTGGATATCTGCAATGGTAACAACCTGGCGTGTTTCGCCTAGATATTGAGTCAATAACTCTGCAAAGCGCATCTCAATATCTTCTACAATTTCAGTAATTCCTGATTCGTTTGCCAGTGAAGTCTCTAATTTCTTCAGATAAGCTTGTAAACGGTCGTATGCATCTTCTTCGATGACAAACAATTGACGACCTAAATGTATTGAAAGTGTTTTTTTCATGATCAGTTCTTTTTAGCAGTTAATGTTTCTACGGCGTGTTGAAGCTCATTCCATGTGATTTGTAAAGCTTCTAATGTGTTTTTTCCTCCTTCCGTAATGGAGTAATATTTTCTGGGCGGTCCGGAAGTGGATTCTTCCCAGCGATAGGTGAGGAGTTCGATATTCTTCAAGCGCGTTAAAAGTGGGTATAAAGTTCCTTCGACCACAATTAGCTTTGCCTGTTTCAGCTGGTCCAGAATTTCGGAAGGATAAGCTTCCTTACTGTTCAGGATACTGAGAATACAGAACTCAAGGATTCCTTTTCGCATTTGGGCCTGAGTATTTTCTACATTCATAACAAGTACTATTTATGACACAAATATATGTATAAATTAGTACTATGCAATACAAAGTACTAAGAAAATAAAAAAAGGACTACAAATTGCAGTCCTTAAAATAGTGTGATCACCAGTTATTCCTTGGTAAAGCGAATGATTTTGCTTCCTGAATTATTTTCAGATTGAATGTTCACGATATATACTCCTTTGGATAAATCGGAAACATTGGTGTTGATAATTGCTGTGTCATCCGATTCATTTTGGGCTTTTCCGGATCCAATTAACTTTCCACTCAAGTCAACAATTGTATAAACCAAATCTCCACCGGTGTAATTTTGAACGCTCATATTCAAAGATTCTTGAACCGGATTTTGGTAAATTGCATTTGAAATAACTTCAAATTCCTCATTTCCGGCAGTGGATAGAATCAGACTGGATTGATAGCTTCCCAAATAACCATTAAAAATTCCGGGGTTGATAACATATGCAAGGATACTTCCATTGCTTCCGTCGTACCAATAATAAGCATCAATGGTGTTGAAGCCTTCAATCACTTGCACGCGTGTAAGAATCGCTTCATGCGAACCGTTAGGTAAAATAAGGGTTCCGGAACCGATGCAATTCAGTTCATAAGTTCCTCCGGTTGATGAACTCGAATTCATCCAGGTATCCATGTTCGTCGAGTTGAGTTGCATTGGAAAAACATATTCGATCTGCGGGTCTGAATAAGTCTTTAATGTAGAACCGCTATAAGAACCAACACGTTCCATTTTTGTTGGCGTCAGGTTAAAATAACGATAAGCAACCGTGGGAGTTTCCTTGAAGGCATAGTTCGTATTTGAAATAAAGCCTCCATTCGGAGTAGTGGCAGGATCAACAACAGAAACATTCAGGATAGTGCTGTTGGGAGTAAGTGCTGAGAAATCCCAAGTGACATTTGATCCTTGGATATTTGTATCAATCACTGAGAGATTTGAAATTCCTTTTAGAACATAGGTACTTCCAAAAGAAAGGAATTCGGTTGAGTTTAGCTGGACTTGAGAAAACGAGCTTAAGGAAAGCAAGGTACAAGTCATTACTAATTTTGAACGTAGATTTAATTTCATAGAATTTTGATTTAAGCGATTCAAAAAAGTGGAATCTTTTGTTTTTTAATTATTTGTCAAAGATAAAAAAAAATCCCGTCTCAGTTAAACCAAGACGGGATTCAATTATTCTAAAAGATTGAGATTACTCTCCGCCTTCCATTTTTTCTTTCAATGCAGCCAAAGCATCCAAATCACCCAAAGTTGATTTCTCATTACTTGAGTTGTTTGCTTTAACAGCTTGAGATGTAGAAGAACCGGCTCCACCTGTTGCGCCTTTTTTACCAGCTGCAGGTTTTGAAGTCGTTTTCTCATCTGTTCCGTCTTCAAATGTACGAGTGTGAGAAACAACAATTTTCTTAGACTCTTTGTTGAATTCGATCACTTTGAAATCAAGCGTTTCTTCAACTTTTGCATTTGTTCCGTCTTCTTTACGTAAATGTTTCGAAGGACAAATTCCCTCAACACCGTAAGGAAGTGCTACGATACCAGCTTTATCTTTTGTTTCGATAATCGTACCTTGGTGAACTGAACCTTCTCCGAAGATAGTTTCAAACACATCCCATGGATTTTCTTCCAATTGTTTGTGTCCTAAAGAAATACGACGGTTTTCACGATCGATTTCCAATACAACCACTTCCATTTCGTCACCTACCTTACAGAATTCAGATGGGTGCTTGATTTTCTTCTGCCAAGAAAGATCAGAAATGTGGATCAATCCGTCAACACCTTCTTCCAATTCAACGAATACACCGAAGTTAGTGAAGTTGCGAACTTTTGCATGATGCTTAGTTCCAACAGCATATTTAGCTTCGATTGCAGACCATGGATCCGGCATCAATTGTTTAATACCTAAAGACATTTTACGCTCTTCACGATCCAATGTCAGGATAACAGCCTCAACTGTATCACCAACTTGCATGAAGTCTTGAGCAGAACGTAAATGTTGAGACCAGCTCATTTCAGAAACGTGGATCAATCCTTCAACTCCTGCAGCGATTTCAACGAATGCACCGTAATCAGCTAAAACAACAACTTTACCTGAAACTTTATCACCAACAGCTAAGTTAGCATCTAAAGCATCCCATGGATGTGGTTGTAATTGTTTTAAACCTAAAGCGATACGTTTTTTATCGTCATCGAAGTCTAAGATTACTACGTTCAATTTTTGGTCTAATTCAACGATTTCCTCCGGGTGGTTAACACGTCCCCAAGATAAATCTGTAATGTGAATTAATCCATCCACTCCACCTAAGTCGATGAACACACCATAAGAAGTAATGTTTTTCACAGTACCTTCCAATACTTGTCCTTTCTCCAGGCCAGAGATGATTTGTTTCTTTTGTTCTTCCAATTCCGCTTCGATCAACGCTTTGTGAGAAACAACTACGTTTCTGAACTCCTGGTTAATCTTAACAACTTTGAATTCCATGTTTTTACCAACGTATACATCGTAATCACGGATAGGTTTAACGTCGATTTGAGAACCTGGCAAGAATGCTTCAATTCCAAATACGTCTACGATCAAACCACCTTTTGTACGACATTTTACGAAACCGGTGATTACTTCACCTGAACGCAATACATCATTTACGCGAATCCATGCTTTGTGCATACGAGCTGTACGGTGAGAAATAACCAATTGGCCACTCTTGTCTTCCTGACACTCAACGAATACATCTACTACATCACCAGCTTTCAATTCAGCATTGTAACGAAATTCTGAAGCAGGAACAACTCCTTCAGATTTGTAACCAACATTAATGATTACTTCTTTTTTAGAGACTGCGATAACAGTTCCTTCAATAACTTCTTTCTCGTTAATTGAAGTCAGGGTTTTCTCATACACGTCAGAAAGTTCTGAACGTTGTGCTAAAGTGTACCCGTCTAACGCTAATGCGTCCCAATCAAAATCCGCAGATCCCTGCGCGCTAATTTGTTTTGCCATTTGGCTTTTTCTACTTGTATTTCAGGCTGTTTCGTATTTCCTGAAAGAAATGAATAATAAACTGCGAACGAAACTTCACAGTGTTTCCCAACGAAAACGGGTGCAAAGATACAACTATTACTTTTATTTACAAAGAGTTGCAGGGAAAATTTCTAGCAATCAAATCAATGATTTTCAGTAACGAAAACTATTGAATTTATAATGATGTTAAATTCTTGTAATCCTAAAATTCATTTCAGAGGTGCTTCTTACTTTTACTTAATTATCTGATTATCTGACTAAAACGATTCTTCAAAGGTTGGGATAAAGATTGTTTTGAATGGTGAATCCTTTATTTGATAAGGCTATATTAAGTTTTATCTTGTTCAAATTGAAAAATTCATATTGATTTTAGTAAACCGTTAAATTGTTAATATGTTAAAATGAATATTGAAATCCTATTCGTTAATTAATTAACTTTGCAATTTATTGGTGTGAATATAAATGTAAAATAAAATCTAGGAATGTTAAAATTCCAATGTAAGCATAGTTTTATTAATTGATATATCACATAATTCGCATTAAATTATTGATAATTAACAGTTTACAATTTTCAAGTGTTTATGAACTACATTATAAATTAAATAATTCTATCCAATTTTGCAAAAATTAATTGGATTCTTAATTGTTAATATTCATTACAAGTGTCAAAATGAAAAAACAAAACCATGAAATGTTCACTGGCTTTAGTCTAACTAAATCATTATAACGTCATTAAAATAACTAATAACACTGCGATGAAAACGAAAAAACTACCAGCAAACCCGGATATGGGATATATTCGTTTTGCACTCTCCATCGTTCTCTTTCTGTCCACATGTTTTGCATTTGGACAACCCGGAAAGAATGGAGCAGTAACGATTACGGCATTAAATACTGTCGTGAATTGTTACAGTCCTGTTACAAATAACGTAACTGCAGGATCCAATTCGGTTACTGTAAACAATTCAGGGGGAAATAACTGTAATTGGGAATGTGGTGATATGGTGATGATTTACCAGGCACAAGGGGCTACAATCAATACAGGAAATGCTGATACTTACGGGGCTGTTACGGCTTATAATAGCTCAGGTCTTTATGAATTCAATTATGTATCTGCTTATAGTGGTAACACGGTGACTCTTCAGAATCCTTTAGCAAATAGTTATCAGGCTGCCGGACGAATCCAATTAATTAAGGTACCATCCTATACTACATTAACTGTTAATGCAGGAGCATCCATTGTTCCTATGATCTGGCAGGACGGAGGAGCTTTCAGAAGGGGAGGTGTTGTTGCAATACATTGTATGGGGACGATTACCGTGAACGGAATGATCCAGGCTAATTCTGCCGGATTCAGACCGGGTGCTACGGAACAGAATACAAGTACTGCCGGGGCAGGAATCGTGACTGCTTATGTTTCTGCGAGTTCGAATGATGGAGCTGAAAAAGGAGAAAGTATTGCCGGTTTTGGTATTGAATATCCTACGGGAGCTTATAATCGCGGGGCACCTGCAAACGGTGGTGGCGGTGGAAATGGTCACAATGCAGGTGGCGGTGGTGGCGCAAACGGATCAAATGGAACAGCCTGGAATGGTCAAGGTACCATGTGTACGGCTTGTCCGGGAACAGCTGCATGGTTATTGGATCCTTATGTGATTGCAAATGGAAATGTACTGACAACTTCGTCAGGTGGTGGTCGTGGAGGATATTCTTATGCTTCAAGTAACCAGAATGCTTTAGTGCTTGCTCCTAGTGCAGCAAGCTGGGGAGGTGATCAACGAGATCCCATTGGTGGATATGGTGGAAGACCTTTGACAATTGCACCGCAAACACGTATTTTTTTCGGTGGAGGTGGTGGAGCCGGAGACTCGAATAACGGCTCAAATGCTCCCGGAGGAAGTGGAGGTGGAATTGTTTATCTGATTGCTCCTAATGTGACCGGTTCAGGAAGCATCCGTGCTGAAGGTGGAGCGGCTGTCAATCAAATTGCAAGCGGTAATGGTGCGGCAAATGATGCTCCTGCCGGTGGTGGTGGTGGTGGAACTGTTATCATTAAAGGAGCGGTTGCCAATTCACTGTCATTGAATGCTGTAGGTGGAAAAGGAGGAGATCAAGGTCCTCTTGGATCCGAAAGTGAAGGTCCGGGCGGTGGAGGCGGTGGAGGTTACATTGCGATAACTTCCGGAGCTCCGACTCAAAATATTGCAGGTGGAGTAAGCGGGACTACCCTATCAACTTCATTGACTGAATTTGTTGAAAATGGTGCCACAAATGGTGGAACCGGTGAAACAGGAACTATTCCGAGTACATTTATAACTTATACTGTTACTGACATTACTGCAACTGTAAATACTCCTGTTTGTGTCGGAAATGCAATTAATTTCACATCGGTTGTTTCAACGCCTGGAGGGACATTTGCATGGACCGGTCCAAATGGATATACTTCCACAGCAGCAAATCCGACAATTGCAAGTGCGGCATTGACTCATACGGGAAATTATCAAGTAATTTATACAACACCCGGAGGCTGTGCTGATACTTTTTTAGTTGCGGTTGTAGTTAATCCGAATCCGGTTGTTACTTTGGTTGGAACCAATTTATCGTGCGCCACACCTTGTAACGGGACAATTACATTGAATTTCACTACAAATACTACAGCACCATATTCCTATTTATGGAGCAACGGAGCAACAACTCCAAATCTTTCCGGATTGTGTGTGGGGAATTATTCCGTAACCGTTACGGATGCAAATACATGTATTGCAACTGCAAATACAACTCTTACAGCTCCGACTCCTTTGGTAGCGGCAATAGTGAAAACAAATGCTACTTGTAACAACTTATGCAACGGTACGATAACAGTAAACGCTTCGGGCGGTACACCCGCTTATCAATACAGTTTAAATGGAGCCACAAATCAGGCGTCCAATAACTACAGTGCTTTATGTGACGGAGCTTATTCGGTTTTGGTGACAGATGCAAATGGCTGTACGATTACTGCAAATACTACGATTACCGAACCCACACCGCTTAATTTGTCATTGGTTTCCACCGTTTCTGCAACTTGTGGTGCCAATAACGGTTCATTGACGGTAAGCGCTTCGGGTGGAACAGCTTCTTATACGTATACGGTAGGTGCTGTGAGCCATGCTTCCGGAACATTTACAAATTTGGCTCCGGGAGTTTATAATGTGATTGTTACAGATGCGAATGGATGTACAAATAACTTATCGGTTACGGTAAATTCAACAGTTACTCCAACGGCTTCTATTTTAAGTCAGCAACCGGTGAGTTGTTTTGGTGGATTTAATGGTTCTGTTATTATTGGAATTACAGGTGGAACTTCACCTTATACTTATTCATTGTCACCCGGACCAACGAACCAGGCATCCAATTTATTTAACAATTTGGCTGCAGGATCCTACACTGCATCCGTAACAGATGCAAATGGTTGTATCGCAACGGTTCCGGTTATAATTGTTCAACCTACACAGCTTACTTATACAACAGCAATTACCAATGCATCTTGTAATGGTGTTTGTGATGCACAAATCCAAATAACTCCGGCCGGAGGAACTGCACCATATGATTTCTCTCATGATAATGGACTGACTTTCACATTGGCGAATCCGATCACGAACCTATGTGCAGGTAACGTTGATCTGGTTGTAAGAGATTCGAAAGGATGTTTGACTAACTCAACGGTTACAATTACACAACCTGCACCGTTATCTGCTACATTCGTTACAACGAACCCGATTTGTAATGGTTCATGTGACGGTACTGTAACTGTTACTCCTTCAGGTGGTACACCTTCTTATTCTTACAGTTTAAATGGCGGTACTACTCAAACTTCAAATGTAATTTTGAATGTTTGTGCAGGTACCCAAGACGTAGAAATTACGGATTCCCATGGTTGTAACATTGAAGTGAATCCGGTTTTAGTGGATCCTCCCGCAATTCAAATCGATACAATCTCCATGACAGAGTCCAATTGTGGATTCAACAACGGGGAATTGGTGGTAACTGCAACCGGTCCGAATCCTGGTTTTAATTATTCATTGAATGGAGGTCCGTTGCAAGCATCGGGTGATTTCCCAAATTTATTTGCGGGTGCTTACGATGTCGTTGCTGTAGATAATATCGGATGCCAGCAGCATGTCTTTTTTGGTGTGAACGACGTTGAAATGGATGGTATTTTGATTACGCAATCAGACCCGTTGTGCTTTGGCTCATCTGATGGAACTGTGGAGGTGACAAATGTGAACGGGGCAAATCCAATTACATTTGAATTGGATAATTCCGGGATTACCCAATCCAGCGGTTTTTTCGGAACTTTAGATGAGGGAAGTCACATTGTGACAATATACGATGGTGGATTCTGTGTGTTTACTATTCCATTGAATCTGAATCAGCCGGATCCGATCACTTTTGATCCGATCGTAACCAATGTTGCGTGTAACGGAGGTTCAACGGGTGCGATTGAATTTACAAATACCTTAGGAGGAACAGCGCCTTATTCATATAGTATCGATGCCGGAGGGACGTTCGATATCCCAACGCTTTATTCAAATTTGCCGGTCGGTGGATATGACCTGATGGTAATGGACAACAATGGCTGTATGGAGGTTGGACATGTTGATATTGATCAAACACTTCCAATTGAAATTTCAAACAATAAAGTAGATTTAACTTGTTTCCAAAACAGCACCGGATTCATTCAATTGGGTGCGACTGGAGGGAACGGCGGATTTCAGTATTCGATTGACAATGGAGCAAACTTTGTGGCTTCGAGCTCATTCGTCAGTCTGACGGCTCAGACTTACAATGTGGTTGTAATGGATCAGGCAGGCTGTCTTCAGGACACAACAATTACACTGACAGAACCAACTCCACTGGTGGCAGGAGCTGTTGCAACGAATGTGCTTTGTAATAATGCATGTGATGGTACCATTACCGGAAATGGAAACGGTGGAACGCCAAATTATATGTTCAGTGTTGACGGTGGAATCATCTTCAATGTGAACGGATTGTTCAATAACTTATGTGCGGGGACTTATGACCTGATCATAACGGATTATAATAACTGTTCGGATACCGCAAATTCAATGATCGGTTCACCTGCTGGAGTTGCCTTAACCGTAACACTTACTCCGTCCACTTGTGGAAATGCAAATGGCCAGATTGATATGAGTCTGGCAGGAGGAACAATGCCTTACAATTACAGTATCGATAACGGAACGACTTTCACACCAGGCAATGTATTTACAGGATTGCTTGCGAATGATTATCCGTTGGAAGCAGAGGATGCAAACGGATGTAGTGTTGACTCCATTGTGACTATTCTTAACATGGCTTCACCGGTAATTTCGGGAGTGTATATTACTGAACCTACTTGTTATAGTATTTGTGATGCGAGTGCACATGTTACCGGAACGGGTGGAACCGGAGCATTGACTTTTGAGATAAATGGAGTGACCCAATCGGATAGTATCTTTAACGGATTGTGTGCAGGAACATATGATGTGGTTATTTCCGATGTGAATGCATGTACGGATACATTAAGCATAACAATCGATCAACCGGATACATTGACATTCACTTCAATCGGGACGAATCTTACTTGTTTCCAGAACAGTTCAGGATCCATTGATGTTACAGTTCTTGGTGGTACAGCTCCTTACCAATATTCATATGATAACGGAGGTACTTTCGTCTTTGCAAATACTGCTCAGGTGTTAGCGGCCGGCAATTACAATTTAGTTGTCCGTGATACGAATAACTGTATTGCTACAGGTACTCAGACATTGACACAACCCGGTTTGTTAACAGCAACATTGAATTTAACTAATCCGACTTGTTTCGCATCCTGCAACGGTTCCGCAGTTGCAAACGCTACCGGAGGAACACTCAATTACGCCTACTATTGGGATGGAGTGTCGGGAGGTTCTGCTACAAACTCCAATTTATGTGACGGAACTTATATCTTAAAAATTACGGATGCAAATAACTGTTCTTTCGATACGACATATGTAATTACAGATCCTGCGGAATTTGTAATTGATTCGGTTGGTCATACAAACGTATCTTGTAATACTTTCTGTGATGGGAATGCTACCATATATGCGCCCGGAGCTGTTTCTTACAGTTTTGATAACGGAGCAACATTTGGCCCTTCAAATACACTGGGATCCTTATGTGCACAAGCTTATCAGATAAAAGCAACAAATGCTGCGGGTTGTGTTGCAGTGAGTTCTGTTCAAATCGATCAGCCCCTTCCGGTTCAGTTATTTTCAACAGTGGATAGTTTGATGTGTACAGGAGATACGATTCCACTTTATGCAATTGCATTTGGAGGAACAGCGCCATACACGTATACGTGGAGCAATGGATTTGTGGGACAAACGCAAGATGTAATTCAATTGACACCTGGGACGTATACGGTTTCTGTTGCTGATCAAAATGGTTGTACAACAGCGGCACCAAATTCTGTTAACTTGACTATGTTGCCTATCCTGGCATTCAATATGACCGGTGATACATCGATTTGTGGTGGAAGTAATATCGTTCTACAAGTGAATGTGACAGATGGAGCTCCGACTTATTCATACCAATGGAGTACTTCTCCAAATGACACTTTGAACCAGGTAACTGTGACACCGATAGCTCCAACACTTTACAGTGTAAGTGTTTCGGACGTTTGTGTTACGGTTGATACAAACGTTCAGGTTGATTTCTATTCTGTTCCGACAGCTCAGTTTGTTACGGATGCCCAAAACGGATGTAGCCCTTTGACCATCAATTTTTCCAATGATTTGGCAATTACAAACCTTCAAAATTGTACCTGGACTTTCTCTGATGGACAGACATTCAATGGTTGCGGAAGTTTGAATGCGACATTTACAAATCCGGGATGTTATGATGTCACATTTACAGCGAATACGACAGATGGTTGTCCGGTGACAGGAAACTTCAGTTCAGCAGTATGTGTTTACGACAATCCGGTTGCAAACTATACTTACTCGCCTCAATTGCCAACAGAATTGGAGAATACGGTTCAGTTTACAAACCTGTCTTACGGAGGAAGCACCTTTGACTGGACTTTCGGAACAGCTTACGGAACTTCCACAAGTGAGGATCCATCACATACGTTCTACGGAGTTCATCCGGATGAAACAGTAAATGTTTGCTTGATTGTTACTTCCGAGTTCGGATGTTCTGACTCGATTTGCAGACCGATCAAGTTCTATGGAGATTTCCTGGTTTGGGTTCCGAATACTTTTACGCCGGATGGGGATGAATTCAATAATCAATTCAAACCTATTTTCTCAAAAGACCGGTTGATTGAAGATTACAACCTGATGATTTATAATCGTTGGGGTGAAGTGGTCTTCGAATCCCATGATCCTGAATTCGGATGGGATGGAACTTATCATGGTGAATTCGTTAAGGATGGAACTTACACCTGGACAATCGATGTGAAAGACGGATTGAAAAACAAGAATGAGAAGTACATCGGACACGTGAATAAATTGCAATAGAAAAATGCAAGACTATTTACTCGTAACAACGATATAGAATTATTAACCGTCTGTTTTCCTTGAAAGCAGGCGGTTTTTTGTTGGACGTAATATTGCGGAATTACGTTCGGTAAAAGTGGTGAATGTTATTTTCCTACAAAAGCTTTGTATTTCTCAGCTGCATGTTTTCCCGAAATAACTGCACTGTTCTGAGTTTCCAATCCTTCCGACCAACCTCCGGATAAGTAAAGGGAAGGGAATTGGTCTACTTGCTGGCGAAGAATTCCCAATTGGGTGATAAAATCGGTGGTGATCAATGGATGCCAAAAACTGGTTACATGGAGGAGTTTTCCCGATTTTTTCAATTGTTCGATCGCTTCGGTGCTTGCCCAGCTTTTATAAATTCCATCCAGGCGGTCCGAGATCATACTCAGATTCATGGTACTTGAAACCAATTCGTTGGAATCGGTTGTGATGATGTTCAGAAAGGAAGGTTTTTCAGTGTTTACAAAGCTGGAATCGGTGTGTAATGCAATTCTCGCTTCAAAATAGGTGAGGTACTTCAAACTTTCGCATACTTCAGTCAAACCGGGTTCCGATTTGATGAGTTTAGCAGTTTGGTCTGCGTGGGTTGCGAAGATTACAAAGTCTACCAATTCAGTTTGTTCGATACCGTTATTTAAGTGAGTCACCAACCATTTTTCTTTTGACCGGACCACCCGAATTACAGGTGAATTGCATTTGATGGTGACGCGGTCAGAGTTCATCTTTTCACCGACCCGCTGAATCAAGGTTCCCATTCCGTCAGTCATGACTTTGAATTGATTGGAGGCTTTGGGTTTTCTGAAAGCGAAAAGTTTCACAATATCAACAGCCGAAGTCGTCTTGATTCCAGAAACACTTGTTCCAAGCGATGCAGCCAGGAAAGGGTAGATGATCTCCTTTTTATAGGATTCTTCAAATTTCAAGCCTTTTACCCAGGTTTCAACGGTAATTCCTTTCCATTGATCCGGGTGTTTATAAATGTCGTAAGCTTCCTTGTTGAATCGTTTAAACTTCAGGAGTTTCCCCAATTTCTCTCCCCGTAGTTTCATTCCCAGTGGAGAAACCAGGACCGGTTTTTGTTCTTTTTCCTGTTGGATCAGCAAACTCGCATCCAGGGTTTCGCTTTTGTATGGATCCGATCCAAGTGTTTTTGTCAGAAAAGCAATGTAATCATTCCATGGCCCTTCGATAAAATATTGGGGGCCTGCATCTACATTTACCAATGTTCCCTGCTTGTTTTTCACCGATATGGTTTGTGCATTCCCGCCCAATTTGGCTTCTTTCTCATAGAGGATGATTTCTGCTTTCGGGTCAAATTCCGAAATGAATTGCGCCCCCGAAACTCCTGCCATTCCACCACCGATTATGGCAACTTTGTTTTGGGAAAAGGAATGAAGGGATTGGAAAGTGAGTAGAAGTACCAGGAATAGTTTTGACATTGAAGACATGTTGTCGTTTTAGTATGAACAGCTAAGATAATTGTATAATTACGAATTACGTCCGTCGGTTGACGGAACGAATTACGAATTCGGTATTTAGTCAATAGCAAAATACCCGGAAAACTTCAGGTCAACCGGTTTATTATGATTTACTTTTTTGGACCAACTTCTTTTTGATCTTTGATTTTCCCGACTTTGCACTTGAAACTGAAGGATTTCATGTTTTGTTTGGCCTCTTTTTGCTCGTAAACCATTCCTTCTTTCATGTTGGTGGTGTTAAAACGCCAACTTGCAATCGGGTCATGGAAAGCATCATCGATATCCGTCAGGAAAATGGTCACTTCGTCATTCTCGGAAACCAGGAAACGAAATACGCGCGGTTTTGTGGGGAAAGAAATGAAATAGTTGTTTCCTTTATGAATATTTCCCACTTCCAAATCTCCCATTTTAATAGAGAAATCCAAATCGGGAGCATCCGTTCCGAATAATTCGTGATCCCACGCCTGACCGTTGTTGTCGAATGGTTTTACCACCAATGAATCCAATGAACATTCAAAGATTTTGGTGATCGGTTTATCGAAAGTGAAAACGGAAGAACGGGTATTTTGCCTGTAAGTGGCATTGAATCCATCTTTTCCGGTCAGATCTGCTGAAATTGTCAGGCTTTGTTTTCCTTCCTTCAATTTCAAAGCGGCATAAGGGATGAATATAGGAGTGATTTCAGACTCGGATTGCGGATTGCATTTGAGTTTCAATTCCACGAAATCACTTTTTCCGAATGCACTTTGGTATCCGAAGGCCTGTTTTACTTGGTTACTATCCTGAAAAATGACCAATGAATAGGAGAATCGCGCTGTATTTAAGGCCTGTGCCAGTAAACTGTCGCTGTCATATTTTTTTCGAAGTACGCCATAATTGCAGGTTACGGAAATACGGATTCCTTTTACTCCGTTTTCTACAAAATCAGTTTGAACCTGAATGTCCTGGATAATGTTTTCTTTGTTCTGAGCGAATAACGGATTGCCAGATAAGACGGTTAAAAAGAAAAGAAGAAAGCAGATTTGTTTCATGTTCGGTTTTTTATTACTAATTGCGAAGATTGATTTGACGACGGGTTTATTGCACCACCAATAATTTATGGAATACTTGTTTATCCTGGTTGTATCCTGTAATCCAGTAAGTTCCTTTCTTCCAGGATGCAGTGTTGAAATCCGTTTTTGTCCCTGGTTTCAGGTGCTGATCCACCAATTTTCCCATTACATCACTTACAATAATGCGATCTGAAATGATTGCTGTCTCAACCGTTACAAAATGAGTAGCCGGATTCGGATATAGGATCACGTCTGCATTTTTCTCCAATTTATTCAATGCCAGGTTCTGTCCTTTCAAACCAAACGCGTATTCTCCTTTTTGGATATTCGTTGCATTCAATGATCCGGTCTTATCATTCACATTTCCAAAGCTTTTTGTATAAGTTGGGAACTCAATCCAGTCAACTGAACGGTTCGGGCGGTAAAGCAAAATGAGGCTGTCTTCGCTTCCGGTGATCAATAAATGATCGAGGTAAGCATTTCCACCCGTTGTTTGCCCGCTATAACGGAACGTTGCATTCGTATTGAACCCGGAATTCCAGATTCCGTCAATGCGCCAGTAACGTTGCGGAGAAATTACGTTCGCCAATTCCCAATGGACAATCGGATCCGGAGCTGCCCAATTGTGTTCAACCACTACGAAAGCGGAATCGGTGATATTTTGGATTTGCAGGGTCATATTGGAATGCGTCAAACTTTTTGTTCCGGTTGTAGTAAAGGTTGAATAGGTAGCGGTAACTGCATGCGAGATCAATTCGTCCCTGTTCAGATAACCCAGGGAAGGAGGAAAGGGAACCGTTACCGTTACGGTATTGTTCATTCCGGAAGAATGGATGGTTGTTTCATAGATATTCCAGCTGTCGTCACGTAAAGTTAGCGTCACAGGAACCTGGTTGCTGTAATTGGTTCTTCCAACCAATTTTTGTTTCAAATGAACCGTTACATCATATAAAATTCCGTTCTGTACAACCGATAATGAATCGATTGAAATATGTGGCCAGCCTCCCTGGAAAATCCAATCCGCGAAGAAATTGTCCAGGTTCATCCCGGTGATTGAACTTAAGTCGTCCCGGTATTCAATCGCATCGATATCCGAAAACTGGTTCTGCTCCAATAATTCAGACAGGCCATTGAAGAAAAGGGAATCTCCCAAATAACCTCTAAGCGTGTGAATGGCATCAGCGCCTTTCAGGTACGTCGTATTACCATAAGTATGCGCTTGCGGAACTCCTGAAAGTGGCCAATAACCGCCGTCATCGATATGACAAGTCTGTAGTAAGCCTTTGTGTTCGTTTCTTACAGCTGTTTCATAAGCGGCCCGGTTGGTCAGATTCTCTTTGAAGATATATTCGCAATACGCGGCGCTTCCTTCGTTGATCCACATATCTTCAGCAGTTCTGCATGTTACCAGGTCTCCCCACCAGTGATGGGATAATTCGTGTGCCATGATCGACTGATAGGCTAAACTCCCGTCAGCAATAACCTGAGGATAAGCAATGTTCATGGCATGTTCCATCGCACCGGCAGTCATCGGGACCAAAACATAACCCACGCGATCCCAACGGTAAGGTCCGAATTTGCTCTCGAAAATATCAAATGCATTTTCCAGGTTCGCAAAGGAGCTTTTCATGTGGGTTGTATCCGAAGCATGTGCAGCCAGTTTCACCGGAACAGGATTGTTCTGATAATTGGTGAATGTATCGCTGACAAAAACATAATTCGAAACCGCTACTGAAATCAGGTAGGAGGGAATCGTCTGATACACTTTCCAGTGATGTGTTTCCGACAGGTCCGGGTTGATGACAGTTGATTGAAAAACTCCTCCACAAGCAGCATCGTGTGCCGGAAGCGTAGTCACAAACAGGTCGTAAGTGGATCTCGTAATGAAATTATCAAAGCAAGGAAACCAGGTTTTACCATAATTATGAGGAATATCATCCAGTGAAACTCCTACATTGTAAGCATAAGCGGAATTGAAGTAAAAACCGCCGAAAGTTGGGTCCTGAACGGTAGTTCCGTGATAGAAAACTTCGATTGAAGTGGAATCTCCGATATTGAAAGATCCGCCCAAATTGACTTTGAAACCAAGTGGAGCCGCAGTGAATGAAAGCAAATTTCCATTTGCATCGCGAACACTATCAACACTCGGTCCCATTAAATCCAGTTTGATTTCTGTGATGTTGTTCACCAAAGGTTCTATCGAAATTTCCGTATGCCCTTTCAAAATAAACGTACTGAAATCACGTAAATCCAAATGAACGTTGTAATGCTCAATCGAAATACTATCACTCCGGGTATCGTATGGAAATGACGTTTGAGCGATTGCCGTATTGAACAAACCCGCACAGAAAAGCAGGAACAAACGAAAACCAAGGAGGGCAGCAGAACGATTCATAGTTTTAGAAATATAGGTTAAAGATAGGAAATTACGAACTGGGAATTACGAATCGCAATTGTGAATTGGGATTTCACACTTTTGTGCAAGAGCTTTGTTCTGTCCTGAACCGTTGTTCAAATAACTATAATACGCATTCAGAATTGCTGTTGAGGAAAAAGCATATGCCGATTTAAAAAAAGGTGTTATTTTAGGTCCTCAAACTAAAACTCATTACTATGAAAGTAAATGTTGAAAGACCGTATACTTTAGCTGAATTAAAACCTCAATTGGAAGCCGCATTCCCGGAATACCAAGTGAAATTCCGAGGGCCAAAGGTTTTGATTATTGGAGAAGGGAAGATTGCAGGAGCACAAATCCTTGGTGAAAAAAAGGGATTCGTCCGTTTAACCGAAGCGTTTCCAACAATGGGAGGTCAAATGTTGTTTGCTCTGTCTATTGTGCTTTTGGGGGTGTTTATTCCGTTCATTGTGTTTCTTACCTCCATGAAGCCAAAACAGGTGAAGGTTCGTGATGCGGTTGCAAATTTTATCCGCAAGGAATACGGTACGGGAGCCATCCCAACCAAAAAAGAAGAATTGGCAACAGCAGATTTGCTGGATGCTTAAAATCTGATAGAGATAAATTTTATTGAAAGGAATCCACTGCGGGTTCCTTTTTGTTTTCTAGAACAGTTTTATTTGTCCGCTCGTATCCGGAATGGTGAACAGATCGGTTCTGAGTCGTGGAAAAGGAGTTGCGGGAAGAAAACGTTTCCTTGCCAGTTGCACCTGTCGCTGGATATTCAAGGCATAGACACCTTCTCCTTTCATTCGTGTCCCGGGACGGCTGTCACTCAGTTTTCCTCCGTGCAAATCCCGGATCTGATTCAGGACTTTTTCGGCACGGTCGGGATAATTCTTCGTTACCCAATCGGTGAATATTTCTCCATTCGGTCCGTTAAGCCGCACAATCTGGTGGTACAAACTTAAGGCTCCACGTTTTGAAACTGCTTCTGCAATCGAAAAGATTTCATCATCATTCAAAGCCGGGATAATCGGGGCCATCAATACATTTACCGGAATTCCGTGTTGTGAAAGAAGTTCGATCGTCGCCAATTTCTTATGACTGGTTGCAGTTCGCGGTTCCAATTTTCTTCGCAATTCTTCCTTCAGGCTGGTGAGACTGATATTCACAGCAACCAGGTTCAATTTAGCCAGTTCTTCCAGGATGTCGATATCGCGGGTAATCAAGGCATTTTTAGTGATGATCCCAACTGGATGCCGGTATTTTAGCATGATTTCCAGTAATCTCCGCGTGATTTGGTATTCCCGTTCACAAGGTTGATAGCAATCCGTATTTCCTGCAATGGAGATAGTCTGAACTTTCCAAGATTTTTTATTCAACGCTTCCTCCAATAATTCGGGAGCATTCTTCTTGACCAGGATCACGCGTTCGAAATCCGTTCCCGCGCTGTAGCCCCAATATTCGTGTGTCGGCCTGGCGTAGCAATACGTGCAGCCGTGTTCGCAGCCCTGGTAAGGATTCAGGGAATAATACATACCGACGTCCGAACTTGTCAGTTTGTTTACGATTGTTTTGGGATGGATCTCGATGAATTTGGTTTTCAACTCGGGTTCTTCCGAAGGATCAATATCATCAAAATCATCTCCCTTTTCCTGTGAAAAGAAGCGATTGTGCGGATTGATCTGGGCGCCGCGCCCGTTTTTATAAGGTAAATTGTCCGGCATTGCTTTAACAAGATAAGGTTAAAGCAAAGATATGATTATTATTTAGGATTTTAAAGATTAATAATTAATCAAAATGAATAATGATCAAAAAAACGAGGATCTATTTTAAAGCAACGCTTTGGGACATCAGATTTTTTATCGGATCAATTGCAAAAAACCGTGCATAGGCAAATTTTTAGTGTCTGAATAATTTAGAATCCAAAAATAAACTCCTTCCGAGCAATTTTCACCATTTATTTTACCATCCCATCCGATGGTGGCATCATCCGTTTCGAAGACGACGTTTCCCCAACGATTTACTATTTTAAGAGATGCCTGGTGTATATCCGTTAGTTCCTTTGGGTAGAAAAAATCATTGATTCCATCATTGTCAGGAGTGAAAATATTGGGCATTTCCAACTGGTCAATAAAAGTCGGGGGATTTATGTCTGAAGCTGATCCAGGTACACAAACCCCGTCAATTGCTATATAGGAGAAATCAGAAGGACCTAACTTAAGGATTACCGGACTGCTGTTGGCTATGAAAGTATACGAATAATGTTCCCATGTATATTGCGTTACATCAAGCGGAGTTGCAGCTACGAGTGCATTATCGATGTAAATATTAACAGCAACCGGATCGGCGATGATTGAACCGTTTACAGTTAAAACGATTCCTTGAGCAGCATATTCAAATTCCAAAGTATAGGATTCACCTGGTGTAACGGTCAAAGCCTGTTCTATTTTTTCATAGGGACTGTACAAGTTCTGCCAGGTTCCTCCATCTAAAGAAGAGATGGGAGTTCCGATCCAGGTGTATCCGACTGTAGAGTTTAGCGGACCTAAAGCGTTATTAACGTCCGGAGTAGAATTTGCTGTCCAACCTGGAGCGGTAACTGCTTCACCCTCCTGGCTGTTAAATGAGCCATTTACCACGATATTTCCTGCACATTGTCCGGTTGAATCAAAGACGTAAAAAAACAATAGGAAAATAAGAATTGATTTCATCGTTCCAATGATTGTGAAGTAAAGATAGAATCTGAACGATTGAAAGAGTAAATTATTTCATATGAGATTATTAGAGCAGTTTCTCTTTTTTATCGGACACTTCTCTTGATCACTTCTTTGACTCCGCCTTTTGTTCGGATGATGGAATTATAGATTCCAAATTCATCCGGGACAAATTCGATGGTCCGTTCATTGTTATCGGCCCTGAAAAATTTTGTTTTAGATTCAGGAAGAAGTTCCATTTCTATATGATTATAATACAGCTTTCCATCGATTTTCAGGATCTCAATTTCCCCATACTTTCCCACGTATTTATCGTATGTGGCAGAATCTGTTTTAATTTGAGAATGTTTGTAAGGAAGTTCCACATCTTTCTGAAAAGCGATTGCAGAAAGTCCGTATGCAATGATATACGATTCAGATTCGTTATTGGAAAGGACCGTTACAAAAAGCTGGTCATCCGTAAACCGGTTAAAGGAAGTCATTGTACCGAAAAAACCGCCATCGTGTGCAATTAGTTGATGTCCGTGATTATAAAAAGGGTTGATTATAAATCCATATCCCCAATTTTCGGCACTGTAGGAAGTAAACATCCGTTTTTTCATTTCTGCTGATAAGATCGTAGTTCCGTAAAGAGCTTGATCCCATAAAGCCAGATCTTCAACCGTGGAATAAACGCCGTCGTGGCCCAGGTTGACCGCCCAATTGATGTAAGGATTGTGAATAAATCCTTTTTCAGTTCTGCAATAGGCCTTTGCTTTGTTTAAGACTATGGAATCATTATTGCTGACGCCTGAATTCTTCATCCCAACCTTTTCAAAGATATTTTTGCTTAAAAAAACTGCGTACGTTTCACCTGAAACTTGTTCTATAATCCGACGCAATAAGTAATAGCCGATATTGCTATAGGCGGTTTTGGTCCCGGGTGAAAATTCGTAAGGTATTTTTTTTATTTCAGAATAGGCGGAATCAGCGCTGATGGTACTTAATGCCAATTCTTTAAAGCCTAATCCAAGTCCGGAAGAATGAGATAATAGCATGTGAATCGTAACACTATCGGCTTTTGGGAAATCCGGAAAAAAATTACCCAGATGGTCATCGAGTGACAACTTTCCTCTTTCAACCAATAAAAGAATGGACGCAGCTGTAAATTGTTTTGTTACCGAAGCCAGCTGGAATTTAGTATCTACCGTGTTTTTGACATCCCATTCGTAATCCGCCAAACCATATGCTTTTTTCAATAAAACCGAGCCGTTTTGAGTAACCAGGACAGTTCCGCTGAAATGGTTGACTTCCACTTGCGCCTGCATGTAGTTTGCAAGATTGGTTGCGATCTTTTTTTGCCCGAAAATTGAAATAGGGAATAGCATTATTATTAAGCTCAGCTTCATCATTTTTTAAGAATAGAATTGAGCTGCAATGTTATCACTTAATAATAGGATGGAATTGTATTTTTGTAAACCCCTTAAACAAAGATCCATTTTATTTGTCCATTTTCAAGTGTTGCTATCCTGGAAAAAAACGCTTTAGGAGTAAAACCGGTTAGTTTTTTAAAATCCCGGATCATATGAGACTGGTCAAAGTAATCCAGGTTGTACGATAAATTGCCTTCATTCCCGTTTTCAAGATGGCTTTGAATAGCAGCCCTGAACCGGATTATCTTTTTTAATTGCGAAGGTGTTTTACAAATATGTTTCTCAAAATGGGTGTTTATGGTTGTTCGGGATCGACCGGTTTTCAGAGACAATTTCGTCATGGATTGACTGATGTTATTTGAATCCATCATTTCGGCGAGCACATTTTCCAACAACGGATTTTCAAACGCTTTCAATTTGGAGATCCAATAGCTTTCTATTTTTTCAATTCGTTCATCCCGGTTCTTTAGTGACAGAATAGATGCCATGACATCCTTGTAATCATCATGTGGACTAAAATCAGCAAAATTCCCTTCAGAATAATACTGCAAATCCTTTCTTATAAATGCATTTAGTCCGAGAGGTTTGAAGTAGGTTGTGATCTCGTTGATTTTACCCTCATATTCCACAAAGACAGGCTCGTTGAAGTTGCTCACCAGGTTTGTTTCAATCGCATTGGATTGGCAGTGTTTGACGGTTATTTTGTTTTCTGTTTCCAAGGTTTCAGTTTGTTCGCTGATGCTAACAATGGTATAAATACTCGGAAAAGTGAAATAAGTAGCGGGTTTTTCTTCCGGCGTTTGCTCAAGTATATAAAAGCATTCAATGTGTTTTTTCAGAAGTGGGTGAGTGGGTTTGTAAACTTTTATTGTCATTCTTTCAGCAGATACCTGTTCTCAATTAATTTTCCGTTTCAATTCGGAGTAACCGGGTACAAGAAATTAAATGAATTCATAACGGCCTGGTGCATAATCGTGGCGTGATTTGCCAAAGGTAAATAGTCGAAGAATACCGTCAGACTTTTGCTTTTCGTCCCTTTCAGTTTGTCTGCCAGTAAATTGGCGTCGACTTCCATGACACGTGCAGGTTCGGTAGGCGTTAATCCTTCTTTTCCGACGGCAATATAGACATTCGTTTGCTGCGTGAAATTCTCAGATAGAATGGGGGAGTTTTCCTCCAGCAGCGAACCATTTCCCCACCACAAGCTCGGGCTGATAATGATGTATTTGTTGAAAAGAACCGGTTTTTTCAGAAGTATTTCCGTGGCAAGCAGTCCGCCCAATGATTGCCCGATGATGGTTTTATCCGTATTCGTTCGATAGTTTGATTCAATAAAAGGCTGCAGTTCTTTTTCAATGAAGGAAATGAATTTGTCGGAATGTCCGGCTGTTGGAGTAGGGATTGTTGCTTTAAACTCCGTGGCGAATGTAAAATCTCGTCTTCTGTCAACATTTGCAATACCAACCAGGATTGATTTCGGGAGCTGATTGATCCATTCAAAACTATAGAACTGGACAAGTCCGGCTACGTGGATAAAATCTTCATCTGCTGAACCGTCCAGGAGGTAAATTACCGGATACTTGATCGAGTCGCTTGGATTGTAACCTTCCGGGAGGTAGATATTCAACGTTCTTTTCTCTCCCAGTTCTTTTGATTGCATTTCTTCAATCGCGCCCAAAACAAAGGGTTTGGCTGAGGTTGACTGCACGGTTTTACCTTTCTGTGCAAAAGCCACGATCGTGGAAAGAGTTAATACCAAGAGTGTTGCGATCCTTTTCATATTATTTGTTCGTATTTGGTGTGATTTTCAGCTTTTCGTCCGGATTCAATAGTAGCAAAAAAAAACTGAAATTGAGTTAACAAAACATAAGGAGTCGCTCATGGTCGCGATTTTTTCTTAAATTTGTGTGTTACAACTGGGGTCGACATTGGATTTGACAGCGATCGAGATTTCGGTGGGAAGCATGCAGAGCGTTGTAGTGAAGCTCTTAAATATCTTGCTGCGAACCATAATTGACAATACGTCATACGCACTTGCTGCTTAATTTACTAGGTAAATTCGGCTTAATCCAGTGGAAGTTTAGTACACGGACAAGTTTCTCCTCTGCACGATTCTGATTTTCGATCAGCAGGCCAAGGGGAATCATTTTAGAAAATCTGGCACTGAGCGAGCTTCGCGCAAGGTGTGAGATCACAGAAGCTAAGGTTGGATCTTGGGTGTTTTTGTCCGAATCCAGCTCGAAAACCAATCAAAAAATAAGCATGTAGAAGACATTCGGAACCATTGTTTGGACGAGGGTTCGAACCCCTCCGACTCCACAAAAAGAAAGAGCCTCGACATTTATCGTCGGGGCTTTCTTTTTGTTCTTCATTCTCATTCTGCTTCTCATTCTTTCTGGCTCTTTCTTTTTCAGAGTGAAAATGAGAACGAGAATGAGGAAGAATCCCGGTTCGAAGTTGATACCGAGCTTTCTCCTTTGAAGGAGGACCGAGGAGGATGGTAAAAGTCAAATTACTCGCAAGTAGTGATTTCATTCGGTTTCCTGAAATTGATAGCGGTTCGATTCCCTTTTGCTCGAAAGGTGTTGTATTTCAGATTTTTTTGATTAGTATTGATGAACAAACGTGACGAAAACTATTTGCTGATACTCCATTCCATTACAGATTGAATCTCAGTTCAAAAACCGATTTTAATTGGTTGTAAGTAGTTAGTTTTTGTGTATATATACAAGTTATAATTCATTTAAAACGACAAATACAGATGAAAAAAATGATAAAAATTGACTGGACAAAGAGTAAACCAACAATATCCAAAAAACTGAATGTTTTTGGTAGTCTTTTCCTTTTCTTGTCATTCACTATACAAATGTTTCTTTATAATTCTTGGGACGAAGAAATAAAACAATTTGACCAAGCCAATAGGGACTTTACAGAAATGACAAGAACCTCATTAGAATATCAAAATTTATATCTTGGATTACAAAGCCAGGATAGTATAACAAAGCAACTTTATCAACCTAGTTTTATTAAGGCAGCTGCCGAAAAATACAGAATGGGTAAAATTATTTCAACTAATGTTGAATTGTTAGGAAGCGAAAAAGACGTGAAAAAGTTTGTTGAGAATACAAATGAGTTGTTAGCAAATATTCAACAAGTAAACGACTTAAATACACTATATGCTTTCGTGCAATTAGCAGATGCAAAAATTCCCGAAAATCGAAAATTAAAAGCTGAATGGATGGAAAAGATGAGCTTTAAGAAGAAAATTGCATCGATCTTTTTCTTAGCCTTTCAGATTTTGGGCTCAATTATGTTGGTTCTAGGTTTTAGATATCAGAATTAATTAGGATAAAATATGGGAAGTTATAAAAATAACATTGTAGAATCGTTTGAATGTCCTGAATAGGAAGCATTCCTTGATAATGATGAAATTATGAGAGAACATAAAATGTATTTCCAAAAAGAGGAGTGTATTCGTAACTACATTTGGGGCAATTGTCAAGGTTTGTGTGAACAAAATTTTTTAGAAAATTCAGAATACTACCTTTTACAAGAATACGCTTTGACTGACGGTTTTTCTGAATATTCAATTGAGGACACAAAAAACAATCAAGGTCAAGTTACAACCACAAGAAACATTGTATTTCAGATTTTTTTGGTAGTATTGACCAATAATGTGACGAGACACTATTTACTGAAGTTCCATTACAGATTGAATTTCAGTGCAAAAACTTGTTTTAATTGGTTGTAAGCAGTTAATTGTTATGTATATACAAGTTATGCCCAATTAAAATAGACCAAAATGAAACTTAAAGTATTAATTTTTTCAATCCTAGCTATATTAACAAGTTGCATAATGGAAGCCGGAACTCATGGTTCATTAAAAGGATATAGTTATCCAACTTCAAAAGATGATTTAGAAAACGCAATTAACTCAGTCATAGATAAGAATTCAAAAATCACCAAAGTTATCGATGAACAAAGTTATACCATTTCTGTTAAGGAAAATGGTGATTTTGATACGACAATTAATGAAGATTATGTTAAGACTTATACGACAATAAAAATAAAAACAGCCAAAGGTGAAAATAAATACACTTTTCGTTTTTATGGCGATGAAGAAGATTGGAATAAAGAAAACACTTCAGAAATTTTCATTTCTTATGCATATGATGAATTTGGCAAAGGAGGTAGTGAAGAAAATGGAGGTATTGATAATAAAAGGTTAAAATACTTGACCGATGTATTTGAAAAGGAGTTAGTAAAAAAAATAGACAGAGAACTTCGACAAAAACACATTGAAACTAATTAATAAAAGCTGAGATTAACAGCGGTTTGGCAAAATGGCGTGTTCAGTGCTAAATTGAATTAGTAATTCTAATAAACATTTGTACTTCTCCCGATAGTTATCGGGACTCGTTCTGCTTCTCATTCCTTGTGGCTCTTCCTTTTTGTAAGCGAAAATGAGAACGAGAATGAGGAAAATCCCGTTTCGAAGCTGGAATTCTATCTCCTCCTTTGAAGAGCTTGTCCCGACAATTCGAGAAGAACCGAGGAGGATTTTCTGTAAACCTTGATTTTATGCAACTTTCATATTTTCAGAAGACTGTTATGGGAAAAATCTCTGTTCAAATACGGTGAAAACACCCTTTCTTTCTGAAAGTATCGTTTGTAAATTTGTTTCAAAACATTTATTCGGCTGAAAATCAAAGTGTTTTATTTTTTTTATTAATATTGAAACATTCATTTACTAATAGTAACTATTCACTGATCTAAAAAATCTAAACGGAGTTGAGATTCAACATGAAAACTGATTTTAATTGATTGGGGCGGTTATTTTTTTGCATGTAAACAACAAAATACGATGGACTGGACAGACTTAATCAAATTATTTGGTGTGGGTGCTTTTCCCTGGATAAGTGAGTTACGTAAATTAGATATTCACTTTGAACAACCTGGCATTAAAACCTCTAGTATTTTTAATTTTTTCGCCTCACTTTTTGCTATGGGTATTTTCGCCTATAGCTTCTATGTGAATCCATATCAGTTAATTCAACTGCCCAACTGGATCTATTTTCTCGTTGGTGCTTGTATCCTGACCATTTTGTACTTTTCATTCTACATTTACTTTAAAGAATCCGTTAAAAAAGGCATGAAGAAGGGAATTGTGATTGTTCAATTCATTATTTATATACTTATTTTCTGCTCTTTAACAACTGCGTTTGGCCTTTTGAAAGTTTTTAAGGATTATGTCGTCATTGATGGAAAAGTACTTGATTCAAAAGGAAAAACTACAGATGCTGACTTCAATATTTATTTTAACGACGGTAGACAAATTATTTTTAAATCAAAGCAAAATGGAACCTACATCGTTATGTTTAAAATAAATGAGCTTGAAAAAATAACTAAAATTGAGGTGAGAAATGATTCGGGTGATCACTTTGATGTTAACACCTTCGGTGAAATATCCGTGTTTAATTATTTAAATGAAATCAAACTAATTAAAGATTAATCAAATGAAATTAAATGATCAACTCCTTTTAATCCTTGTGTTTCTTGTTTTTGGTAGCGTTCAAGCACAGAGTGGGAATCACAACATACAAGTATCTCTTGACATTAAACCTTATGTAAAATCAAGAGATATTGAGGCAAAAATATTTATCAATAATACTTACAGGACCAGCTTAAGACCAGACAATACAAGTTTTGCCAGGATTAGTGCTTTAATTCCTAAACAACCCAAAGATAGCATTGTTGAAATTCAAATAGTTGTTAATAAACCTAGCAATTATATCGTGCCACTTGGTCAAAAGCCAATCCGTTATTATGAAGGCACAATAACTAATATAAGAGTCGAGTCCACAGATTGGCTAAAAAAGAATGGATTAAAAGATTTGAAATCAATGATGACAAATGCTATTTCCGACACTTCTTTAAACTATGCATCAGTACTTTTAACAGAAAATTTATTTAACAATACGAGTGAAGAAATTGAACTAACGCAGCTATTATCTAAAAATTACTTCGTTAAAGGAGATTATGAAAGAAGCTATTCATTATTGGAATCTTTAAGTTTAAACAAAATCAAAAAATTGGACGAACAATCTCAAACAGTATATTTAAATGATTTGTTTGAAAACTTAAAATATAGCATTGTATCAGATTCGACTAAATCCGATAGTACAGGTTATATTGCTGAAACAATATTTAAAGATAAAGATGCTGTTGAAAAATGGAAACAATTTACAATCAAGATTTTATCTGTTCCGGGTTCTGAAAAGGATGATTTAAAATCGTTTCAAATTCAAGTTGCCAGAAAACAGGACATTGAATTCCAACTTGAAGAAGTGAACGATCTGTTTAAACAAAAGAATAATTATCAAAAGTAGTATGAGATTTTCATGAAACACCTGGTCTACTCATTAGTGATAATTGGTTCTGCAGCCTTTAGCTGCACGGACAGCTCGGAACAAAAAACGAAACAACACGAAGTAAATAATACGGATTCACTTGTTACAAAGCCAAATGAAACCAAATCCGTGGAATTTGATCCTTCAAAGATGGAGTGTGTACCCACTGCTTACCGATATGGTGATAGTTGGTCAAATTTTGCTCCCGGAACTTTTGGCAAAAAAACCTATTTGTATGGTTCAATGGAGCCAAAAGCAAAAATTATAGATACATTGAAATTCAATACAGCCGTAAATATCCTGGCCGAATACCCTGATTTTTTTCTGATATGTTCGCCAAAAGGAAAATCTGGATATGTAAAAAAGTCCGATTTATTTATACATGCCATTTTTTCAGGACTTGATTATTCTACCTACCTTTTTGGGATCACGAAATACGGAACTTCCGACGGAACGAGCTGTGCAAATAGTACTCTGAAAATCGTGAAAGTAAATGATAATAAAGAGATCGTAGATACTTACAGGGATAGTATTCTCGGAAAGGATTATAACGTGGAGATCATACATAATTCAGCACTCAAAAACTCGGATGCTCTCTTCTACATTAGTTATAGTTGTTACAACGAAATTGGAGTAACGGGAGATCATTTTATTGTGGATAATGGGAAGAAGTTGTCGCGTTTAATTTTAGCAATCGGCTCAGGAGATGGTGGTTATTCGGATTTATGCACCGTTTATCTTCCGGTCACACTTACCAATGGAAAAAAGGTCGTCCTGGCAAAAAATGGGATCATCTCAGTAGATGAAACTACCGGTAAGCCGGAATTTTACGAGTATCCTGTAAATTGTGGTATTCCAATTGAACAATTGGTGATTGTAGAGAATAAAACAATAGAACCAATCGAAAAAGATGAAGAAGGAGTGAAGCAACAATACAACGCAGATGGCACGGAAGCAACAAAAATTGGTTTTTTAGAAGTAATCTACTATCAATGGACAGGTACCAGACTTCGGAAAATTAAAACCGTCAACAAGAATACGCAGAACGAATAAGAGTCGTTGCCAAATCTTCTGCAAGCGCCAATTTCAATGACTTTCCTGAAATTTAAAGCAGTTTAATTCCGGTTTACTCCAAAAGCGTTGTGTTTCTTTACGAATATTAAGGCTTGCTTAATTTTTGCTCGATACAGTCGCTCCAGCGGCCTCTTTCGATTTGGTTATCGGTGAAGAGCCGGGATAGTGAGCCGTCTGTGTTTTCCCACAAAAGAGAATAGTATTCTATTGCCCGGCCGTCAAAATAAGTCGTTGAAATCCCGTTGTAATGTTCCAGGTCAAATTTATCAAAAGCTTGGTTTCTTTTATTTTTAGGGAGTTTTACTTTTGAATCTTTCACCGATCCTTCCCGTACATGAAGCAAAACTTCTACCATTTGAGCTACGCCGAGTTCATCATGGGTTTCACGGACCTTTTTGAATAATTCTCTTAATCTTTCCTGGCGTTGTGCAATAAATTCATCTGTTTTGTATGGATTGGAATCAATAATAGTGCGCCAAAGTGAATAGTGGGAGCTATCCAGGTAATGAGTTGACCGGTACTCTAAATCTCGGGTTTCAAATTGTCCCAATTGACGAAAATCGTAAGCTCTCTTGGATTGGTTTAGATCTTCTTCACTGGCATTGCGCGGACCGATATACTTGTAGTACAATAAAGCACTCCAGGTAGGCATGACGCGTGGATTTCTGATTGGCAGACCGTATTCTTGTGCTACCTGGATATATGCTTCGGTGTATTTCGGGAAAAACCACAAGGCATCATGGTGGTTGGTTAAATGAGTCACCTTTTTCCAAATACGGTCGTTGCTTTTCAGAATTTCAATTTGAGCTTTTAATTCTGTGTAAATGGCGGCCTTGTCTGCAGCGCTATTGGTGTTTTTGGCGGAGATAAAATGTCCGTCGAAGAGTATTTCGGATAAATTGGCATTGCTGACCGGTTTACCTGAAGTAATCGTAAGATGCACACCAAGTTCCAATTCCGGATTGGTACCTTCTGCACTGTCGAGCAGTAATTCCGTCCGACGGATGCTTTCTGCACCGTTTTCGCCTTTGTTTACCAGGATTTCTACTGAGTGAACGATGCGGAAATTGACCAATTGTATGATGCCATTGTCGATGGAGTCGTCTACTCCGAAATCGTCAGTGGTTAAAATGATTTTTGAGCTTGCCATGAATAGTGTATATGGATTATTGTCAAAAATGATTAATTCTCTTGTAATTTCCTAATTTTCAGGCATAAGTCATCGTGGAATGTTTCCGGTTCTATTTCCGCTAACTCTTCTCCGCTAAAAAGCCCCGACTTATCGTCGAGGCTCCCTTTTTATTCAATATCTCGTCTTTTCTAAAACTTAAAGAAAAAATAAGCCACTGCAGCCCATTCCTTCTTGATTCCCCTGGCATAGCCTAAGGTACTGTGGCTCGAATTTTCAACCGTGCCATCGTTTTTAATGTACCCTAAAGTAGAATGACTGCTATTCTCAACAGTTCCGTCACTTTTCACATAACCCACAGTAGAATGACTTCTGTTTTCGATTGTGCCACTACTTTTAATGTAGCCGATTGTGTTATGACTTTTGTCCTCTATTGTACCATCGCTTTTGATATAACCAATGGTAGAATGGCTACTGTTTTCAACAGTTCCGTCACTTTTAATATACCCGGTGGTGCTATGGCTCCCGGACTCGATGGTTTGAGCTTTGGCACATACTGCACTTCCCAATAGCACTATAACTGCGATTACTTTTTTCATATTGCTTTTTATTAATGATATAAACTTGTTACGCTTTCGTTCCTTACAAAAATAACTGATTAATGAAGTCGAGGTTGAGAAAAAATGGTGTAATATATATTAGGTGTCTTTTGTTTTATATCTGTGGAAATTGGGAATATATTCGTTTTCTGGCACCTTGGCGAAAAACGTTACCGGTTCCATTTTGTGATTTTCTAAATTATTCGATATTTGTAGCTATGAAAACCTTTATAACCCTAATTTTTTCATCTTTGATCTTTTCCATTTTCGGACAGCAACTACTAAAAGACATTGATACATCTTTCGATTATAAAGAACGATTCTATCGGAAAGGAAAATTAATAACAACAAATATTTGGAGGTATGTGTATCCCAACGGCCAGCCTTCAATTGCTGCAACAGATCTTGCGCTGAACCCGGGTTTTGATACCTCGCAAATGGTGCTTGAGCAAGATGGATTGTGGGTAGAGTATTTCGATAAAAAATGGAATAAGGCTGATTCTTCTGACTATTATTACAGCATTTTAGCCGAATACAATTGTGGTCTTACGGAAGGGAAAGTCTATTATTTCAGAAAAAACGAAATCATTTATACGGGATTCCGTTTTCCGAAACTCAACGATTCTGTGTTTAATGGTTCGCGCAGGGTCACTTATAACAAAGGGAAAGTTGAATGGGTCGAATACAACCTGTTCCGTGAAGATTCGTTGAGAAATAAGTATTACAATAGTTCGTGGTTCTTTCCAAATGGTGAGTTAAAGAGCTATTCTCTTGCAGACGATATTAACCATCAGTATGTAACGTTGAAGTACAATAAAGCGGGGATTTGTACCTACGAGTTGAGATTGAATCACCATGAATCATATACCATTAAACGAAAAAGAAAAGGACGAAAAGAAATCATGGATGTCAGAGAAAATGGCATGTTCACTACAACGGTGAAAGTAGACGGTAAAGTAGTGAAACAACGAAAACATAAATAGCTTTCATCAACCTGGCATGTTTTCAATCCTTATAAGTTGAAATTCAGTAAAAAGCCAATTTAATTGGCTGTAAATAGTTAATTGTTGTGTATATATGCAAGGTATGCGCAACCCTAATGACCGTGAAATTTTGACAAAACGATGAATAATATGAAAGAAAAATATTTAATGCCGACACAAGAAGCCGGACGAAATTTTGTGATGAGACAAATCCAGGGAAGTGTTGTTATGCTCAACTTGCTTCGCTTTCGTGAAATTGCGGACTATTCTCTAGCGCCTTACCTTAATCCGAATGAACCAATTACTGGCGAACAAGCTTATCAACTTTACATGGAACATACTCTTCCTTTTCTGACAAAATCAGGAGGAGAAATTTTGTTTATGGGAAAAGGCGGAGGTTTCTTAATCGGGCCAGCTGACGAACAGTGGGGCGCGGTGTTGTTAATCAGACAAAAGAATGTGAATAGTTTTCTTGCGTTTGAGTCAGACCAGGATTATATGAAAGGCATAGGACACCGAACAGCTGCATTAGAAGATTCAAGACTATTACCTTTGATTGAGCATTAATTTTCCAATCTTCTTTTCTCGCGCACACTAAGCCGTATCACTTTCCTTTTTTTGATAAAAATCAGTTTTTTCTCTGATAACTGTCATTTTTTCCTTCTGTAGAAGACAGTATTCTTGCTGCATTCAATTTGAATCTGTATGGATCATTCCGGATAAACAGATTCCAATAACAGGTACTATGGAAAAACACGAAGAAGCCTTTAATACATTGATAGAACAGGATCTGAAAGTGGAACCACGCGATTGGATGCCCGATGAATACCGGAATCACCTGATACGCCAGGTTTCACAACATGCCCATTCCGAAGTGATTGGTATGCAGCCGGAAGGAAACTGGTTGTTAAGAGCACCGTCCCTGCGTTCCAAACAAGTTTTACTTGCCAAGATCCAGGATGAAGGTGGACATGGATTGTATCTTTATAGTGTTGCCGAAACGCTCAATGTATCTCGCGAGGAATTGATCGATCACCTTCACGAAGGAAAGGCACGGTATTCCAGCGTGTTTAATTATCCGACGCTGAACTGGGCCGACATCGGGGCAATCGGCTGGTTGGTCGATGGTGCGGCAATCGTAAACCAGGTGTCCTTGCAGAAAACCTCTTACGGGCCTTATTCGCGGGCGATGGTACGAATTTGTATGGAAGAAAGTTTCCATCAACGGCAAGGATACGAAATCATGATACACATGGCTCGCGGAACAAAAGAACAACGTGAAATGGCACAGGATGCAGTGAATCGTTTTTGGTTCCCGGCCCTCATGATGTTTGGACCGCATGACACGGATTCCGCTCATACCGGCAACGCCATGAAATGGAAAATCAAACGCGAATCCAACGACCACTTGCGGCAGAAATTCATTGATAAAACAGTGCCACAGGTCGAATTTTTGGGACTCACTGTTCCGGATCCGAATTGCCGGCTGAACGAAACAACGGGTAGTTACGAACACAGTCCGTTGGATTGGAACGAATTCCACGATGTGATCAATGGTTACGGTCCGTGTAATACCGACCGGTTGGATCATCACCGGAATGTACATCAGGAAAATAAATGGGTGCGGGAAGCTGCTGCAGCTTATGCACAAAAGACAGAAACGGTAACTAGTTCATTATAACTAATCTAAAATTATGGAAACTGGAGATAACATCTGGGAAGTATTTATCCAGAAAAAATCAGGGCTCGCATTCAAACATGCCGGAAGCGTGCATGGGTACGACAAGAAAATGGCGGTGCAGAATGCGCGCGATGCATATTGCCGACGGGGAGAAGGCCGTGAATTATGGGTAGTTCGTGCATCAGATATCGTTTCTGTCCCAATGGAAGATGCAGAAGCATATTTCGATCCGCAAGAAGACAAGATATACCGTCATCCGACTTTCTATCAGATTCCGGCAGAGGTGAAAAATATTTAATAAGAACGAATTTATGGACATTTCAATCAATACAGATTTTGCCCGTTTCCTGGTGCGTTTGGCAGATACGGAATTAATTCTCGCACAACGTCTCTGTGAAATGTGCAGTCGCGGACCTTTTCTGGAAGAAGACATTGCACTGTCGAATTCAGGGTTGGATCTGCTCGGCAGGGCAGAGGAACTATACAAACTCCTGGCGGAAACAGAAGGAAAAATGCTGACCGCCGACGATTACGCGTACCGCAGAAATGAAAGGGAGTTTTTCTGTTACAAGTTGGTGGAACAGCCGAATACCGATTTTGCATGGGTTATTGCACGGCAATACCTGCACGACGTATATGTAAAAGGCGTATTTACCCGCTTGTTGCAAAGCGAGAACAGTAAACTTGCCGGACTTTCTGAAAAGGTATTGAAGGAAATTCGCTACAGCCTTGAACGGTCGAAAGACTGGATGTTGCGCTTGGGAATAGGGACGGAAGAAAGCAATCGCCGTTTGCAGTTTGCCGTCGACAGGTTGTTTCGGTTTGTTCCCGAATTGTTTGCATTTGATGATGTAGATTTGAAATACATTCTGGATACAGGTGAATTGAGAGTGGAGTGGGAGGCAGAGGTCAGGGATACATTGCACCATGCAGGTATTCAAGAACCGGAATTAAAACCGACCCATTTACGTGACAGCCGTGAAGGGTTCCATACCGAATATTTAGGGCATTTGCTCAGTGAAATGCAATTTTTGCCACGCGCTTGCCCGGATGCCACATGGTAAGTTCTTCGACAATAGCGCACATTATGGAACTGTTGCGCCAGGTTCCTGATCCTGAAATTCCCACAATCAATCTCGTGGAATTGGGTGTGGTACGCCGTGTTGAAGAAACGGAAGGACATTTGAAAGTAATTATTACGCCAACCTATACCGGTTGTCCTGCCAAACAGTTATTCGTGGATTTGATTCGTGAACAATTGAAAGCCGGTGGTTATCCCGATGTAGAGATTGAAATGCAACTTTACCCTGTATGGACCACAGATTGGCTGTCGGAAGAAACCAAAACCAAACTGCTTCAAACAGGGATTTCGCCTCCCGTTGCGCACAATGCACCGGTGGTTTGTCCGCATTGCGGCAGTAAACAAACGAAAGTCATCAGCCGATTCGGAGCAACACCCTGTCAGGCACTTTACACCTGCGAGAGCTGTCAGGAACCTTTCAGTTATTTCAAATGTCATTGATGTATTGATTAGCTCATCTGGCTAGAGCGCAACCCTGGCAGTGTTGAGAATATAGGACTCACACTCACACTTTTCCGTGCTTTTTTCTTTTTGCAGAGCGAGAATGAGTGTGGAATCCCAACTCGAAGCTAACATTGAGATCCTGATTTGAAATGATTTTACAAAGGGATGTGTAATTAATTAAAAATCAATGCTTTTTATTCTATTTCATTTTTTTTTATTAGTATTGGAACGTAAAATGACAATGCGCTATTCACTGGAAAAGTTTTCCTTCAATTGATCTAGATCTCATTTTGGTTGTTTGTGTAATGTGTATTGTTATTCAATTTAAGTTGGATACTAATAACAAATAAAATGCAAATAGCTAGAAACATAATTGCCTTCATTAAAAAACAGCCAAAGGACTTCGCGATTTTAGTGGCTCTATTGTTTTTTATGATGACATCAATCGTTTTTTGGTTACGATTAAATGGTCAGAAAATATCATTACCATTTATTGATCAATATGTAAAAGTTGTTCCTGAGGGAACACCAAATACTGTTACTGCAGAACAATTGAACAGATACTCTCAAATTGTAGGTGACTATAAGTATAGGTGTAAATCCCTTCCAAAAAATCATGGTGGAGTATGTCGTATAGAAATAATAACAACTGATAATGGACTTCAATGGAAACTAACTGGTGAAAGAAGGTGGGAGGAAGTCAAAGATAGCTCCGGAGCAATTATCGCATCAAAAAAGCTTGATATTCCTTATCAATGGGAAACAGCGTGGGGCGATTTTATATCTGATAATAAGATTGCTTATAGATATGAAATAACTAAGTTAGACAAACATATTAATGGGTATGCAGAAGGTATTATGCATGGCTCTAATCTTATTACTGGTAATTATTGGCAATTGCCACCAGATGATCCATTATTTGGTTCATTTGAATTTAGGAGACAGACAGACAATTCTGATGTTGATTGGTAGATAAAGTGTCAAGTTTGAAATCCAAATCTTTTATGAGTATTGATTGAATGGCAACAGAAAAAATAACATATGAAGAACTCGTGTTAGGAAATACAATTTCTATACACAATTGTCAAGAACAGGGAATAGAACCATTTAAGTGGCTGTTTGAATTAATTACTCAAGGAAAAAAACCTCTTAAAGAGAATACAATAGATTATATTGTTCTGAAAGTCCTTAATCAAAATTTAAGAATATATAAATTCGACAAAAAACCATCTTTTGATGTTTATGTAATTGGCACATTTACAACTTACTTTAACCCCACATTTAAAGTCTCACAAGCATTTGCAGAGTTTTATCTAGAGATGGGGGTTTTGCCCAATATAATTTCAGTCCCCAAAAAGCAACTAATGCAAAACACTAGGGAATACTCTAATAAACTTAGAAACGGAATACTATTATATGAACGAAGATGAAGCATATTTGGAGGTAGCACAACGATTTATTGACAGTTGTGAGCAGCATATTAATTATGGAATTAATTACCAAGAAGTCATTGGTTTCAAAAGTTATCATGCTTTTGAATGTATTGCTGGTGCTTACAACTCTCATTATGGTCATAATGTTCCCTTAAGTCATGCGCGTAAATTAAATTCATTCGTGACCAATTGCAGACATGATCACCATGTTAATCGCGAAGCGATTGCAGCTATAGCAATGACAATTAATAGCATGCGCAATAAATATTTATATCCTGAAATTAATGGTGCCATTTACAAAACCCCAAAAAATCAAATTTCTTTGACTAATGCAAGGCAAATGGTCAGAAGGATCAATGGAATAATAAGACAAATTGAAAGAATAATTTAGGAAACGAAGAATTATAGAAATAGTATCTCATTTGGGTTTGATTAAGTATCATTCCCAGTTCCATTTGAGTTCACCCTTCTCCACCACGAAAAAAGAAAAAGGCATCCTTAAGGGATGCCCTATCTTTTTGTACTTCATTCTCATTCTGTTTTTCCCCAATGTGAAGACGAAATAACGGCAAACGTTAGTGCGAAAGACCAAGAAGGGGCTAAAATCTTCTGTAAGTCATGATTCCATGCAGGTTGATTTTAGTTATTCATCACAAATGTTTACGTTAAAATCTCTTTGTGATAAAGCCTCAAAATACCCCATATCTGATTTATCGTTGCTGTCAAATTTATCTGTAAATAAAAAAGAGTTTCCTTTTGAGTCTTTACAATGAAGGGAGACATATAAAAAGGTATTAATGAAACCATATTCATCAACCGTAGTATTCCATTCACTTACGATTGTTAGGTTAACAAAGGAATAATTACGTCCTTCTTTTTTATTATACAGTGCAATACCGTAAGCGGCTATTTCTTTTAATCTGGGTTTTAATGCCAGAATAGAGGTGTTTTTGATTTCCATTCCGGGACTGCAGGCAAATCCATTAGGTACTTTGGCTCCTTTTTTTGGAGTGTAGTTGTATGTTCCTGAAGCAATTACAGTGTTTGTTCCCTCGGTCATCACTTCAACCTTCACGGTATGCTCTTTATCTTCGATCTTTTCAGGAAACAGAGACTTTAACCAGTAGTTATTTCCGATGGTAGCATTTCGAACCACCAAATCAAAAACACCACTCGTTTTAGCAGTAGCGGAAGCATTTTTAATGTAAATGACATTGTTTCCTGATTTTGCATTATCAATCGTGACTTTGATTTCAAATTTGCTCTCATTCTTTTCATTCAGGTTTTCTTTAATGGTACTTGCACTTGTGTCGATGTACTTGTTTAATCCTTTATCCACGAAAAAGCTGCAGCTGATCTTTTCATCCAGTGTGAATTTTGATTTGTAGGAGGTCGCCATGGATTTATTTTCTTCGGTTACTTTATTCCCGAATAATACTTTGCCTTTATTTTGTTTCTGAAAGTCGGACGCAACACCCTCGTCCGGCTTATCCATGATAGTTTTAATTGCCACTTGTCTTTGCTTATTATTGTAAGCTACAACAGCCTTTTCATATATCTCACGATAGCTTTTAAATCCATTTTTCTCCTCTTCCAGATCCGTAGAGGCAATTTTCTCATCTTTGGTTTTTTTATAAAAACCACCTCCCATTTTTTTTCCCTGGTCGCTATCATAATACAATAAATGGAAATAGAGTCCTTTGGTTTCAGAGTAAAGGATGAAATCAGTTTGATTACCTAATCTGTCAAGATCTGCAACTAAGGCGTATACATCCCCATCCAACTTTCTGTATTTGGTGTCTTTCAAATTTCCGGCATCATATCCATGATAATACTTGCAGATTGGAAAATTTTTTGAAGACGAATTGCCCTTATAAATCATTAGGGTTAAATCATCCCCGTTTTTCGCTACATCAGCATAAACATTGTTGTCAAAAACTTCATAACCATCACTTCCAATGTCTGTTCCTATGTAATTGAAATTGCCAATTTTATAAAATGAGCGGGTTGACTTCTCTTCAATCTTATCTAAAGCCTTATTAAAGGACTTTTTGTTCATTCCACCTTCTAACACCCCCGAAAGTCCTTGCGAATAGAGTTGTAAGAACGTGCTAATAAATAGGAGGCTCAAAATTGTTTTTTTCATTTTTGGATTGTTTATTTTCCAAAATTAACCTATTCTGAAACCTCTTGTTTAAGAATGAAAATTCGTCAGATTCTTGCGGAAATTCGTTATTGGATGAAGGAAATTTGTTTCAGAGTGCCGTAAATTAGAAATATCGGTTGTTTAAGAATGATTAAAACAGTTGATTCTTTCTTGGTCAGAAACCATTGCGTTATGGATTTTTGTGTAGTATTGAAGGATAGACAAACCAACAATAATGGAGTTATCGCCAATAATACAAGCAAAAGAACTTTTGGAATTGCATCAGATAAGAAACATCCTTTTAATTGATGCTTCCAATAGTAAAAATGCAAAGATAAACTATCACCAAAAACATTTAAAAGGGGCACTGTTTGTCGATTTAAATACTCAATTAGCAGACATAAAAGACGATTTATCAAATGGTGGCCGGCATCCGTTACCAACCATTGAAAAATTTGGTGAAATAGTGAATGAACTTGGTATTACCAGAAAAAGCCATGTAGTCATTTATGACGATAGAAGCGGGGCAAATGCTGCTGCCAGATTTTGGTGGATGCTAAAATCAATCGGACACCAAAAAGTACAAGTTTTGAACGGTGGATTTAAGGAAGCCGAAAAAATCGGTTTTCCTGTTAGCAATGAAATTGAAAAAGTAGAAAGCACAGAAGGTTATAAAATTGAAAATTGGCGCCTCCCTTTAAGTGATATTCTTGAAGTAGAGAAGGTTTCTACCAATACTGATTATTTGGTAATTGACGTTAGGGACCAGGAACGTTACAGAGGTGAAACAGAAACTATTGACCTTATTGCAGGCCATATTCCGGGTGCAATCAATATTCCCTTTTCTACAAATCTGGATGAAAACGATCTTTTTTTACAACCGAATGAACTGAAACAGAAATATCAGGAAATATTTCAGGATAAAAATGCGGAAAGTATTATTGTTCATTGTGGCTCGGGAGTTACTGCTTGTCATACATTATTAGCTATTGCATACGCGGGACTTGATATTCCAAAACTATATGTCGGTTCCTGGAGTGAATGGTCTAGAAATAACAAAGAGATTGCCACAGAGGTTTGAAGAAAACCATATAATGAAACCAAAAAGCCCGGACGATTCCGGGCTTTTTGGTTAATGAGTGAACTATTAATTTTTAACGAACCGGATTGTTTTGATTCCCTCGTTTGTTCTTATCTCTAAAAGATAAACACCGGGTTTGAATGAAGAGATATCCAGATCATTCTCGCTGGAATTGATTACTTGATGGTCTACGATTTGTCCTGCTGACGTGCTTATTTCGATCTGTTGAATGATCATCGGTGAACTAATTGTTAATTGGTTCGTTGCCGGATTCGGATAGATTATTAAGTTTTCCAACGAATGATCGTAAATCCCCAGGCAAGCGTCCAATGTAGCGGTTACGGCCAATCTCACGGAACTCTCACAATTTGTCACTGTCTGACTTGCATAGTATACGGTTCCTGCTATTAACAAGGTGTTTGCGGGCAGAATAGTTCCCGCGGTAGCTGCATTATACCAGGTAACATCGGTTCCTGCAACAACCAGGTCACTAATTGCAGCTCCTGAACAAAAATCCTGAACGCTGCTTCCACCAGGTGCTGGAACAGTTGTCACGATGGCTGTCACTGCCAGTCTTACAGAGCTCTCACAACTATTTTGGGTCTGACTCGCATAATAGATCGTTCCTGTAACGATTGGCGTATTTGTTGGCAGAACAGTTCCTGCAGCGGCCATGTCATACCAATTAATATCCGTACCTGTCACAACCAAATCTCCAATGGTTGCTGCCTGACAAAAGTTTTGATTTGCGGTTCCGGAAGGAGCAGGAGTTGTATTGATAGCCACAGTTACTGCGATTCGACCACTTTCACAAGCTGCAACAGTTTGAGAAGCATAATAAACTGCTCCGTTCACAAGGGGGGTGCCGATTGGTAAAAGATTTCCGGCAGAACTTGCATCATACCAGTTGATGGATGTTCCTGTAATGGAAATATCGCCTAAGATTCCCTCATTACAAAACACCTGATTTGAATTGGCTGAGGGAGTCGCTGTTGTTGTTACTGAAGCTGTCACAGCCGTACGTGCAGATGTACAACTTCCATTTACAGCTTCTACATAATAAGTCGTTGAAGAACTGATCCCGGGAGTTGTAAACGAAGTTCCGGTTCCCAAAAGTGTTCCTGCAGCCGGTTGATCGTACCAATTCAATACGCCCGCGTTTGCAGAGGCTCCAAGTACAACAGTTCCTGTGCCACATCGCGTTGCCGGTGCTGACGAAAGAATAACAGGAACCTGGTTGATAGTAATCGGTAGAGTGGTGGTGGTTGCGCACCCGGTAGTTGGTGTAAATGTATACGTTTCAGATGCGGTACTGTTAAAAGGTGGCGACCAGCTTCCTGCAATTCCATTTGTGGATGTGGGCGGAAGTGTTACCGAAGCTCCGGCGCAAACCGGGGCAATTGCTGTAAATTGAGGGATCACTGCCGAACCGGAAAGACTTGTGAATGAGTTGACATCCGTGAAGGTTCCATTTCCAACTTGACCGTGGACGTTGTATCCTGCGACCATTAGCACATGATCTGAATTCAAAACCATGGAGTGATTACTACCGGAGACTATTTTTGTCCAGTTGGTTGCTGTTCCTATTTGAACAGGTGTCGAATGGTCTGTCGAAGTTCCATCTCCTAACTGACCACTTGAATTATTACCCCAGACCCACAATGAGCCATTGGTCTTTAATGCTAATGTATGCGACATTCCTGACGAAACATCCGCCCAATCTGTCGCCGTACCTGATTGCACCGGAACCAATGAACTGGTTGGCGTTCCGTTTCCGAATTGACCGTAGATATCAAATCCCCATGCCCAAAGTGTTCCGTTTGTCTTACGCCCGAATGCAGACGCGTAATTAGCGGAAACAGATGCCCAATCAGTAGCTGTTCCAATCTGAATCGGTGTGAGTTGTTGAGTGGTATTCCCATTCCCCAATTTCCCGCTTTGATTCGCTCCCCAGGCCCATAATGTTCCATCTGTCTTAATGCCGAAGGAGAAGTTATCTCCACTATAAACAGATGCCCAGTTAGTTGCCGAACCAATTTGAATAGGATTGAGTCTTTGATTGGTAGTTCCATCGCCTAATTGGCCATATGAATTAAAACCCCATGCCCATAAAGTACCATCCGGTTTTATGGCAAGGCAGTGGTTTCCACCGGTTACAAAACTAGTGTAATTGAAATTTCCAAGAAGTGTAGGGACGGCTTTATCTATTATCGTTCCGTCACCCAAGGCACCGTGATCGTTGCGACCCCAGCCCCAATAGGTTCCATTCGATTTTTTGGCAACCACAAATTCAAAACCCGAAGAAATAAAAGTCCAATCAGTGTCTGTACCAATCTGGATTGGGCTCGTTTGTTCATTTGTTGTTCCGTCACCAATTTGCCCATAAGAACTGTATCCCCATGCCCAAAGTGTTCCGTCTGATTTAATTCCGTAACTCGTACTGAATTTTGATGTCACAGAAATCCAGCATTGTGACTTTATCTGAAAGGTAATCAATAGTGCCAGGACAAGGAAGAGTGCTTGTTTTTTCATTTTTTAAACTTTTAAATTTAACTGTTTCACAACCTGATTGATGTGTTTTCGGATTCCATAGAGAATCCCTTTCACCCAATTTCAGGACAAAAGTAAAGCAGTTAACAGGCCCGATTTTTACAAATGAGTATTCGCTGTTATTATCCGGAAGTTCGTTAAGAGATGGAGGAAATTTGTTTCAGAGTGTCGCTAATAATTTTAAAAACTCGTCTTTTTTACGGATTGCGAGTGGAATCTCAGCCTGGTCCTTCATTACGATGGTATTGTTGTCTCCTTTTAAATAATGATCAAAATAAGACATGTTGATCAGGTGCGATTGATGGCTTCTGAAGAATCCCATTGGAATCAGCATCAGTTCATACTCTTTTAAAGTGGTGGATACAACCAGTTTTTGTCCGTTCAAAAGGTGAAAAGTGGAATAGTTCTTTTCCGATTCACAGCGGATAATATCCTGAACATTCACTGAATAAATCTTTTCAGCAGTTTTTAAAATGAGCTTTTGATTATTTTTCGGACGTTGAATGTTGGAAAACAAGGTGTTAAATTGTAGTTCCAGCATGTCCTTATTGAGAGTTTCTTCAGCTTTCTTGACAGCCTCGATCAAATCGTCGGGGTCAATGGGTTTTAACAAAAAATCAATTGCACTGAAGCGAAATGCCTTGATTGCAAATTCCTGGTGTGCTGTAATAAAAATAACCTTGAAATCTATCGGCATTAGATTCCGGAGCAAGTCAAATCCGGTTCCATCTGCCATTTCAACATCCAAGAAAACCAGATCAGGCAAGTATTTTCGTATAACTTCCTCACCCGACTTCACACTGTCGGCTTCGGCAATAATGGCCACATTGGGGCAATATTCTTTTATGACGGCAGTATTTTTCTGTCGGATAGCATCGATATCGTCAATTATAATGGCTCTGATCATTGGTTGTAAATGAATGGAATTTCGAAACTTGTTTTAACTCCCAAGATGGAATTTGAAGCATCGGTGATATTCAAAATATGGATCGTTGAATCTCCTTTTTCTCTTAGGTGTACAAGTCGTTCCCTGGTAATTTGTGTTGCTAACGATTTTTGGGACAGTTGATTGGTTGTAAGCCCCGTACCATTGTCTGTTACCTGGAAGCAGAGTTGATCGTTTATCATAACATACTGAATGTGAATTAACCCTCCTTCCAGTTTATTACTCAATCCGTGCTTTATCGCATTTTCAATGAAAGGCTGCGTAAGCATCGGGGGAACGAGAATAAATTCAGGATCAATATTTTCTCCGACAGCAATAGTAAAATTAAAATTGTTGTTGTAAAGGAGTTTCTGGATACCGAGGTAATTTTCAAGCATCGTCAGCTCTTCACTTAACAAGATATAATTCTCATTGGAGTACTCAAGTATCTGCCGGGTGAGTTTGGAAAATTTTGTCAAATAACTGATTGCTTCTTTATCCTGTTTATTGTAAATGAGACTTTGAATAGTATCTACCGAATTAAAAATGAAATGCGGATTCATTTGTGTAAGCAGCAGTTTTTGTTTTAGTTCGGTATTTTTATGAATACTGCGTATATTCTTTTGCCTGAAATAATAATATACGCCCAGGAAGCTGATTAGCAGGATAACTGCAAGACCAATTAAGAGGTAAAGTACTTTATCCTTACGGGCCGTCTTTTGCTCATTTGCAATTCTCAAGGAAGCAACTTTCTTTTCGTGCCTGATCCGGTTCAACAGTTCTTTTTTTTCGAATTGGTATTTCAATTCCTGTTGCTCTAAGGTATTTTTAGCCTCTTCTTCGTTGAATATATTCTTTTCCCGGATATACAACTCATACATTTTCAAAGCTTCGGCAGGTCTATTCATGACTTTGTACAGCCGATATAAATTGTCATAACTTCTTTGCAGCATTCCCGAATCGTGCGATTCCAAAGCCCTTTTCAGTCCTTTATTTGAATAGGAAAGTGCTTTTTTCAAGTCACCTTTTTCGATATACAATTCGCCTATGCTAAGCAGCAAACTGGTTGTAGAGCGATCATCCCTGGCATAAACCAATCCCTTCTCAAACAATTTTAATGCTGCGTCGTAGTTTTTTTGGTCAAGGTAAATATCCCCGATTTTGTTCGCATCGAAAGCGGCGTGATTAAAAAAGGCATTTTCCTCAGCGATCTTAAGTGATTGGAAATAATAATTCTTGGCTTCTATATAGTTTTCTTTGTTGTAATAGGCAAAACCGATATTATGAAGAACAACCGCCATTTCAAAAAG
Source organism: uncultured Fluviicola sp. (assembly GCF_946478805.1). The sequence goes on along the minus strand of NZ_CAMLDC010000002.1, from coordinate 60,259 downwards.
ATCCTGCTGTGTTTTCTTTCTAATTGTGCAGTAAGTAGTCAGTGCTTTTCGGTATTGGTTGATTGCCTGTGAATAGTTGCCCTGATCGTCATAAACCTGGCCTATCGAAGAATTGGTAGCAGCTACTCCAATGATATCTCCGTTGGCTTCCAAGTGTTTTAAAGATTGGAAGTAACAGCCGATCGCTGCTTTTGGCGCATTCATTTTTCGCAGGATATTGCCTTTGTTTGTTACCGTAATCCAACGTTCTTCCTCCATCCCTAACTTTTTGAATAAGCTGATGGCTTTATCATAATAATTCAACACCTGCTGGCCGTTTTTGGCAGAGAAAATTTCCGATGCTTTATCGCAATACCAGTAAGCGGCATAGGTTTCGTAGGTATCTCTCAGTTTCGAGCTTAAATTTTTCTTTTTGAGGTTTTTAAATACAATTTTTCCAACGATCGAATTGTAATGAACGCTCATTGAATCTCCAGCCTTCACAGATCCTAAAATGGAATTGATGATTGACAAACGGGTAGTATCATGAATTGTCTTGTCCCGAAGCAAGCCTTTTAAGGAATCAATTTCTGATTGTTGAGAATATCCCCAAAATGATGGAAGCAGTAAAAAACAGAGTACTAATTGATGGAATCTTGTGGAGAGCGGCATGTACCTGGTTTAATCGTTTTTGGATTCAGTAAAGTTAGGAAAGTTGTCCATAACCATCAAGATTCTTTTTCTTTCTGTTTGTTGGCCAATTGTGCCAATTCCCTGATCCGCAGTTTATGCAGCTCTTTGGCTGCTTTCTCCTTATTTTTCTTTTGGGCCAATAATTTGGAATGGAGTTTTTTGTTCGACGTATTTTTCTGTTTGGACATACTGCAAAAGTACGTGTAAAATTGAATCATTTTCCGTTCCATTCTTCTCCCTAAAAAAGAAAATGCATAACGATTTTATCAGGGAAAACACCGAATTGCCGCTACCAATTGATTTTATACTTAAATTGCCGCTATGAGCACTTTATCTCCAATTGAGCAGCAAATTCAGCACGTTTCAAATTTTCAAGATCTTATTTCTACTCCATATTCAGGGGAAATAAATGCGATTTGCTGGAACCGTGAACTGGCAGGAGATTTTTCCGAGATTGTCGAAAAGATAGAATTGGACGGAAAACTGACGGTAATTGAACCGGAAGAGCTTTTGGCACTGGAACTAAGTGAACAGGGACAACTTGCCCGTGAAATACTTTTGAATGATTTGGAGCTTTTGAAAGCTCATGGCGCATCACCGGTACTGAACGTGATCGAATCCTATGACAGAGACGATTCGTTCTTCCCAACCGACGTTTATTCCTTCCACGTGGATCGTTCCCCGATACCGACAGATACTTATTTATGTACTTACTTTGGCGAGTCCAGTGAAATATTGCCGAATTCACAAGCCAGGCAGAAAGTCCTCATCCCGGAAATACGGGACGAACTCAGAAAGTTATACAATGGGGCGGCAGACGATTTTGAATCCTTCTTAAGTGATTACTTCTTTGACCTGCATTATCAGGCTGCATCGGATGCGAATTTGATAAGTTTAGGACGAGGCAATCTGTGGCGCTTGGCGGTTGATCATCCGGAAAGCCGGGTTTCTCCTTGTGTTCACCGTGCACCAAGGGAAAAAGCAGGAGAGAAGAGGTTGTTATTGATCTGTTGAAGGAATTTGAAATCCCCATCGGATTAAAACCCGAAAGGTCCGAAGTGATCCGTTGCAGGAAAGGAGAATAATCGGGAAATAAGATGACCGGCAAAAAGTTGAGTGCAAAAAAAATCCCTCCGCCTGAGCGAAAGGATTCAATCTTATTTTTTATTCGTCGTCGTCGTCGTCTTCATCGTCTTCCCATTCGTCGTCATCGTCGTAGTCTTCATCAGAATCCTCGTCGCTGTTTACAAGGTATTTACGATAATCTTCTTCTTCGTCCTCATCTTCTCCGTTTCTTCCGAATAAGTCCAATTCTTCATCAGACAAATCATCATCGTTCAGGAATTGATTGTCTTTACCACTTTTGCGGTAAGCTTCCATTTTGGGTTTCTTCGGAGCATCTTTACTTACACCGGCAGAACGCGGATCTTTTTCCTTTTTACGTTCAACTTTTGCAGGAATAATATCATCCGGATCACTAAAAGCAGGTTTACTGACACGATTATCATCCGGTTTTTTATAATCCGGTTTTGAATCGCCCCCAGAACCTCTGTCATCTCTCGGCCGGTCACTTCGGAAAGCAGGTCTGTCACCCGAACGATTGTTATCGCCTGATGGTTTTCCTCCTGAAGCACGATCATCTGCTTTCTTGACGGCGATATTCCGTCCATTGATTGCAAAGTCGTCTAAAGCTTCAATAGCCCTGTCAGCTTCTGATTCATCAGCCATTTCGACAAAAGCAAAACCTCGTGGTTTGCCCGTCTCGCGGTCTTTTGCAATGGTGACACGGTTTACACGACCGTGTTCTTCAAAAAGGGATTTCAACTGTTCTTCTGTAGTGTTGAAATCGAGTTTTGCCACAAAAATACTTGTCATCGGTATTTAAATATTCTCTTTTGTTGCCCCTTGTGGGACATTTGTTTCGAACGAAGATATATAAATTTTCAAATCCACAAAACTTTGAATGAGATTTCTATCAAACCAATTAGTTATTGGTAGCTCCCAAGGTTTTAATGAATGCAGTTTTATTACGGATTTACTTGTTTTTCAAAAGGTCTCTGATCTCTGTTAAAAGCTTCTCTTCATTGGATGGTTCAGCTGGTGGAGCAGGGGTTTCGTCCTCCTTTTTCTTGCGCAAGTTCATTGCCCTGTTCATTCCTTTAACAATTAAGAAAATACAGAAGGAAACAACCAGGAAATTAATGACCGAAGCGATGAATTTACCATACAACACGCCTCCGTCAGTTTTGATCTCTTCCAATTTGTGTACATCTAATGCTGTCATCACAGGTTTTAGGATCAATGGAGTAATGATATCCGTTACCAATGAAGTGACAATTGCACCGAATGCCGCTCCTAAAATAACTGCTACGGCCAAATCGACGACGTTTCCGCGCATGATGAACGCCTTGAATTCCTTTAACATAGTTCTTAGTTTGAAGTATATCCAAATATACTATTTATCTGATCTTGTGCAAGGGATTTTTTACCGTAAGAATGGAAGAGAGCAGTGAAATTTAAGATTGAAAAGGAATACGCTGTTGAATGGACCGCGAAAGTGTGATCTCATCTGCATACTGGATTTCCGAACCAACTGCAATTCCTCGTGAAAGAGTGGTGATCCGGACATTGGAAGCATGTACTTTCTTGTATAGGAAGAAGTTGGTAGTGTCTCCTTCCATCGTTGGACTTAAAGCCAAAATAATTTCATCGACTGATCCGGAAATGCATTTGTCGACCAAAGGTTGGATGAATAGATCATTCGGCCCGATTCCGTCCATAGGTGAAATAATTCCTCCCAGCACGTGGTAAATTCCCTGGTACGTTCCTGTGCTTTCAATTGCCATCACATCGCGGATATCTTCCACCACACAAATCAACCGGTGATTGCGTTTTTCATTGGAGCAAATGGAGCAGATGGGAGTGTCTGAAATATTCCCGCAAGAAGAACAACTCTGAACATGTGTTTTAAGTTGTTGAAGCACATCTCCAAAGCGTTCCAGTTCTTCCGGATTACGCTTCAGCAGATTGAGTACCAAACGCAGCGCCGTCCTTTTTCCAATGCCGGGTAAGGAACTGAATTGCTCCACTGCTTCTTCCACATATTTTGAGGGGATATTCATCCCTTCAAAAGTACGGATTTTAGGTTGTTTCTGTGTGCCTGAGACAAATTCCTGAAATTTTTAGGATTTCATTGACCGGAGTACTTGTGTTTTCCTGCTTGAAGCAGTACTTTCGCACTGTGGAATTAATAGAATTTGATTTTTTAGGTTTACACCTTCAAGAGCCGATGGCACTCCTTTTCAATTGGATCATTGCAAGTTTTTGTTTTTATGCATTCAATCGATTAGGGAAATTTAAGAATGAAGCCAATTTCTACTGGCGTTTGTTTTACCTGACTTTTGGAATCTCGACCGTATTCGGAGGGTTGGGGCACCTGTTCTTTCAGTACGCAGGTTTTCCGGGGAAATACCCGTGTTGGATTATGGGTTGCATTGCGAATGCATTTGCAGCAATGGGAATGTTGCATCTGACAGGTGTTTCGAGACCGAAAAAGATCGCTTTCCAAGTCATATGGATCAAATGTGTGGTACTTTGCTGTGCTTCGATCCTTACGAACAAATTTATTTTCGTGGCTTTGGATGCAATTGTGACGTATATCGGTTACACAGGTGTTTATGCATACATCCTGATGAAACGTTCGGATAAAGTGGCATTTTTAAAGAATATGATCATTGCGGTGTTGATTTTGACTCCTTCTGCATTTATCTTTGGTTTCAAAATAAACATTCACCGGTGGTTGAATAAGGACGACCTCAGTCATATTTTAATGATCGTTACGATTTATTATTTTTATCGTGGGTTAAAAGAGTGGGGAAAACAAAATGCCCCGCAAGTGGAACATGTCTAAGAACGAAGTAAATATCAAGAATAAACGTGCCCGGTTTGAATTTCAGTTAGATGAAGTTTTTACCGCGGGAATGGTGTTGTCCGGTACGGAGATCAAAAGTATCCGGAACGGCAAGGCGAGTATTCTGGAAGCCTACTGTATCGTGGATAACGGGCAGGTTTTTATACGGAATATGCATGTTTCACCTTACGAAAACGGCTCATTCTACAATCATACCGCACGCTCCGACCGCAAATTATTGCTCAACAAGAAAGAGATCAAAAAGCTTGAAAAATGGGTCAAGACGAAAGGAAATACCATTGTTCCCTTGAAGTTGTTCCTGTCTGAAAAAGGCTGGTTGAAACTCGAATTGGCGACCGGTGTCGGTAAGAAACTGCACGATAAACGTCATGATCTCAAAGAGAAGGACGACAAGCGTGATATGGCCCGCGCGATGAAGCGATAAGCCTACAAGAATCCGAAACTCAATAAGTGAATGATCCGTTCATGTGTGAACAGGATGTACAAAGCAACGATTCCGACTCCCCAAAAGGAAAGATGGTACAGGAAGACGAACGAAAGTGTTTTTCGTCGTCTTAAGTAGGGGTAAAGCGGGATCAGGAAAAGCAGGATCAGTAAAAAACGGATACTTCCCACATGAAAATCAAAGACCGTTCGGTAGCGTACAAAATCGTCCGAAGTGATCATTTTCACAGGAGTGTGCAAGAACCAGGTTGTTTCTAAAATCACCTCCGGGTAAGCTCTTTTCCAGGCATAGGAATTATTCTGTACAAAATACTTTCCATTGTTTTCCAGTTCGATCCGTGTGATATTACTCTTGATAATTCCGTTGTTGAGCGATTTGGAAGAACCGGTCAGCACATCTTTTTCATAGTGGAAGGGCAGGAAGTATTCTGTTGCCATAGCCAAAGCAAGCATCAATGAAAAGCGCATGATGGTTTTGTAGATACTCCAGCGCATCCCGCTTGTGAGGGAAAGGAAGTATTGGTTGTTATCGATCTCCTGTCGTTTTTTTTGCTGCTCGAAGCGCATTTTTGCAACACGCATCCGTTCCAGGCGCTCCTCTTCGGACTCTTTCCCGGATTTCCTGGAAGTTCTCAAAACAGATTCTTCCTTGTAATCGGGATTCAGGATGATTTCGACGGCTTTTGTTAATCGGATAAAGGCTTCATGAGCCAAAGGATCGGGGTTTACATCCGGATGAAGGCGCAAGGCCATTTTTTTATATTGCTTTCGGATATCCGCTTCACTTGAATCGGAAGGAAGTCCTAATAAACGAAAGCATTCGGCCCGGGTCATGGCAAAAGTGTATTTAAAGTGTCTTTCCTGCGGATCTTCCCATTTTCAGTTGTCAGAATGGAAGAAAGCACTTGTTGTTTGGGTGCGGCATATTTACCGAATTTTTCCCGGATCACCGTTTGAACCTGTTTGAATTTTTCTTCCGGAAGTAGTTTTTCAACTATCAGTATGCAGGTTTCACCCAATTTTTCATCGGGAATTCCACCAATAATGAAGGGTGTTTCCATGAATTCATCAATTGCCTGCTCCAATTTCTCGGGATGAATTTTGATCCCGCCGCTATTGATAACGAAATCGGCTCTTCCAAGCCATGTGAAATGTTTCGGATCAAGAAGTTGAACCACATCGCTCGTCTGCATCCGTTCAATTCCCAGTTTGGAATCTGAAATAAGCAAACCGGCTTGGGAAACTTCCAATCCGACGCCTTCCAATGCCGTATAAACCGGGTTTCCCATTTCGCGCAACGCAATGTGTGAAACAGTTTCCGTCATCCCGAAGCCGATATAAACTCTTGAACCGAGAGAAGTAAGTACCTGTTCCAATTCTTCAGAAAGCCCCATTCCGCCAAGCAGTATGCAATCAAACCGGTTCAAATTTTCCGGTGTTTCTTCCAGGATGCGTTTTACCTGGTAAGGAACCAATGAAATGAAGGAATAATGTGAGCCGGGAGTCAATCTGCTTATCGGATTTGCACTTGGTTCCCTGATTTCAACGGAATAATTCCCTGTCAATGCGCGAATGATCATCATTTTTCCACCGATGGTGTGAGGTGATAATGGCAACAGGACCCGTGAATTTTCATCCAGCCCGAAAAAGGAATTGCTGCGTTTTGCTGAAGCTTCCAATTGTTCCCTGGTAAGTACAATCGATTTTGGGGTTCCGGTTGAGCCACTTGTTTTTACGTGATAAATAGGAGAATTCCGGTTCCATAATTCGATGATCGTTCGAATTTCGGCTTGTGTTTCTTCTGAACAATCGGTATAAGTTACTTCAAAAGCCATTTTTTGAATTCAAAATTAAAAATGCAAAATGCAAAAAGTGAAGTTTTGGAACAAAAATTGAGTGCTTATGCTGATTTACAAATCACAATTCGGCATTCGCAATTATAATTGCTAAATTTAAGCAAAGATTATGACTCGTAAAAACACACATATGAAATTTGGTGCATTGCTTTTAATTGGACTTTCGTTCGTTATTTCTTCTTTCTGTCTGTTGGAAAATCATTCGGATGCGAAAGAATTGACAAGTGTCCGGAATTCCGGGATCAAATTCTCGAAAATGACTTTTCGGGACGCTGTACTTGAGGCAAAGGCTTCGGGAAAGCTGATATTTATTGATGTACATACGAGTTGGTGCGGACCATGCAAGGAAATGGCAAAAACCACCTTTACTGATGGGGAAGTGGGGAAGGTCTTCAATAAGAAATTCATCAATCTGAAAATAGATGCGGAAGAAGATACCGATGGACCGATGATCTCAAAAGCGTATTCTGTTTCTGCTTACCCGACCTTACTTTTTGTGAACAGTGAAGGGAAGCTGGTTCGAAAATTGGTCGGGAAACAAAGCAAAGAAAAGTTGTTGGCTGCGGTTGCAGCAATAAAATAAAATAAAAAAAATATGGGGACGGGATGCTTCACGTCCCTGCAATTTATTTTATTTTCAATTTCAAACAGTATCCTTTATTTGTTGTTGCATATAAGATTTTCTTTTCCAGCAACAACACGCAAAAATTCCCTTTCATGAGGAATTTCCAGTTTTTTCCACCGTCCTTAGAATAATCAATTCCACTTGTTCCACAAGAGAAGAGTATTTTTTTGTTCCCGGTAACACAAGAGCGGTAACCATTGGGACATGTTTCAGAAACGGTCCAGTTTTTTCCTCCATCGGTTGTAAAACAGGCATTTTGGATTGCTTCGTTGCTTTTTCGGTAGTCACCGCCAACAATAGCGCCATTCATCGGATCCCAAAAGAAAAGGGAAAAAGGACCGCATCCTTCCCCTTTTTTCATTGGAAGTTTAGTTGTCAGAGTTCTTTTCGACCAAAGATCCAGGTAATGAAAACGGGCGGATGTATCTCCTCCGGAAACAAAAAAATAGGTATCCGGATTCAAATATTGGGCGCAAGTTCCGCTTGCGGCATAACAACCTTCATTGTGCTCATTTTTAACACTTTGATCTAATTCGCTGAAAGTAATTGATTCAGGTTCTTTCTTGTGCAGGAAGAACTTTCCGTCTACCGGATCACCCAAAATAATGAGATGACTTTTAAAGATCGAAATGTCGTCCAGGAAAATCCCGTTTTGATTGAAAATAGGAGTGATGGATTCCATGTTTCCTTTGTAAACAATCCCAATATCACCTGAAACAATTGCATAAATCGTGTCTTTATCAATTGAGATGTCCCGAAACTCTCCACCCTTGGTAGGAGGAATAACCTGTTTACTGCTTTTTTGCTTTTCATTCACTGCAATGACTCCCGTTTTCGAAGTTCCGAATAAAAGCACCTCTTTTTTATAACGCACCACGATTCGCGAGTAGGAACTATCTGCCGAAAAACGGATGGTATCTATCGAGGCCACTTTTTGTGAAATCCCGATATTACTCAGGAATATGAGACCGAAAGAGCATATTAAATTTTTCACGTTGTTCTTCTTTTAGTTTCGGAATATTGTCTGGAACTGTTCTTTTCCAACGTTTATGGGACCATAACCAAGGCCCCGGCTCTTCTAAGATACGATTTTCAAGCAAACGTGCGTGGGTTTCCGTAATCTCACCCCAAGGCAATGTTCTCGGTTCAGCGGTCAGGAGTTGCAATTCCACTTCGTAATAACCGCGTTTGATTTTCTTGGGTAGATAGAAGACAACCGCCTGATCATAGGTGTTTGCCAATTGTTCAGCGCCAAAAATAATTCCGGTGGTCTGATTCAGAAAACTCATCCAGTAGCATTTGAGCGAGTCTGCCGGACTTTGATCGCTCAACACCAGTGTAGCGGTCGGAATACCTTTTTCCACGTAAGAATTGAAGGTTTCTTTGACAATTTTTGCATGAATGACCTTCATTCCAAAGCGCGAACGCAGCGTGTTGATCTTATCATCCCAATATCCGCTGGTTAGTGGCATACCGATTCCGATCGCTTTATGCGGGAAGTACAGATCCTGACCGGTAATCATCCATTCCCAATTCATGTAGTGTGCTGAAACCAGTAGTACACTTTTTTGCAGCTCGTACAATTCCTCCATGAGTTCCGGATTCTTGATAACAAAACGTCTTTGAAGTTCTTTCTCTGAAATTCCCAGGTTTTTGACACCTTCCAGTAGCATGTCGGCAAAATATCGGTAGAATGAACGCTTGATCTTTCGTTGCCCGCGTTTGCTCAAATGCGGAAATGAACGTGCAATATTCCCTTCGATTACCTTTCTTCGGTAAGGAAAGACAGTAATCAATAAAAGGAAAAACAAGTCGGAGAAACGATACGTTATCCAAAGTGGAAGCTTGGACAGTGGGAATACAAACAGGTAATAGGCAACTCGACTCATTTTTTGAATTTATTTGGCCAAAGCGTTTGTAACTGTTTGTTTATTTCCTGTTCGCGTGCGCTGCTTCCGGCATGGAAAAAGGTGCGGTTCTTTAATGAATCGGGTAGATATTGTTGCGAAACAAAGTTTCCGGGAAAATCGTGTGCATATTGGTATTCGGCTCCATAACCCAAATCCTTCATCAGTTTGGTCGGGGCATTTCTCAAATGAAGCGGAACAGGAGCATTCGGATCCTGCTTGACGGTTGCAATCGCTTCGTCAATTGCCAGGTAAGCTGCATTTCCTTTTGGCGAAGTAGCCAGGTAAATGGCACATTGCGACAGGATGATACGTGCTTCGGGCCAACCGATCACCTGGATAGCCTGGAACGTATTGTTTGCCATGATCAATGCAGTAGGATTTGCGAGGCCAATGTCTTCAGCTGCAGAAATCAGCAATCTCCGGGCAATGAATTTTGGGTCTTCACCGCCTTCGATCATACGTGCCAACCAGTAAACGGCCGCATCGGGGTCGCTTCCGCGAATGGATTTGATAAACGCAGAAATGATATCGTAATGTTGTTCCCCGTCTTTATCATAGCGCACGCGTTGCTGTGCCAACTGATTCACCAATTCATCCGTGATGACGGCTGTTTCACCGGGAGAGAAGGTGTTTACGACCATTTCCAGCAGATTCAGCATTTTTCGTGCATCTCCGCCGGCAACTGCAATTAGCGATTTGTATTCTTTTAATTCTATTTTTCGTTTGGAAAGAAGGACATCCTGCTTGATTGCACGATTGATCAGTTCCAACAGGTCTTCCAGCGTGTGGCTTTCGAGTGTATAAACCTGGCAACGTGAAAGCAATGCCGAAATAACCTCGAAGGAAGGATTTTCAGTTGTTGCACCAATCAGGGTGATTGTTCCTTTTTCTACAGCACCCAGTAAGGAATCCTGCTGTGACTTTGAAAACCGGTGAATCTCGTCAATGAACAGAACTGCTCCGTTGGATTGGAACATTCCCTGGCTTTCTGCTTTCTGGATAATTTCCCGAACATCCTTGACCCCGGAAGAAATTGCCGAAAGGGTATAGAAGGGCCGATTCAGTTGTTTTGCCAGTAAGTTTGCCAAAGTGGTTTTTCCAACTCCCGGAGGTCCCCAAAAGATAATGGAAGGAAGGATCTTTGATTGAATTGCCTTCTTCAAAGCCCCGTTTTCTTCCAGCAAATGCCTTTGTCCGATGTATTCCGACAATTCATTGGGGCGCATACGTTCTGCTAGCGGGGCACTCATCTTGTAATGTTCAAAAAGTTAAACCGTCCAAAAAGTTCAATAGTTCAATATTTCAAAGGAATTCAATGTTTTTTGAACCTTTTCAACTCTTGGACCTTTTGAACCTGTTTTGAACTTGTTTCAAAGATAAGATTTTTCTCTCTTAGTTGTCTGCGGGATTTACCGGATAATCAGCCATCAGTTTGTATTTTCCTCCCAATTGTGAAATCAGTTCACGCCATAGATCGTCGTCGAATGCATTAAAGATATTGAGATTTTTTGGGGCTTTCATGACAATCCAGCTCAATTCATCGATTTCATCCTGTAATTGTCCTTTGCTCCATCCCGTATATCCGATGAAAAAGCGGAGATTGGAAGGTGTCATTTCGTCGTTTGAGATTCGCCTTTTGATTTCGGGATAGTCTCCGCCAAGATAGAGGTTTTCACCTATTTGGGTGCACCCGCTGATTTCCTTGTTCTGATGCATATAAAAAAGCTGGTTGCGCTCTACAGGGCCTCCGAATCCGACAGGTATTTTTGCTTCAGGAAAATCGGTCACAACAGAATTAAGTTCAATTTCAAGCGTGTTATTCAGGATCAATCCGAAACTTCCCTCCTCATTGTGTTCGCACAGAAGAATCACCACACGTGAAAAGTTGCTGTCCATCAGAAAAGGTTCTGAAAGAAGTAAATCACCTTTCGTCGGACTTGGTTGCTTATTGATTTGTAATGGAATCAAAGTAGTTTGTTTTGTTTGAACGTAAAGTACAAACAATTTTTTAGTTGAAAAACGAAATTCGAACCTATTTTTAATGGTTAGTTGAGAACAATAGGTGGTTTACGGATATTGATGTTTGCATTTTGCAAAATGGACGCATTTCCTTTGATACCAACAGTGAAGCTTTTATTTGTTCCGATAGGAGTCCAGTTGAAAACCACGTTCCAACAGTGAATATTCCGATAGAGATTGATGTTGAAATTGCTAATTGCTTTTTGTTCAATGTCATACATCATCCGAGCTCCGACTTTCCAGTTCGGAGTCAGGTTCACATCTCCGCTTAACGTAACTGTATTGGTCGGTAAATAATGCTTGTTTCGGTAAGTGTTAATGTCTCCGTTCAGGTTGATGGAAAAAATGTGATCGACCGTCAATTTCCAGGGAATCTCAAAATAAACCATTTGGTTCGGATTGATAATCCATTGTTGATACTCGGGGTTCCAAACGTTCGACATCGTATTTGAAATCTTTTGTAAACGGTCGCGACTCTTTTTGGTCGTTAGGATCAGGGAAGTGGCAAATGAAGCCGATTTGATCCGGCCGATTCCCTGGTTGGTTTTAAAAGCGTACTCCTTTTTGATTCTTCCCAGCGTGTCCCATCCGTACCAACTATGATTAGCTGTAATCGTCAGGTTGATAAACTCATTCGGATTGATGACCATACGCATGTTCAAATCTCCCCAGTTCATGGAATCCTTGAAGATATCGTAATCCGTACTCAAAAAGAAATTGTCGATCAGTCGTGTTTTCTTGAATCCGGTAATGGTATCTTTTTCGCTTTTTTGTTTGATTTCAAAGGTGTTGTTCAAACCGAATACAACCCTTCCGGAAGATTGCGTCTGGGATTCTGAATACAGGCTTCGTTCGAATCTGCTGTATTTGATTTCCCTTTGATTGGTATCCAGGTAACTGGTAATTCCTTGCTGGATGGTAGGCGCGTAATTGAATGAAACAGTTGGTGTCATGACATGACGAAGCAGTGTTTTCCGTTTGCCGACGAAACGATAATAAGAATATAAATTACTCGTCAGCGAAACACTTGAATTGAATGAATGACTGAATCCGCCTTTTCCAACGGTATCAACTATTGCGAGGTTTGTAACGGTATCTACTGTTTTTTCAATCGATTGGAAATTGTAAATCTGCTTATAAGTTGCAGAAGGGGTGATCCGGATGGTGTTTTTGAGAATGCTGAAAGTAGCCTGTACATTGAAATTTTGTGTAATTCCATTCCTGAAATTATGACCGATACTGTCGAAGTTTCCATTTTTCAGATAACGGTCTTTGAACGAAGAGCGGTTTTGAATTTCATTGGCATAACTGAAACCAACCACTTTGTTCACACGCTTGAACGGAAAGATCCGGTTAGTGGTCTGAAAGTTGAAAATAGGAGAGGTCAGATCAATGATCTTTGTAGCTGAGTTTTGTCTCAGGCTCAATTTTAAATCTGCAGAAATAGGTAATGCTCCGAACCGCTTTCCTAATTTGATGTCCGAGTTTAACGTGTTGTTGAAGTACTGCGGATTGTTTTGTTGGTTTAGGGTCTGTTTATTGGTCGAGTTGGAGTTGTAATTCACATTTGCTGTAAATGACCAGTTCGGATTCAATTTCGGATCCTGGTTATGCGTCCATCGGATGGTTGTCGTGCTGAAAACAGTAGAATCCGGGTAACCGTATCGGAAACGCGTATATCCCAGGTCGAAGTTTCCGCTGTACTTATATTTGGTTGCGTATTCAGAGTAATTTCTGAATCCGAAACTTCCACGGGTGAATCCGGTAACATAGGCAATTGTCTGGAATCGTTCCGAAATCGGGATATAGTATCCTAAATCCTGCAATCCCATTCCATAAGCAGAAATCAGGGAATATTGAGGCATGATAAACCCGCTTTGACGATCCTTCTTCTTTTTCAAAGGAATCATGGCGAAAGGAAGTCCGAGAGGAGTTGGAACTCCCATGACCCACAAATTGATCGGCCCTGAAACGATCCGTTTATCCGGAATCATCACCGCCTTTGAAAGCCCGAAATGATAGTGAGGCTCTTCCAGGTTACAAGTAGTGAATTTTCCGTGGATGAAATGGACATCCTCATTCGGTTGTCTTTTCGCTTTCTCCATTGTCAGGTAATAATCGTCCTGTTTGATCGCGGCTTCCTGGATGTATCCTTTCTTCGTTTCGAAGTTGTACCGGATCGATGCAGCCTTCAGGGTGTCGCCATTGTCGACAAAGAGCGGTTTCCCGACTTTTCGTCCAAGTGAATCCAACACGAAAGTTGCCAACACTTCGTTTTTATTGAGGTCGATAAGCAAATATTCGGCAGACATGTCCACGCCCTCATAATTCAGTTTGGCCTCACCATAGAGATGAACCTGCTTCTTTTTCAGGTCGGAATAAATGGAATCCCGCGCTGAATAGGTAATGATAGAATTAAAATCGGTGTCGTTGATATAGATTTTGCGCACTTTGGTGCTGTCTGTTTTTTTTTCCTGACCGAAAGCGAAAGAGGTGCAAATACAAATGAGCAAGTAGAAACAAGTTCTAATTGCAACAGAAAGAATAAAGAAGAAGCCTTTTTTTGTTTCCAATATTTGCATTAACGGTTGCAAAGCTACGAAATTACCATGGTTTGATTAATCTAAAAAATGGGATAATCATAACTTCACAATTCTAAAAAGAATGCATGTTAACAAAAGTCGTGCTAGAAATGGCTTTTTTAAGATTTCGGCTCGCTTTTCAACATTACACTATAGATAAGTTTCCATTTTGGTCTGAAGATTGCTCGATGTAAGGAGTTACTTTTATTGTGGAATTGATATATACAACATGAACCGGTTAGAAAACAGTTTAAAATGGGTGAGATGGGTAGCAATAGCTATTCCGTTCGCGATGCTTTTTGGATTTCAATCAAAAAAACAACCTGTTGCAAGTAAAGAGCCTGGAACAATCAAGACCATTGTAATTGATGCAGGTCATGGAGGAAAAGATCCTGGTTGCCACGGTTCGTCTGCTCACGAGAAGCATGTCTGTCTGGCAATGGCTTTGGAGCTCGGACGAAAAATCAAGGAAGGTTATCCTGAAATAAAGGTGGTTTTCACACGGGACAAGGATGTTTTTGTGGAATTGGATGACCGCGCTAAAATCGCCAACAAGGCAAATGCAGATCTTTTTATCTGTATTCATGCGAATTCGGCCTCAGCAACTGCATCTGGAACGGAAACTTATGTGCTGGGACTTCATAAAACGGAAGCACAGGCAAAAATTGCAGATCGCGAGAACAGTACGATTTACCTGGAAGCGGATAAGGGAGAAAAATACAAGGATTTCGATATGTCCCCGGACGCTATAATCGCGCGGCAATTGCAATTGTCTGTATTCTTGGACCAGTCGATCCTTTTTGCAGATAAATTGCAGAATGAATTCAAATCAATTGGTCGTTTTGACCGCGGGGTGAAACAAGCAGGATTCCTGGTGCTCTATAAAACAACCATGCCGAGTGTATTGATAGAAACCGGGTTCCTCACGAATCGGGACGAAGAGAAATTTTTAGCAGATTCCTCCGGACAGAAAAAAATGGCCGGGGCCATGTTTATTGCTTTTGAGAAATACAAGGCAGATCTGGAGGGAGTGGATTATAAAACAAGAGGTAACCAGGAAGTGATAGATGATCCTGTTGTTGAAAAAAAGGAATTGAAAGACAAGGTTGTTTTCAGGGTGCAGATCGAAACGTCAGAATCAAAGATTGCAGCGAATTCAAGCCGGTTCAAAAAATATGAAGTATTTGAATATCAGCAGGATAGATTGTATAAGTATACGATTGGAGAATTTATAGGTGACTTTAATGCTGCGAATACCTATAAAAACGAGCTAAGACAAAAGGAATTTCCCAATGCTTTTGTTGTTGCTTTTCAAAATGGAGAGCGTATTAGTTTGGAAAAAGCTATTAAATTAGCAGAAAAATAAAAAGTTTTGAAAATCAAAAAAGAAATTAAAGCAGGTCTGATAGCCATTGCAGCTATAGGTTTGCTTGTAACCGGTATTAATTTTTTGAAAGGCTATTCATTTTTTGGAGGAGACGCTCAATACACGGCCTATTTCCCAAATGCGGGTGGCGTCACTGCATCAACTTCAGTATACGTAAACGGGGTGATCGTTGGAAAGGTTATTTCCGTAGACTATAATCCGGGAGGAGATTCTACTTCTAAGGTACGTATGAAATTCACGATTAATGACAACGATCTGAAAATTCCGAAATCTTCCGTGCTGGAAACCGGTTCTGTAGATTTGTTGAATAAGGGATTATTGTTGTTCATGGGCGACGATCTTTCACAAGGATATTTTACTGAAAAAGATGCCATTCATGGTCGCGTGCAATTGGATATGTTCGGACAATTGAAGTCATATGCAAATCCGGTATTGCAAAAAGTCTCCGCACTCGTTGTGAATGTGGATAAGACCATCACTTCTTTGAAAGGTTTCTGGGATACTACAGCTACTTCTGAAATCAGGGAATCCTTGGTGGAATTGAAATTCACCTTTAAGAAGTTCGGAAATATTGCAAACGACGTAGAAGGATTGGTTGCCACTGAAAAAGTGAAACTGAGCAGAATCATGAACAATGTGGAATCGATCACAGGCAACCTGAAAGCTTCGAATGAGAAAGTGACCAAGTTATTGGGGAATTTTGAGAAAATTTCAGAGGATCTGGTATCCGCAGATTTCAAAAAGGTCATTACCAATGCAAATGCCACGATCGAGAAGTTGAACGCCACTTTTGCTTCAATTGAAGCAGGGAACGGAACATTGGGTAAATTGTTGAAAGACGAGAAATTGTATGCGGAATTGGTTCAGACCAACAAGAGCCTTCAGAATTTGGTTCAGGACCTGGAAAAACATCCGGAAAGATATATTCATTTCTCTGTTTTCGGAGCAAAAACAAAAGGTGTTCCGATTACGACCGGCGACGAGAAAAAATTACGTAACTTGTTAGATTCAATCCCGGATTAATAAAAACAATTTATGATTGCTGCAATTATTTTTAGTGTACTTCTGCTTGGCGGATTTGGGTGGTTCGGAGTGAACATCCTGAAAATTCGTTCAAATATTCTTCTTGGGAGAGATGTGAATCGAAAAGATAAACCGGGTGAACGCTGGAAAACAATGGCTTTGGTTGCACTTGGTCAGAAAAAAATGTTTGCCAGACCGATTCCTGCTTTGCTGCATTTGGGGATCTATGTTGCTTTTGTGATTACGCAAGTCGAGTTGATCGAGATCATTTACGATGGGATCACAGGTTCTCATCGTGCTTTTATGTCTTCTTTGGGAGGTTTGTACACACTTGCAGTCTCAATTATTGAGGTGCTTTCTGTTGCAGCTTTGATTGCAACGATAGCTTTCTTATCCAGAAGAAATATCTTGAAACTGGCTCGTTTCAGAAAACCTGAAATGAAAGGTTTCCCTACATTTGATGCGAACCTGATCCTTTGTATGGAGCTTATCCTGGTATGCTGCATCTTCACAATGAACGGCGCTGACGAAGCCTTGTATTTGAAAGGAGCTTCACATGCATCCCATGAAGCCGGTTCTTTCGGTTTTACCATTTCATCCTGGATTGGCCCACATATCTTCGGCGGATTCAGCGTGGAAACCTTGCATATCCTGGAGCGAATCGGGTGGTGGGGACATTGGTTCATGGTACTGGCATTCCTGAATTACTTACCCTATTCAAAACACTTCCACATTTTACTGGCATTTCCGAATACCTGGTATTCCAACCTGGAGAAAAAAGGGAAGTTCACCAATATGGAGGCTGTTACCAATGAGGTAAAACTTATGCTGGATCCTTCAGCAGATCCATTTGCAGCTCCGGCGCCTGAAGGTGCTCCGCAGCGTTTTGGTGCGAAGGATGTAACAGATCTGACCTGGAAGAACCTGATGGATGCTTACACTTGTACGGAGTGTGGACGTTGTACATCGTCTTGTCCGGCGAATATTACCGGTAAGAAACTTTCTCCGCGAAAAATCATGATGGATACACGTGATCGCATGGTGGAAGTAGGCGAGGGTAAACGCAAGAACGGAAAAGATTACGAAGATGGGAAATCATTGTTAGGTGATTACATTACGGAAGAAGAAGTTTGGGCATGTACATCCTGTAATGCTTGCGTTCAGGAATGCCCCGTAAATATTGACCCATTGGCTATTATTGTTGATTTGAGAAGGTATTTGGTGATGGAAGAATCCAAAATGCCTACCGAGTTGACAGGAATGCTGACAAATATCGAAAACAATGGAGCCCCTTGGCAATTTTCTCCGGCAGACAGAGGAAATTGGATTCATGAAGATTGATCAAAAAGTAAAAGTGATACGTTAAAAGTGAAATGTAATCCTTGTGAGAATTCATGAATTGAACTCTCGGAGCATTTCAAGCTTTTGAACAATAATAGAAAAGATTATGAGCACGATACATGTACCGACAATGGCCGAAATGATGGCGCAGGGACAAACCCCGGATATCCTGTTTTGGGTTGGTTGTTCAGGTAGTTTTGATGACAGAGCTAAAAAGATCACAAAAGCATTGGTTCGCATTTTGAATGAATGTAAAGTGAACTTCGCCGTGCTGGGCGCAGAAGAATCATGTACCGGGGATCCGGCAAAACGTGCAGGAAACGAATTTACTTTCCAAATGCAAGCCATGATGAATATCCAGGTTTTGGATGGATATGAAGTGAAGAAAATTGTTACTGCTTGCCCGCATTGTTTCAATACGTTGAAAAACGAATACCCGGAATTGGGTGGAAAATACGAAGTCATCCATCATACACAATTGATCCAGGATCTGATCAACTCCGGAAAATTGACCTTGAAAGAAGGAGGTGTTTTCAAAGGAAAGAAAATCACGTTCCACGATCCGTGTTACCTTGGTAGAGGTAATGATGTGTACGAAGCGCCGCGAGTACTGATTGAAAAGTTGGATGCAGAATTGGTGGAAATGAAACGTTGCAAGACAAACGGTTTGTGCTGTGGTGCCGGTGGTGCTCAGATGTTCAAGGAAGCTGAAAAAGGAAACAAGGAAGTGAATGTGGAGCGTACTGAGGATGCATTAGAGACTCAGGCAAGCATTATTGCTACCGGTTGTCCTTTCTGTAATACGATGATGACGGATGGAGTGAAAAACTTCAACAAGGAAAATGAGATCCAGGTACTGGATGTCGCAGAATTGATTGCAAACGCAGCTGAATTATGATTCCTTTCAATACATTGGATGACCAGGCAAAAGTTTGGTCTTATCAGGCAGATCGCTTATTAACAGATACGGAAGTGCAATGGATCAATGAGCAATTGAATCCGTTTTTGGAAGAATGGGCGGCTCACGGAACCAAATTGAAGGCTTATGGAGAAGTGATGAATAATGCACACTTGATCCTTGCTGTCGACGAAAGTGCTCACAATGCTTCCGGTTGTTCGATTGATACTTCTGTTCGTTTTATCAAACAATTGGAGAAAGAATTACAGGTTTCATTTTTCAACCGTTTGAAAATGCTTACCCTGTCTGATGGTCAGTTTGCTTACGTAAACTATAACGATCTGTCAAATCTTCCCGCTGATACAATTGTTTTTAACAACACGATCAGCAATGCAGGTGAATTTAAAAACAGCTGGAAATTACCGCTGAAAAATTTCATTCTCAATCAATAAAGTTAAGAACTCAACAAGCTGATCTTAATCATTTTTCAACCCTGTTTTTTGTCCAAACTTTACAGAAAACAGCTGTATGGAATGGAAACGGAAATCGGAATCTGAAATTAGACAACGTGTCTTTGATGCGTTAAAAACCAATGTCAATTACCGTAACGGCTCAATACTTGGGATTCCGGGAACGCAACTGGATTCGAAAGTGTTTTCGGAAGAGATGAGTTTTGTTCGCGAAGCACCTTATCTTTCTACATTGGTTCAAAATCCCAATCACATCGGTTGCCATACTTTAGGCGATTCAGAGTCTTACTTTGAAGGAACACACGATCTGGAGCGCGAAGTGATTTGCATTTGTTCCGAAAATATTTTGCGTGCATCACCCGATTCAACGGATGGATATGTAGCGACCGGGGGAACAGAAGCGAATCTTCAGGCTGTTTGGATCTATCGGAACTTTTTCATTCAGGAGTATCAGGCATCCTTGTCGGAAATTGCAATTGTTTGCAGTGAAGACAGCCATTACAGCATGCAAAAAGCCGGAAATATTTTCCAGATCAAATGTATTTTATTGCCTGTAGAAAAGGAAACGCGCAAAATCAATCAATTTGCAGCGGAACAGATATTGGCCGCCCTGAAAGAAAACGGAGTGAAATATATCGTGGTTGTGAGTAATATGATGACAACTATGTTCGGTTCAATTGATAGTGTGGATCTGTATGTCGAGCTGATGAAAAAAGAAGGTTTTGAGTTCAAGGTTCATGTTGATGCGGCTTATGGTGGTTTTTATGCCCCGATAATAAATGAATCCAACACGATTAATTTCCAACATCCGGATATCAATTCATTTACAATGGATGCACATAAGATGTTACAAGCTCCCTATGGAACCGGTGTGTTCCTGATTCGGAAGAACTGGATGAAGTACGCACAAACAGATGCGGCATCCTATGTTAACGGGGCAGATTGCACGATTTCCGGAAGTCGCTCCGGGGCAAATGCGATTGCGATCTGGTTAATTTTCGCTGCTTACGGTAAGTATGAATGGTTTGAGAAATGTTCAACTTTGGAACGCCGTACAACCTGGTTGGCAAAGGAGCTTGATAAACGAGGAATCCGTTACTTCCGTTCGCCTTTATCAAATATCATTACGATGCATGCCTGTCAGATCAGTCCTGCTTTAGCACTTCAATTCGGATTGGTTCCAAATGATCACAAGAATCCATTGTGGTTCAAGATTGTTGTTATGGAACACGTGACAATTGAAAAATTAGAAGATTTTTTGATTGGATTGGATAAGCAAGCGGTGCTAAATTGAAAGTTTCATGCACTTTAATTAGGTGATGCCTTTTTTTTCTCTTCAGCTTCACGCTGTTCCTTTTTCTTAGTCACGTTCAAACGTATTCCCCCCACCAGTCTCAGGTTGTAATAGGTTTGTTTGTAGGAGAAATCGTTGAATGCGATGGATTTGTTGTCAAAGTCCGTAA
This sequence comes from uncultured Fluviicola sp., assembly GCF_946478805.1. The sequence goes on along the minus strand of NZ_CAMLDC010000002.1, from coordinate 39,638 downwards.
TGAACATGATGAAATAGCGCGGTTTGTTGATTCCACCGATTATTTTGAGATCTACACGAGGTGCAAGCCCCAGGAAGCTACGGGTGGTGCCTTCAAAAGTGTACAATTTGGACTGAAGCACCAATCCCAATCCACCCATGATTCCAATTTGGAACATCCGCCATCGTCTTACATACGCATAACCGGGAACTACGCCGGCATCAAACGAACCGATCACATTGGATGAAGTCTTGCTTTCAGCAGTATCCTGCAATTCTATGGGAAGAATAGGTTGTGCGGAAGAAATCCCGTAGTAATTGGTGGTGTATTTTAAATAGAATGTCCTTACGTCTCTTTGGTAGGAAGCTGTTTTTCCTTTGAAAGCAGACATTTTGAATTCATTCTTGAAAAATTGCCAGGCATTGATTGAAAAACTTGCAGCGATGATGTCCTCCCGGATCAGATTCGGTTCATCCGGACTGATCGTATCATTCCATTCATGTGCTTTTTTCATTGCATATCCTTGATACTGATGCCAGTCCACATCAAAATACATGTTCTTGTAGCTAAAATCAAACCCCAAATCGTAGTACTTTGTTTTTCCGAATTTGTTTTTGGAGCGGACAGAGTTGGGTAAGGTCACTCCAAAACGCAATGAAAGCCATTTGTAAGAGAATCCGAAACCCAGGACCGGATTGAAATTATTCCGGAATTTGACATTTTTTATTCCCTGGCTGAATGGATAGGAAATGGACATCGGGGCAGTACTCCAACCGAAATCCGAATACAATACCAGTCTTGTCCGGTATTTCTGATATGGTAACGAATCTACATCCAGATTCTGACAGTAAGTCAAAGATGTAAAAACACTAAAAAATAATATGAGAATAAAAATCCTACTCATTAATCCCTTGTATCTCGCACAAAAATGCGAATTCTTTTGCAACTTCCAGTCTTTCAGTCGATCTTCCTGAACCACCACCGTGTCCTGCGCTCATTGTACAATCGAATAAGATCGGTGCGTTACCGGTGTTGTTTTTTCTCAATTTCGCCACCCATTTTAGAGGTTCCCAATATTGAACCTGTGAATCGTGATATCCAGTCGTGATCAGCATTGCCGGGTAATCTATTTTTCTCACGTGGTCGTAAGGAGAATAACTGAGCATGTACCAATAAGCGTCTTCTTCATTTGGATTTCCCCATTCTTCATATTCCCCGACAGTCAAAGGAATACTTTCATCCAGCATGGTGGAAACGACATCTACGAACGGGACTTGTGCTATCACACCTTTAAACAGGTAAGGAGCCATATTGGTTACAGATCCCATCAATAAACCTCCCGCACTTCCACCTTGAGCATAAATGGAATTCGGGTCGCAATAACCCTTCATAGCCATCCATTCGGCAGCATTGATGAAATCGGTAAAGGTATTTCGTTTATGATTCAATTTTCCATCCTGGTACCAATTCTCGCCCAGGAATTTCCCTCCACGGATATGTGCAATGGCAAAAACAAAACCTCTGTCCAGTAAACTTAAACGTGTTGCTGAAAAAGCAGCAGGAATCGTAACTCCATAACTTCCGTAACCGTAAAGTAGTAATGGTGCTTTCTTCAAATCAATCCCTTTTCTGTAAACGATGGAAATTGGAATTTTTTGACCGTCATTCGCCGTAGCCCAAACCCGTGTTGAAATATAGTTTTCGGAATGGAAATTTTGATCGATCAGGGTTTTCTGGAAAAATAACCGGGTTGTTTTAGTTTCGATATCGTATTTGTAAATAGAACTGGGGCTGGTCAAAGAGGTGTAATGATAGTTGACCACCTTTGATTCATAATTTTCATTAAAACTTAAGCCCAGTTCGTAAACCTCTTCCGGCATGGAGATGTTGGAAAAGTTGGTGGCCTGCAGACTCCCGACTGAAATCTCTGTTCTTCCCATTTTTCTGGATTGAACTACGAGGAAACTTTTGAAAACTTCCATTTCGTCCAAATAAACCGCGTTGTCATGAGCAATTAAAGTTTCACAGCTTTCTACGGAGTTTGGAATGGATTTGGAAAATACCAATTTCCTGTTCGGGCTGTTTTTATTGGTAAGCATATAAAATCCCGTCTCGTGGTGTGCGATTTCATATAAATGGTCCTTTTCCCGTTTCAGGAAACAAATTGCTTTTTCTGCCGGCTTATCAGCGGCAATCAGCCATGTTTCCGAACTGGTACTGCTCACGGAGTGAATCAGGATAAATTGCTTATCGAGTGTTTTGGTGATATAAACCGCAAAACGTTCATCTTTCTCTTCGAAGATCAGTTCGTCTTTGGCGCTACCGGTTCCCAAGACGTGTCGGTAGATTTGAAACTCCCGCAGGGTGGTTGGATCTTTCTTGACATAAAAGACCGTTTTATTGTCGTTTGCCCAAAGGATACTTCCATCGGTATTCGGGATTTGTTCTTTCAGGATTTTTCCCGATTTATTCTCCCGGAATGAAATTGCATAATTGCGTCGACCGATTTTATCTTGTGAAAATGCCACCAGTTCATTGTTGGGGGAGATGGAAAAATCACCCAATGAATAATATTCATGACCCTTTGCAAGAGCGTTTTCATCAAAAAACACTGTTTCCTTCTGATTTTCAATCAGGATGAGTTCCCGGTAATCCTGATCCTTTATCTGGCGCCACTGATAGGTTTTTCCCTGGATTTCAAACGGTGCACTCGTTTCTTCCGGATTAATTCGGTTGTCGAATTCTCTCAGGAAAGTGTTGATCAACCCTTCTTTTTTGTCAAAGAAAGCCTTTGAGTAGTTGTTTTCCTCTGCAATGTAATCCAGGACCGGTTTTGAATCGCGCTCATTCATCCAGAAATAAGGATCTGTACGAACATGATTGTGTTTGATCAATTCTTTTGGAATTTCCTTGGCAACTGGAATAACTGATTGGTTTTGTGAATTCACGATAAATGGAGTAAATGAGAACAATGAGAGTAATCTGAGAAAATTCTTCATACTACAAATTTAAAAGAAGTCTTTTAAGATTGTGGGTCGGTTGCAGTAGATTATTAACTTTGTTTTCATGAAAAAAGCATATAAGTTTCTTCTGAATAAATTACCGCGGCCTCTTTTAATACGTTTAAGCTATGTGTTTAAGCTTTTCGCCCCTATTATTTACAAAGGGGATAAGGTAGAGTGTCCGGTATGTGAACGGAAATTTAGAAAGTTTTTGTCCTATGGATCTGAAGTCTCGCATCGTGAGAATGTACTTTGTCCGTACGACCTTACTTTGGAAAGGCATCGCCTGATGTGGCTTTATCTGAAAAGGGAAAGCAATTTCTTTTCTGCTGGTAGCCTGAAGGTATTACATATTGCTCCGGAACAGTGTTTCCATAAGAAATTCAAGAATCAGAAAAACATCCAATACCTGACAGGCGATTTGGTTTCCCCGATAGCTGATCTTCATTTTGATTTGCACCAGATTCCTTTGGAAGACAATCGTTTTGATGTGGTTTTTTGTAATCACGTCATGGAACATGTGGATGATGCACTGAAATGCATGAAGGAATTGTATCGTGTAATGGCTCCGGGTGCCTGGGGAATCATGCAGGTACCACAGGATACGAATAGGGAAGTGACTTACGAGGATTGGAGCATCACATCTCCTGAAGACCGCGAAAAACATTTTTGGCAAAAGGACCATGTACGTCTTTTTGGAATGGATTATCCTGATTGGTTGAGAAAAGCAGGTTTTGAAGTGGAGATTGCATTTGCAAATAACCCGATATCCGACGAAGAAATCGAACGTTTCAGACTTTCCAAAAACGAGATCCTTTACATTGTTCACAAAAAGTAGCGGAATTGATTGAAATCAAGTAAATTAGATTTCAATGAGTCATGATTTTCAATAAAGGAACTGTTTTATTTCTGTTTCTATTCATACTGATAGGAACAATGTGTACCGTTAAGAACCGGGAAACTTTGGTTTTAGGTAAAATTCCATTTCCTGATGATAACCCGGATTCCCCGGAAAAAAAGGCTTTTGGGAAACTGCTATTCTTCGATAAACGGCTTTCAAAGAATAATGAAGTATCTTGTGCAAGTTGTCATCAACCTCAAAAAGCTTTCACGGATGGTTTGTCGAAAAGCAGGGGAGCAGGCAGACGAATCGCCATGCGAAATTCACCAAGTCTCCTGAACAGCGCCTACTTTAAAAGCTACATGTATGATGGGGAAGTGAAAACCCTGGAACAACAAGTACTTGTTCCTATCCAGGATCACTTGGAAATGGGAAGTTCCATGAAAGAGGTTCTTCAAAAACTTTCAAAGGATTCAAATTACAAACACTTGGCAAAGTCCGTATTCGACAGGGAACTGGATGCTTATGTGATCACCCGCGCACTCAGTACTTATGAACGCTCGTTAATAAGTCAGAACAGCAAGTTCGATCAATACAAGTCAGGTGCAAATGGAATCCTGAACGCCAATGAGATTGCCGGATGGAAACTGTTCTCGGAAAAGCTTTATTGTACCAAATGCCATTCGGGTGCCAATTTCACCAACTACCAAGTGGTGAGTAACGGACTTTATCCGGATTATGGGACGGACCAGGGGAGGTATCGTATAAACGGATTGGAGAAAGAGAAAGGTGCATTCAAGATTCCAAGTTTGCGGAACGTCTCATTAACGGCTCCATACATGCATGATGGCAGCTTGAAAACCCTGAAAGAGGTGATTTTGCATTATTCGAAAGGTGGTGCCCAATTTCCCAATAAATCCGTTATAATCAAACCATTTAAGTTAAGTGACTTAGAAATCAATCAATTGGAGTTGTTTCTGAAGACGCTTGTGGACACATCCACCGTGAATTAATTTAGAATTCTACTTAATTGATAGGACTAATTGTCTTATTCGTCGAAAAACTGTTAAAAAATCGATTGATAATCTTCTATTTGATAATAAATTGAAAAATATCCCGTTATATTAGTTATACCCAAATGCAAGAAACATGCAAACCCAAAATCCAAATATACCATGGCAATTAATGTCTATTTCCACCAATCATCGGAACTACTCCAGGAGGAGCAAGTATGGGTGATGCAAGCAAAGGCAGATCCGGCAAGATTTGAACCTTTGTACCGCAAGTATTATGATTCAATACTTCGTTATCTGAAACAGCGGATGGAAGACCCCGAGCTGGCACACGATGTTGCTTCTCAGGTTTTTATCAAGGCGATTAAGAACTTATCGAAGTATGAAGACCGCGGAGTACCTTTCGGCTCTTGGCTTTATCGAATAGCTAAAAGTGAATTGTACCAGAGTTATCGGGAGATGCAATCAAACAGAACAGTTTCAATGGAGAATGTTCAGATTCCAACTTTTGATACGCTATTCTTTGATAACCAAGAATTGGAACACAACCAATCTTTGCTTTTGGCAGCAATGCAGAAGTTGAAAGAAGAACAATTGAAGTTAATTGAAATGCGATTTTTCGAACAATTGAGTTTTAAAGAAATCGGAGAATCAATCGGTATTACCGAAAACAATGCAAAAGTGAAAACGTTTAGAGCATTGGAGAAACTAAGAGAGCATTTCTTAGGAAGATATGCCGCTTAAAAATAGAAAGGTCTTTCACTTGTTGGAAGGCCTTTTATTTGTTTTCTTCGAGCAAGCGAAAAAAAGTTCCATAAAACAGTTATTTGTTCCATGACGGTTTCCAAAGAAAAAATGATCTTTTTTTGGAAAGGTTTATTTAAAGTGGTAACTTATTGTCATGGAATCCACTAGAACACTCTTATGTAGAATACAGTTCGCGACTTTAATAATCTGGTCAGCGGTTTCCACAGTTTCTTTTGCACAACGTTCAAATTTAAATACCCAGAAAAATTGGGCGATGAATAAGGAAGAAATCTCAATCGGTCTTGGTGCCACCGGTTTTTTAGGAGACCTTGGAGGTGCCGATCAAATCGGAACTTATTATAGTTTGAGAGATATTGATGTTAATTCAACGCATATCGGCGGTTCAATATCTTATCGGTATCGTTTTCTTCCTCATTTTGCAACTTCCACCATGGTCAATGTGGGCATGCTAAGAGGTAGTGATGCTCTCACAGCCGAACCGATCCGGAATAGACGAAACTTGAGCTTTCGTTCGTTTTTCACGATGGTAAGTCAGCGATTTGAGATTATCGTATTGACTAATGAGCGGGTTGGTCGCGGATCAAAAGGAGTTATAGATCACAATGAACAATTATACCTGATCGGAGGAATAGGAGCGATGTACTACAATCCGAAAGCTATGTACCAGGGCAGTTGGGTTACATTACATGACAAACATACGGAAGGACAAGGTCTTTCCGGCGGTCCGGCGGAATACAAGCGGGTTACGGCTACAATTCCTGTGGGGATCGGTTTTAGAATGGGGATCAGTCGTTTATGGAGAATTGGATTGGAGGTTACTTATGTCAAAACATTTTCAGACTACATAGATGATGTGAGTGGTGAATATTACGATCCTGCGATTATCGGGGCAACATACGGTCCAAATGCGGCATACCTGTCAAACCCTTCAACAACACCGGAAGCATTTAATCCCGGAAGCCAAAGAGGAGGTAAACAAAAAGATGCTTTCTTTTACGTAAATATCATGCTGACCCGAAACATTACCTATAAATCCTTTTCCAGAGTTAAATGATAAAGTATTTGGAAGATGAGAACATTTCATGTGTGCGGAAAAGCTAATAGGATATTTATTAGGTAGATACCTATCTGTAAATAACTATTTTCATTCCTCAATTCGATGTTTTTTTTATGTTTTTTTTCGCTTTTGTGAAAATTCATTCAATTAAACCTGCTACTTGTTCATCAACAATACCCATTTAAAAAAAAGCAACAAAATTTTTAGTCAGCTGTTGTTTAAAATCATTAATTTAGCAGCGTGGAATCTACTACAACATAAATTTTTAGAATGAAGTACATAACTCTAACTATTTTATCTATAGTTTCAACAATTTCTATTGCGCAAAGTTCAAATTTCAACACACAGCGAAATTGGGCAATGAACAAAAAGGAAATTTCAATCGGTCTTGGTGCTACCAGTTTTCTAGGAGACTTAGGAGGGGCGAATCAAATTGGTACCGATTATAGTTTGAAAGACATCGATTTTAATTCAACCCATTTCGGTGGTTCTGCCTCTTTCAGATACCGCTTTCATCCATATTACGCGACTTCTACCATGGTCAACCTTGGTTTTTTACGTGGTAATGATGCGTTGACTACAGAGCAATTCCGAAATATGCGAAATTTGAATTTCCGTTCGTTCTTTGTAATGCTAAGTCAACGATTTGAAATCATTGTATTGGCAAATGAGAAAATCGGGCGCAGATACAATATTCCTGGATTGAGAGGATTTACGGATCACAATGAGCAGCTATATCTGATTGCAGGTATCGGTGCAATGTATTATAACCCGAAAGCAATGTATCAAGGCGGATGGGTAGGTTTACATGATTTGCATACTGAAGGTCAAGGTCTTCCTGGTGGTCCGGCTAATTATAAGCGCGTCACCGCGACTGTTCCTTTGGGAGTTGGTTTTAGAATGGGAATCAACCGCATGTGGAGAATTGGATTGGAAGCAACGTATGTTAAAACTTTCTCCGATTACATTGATGATGTGCATGGTGTCTATTACGATCCGGCAATTATCGGGGCCAGTTATGGAGCACAAGCTGCAATCCTGTCAAACCCTTCAAATACGCCAACCGCATTTAATCCAGGTAGTCAACGAGGTGATAAGCAAAAAGATGCTTTCCTTTACGTGAATATCATGGTGACAAGAAATATTACGTATAAAGCCGGAACCCGAAGCGGACCAATGAAGTTTGGAAAACGTCATTACAAAGCTAAGTTCTAATAAGATTTTTAAAATTCTTTTAACAAAACGAGGTTGTCTATTGACAACCTCGTTTTGTGTTTCTACCTTTGGTACAAATTAATCGAATGTACCCTTTGTTGAGATGGTTTCTCTTTAAGTTTGACCCCGAAAAAGTTCATTATTTTACCTTTAGATTACTTGGCTTTTGGCTCAAAGTACCTTTTGTAAAGCCCATTTGGAAATCCATTTATTGTATCCGTAATCCTCTGTTAGAAACAACTGTTGCCGGGATCAAATTCCCCAATCCGGTTGGATTGGCCGCGGGGTTTGATAAGAATGCCTTACGCATTAATGAGCTTGCAGCATGTGGTTTTGGTTTTGTGGAAATAGGAACGGTAACACCGGTTGGTCAGGAGGGTAATCCCAAGCCACGCTTATTCCGCTTATTGGAGGACAAGGCAATTATCAATCGGATGGGATTCAATAATGATGGGGCGGATGTGATTGTTGAGCGATTAAAGAAACTGAATCCTGCTTGCATCATTGGCGGAAATATCGGTAAGAATAAGGTAACACCGAATGAAGAGGCAACTTCCGATTATTTGAAATGTTATCACGCGTTGGAGCCTTACGTTGATTATTTTGTGGTCAATGTATCTTCACCCAATACACCGAATCTACGTGAGCTTCAGGATAAGGAGCCACTTACTAACCTGCTTCAGACTTTGATGGATGAACGAATTAAAATAAATTCTTCCAAACCGATCTTTCTAAAAATAGCTCCGGATTTGACTGATTCCCAATTGGATGACATAGTGGAGATTGTCGGAGAAACAAAAATTGCAGGAGTAATTGCTACAAATACAACTATTGAACGCGGAAATTTAGTAACTTCAAGCAGCATAATCGAATCTACTGGTGCAGGAGGAGTTTCAGGAAAACCTTTGAAAAAACGAGCGACTGAAGTAATCAGTTATTTGTTTCAAAAGTCTAATGGAACATTCCCGATCATTGGTGTCGGGGGAATTTATTCTGCAGAAGACGCAATTGAAAAATTATCTGCCGGTGCCAGTTTGGTTCAAGTTTATTCAGGATTTATTTATGAAGGGCCTGCTTTAGTGAAGCGAATTAACAAAGCGGTTCTAAAAGAAAGAAAGAAAATTGCACATGGATAATCGCGTTTTTATTACTGAGTGTCCAAGAGATGCTATGCAAGGAATCAAAGATTGGATTGAAACTTCTGATAAGATCAATTATTTGAATTACCTATTGAAATGTGGCTTTGACACCTTGGATTTTGGAAGTTTCGTTTCACCGAAGGCAACTCCTCAAATGCGGGATACTGCAACTGTTTTAGAAGGGCTGGATGACAGTGAAACCAAATTGCTGGCTGTTATCCCCAACGAAAGAGGAGCGGAAGATGCCGCTAAATTTGAGCGGATTCACTTTTTAGCCTATCCCTTTAGCATTTCGGAAACGTTTCAATTGAGAAATACCAATGCTACTATTGAAGAATCTTTGAGAAGGGTAGAAGCAATCGCTAATATCTGTCACAAAGAGAATAAGGAATTGATGCTTTATCTTTCGATGGGGTTCGGAAATCCCTATGGAGATGCGTGGTCTCCGGACCTGATTGTAACGTGGGCAGAGCGATTAACGCAATTGTTCGAGGTTTCGCGCCTTTCTTTGGCAGATACCATCGGTATCGCGACCCCTAAGTTGGTGAATCAGGTATTTTCGACGATTTCAACAGAGTTTTCAAATATTCAAATCAGCGCACATTTACATACTTTATCTGAAAATGCTGTCCAATTGACAGAGGCTGCTTATACGGCTGGTTGCCGTTATTTTGAAGGCGCTATTAAAGGTTATGGTGGTTGCCCGATGGCAAAGGATGAATTGACGGGAAATATGCCTACAGAAAAAATGCTTGACTGGTTTAAGGAAAAGGGAATTGAGACCGGAGTTGACAATACGCGTTTTTCAGAAGCATTTGTAACTTCATCCACTATCTTTCATTAATTAGTAAAGTTCTCATGAAATCAAGATTCTTAATTGTTCTTCCTGTTTTCCTTTTCCTGGCATCTTGTGATGATGAGGCGGACGATTCGATCACAATTGAGCCGAGACATTTGGCGGAAAAGGAGAAAGTGGTTGATCAAACAATCAGTACAAACTTCAATGAGAATGTATTTAAGTCAAAAGTGGAGGTGGAATTGTTGAAGGAATTGCATCTCTGTGATCCGAAGGCAACTTCAGATGATGACCCGGAGCACCCGACCTGTAGTCCTAATTTCTTTCGGTTTTTTAAATTGAATGACCAAACCCCATTGAAAGATGGATTCAAACTATTGATAAAATCGGGAGTGAATGGTTTTCCATTGAGAAGATTGTTGATTTTCGAAAGAGAAAATGATGTCCTGGTGAAATTGAATGGTTTCAACGGGAACTTAATTGAAGAAAGAAAATCACCTACAGGTTACAATGACCTGTTGATCCGCTTTCCGGATAATATCAATGGAAACATCACTTATTACAATTGCTTGTTCAGATGGAAAGATGGAAAGTATAATTACGTGAATTGTGAGGTGATCGATGAGGATGTTCCAAGAAAGATAAGAGCCGAATTCATCGATTCGATGGGAGTCGAGATCAAAAAGATACTGGATCAGAATGATATGATTTTCTAAGTGAAAATGTAAAATTGAGAATTGAAAAGTTTAAGACAGGTTCAATTGATTAATATTCCGATAGCTATTGGAAGCTTATTTCTGATTTTTCTTTTGGGAGCTTGCGGTAATACAAGTATTGAACCGATCGATCATTATATTTTACTTCATGACAATTCTTCGAAGGTTTGGTTAGTCGACAAGCAATTGGACGGAAAGAAGGATTTTACACCACTTCAGATCGAATACAAGGAAATCATTGTTTTTCACGAATCACGGAATGCCTATTTCCATCGGCTGAAAACCTTGGGGACAAAGAAAGGAATCAGAAAAACGTTTTGGTTGGATGCGTCGAAAAAAGAACTCGGCTTTTCAGGAGGTAAAAGAGACCTGGTTTTTGAGATTGTCAAACTATCCCGAAAGAAAATCATCCTGAAACCCAAAAACAACTCCTACAAGTATACTATCGTTTTGATTCCTTTTCCTGAATATTAGCTCTGAGTGCTTGATATGTCAATTTGAGTTACTGGTTTAAACTTGTCTTTCATGACATTATTTCTATATTTGCCTGTAACTCAACCTTATGAAAAAAAGAGTATATTTTCAATTCTTATTCCTTAGTTTACTTGTCATTTCTTGCGGTTCCAATGAAGAATGTACCGATTGCCAAGTAGAAAAAAATGCCGACACAGTTGTAAAAACCGACGATTTGACAACCGTTTTAAAAGATACGGCAACTGAAAAGAAAGCTGTTTCGGTGGAATTGAAGGAGAATCACGAAAAAATTGTAAAGAAATACGGAGAACAATGGGATTTTTGTACCTGCGTGGTTGCAAATGATTCAATCAACGATGCGTTTGAGAAAGGAGGGATGACTCCGAAGCAAGAAGAAAAACTGATGGCTCGTTGGGAATATGTGGACAATAAATGCAAGGAAATGTTGACTACTCCGAATACAACACCTGAAGAACGTGCAAGACATGATAAGAAGGTGATGAAATGCCTGAAACAAAATGGATTGAAGAAATAAAAAAAGCATTGCTTTTAATTCCGAATCTACGTTAGCAGATTATTAATGGAAATTTTTAGGGGCGCGATTAATCGCGCCCCTAAGTGTTTTATAAAATAATTTACCGTCCTTATTGCAATCTAATTGCATTTAGCTTACATTTGCTTCATGAGTAAATTAATGGTGCGGATTCTTTCTTCCATTTTACTGGTTGGTTTTTTAGGCTTTTTGGTTCCTATAAACAACTGGCATTCCTATGCTCATAAACACAAAACAAGCCATTCAGGCCGTCATACGGACGGATTGGTATTTAAACAAGGCATTGAGAAATGTGCTTTTTGCGATCTGCAAATTCCTCTTCTTTTTCATGAAGCAACCGGTGTCGAATTAAGTTGGAAATCCTTATTTGATTTTCTGTTCATCGATCATATTTGTTTTGAATTACCGGTGAAAGAGACACATTTGTCGCTTCGAGGTCCCCCTTTGAATGTGATTTATTCTAAATCGGCATATTTTGATGCTGAACACTTTCTAGTTTAGTTAACATCATTCAGTTTTCATGAAAATTTATTTATTTGGAGCATTCCTTTGCTGCTCCATCTTGGCATATTCGCAGGATTGTGCCTATTCCATCCGCGGTGAAGTGCGTGATATTCATACGAACCAGCTGATTCCATTTGCGCGGGTTTCCATTCAAACGAATGTAACGCAAACAGATTCCGCAGGCGTTTTTCAATTCACGAACTTATGTGCAGGAACCATTGTCCTGCGCTGTGTTCCTCATTTTGGTTGTGAACCGATGGACCTGGAAATTACAGTTCCAAAGGTTGAGTTGATTGTCTTCAAGGTGGAAACCCACCAGGTTGAGTTGGATGAATTACTCATCGAAGCGTATCATTTCCCAAGGGAGTCACAGGAGAAAATGACATTGAAAACAAATGATATCACCCAGATAAAAGGAAATACCTTGGGTGAACAATTGATCCGTTTTCCAGGCGTAACAAGTTTGAATACCGGATCTTCAATTGTAAAACCGGTCATCAACGGAATGCATAGTAACCGTTTGGTGATTGTGAATAATGGAATCCGACAGGAAGGGCAGCAGTGGGGAAGTGAACATGCTCCTGAGATTGACCCGAATTTGGCGGGTAACCTGACAGTGATCCAAGGTGCGTCCGGTTTACAATATGGAACAGATGCAATTGGTGGAGTCATTTTGGTTTCTCCGGATGAATTGCGTTATCAGAAGAATACTGCCGGTTGGATCAAGCTGAATGGGAATAGCAACGGACGTGGCGGAGGAGTTTCCGGTCTGATCGCCGGATCATTCACCAAATCTAAAAGATGGGCATATCGCGTACATGGAACAGGAAGGATCAACGGGACACAGAAAGCACCGGATTATTGGATCAAGAATACGGCTTCCAATGAATACAGCTACAGTGCCGCGCTGGGTTACAAAGGCGAAAAGTTTGAAATGGATATATTTTATACGAAATATTCAACCAACCTGGGAATATTCACAGGTTCCCATATTGGGAATTTATCCGATTTGAACGCCGCCTTCGCTGCCTCGACCCCGAAAGATACAGGTTCGTTTACCTATCGATTGGAGAATCCGAAACAATTGGTGCAGCATGATCTGAGCAAGATCCACCTGGCTTACAACTGGAACAAGAAAATCAAAACAAGCCTGGTTTATGGCTATCAGTTCAACTTGAGACAGGAATACGATTTGCATAAAGTATATAATGACAGCATCGCAGCATTGAATCTGCCTGCATTCGAGTTGAATCTCTGGACAAATTCACTGGAGCTGAAAACGGAAATCAGGCATTCTAACCGGTTCAAAAGTATTTTCGGTGTTTCCGGTTTGGAGCAAAGCAATGCTTACTCAGGAAGGTTCTTCATTCCAAACTTTAAGAAACTGCAGTTTGGAGGTTATTATCTAGGTACTTACGAGAATGAGAAATGGTTGTTCGATTTTGGAGCCCGATACGATTATTCCAAATTGCAGGTGTTTGTATATGACGATAACATCCTGACAAAACCAATCAAACAATTTCAAAATCCAAGTGCTTCTGCAGGTGTGTCACGACTTTTGGGGCATCATTGGATCGTACGCCTGAATCTCGGAACCGCTTGGCGGCCAGCTTCCATCAATGAGTTGTATAGTAATGGATTGCATCATGGTGCAGCTTCCATAGAAATTGGCGATGCGCAGTTGAAGAAAGAGATTGTCTACAACTCGCAATTAGGTGTTCAGTACAAATCCCACATCGCGAAAGTGGATCTATCCGTTTTCTACAACTATTTTGACGGGTATATCAATCTTCAGCCATCACTTCCTCCGATGCTTACAATTATCGGAGCATTCCCGGTATTCCGCTATGTGCAGTCCAATGTCCAGATTACAGGTTTGAATGGAAGAGTGGAAATTCCGATTGGTAAATATGTTTCGTACCAATTCCAGGGGAATTTCCTTTTGGGAACGGATTTGAGGAGTAATCAGTATTTATATGGAATGCCGTCCAACCGGATTACGCAACGGGTACGTTTTTCGACGATTCGAACCGGAAATAAACTGAATTGCTTTGTTGAACTCGAATTGTTGGATGTCTTCAAACAAAAAAGATATGTACCAAATTCAGATTATGTAAGTCCTCCAAAAGGCTATGATTTATTGAGTGCACAAGCAGGAATCAGCAAGAAAATGAACAGTGGAGAAAGTTTGCAGGTTGTTCTTGCGTGTTCCAATCTGACCAATTTAAGTTATCGGGATTACATTAACAGATTCCGGTATTTCACAGATGAGTTAGGACGGAACTGGACAATTAAAGTACTGGTTCCATTTTCAATTATTAAAAAAGAGTCCGGACGTTAAATGCTGGGATTAAAAAAAACTAAAAGCAATGAAAAAAGTAATGATGATTTTAAGCGTACTGAGTGTAGCGCTTGTAGCATGTAAAAAAGAGAAGAAAAAAGAAGTGGAAAATCCCACGAATCCGAATGAACAGGAACTGATAACCACTTTCAAGATCGTTTTTACAGATACAGCCGGTGTATTGCCGAATGTGGAAGCGCGATTTGTGGATATTGATGGTCCGGGAGGAAACAATCCGACTGTTTTTGATACGATTCGTTTGGTTGCAAATGCCACATACAATGCATCGATTACCTTGTTGAATGAAAGTGCTATTCCAACTCAGGATATAACGATGGAAGTGGAGGAAGAAGGTGTGGACCATTTGTTCTGTTTTGATTTGACAAGTGGCCTGAATATTTCAATTCTTCGCACGGATGCGGATGTAAATAACCTTCCGATCGGAATTCTGAGCCGCTGGTCGGTTGGAGTTGCTTCGACCGGAACCTCAACCATTCGATTGCGCCATCAGCCGGGAGTGAAAAATGGTCAGTGCGATCCTGGCGAAACGGATATTGAATTGAATTTCCATACGGTTATTCAATAATGGATAAAAAACAATAGGCACGTGATGCTTCGCGTGCCTACAGTTTTTTGAATATTTGAATTTGATTAATAATAAATCAAACGCTGAACTTTTGTAATGTGTTTCGCCAGGCGGATCACTTGTTTCGTGTATCCGAACTCATTGTCATACCAAGTGTAAAGAACGACATTCTTTCCGTCCAAAGAAACGATGGTTGCATGAGAATCATATACCGAACAACATGTGTTCCCGATGATATCACTGGAAACCAATTCCGGATCGTATGAGTAGAAGATCTGGTTCACCAAGTCTCCTTCCAAAGAAGCAGTTCTAACCACGTTATTTACATCCTCGATCGTTGTTCCTTTTTTCAATTCCAATGAAAGGATTGCCAATGAACCGTTTGGTGTAGGTACGCGAACCGCATTTGCAGTCAATTTATCTTTCAGGTCAGGAATAACTTTCGTTACAGCTGCTCCGGCTCCTGTTGATGTGATTACCATGTTGATAGCAGCAGAACGGCCTCTACGTGAAGATTTGTGCATGTTATCCAACAAGTTTTGGTCATTGGTGTAAGCGTGAACCGTTTCGATATGCCCTTTAACAATTCCAAATGCATCGTTCACCACTTTCAGGATCGGGGAAATTGCATTTGTTGTACAGGAAGCCGCAGAGTAAATCGTTTCGTTTTCTACATCCAGTGTTCCCTGGTTGATCCCGTATACAACGTTTGGAACTTCTTTTCCGGGAGCTGTCAATAGAACTTTGGAAACTCCTTTTGCTGCCATGTGCTTGGATAAAGCCTCACGGTTGGTATAAACTCCCGTGTTGTCAATAACCAATGCATTGCTGATTCCATATTTCGTATAATCCACTTCTTCAGGAGCAGAAGCATCGATCATATGAACGATCTGTCCGTTGATGATTAAAGCTTTATTTTCCAAATCTTCCACAACACTTCCTCTGAAAGCACCGTGAACAGAATCAGAACGCAATAAAGCAGCTCGTTTAACAATGTCTTTATCAGTTGCACCACGAGTAACGATTGCACGTAAACGCAATTGCTGACCTTTACCGGCTTGTTTAATCAACTCACGCGCAGCCAAACGACCGATACGACCGAAACCGTACAAAACAACATCTCTTGGTTCAACAGAACCGGAAGCACTGGAGAATTTACCCAATTTAGCACCAAGGAAAGCTGCTTTTGAATCGAATGCACTTCCTTCAGCGATCCATTCGCTGGATAACTTGCCTATATCGATCTTAGCAGGAGCTAAGTCCATTTTTGACAACTCTTCAGCCAAAGCAGCTGTTGTTTCAATGTCGATAGGTTTCTTTACTACATTTTTTGCATATTCATGCAAGTTTAGGATTTCAGAAATAGTGATGTCTGTAAGGTGATTACGGAACAAAACCAATTCAATTCCCTTGTCGTAAAGTAACTCACCAACGTGACTTGACAATTTTACAGCAGCGCGTTCTTTCTGAACGTGCATGTTTAATTCTTTTTCATAGCCTAATGCAGCTTCCATCTAACGGGTGTATTTATTTATGTTTATTATTTTCAACGAGATAGCATTTGTATAAAGCAAAAAAGACCGCCCGCGTTAGCAGACAGTCTTTTTATTATTATCCTAAATATGCTTTCAATAACTTATTTCGAGAGGTGTGCCGAAGGCGTCTGATTGCCTTCTCCTTGATCTGTCGAACACGCTCACGTGTCAGATTGAACTTGGCACCGATCTCTTCCAGTGTTAAGCCGTGGTTCATTCCGATTCCGAAGAATAAACGGATGATTTCACGTTCTTTGTCTGTTAAAGTGCTTAATGAGCGCTCAATCTCTCTCTGAAGAGACTCAGCCATCAATGCATGGTCAGCTTTTGGTGAATCCGTGTTTGCCATAACATCCATCAATGTACCACCGTCTTCAGAAGAAGAAAGAGGAGCATCCATAGATACGTGACGTCCGGAAACATTTAAGCTTTCTTTGATTTTATCCTCTGGAACTTCCAAAGCCTCTGCTAATTCTTCTGCTGAAGGAGGTCTTTCGAATTCTTGTTCCAATCTTGAAAATGCCTTGTTGATCTTGTTTAATGAACCAACCTGGTTTAATGGTAAACGCACAATACGTGCTTGTTCAGCCAAAGCTTGTAAGATAGATTGACGAATCCACCATACAGCATAAGAGATGAATTTAAATCCACGCGTCTCATCAAATTTCTGTGCAGCTTTGATCAAACCTAAATTCCCTTCATTGATCAGATCGGGTAATGTCAATCCTTGATTTTGATACTGTTTTGCTACAGACACGACGAAACGTAAATTTGCACGAGTTAACTTCTCTAATGCTCTTTGATCGCCTTGTTTGATTTTACGCGCCAATTCTACTTCTTCTTCGGCGGTGATTAGCTCTTCTTTACCAATGTCTTGAAGATACTTGTCTAACGACTGGCTCTCACGATTGGTAATCGATTTTGTAATCTTAAGTTGTCTCATGTAATGAACTCCGTTGTTTATAACGATTAATGAAAATCTGGCTGCAAAGTTACGACGAAATACAAGTGATTTCCAAATAAAAAAGGCAGATTTTTGGGAGATTTTCATCTCTCAAAAACCATGCCTTAACGTTTTTTTAATATACTACCTTGAATTACGGCGCTTTTGTGCCGAAAGTTCAAAAGGTTCAATGAGTTAAAAAAATCAAAAACCTTTTTTTTGCTTGAACTTTTTGAGCCGTTTTAACACTTGAACTGTTTCGGTTATAAACCGAATCCTACGTACTCTTTCTTTCCACTTTCTGAAACAATCTCCAGGAGAATCCCTCCTTTGGTGGAATTCAATAATCGGGTGAGTTGCTCCACCGACTCAATCTGAGTCTGATTGATCTTGGTAACGATATCTCCTTCGGTTAACCCGCTTGATTTCAACTTGCCGGGCTCCAAGGTTTTTACTTTCACTCCGTAGCTGATATTCAACTCTTTCTTTTCTTTTGCGGTTAATTCTGCAAAGGTTCCGCCAAGAGCCGCAGTTTTGCTCATCTCTTCTTTCGATTTCAAAGCAGTTTCACCCTCGGCAGAACGCAAGAGGATTTCTTTGATCACTTCAGTTCCATCTTCAGTGCGCAAAGTCAGGTTTACTTTGTCTCCCGGTCTGCGTTTTCCGATTTCTTCCTGTAGTGAAGCAACGGAATTGACTTCTCTTGAACCTACTTTCAGGATTACCCAGTTTTTCTTCACTCCGGCCTTGTCTGCTCCACCGTCTTCTGTAACGGAAGAAACAAAAACTCCCCGAGTTGAAGGAAGGTTGTTTTTCACTTTGATCTCCTGGTTGATGTCAGCGATCTGAACTCCTAAATAAGCTCTTTGGACAATTCCGAAATCGATGATATCACGCATCACTTTATTCACCAGGTTTACCGGTACTGCAAAACTATAACCTGAATACGAACCTGTCTGGGATGCAATTGCTGTATTGATTCCGATTAATTCTCCTTTTGTATTCACTAAAGCTCCACCGGAATTTCCCGGATTCACTGCAGCATCGGTTTGGATGAATGATTCAATCGGAACGTTTGTACTATTTGTTCGGTCGGACAATAAGTTGATGTTTCTGGCTTTCGCGCTTACAATTCCGGCAGTAACCGTCGATGTAAGGTTGAATGGATTACCAACAGCCAACACCCATTCTCCGATAAGCAAATCGTCACTGTTACCGATTGCAATCGGTTTTAAATCCGGGGCATCGATCTTCAATACGGCAATATCGGTCGATGGATCTGTTCCGATAACCGTTGCAGTGTATTTGGAGTTGTCATTCAGAATGACCTCAATTTCAGAAGCGTCTTGGATTACGTGGTTATTTGTAACGATGTATCCTTCGCTTGAAACAATTACACCGGAACCTGATCCACTTCCATATTGTTTGTATTCACGTCCCCCGGTTCCTGGTCCGTAAAAGAATTCATAAAATGGATCACGTTGAACCTGTGTCCGGACTACTTTTGTCGTGACGTGAACGACAGAGTTGATTGTGTTTTCAGAGGCTTCAACAAAAGAAACTGCTTCAGGAGGCATTCCATTGTATGAAACGGTTTTTGCAATTCGATTCCCATCAATTACCTGTTCCGATAAAGGTGTTTCGTAATTGTGGGATAATAGGAAACCGAAGGCGAACGGAATCATTCCACCAGCAATTCCTAGTCCTAGGTATTTTAATGAGTTGTTCATGATATTAAATTAGTTTACGCTAAATTTCTACGCAATTATAACAGTATTCGTTTGATGATTGTTACTTTTGTGCTGTTAAAGATTGTTAAGCCAAATGTACTTGTAACTCAATCATAGCAAAGGATATATGAATTTACCGTTTGTAAAATACCAGGGAACCGGCAATGATTTCATTCTGATTGACAATCGTTCGGGAGAGTTGGATGATTTGTCAATTTCAACGATTCAAAAGTTGTGTGATCGCAGATTCGGAATAGGTGCTGACGGTTTGATCAAGATCAATTCGCTTCCGGGAACTGATTTTGAAGTGGATTACTACAATTCGGATGGATCTAAAAGCTTTTGTGGAAACGGCGCGCGCTGTTCGGTTGCTTTTGCACACGAATTGGGAGTTACAAGCGATTCTGTTTCGTTCATGGCGATAGATGGGATGCACGAAGCTGTCAAAAAGGATGGGTTGGTCTTTCTAAAAATGAATGATGTGTCTGGAATTGATACGACCCAAAAGGAGTTTGTCCTGAATACAGGCTCTCCGCATTTTGTTCATTTCACGGAAAACGTAGCAGATTTTGATATTGTTGCATACGGAAAACAGATCCGTTATTCGGATAAATACAAACAGGAAGGAATCAATGTCAATGCGATTCACCAGTTGGACGAACATTCATTTGAGATCAGGACTTACGAACGTGGGGTGGAAGATGAAACGTTGAGCTGTGGAACCGGGGTTACGGCAGCAGCACTTGCTTTAGGTGAAAAAAACAATATTGCGGGAGGTTTTGAGTATAAAGTCAAGTCCCAGGGCGGAGATCTTTCGGTAAAATTTACCAGAACAGGTTCCCGTTTCACCGATATTTGGTTGATTGGTCCCGCTGTGTCTGTTTTTAAAGGAAGAGTGAATGTCTAAATTTGATTTTGAATCGATTCACGAGGGGCTTCCTGAACAACTTCTTCAAAAAACGGTTATCTGGATTTGGAATGCAGATAAGATTCCTCCGCATATCGGTATCTCAATCGGGAAAGACTATTTTAGTCTGACTTATCGAAAATCGGAACATTTATTGACTGCTTCGATGCTGAAAAAAGCAAAGAGATCTGCTGTTCCAGTGGTTTTGGTAGAAATTCCTAATGAAGTGATCCGGGTGGACGTAGCAGGTGCTTTCTTGAAATACGACCGTGCAGTGGATGGTATCACTTGCCTGCAACCAATCCGTGAGGTAATGCAGTTGGATAAAGTTAGCCAATTAGCAAATTTGCTAACATACTTACAGTCTGAGAACTTCATGCTTCAGGTAAATGGACTGAATTTACCTGAGAACTATACGGGAATCCCGGATTATTCGATGGAAGACATTTTGAAAAGAATTTCTCAGTTGAACGAAGTGAAATGATTATAGATGCTGTATTTAGATAGTTGATTCTTAATTACTTATTATTCTTTACTTGAAGTTAGTGACGTAATATTGCGGAATTACGTAATCAATCACAATGCAGTTGATTTCACAACATAAATTCGGAATTAGATATTTGGAATTCGGAACTGGTTCTTAGTAACTTGTTGAAAGAATTCAAATCGTCCTTCTCCAAATAAGCAGTTTTTCGGTTACATTTGAACGCTTTTATAAGCAATTAAATGGAGTGAATCATGAGTTTAACCGGCAAATCCGTTTTCTTGCGTGCTGTTGAAAAAGAGGACGCTACCAAGTTGATGCTTTGGGAAAATAATCCGAAACATTGGAAGATTACAGGAACAGAAGTGCCGTTTTCATTTTCTTCTATCCTGGAATATATTGATCAGGCTCAGCATATCCGGACACATGGGCAGTTGAGAATGATGATTTGTATGATAGGAACCCGGGAGCCAATCGGAGCGATTGATTTATACCAGGTGGATTTTAAACACCTTCGTGCCGCGGTTGGGATTTTAATTGCGGATGAAGACAATAAGAATCACGGATTTGCTTTTGAAGCATTGGTACTCCTCGAAAAATATGCCTCTCAGATTTTAGCATTGCATAACCTGCATTGTTCGATTCATAGTGATAATCTGGCTAGTGTCGGACTGTTCGAAAAGGCTGGGTTTGTAAGAGTAGGCGTGAGAAAAGAATGGTATCTCGAAAGAGGTGTTTGGTTGGATGAAATTTTATATCAGAAATGTCTGGAAAGAAAAGAAACAAAAAAGTAGTTTTTGCAGCGATAGCTGTGATGTTAATCGGTGTTGCACTGGTTTTTGGATGGACACCTTTGATGATCTACATGAAAAAGACTTCAAATGACAAAGAAGTTCGTGTAATTGTCGATAACAGGCATTCATTGGAACAAATTGCTGCAGATTTGGAAAAAGCGGGAGTAATCAAAGATGCTGATGCTTTCCTTTCCATGGCGAACTATAAGAAAGTGACTGTTGAAAATATAGAACCGGGAATGTATGCTTTTCCGGCTCATACTTCTTACCGTGATTTATTGAATTCGTTAAAAAGCGGAAGTTTTGAAGTGGAAGTTGTTGTGACTTTCAATAACTGCAAAACAATTCATGATCTGTGTGTGAAAGTTTCAGGATGTATTGCCGTTGACAGTACAGAATTGGAAGATTATATCACGGACTCTGAAACATTGAATAAATACGGATTTACGATCGAACAGATTCCAGCTTTGTTTATGCCGAATTCCTACAGGATGTATTACGATACGGATAAGGAGGCTTTCCTGGCACGTATGGCGAAAGAATTTAAAAACTTCTGGACTCCGGAACGTATGGCTCGCTTGAAAGAAGTCGGATTGAAATCACCCTCTCAGGCCGTGACTTTGGCTTCTATTGTTTATGGTGAACAATCCAAGAATGCTTCTGAATGGCCAATCATCGCCCGTCTATACTTGAATCGTCTCAATACCGGGATGAGGTTGCAGTCAGATCCGACGTTCAAGTTTTGTTGGGGCGATCAATTGGAAGGTGTACAGCGTCTGACTTACGAACACCGAAATAAGGACTGTCCTTACAATACCTATTTACACAATGGATTACCTCCCGGACCAATCTCAATGCCACCGACAGGAGTCGTGGAAGCAGTGCTGAACCCGGATAACAACAATTACTTATACATGTGTGCTCAACCGAATTACGATGGGTTGCACAATTTTGCGAAAGATTATGCCGATCATGCAAAATTTGCAGCTGAATTTCAAAATTGGTTGGCTTCAGAAATCGCTAATAACTAGATATGGAACGTAGATCTTTTGTGAAATTAGGCGCAGTTGGATTAGCTGCATCGATTGTAAGACCGGGTTTTGCAAGTGAAAATGTGGCAGAAACACCCGTTTTATCTGATTACAAAGGAGGCGCTAAAATGATTTCGACCTGGAGTCATGGATTGGAGGCAAATCGTGCCGGTTGGGAAAAGTTGAAATCCGGAGGAACATCCCTGGATGCGGTTGAAGCAGGTGCCAGACAAACGGAAAGCGACGTAAAGAATAGGAGTGTTGGAATTGGTGGAATGCCGGATCGTGAAGGACATGTGACTTTAGATGCTTGCATCATGGATTGGGAATCGAATTGTGGTTCTGTTGGTTATCTGGAGGGAATTGCCCATCCGATATCGGTTGCTAAACACATCATGCAAAACACGCCTCACGTGATGATTGTGGGTGCGGGTGCAAAACAATATGCATTGAAACATGGTTTTGAAACCATCAAGACTCCACTTCCTGAAGTAAAACAGGAATGGGAGAAGTGGAAAAAAGAACAGGCTGCCATAGCTAAAAAGCCCGCAATAAATCACGAAAACCACGATACCATCGGTTTGCTTGCAATCGATGAGCAGGGAAGGATCAGCGGGGCTTGCACCACTTCCGGTTGGGCTTACAAACTTCCGGGTCGATTAGGAGATTCTCCTATCATCGGTTCGGGTCTTTTCATAGATCAGGAAGTGGGTGGGGCTGTTGCAACCGGTTTGGGGGAATCCATTATCCGGATTGCAGGTTCACATACTGTTGTTGAGTTGATGCGACAAGGAAAAACACCTGAACAGGCATGTAAAGAAACGGTTGAACGATTGATTCGTAAACATAAGGATATGACCGGTTTACAGTGTGCATTCATTGCTATTAATGCCAAAGGGGAAGTAGGAGGTTTTTCTGTTTACAACGGATTTAACTATGCATTGAAAACAACCACTCAAGACGAACTGATTGATACCCCTTTTGATAGAAAATGGTAAGGATTGGATTTTTCATCGTATTGATTTCTTTGGCTACTGATGTGATGGGGCAAATCAATTTATCTTGGAAAGTTCAGCATCCGGTATCAAAAACATGGTTTCCGTTTGGTGAAAAAGGATCTGTTCAGGAAGCATTAATTGCAGCAAAACAACTTCCGGATCCGTTCGTTGGAATGAATGAAGATAAATTCGCATGGATTGAAAATTATCAGTGGATTCTTGAATCCGAGTTTATCCTGACTGAATCCGAAATCAATCAATTGGTAGAACTGGATTTCCCAAGTTTAGATACCTACGCTTCCATTTTTTTGAATGGGAAGTTTGTAGCTGAAACCAATAACTCCTTTGTCCGCTATCGCTTTGATGTAAAAGACAAGATTGTTCTTGGGAAAAATAAGCTAAAAGTGGTTTTTACTCCACCAATCATGTATCAGAAACCACGCCTGGCGAAAGTAGGAGTTACGCTTCCCGCTCCAAATGACGTGGGAACTACGAAGGTGGCACCACATTGCAGAAAGCCGCAATACCAGTTTGGTTGGGACTGGTCCCTGAGAATTCTTACGATGGGTTTTTGGGAGCCGGCGAAAGTGGATGTCTTTTCAGCCAATAAAGTACTTGCTAATTATTCCAATACACTGGAGTTGACTAGTGAACAGGCGGTTTCTGAATTCACCTTGGTTTTAGCAAAAGAAAGTGAGGAATCCTTTACTTGGAAAAGTGACTTGTTCGGAGAGCAAATAGTGAAAAGCAAAAACAAGCAATTGAAACGCTCGGAAATCCTTTCAAATCCGAAATTGTGGTGGCCGAGAGGGCAGGGAGAGCCCTATTTATATACTGATCACTGGGTTTTGCAAAATGAAAAAGGTGTTGTCATTTTGGAAAAGGATGTCCGTTTTGGAGTGAAAAAAGTGGAGTTGGTTCAGGAAAAAGATCAATGGGGGATCTCATTCCAGTTAAAAGTGAATAACAGACCCATTTTTTGCAAAGGGGCAGACTACATTCCGGATGATATTTTTCCTGCGCGAATAACCGATGAGAAGTTAAAAAAATCTGTCAAGACCATGCTGGATTGCAATTTCAACATGGTGCGCATTTGGGGAGGCGGATTTTATCCGCGGGAATCATTTTTGGAGGCTTGTGATGAAGGAGGATTGATGGTTTGGGAGGATTTTATGTTTGCCTGTGCAATGTATCCCGGAACTGATGAGTTCTTGGCAAATGTTAGAACGGAATTAGACCAACAGATTCCCCGATTGGCTTCTCATGCTTCGTTAACCCTTTTCAATGGAAATAATGAAGTGGATGTAGCCTGGAAAAACTGGGGGTTTCAAAAAGATTACAATTTATCGAAGAAGGATGAGTCGCTGATTAATTCGTATTATCAGAAACTCTTCAAGGAACTGATTCCGCAAACTTTGAAAACGTATACCAAAATACCTTACGAACACACTTCTCCTTTGAGCAATTGGGGGAATGATGCATTCTACAACGATGGAACCCAGCATTATTGGGGAGTTTGGCATGGAACGGACCCGATTGAAGATTTTGGACGGAAATCCGGGCGTTTTAATGCGGAATACGGTTTTCAGTCTTTCCCGGAGTTGGCGACCTTATCCACATTCAGTAAACTGGCAGACTGGAAATTGGATAGTCCCTTGATGAAACTGCGTCAGAAAAGTTATGTCGGGAATAATATGATCGCCAAACATTCTGATCTGCTTTATGGTAAAACAGCAGATTTTCAGCGATTCGTTTATTTTTCTCAGTTAACACAGGCAAAAGCGGTCGGAATAGCAGTTGTAGCCCATCGGACTACCTTTCCAAGATGTGCAGGAACACTCTATTGGCAATTCAATGATTGTTGGCCCGCACCGACCTGGAGTAGCATCGATTATTATGGCAGGTGGAAAGCATTGCAATATGAAGTGAAAAACGATTTCAAGGATGTGACTATCGCAGCTCGCATAGATACGCTGGGAAAAGAGAAATATGTGCTGATTTCAGATATCCCGACAGGATTCTTGTGTAAAATTGAAGCAACGATTTATGATTTTCAAGGAAGGTTGCTGGACACCTTGAAATGTCAGCAGGCAATCGCATATCCGCATAGTGTCGAGCTTTTTCCACAAGAGTTGAAAATGTATAAGAAAGGGGATTTTGCAATCCAATTCAAATGGAAGGATGAGACGGGAAAATCGTGTGAACGGTTATTTATACATGAACAATTTCCCGGCAAACCGATTATCGGCATAGAACCCAAGGTTGTGATCGAATCAGTGGATGTTTTGTCTGGAAAAGGAGTCTTGAATATCGAAAATGAAACAATTTTGCAGGATTTCTGGTTTACTTCCAAAGAAGGAAAAGTCGTGATGGAACAAAATTTTGTACACTTATTACCCGGGAAACACCGGTTAGAATTTGAGTTTGAGGGAAATGTAACCAAAGAGAATTGTTATTGGTTTTATCATTAACTTAAAATTAATATGAAAATTTAACGAGATAAATTTTGTAAATAATACCACGGTAATTAATTTTGTAACATGGAAATAGGTCAAGTCATCCAATCGAAATTTAAGAATTCTAAGCACAAAGCGGTGGTAAATCTTCGTTATACCTCGAATTATCTGGGTAATATTCAAAACAATTACATGGCAAAATTTGATTTGTCCATGCCTCAATTCAATATTTTGAGAATCCTTCGCGGAGCCAAAGATGCGATCAGTGTAAATTCGGTGAAAGAACGGATGGTGGAAAAGTCTCCAAATACCACGCGATTGATGGATAAATTGATTGATAAGGGATTGATGGAACGCGTTCGTTGCGAATCGGACCGCCGGGTAGTCTATGTGTCAATTACAGAAGCCGGGTTAAATATCCTGAAGCAAATCGATGACGATCAACAATCTGATCTCGATTTTACCGGTAATCTGACAGAAGAAGAAGCAGAGGTTTTGAGTAATTTACTGGATAAGCTCCGGGGGTAATTTATTCTTACCGCAAAGGTGCAGAGGACGTTAAGTCTACTTTGTAGGGTAAATCTTTGCGCTCTTTCATTCTTTGCGGTTAAATCCCATAGTGTGATGTTTCCTGCATGGGGAATTCCTGTATTTTTGCCTTTTATTTCTCCCTATTTATGCGCTTTACGCTTTTTACATTCTTTTTTTTAGCCAGCTTTTTTACATTTTCCCAAACAGTTAATGGAACAGGTTCTATAGACGGCCGGGTTTTGGACTCGGTTTCGAAAACTCCTTTGGAATATACGATGGTGCGCGTTTATAATTCGATTGATTCTACGCTTGTAAGCGGTATTTATACCGATGAAAACGGATCTTTCGTTTTGGAAGAAGTCAAATACGGTAAGTATTACATCTCCGTTTCGAATCCGGATTATAAGAGTAAAACCATTCCGAATATTTCCTTGTCGGCAGATAAATCCTTGCGGAAATTAGGTAATATCGCCTTGGTCAGTATCAATACACAATTGGACGAAGTCGTTATTCAACAAGACAAAAATCCCTTGCAATTGGGGCTGGATAAGAAAATCTACAACGTTGGGGATGATATTGCATCTTCGGGCGGAAGTGTGACCGATGTACTGAACAATGTTCCTTCTGTTGAAATCGATCAGGACGGTGCAATTTCTTTGCGTGGTGATGGAAATGTAACGGTTCTCATTGACGGGAAACCAAGTAATATGTCAGGAGGAAACGGAAAAAGTGTTTTGGAAGGAATTCCCGCAAGCAGTATCGAACGAATCGAAATCGTAACAAACCCTTCTGCAAAATATGATCCGGACGGAACTTCGGGGATTATCAATATCGTATTGAAGAAAAATGTGAAGCGTGGTATCAATGGAAATGTGGCTGCTACTGCCGGAACAGGGAATTTATACACGGGATCTTTGGGACTCAATTTGAGAAATACCCGATTCAATCTTTATGGAAACTATGCTTATTCTTATCGGGATGGTTACAGGAACAATTTCTCCGACCTGAATCAAACCAATGGCGATACAACTGTCAGTTTGAACCAGATGCGATACGGCGGGGATTTGAATATCACACATACGGCCAAGATTGGAATGGATGTTTATGTGAAGGATCGCAATACGCTTTCCTGGAGTATGGCAGGAAACGCCGGTAATCGTAAACGGATCGGAAACCAGGTCAATACACGTTATGACAATTTCGGAGATACAACCGGAATCTGGACACGAAATTCGAGTGATCCGAATACCTCTCAAAACATCGATTTTTCTTTGGGATATAAGTGGGACTTCAAGGAGGATAAAGGTTCCCTGGATGCGAATGCATATCAATCGCTTTCCAAAGGCTCAGATGAAGGATTTTATCTGCAGTCCTACGAACTTCCTAGTGGTCTGCCTTCAACGGATCAACATCTGTATAGCCGGGAAGCAAATGATTTCACTACGCTATCACTGGATTTTATTCGTATGCTGAAATACAAGATCAGAACGGAAAGCGGACTGAAAATGATTCAAAGAAATATGAGTTTGCGTTCTTCCTCGGAAGCTAAGGATGCTTCAGGAAATTATGTCTCTGATACTATTTCAAACTACAATTACAAGTACCTGGAGAGTATTTATTCCGGATATGGAATTATTGGAGGTCAGTTTAAAAAGTTCAAGTATCAAGCTGGAATTCGTTTGGAATATAGTATTCAAAATCCGAACCTGATTTCAAAGAACCAGAGTTTCAAAAACGAATACTTCAATTTCTTCCCTTCAGCAACGATCCGGTATGAAGTAAAAAAAGGAACGGAATTATCCTTAGGGTACAGCAAAAGGATCAACCGTCCGAATTCCGGGAATCTGAATCCCTTCACGTCCTATTCCGATCCATACAATCTGCGTAGCGGAAATCCTGCATTGAGACCGGAATATATTCATTCCATCGATTTGGGAGTGGATTACAATTCGAAGAAATTCGTTTTCACCTTTGCGTTGTATCAGCGCTATACGAGTCATGTGATCCAGCGTGTGAAAGTCTTTTATGAAAATGGGACATCAAACGGAACGTTTGCAAATATTGATAATTCCATAAGCTCAGGTGGTGAAATTGTCATGCAGATCAAGCCTTTCCCGATTTGGCGGAATATGCTTTCATTCAATGGAAATTACATTACGTTCAAAGACGATAATCCAAGTGTCAATTGGAATAGGCAAGGTTTTGTGTTCGGGATGAAGTTCAGTTCCACATTGGACCTGATGAAAAAAACATTGACCCTTCAGATCAATGGGAGGTACAGCGCTCCATCTGTGACGGCTCAAGGAAAGATGAATCCAAGAGGTTCTATCGATTTTTCTGCGGATAAATCATTATGGGATGGCAAATGGGGAATAGGATTGCGGGTGACGGATATTTTCAATACGCAAGGGTTTAATTTTGTGGTGGATCAGCCAACGGTATCTCAATCTTCCCGGTTCAAATGGGAGACAAGAAGGGTTATTTTCAGTATCCGCTATAGGTTCGGGAAAACTGACTTAAAAGAGGAGAAGCGCTCCAACGAAAATGGCGGAGGCGGAGGATTTGATTTCTAAGCTTTTTTAATCACGATGGGTTGTACAGGATAATGTATTCCCAGGTGAATCAAAGCTTTATCAAAGCTCTTTGTACTACTCTGTTTTTTCGCTTTTATCATTTTTGTTTTCATGATACTCATTTTGATAAACTTAAACAATTAATATGCCAATATACTCGCTCATTTACTAAAACGTTTGAATTACTGATTTTAGTGTATGAGATAATAATTGATTAAAAAACGTGTTAGAATACCAATTGGATTTTCCATAGATGACGAAAAATGAACCATTTAAATAAAATTATGAGAATATTTAGTTTGCCTGTTGGGAAATCCTTAAAAGAACCGTACTTTTGTAACCCCTTTTTTTAACAAATGATCGACGAAGAGCTGTTTCAAGCAAAGAAATTATATCCATTTCAGGAAAAGACTGTAAATGCAATCATAGATGAACTGGATAAGAATGGTTCCGATTACAATCTGCTATTCCAACTTCCGACAGGAGGAGGGAAAACCGTTATCTTTTCTGAAGTAGCAAAGAGTTATATTGAACGTTACCAAAAAAAGGTATTGATCCTGACTCACCGCATCGAATTATCTGTCCAAACTTCCAAACAGCTGAATGCAATCGGCATTTCCAATAAGGTTATTTCCAGTGATGTGAAAAACCTGATTGATGAAGAACATCATCCATGCTACATTGCAATGGTTGAGACGCTTAACAATCGTTTGCAGGAAGATGAGAATTTTGTTGATGGAGTAGGATTGGTAATCGTCGATGAGGCGCATTACAATAGTTTCAGGAAAATTTTCCAATATTATTCCGGAGCGAATATCTTAGGGGTTACCGCAACACCTTTGAGTTCGAATAAGGCTTTGCCTTTAAATGACCATTACAATAAACTGTTGGTCGGTGAAAGTATCGCTTCCCTGATTCAGGGAGGTTATTTGTCTGACGCCGAGACTTTCACTTATGATGTGAACCTTCACGGTTTGAAAATCGGTACGAATGGCGATTTTACAGTCAGTTCTTCTGAAACCGTGTACGGAAACTATTTCATGCAGGAGAAACTCTTGTTTGCGTATGAAGAAGTTGCTGTTGGCGACAAAACCTTGATATTCAATTCAGGAATTGAGACTTCTTTGCGTGTGGAAGAAACGTTCAAGAAAAGAGGGTATAAGATCCGGCACCTGGATTCCACTTTTTCTGATAAGGATAGAAAAGATGTGTTGCATTGGTTCAAAACAACCAAAGATGCCATTTTGACGTCCGTTGGAATTTTGACGACCGGTTTTGATGAACCGACCGTTGAAACTATTATCCTGAATCGTGCGACACGCTCCCTGACTTTGTATCATCAGATGATTGGTCGTGGATCACGCCGCTTGCCTAATAAATCAAATTTTAAGCTGATCGACCTGGGGAATAACGTTCGTCGCTTCGGTTTATGGCAGGATTATATCAATTGGCAAGATGCATTCAGATTTCCGGACAGATTCCTTGAATCGCGCTTGAGTGAAGATGATGATTTGGAATTTGAGGTTGAATTCGAATTTCCACGTCACATGGAGCAATTGGTCGATACCAACTTTTTGGAAGAATTCAGTATTCGCGATGTGTATTACGAATGCCTGGATAAAGGAGAAAAAGGAAAACTGGCTGTTGACTTATCCTTGAGTAATCACTGCGAGGGAATTGTAAGAAAAACAAAAGACCTGGATGATGCGATCATGATCGTTGATTCGCTTCAGGATCATATCGAGCACCGATTGAAATTGTATACTAAGTGTATCGCCAAGAGTACACCGAATTATTTCAAATACCTGATGGAAACATACAATCGGCAGTTGCGTCAGGAGATCCGCATGAAATTTGACGAGATTGAGGCGGAAGCTGAGATGGACAATTAGTTTTTTATTTCTAATAGCTGATTAAGATCTCAGTTGTATCAAAAGGAACTGTAGTTACACTCAGTGTTCCGTTGTTGGTTGTTCCCTGAACATCATAAAAGATCTGATACGTTGTATTTCCATTGTTGATGCAATAAAAACTGGATTCGGTAATATTATCTAACTGGATTTCACCTGTCGCACAACATTCTGCACATCCGTTTTTTCCTGCGGTTTTATAGTATTTGATGATTTTTGTTCCGTCACTTACAAAATGAAGTTTTGCCCAGGATTTAGCGTAAACGTTGTAATCGAAGGTGTTATCTTTATCCAAAGACAAATTGTCTAATGTAGTCGAAGTACTCTCGCTGAAATAATTGTCCTTACTGACAGTTATGGTTACATTTTGAATTTTTTCTCTGTCCAATTCATAGGAATAATTCCCGTTTGCATCAGTCGTTAAAGCCACTTTTTCAACAGCTGTCGGATTGGACGTTGTCGAAATGGCTATCGAAACCTTTGCCCCGGATAAGGGTGTGTTGAATGATGAATCATGAATAGTTCCTTTAATGGTGTATTTTAAATTTTTCTTTTTGCAAGCGAAGCCGGCAATGAGAATTAAGGCTCCAAAAAACAGGAAAAACTTTTTCATAATTGATTTTTTTAACAGAAACACAAACGTAATATTAATATCTAAACACGGTTTCAGCAAGACGGATTGTTAACAACCTTTTTATTCATCAGTGGATTAATTACTTTTTTAGTCCGGTTTAAGCCATGTAAGCCGGATAAATAAGGGACTTTTGAGGGTTGTTAACTTAAAACACCTGATAAAAAAATATTCACTTTTTTTAACAATCGTGCTGAATCTACAAATAAAGATATTATTTTCGCCGAGTAACTCAAAATTTATAATTATGTCAGAAAATTTAGACGCAACAACACAAGTTCAAGGAAAAGGACAAGCTATTAGTGGATTTATCCTATCTTTAGTAGGGATCGTAATTCCTTTTAACATCATCGCTATTGCAGCTGGTAGTATGGTAATCACTTACATCGCAATTGCTCTTTGCCTTGTTTCAGTTATCCTATGTGCTATGGCAATGGGTAAATTGAAAAAAACTGGTGGGAAACGTGGATTAGCTATCGCAGGATTGGTTATTGGTCTTGCTGCTACTGTATGGATGGCTTTAGCTATTCCTGCTACAACACTTTTAGTTGAAGCACGTAATAAAGGCGTTAATAACCTTGAGAATATGACTCAAGATGATTGGAACAATGCTTTGAAAAACGCAGAATAATATTTTATTATTTTTTTTAAGCCGGTTCTTAAAAAAGGACCGGCTTTTTTTATGAAAAAAAATAATTTTACTGAAACAATCAGGGATTTTTTACTTTAGAGAAAATTTCCTTTCAATATGGAAAATTGGAAAACAGAAGAATCAGTAGATAGCTTGGGTATTCAGTTGAAAAACAGGAGATCTGTCTTGCTTACGGTTGTATGCATTCTAACGTGGATAGGTTGTGGTTTTCCACTGGCAATCTCAGGCCTTTCCTTGTTTAATTCGGATTTGTCCAAAGCCTTTGCAAATACAGACAGGTATTCCGGGACTTGGTATTTTTTGGATTGGTTCGTTTTCCCGGTCCTTTGTGCTCTCGGAGCAGTTTTTATGTTCCAATTGAAGCGTTGGGGATTTTGGATTTATTGTTTGGGGCAAATTCCACCTGTCGTATTTTCTATCTACATGACGATTGCTCTGACCAAAAATTTGGGTTCGGGGGTTTTCTTCGGATTACTTTGGAATTGCTTCTCAATCGCTTTTGTAATTCTGTATGCTGTAGAAATGAATAAATTGTCCCGGAAACCTGTTTCAACTGATTTTTAATTTCTATTTTAGCGACCTTAATAATTCAATACTATTATACTTATGGCAGGTTTGATTATCCTAATCGCCCTCTTATATCTTCTTATTATCGGTGGATGCATTACAGCAAGTGTGTTTTATGTTAAAAACCTGATGGATTTGTTGAAGGAGGTTGATCCGAAACACCGCCTGGTTCATCCGGGGTTTGTCTGGATGTTGTACATTCCTTTTTATGGTGCGGTCATTTATCCTTTTATGCTTTACCCGAGAATAGCCGAAAGCCTTAAAAAGGAATTTGATTCCCGTAATAATCCGCAACCGGGAGATTATGGAAGATCACTTGGAATCGTTCTTCCGATTTTAATTTGCTGTTTTATCATCCCGGTCTTGAATATTTTGGCAATATTGGGCTTCCTGGTTATCGGTATCATTTTTTGGGTCAAAATGGCTCAGTATAAAACCATGTTGAAAAGATTGCCAAAGTTGGACGGAGTTCGGATTTCAAGTAGCTCAGATTTATTAGATTAATTATTTTAAACTTATTCATTATGTACGGAGAAGCGGCATTTATTGTTATAATATTCGCGACCATTATCATTGCTGCAGTAGTTGTTATGGTTGTATTTTACCTGAAAAACTTACAGGATTTATTGAGAGAATGTGATCCGATTAATCGTCAGATTCCTCCTGGAAATGTTTGGCTGATGTTTATTCCACTCTTTAATATTGTTTATGGGTTCATCATGTATCCGAAGATCAGTGAAACACTTAAACGAGAATTTGAATACAGAGGGGCTCCTCAATCGGGTGATTATTTAAAAGCTTTGGGAATGGTAATGCCAATCCTGAATGTGGTTGGACTAATTCCAGTGCAGGCAATCAAAGGAATTATTGGTTTGGGAAACCTCGTAATGATGATAATCTATTGGGTAAAAGCTGCTGAGATGAAAAATAAACTTCGTTCACTTCCGAAAGGGGATGGCGGTGTGAAATTCTCTGATAACCCGGATTTATTAGATTAAAAAGAAACAAACAAACAATTAATATGGATACACTGGATCAAAACATTGAATTGGATAGCGATAAACTGAAAATCACCAATTCAATCAAACAAAACTTAATTACTTCAGCAAAATGGGCTAGATTCCTGGCTATTATCGGGTTTATTTTTACAGGATTTTTGGGCATTGCGTCATTAATCATGTTGGTGACTGCGATGACAACCGGATTTGCTCCGCTTATCCTGATGGCACTCGTTTACATCGTGTTGACTGTCGTAATGCTTTTTCCCGGTTTGTACCTGATTCGTTTTGCCGGTGCAACTGAAAAAGGATTGAATACAAATAAACAAAGTGAATTCGATTTCGCGATTCAGAATTTGAAATCATTGTTCAAATTTATGGGGATATACACGATTGTATTAATCGGGATCTACATTTTATTTTTCCTTGCTGCAGGATTGACAGGATTTGGAAGATTATTCTGATTATTAGTAGAAAGATACAAGGGAACTTATTTTTAGGTTCCCTTTTTTATTTTAACAGCGCTTATTTTTAGCCATTTTTCGCCTAGAATGTTATCTTTGTTTTCCTTAAAAATTCAATATGTCTGACGATAAAAAAATCATATTTTCCATGGTTGGAGTTTCCAAAGTGACTCCTCAAGGAAAGCAAATCATTAAAAATATTTACCTCTCGTTTTTCTATGGTGCGAAGATCGGAATCATTGGTTTGAATGGTTCGGGTAAGTCCACCGTAATGAAGATTATTGCAGGTCTGGATAAATCATTTCAGGGCGATGTGGTCTTTTCACCGGGTTATACAGTCGGATATTTACCCCAGGAGCCGGATCTGGATTTGAAAAAGACGGTGAAAGAAGTGGTGATGGAAGGTGTGCAGGACGTTGTAGATATTTTAAAGGAATACGAAGAGATCAATGCGGCTTTCATGGATGAAGAGACCCTGAATGATCCGGATAAGATGGATAAATTGATTGCACGTCAGGGAGTTGTGCAGGATAAGATCGATGCAGTTGATGCATGGGAATTGGACAGTAAATTGGAACGTGCAATGGATGCATTGCGTTGTCCTCCGGACGACCAGTTGATTGGAACACTTTCGGGTGGAGAGAAACGCCGTGTTGCTTTATGTCGTTTGTTGTTGCAAAATCCGGATATTTTATTGTTGGATGAGCCAACCAACCACTTGGATGCAGAATCGATTGATTGGTTAGAGCAGCATTTGCAACAATACCAGGGAACTGTTATTGCAGTAACCCACGACCGTTACTTCCTGGATAACGTGGCCGGTTGGATCCTGGAATTGGATCGGGGAGAAGGAATTCCGTGGAAAGGGAATTATTCTTCCTGGCTGGAGCAAAAAGGAGCCCGATTGAAGGATGAAGAGAAGACAGAATCGAAACGTCAGAAAATGCTTGCCCGCGAGTTGGAATGGGTTCGGATGAATCCGAAAGGCCGTCATGCTAAAAACAAAGCACGTATTCAGAATTACGATAAGATGATGTCTGAAGAAATGAAGGATAAAGAAGTGAAGCTGGAAATTCCGATTCCGAATGGTCCTCGTTTAGGAAACAATGTAATCAATGCGGAGCATGTCATGAAGGCATTTGGAGACAAATTGTTGTATGATGATTTGAATTTCCAACTACCTCCGGCCGGAATTGTTGGGATCATTGGTCCGAATGGTGCAGGTAAGACAACTATTTTCAAAATGATCATGGATGAGTTGGCTCCGGATAAAGGAACTTTTGCCATTGGTGAGACGGTGAAAATCGGTTATGTAGATCAGACTCATAAAGACATTTCGCCCGAAAAAACGGTCTTTGAAGTGATTGGTGGTGGAAATGAATTCATTGAAATCGGAAATCAGAAGTTCAATGCACGTGCTTACTTGTCTAAGTTCAACTTTGCAGGATCCGATCAAAGTAAGAAAGTAGGAGTGCTTTCCGGAGGAGAGCGAAATCGCTTGCATTTGGCCATGACCTTAATGACAGAAGCAAATGTATTGTTGCTGGATGAGCCTACGAATGATATCGATGTGAATACCTTGCGTGCATTGGAGGAAGGAATTGAAAGTTTTGCAGGATGCGCAGTAGTGATTTCCCACGACCGTTGGTTCCTTGATCGTATTTGTACACATATCCTGGCTTTTGAGGGTGATTCTCAAGTGGTTTGGTTTGAAGGTTCTTATTCGGAATACGAAGAAAACAAGCGCAAGCGCCTAGGAGACGGAGCGCCGAAGAGAATTAAATATAGAAAACTGGTTTAGAATGTAAAATTGATAATGGAGAATTGAAAAGGGGGATTTGCTTTAAAATGACAATTCCCTTTCTCAATTTTAAATTTTCAATTCTCAATTAAAGAAAAAATGGATCCGCTTCACGGAGTAACATTGGAAAAGATAGTCACCGAATTGGTAGAGGAATTTGGTTTCGAGCGATTGGGAAAACTCATTCCGATTAATTGCTTTATCAGTAATCCTAGTATCAAATCAAGTTTGACTTTTTTGCGCAAAACCCCATGGGCGCGTACGAAAGTGGAGGAATTGTATATAAACAGAATAGTAAACATTCGAAATAGCGATTAGTAGTTGGTCATTAGTGGTTAGTTAAAACCCATTAATGTCTAATCACTAATATCTAACAACTAGAAAATATGGTAAGAAATTTAGAACCGAAAGCACTGTGGAATCATTTTGCTGATTTGAATGAAGTACCTCGGCCTTCAAAAAAGGAAGAGCGTGTTATTGAGTTCATGATGAATTTTGGAAAGTCACTTGGATTGGAAACTATTCAGGATCATATTGGTAATGTGGTTATCAAAAAGCCGTCGACTTCAGGAATGGAGAACAGGCAAACGATTGTGATGCAATCGCATCTGGATATGGTTCATCAAAAAAATTCCGATACCATCTTTGATTTTGATACGCAAGGAATCGAAATGTTGGTGGATGGTGATTGGGTGAAAGCGAATGGAACAACGCTTGGAGCTGATAATGGTATTGGTGTTGCTACGATCATGGCGGTTTTGAAATCGACAGACATAGCTCATCCTGCAATAGAAGCGCTTTTCACGATTGATGAAGAGACAGGAATGACCGGGGCTTTACAGGTTGACGCTTCCAATATCAGCGGAACGATCTTGTTGAACCTGGATACGGAAGATGATGATGAATTGTCAATCGGTTGCGCAGGTGGGATTGATACAAATACAGCGACAGCAATAACTTATGAAGATCTTTCCAGCAACTATGTTTGTTTTGAAATCAAATTAAGAGGATTGCTTGGTGGGCATTCCGGCATGGATATTCATTTGGGGAGAGGGAATGCGAACAAATGGATGAATCGGTTATTCAAACATGTTAAGTCTCAGGTAGATTTGAAATTGTGCAGTTTGGATGGTGGAAGCCTAAGAAATGCTATTCCAAGAGAAAGTACGGCTGTTGTAGCGGTTTCTGAGGATGAAAAAACAAAATTCCATAAGGCGGTTGATCAGATAATTGCTCAAATTGAAGCAGAATATCATACAATTGAAAAAGATGCAAGCTGGACGGTTTCTGAAAGCGGAGATTTAAATAGGGTAGTAAAGGATTCTGATTTTGAACGTATTGTGAATTCAATTTATGCGGTTCACAATGGAGTTTACAGGATGAGTCCTGCGATTGCCGGTTTGGTGGAGGCTTCTTCCAGTTTGGCTAAAGTGACAGTTGGAGATGATCAATTTACAACTCAGTCATTGCAGCGTAGTTCTGTCGAATCTTCAAAGAAAGATGTAGCAAATACCATCCGTGCAGCATTTGAAAGTGTTGGGATAGAGGTTGTTCAAGGTGGAGAATATCCGGGTTGGGAACCGAATGCTGATTCTGCAATTTTAAAGGTGATGGCTGATTTGTATCGTAAGCAATTCAATTCAGAACCGAATATCAAGGCATGTCATGCAGGATTGGAATGTGGAATTCTTGGAAAGCATTTCCCGGGAATGGATATGATTTCTTTCGGACCGAATATTCGGGGAGCGCATTCCCCGGATGAATGTGTGCAGATTTCTTCGGTTCAGAAATTTTGGAATTACTTATTGGAGGTTTTGAAGCAAATTCCAGTGAAATAATTAAAGTGACGCCAAAAAGGCGTCATTTTTTTGTCCCATTGTTTTCAATTTAAAAGATATCCGAAAAAAGATGCTTTATTTGTTATTGAAATCTAAATGATGGATAAACTGAACACTAATTGGCTGGAATTTCATGAAAAAATGAAATTTCGTCTTGTACTACACTTACTCTATTTTTTCGCGGGATTGATGGCCTTGGTGACGGTCGTCAATCTTTCCAATGAGCATTTTAGTGCCATGCCGAATTTCTTTGCTGTAGGAATGTGCATAGTAGGTCTGATTGTGATTCATGTTACTAAAAATTATCGCTTGGTAGGGGCTATTTGCTCCATTTTGACTTTCTGTATTGTTTCCGGGGCGTTCCTGTTTTTGAAAGCAACGCATTATCTCACTCCGATGTGGATGATAGTAAATATCATCTTCACGTTTTTCGTTTTGGGAAAGAAATGGGGGATTTCCATCCTGGTTGCTCACTTCGTGATTTTATTCTACTACCTGATCTATTTGCATGAAGGGAATATTGTTTCTGTAAAGTCATTTTCAGGAAATGATGTCACGACTTTTATACTGGAGTATTCCATTGTTGGTTTTGCAATCGCCTATATTTTGAACCTGTATGTTTTGACGACCAATTATTCGCGCCGTGAATTGATAGAGAATAACCAAAGACTTTCGAATCAGAATAAGCTCATTTCAAAGCAGAATTCCGAAATGGAAGTGATGCTTCGTGAAATTCATCATCGTGTAAAGAACAACCTGCAAATCATTACCAGTTTGCTGCGGCTTCAGGCAAACAATATGGATGAGGAGCACGGAGGTTCATACCAGGAGGCAATAGATCGGGTGACGGCAATGGCTATCATTCACGAGAAAATGTATCAATCAGGGTCCTTATCGAAGTTTGATCTGGAAAAATACTTGAGATCATTGGTGGACAGTTTGTTGATGAGTTACTCCATTTCCAAAAAGCCGACTTTCGGGATTCACGTTGAAGTGGAGGATATGAAGTCTAAGAGTATCGTTCCGCTTGCACTTCTGATCAATGAACTCCTGCTTAATTCCTTGAAACATGCTTTTCAAAGCCAGGAAAATCCTGAGATTTCAATCAGTCTGAGTGAAAATGAGTCGCAGAAATCCAACCGCTTTACCTTGGTTTATAGCGATAATGGTTCGTGGGTTGAGGATTCGGTAGCATCCTTTGGAACAGAAATCATTCAAGCAATGTCGGAGCAAATGGAAGGCACTTTTACACTTGAAACCAACGATTTTGGGACGAAATATGTATTTGATTTGGCTAATTTGAGCTAAATTTGCTGAACTGAATGAATTGAAACAAACTAATATCTGAAGAAATATATGAGCTGGTCTTTGTTGCAGAATCTTTCAGCGGATCATTTGCATAAAATTATGGAAAATGATTTGGAGGCGGAAAGGCAAAGGCTGATTGAGACAACAATTGGCTTCTCACTTACGGTAATTGTTATGTCTATACCGGCTTATTTTCTGATCCGATATACCTATTTCAAGTTTAAAAAGGAATTTCGCTTCAAAACAAAATTCAATCAGTATAATCACATAGATGCATTGGTGTTGTTGAGTATGAATGTACTGCGTACCAATCCGGAATGTTTCCAGGAAAAATGTGTTTACCTGAAAGAGTACATCGTTTATCTGTACCCCAAGGGTAATTCGTTCCATGAGTCATTGAAGATGTCATACAATGATGTTTATCGTTCGGAGTCTATTGTGAATTGGTTGAATCGTTTTCATGCGGAAGAGGAGCGAAGGGATGTCGTGCGTTTTTTGATTCA
>NZ_CAMLDC010000001.1 GCF_946478805.1 uncultured Fluviicola sp. | reverse complement strand
AACTCCTTTCAAGCATTCCTGTAACAGGCGCAAGGTTTTATCGGAGCAAATTTTCGGTCGAAGCACAATAGGTTTAAAAGTTTTCACAATACGCTGACCGCGGCGGATATGCTCTACAAATTGCGGCCGGACTAAAACCCCGTTATTTGCAACAGCATTGTAAAATGCCAGAGTTTGCAATGGCGTTTGCTGAACCTCGTAACCAATCGACATCCAGGGAAGGGAAATTCCCGACCATTGTTTCGTTCCCGGGGCATACAATGTCGGTTTCGGCTCACCTTGCAAATCAATTCCCAATGAATCTCCGATTCCAAAGGACCGTAAACGATCGATAAAGACCTGAGGCTCCTTCCGGTATGCATTGTTGATTACCCTTGCAATAACGTTTGAAGACAATTCGAAAGCTCTCCGGATTGTAATCCGACCGTAACCGTACGGGTTCGAATCCTTTAATTTCAGGTCGTAGAATTGGTATTCACCATCCGCATTCACCGTATCATCCAGGCTGATCTTCTGATCTTCCAAAGCAGCCATCAGAACAGCGAGTTTGAAGGTCGACCCCGGAACTTCCTTCGTACCGATTGCATGATTGTATAATTCGTAATAATCCCCATCAGAAGCCAATTGCAAGTTTGAAACCGCTCTGACAAAACCGGTTTTCACATCCATTACAATGACGCAACCACTTTTCGCCCCCTGGTTTTTCAACTGACGATACAATTCAGCATGAGCAACCTCCTGGATTTCCATATCGATTGAAGTGATCAGATCAGCTCCTTCGATTGGTTCGCGGATCATTTTCCCCGTCCGTTTCCACCCGGAAGAAATCCGTTGTTCGATTTCCTCTCCCGGCTCACCGGCAAGCACATCATTGAATGCTCCTTCGATTCCCACTCTTAATTCTTTCGATCCCCCTTCACTTGGACGATAGTACCCCAAGGTCCGTTTCAGGATTTCCCCGTGAGGCCGTTTCGGTAAAAAGGTTTCATCCGTATCAATCAACCCACCTTTATTTCTCCCCAATTTAAAAATTGGCAGTTCGCGTAACCGGTTTCGCTGCTCGTTCGTCGCCTTTAGTTTAATAGTGATAAAACGTCTTCCCCTGGCCCTTCCATTGCGAATGTAATTTTCAAAATCGCGTGCGGAGGTTTCCGGAAAAATGCGACTTAACCCCAAAGACAGATCATTGATCTCCGAGTCAAAAATTTCCTTATCCACTACAGTAGGATCCATGTGTATGTCAAAGAACGACACTGATGTTATCAGCGGTACATAATTTCTATCCAAGACTTCCCCTCTTCTCGGGTAACGTTTTACCGTTCGTGTGGGAATTTTTTCTTTCGTACTGTCAAACAGGGAAGCAGTTCCCTCAGACTGTATCATGATTGTCTTCACCACCACCACGATCAAGGCGATGAAAAAACCTATATAAACCAGGTAAGCCCGCCACATCAAGTCTTTTTTATCACTCATTGTCAGCTCGCTTTAATCGTATCACTTTCGCGGGATTGACCGTCTCTTTCAACCCTCTTTTCTCCAATGCCTGAACCAAACGGTAGCGTGAAGTCGATTCTTCCAACCGCGCTTTGTTCTCAATATATTCAGCAGTCCTGGCATCCACGTCTGCCTGCAGATCCGTAATGTCCTTTTGCAATTGTTTTCCGTAGTATCCTTTCGCAACCATCAACATCAGGAGCAACAGGATGAAGAAAATGAAAGTCAGGTTGTTCAATACAAAATCCCGTGTCAAAATCTCCCCGTTCAATACCTGGATCAAAATATTTTGTCGACGCGGCTTAGCAGCTGTAGCTGGCTTGGCTTTAGCCTTCGTGTTCGTTGCATTTGCCGAAACAGTCGTTTTCTTAGTGTTTTTGGTACCTTTCGAACTTTTCGCACTTGGCTTTTCATCCGGCATTTCCGTGGAATACTTTTCACGAGACGATTTACCTCGTACAGCATCCATCGGATTCACATCCTCCCGCTCCCTGTACTCATTTTCCATCTTCCACCCGTTTAGCAATTCTCAACTTCGCACTTCTTGCCCGCGTATTTCGCTGAATCTCTTCTTCACTCGGAAGGATCGGTTTCCTATTGACTTCTTCAAAAGGTTTCAACACTTTCCCGAAAAAATCTTTCTCGATCGAACCATCCAGACTTCCCCGCTTCATCAGGTTTTTCACCAGGCGATCCTCCAGGGAATGATAAGACATCACCACCAAACGGGCATCCGGCTTCAGAACATCCGGTGTCTGCAACAGGAATTTCTCCAGCACATCCATTTCCTGGTTCACTTCGATACGAAGCGCTTGAAATACCTGAGCGAAAAATTTATGATCTTTAAACTTTGGAGCAACCGGCATTAAAGCCTCCATCAACTCGCCCGTTGTTTTGATTTTTGATTTGTTACGAGCTTTCACCAGCTCGACAGCCGTTTTGAAAGGATGATCCAATTCTCCGTATTTTCTGAAAATCGCAGCCAACTGCTCTTCATCATATGTCTGGACAATTTTCGCAGCTGTAAAATCACCCGCTTGGTTCATTCGCATATCCAGCACCTCATTGGACCGGATGGAAAAACCACGTTTCGCATCATCAAACTGATGAGAGGAAACACCCAAATCAGCAAGAATCCCGTCAACAGCCGGAATTCCCATTACACGTAAATGATTCTTTAGAAAAGCAAAATTGGCTGCCACGAAATGGAAATTGGGAGCCTCCCAAGCATTCGCCCTTGCATCCGGATCCTGATCAAAAACAATCAGTTTTCCCTTTGAAGAAAGTTTTTCGAAAATAGCACGTGAATGACCGCCACCACCAAAGGTGACATCGACGTAAATCCCATCCGGATTAATTGCCAACCCATCAAGACATTCCTGCAACATGACAGGCACGTGGTATGCAGCATCGTTATTCGTCATCATTCCCCAAATCACCCATTACTTCATCTGCCAAATCAGCAAAATCAGCCATGTTTCCATCAATCAGTTGGAAGTACTTAGACTTGTCCCAGATCTCAATTCGGTCGTTGTATGCGATAAGCATCACATCCTTATCCAAGCCCACACGCTCCATCAGCATTACCGGAATCAAAACGCGGCCGGCATTATCCAGCGCGATCTGCTTTGCTCCTTGATGGAACAAGCGGTAAAACATTCGGTTCTGCGGCTTGAACAGATTCAACTTTGACAATTTCACTGACAATTTCTCCCATTCGTTCATGGGATAGAGTGTCAAACATTCCTCAAAGCCTTTATTCAACATGAATTGTTCCTGAGCTTCCGGAGAGAGCTGCTTGCGCAAACCGGCAGGGAAAAGAAATCTTCCTTTTCCATCCAGCTTCACCTCAAATTCTCCGACAAGTCCAGCCATAGCTATTAATAATGGGTAAAATTAGGGGAAATAACCCACTTTTTACCACTCAATTACACTTTGTTGATAACTTCTAACGTTAACAACAGCCACAAGGTTACAACAAACTATTCAAAAGGTTTGATTTTACTGATTTTTTGTATTTTTTATTTACGGTGGTAAAAAGTGGTAAGTAATGAGAAATTGTGGAAAAATAGTAATTGAAAGTTGTTTTACACTCTTCCATTAAAAAATGTAATTCCAATCGGTTTTCAATACAGGATTGATTCAGGTTTCCCTCTCTAAATCCACCTGGAAAAACAATTGTTTACTCATTTGAATTGAAATGCGAATAATTTTTTGCTAATTCAGCTAATTATAACGCATTCATTTTCAATAAATAAAAATTACAAAATCGATTTACTTGCGGAAAACCACATTTTCATTTTCAGTATTTATACGGTTGTGTAAACCCTTTATACGTGTTACCTTTGTCACAACACTATTCGCAAGGAGTCAGAAATAAAGCTGAACAGGCAAACCGTTTGTCAAGGAAACAGGTAAACTGTCTGACAGATATCAGATGACTTAATAGAATTGAATACGACTGAGGAATCAATTAATTTCTCAGTCGATTCACCAAAATGATTAGATAATAAAAAGACATAGAGCAACGTGTTGCCGTTTCAAACAGATAACATGTCTCAAGGATACTCTTACGCAAGAGTTAGTTAGGTTAAGTTGTAGTAGAAAAGCCCTTTGAATGTGTGTTCAATGGGCTTTTTCCTTATACAGTCTTCCGGTTTTTCAAATGACGCTAATTCGTTTTTCAATCCAAAAACCGGTTCCAAAAATCCGGCAAGGGCTCCTGGATTGTTACCAACTTTTCCGTAAACGGGTGTTTGAACACCAAACTGTGCGCATGCAAAAACAATTCCTCGATCCCGAGTTCATTCTGGAAATAGTGGTTGTGATGCCGGTTTCCGTATTTCGGATCATTAATGATCGGATGAGCGATCTTATTTGCATGAATCCGCAGCTGATGCATCCGCCCGGTGACCGGAGTCATTTCTACCAA
Source organism: uncultured Fluviicola sp. (assembly GCF_946478805.1). The sequence continues at coordinate 325,362 of NZ_CAMLDC010000001.1, read as the reverse complement.
ACTATAACGTTGTTTTTCATAAGGAGGAATAACATAATTCCGCTCAAATTGCTCTACACATCTAAAGATTGTTTTTGCCTCCTTGTAATTTCCGCGATCGTTCTTCACCGGTGAATCAATCACACCCGCATCTTCCAAATGACCTCGCAAGAGCGCCAGGTACTTCTTTTCAATCGTTCCGCTTTCAAACAATTGTTGAAAATGAGCGACCCATTCAGGCTTCTTGGCGAACAGGATTAAACCGGATGTTTTCCGATCCAGCCGATGAACCGGGCAAGCTTCTTCCCAACCTTGCTCCCGAATCAGGTCCGTCAGGGAAGTCTCCTCAATATTACGGGCATAGTACGAATGATGCACAATGAGGTTGTTCCGTTTGGAAACCACCAAACAGTGTTCGTCTTCAAAAACCACTTTCACTTGCATCCGACAAAAGTATTGGAAAATATTCTCTTAACTTTGCACTCAAATAAAGAAGTCATGATTATCAAGGAAGCCAAGTTCATCATTAGTAACACAGACATCAATCTTTGTCCCACAGACGGAAAGCCGGAATATGCTTTTATCGGTCGGTCGAACGTCGGTAAATCTTCCTTGATCAACATGTTAGTGGATAAAAAAGACATGGCAAAAACTTCCGGGAGACCTGGGAAAACTCAATTAATCAATCATTTTTTGATTAATGACGAGTGGTATTTGGTCGATTTACCCGGATATGGGTATGCCAAGGCTTCCAAATCAAGCAGGCATCAGTGGGAAAAATTCATTTCCCAGTTCCTGACCCGAAGAGAAACCTTGATCAATACGTTTGTACTGATAGATTCCCGCCTGGAACCACAGAAAATTGATTTGGAGTTTATGACCTGGTGTGCAGAAGAACAACTTCCGTTCTCGATGGTGTTTACCAAAATCGACAAACTATCCAGTTCTGCATTGCAGAAAAACCTGGCAGCTTACAAAAAGGAAATGTTGAAATATTGGGAAGCATTACCCCCGGTTTTCACCACTTCCAGTGAATCTCACTTCGGTCGCGAAAAAATCCTGAATTACATTGAGCAGATCAATGTGGATTATATACAGAGCAAGAAGGGTTAATTCAACATATAAATTCAAAGTTCAAAAACGAAACTTTTTGAATTCAGTCCATTCTTCCTTTGATTGTGATATCAATGGTGTCTTCCAATTTGGTGAATTCAAAATCCGGGAAGTCCCTGAATAATTTTTCATTTGAGAACCTGGAATCACTTTGTGAACTGCGCGCACTTTCCTTGGTGATCGTCGGTCTTTTGTTTTGAAGTCGGCCTAAAATGCCCGACAAACGCCATGCAAAATTGGTCAAAAAAGGTCCGGCCAATCTCGTCGGAGCTTTCACATTCATCTGTTTGCAAACCCGGTCGAACAATTCCTTGAAACTTATATTCGAACCGGTCACTAAGTAGCGTTCTCCTGTTTTTTGCGTTTCGATGAGTTTCAGAATCAGTTTGGTGACATCCCTGACATCTACAAAGGCATTTGAACCTTTCGTATAGAATTTCAATCCTTTGCCAAGCGTCCTGAAAATCTTCAAAGAGCTTTCATCCCAGGAACCAGGACCGAACATAACGCTCGGATTTACAACCGAGACATTCAATCCTTCTTCATTAGCTCTCCAAACCTCTTTTTCTGCGCTGAATTTGGAAAGTGAATACCCACTCACCTCATCATTGGGATTCCACAAATTGGATTCGCGCTTCAATCCATCCGTAAACTGAGAATCATTCCCAATTGCTGCGGTAGAAGAAACATGAATGAATTGATTCACCTCGGAATCCAATGCGAAATTGACGAAGTTGGCAGTTCCTCTCCTATTGATTTTGAAAAGCAGGTTGAAATCTCTCCTATGAAACGAAACAAGGGCTGCACAGTGAACCACTTTTGAAATTCCTTGCAAGGAGTCTTCCACATCCGTCAGATCCAAGACATCTCCTTTGAACCAAGTCAATTTTTGCAGTAGAGTTTCCTTTTCTTCCGGATAATAAAAACTCAATAAGCGGTAAACAACTTCCTTTCTTCCCTCTTCGCGAAACAGGGCTCTAACCTCATAACCTTTATGAAGTAATTCAACCACTACATGTGATCCGAGAAGTCCGGTCGAGCCTGTTACCAAAATCATACGCACAAATGTAAGCAGTAATCTCAAGCGGAAAATACAATGACCGGATTATTAATTCGAATATTCTAACCTGGGAAATGAATATTTAACGATTCTGGAAAAACAACCGATTTTTTTAATACCTCTTTTTGTTTGTACCTTTGTTTCATGAAATGGAAAAATCTACTACAAGTCATTTCAATTCTTGCGTTAATGAGTTCATGTCAATCGGAATATGAGCGCCAGGTTGATTATGCGAAAAAATTAGTTGAAAAAGAAAGGGTTCTATTGAATCAAATGGGGGAAATGGAAACTGTCTCTTACAGCTATAATGCTTTGGGAGCTATCCAAAAAGAGCTTTCTTTCCGGGCACATCTTTCAGGTAATGAAGAACTATTCAACGCTCAAATTGCAAATTACAGAACGAATTGCGAAATTAAGTCTACAAAAGACCAACAATTGATTTCAAAATTTCCTTAATTGATTTGTAGTTCGACCATCGGATCCCAAAATACCTCTTTCCAGTTTACAATTTTGTCATCTTTCACTTCAATGCCATCCAACCGGAGTAATTCCTCCATTTTGGTGGGTGTCTCAAAATGCATTTTCCCGGTCAGCATTCCATTTCGATTAACAACGCGCTGAGCCGGAATATCCTTGAAGTTATGCACGGCATTCATGGCCCATCCCACCATGCGACTCCCGCTTTTTGCTCCCAGATAGTTTGCTATTGATCCATAAGAAGTTGCTCTTCCTTTTGGGATTAACTGAACAACCTGGTACACCCGGTCAAAAAAATCGGCGTTTGCTTCAGAAAGTTTAATTGGCTTTACCATGGTTTAAAAGTAGAAAATGTTCAAAGAGGTTCAAAAGGTTTAAACTAAAATACTTTTGAACTTTTGAACTTTTGAACTTTTGAACTTTTGAACTTTTGAACTTTTGAACTAAAAATAATTATCTCCAAAAAAACTGTAACCATCAAAAGCTACTGCAGTTATTAAAGCAAATCCAAAAAGCCATGAAAACCGCAGTTTTATTAGGTGGGCTACTCCTTATTTCCAGCTCATTATTAGCACAAAGTGCCGACCCTCCGGAAGAAAACGATTTACCCGGTTGGGAACTGAAGGTCTATCCGAATCCGACAAGTGACCTGTTAATGATCTCTTCTTCACTTGAAATCAAAGACATCACATTGATTGACCTGAACGGTCAAGTATTGAAAAACCACGCCATGCCTAACTGGTGCTATTCACTCCATGATTTGCCCGCGGGCTGGATTTTCGTCTACATAGAAAGTGTAGATGGACGGATCGAAAAGAAGAATGTTTATAAAAATTAAATATATTCAGTAGGGACGCAGTGTATCAAGTCCCTACTTTTTTGATCGGAATTCATAAGCATGTTTTACATTTGTAAAAATACATTCATGAGAATTCTTGTCACTATTGCCCTATTGATTGTTTCCAATTCATTTATGACTTATGCCTGGTATGGACACCTGAGAGAACATTCCGAAGACAGGAAAACCGGAATCTGGGTTTTTGCCAGTACAATTCTGATCAGTTGGGGGATTGCCTTTTTTGAATACATCTTCATGGTTCCGGCAAATAAGCTCGGTTACCAGGGAAATGGTGGTCCATTCTCATTGATCCAATTAAAAATCATCCAGGAAGTCACGTCCATTATTGTTTTCATGATATTCTCATTGATCTTCTTCAAAGGAGAAGTGTTCAAATGGAATCACGCTGTGGCATTCTTACTGATCCTGATTGCTGTTTACCTGGTTTTCAAAAAGTAGTGTTGTTCAATTTATTTTGATACCACCTTCAAAAAGGTCAACCATATGATTTTTATATCCTGTCCCAAAGTAGGATTGGCGATATACTTCTTGTTCAATTCAATTTTCGCAGGCATGATTTCATGAATGTAAGTTTCCCGCGGATTTTCAGATTGCCCCAACAGTTCGTTTTCCTTGAAATACTCCAGCGAGGCATAATCTGTGATTCCGGGCTTTACAGAAAGCACGACCCGTTGCTCCAGCGTATACAAATCAACGTACTCCTGTACTTCCGGTCGCGGGCCCACAATACTCATTTCACCGACAAACACATTGATAAACTGTGGAAATTCATCCAATTTCGATTTCCGGATAAAGTACCCGACACGTGTAATTCTCGGATCTCTCATTCCGACGGTTAACTTCCCCAATTTATCTGCATTGACACGCATCGTACGAAATTTCCATAGACGAAAGAGAACTCCATTTTTTCCAACACGCACTTGTCTGTAGAAAACGCCTCCCCTGCTTTCGCAAAGAATGGCAATGGAAATGACAATCCCGAATGGCAGAAAGAGAACTAAAACAAGGAACGAGACGAATATGTCAAACAGACGTTTCATTATCCCAAGACTTTTTTCACCGCTGTTTTAACAGCACGAATGACTATTTGAACCTGTTCATCCGTCAGATCAAAATAAACAGGCAAGGTGATTTCATTGGAATACTTATCCCAAGCCTCCGGATAATCTTCCATCTTGTATCCTCTTTTCTTATAAGCTGTCAGGATAGGAAGCGGTTGAAAATGGACATTCACGGAAACATCCTGGTCAAAAATTGCCTGCATGATCGCATCGCGTTGTACTTCTGAAGCACCTCCGATTCTCAATTGATATAAATGGTAACACGTTTCGCGTTTTTCGTCCTTCATTTTAGGAAGAATTGCCCACGATTCATCTTTCAATCCTTCATTATATGCAAGACAGATTGTTTTTCTACGATCCAGGTTTTCCTGGAAACGATCCAACTCCACCAATCCGATTGCAGCCAAAATATCTGTCATATTGCATTTGAATCCGGGTTCATCCACATCGTAACGCCAATTTCCTTTTTGGGTTTTCGCCATCGCATCCTTGCTTTGACCATGAAGAATTTTCACACACAATTCCTTGTAGATTGCATCGTGATCAAACGAATCCGGTAAATTGATCGACATCGTTCCTCCTTCAGCCGTTGTCAAATTTTTCACTGCATGGAAAGAAAAGCAACTCACATCAGCAATCGCTCCTGAACGTTTTCCTCCATAAGTGGCGCCGAATGAATGTGCTGCATCCGAAGCAATCATGATCCGTCCTAATTTTCTCTGGTAATCTGAATTTGCCTGGAAGAGGCTTTTTATTGCGGGATCATTAACTATCTCAAAAATTCCATCATAATCACATGGAAAACCGGCAATATCAACCGGCATAATCACTTTTGTTCGTGGTGTTATCGCTTTACGGATCGCTTCGACAGAAATATTGAAATCATCCGGATTGATATCGACCATCACAGGTTTTGCGCCCGTATGAATCACCACATTTGCCGAAGCACAATAAGTTATCGCAGGAATAATCACCTCATCTCCCGGACCAATTCCCCACCAACGCAATACCACTTCCATTCCAGCAGTCCAGGAATTAACCGCAACCGTGCACTTATTTCCACAGTATTCGGTCAACCGCTTTTCAAACAACTTGGTTCGCGGACCGGTTGTGATCCAACCGGAAGTTAAAGCACTGGTAACTTCATCAATTACACGCTGATCTATTCTGGGAGGTGAAAACGGAATCATACTTTAATCTATTTTAATGTGTTTTTCTATTAAAGCCGCGGTTGGCCGGTTGTGAAATTACTCAATATTCTACTATCGGGACATCTTTTTGTACTTCTCATTTGGCTTCCTGTTCGCAATTAAAAAAGTCACAATCCCCTTTAAATAGCCCCAGCCATAACTAATATGCAATATCGGGAAAATGATAAAAATTCGATTGAATTCAGTGATATCTGCCGCAATTCTACCGGTCACCAAAAGCCCCAATAAAATATAAACTCCCAAGAAAGACAAACCGATAAAACCGATTAAGGGATTTATCAAAAACAAAAACGGAATCAACATCAAAAACAACACAAATAAGGGCGGGACCAATTGCCGGAATGTTGTAACAGCTTTGTGTTTCTTGTTCACGTACACTTTCCAATAACCATATTGCATAAATTGCTTCCACAATTGGGAAATACTTCCTCTCACATAATATTTCAAAGAAATGTCATTGTTGTAAAGAATCTTTCCACCTGCTTTAATGACACGAAAATTGAAATCATCATCCTGGTTGCGGACCAGTTCTTCATCGAAATAACCGATTTTTTCAAAGACCCAGGCCGGATACATCGGTGTCCCGACAGTATCAACCAGTCCGGATTCATTGAGCGTCCTGAAATTACCTAATCCCATACCGAATGAAGTTCCCATTGCCTGGGCGATCATCTTGCTTTCATTATTCAGGTAGACATTCGTCACTTTTCCACCCACACACCAGATACTGCTGTCATTCTGAAGGCTTTCAATTGCTTTTTTCAGGTAGTTTGTACTTACAATTTGCCGGGCTCCTATAATCTGGTAAAAATCCGCGTCTTTTGTTGCATGAATCCCCAAATTAAAAGCATAAGGTGTCAGCTGTTTTTCATTGGGGATAATCTGTAAACCTGTATATTTCTTTTGGAGTGATTCCAGGAGTTCAGCGGTTCCATCATTACTTATTCCATCCACCACATTGACAGTCAACGTGCTGCCAACCGGTAGATCCGATGCGTAAATTGCGTCTATACACTCCTCAATATTCCGGATTTCATTTCTACAGGGAATAACAACTGCAATTTTCATTTTTTCTCAAACGGTTTAGCCGGATTCCCTGCAACCACACTGTTGGCGCCTACATTCTTAACAACAACACTTCCCAATCCAACCAAGGCATTGCTCTCAATGCTTAATTTCTGTCTTACGGAGGCGGATGGAGAAATCCATACATTTTCCCCAATCTCAACACTTCCTGCTATCATGGCGTTGGCAATAATCAAACTATTCCTGCCGATTTTCACTCCGTGGGCGATATGAACCAGGTTATCTACTTTTACATTTTCTTCCAGCAGGGTCGAACCCATCACCGCGCGATCGATGCATACATTGTTTCCAATTTCCACGTGATCTTTCAAGACCACATTTCCAATATGAGGCATCAATTCGTATTCATTCTCATCATTCAACTCATATCCAAAACCAACTCCACCAATCGTGTTATTTGATCCGATCTGGCAATTGTCTCCAATAACGGTTCCGGATTTTATAACCGTATTCGCCCCTATTGAAACCTGATTTCCCAATACACACCCTTTCTCAATCACCACATTGGCGGAAACATTCACAGAATTCTGGTGAAAAGTAACCGATGGGTCAATAATTGCCGACGGATGAATGAAACCATATTGTTTTTTTTCCGCGAAGAGTTCCCGCAGAACCTGTAAAAATGCGCTTCTTGGTTTTTCAACCGATATCAGCGTGATCTGATCCAGTTGAGCATGCAATTGATTGTAAACTGCTGTGCTGACAATTACCACACCTCCCGGTAAAGTTGCCAATAGTTCGGCATTCTTATCCGAGCACCAACCCAGCGATTTCTCATCGAAATCCGCATCCGTGATCGAACGGACATGTGCAATTTCCTGGTTTGAATCTGAACTGGAACCGGAGCTTTTCAACAACTCAATTACCTGGCTTAGAATTATCATATTCAATCAATTATCCAACGAACAATATTGAATGCTTCTGCATATTTTGTTCCGATCTGAACTCCTCTGGTACGTGCCACCGACCTTAGAAAATCCTCATCGGAATAAGGCCTGTGCGCCTGGGATTGGTATTCCCTTAAAGCATTCACCTTTGTTTGAACATGTTTCTCATCCAAATGAACAAAACTGGAAGTTGTAAAGGACAAATTATTCCAAGGCAACTCATAAGATAGGATGGAAGAAAACTTAAATGCACGAAGTCCTTCAGTAGCAATGGTCGCATGATCCTGATGCACATCCTGTAAATCAGGCATAAAAATCAAATCCGGTTTAAACTCCTGACGAATTTTGATCAGATCATCCAAAATATCTTGTCTTCTATATCCAAAAGTTCTCACATCATAGTCAAATAACAATAAGTTCTCGCTTTTTATCCCGAGTACTTTGGTTGCCGCTTTTACTTCCGTAATTAAAATATCCGATGGAAACTGAGGAAGGACTGATTGCTGACATGCTGAAAATGCAGCATATGTCACTTCATGACCTTCTTCAATAAATTTAGCAATTGTTCCACCACATCCAAATTCACCATCATCCGTATGCGGAGCTAGAACAAGTACTCTTTTTTTGTCTTTCATTTTCTGCTATTTTAATCGCGTTTATCTATCTCAAATTGAAGTTAATTAAAATTGATTTAACTACTGCAATTCGTATTCTTTAATCTTTTCAATCATCATTTGTGCAGCATTGCCGCTTCCAAAATGCTTTTGCGGGATCGAGTCCGGTTTAAAATTCAGAATGGCTTCCACGATTTTCTTCTCGTCTGTACCAACCATCACATTCCAACCATTTTCAACTGTTTCTATCCATTCAGTTTCGTCGCGCAAAGTTACGCAGGGAACTTCAAGAAAAAAAGCTTCCTTTTGAACTCCGCCGCTATCCGTCACAATTTTTTTAGCAGCCGATTCCAACCGGATCATATCCAAATATCCAACCGGATCAATTAAACGGATATGTTCAGCTATCGAAATTCCATATTCTGCAATGTATTTTCGTGTTCGGGGGTGAAGCGGAAGCACGATCAATTCCTTTGCTGCATTCAGCCCATTGAATATTGCTTTGAGTCGCTCCCGGTTATTGGTATTTTCCGCGCGATGGATCGTACAAAGAATAAATTGTTTTTCCGGAAGGTCCAGATCTGAAAGTATGGTACTTTTCTTTTTGGCAATTTCAGTAAAATGCAGTATTCCATCATACATGACGTCTCCCACGAGGTGAACTCCTTTCACAATCCCTTCATTTTTCAGATTTTGAATCGCAGTCTGAGTGGGAGCAAATAAGATATCGGAGATGTGATCTGTCAAAATCCGGTTCTGTTCTTCCGGCATCGCTTTATTGAAGCTTCTCAATCCGGCTTCCACATGGATCACAGGAATCAGCAATTTCGATGCCGCCAACGCTCCTGCCAGCGTGGAGTTCGTGTCTCCATAAACCATCACAAAATCAGGTTTTTCTTCCAACAAAACGGTTTCAATCGCTGTCAACATTGCTCCCGTCATTGCTCCATGAGAGCCGGAACCTATGGTGAGATGATGACTTGGTTTCGGAATACCCAATTCATTGAAAAACACATCCGACATGTTTGCATCGTAATGCTGACCCGTATGTACCAAAATTTCATCAAAATGGGAACCAAACAAGAAAGAAACGGCAGAAGCCTTTATAAATTGAGGTCGCGCACCGAGTATCGTAACTATTTTCAACTTTCCCATTGAGAACAAAATAAACTAATTCCGTTGAATAGTTGAATAAATTCTTTTCAAAGCTTGCTTATCCGGATAGGAAATCAATACAGCCTGGTGTTTCCCGTGAAAGACGAACAAGCTTCCGGCAGCCACAGCCGAAGCACCCGCTTCAACCGCCTGGCATAAATCATCAATTGATCCCGCTCCACCACAGGCAATAACAGGTATTTTTACTGCTTTTCGAATTGCCCGGATCAGATCCAGATCGTACCCTTTTCTTGTTCCATCCCGATCAATGGAATAAATGAATAATTCCCCGACTCCCGATTGATCCAATTTTTGTGCAAAATCAACCGGATCCATACCTGTAGCTTTCGTGCCGGATCTCGTGTATATCCTATATTCTCCCGGAGCCGTTTTTTCAATATCCAGCGAAACACAAATACTTGAACTTCCGAATTCACGGATGGCCTGATTGAGAAATTCAGGATTCTCAAGTATTTCCGAACCGATAATTACTTTTTCAATACCTATCTGGATAACCTGCCGGATATCTTCTATCGTTTTTATCCCACCTCCGTATGCCAAAGGCATAAAACATTCCTCCGCAATCTCTTTCAGCAATTTTAGTTGAATGGAAGTTCCTTTGACGGATGCATCAATATCCAAAAAAACGAGTTCATCCACTTCCTTTTCATTGAATATGCGAATCGCATTCAGGGGATCACCGACGTATTTCGGGTTCTTGAACTGAACTGTCTTCACCAATCCTCCATTTTGAAGTAAAAGAACAGGAATGCATCTTGGTAAGGCCATCAGAATCGGGAAACAAAATTGGTGAATAACTGCATGCCAAATTTATGGCTTTTTTCAGGGTGAAACTGAACACCCAGAATATGTTCTTTCTGAACCGCAACATCAAATTTATGGATATAATCTGCTTCCAGGATCACTGTATCGGGTTCACTACACTTTACATAATAAGAATGGGCAAAATAAAATTTGGTTTCATCGTCAAATCCTGCTAACAGCGGACTTTCCGGTTCTTTGATAGAAACATACTGCCACCCCAGGTGGGGAATCGGAAACTGTTTATAATCTGTTGGAATGAACTTCTTGCTTTCCTGGTCAATCCAGGACAAACCGGTCCGGGTTCCTTCTTCACTTTTTGTTCCCATTAACTGCATTCCCAAACAAATTCCGAGAATTGGAACACGATCGACCAAAACCCGCTGATTCAGAACAGAAATCAATTCTCTTTCATTCAGATTATGTATCCCCTGATCGAATGACCCAACTCCGGGAAGGATCAGCTTGCTTGCAGATGAAATGTCTTCCTTCCTATTCGATATAACTGCATCAAATCCAATAAATTGAAGCATATTCTTTATCGAACCTAAATTCCCTAAACCATAATCAACAATTACTATCATTTATCTGAATCCCGTTTATTGTCAAAGATAAAATATTCCTTCTCTTATAAAACCCCGCAAACCCTTCCCACAATGAATATAATCCTTTTTAGTATCTTTGGTCAACAATTCACCTCATGCGATTAAAAGGAAAAAAAGTGCTCGTAACCGGTGCTGATGGTTTCATCGGTTCCCATTTAGTTGAAAATCTAATTCAAGAAGGTGCTCAGGTCAGAGCATTTTGTTATTACAACAGCTTCAATAATTGGGGATGGTTGGATTCATTTCCCGCTGAATTGCTTCAACAAATTGAAGTGTTTACAGGAGATGTCCGCGATCCGAACGGTGTCAGAACAGCAATGAAAGGAATTGACATTGTTTATCACCTTGCAGCTTTAATCGCGATCCCTTATTCCTACCATTCGCCGGATGCATATGTAGATACGAACGTAAAAGGAACCTTGAATATCGTTCAGGCAGCGAGGGATTTGGGAACAGAACGCGTATTGGTAACTTCCACTTCTGAAGTTTACGGAACAGCACAATATATCCCGATTGACGAAAAACATCCACGCCAAGGTCAATCCCCTTACTCAGCAACGAAAATCGGAGCCGATAGCATTGCAGAATCTTTCTATCGAAGTTTCGAAATGCCGATTACAATCGTCCGCCCTTTCAATACGTATGGCCCCCGACAATCTGCCAGGGCAATCATCCCGACGATCATCACGCAGTTATTGAACGGGTACGACGAAATCAACCTGGGAGATCTGACACCAACCAGGGATTTGGTTTTCGCGAAGGATACTGCCAGAGGTTTCGTTGAGATTTCACTTTGTAACCAATTAAGTGGGCAGGATGTAAATATTTCGACCCATAATGAGATCTCCATTGGTGATCTGGCAAATGAATTGATCAGACAAATCAATCCGGATGCTGTGATCAAGCAGGAAAAACAACGTTTGCGGCCCGAGAATTCGGAAGTTTTCAGGTTGTTCGGAGACAACAGTAAATTGTTGCAATACACTGGCTGGAAACCGGAAACAACACTCGAAGAAGGACTACGTCAAACAATAGAATGGTTCAGACAGCCGGAAAACCTGAAACAGTACAAGGCTGATATTTACAATATTTAATTTTTTACCATGGATTTCGCTTCCATTGTCAATACTGTTCGGAACCGCTTCGGAAAAGAAGGGTTCATTCCATTACATGCCCCTTATTTCGGAGGAAAAGAAAAAGAATACCTCGTTGAATGTATTGATAGCACTTATGTTTCATCAGTAGGCCCTTTTGTTGACCGTTTTGAAAAGGAACTATGCGAAATCACGGGAGCCGGATATGCAATTGCTGCGGTGAATGGAACGGCGGCACTTCATATGGCACTGATCATTGCAGGTGTAGAACAGAACGATGAAGTTCTTTCCCAAGCATTGACTTTCGTTGCAACAGCAAACGCGATTTCCTACATTGGTGCGAAACCTGTTTTCATCGATGTGGACAAGGATACACTCGGGCTTTCTCCCAAAGCGGTTCTTCGTTTTTTAGAAAGTGAAACACACCAAAACGAGGAAAACGAATGCATCAATACCAAAACGGGCAGAAGAATTAAAGCCTGTGTTCCAATGCACACATTCGGTTTTCCGATGCGTGTAAATGAGTTGCTTGAAATCTGTACAACCTATAACATTGTTTTAGTGGAAGATGCTGCTGAATCCCTTGGATCTTATGTTGGAGAAAAGCACACAGGAACTATCGGGCATATTGCAGCATTCAGTTTTAACGGAAACAAAACCGTTACTTCCGGAGGTGGAGGTGCGATCATCACCAATAATGAAGAATGGGCTAAACGCGCAAAATATCTGACAACAACCGCCAAGGTTCCGCATGCATGGGATTTCTTTCATGATGAAGTCGGATACAACTACCGGATGCCCAACATTAATGCGGCATTAGCTTGTGCTCAACTGGAAATTCTTCCAAAAATACTTGAGAACAAAAGAGAGACTGCACAAATCTATATCCGGGAACTTCCGAAAACCGGAGTGACGGTTGTAGCTGAACAGGAAGGCACTACAGCCAATTATTGGTTGAATACCATTATCTTAGAGAATCGGCAGGAACGGGATGATTTTTTGAAATTCTCAAATGATCAGGGTGTCATGACCAGGCCGATCTGGGCATTAATGAACCGTTTACCGGCATTTAAGGATTGTCAGACGGATTCGTTGGAAAATTCAATTTGGCTTGAGGATAGAGTTGTAAATTTACCAAGTAGCGTAATTCTTTAATTTATGTTTGAAGACAAAATATACATCATTGCAGAAGCCGGGGTAAACCATAACGGCGATATCAACTTGGCTAAAAAGTTAATTGATGCCGGAAAAGCTGCTGGAGTTGATTGTGTCAAATTTCAAACATGGAAAACGGAAGCTTTGTTATCTGCAGATGCCCCAAAAGCTGCTTATCAGATAGCAAACGACGGAGAAGGATCTCAATTTGAGATGCTAAAGAAACTGGAACTTTCTTACCCTGATTTCAAAGAACTTCAAGCCTATTCAAAACAAGCCGGAGTCACTTTCCTTTCCACCCCCGATGAGCAGGAAAGCCTGGACTTTTTAGTGGACGAACTGAATCTCCCCTTGATAAAAGTTGGTTCAGGCGAAATAAATAACCTGCTCTACCTGAAACAAATTGCACGAAAAAAACGTCCGGTCATCTTGTCAACCGGGATGTGCAATTTAGCAGATGTGGAACGGGCATATTTGACACTTGTTGAAAACGGTGCGCCGGAAGTAGCCATCTTACATTGTACATCCGAATATCCCGCTCCGCTGGAAACGGTGAATCTGAAAGCGATGGATACATTGAAAGACGCTTTTAAAGTCACGGTCGGTTATTCGGACCACACGGACGGAATTGCAATTTCTCTTGCCGCGGCTGCACGCGGTGCACGAATCATTGAAAAGCATTTCACACTCGATAAAAATATGGAGGGTCCAGATCACAAAGCTTCACTCGACCCGACGGAACTGAAAGCTTTGGTTGACGGAATCCGCGCCATTGAATCAGCACTTGGAGATGGGATCAAACGCATCCAGGAAGTCGAAAAAGCAACACAACTGGTTGTGAAGAAAGGAATTTATGCCAAATCAAACCTGAAAGCCGGAGATATCATTACCGAAGAACATCTGGTAGGAAAACGACCCGTTGCCGAACTGGGAATGGAAGAATACGAATCCATAATCGGGAAACGGTTGGCCATTGATTTGGAAAAAGATACAGCAATCAGCCGCAAACACATTTCATGGGATTAGATAAAAGGAAAATTGCTGTCTTTACGGGAGCTCGCTCTGAATATGGTCCGTTGAAACCACTTTTAACCGCATTCCGGGAAGACCCGGATTTTGAAATGGAATTGATCGTTGCGGCAGGTCATTTAAGTTCATCTCAAGGAAATACAGTTTCTGAAATCGAAAAAGACGGTTTTCACATTGGTGTGCGTATCGATAACCTTGTTGCCGAAAATAATGCCTCAGCAGTCAGTATTTCCAACGGAAAATTACAAATAGAACTGGCAAATTACCTCCAAAGAAATAAACCCGACCTGTTGGTTGTTCTCGGTGACCGTTCTGAATTGATTGCGGTTGTGTCCACTGCATTATTCCAATCCATTCCCATTGCTCATTTGTCGGGAGGAGAAATTACGGAGGGAGCAACTGACAATCAGATCCGGCACGCAGTGACAAAAATGAGTCACCTCCATTTTCCGACAACGGAAATTTACGCGGAAAATATCCGCAAAATGGGAGAAGAAGACTGGAGAATTTGTGTTGCAGGCGAACCCGGCCTGGATGATGTGCTTCATCTTCCGGTTCCAACAGAAAAGGAATTCAGAAGACAATATGGAATTCCCGAAAATGTCCCGTTCATCCTATCCACTTTTCATAGTGAAACAATCAGCCAATCGATTGACAAAACATTTATAACCGGTTTGGTAGCCAATCTTTGTTCTTCGACGGAAGCTCATATTCTTTTCACTGCTGCGAATACGGATGTTGGCGGAATTGAGATCAATGAAACGCTTTTGGAAATTAGCAAAACCAACCCGAGAGTTTCCTTTGTTGAAAGTTTGGGGAAAACCAATTATTACGCAGCACAGCATTATGCTTCGCTAATGTTGGGAAATTCCTCGAGTGGATTGATCGAAGCTCAAAGCTTTCAGATTCCGGTTGTCAACGTAGGCTCCAGGCAACAAGGCAGATTAAGGAATCCCAATTCGGTTGATGTGGCAGTTGACATACAAAAAGTAATTGAGGCAGTTCAATTTGTTTCCTCTGAAGCTTTCAAACAAGAGTACATCGGGAAGGCGAATCTGTTTGGTGACGGAAAAGCCAGCGAACGCATACTCCGTTTCCTAAAGTCTGTGGATTGGGATCAATTACTGCTTAAAAAATCTACTTTTTAGCCGCTATGGAAACTCAACTGAGAATCTATACAAAAGACACCATTTCACTTTTGGAAGCGAAAATTGCTGTCTTTTTAAAAACTCTCGATATTTATTATCAGCCCGAATTCCTTGCTTGCGATGCAAAAATGCAAAACGGCGAATACGAAATTGCTGTCTGCTCCAAGGAAGATCAGATTTGGATCTATCCCTACATCCTTCTTCCAATTGAAGGAACGGGTTATTTCGACCTCAGTTCGCCTTACGGTTATGCAGGTCCGGTTTCAAATTCCACGGATATCACACTGAAAGCCGAAGAACTTTTTCTTGAATACATCTCGAATAAACAAACGGTCGTTACAGAATTTGTTCGCTATCACTACCTGTACAATGAACAACACTTCTTTCAAAGGGAAATCGCAAACTTGTTGAATAGAAGGGTTGTACTTGTTCCGACGCAAGACCAGGAAAATATCTGGATGAAAGAGTTCTCCGGAACAAACAGGAATCTTGTCCGGAAATTGGAAAAGGAATCCTTTACCTGGTCAGTCGCTCCATTTACAAAAGAAGACGTTCCTGCATTTGATGAAGCTTACCGGACAACCATGATCCATTCCGGGGCAGATGATTTTTATTTCTTTTCGAAAGAATTCTACCTGGAAATGATTGACAAGCTGGGCGAAAAACTACTCTTGGCCAAGGTGGAAAAAGAGAATGAGATTTACAGCTCAGCCCTGTTTTTTGTTTCAGGAGGAATCGTAACGTATTATCTTTCTGCGCGGAATCTAAATTATCCTAAAGTTCCCGGATCTAATCTTCTTCTCTCAAAAATGGCCTTTTGGGCTCAGGAAAACAGGATGAATATCCTGAATTTCGGCGGTGGATTAAGCCTGGACGAAAATGACCATCTGTTTAAGTTCAAATCCAATTTCGGAAAACAGGTCAAAGACTTCCATATTGGCAAACGCATTCACCAACCAGAGTTATACAAAAAACTTCAGGACCAATTTATTGCAAAAAAAGGTGTTTCTGCTTATCAAAAGGTAAAGCATATTTTGCAATTCTACAGATAATTACCAACTTCGTACCTATGATAAACAGCGCGATACATACGCTTCAAGATACTGCAACCATTAAAGATGGCCTGGAACAACTGAACACCGTAAATGGAGAAGCTATTTTCATTCTCGATTCACAGGAAAAAGTTGTCGGGACCATTACAGATGGAGATATCCGTCGCGGACTGATCAATGGCAAGACAATCAACGATTCTATTCGGGAAGTTATGCACGCCGATTTCCGGCACATCAAGTTGGAGAATTACAGCATTTATACCATTGACAAGATCAAGGAACAACAGATCGGGATGCTTCCGGTCATCGATGATGAAGGAAAACTGGTGAAATTGCTGGATCTGAAGAAACTTCGAACGGTTCTTCCGGTTGAAGTACTCCTAATGGCCGGAGGACGAGGTGAACGCTTAAAACCCCTTACGGATGATATTCCGAAACCCATGTTACAAGTCGGGGCGAAACCGATCATTGAACACAATATCGACCGCCTGGCACTTTACGGAGTGGAGAAGTTGCATGTTTCGGTAAAATACAAAGCCGAACAGATCATGGACTACTTCAAGGACGGTACGGAAAAAGGGCTGAACATCAATTACATCCGGGAAGAAGAACCTCTTGGAACATTGGGAGCAATCCGATTGATCGACAAGATTGAAACACCTGCGATCCTTGTAATGAATTCAGATTTGTTGACCAACATCGATTTTGAGGATTTTTACCGCTTGTTTGAGGAAAGTGATGCGGATATGATTGTTGCAAGCACACCTTACCGAGTGGACGTTCCTTATGGTGTTTTGGAAACAAATGGAAATCAGATCACTTCATTGAAAGAAAAACCTTCTTATGTCTATTTTTCAAACGCCGGAATCTACCTCATCAAAACACCTGTTCTGGAGCGGATTCCGAAAGGAAAATTCTATAATGCAACCGACCTGATGGACGAATTGATCCGGGAAGGAAAAAAAGTGGTCAACTATCCTATTGTTCATTATTGGTTGGATATCGGAAAACCGGAAGATTTCAAAAAAGCCCAGGAAGATATCAAACACATTCGCTTTTAATGAAACCCAACAATTCAAATACCCTTGTGCTGATTCCTGCCAGAGGCGGATCTAAAGGTGTTCCGAAAAAGAACTCCAAATCTTTTGCCGGCGGAAAATCGTTGGTGGAACGCACCATTGAAAAAGCACTCATTCACTTTCCCCAGGATCGGATTGTGCTCAGTACGGACGACCGGGAATTAATGGTGCAAGGAACCAATTACGGAATCGGTGTGATTGATCGTGATCCGCACCTGGCTTCAGATACAGCAGGAATGTTGGAAGTGATGCTTGATGCAATTGACAAACAGGCATATTCGCCCGAATACTTACTGTTATTACAGCCCACAAGCCCGTTCAGGACTGCGAAGCATATTGAAGAAGCAATTGGTTTGTTCGAGGATGGAGATCACGCCGTTGTTGCGGTAAACGAACCCGCCGGACACCCGTTTTACACTTTATTCCAGGAGGAAAAGGGTTACATCACCAAATTTCAAAAGAACCAGGTGGTACGCAGACAGGATTTACCCCCAATGTATGACGTAAATGGCCTGATCTATCTTTTCAGCATTGCGGAATTACGGAAACACAGCTGGGTTGAATCCGATAAAATCCGTCCGCTGATTGTTCCCAAATGGCAAGCCATCGATATCGATAACGAAGAAGATTGGTGGCTAGCAGAACTTATCCAGCGCGGAATGGATTCGTCCGAATAATTGTCAGAGCTTAAAAAAAACGTTGAATCCCGACCTTAACTCTTCCATATTTTCCAATTCCCCCAGGGCATGGATACTATTTTCAAGCTCCACAACCAGGTCAATAAGAATTGAATTAAAAACGCCGACATAGTTGCAATGGCAGCTCCAGAATAACCGTGTTCAGGTACCAACCAAAATACCAGGAAGACATTTATTACGGCAGTGAAAATAGAAATGACAGCGATGTAATTTGTCTTTTCAGCATAGAAAAAATAAACACTGACCATCTTATACATCCCATTGAAAGCAAAGCCCAGGGAAATCCACAATACAAGGACGATTCCATCCTGGAAGTCTTTACCTAAGAAGGAAAAAATGATAGGTGCACACAAATAAAACAGCAATGAAACAAGTACAATCGCAATGAAATAGATATATGTCCATTTCACTATTTTTTGCTTCACCACTTCATGCCCGCTCTTCAATCCTTTGAAAACATACGGAACCCAGGCTTGATTAAATGAATTTTGGAGCAGACCAATTGCTTGTCCTACCATAAAACCGACGCTGTAAATCCCGTTCGAAGAAAGTCCATGGTATTTCGTAATAACGAGTTTGTCCGTATACATGACGACCACACTTCCAAGCACATGCGGAATCAACGGAACACCATAAACGAACAAATGCCGGACGTGTTTCCATTTAAAATCCCAAACCAGCAGTCTTTGACGATACATTAGGAAAATCGCCACCACCGCTCCGATTCCATAAGAATAAGCCAAGGCGTAAATAGAACCTTTAAAGGAAAGGCCGAATGAAATGATCAGGATCGTTGCAATACTTAATTCAACAATAGTTCTTAGAATCCGGAAAATTCCGTAACTCCATGCCTTTTCTTCCATTCTCCAGATGGAAAGCAGGATTTCCACGATATTCTGATAAGTCGCATAAAACGTTGTGAACAGTACCAATTCTTCCGGTACGCCGGTAAGTTTCGCCAAGTTGGAAGCACTGAAATAAAATATCACACTAAAAATCAGTGTGAGCGCAAGTATTGTCAGTAGTCCTGTACTGACATAAGATGCAAATCCGGGCCTGTTCTTGATATAAATCACCTGAAGAGAAGACATCAGGTTAAAACTGACAAATGGAACGATGATACTGATCAGGGAATTGTAATTGGTCAAAACACCGTAATCTGAAGTCGACAGGTTTTGTGTCAATAAAGGCAACAAAAGGAAGGGAATAGCCGAATTTATAACATTCGAGATGGTGTAAATCCCCAGAGACCTTACCAATTTGCTTTTAAGCAGTTTCATCTAGCAGTTTTTGCAAATACTCCCTTGACCTGTTGCTGTATCCACTGACAATATTGTCCTCGTTCGACAGAGCGATTTCATCATTGGAAAATAATTGCACTTGTTCCAATGCAGTAACGAAATCCGCAACAGAATCGCAAAAATAAACGTGTTTGTTATCCTTTAGGAACGATCCCAGGAAATCCCGGGCCGCATTGTTGTAGTTGTATAAAAACGTAGCTTTTCCCATGGAGAGAGACTCTACTGCCGTCGTTGAGAAAATAGTCAGATGAGCATCCGACCCGGCAATTGATTCATATACCGAAACATTCGAAAATTCAATATTTGAAGGGAAGTCAAAACTGGCTTTATATTCAGCGGCTTCGGTCCTTCTTGGCTGGATGATCCAGGTAATTTTCCCTTCAAGTGCCTGATCACATTCCAGAACGAAATTCAGCAACTCGATACTCCAATCCGAGTCCTGAAGCGACACAACAATACGTTTGATCGGAAGCGCATTTGGCAAAGCCTCATTTTTAAAATGATTGATTATGGAGCGACCTATCGGTACTGCCCTATTGATCGGTATTTTCGTGGAAGTCTCAAAAAACCGTTTGTCAGCTTCTCCAAAAACGCAAATATCATCCGGGAATTGTTTCCCATCCAGTTCTGCCGAGTAAAAATAACCGTAATGCTCTTCACCAATGATCCCGTGCTGCATTTCAACCACTTTGATACCCGCTTCTTTCCATGCCTGGATATATCCGAAATTGGCATATGAAACAGTCAGGAACACAAACTTCGGTTTTGGTAATATCCGGAGGAAGAATTTCATTACCCGGTATTGCGCCAGATATTTCTTGATAATCCCATCACTCTCGACGCTCGTCTGCAATTTCTCTTCGATCTGATTGAGAACTTCACGTCCTTCTATGACAGGTTTTCGCAAAAACAAAATGTAAAATTCCTCCACAAAAATAAAGATGGAACGGGAAATAACCCTTTTGGATGCAATTGATTTACGTTTGTATTTTTTAAACAGACGCAGTTCTACAAACAACCATTTCAGTTTGCTGTCATTGGCTATAAAGTCAAAGGACTTGTCCCAATATTTTTCATCCACCAAAACGCGTTCACTGCTATTGGTAAAAACCCACACATCATAACGTCTGAAAAGATTGAAAAATCCGTAAGTCAATGATTTGAACTGACTCCAAAAAACGGTCTTGTTTTTCTCTTGCAATACCTCGCTACCCATAATCACCTTATGGAAAATGCGGCTCTTGATCCAAGGATAGATTTGGAAACTACGATTAAACTTTCGTACAACGATTCTCTCGACTTCCAGATTCTCTATTTCACGTACGAGATGATTTACCTCCAAAATCTATAATATTAGCGTCTGATATTACTAGGAACACAAAAATAACATCTAGAAATGACATTCCCCAGAAAATGCCGTATTGCATCAATGAATAAATTATAATTGCAGCTAAAATCGGAAAGTTTTTCCTCCTCCACCATAGAACAATCATTACAAGATACATTAATCCTAAAAACAGACCATTCGTTCCAAGCAATTCGAGGAAAGAATTGTGGGCATGGATCAAATCTGTTTTTTTGTTTTCCTTATCAGGAGCAGTGAAATAGAGCTTTTCCGAACCATTACCGGTCAAAGGATTTTTTTCAATGAACTGAAGGTAATTCAGCCAGATCAATTTACGCCCACTTGACTGAACGGATTTCGTTAGACTTAAGAATTTCTGCGAGATGGCGCCCAAAGAATCCAATTCGTCTAGCTCCTTCAACCTTGGGTAATCGCGGTATAACTCACTATCAGAAAGCAAAACGGGGAGCTTTACATCCTTATTTTCCGCAGTGAAATCCAAATCGACACAGTCCCCGGAATTTTGTTTTCCGGTCATCATATCCTCCCGGGGAACACCCTCGCGATTCATCCCCTTCATCATATAATTACTCCCGAAAATAAACGCCAATAAGATGCATGTTGCCAGTGAATCATGAACAATCTTATTGCGTATCAATTGCTTCAGTGAATGTCTGTGATGCCAAATCAATTGGAGCAATTGCAAAACGTAAAACACAACGCAGGATATGACAACACTTCGATTGAATGAAACAATGACCCCTAAAATCAAAACGATCTTGAAGAGCCATTTCCAATATCTTTTCCAATCAGTGGCTTCCAGGAAAAAAAGTGCGACCAGGCACCTCAAACCAAAGACAGGGGAATTTGACCCCAAACCAAAAACACGCGTATTGTAGATAGACGACACCTTAACAATCAAGGATTCCTTATTCAATGGAACAAAGAAACTCCGCACATGATACAGGTATTCCAAAAGACCGATAAGTGTTTCAAGCAGGACAAATATCACTACGAGTTTGATGATCCGTTTGGAAAAAATTCCACGCGCGGCAATCAATAGAAAGGGCAAAAGCATAAATGAAGCATAAAAATCTCTTGGATTTCTCAATTCATGGCCATTTACCAGTTTATTCAAAAGTGAGAGCAGTACAAACAGACAAGGAAGCCAGAAATACCTGAGTGCAGAAGAACTCCAATTTTGTTCTTTTAAATCTGAAAAAGCCTTTTTCCAAAATGACTGATCGTATAAAAGCGTAATGATCGGCAAGGCAAGTATGATGTACTCATTTCCAAAATAGTAACCGGGAGAAAGCAGGCAAAAAACAATCAGAAGTTCTATCCACCAAGGTCGGTTTTCTGCCAAATAACTTTTTGAATTATTCACTGATTCGGTCAATTAAATTACTTAAAATGAGGTCAATTATTAAACTCACTAATAGGTGAATTTCAGCAAAATTAGTAAAACCGGCGCATTTCATTGCAATTCAATGATAGACGGTTTCTAATTTATACTCATTCTTTGTTTGGCAAAATTCAAATACATCTTTATTACGACAACGTAGATAATACAGAAAAGGATTGTATTGATCAGAAGAATAGTTTCAAACGAATGGAAGCCGGCAGGTAAAATTCCGAATTTACTGATTGCTGAAAACAGCATGGGCAATACCCCGAAACAAAAGCATTGTATAAAAGCCACCAATAGCCCGATTCCAAACATGACTTTTTGTTTCGACAAGATCAGAGCAAGTGTGGAAATCGGGGAAACCAAAAAGTTCAACAACAAGGCCGGAGCCAATATTTCCGCAATTCTACCTGATTCCGCCCATTGATTCCCAAAGACAAACGTAAAGATCGGAGCACCATAGAAAAACAGGATCGTAAACGGAACAAGCGCAATCAAAAACAGCGTCCGGATTGTTTTCCTGACCAATGGGTAAATATCCTGTTGTTTATTGATCATTTCCGAACACCTGTTGAAAAATACCTGCCCGATGGATTGACCAAAAAATACCAAGGGTAATTTCAACATCATATAGGCATGACTATAGGATCCAAACACATCTTTTCCGTAGTAGATTACAATCAGTGCAGCAATAATCAAATCGACACCCAGATCTAATAAGGTATGTGGCAGGTTAATCAAGGGGAAGGACTTATACTCCCTTGCAAGAATCCGGAATCGTTTGATATCCTTTGTCGGATAAAAAACCCTTTTTTCAGAGATAAAAGTCCTGATAAACACAAAAATGGAAGCGAAGGACCCCAATAAACTCCCCAAGATCAATCCGAAGGAACCCAAATGTGCCAACCCGAAAAATAATCTTAGTCCATTAACGGATAATGCATTGACTACTCGTTGAATCGAGATCTGATGAAACAGTTTTTTCCGAACAGACCAGGAAGTCCCCAAATTGATCCAAACCATGATATAGGAACTCAGTACAACCATGATCAGAAAAACATAATTGGATAAATCGACCGGTTTGAACAGATAGTAAAGAAATCCAAGCAACAAGATGGTGCTTAAGGAAATTAGCGAAATCCGGAATGAAAGACGATATAGCGAAAATGCGTGATTATCCTGTTTAGCTATCGGTAAGGTGAGTTCATACCGTGCCGTGGCAAAAGCTGTAATGAATGCCACCAAACGCGTATAGACCCCCAACTCACCAATATCTGCGGTTGAATAGATCCGTGTAAGGATCGGATAGATGAGATAGGCAATTAACTGGGCAATTGCAGTACCCGTCATCAAAGTAAGTACGGATCTTACAAAGTCAGATTTTAGTGCTTTTATTTGCATTGCAATACATGACGAAGGTATTCATTGATTCCTTCTTCAAAGGTATATACGGGTTTATAATCCAGATATTGTTCCATTTTAGCGGTTGATGCCAAGGAATCCTTGATGTCCCCCTTTCTTGGAGGACCGTAAGTAGTGGTGTTTTTTGGAGTCGTTCCCAAGGCCTTTAACCCTTCCTGCAAACTGTTGATGACATCATTCAAAGTCAGGCTTCTCCCGCAAGCTACGTTGTACACTTTTCCGAATGCCTCGTCATTTTCTGAAATCAATGAAAGTAAATTCGCGTGTATTGCATTTTTCACGTAAGTGAAATCACGGGATTGTTCTCCATCGCCATTTACGACAATTTCTCCTCCTTCCAGCATCTTATCCAGGAATTTAGGGATAGCAGCTGCATAGACTCCATTGGGATTCTGAAATGGTCCGAATACATTGAAATAACGCAATCCGATGGTTTCCATCCCGTGCAATTGATGATATACCTGTCCGTATTCCTCATTCAATTGCTTCGTTGCCGCATAGGGCGAAAGTACTTTTCCCTCTTGACCTTCATGTTTCGGCGATGCTGTTGAATCCCCATACACAGAAGAAGAACTGGCAAATACAAATCGCTTCACATTGGCTTGTTTCGCTTCATGGAGGATTGTCAGAAAACCGGTTGCATTCACCCGATGCGTATTCAATGGAAATTCAATAGATCTTGGAACAGAACCCAAAGCTGCCTGATTGGAAATGGCATCCACTTCTTTCAACAACTCCCGATAATCATCCGGATTACAGATGTCTCCCTTCACAAAACGGTAATTTTTGTAGTGTGAAAGCCTGTCGATATTTGATTGAAGACCCGTTTCCAGGTTATCCAAAACAATAACAGAGGCTCCTATTTTCAATAGTGCCTCTGTCAAATTTGAACCGATGAAACCGGCACCGCCAGTCACCAGAATGGTTTTATTTTTTAATCGATCAGTTATTTTATCAACTTCCGTCATATTACTTCGCGTAATTCACAGAGCGTTTTTCACGGATCACAGTAACTTTAACCTGCCCCGGATAAGTCATTTCCGTTTGGATTTTTTGAGAAATTGCAAACGAAAGTTCATCAGCACGTAAGTCTGTCACTTTTTCACTTTCAACCAACACACGTAGTTCTCTACCTGCTTGAATTGCATATGCGGAATTAACACCATCGTAAGATAATGCCAGGTTTTCCAAATCCTTGATTCGTTTGATATATGATTCAACCACTTCACGACGGGCCCCTGGGCGCGCGCCTGAAATCGAGTCACAAATCTGTACGATCGGTGAAATCAGGGATGTCATTTCAATCTCGTCGTGGTGAGCTCCGATTGCATTCAATACATCCGGTTTTTCACCAAATTTTTCTGCAATTTTCATCCCCAGGATAGCATGTGGCAATTCCGGTTCTTCATCGGGAACTTTACCGATATCGTGTAATAATCCTGCACGTTTTGCAACTTTCACATTCAATCCCAGCTCAGCAGCCATGATCGCACACAAATTGGCTACTTCGCGGCTATGTTGCAATAAGTTTTGTCCGTAAGAAGAACGGTATTTCATACGTCCAACCATACGGATCAATTCCGGATGCAAGCCATGAATTCCCAAATCGATACATGTTCTGCGTCCTGTCTCGGCAATTTCCTCTTCCAATGACTTCTTTGTTTTCGCAACCACCTCTTCAATTCGAGCCGGGTGAATACGACCGTCGGAAACCAATTGATGCAAAGCCAAACGGGCAATCTCTCTTCTTACCGGATCGAAACACGATAAAATAATTGCCTCCGGAGTGTCATCCACGATAATTTCAACTCCTGTTGCAGCCTCCAAAGCGCGGATATTTCGACCTTCACGACCAATGATCCGGCCTTTCACTTCATCCGAATCAATATTGAATACAGAAACGGCATTTTCAACAGCCTGTTCGGAAGCAACCCGTTGAATTGTTTGGATAACAATCCGTTTCGCTTCGCGGTTTGCATTCAATTTCGCTTCTTCCGTAATTTCCTTGATGTGGACCATTGCAGAAGTTCTCGCTTCGTCTTTTAACGATTCCATTAACAGGTTCTTTGCCTCATCAATCGACATTCCGGTGATTTTTGTTAGCTCAGCAACACGTTTCTGGTGCATTTTGTCTAATTCCTGATGACGGATCTCATTCGCTTCAACTTTACTTGCCAACTCTGTTTGCAAGCGTTCCGTATCTTTTTCTTTCCTGGAAACCTCTTCGATTTTCTGGGTCAATGATTTTTCCTTGCTTTTTACCCTGTCCTCATTCGACTGCATGCGTCTTTCGCGTTCCTTCACGTTTTCCTCATGCTCTTCTTTCAATTTCAAGAAGCGTTCCTTTGCCTGAAGGATTTTATCTTTTTTCATAGCTTCTCCTTCCAGGTCCGCTTCCTTCAAGATTTGTTCTTTTCTTTTCTTAAGCATTGTCTGTTGAATAATGAAGGTAGCTACACCACCTCCTATCAATCCAATCAATGCTCCAATAATTACATTTACCATAGTTTCTTAAATAAAAAAATCCCACTGCTTACGGAAATCGTTACGTAAACAAGTGAGAAAAAGACCAGCTATAAAGCAATTAATTCAATGCATCCAAATCATCGGAAAGTGCTTTCAATGCAGCAGTTGCTTCAGAGAAATCAGCTTGGGGAGTAGTACCTGTTGCAGGTGCCTTCCCTCCTCTAGTAGACAATTGTAAGGCGGTCATCGCCAATAAGTCTTGCATATCGCGAACCGCAAAATTATCTTGTAATTGTTTGATTGCCTTATTAATATCATCGGCAGCGCGTTGCACCTTTTCAACTTCCGACTCTTGGACAGTTAAAGGATACGTGCGGCCAGCAACCACTACTTTCAAAGACACCTTACTCATTCGCTATTTTTAATTGTTGAATGCAGAAATCAATCTCTTTCACAAGTACATCAATTTCAACCCCATTGGTTGAAACAGGTTGTACCTGAACTTGTTCACGCGCTTGGTTCAATTCCGATTTCAAGCTCCGGAGTTCTTCCTCCATTGCTTTTTTCTGGTTTTGATAATCAGAAATATCAGCATTAAGACGATTCATTTCATCCGTCATCGAACGGACACGTTCTCTCTCAGCCACCAAGGATTGGTGTAACTGACGCGATTTAGTGCCAATTTGTTCAATTAAAGATTTCAACTCAGACGTCATCCAATAAGCATTTGTACAAAAATAACAGGTAAAACCAATTCTACAACAATTTTATTGTAAGTTGTGAACAGTTTTTTGGCGATAAATCAAAAAGAGCTTTAAAACCGATAGATTTTGGTCAGCATCCCGATCGTTATCATGAGACAGAACTGGTGCTTCTGATTTTATTTCTGAGATTTTTCAAATTTACTCACGCGAAACACTTTTTACCTATAAGTATAAAATGTCAGATCGAAAATTCTGTTGTTGAAAAATCCCATTCAATCATTAACACAGGGGATTCAGCTCTCGGGGATAAGTGCAAGCTTATCCCCCATTTACCGTGGTAATTAATTGGAATTCCTGAAATCAAATCTTCGACTCTCCAAGTAAATGGTAAAAATGCAAAAAAGCAAAACATAAAAAACAATCCCGCTTTGTCTTTGGAACATGGATTCAAACAAACTGTTGAAGGCCAGGTTCAATGTAAGCCAGAACAACAAACCAAATTGGTACTTTTTCGCCATTCTGAAATAACAACCGAAAATCGAAACAAAAATTGCCAGTCCAAAAACCCCGATCTCAACGGCAACCTGGAGAAATTGATTGTGTGGATTGAATTTCAGGGCAGCGTAATCATCCAGCCCCCTATCTCTTAACCTTTTTCCGAGCTTATCGTCAAAATTAGCGGTTCCTGAACCCATCGGATGTGCTAAAACCTC
The DNA here is from genome assembly GCF_946478805.1 of uncultured Fluviicola sp. Next base: position 297,819 of record NZ_CAMLDC010000001.1, on the reverse strand, counting down.
CTGTGTCGAAATGGTCCACATCAATAAGCGCGTTTGGTTCCCGGAAGGATTGCTTCTTATTTTTTCAAAGATCGTATTCGGATCTCGGACATACACGCCCAAATCAGTGGCAGCATTATCGATTTCAATCTGAATATGAACATTTCCATAATATGCAGCAATCGGAAGGATTGGCAGAAGAACAATCAATGCGAGAAATAAAGACCTTGGGAGCCTTTTGTAAAAGTAGACAGCTAGTGTTACTGCTATAACCAAAAAGAAGAAAATCAAGGAAGCGAATGAAAAACAGAACAGCAAATTCAAACAGGTAAACAGGAAATACGCTCCAAGTGTCCATGAATTGAATCCTTTCCATTTATTCTGCACACCTTCGCGAACCAGTAACAAGGTGATCGTAACCATCGCTGCAAAATAAGTCGGATGGTGGATATAGGAATAGTGAGAGCTTCCAAAACTATTATTGAAATCTCCACTCAAATAATAAAGCTGGGTTGCATGCATGACAGCCAATACAGTCATCACAATTGTTCCCAGTATCAAGCCAAGCGTAATCGGTCTCAAATCCAGTCGACGCTGAAACCGGAAGGAAAACAGGAGCGGAAAAAGAACCAGAACCAGTTTCTTTTCTAGGTAGCCGAGTGCTTCTTCCATATGATCCGTGAAAAGAATCCCGACTGCATAGGCTAAATAAAGCAAGACGAAAAGTAACAAAACCGGCGAAAAGACAAATTTCATTTCCTTCCGGACAACCTGAACAATTGTAAAGACTGTCAACAGAATAACAAAAAGACTGATTGATTTCGGAGCAAAGCAAAAACACATCAATGCTGCTGCAAGCAAGTATTCATAGATTTGCTCTATTTGAATCTTTGCTTTCATCAAATGGTAGAGAATGCAGGGATTATTTGTCCAACCTGGGTTTTTACTGATCCCGAAACAATCGAATTGCTTCCTACCAGGGTTCCGATTACCAAATGGACAAATTCCCCGATCTGACAATCGTGATCCACCACCACATTGGAATTAATGATGGAATGTTTTCCTATTTTGGAATTTGAGTTGACTATAGATCCTGCCAGAACTACAGATCCTTCTGAAAGAACTGCAGACTTTGAGACATATGCAAGCGGATGAATAATGGTTTCAAAGTGAATTTTACCCGAATATTGATCCGCAATTTGTTTCCGAATGTCATTGTTTCCTATTCCGATAACGAATGCATCGCATCGGTTGGAAAGTTCTTGGATGTCATTCACCGAACCGATGACTTGAAGCTGCTCATAAACAAAAGTCCCTTTCTCAATGTGGTCGTCAATAAAACCCGCCACCTGTATCTGATCTAACAAATCAATTGTTTCCGCAATCACTTTTGCATATCCGCCGGCACCAATAATTATCATTTTTTTCATCTTACTGATTGACCATTTCCTGGTACTTCTTTTCGACAACCTTCATATTATTGGCCCAAATGCCTTTTTCTTCAATGATTTTCTTGTTAATCGGACTCGCCTTGTCATGAAGTTCCTGGTAATTGGAATATGCGCGAAAAATTAGATCTGCCAAGCCTTCCACATCATTTATCTCAACCAAAAAACCATTTTTTCCGTCTTCTATCCATTGTTGATTGGCTGGAATATTCGTCGCAATGCAAAATGCATCGCAAGCCATTGCTTCATTCAAGGAGATATTGTTACCATCTGATAAGGATACCGACACAAAAACGTGGGAATTGTTTAATGTGGCTGCAATTTGCGACTGATCCACCCTTCCCCAAAAAGTAATGAAATCCGAAATTCCCAAATCGACGGTCATTTTTTTAAGATCCATTTCCAGACTACCAAATCCCATCAGGTTCACTTTCAGATTCGGGATCTTATCTTTCACAAGGGCCAAGGCCTTCAAAAAATGGGGAATGTTGTAAACTTTCTCCAGGTTTCGGGTACTTGTTACCACAAACTCATTTTCCGGTAATTTTCGATGATTCGCATTGAAAACATCCGGATTTACTCCAAAAGGTACAATGGCAACTTTCGACATATCTGTTCCAAGATCCTTAGCTACATCACTCATCTGTTGAGACATCACAGTGATCCATTTCGCTCTTCTAAACGCAAATTTGATTGCCAATCGATACAAAAACGAGCTTTGAGGACTCAATAGAAGATCGGAACCCAATGCCGTGATGATATAGTTTTTATGCTTGCTCAAAGCACCTGTAACACCATAGCTTGTAGCGTATAATGCGTGAAATATATCCGGGTTGATACTTCTCACAAGGTCCTTTACCTTTCGATAGTTCTTGATTAATTTCCAATTCCCCCCGGTGACTTTCACATCGCCGGAATTGACCACATGGACGTGGACATTCGGAATTTCAACGGCACTGAACGTAATCAGGTGGATTTCGTGTCCAAGAGAATAGAAATGTTCACACCATCTTATGGTATGAAAGCTTCTTCCATCTGCAAAGTAACAAATCCTCATAATTGTTCACCTAAATTTTAGAAACAGTTACCTGCCAGTAACAAGTCGTATTTATTTACAGTCCAAATTTAGGTAATTAATTATTTTGATTATGTGCGCCAGCCAAATTTATTGGCAATGTCAGCGCTATGTTATTCCCTTTGGAGGATTAAACACTCTTGGAAAAGTATATAAATATGCTTTGAATTTCAAATAATAGACTCTTTTAAACGGAGACAGCAATCCCAAAACAATTATTTTCGAGATGACATGCATCAGGCTGATCAGTACAATAATTGCCGTTGAAAACTTACTGTGGTGTTTTCTAAAGAACTTCACCTTGTTGTAAACCTGATTCGAAATAGAGATATTGTAGTTCTTCTTGGCGCTTTGCCCGATGTGATGTATGATTCTTGTTTCCGGGAAATACAGGCAGGTATAATTCTGATGATTCGCCCTCCAACAGAATTCCACATCTTCGATCCAGAACATGGTTTCGTCCAACATTCCGATCCTGTCAAACAATTCTCTTCTGAAGAACAATGCGGCACCAGAAAAAGTTTCACCCTCAAAGATCTCATCCATATTTTTGTCTGCGTAATTTTTCTTTTTCAGTAAACCTGACAAATAAAAAGATTCGCAAAAAACAGAAGTGATTGTTGGATATCTCCATGCGCTCAACTGCCAACCTCCGTCAGAATTAAGTAACTTCGGTGCCAAAAGCCATGCATTCGGATGCGTTTCCAGGTAACTGACCATTTTGTCAATCGAATTCTCAATAAATTCCGTATCCGGATTCAACATGAAAATATAATCCCCGGTAGCCAGTTCGAACCCTTGATTATTTCCCTTCGGGAAACCTGCGTTGAACTTGTTCTCAAGCAGGATCACATCCGGAAACTGCATTTTAATCGCTTCGCAGGAACCGTCCTTTGAATCATTGTCGACAACAACTACTTCCAGATTACTATCAGGATGATACAGATATAACGTTCGCAGACAAGTCAGAATCAATTCCCTCACGTTGTAATTAACTATGACTACCGAAACCTTTTTCATCTATTCTCTTGTTTTAATCGCAACGCGAATGCGCCCAAAATTAACCAATATAGGTAACTAAACAAGTAAAAATCCAAGACATTGCTTACGATATTGACGAACCCGATCGTAATGAACAGTGTCAGTATAAAACTCACAAAGTCAAACGAATTCCTTCTGACATAGCGGATCATTGCAACAAAAAAGAAAAGAGCCATTATAAGGTACAGAGCCAAAGCTATGCCCCCTGTTTCTATCATCAATTTGAAATACCAACCATCCGTTGAAGCAAACGAAACTCCGGGAGTATCCGGCGGAAAATTCTGAACTGCAGCATGTCCTGCTTTCCCCAAGCCTAAACCCATCGGGTTGTGCTTCAGGGTGCTTGCAACTTCATACCACAGATCAACACGTGTGTTACCTTTTTCCAAACTGATCGTTTCTTTTGACGACTCCACGATCCATCCAAGCATGGAAGTCCTGTTCATCAGAACTAAAAATGTCATAGAAACGCTCAGGGCGATCAACCCGAATATTACCAAGATCCGTTTTATGTTCCTGGAAATGACAGCCAAAACAAGAAACCCGATTACAGAAGCAATGATCGGTCCCCTGGATATACTTAACATCATTGCCATTGTAACGACGAATGTGTAAAGTAAATCCCATTTATTTCCGGTTTTGAAATAATTGTAAGCCCAATAGCAAAACGCGGTCATCATCAAAACTCCGAAAACAACAGGCGTCCAAAGAATGGAAGTCATGCGTACAATCATCCCGAATGCCCTTGCCATAGGTTTATCCGTAGTCATCTTGTGGAAGTAAAGATGTAAATCGGGAAAAACAAAATACAGCAGGAAACCGATTACCGCAACCACTATTAAAATCTTGAAAAAACCTCTGAATAACTTTTCAATGTCAACCGACCTGTCCCAATAAAAAGACCCGACAAAGTAAGCCAACATTGGAAAATAAGATAATCGGAAACCGTATATACTTGCTTTCAGATCATGTGCCAGATAAACTCCAATAATTACATTGAAAAGAAAATAACCAAGCACCAACTTATCCAACAAAGTAATTGTCCTGTCTTTTGTCTTCCAAAATTGAGTAAACGCAAAAAGGAGTATCAAGCTAAATAGCAACTCGGGCAAAACAGAAAACACCACCCCGATTCCTGAGGCGTGTGACGATCCTAATACGAGCAGGCGGATTGTGGGAAAAAAAATTAAAATGGTGAAAAACAGAAATACCTGGTTCTTCTTTATATAGTCAAGTGCCTTCATATAAAATAATAGCGTGTGTGTTTTCAGAGATTCAGTCTCTTTGTATCATCTTCCTTAGCGGTAGTTATAATCCAAACAATTAATGCTAAGATATATAAAACTTGAAGAGCGGATATAATCAATAACAGGGTTTTCAGGTTGTAATGTTGTAGTGATCCCAAAAACAACAATCCAAATAAAAGCACATTATTCACAATGGACGAGATCAACAATGCGTGTTGTTTGTGCAGGATGATCGGAATCTGAGAAAGAGGAGCTCTTACAAAATCAATACAGATCCACACGCAAAGATACTGTGCATAGACTCCTGCTTCCAGCCACTCTTTTCCATAAACAAAGGAAAACAATTGCGGTCCGAAAAGGAGCAAAACAAACATTACCGGCAGAATCATCAAACAATTCATTTTGATTGTGCGTTTCAATAAAGGCATTAATGGTTTCTTGTTATGGATGTTTGAATTTGCTTCCTGGTAAAATACCTGTGCTATGGCTGAACCGGCAAAACTCATCGGTACGAACAAAATGCGGATTGCCAATGAAAATATTCCTACCTGGTAGTTTCCAAATAAAAAGGAGATAACATAAATAAGCCCATTGATCTGTATCGCGTCCAAAAGAGCCTGAAATGCATTGATCAGTGGGAACCTGGAATACTTCTTCGCCATAAATAGCATCCGGTCAATCCTGATTCCTTTCCACATCAATGCGAAATCTGCCTTTACCTGGAATAGAATAACTCCAAGCGAAATAACAGCCGAACCTAAATAACCCAAAAGGATTCCATTTACAGGAACCTTTAAAAGACTGTTTGAAATAGGAAAAACATTATTGAGTAACGATTGTGTTATTCTGAAGTTGACAATACTCCTGTATTTTTTTCTCCTATTATTCCAAGCTATCAGACATTGACCAAAACCGATTAGAAAGACAAAAACAGGAAGCAGGTAATACCAGAATCCCAATTTGTTCTGAAGTCCGAAATAAGGTAAAATAAAAAGTACCAGGTAGGACAACAGAAGAAATCCAAGATTCACAAAAAAGGACAGTCCCAAAAGATTGATGGCGTCTACATTGCGTTTTGGAACCATCAACGCAACTTCATACCTTCCTCCTGAGATCAATACGACGAGTGCGTAAATGGAACTGATTATTGTGAATAAACCGAACTCCTCCGGTGAATAAAGGCGTGAAATGACCGGGGAAAAAGCTATTGACATCAATTGAGCAATAACAGTTCCTGTCATCAACTTAAGAATGTTCTTTGAAAACTCGGATCGATTATTAGTACTCAGTTTACTTAGCAAATTCCAGATTCTAAAGGGTTAACTGATTAAAAACGATTTCAAAGGAGTGAATATCTTCAATCGATGAATTATGCCTGATTCGTTGTTCCTCCAAAATTCATCGGTGGAAATGGTGGGGTATCCGTATCATTGATAACACCATTCACCTGCTCATACTTTTGAACATTTTCTGCCAAAGCACGCATCAAACGTTTCGCATTTTGTGGCGACATTATAACGCGGGAACGTACCTTTGCCTTAGGCATTCCGGGCATCATCTGAACAAAATCAGCAACAAATTCCGCTTGAGAATGCGTGATAATAGCCAAATTGGAATAAACCCCTTCAGCCAGTTCTTCATTTAACTCGATGTTTATTTGATTCTCATTATTTTCCATGAAGCGAAAATACGAAAGCTTTCTCAAATTTCAGGTAAACATCTTTTGATAATGAGTAATTTTGGAGCATGAACGAAAAACAGTCTTCTCAATCCACACTGACAATTCTCATGATTCTCAGTATGATTATATGGGGAGTCAGTTGGCCGGCGAATAAGGTCCTGACAACATTCGCAGCTCCGGTCGATTTGGGAGTTTTCCGTTATGGGTTTGTCGTCATCAGTTTATTGCTTCTGCTCATCCCACTCAGGACAAAATTGGTCATCTCTAAAAAAGGGATTCCATTTTTATTGATTTCGGGAATCTTGATGGCAAGCTATAATTATACCTTCCTGGCCGGTCTTCAAAATGGAAATCCTGGTGCAGGTGGAATTTTAGTCACCACCTTAAACCCCGTTATGGCTTATGGTCTTGGAATGCTGATCGATTGGAAAAGACCATCTAAAAATGAATTCATCGGCTTATTGTTTGGAATCATTGCGGGATTGACACTTCTGAAAATCTGGGGAAATGAAGCTATTTTTGCCAAACCTGGAAACCTGTATTTTCTACTGAGCGCTTTAATTTGGGCAGTTATGAGCAAATTTACATCGAAATCTGCGAAATACGGTTCCCCTTTTGCATTTACCTGGTGGATGTATTTAGTGACTTTCCTCTGCATCGTCCCATTTTGTAACCCGACTGCGATTGGTAAATTGATCCAATCGACAGACATCCATTTTTGGGGCAATATTCTTTTTTCCAGTGTCATCACAGTGACTTTGGCAACCACCACCTATTTTTTTGCTACTTCCAAAATCGGCGCTGAAAAGGCCAGTAGTTTTATTTTCATCGTACCATTCAGCGCGGCCGTCTTCTCATTCGCCATTCTTGGTGAAAATCTGGAAATTCATACCATTATCGGAGGTATTTTGGGAATTGCCGCTGTTTATATGATTAACAAAAAGTAACGTTCTTGTTTAGAAAACATTAGAAGTTTACATATCCCCTTTATTTCCCTATTTTAGCATTCGAAAAACTTAAAAACATGAAAAAACTAACGTTTCTGTTCATCCTGCTTGCTGCAATTTCAGTAGGATGTAAGAAAAAAGGTTGTACAGACTCTACTGCAACTAACTACAACGACAAAGCAACTTCAGATGATGGAAGTTGTACTTACACTTCTGAAACGGAAACAGGTCCTTACCTGGTCGTTAAACTTCATTTCGATTCATTGGCACCGCGTTTGGATAATTTTGGAAACCCGGCAACGATTCCTTCGAATCACTCTGCTCAATCTCCAATTTTCCACGGAATGAGTGCTCATTATATTGAATTTGCACAAAGCATGTATACACAATTAGGGGCCGGTGAGATTTTGTATCATGGAGCTGAAACAACCGCCGGAGGTTCCAATGCGGTTGACTTCAGCAAAGCAATCATCAAAGGGGACAACGAAGTATTCATCAAAATTCCATTGAAAAACATTTCACCTGATACTTACAACTGGGTGCGTATGTCGTTGACATACCAAAACTACGATTTGGATTATCGATATAATGGTGCGGATTACACCGGTCGATTGGCTTCATTTGTTGGATTCAATACGTATATTTCCAATTACAAGATCTGGAACCAAACAGTCACTGTCAATGCAAATAAATTGCAAGGATATTGGGGGTTTGAAAACCTGGGGATTGTAATCGAAGGACAAGCTCCAAGTACAACAGTACCAAATCCATTATCTGCAACTTCACCTGTTCCGGCCGGATCATGTGTTGTAACAGGAAGTTTTGATACTCCATTCACCATCACCGGAAATGAGACTCAAGATATCAATTGTACCATGAATCTTTCTACTAATAAAAGCTTTGAATGGTATGATGCGAACCAAGACGGTAAGTACGAACCCGGAGCTGGTGGAGATTACCCAACTGATATGGGATTACGTGGTTTGAAACCGGTTATTGTACCGTAGTCAACGAGGTTCCATAAAAATTTAAAAGAGAGGATGTAAGTTCTCTCTTTTTTTATCGTTTTTACCCTAGAATTCCGAAAGAGGTATGAATTTTGCCTAAAGAACAGGTTCTATCAAAACACCTAATCAAGCAGCTTTGGTTTCAATAAAAATACACCTACAATCGGATTTTAGTATACTTTTTGCCTTGGATCGTCAGCTAACTAAGCTTCTCATAGTATAAAAAATCCCTCTGCTGCGGCAGGGGGATTTTTGTTTTATTTCGGTTTCCCGCTATATTATTTGGATGCATTTACACGCGTATCTGCAATTTCCTTGGCACTTGCTTTGTGTACATCAAAGTAATACTGATAAGCAACACTTCTTTGGCGATGAGCGTGTATAACAATACTCTGATCCGGGTTTTGGGATATTTCAAAGATATATGGATAGATGGTGATACTATTGAAATTGTTTGTTGCATAGATCCGCATGACAGGCACATTATCCACAACATCTGTTTCCAAACTATCGATTGATCCGGTAAAATTAAAGGATTTCTTCGGAGTCATTGCTGCAACGCTGATCATTCCATTCTCCACCTGGAAAAAATTCACTCCGCCAACAACTGTCCGCTTATCCGGATTCCGCGGATCTGTGTAAACCCGGTCAATCATATAAAAACAGGAAATATCCTCCTTTTTTGCCATTGTTCGGGTATCCGGGCTTTCAATCTGTCCGTAAGCATGCGAAAAACAGAGCAATACAAGCAGTAAGTTAAACGATACCTTTTTCAAAAGATTTATCATAAACAATGAGTCATAGATTTCCTTAAATATAAAAATTCTACTCAGTTAAAACTGAGCGGGAACTCTTTAATTCTGTTTAACGAACCTGAAAGTTTTGGCACCCCCATTAAATGCAAGTAAATAGATCCCATTTCTCAATTCCTTCAAGGAAATCCCTGAATAAATTTCCGACAACGGAACTTGCTTGATCCGTGTCCCGTTTACATCATAAATGGTCAGATCGGTTATTATTGCCAGATCTCCTGAAAGGTTGAGCACTTCGGATACCGGGTTCGGAAACAGCTCTATTTGGAGTAAATCATTCTCATCCGTTCCCAAATCACACATGGGTGTCCAAGGCGTCTCTTGGCCCGGAGGTGTTTGCTCACCGTCTTCTCTATAACAAATTTGCGAATAATTATATTCAAATCCGTTAACTTCCAGTAAACCACTATAGGTATTAAAAAGGACCGATTCGCCGTTACCTTGCAGGTTTGTCAATCGGTAAGTTATACTGTAATTACCATAAGGCTCCAGCACACTGTCTCTTGTTGCAACCATCAATGTATCATAGTATGCAAAAAAAGGCGCATCATCCAAGTACGTTCGAAAAGCATTCAAATAGACACTGCTGTCCGTTAAAAGTGTACCAACTGCCAAATCATGGGTAATCGTTATGTTTGTTTCAATATCATTCGTGTTTATAAAAAATCGTTGCTGATTTGCAACGTCTTCCCGAATTCCCCCGCCATAGACACTTCCATGAAAAATGCGGGTATATACCTGGCCGTTAATAGTTGAATCCCCGGACCAAACTGTTTTGTAAAATGCTTCATTGATATTACTACCATCCCATAATTGAAATCTGTAGACATACTGTGAATAATCACCATGCAAAGGATGATAGGTCACTGTTTGTGCATTCAGGAATACAAAAGACAGAATGCTACATGCTAAAAGTAATGTTCGTTTCATGAAAACTTGATTTAGTTGTTGAATAGTTAATGTTTAAAAATGGAAAAGGTTGGAAAAAAAATCCCTCTTAGTCAGACCAAGAGGGATTTCTATTTTATTTAGATAATCAAATCTTAAGAAATCGCATCCAATTCTTCTTGGTTTGCAACAAGCACTTTTTGGAAACGACGTACACCTGTACCGGCCGGAATCAAGTGACCAACAATTACGTTTTCTTTCAAACCTAATAAATGATCTTCTTTTCCGGAAATTGCAGCTTCATTCAATACTTTCGTTGTTTCCTGGAAGGAAGCAGCTGAAATGAATGATTGTGTCTGCAATGAAGCACGGGTAATACCTTGTAACAATGGTGTTGAAGTTGCAGGAACTGCATCACGGGATTCAATCAGTTGTTTGTCTGCACGTTTCAATTGTGAATTCTCATCACGCAATTTACGAGCAGAAACTATCTGACCAGCTTTCAATGTGCTTGATTCACCAGCATCAACAACTACTTTCATACCATAAATTCCATCGTTCTCTTCCATGAAATCTGCTTTATGAACAGATTGTCCTTCCAAGAAACGTGTATCTCCGGCATCAACGATCTCTACTTTCAACATCATCTGACGAACGATTACTTCGAAATGCTTATCGTTGATTTTCACCCCTTGTAGACGGTAAACCTCTTGGATTTCATTTACAATATACTCCTGTACTTTCGTCGGTCCCTGGATATTCAAGATATCGTTCGGTGTAATTGCACCATCCGATAACGGTTGTCCCGCACGAGTAAAATCGTTCTCTTGTACCAAGATGTGTTTAGAAAGCGGAACCAAGTATTTACGAACATCACCAACTTTAGAAGTTACCTGGATTTCACGGTTACCACGTTTAATTTTTCCAAATTCAACGATACCATCAATTTCAGAAACCACCGCAGGGTTTGAAGGGTTACGTGCTTCAAATAACTCTGTTACACGCGGAAGACCTCCTGTGATATCCCCTGTTTTACCAGCGATACGCGGAATCTTAACCAAAATCACACCTTCTTCCACCTTGTCGCCTTCTCCTACTGAAATATGGGAATCAACCGGAATGTTGTATTCACGTAATACTTCTTTCGTTTTAGCGTCAATAATATGGATTGCAGGGTTTTTCTTCTTATCACGTGATTCGATGATCACCTTCTCAGTAAATCCTGTTTGCTCATCTACTTCTTCACGGTAAGTAACACCGTCAATAATATTTTCAAATACCACCTTACCGGAAACCTCTGAAATGATTACCGCATTGTACGGATCCCACTTACAGATAACGTCACCTTTCTTCACTGTAATGTTGTTTTCAAGCATCATTTCAGCACCGTAAGGAATGTTTGATGTCATCAAAGCTACTCCAGTTTTCGGATCTGTAATTTTCAATTCAGCCGAACGACCGACAACAATCGTTTTATTGGTTCCATCAGAACCTTTACGAGTAATTGTACGCAATTCGTCAATCTCCAATTTACCGGAAGATTTTGCTTTCAAATCCGATTCGTTTGTACTGTTCGAAGCTGTACCCCCAACGTGGAATGTACGAAGTGTCAACTGTGTTCCCGGCTCACCAATTGATTGAGCAGCAACCACCCCAACAGCATCTCCATCTTGTGCAGGACGGTGAGTAGCCAAGTTACGACCGTAACATTTGGAACAAACTCCACGACGCATCTCACAAGTCAATACCGAACGGATCTCTACTTCTTCAATACCTGCTTTTTCGATTTCATCAGCAACTGTTTCTGTAATCAACTCTCCGGCCTCAACAATCAATTGTTCAGTTTCCGGGTTGTAGATATCGTGAACAGATGTTCTACCTAGAATACGGTCGATCAATGGCTCAACGATCTCATCATTCTTTTTCAAAGATGTTGCGACCAAACCTCTCAGTGTTCCACAATCCATTGCATTGATAACAACATCTTGCGCAACGTCAACCAAACGACGGGTCAAGTAACCCGCATCCGCCGTTTTCAATGCCGTATCGGCCAAACCTTTACGTGCACCGTGAGTGGAGATAAAGTACTCCAAGATCGAAAGACCTTCTTTAAAGTTGGAAAGAATCGGATTCTCAATAATCTCCTGAGCAGAAGCTCCGGATTTTTGAGGTTTCGCCATCAAACCACGCATACCGGACAACTGACGAATCTGTTCTTTCGAACCACGAGCTCCGGAGTCAAACATCATGTAGATGGAGTTGAAACCTTGGTCGTCATTCTTCAATTGCTCCATTAACGTGTTTGTCAATCGGGAATTGGTATGTGTCCAAATATCGATAATCTGGTTATAACGTTCGTTATTCGTGATAAGACCCATGTTATAATTGGCCATTACCTCTTTCACTTCCGTTTCTGCTTTCGCAACCAAAATTTCTTTTTCTTTCGGGATAATGATATGATCCAGGTTGAACGAAAGTCCACCACGGAATGCCATTCCATAACCCAATTCCTTGATATCATCCAGGAACTTCGCTGTCTTAGCCGTTCCACATACTTTCAATACGTGTCCGATAATATCACGAAGTGCTTTTTTCGTCAATACGTCATTGATGAAACCAACTTCTCTCGGAACAACCTCGTTGAATAATACGCGACCACAAGTGGTATCGATCATCATCAAAGTTGGCACACCTTCAGCGTTCAAGTCATATGACTTCACTTTGATAGGTGCGTGCATATCCAATTTACCTTCGTTATTCGCGATGATAACTTCTTCAGGAGAATAGAAAATACCGTTCTCACCATTCACTTTATGTTCCGGGGTACTTGTACGCAACTTCGTGATGTAGTAAAGACCCAAAACCATATCCTGGGAAGGTACCGCAATCGGTGCTCCATTCGCAGGGTTCAAAATGTTGTGAGAAGCAAGCATCAACAATTGTGCTTCCAAAATTGCAGCGTTACCTAATGGTAAGTGAACCGCCATCTGGTCACCATCGAAATCGGCGTTGAATGCAGTTGTTACCAACGGGTGCAAACGAATCGCCTTTCCTTCGATCAATTTCGGCTGGAATGCTTGAATCCCCAAACGGTGAAGTGTAGGAGCACGGTTCAATAAAACCGGATGTCCTTTCAATACATTTTCTAAGATATCCCAAACTACCGGCTCTTTGCGATCAACGATTTTCTTTGCAGATTTAACCGTTTTCACAATACCACGTTCGATCATCTTGCGAATGATAAACGGTTTGTAAAGCTCTGCAGCCATGTCTTTCGGTAAACCACATTCGTGTAATTTCAAATCCGGACCAACGACAATTACTGAACGCGCAGAGTAGTCAACACGTTTACCTAATAAGTTTTGACGGAAACGTCCTTGTTTTCCTTTCAATGAATCGGAAAGGGATTTCAACGGACGATTTGATTCTGTTTTAACAGCAGAAGCTTTACGGGAGTTATCGAACAATGAATCGACAGCCTCTTGCAACATACGCTTCTCGTTACGCAAAATTACCTCCGGAGCTTTGATCTCGATCAAACGCTTCAAACGGTTGTTACGGATAATTACACGACGGTAAAGGTCGTTCAAATCCGATGTTGCGAAACGTCCACCATCCAATGGAACCAACGGACGCAATTCAGGTGGAATAACCGGAACCACTTTCACGATCATCCACTCCGGACGGTTGTCAATACGTGTTTGAGAATCACGCATTGCTTCAACTACCTGAAGTCTTTTCAGAGCTTCGTGTTTACGTTGAACTGAAGTTTCTGTATTTGCCTGGTGACGCAATCTGTAAGATAAATCTTCCAGATTCAATTTGCGCAACAAGTCATACAAAGCCTCAGCACCCATCTTAGCGATGAATTTGTTCGGATCCGTATCTTCCAGGTATTGGTTTTCTCTTGGTAAAGTATCCAAGATATCCAAGTACTCTTCTTCTGTCAGGAAATCCTTTTCAGCAAGGGAAGTTCCATCCAAATTATTTGCGATACCGGCTTGAATAACTACGTAACGCTCATAATAAATGATCTGATCCAATTTTTTTGTTGGCAATCCCAATAAATAACCGATTTTGTTCGGCAATGAACGGAAATACCAGATGTGTGCTACAGGAACTACCAAAGAGATATGTCCCATACGCTCACGACGCACTTTTTTCTCAGTAACCTCAACACCACAACGGTCACAAACGATTCCTTTGTAACGGATACGTTTGTACTTACCACAATGACATTCGTAATCTTTTACCGGTCCGAAGATGCGTTCACAGAACAATCCATCTCTTTCCGGTTTGTATGTACGATAGTTAATTGTCTCAGGCTTGAGCACTTCTCCGCTTGACTGATCACGGATCACCTCAGGAGAAGCCAACGAGATCGTAATCTTGTTAAAGCTACTTTGTTTTTTCGGTGTTTCTTTTCTGTAAGCCATGTTATAACTTTCTTTAATTCAATTTGACAATTTGTTTCCTAATAACGTCTTGATTCTAGTCCATTGATATATTCAATCCAAGACCTCTCAATTCATGCAACAATACGTTGAATGATTCAGGAATACCTGGCTCAGGAATATTATCACCTTTAACGATTGCTTCGTATGCTTTCGCACGACCCATTACGTCATCGGATTTAACTGTCAAGATTTCTTGTAGGATATTTGCAGCTCCAAATGCTTCCAATGCCCAAACCTCCATCTCACCAAAACGCTGACCTCCGAACTGAGCTTTACCACCCAATGGTTGTTGCGTAATCAACGAGTATGGTCCGATTGAACGTGCGTGCATTTTGTCGTCCACCATGTGAGATAATTTCAACATGTAAATAACCCCTACTGTTGCTGGCTGATGGAAACGGTCTCCTGTTCCACCATCATACAAGTAAGTTTTACCTGAACGTGGCACTCCTGCTTTATCTGTCCATTCATTAATTTCTTCCGGTTTTGCTCCGTCAAAGATTGGAGTTGCGAATTTCACACCCAATTTTTCTCCTGCCCAACCAAGAACTGTTTCGTAGATCTGACCTAAGTTCATACGGGAAGGTACCCCAAGTGGATTCAATACGATATCTACCGGTGTTCCATCCTCCAGGAACGGCATGTCTTCAGCACGAACAATATTTGCAACGATACCTTTGTTACCATGACGACCAGCCATTTTATCACCCACTTTCAACTTGCGTTTTTGAGCAACATAGACTTTCGCCATTTTAACGATACCTGCAGGTAGTTCATCTCCAACTGAAATATGGAATTTCTTACGTTTGTAGATTCCAAGTAAATCATTTGCTTTAATCGTAAAGTTGTGTAACAAACGACTAATCAAAGCATTCACGTGAGCATCAGTTGTCCAATTTGTCGGGTTCACGATTGTGTAATCGATTACCAATAAATTCTTATGAGTGAATTTCGTTCCTTTCTTAATGATCTCCTCCTTGAAATTGTTGAATACACCAGCTGATTTGTTCTCACCAAGAACGGTCATCAATTTATCAGCTAATTTTTCTTTCAATTCCACGTAATCTTTGTCGTATTCTGTATCCAAAACTTCCAGAACAGGTTTGTCCTGAGCTTTCGATTTACGATCTTTAATTGCGCGTGAGAACAATTTCTTCTCGATAACAACTCCGCGAAGAGATGGACCTGCTTTCAATGAAGCATCTTTCACATCACCTGCCTTATCTCCAAAGATTGCACGCAATAACTTCTCTTCCGGAGAAGGATCCGTTTCACCTTTAGGAGTGATTTTACCGATCAGGATATCACCTTCTTTGATTTCAGCACCAATGCGGATCAATCCGTTTTCGTCCAAATCTTTTGTTGCTTCTTCAGAAACGTTTGGAATATCCGAAGTCAATTCTTCCATTCCACGTTTTGTATCACGAACCTCCAAAGAGTACTCGTCAATATGAATCGAAGTAAAGATATCGTCACGAACAACACGCTCAGAAATTACAATCGCATCCTCGAAGTTATACCCTTTCCAAGGCATGAAGGCAACTTTCAAGTTTTGACCCAACGCCAACTCTCCACCTTGTGTAGCATATCCTTCGCAAAGAACCTGTCCTTTCTCAATTCGGTCCCCTTTACGAACAATCGGCTTCAAGTTGATTGTTGTACTTTGGTTTGTTTTCTGGAATTTTGTTAATGAGTAACGAGTCACTTCACTATCAAAGCTTACTAATTTGTCATCAGCAGACCAATCGTAACGGATCACGATTTCATTTGCGTCAACATATTCTACTGTTCCCGGTCCTTCCGAATTGATCAACACGCGAGAATCACGCGCAACCAATTGCTCAATTCCAGTACCAACGATAGGCGAATTCGGTTTCAATAACGGTACTGCCTGACGTTGCATGTTGGATCCCATCAAAGCACGGTTGGCATCATCATGCTCCAGGAAAGGAATAGATGATGCTGCAATCGATGCAATCTGGTTAGCACCTACGTCCATCAAATGCAAATCTTTTGGTGCAACAACCGGGAAGTCACCTTCAAAACGAGCTTTCACTACATCAGAAAGGAAATTTCCTTTTTCGTCAACCACCGCATTTGCCTGAGCAATAATTTTACCATCTTCCTCTTCAGCCGACAAGTAAATAGGTTCAGTAGTGTTATCCACTTTACCATTCACTACCGCGCGATATGGAGTTTCGATGAAACCAAGCTTATTCACTTTCGCGAATACACAAAGTGATGAAATCAAACCGATATTCGGTCCTTCAGGAGTTTCAATCGTACACAAACGACCGTAGTGCGTATAATGAACGTCACGAACCTCGAACCCTGCTCTTTCACGGGAAAGACCACCTGGTCCTAGTGCAGACAAACGACGCTTATTCGTAATTTCCGAAAGCGGGTTGGTCTGATCCATGAATTGAGACAACTGGTTAGTTCCGAAGAATGAGTTGATAACTGAAGACAAAGTCTTCGCGTTGATCAAGTCAATCGGAGTAAAGACCTCATTATCACGAACGTTCATACGTTCACGGATAGTGCGGGCCATACGAGCCAAACCAACACCGAATTGAGCGTATAATTGCTCCCCTACAGTACGAACACGACGATTTGACAAGTGGTCAATATCATCCACATCCGCTTTCGAGTTAATCAATTCGATCAAATATTTGATAATCGACAGAATATCATTTTTAGTCAAAACACGAGATTCTTCCGAACGGTCGATATTCAACTTTTTATTCATTCTATAACGACCTACTTCACCTAAGTCATAACGTGCATCCGAGAAGAACAATTTCTCAAAAACACCTTTTGCTGTTTCATAATCAGGTGGTTCAGCGTTACGTAACTGACGGTAGATATGCTCAACAGCTTCTTTTTCAGAGTTTGAAGTATCTTTTTGAAGCGTGTTATAGATAATCGTGTAATCAGCCGTATTTGCATCCTCTTTGTGGAAAATAACTGTTTTCACACCAGCATCGATTACCAAATCAACATGGTGATCCTCAAATACTGTTTCACGGTCAAGGATAACTTCATTACGTTCGATAGATACTACTTCTCCTGTATCTTCATCTCCAAAGTCCTCAATCCAAGACTTCAATACACGAGCTGCCAGTCTTCTACCAACACATTTTTTCAGATTCGCTTTATTAGCTTTCACTTCATCAGCTAATCCGAATATTTCTAGAATATCTTTATCTGTTTCATATCCGATCGCACGGAAAAGAGTTGTAACAGGCAATTTTTTCTTACGATCGATGTAAGCATACATTACGCTGTTGATATCCGTTGCGAATTCGATCCAAGATCCTTTAAAAGGAATAACACGGGCAGAGTACAATTTTGTACCGTTCGCGTGACGACTTTGACCGAAGAATACCCCTGGTGAACGGTGCAACTGTGAGACAATAACACGTTCAGCACCATTGATTATAAAAGAACCTTTTGGTGTCATGTACGGGATAGTTCCCAAGTATACATCCTGCACGATTGTTTCGAAATCCTCGTGTTCAGGGTCTGTACAATATAATTTTAGTTTAGCTTTTAGTGGAACACTATAAGTTAAACCTCTTTCGATACACTCATCAATAGTGTATCTTGGTGGGTCGATGAAATAATCAAGGAACTCCAACACGAATTGGTTTCGTGTGTCAGTAATTGGGAAATTTTCCGCAAATACCTTGAACAATCCTTCGCTTTCACGATTTTCAGGTGTCGTTTCCAATTGGAAAAACTCCTGGAAGGATTTAAGCTGAATATCCAAAAAGTCTGGATAAGCGAACTGATTTTTGCTAGAAGCAAAATTAATTCTCGTTGATGTATTGCTTGTTGTTGCCAAGGCGAAATAAATTTAATTGAGAAAAGGACTTTAAAATTGGCTAAACGCCGAAAAACAGGTTAAGGCATCCGTCAAATGACGGACACCTTTCCTGCAAACTTTTGTAACTAGTTACTTAACCTCTACTTCAGCACCAGCTTCTTCAAGCTGTGATTTCAAAGCGGCAGCTTCGTCTTTAGAAACACCTTCTTTCAATGTAGCAGGAGCTCCGTCAACTAAGTCTTTAGATTCTTTCAATCCGTTACCAGTTAATTCTTTAACCAACTTAACTACAGCAAGTTTGTTAGCACCACCTGATTTCAAGATTACATCGAATTCAGTTTTTTCAGCAGCAGCTTCACCAGCTCCAGCACCACCACCAGCTACCATTACTGCAGCAGCAGCAGCAGGCTCGATACCGTACTCGTCTTTCAAGATTGTTGCTAACTCGTTAACTTCTTTTACTGTAAGGTTAACCAATGTTTCTGCGATTTGTTTTAAATCAGCCATTTTTATAAATTTTAAAAAAGGTTCTTAATAATTTTTTTTACTTATGCTCTTTCTTCGAGCGTTTTAAGGATTCCAGCAATTTTGGAACCACCACTTGTAAGACCGGAAATAACATTTTTCGCCGGGCTTTGTAGTAATCCAATGATGTCACCGATTAGTTCTTCACGAGACTTGATTGCTTCAAGCGTATCCAATTGGTTGTCACCAATGAAGATTGCTTCTTCAATATAAGCTCCTTTAAGAACAGGCTTATCATTTTTCTTGCGGAAATCTTTAATCAATTTTGCAGGAGCGTTTCCTACTTCAGAGAACATGATAGAAGTCGGTCCACTCAACACAGATGCCAAGTTTTCGTAATTTCTACCTTCAACCTTAGCCATTGCCTTAGCCAACAAAGTATTTTTAACTACACGTAGTTCAATATTTTGTTGAAAACAACGACGGCGTAATTGGTTGATTGTCTCAACTGTAAGAGCTGCTGTATCTGCAAGATAGAAGATGTTTGCTTTCGATAAATCTTGAGCAAGATCTTCAATGTACTGTGCTTTTTGATCTTTATTCATACTACAAGATTTTAAGCTACAACAGATTTAGCATCAATTTGGATACTTGGAGACATTGTAGAGCTGATATAGATACTTCTAATGTAAGTACCTTTTGCAGCAGATGGTTTCAATTTGATTAATTGCTGGATTAATTCGAATGCATTGTCGCGAATTTTAGCTCCTTCGAAGCTTGCTTTCCCAACAGATGAGTGAATATTACCGAATTTGTCAACTTTGAAATCAATCTTACCTGCTTTCACTTCTTCAACAGCTTTCCCGACTTCCATCGTCACAGTACCTGTTTTTGGATTTGGCATTAAGCCGCGAGGTCCCAGGATACGTCCTAAAGCACCTACTTTACCCATTACTGAAGGCATTGTAATAATTACGTCGATGTCTGTCCAACCACCTTTGATTTTCTCAATGAATTCATCCAATCCAACGAATTCAGCACCTGCTGCTTTTGCTTCAGCTTCCTTGTCTGGAGTACAAAGTACTAATACTCGTACGTCCTTACCAGTTCCGTGAGGCAATGCAACTGTACCACGAACCATTTGATTCGCTTTACGTGGATCTACTCCTAAGCGTACAGAAATGTCTACTGATGCATCGAACTTAGTAGTTGTAATGTTCTTCACTAAATCACACGCTTCTACCAAGGTGTAAGTTTTAGTCAAATCATACTTTGCTAAAACTTCTTTTCTTTTTTTAGAAATTCTTCCCATGATACTTGCGATTATTTAGTTGCAGGAGCTTCACCTCCTTTAACAGTTACACCCATACTACGTGCTGTACCAGCTACCATAGTCATAGCTGAATCAACAGTAAAACAATTCATGTCTGGCATTTTATCTTCAGCGATGGCACGAACTTGATCCCAAGTCATTGAACCAACTTTGCTTTTATTAGGCTCAGAAGAACCTTTTTTAAGCTTAACGCTGTCAATAATCTGCACAGCTGCCGGAGGAGTTTTGATGACGAAATCAAATGATTTGTCACTGTACACAGTAATCACACATGGTAATACCTTTCCTGGCTTATCTTGCGTACGAGCATTATACTGCTTGCAAAATTCCATGATGTTGACCCCTTTCGCACCAAGTGCGGGACCAACTGGAGGAGCTGGATTGGCTTGACCACCTTTGATCTGTAATTTGATCAATGCTGCTACTTCTTTAGCCATTGTTTATTTAAATTATGCAGTCATAACGTGAGAATTAAAGGGAAGCTTTAATCAATAAACCCACTGCTGCGGTTAATACATGTTTATCCTTCTTTTTCCACTTGCATGTAGCTAAGCTCAAGAAGGTTCTTACGACCGAAGATTTTAACCATCACTTTCAATTTCTTCTTGTCCTCATTGATTTCATCAATCACTCCGGAGAAATTGTTAAATGGTCCATCGATCACCTTAACTGACTCACCGATAACAAATGGGATTTTCAATTCCTCTTCTGTTTCGGATAATTCGTCAACTTTACCTAAAATGCGATTTACTTCAGATAAACGCATTGGCTGTGGGTCTCCCCCTTTTTCAGCTCCCAGGAATCCGATTACATTCGGAATTCCTTTGATTACGTGAGGAACCTCACCAACCAAAGCTGCTTCAATCAATACATATCCCGGTAAATACGCTTTTTCCTTTGAGATTTTCTTACCGTTACGGATTTGAAAAACTTTCTCAGTAGGAATCAATACTTGCGAAACGTAATCATCCAGCTTCAAACGTGAAATTTCAAGATCAAGGTATTCTTTTACCTTTTTCTCTTTTCCACTAACTGCGCGTACGACGTACCAACGTTTTTTAATATCTCCCATTTTTCTAATTAAAAGAAAGAATAGATAAATCCAACAACCCCCTTCCAGGTAGAAGTAGGAGTTCCGGTAATTCCAAAGACATTGTCCATTGCGAATACCAACAATGCAAAAATCACAGACGCAACAACCACAATAAGTGCATTACTCTGCAATTCTTTCCACGTCGGCCACGTAACATTCTGAGTCATCTCAGTAATGGTTTCGCTAAAATAATTTCTAAACTTTGACATGGTCAATTTATTTTGTTTTTTGCACGGGCGGTAGGATTCGAACCCACGACCAATGGTTTTGGAGACCACTACTCTACCAGCTGAGCTACGCCCGTGTAAAAAGGGGAGTATAAGCTCCCCTTTCGTTTTGATATGTTTACCGCGAATTAAGCGATGATTTCAGTAACCTGACCAGCACCTACAGTACGACCACCCTCACGGATAGCGAAACGTAGACCTTTGTCCATTGCTACAGGAACGATCAACTTAACAGTAATTGTTACGTTATCACCTGGCATAACCATCTCACGTCCGTCTGTCAAGAAAATCTCTCCAGTTACGTCAGTTGTACGGAAGTAGAACTGAGGACGGTATTTGTTATGGAATGGAGTGTGACGTCCACCTTCTTCTTTTTTCAATACATAGATTTCAGCTTTGAAATCAGCGTGAGGCTTAACAGAACCTGGTTTACAGATTACCATTCCACGTTTGATTTGAGATTTCTCAATACCACGTAGCAATAATCCAACGTTATCACCAGCTTCACCACGATCCAAGATTTTGCGGAACATCTCAACCCCAGTAACAGTAGAAGTCAATTTCTCTTCACCCATTCCTAAGATCTCAACCGGCTCACCAGAGTTGATAACACCTGTTTCGATACGACCTGTTGCAACTGTACCACGACCTGTAATCGTAAATACGTCTTCAACCGGCATCAAGAAAGGTTTGTCAACATCACGTGGAGGTAATTCGATATATGTATCTACTGCTTCCATCAATTCGTCGATTTTAGCAACCCATTCAGCTTCTCCGTTCAATGCACCAAGTGCAGAACCTTGAATAACCGGAGCATTGTCACCATCGTAATCGTAGAAAGACAACAATTCACGAACTTCCATTTCAACTAATTCCAACAACTCAGCGTCATCAACCATATCCACTTTATTCATGAATACAACTAAACGAGGAACACCAACTTGTTTTCCTAATAGGATATGCTCACGAGTTTGAGGCATTGGACCATCAGTCGCAGCAACAACCAAGATAGCACCGTCCATCTGAGCAGCACCTGTAACCATGTTCTTTACGTAATCCGCGTGACCTGGACAGTCAACGTGAGCGTAATGACGATTCAAAGTTTCGTACTCGATGTGTGAAGTGTTAATAGTAATACCACGCTCTTTTTCTTCCGGAGCGTTGTCAATAGAAGAGAAATCACGAACCGCAGCCAATCCCTTAGAAGCTAACACACTTGAGATTGCAGCTGTTAACGTAGTCTTACCATGGTCAACGTGCCCGATAGTCCCGATGTTAACGTGCGGTTTGGAACGATTAAAATTTTCCTTAGCCATTTGTTTTTATTTGTTACGTAGTTAATAAACCTTTTTCTTACTAATACAAAATTTCACCCATAAATCTAATGAGTGAATCCCTGCAGAGCCAATGACGAGAATTGAACTCGTGACCTCTTCCTTACCAAGGAAGCGCTCTACCCCTGAGCTACACCGGCCTATTCTTTTATTTCGTAATTGAGCGGGAGACGAGATTCGAACTCGCGACCCTCAGCTTGGAAGGCTGACGCTCTACCAACTGAGCTACTCCCGCTTATTATATTATTTTACTTGTCGTGGGAGTGACTGGACTCGAACCAGTGATACCTTTCGGTGATAGATTTACAGTCTACTGCAATAGCCACTATGCGACACTCCCATCCTTTAATGCGAGCCGGTGGAGGGACTCGAACCCCCGACCTGCTGATTACAAATCAGCTGCTCTAGCCAGCTGAGCTACACCGGCATTAAAGTTTGGTAATAAATACGATTTAAAAGAACGATTCTTTAAAGTGTTTTTCCCATTTGGGTTTGCAAATGTACTAAAGAAATAAATACCTGCAAGCGTTTCGATGAAAAAAAATCAAAAAAAAATGGATGGCCAAAATAGCCATCCATCTAAATAATTCATTTCCAATTACTAATTCGTTAATTTGCCTTTATATTTTTTTACTTGAGTACGCAAGGCATCGACACATAAATCTGCCGCTTCTTCAAAAGATTTACATTGTTTCTTGGCAAACAATTCTTTTCCGGGCATCAATATTTTCACTTCAGCTATCTTATTTTCCTTGTCCGAATTCTTATCCAATCTTAAAAAAACCTCTCCAACAATTATGTGATCAAAAAAAACCTGCAGCTTTTCAACTTTGTCGTTAATAAAATCAACCAGCTTTTGATCCGCTTTAAAATGGATAGAATGCACCTTAACGTCCATGACTTTTACTTTTTGCGCCCACGTGGATGGGCATGTGAATAAATTGAATTTATTTGAGCGAACGAATTGTGCGTATAAACTTGTGTGGCGGATAAATTAGCGTGCCCCAAAAGTTCTTTTAAAGTTTCCAGTCCTGCGCCATTATTCAACATGTGAGTTGCAAACGTATGACGCAAGACATGCGGGCTCTTTTTTTGCACATTCGTTACACTTCCAAGGTATGTATTTATTTTTCTATATACAAACTTTGAAGACATTTTTCTACCATCTTTTTTTACAAATAACAAAAGTTGGCTATCCGGTCCTGAGGGCTTCAGTTTTTCATAAGACTGAATGATAGCGTAGAGATCCTGACCGATCGGAATGATCCGCTCCTTGTTTCGTTTCCCCAAAACTTTGATACTGCCGGAGGTTACGTCCTTATTTTTTAGTTCAATCAATTCACTCAAACGGATCCCTGTCTGATAAAATAATTCAAACATCAGCCGGTCCCGAATTCCTTCAAAGTTTGAAGCAAACAATTGCTCGATCCTGGCACCATCTATTTCGGATTGTTTCACGAATTGCGGCAAGCGCTTTTCAACTTTCGGCCCACGGATACGCAACATCGGATTTTGTTCCACCTTGCCGTTTGCAATGAGCCATTTGAAAAAAGAGCGTAAACAGGATATCTTACGCGAAACGGTACGATTGCTTTGTCCACTCTCCAACAAATCCACAATCCACCCACGCACCAATTGATGATTCACCTCATTCCACTCAGCAGATCTTGACAACTCAGCAAAAGCCGTGAATTGATCCAAATCCTCTTCATATGCTAATATGGTATGATTCGAGTAGCGTTTCTCGACCTGAAGATAATGTATGAAGGAATCTTTGTAAGACATAACAAAATACAAGATACAAAAAAGAAAAGCCCCGACAACAAACCAGGACTTTTACACAGTATTAGTGAGGGGAATTCTAAGAATTATGAGTCTTTCGATTTGAAGTAGGTCTTAACTATTTTCCGAACACTTTTAATTCCTTCCTGATAATTCTTGGTAAGATGGTTGATTTCCTTTTCTTTTATGATCTGTAATGACTCCTTTCGGATTATCGCCATTCCAGTTGTACCAAAATCATCGGGCATCAATTCTGTTTTGGATACAAAAAATAATTCTGCATTTTTTATCGGTTGAAAACTGGAAATCGCTAACAGACTGAATCGTTCCATAATGACGAGCACCTTCTTACTTTTTGAACAATTCACCAAATATTCGGCACAACCAATACAAAAAGCATCTTTCACAACCACAAAACTCTCAGAATCCTTGATCACAGAATGTATCTGATGACCCTTTCCCTGTTCGTCATAAACTGTAAGTACGGATAAATCTTGACTTAAAACATAAGACCAAGAAGCTAAATAGCTAATTATTATTAAACATAAACTTCTCCAGCCCATAATGAAATTCGCTTGAATCTTTGAAATATGCCTCGATATCTTTTACCCTATCAAAACTCTCTGTTTTCACTTTGGGGTAATACGGAAAAGAAACACAATAAATTTGACCATTGCTTATTCTTAAATCAAATACATTTTGGTATAAGTTTCCCAGAAACGTATGTTGATCATCATAAGTCTCACCATCTTTGTAGATTTCGTCTCCTGTAATCTGATGTTGTAACCGCCAAACACCAGAGCTTTTGTCCCATGTATCCAACCTCACTTTCCCTTTATCAGTAAGTGCCTCTTGGGATAATTTAGAAAATACCAGTATTTGAGTAGCGTTCAGCATTATAACTTTCCTTATTCGTGAGAATTTTTCATCATCTACCTTCATGAAGTTACTTATTCCTTCTTTCGAATATAAATCCGCATTATTAATCAGACTCGTGTCAAGCTTGAATAATTCATCAGATAATTCGATGGAATCAATCGGTAAGAACAGATCATTATAAAACATTACTTTATACTGACTTGCACTTGCATGAGCAATAGTTCTTCCATACGTTGAGACCCACGAATTAACGAAACTTCCAAACTTGGAATTATCCATTTCGGGCGTAAATAACGTACCAATCTCCATTGAGGACATATCAAGTTTTGCCCATAAATTGGTCTCTACCTGATCCATAGGGTGAAATGAATAACATACATGCAATAGAAATGAATCGCCCAATTTTTCAATATGATCAAAACTGTAACGATTTTTAATGGTCTTAACTACTTGAAAAGAATTTCGATCTCTGCGAAAAAAATGAATTGACTTATTTGAAAGGACAATAAGATTGCTCTCTGATACAGCAAATTGAACTATCCGCTCATTCTTAAACCCTTTAATTCCTTCTTCTTTTATTGTTAGAGATTCTTTAGGCCGACCGTCCAAGTCAGCCAAATAAATTGATCGTTCCTTTTTATCAGTATAAGACGGCATAAAATATACAACACCATTATCGATACTTGAAAGAACATTTCCAGTTTGCAAACTACCAGTCTGAGGAAGTTTAATTATGGTGGATGTTACTATTTGACAATTTGAGATTCTCCCATTTGAAATAAAAACAAACAGGAGAATCAAACTTTTAAATGAGACCTTTATCACGAGCTTCAACCAATGTGTAAATATGCACTTCTTGTTTATCCGCATCTCGATCAAACGTATAACTAACATAATAATCGCTAGTTTGAAATGAACCAGAACTACTGCCATTCATACATTCTTCATCAACTTTTAAAAGAATACTTTCATATCTGTCATTATTACTTGATAAGGATGAAGACCATTCACATTTCAATTTACCCGGATCCGTACAAGTCAAACTCCTCCCAATGGGTTGCTGAGCTTGGTGAACGGTTTTATAACCGAAAATTCCTCGATTGTATTTTGTTATAATATCTTCAGCATGAAGATTCGATAGTAGCATTAAAGCTATTAAAGTAAAAAACAGTTTTTTCATAAAATCAAATCGTTAAAAATTAACTCCAAATCTGCGAGCTTGAGGAATTGAATAAAGCGTGTATTCTAGATCGTCAGCATCTTCATTAAACAAAAATGTGATTACAACTTTATCGTCGTAAACAATTGTCCCGGAATTTTTTCCAGACAATACTAGGTCATCAATCATACGTTCAATGCTTTCAATATTGGTTTCGGTCAAGGAAATCTCACCATCATCTCCTACAACGGTAATACCTTGCGCCCTGCAAGCGATCAATCCGGGATCTCTGCATGACAACATTATTAAATCTGGAGAATTTGTTTGAGTAACTGTTTTGTAACCAAAAAGTCCACGATCTGATTTCCATTTCTTAACTGGGGGTTCAGCAAGTGAAACTAATACTAACAACGAGAAAGTTGTTAAGGTGAATAGTTTTTTCATATATAATTATTTAGATGTTGCTCAAACATAAATAAAAAAATGAAAACCACAGCGATCTTGATAAAAAAATCATGCAAATAAAAAGGCCCCGACATGTTTGTCGAGGCCTCAATTTTTTAACATGTATATCTTTGTATTAAATCTCTTGAGATTTCATTTTTTGAGCATAAGCTGCACGAATGTTCGCTTGACGATCAATAACAGATGGTTTCACGAATTCTTTACGACGACGTAATTCTTTCATGACATTTGTTTTGTCATATTTCTTCTTGTACTTCTTAAGCGCTCTTTCGATGTTCTCGCCTTCTTTAACTGGAATGATTAACATATTCTATTTAATTCTATTGTTAGCTTTTTAATACCTATACGCTTATAGGGAGCGCAAAGATAATTGTTTTTTCTTTTCAACAAAGCGTATTTCAAAAAATAATTCCGAATTACTTTAAAATCTCTCTTGAAATGACCAATTTCTGAATTTCAGACGTTCCTTCACCGATGGTCATCAACTTCGCATCTCTCAGGAATTTCTCTGCCGGATACTCTTTTGTGAACCCGTAACCACCCATGATCTGAACAGCTTCGTTTCCACATTTCACAGAAACTTCTGAAGCAAAATATTTCGCAAAAGCTCCTTGAGTAGTCATTTTCTGGTTTCTATTCTTGTAATCTGCCGCCTGGAAAGTCAATAATTCTGCTGCTTCTACTTCCGTAGCCATATCAGCCAGTTTGAATCCGATTGCCTGGAACTTACCGATCGGTTGTCCGAATTGCTCACGCTCTTTTGCGTACTTCACGGATGCTTCATAAGCTCCACGTGCGATACCACAAGAAAGTGCGGCGATTGAAATACGGCCTCCATCCAAAATGTGCATGGCCTGTTTGAACCCTTGTCCCACTTCACCAATCACTTGTGACTCGTGCAGACGCACATTGTCAAAAATCAATTCCGCTGTTTCAGAAGCTCGAACTCCTAATTTATCTTTGATTTTAACTGCCGAGAATCCCGGAGTTCCTTTTTCAACAATAAATGCTGTGATCCCGTTTGAATCGAGTAATTCTCCCGTACGAACCAACACAACCGCAACATCCCCTGATAAACCATGAGTAATCCAGTTCTTCGCCCCGTTAATCACCCAATGATCTCCATCCTTAACTGCAGTACACTTCATACGCATGGCATCAGAACCTGTATTCGGCTCAGTCAGACCCCACGCCCCGATAAATTCTCCTGACGTTAATTTCGGCAGATATTTTTTCTTTTGTTCTTCGTTTCCGTGGTAATAAATATGTCCTGTACACAACGAATTATGCGCTGCAACACTTAGACCGATCCCTCCGCATACTTTTCCCAATTCCATCAATGCTGTCGCATATTCCAGATATGAAAAGCCGCTTCCTCCATATTGTTCCGGGATATAAATTCCCAATAGGCCAAGTTCGCCCATTTTTTTCATGACATCAACAGGAAAGTATTCATCAGCATCCCATTGATTCATATTCGGACGGATTTCTCTTTCCGCAAAATCACGCACCATTTGCGTGATCATTTTTTGATTTTCGTTTAGTTCAAAGTTCATGATTAACAGTTTTGTTGGGGTTCCGTTAATTTTTTTTTCGATTAATAAATTTTAATAGGCTACTAAATTAGTAATATTATTAGAGTAGTTTTTCAATTTTTCATTCCCATTTAGAAAATTTAACCCCACAAGGAAGTTAAATCCGGCAACTTCACCGCCACATTTCAGGATGAGTTCTGCCGCCGCAGAAGCGGACCCACCCGTAGCCAGTAAATCATCGTGAATCAATACACGTTCTCCTTTTTGAACCGCATCCACATGCATTTCAATTGTTGCAGAACCGTATTCCAATTCGTATGAATGATCTATTTTATGATAGGGCAATTTTCCTGATTTACGGATCAGAACAAAAGGAAGTCCCAGTTCCATTGCCAAAGGATAGCCGAATAAAAACCCGCGACTTTCAATTCCGGCGATCTTGTCCAATTTCTGGTCTTTGTATATTGATACCAGGTGACTGACTATTTCTTTGGATAAAGCGGGATCCAACATAATCGGAGTAATGTCCTTGAACACAATTCCAGGCTTTGGAAAGTCGATCACATCTCTAATTACGCCTTTAATTTTTTCTTCTATCATGATTCTATTATAAGGTAATCCATTTTGCGAGCGCAATTTTACGGAGAATTTGACAAATTCCAAGAAATAGATGAACGAACTGATAATTGAATCATATGAATGGTATGGATCGTGAACATCCTGCATTGTTTTTCCATTCAACCAAAATCGGTAACTTTCGTCCAAATTCATTTCCATGAAACAATTATTTGGCTTACTTCTTATTACTTTTTCAGGTACTTGCAACGCACAGTTCCATGTTAGTGATGCCTCACTGAAGATTGATACCATGTCCCTGGTAACTCCTTGTGATTGCACCTCAGCCGCTATCACATATGCCAAGGAAGTAATTACATTGATGGAAGAAGTCAAACGGATTCAAAAGAAAGGATCAGAGATGCCTTTGTTGAATGAAGAAATTCGGAAACGCTACGCCAAACACCACCAATTTTTCATCCGTTGTATGCCGATCTATAACAAAGAAGGTAGCATGGGTAATTGCCCGAATAATACAGAAGTGGAGGAACTCGAAAAAAAACTCAACTTACTGCAAAAAAAATTGCACATAGAATGATTCATCATTCTACTACCAGGTAATACTTCAGCTTTTCATACAATTCATCTGTCATCAGAACTGATTTCTTAATTTCCCGGAGTTCTTTATAGAATCCGTTTTGGGAACGTAACTTCACAAGAGAGTTTGCCAAATTCCAAGAAATATAAGGATGAAGTGATAATTCTTTCGTACTCGCAGTATTGATATTCATTTTTCGGATATTCTCAGGATCGATCCGGATGTATTTTTCCCACACCGCAATTTTCTCCGGAGTTGCCTGCCAAACTTCGCTCAGTTGGCTCAACGAATAGAATCCGCCGAAATTGTCCCTGGCACGGATAATCTGTTTCGCGTCGAAAGAAGTGATTTCTGCGGCCTGAAGCACCTCATCCAGATTTGCCCGGTTGATATCCACTGTGACCAATTTTTGTTCGAGCTTATATTCTGTGTATTTATCCAGGTTTTTGGTTCTTTCCGGATAGTACGTTGAATCCTTTATCAGCTGGAATAGTTCATCGGAGATGACGAAGATCCGCTTCAACTCTTCGTTGGAATAGATTTTCCGGGAGGTGAATTTGAGTACGATTGCACTCTGTTTTTCAGAAAGTCCCAAAGCCATCCATTCTTCTAAGGTATACCCATTCGGATCAAACTTGGCTAATGGCCTTGAATAGCGGTTTTTCTTCCAGCTTTTGTGATAATTGAACCCGGACTGACTGTTTAGTTTCTCAGTAACCTGCTTCTCCTTGTTCGACCATTGTTCTATACTGATTTCCGGCTTCGGTCTGAAATACTGAATCAGATCCGGAGCCACAAAAATGGCGAGTAGCAATAGCGTGAATACAACAATTCCCCGCTTGGTAGATTTTGAATAGTGGGTCATTTTTTTGTTCTTAGCGGTAGTGAATTAAATCTTTTTGGAGCAGTGGTATGGTTTCTTGTATATCCATCGGGTGATAATCCAGTAATTTTTCAGCTTTCAAAAGGTCAAAACCCGTTCTTGGTGGCCTTTTGGCAGCTTGATTCAAGGTTGTCGAGGAAATTGTCTCAATTTTCAGATCACTTAATCCAAGTGCTTTTCCCACTTCTTTCACAATTTGATCGATTGCTCTTGGCGCAGGTCCTGAAAGATGGAAAATCCCGGTTTGATTCCGCTTAATGATTTCCACGCAACCATATGCCAAATCATCCGCCCAAGTCGGAGCGCGAAACTGATCGTCCACCAATTTCATCAATTCTCCCTTTGGCAAGGCTTCCATAGCCCAAAGGATCATATTGGAACGGGACAATCCAAAACCTGTTCCATAAACGATGATCGTTCTTGCAATCGACCAGTTTTTATAATCTTCCGGGTCTGCCAAAAGAAGGTGTTCCGCATCCACTTTAGACTGCGCATAAACACTCAGCGGATTTACCGGGTCTTCTTCTTTATACGGACCATTTTCACCGTCAAAGACAAAATCTGTAGAAACTAATTCAAAATGAGCCTGAACACTTTTCGCAGCTTCATAAAGCACCTGAGTGGAAATGACGTTTACCTGATGACATTCTTCCGGATGTTCTTCGCAGTAATCCACATTGGTCAATGCAGCAGTGTGAATAATCGCCGTAGGTTTTTGGTCAAGCACCAGTTGATGCACCTCATCCGTCTGAAGCAGATCCAAACTAATATACCGGTCGCCCGGACATTCCGGATTCCGGTTTGCCCCTTTAGAAGTTGCAACGAATGGAATATTGTGCTTTAGGCAACGTTTGACAATTTTTTGTCCCAATAAACCATTTGAGCCGGTGATAAGGATTTTCATGATACTTTGATTACAATTCCCAAATGGAGCGTTTTTTGGATTTAAACTGGAAATAATGTTTGTGTTCCAGTATCCAGGCCATAATAAGGTACGGAATCAGCGGGGAGCCTAAACCAATGCAAGTTGCATAGATAAAACCCAAACGCACTTTGTTGGTTTGGATTCCCAATTTGGTTGCCCACCATGAGCACACTCCGAAAGAGCGCATCTCAAAGAAAAAAGCTATTTTTTGAAGCGTTCTTTTCATCTGCTGTTCCTGTATCAAAATTACGCATTTTTTGAATTGAAAATGGAGAATGAAAAAAATTGAAAAGAGGAAATCTGATCTTTAGCAAGATTCCTTCAAATCAGCCTTTTCAATTATCAATTGTACATTTTAAATTCCTTTTAGAATCGCATTTCCAATTGCACATTTCAAACAAGCCTTTTTCAGGCAAAATTCGTTTGTAAGCTCAATCAATCCTTGGGATTCCAGGGCATTTGCGGGAACAACCCCCAGGTTTTTCCAGGAATTTATTTTTTCATTCTTTTCCGGGGGAAGCATTTCAAGGATTTCGAATGCCTTGTTTCGATAAGAATTGTCACTCAAGCGATCAGATAACCACCATAAGAATGGAATGACACTATTGATAATAATTGTATTCGCTGTGGCAATGCTCATTGTGGATATCGTTCTTTTCTCTTTCCCAAAATCAAAGTGGGTCAGCCAGTATTCATCCGCCGGTTTCATCAACGTAGCCTGCAACATCTGCAGCAATTCCACCGCAGGCAAATACCAATTATCCGAATCCCAGTTCATTTCATGAACAAAGGTGGCGAACTGTGCTAAGCGCTGAGTTGGAAAACCTCCAGGCCTGCAACCTTTGAATTTCCAACTGTAGGCATTTTGCGATTCCAACTTCAGTTTGTACCGTTGAAAATCCCATTCCTTTTTTAATTCTTCCTGATAGGAACCCCCTTTGTTTCCCTCTAAAAAACCCCCTACTCCAAAAGCAATCGCCATTTTTTGTTTCTGATTTGCCTTCATGAACTTATCAAATGGGATTCCTATCGCTAATTCCTGGAAAGGGAGCTGGTTCACTTTCATTCCAAATGCTTTCGAAATGGCATGAAACAAGACTTCCTTGAACGACATTTTGAGGGTTTGATACTGGTTCTCAATCTCTATCATTTTTCGGTTCATGCGTTGAAAGACTGCTTGTTCAATTTGATTCAGCACAATCGGTTTTGGAACCTCGTTCAAATGAGACTCACACAGAATGGATGTTGTTCCTTTGTAATACTTATTGAACCAACTGAAGTGATCCCAATCGATCAGCTGTTTGAGTTCCACTGTTGGAATTGGAACTCCCTGAACAAAAATCAGTTCATCGTGTTCGTATACCACATGAAGAATGACATTGGAATAGGCCTGGTCGAATTGATGTCCGTGCAAATTCCAATCGGAAGACTTCACATGCATTTCAATATTTCCCGAATGGGTCAGTTCGTCCAGGACAATTTTCCCATTGAAAAAATCAGGACCGGAATCCAAATTGTGAATTCCTACCTGGATAATTTCAACTTTTTTGCCATCAATAGTGAATAAATTGGTCAATGGAAGCCGTTTGTTCTTCCATAGAAAATGGAGGTATTTTTCGTTCATATTTCATCATTTCCTATTTAATTTAAGAAAAAAGATGATTTCATAAAAGGGAAATCTTACCCGATTAATCAAAAAACGATACACTTCAGGTAATTCCTGTCATTTTCCTTTATTTATTGAATAACTTGCCGAAAACGACAGTACCGTTTAAATCTCTACTCTATGAAAAAAAGATTACTTTTTCTTGTCATGATCATTTCCATAACATTTAGTTCGAATGCCCAGTTCAAGCGCACTTTTTTGAACAATTACAATGGATTCAATATTCAACAACTCAAGATTCTTGATTCGGATATTGGAAATACGAAGCTCATGAGTCTGCATAAAGACGGAAGCTCCACCACTTTCAAATTAAAGATTTCCGAAATCAATTCGCTTGGAGACTTGCTCTCAGTTACCGATTTTCCATTGAACATTCCTTCTGCAAGCGGGAAAACCGTATATATTTCAAACGGGTTTGAAACACCTACCGAGTATGTGTTCAGTTTATTGGTCAGGTCAACTTCGAATCAAATCCTTTCTTTTTTTAAAGTGAGTAAGGCAACCGGACAAGTTGTTCAGAGTTATGAAACCCCGGACACATTCATGGTTGGTTTCGTTGAAACACAGCGCATTAACAACGAACTGGTTACTTATATGGTAAAAACAAGCGGAGGTTTGTACCGAACTTCAGTTTCCTTCGCCAACCTGAATACTTACTATACGGAACTTGTTGATGCTTCTTTAACCATTTCTGCAGGTAATTCTTCCTATGTAAACGTTAAAAGATCCACCGAACTTGAATTAATTGGCGGGAAAGAACTAACCGTGATGAGTTACCTGAATACGATGAAAATATACGTTCGGAACAGTCTAAATAATTACAATTCAAATACCGTTGCGAGTTCAAATGGTTCGGGTATTCATATGGTACCGATGTCAAATGACACACTGCTTGTTTGTGATGCGGTAAGTTGGTACAAATTAAATTCCACCGCACAAGTTTTGACCTCCGGATCTTTTACTACCGGATCGAATTACATTCAGCACCTGATTGTCAAAAGACCGAACGGATTCTATCGCTTGGGGAAAACCGGCTCCCTATTTTGGTTTGAGAACCTGGACAACCAATGCAATTTGATCAGTAGTAAGGTGTATCCCGGTATTAGCTTTATAAACGAATTTGTAGCCCGCCAGGATCAACAGATCTTTTTGGGAACTTCCATATTCACTTCGGCAACCTTCGATATGTATGGGAATGATAAAGATGCTTATCAAGCCTTTGTTCACCTAATCAAAAATGGAATAGTCGACTTCAATTACCCGCAGGAATATCAAACACAATTCACCAAGGACGATATTGAAATGAAATTCAGTGAAAATTCCACAGTGATAAGTGGCAGATACGCTTTTGAAAGTGGTGCTCAATTCAGAGGAAATAAACGGATTGCGTATGACCTCGAGCAAGTCTATACAGGAATCACCCAAAACGGGGACACTGTTGGAAAACCGAATGGAGGATTATTCGAATTTTCACGAGTAGGCCCGTATACCACAAACAACTTGTTCAATGACGTAATAGAAAGTAAATACAACCGTGGTTTTTATGTAACGAAAGAATTGATCGAAGCACATATCGATTCCATCCAATCGAATTCAGCAACCTATATTCCGGTTCATGGAATACGTGAATGGCCTGGAAACGGGGATGTCTCGCTTGGTCAGAGTGCTCAAATTGCACCTTATGTCGATTTGAACTCAAATGGAATTTACGAACCTATGCTTGGAGAGTACCCGATCATTTATGGCGACGCTTGTTTTCTTCAAATCTGGCACGATCATCCGAACCTGGAGCGACCCGGAGGAATTGAAACACACAATTACGCATATACCCTAAATTGTGATACTTCCGACATGTACCGCAACACTATTTTCTTTAAGACAAAATACATTTCCCGCGAAAATGATTTCAGTCGCTTCAGTATCGGAAGCTTCCTAGACTTGGATAATGGAAATCCAACGGACGACTATATCGGCACACATGTGGAATTAGGTATGGCCTATTGCTACAACGGAGATCTCTTTGACGAAGCAGCCGGTTGGCAGGGAAGTTTTGCGGATACATTACCTGCACAAGGCTTTATGGTATTAAGAGGAAATAAAATGGATTCGGACGGATTAGACAATCCGGAAGATGCTTCTCCGATCGGATGCACCAATGGATTGGGCTTCAACGACGGAACGATAGATAACGAGTATTTTACCCTGGAACGGACCTTAGCTTCCTCCGCATATGGTGGTGTAACCATTTCTGATCCTCAAACAGCAAATGAATGGGAACGCATCACCAATGGTTTTTGGCCGGATGGAACCCCATTGTTTTATGGTGGGAACGGCAATATTTTTTCCAATAGCACCACCATGACAAAAGCCCGGTTCATATTTCCGGGTGGAAGTGATACTTTATTTTATGGAACAGATGGTACGGACCCCGGATTTGATTGGACACCAACTCAAACAGCCGCATCTGCAGGACCGGTACTTCCTCCGACAGACTATCGTATTTACGCTTCTCACGGATCACGGGCTTTCACTCAGACAGATACGATCGAGTTCGACTATGTTTATATGGTTTATTATGATTCTACTCACGCATCAGCAAGTTTTACGGAACCTTTGGCGGGACTATTTGCCAAAGCAGAAAAAATAAAACAAGCTTACAATCAGAATGCAGGGCCTTGCGGCACGAACTTCAACCCGATTGAGGAGGATTTATCTGTTAAAGAAGAGGATTTATTACAAATTGGTGTTTACCCGAACCCAACAACCGGGGTAATCCAATTCAGCGGAATCAATCAGATTGAAACTGCTGTAATAGTATATGACGGTAGCGGAAGAATATTGAAAACTGCAACTATCAAGTCAGAAACAGATTCAGTCAGCCTATCGGATTTACAAGGAAATCTGTTCTTCGTGAAATTGCAACAGGGACAGAAAGTTATCACACGTAAAATTATCAAATACTAAAAAAAGAGTTCGCATTCACGAACTCTTTTTCAATTACTTGTATTCCGGGAATAATTGCACTAATCCTGCTTCGCTCGCTTCACAAACTCCGCGTTCGGTGATCAACCCTGAAACTAATCGGGCCGGTGTTACATCAAAGCCGTAATTGCTTGCGCCGGTTGTCTCCGGACAAATCAGCACCTCGTCCAGCTGACCGGAAGTCTTACTTTTTCCAACGATATAGCGCACTTCATTCTGGTCCCGTTGTTCGATCGGGATTTCTTTCAAACCATTGCGGATCGTCATATCCAAGGTAGTTGATGGAAGTGCCACATAGAACGGAATTTGATTATCGTGAGCTGCCAAAGCTTTCAGGTAAGTGCCAATCTTGTTTGCCACATCACCCTCTCTTGTCGTACGATCCGTTCCCACGATGCACATATCCACCATTCCATGTTGCATCAAGTGTCCGCCTTGATTATCCACGATCAATGTATGCGGAACATCATGTCTTGTTAACTCATAACATGTCAAATTCGCACCTTGTAAACGCGGGCGTGTCTCGTCGACCCAAACGTGTACCTTGATACCTTTCTGAAACGCCTGGTAGATCGGCGACGTAATTGTTCCCCACTCAATACAGCCCAGCATTCCGGCATTGCAATGTGTCAGGATATGAACGGTTTCTCCATTTTTCTTTTTCGAAATTGCCTCGATTAATGGCAAACCATGAACACCGATCATTCGACAAGTTTCCACATCGTCCTCCACAATCTGAGCAGCTTCTTCCCAAGCCGTCTGAACCAAATCGGATGCATTTTCCAATTTTGCCTTCATGCGATCCAAAGCCCAGAACAAGTTGACAGCTGTAGGACGGGAAAGACGCAAATCTGTGAAAGCTTCATTCAAATCCGCTCCTTCACGCGCTGCCAAATAAATTCCATATGCAGCAGTTGCACCGATCAGCGGCGCACCACGAACTACCATATCCTTGATTGCCCGTTCGGCATCCTTGTACGAGATTAATTTTTCAACTACCCATTCGTGTGGCAATTTGCGTTGATCAATCACTTCTACATACTTATCTTCGGTTGTCCAAATGGTTCTAAATGCACTCATAAACTGTTTTTCTGAATGCAAAATTAATCTATTTGGGACAAATCACTCGACCATGAGTCTATTTTTAGATTTAGAAACGGAAAGATTTAATGGGATACGACCATTCGCCGGACGGAACTTCCTGACGAATCCGAAATATGGATAAAATAAACGCCATTTTTCCAATTGGAACAA
Organism: uncultured Fluviicola sp.; assembly: GCF_946478805.1. Next base: position 260,273 of record NZ_CAMLDC010000001.1, on the reverse strand, counting down.
TCAATCTGCTCTTCATTATTCCGATTAAAATCCACACTGTTTCCTTGTGTATCCATAACAGAAACAAATGAATTCTCATCTATTCCTGTTAAATTGAAATAATCATTTGCTGGATTGGGAGCTATTTTAATCGTGGAAAGTTCATTAGTAGAAACAGATAAATTATTGGAAATCACATGAACCGTGACACATTCCATATTATTGGATTGATTGGGGTCATCGATGGGATCCTGACCGTTTTCAGGTTTCACATAAATGCACAAATCTACTGTCATTCCGACAAATTGGTCTGAAAAACCTATAACTCTTGGGATACTAAAACTTTGTGTTGGAGCAATTGAATTTCCGGTATAATCCAAATGATTTTGGTTATTCTGTGCAAAAATTGTCGTGTCACCGAAAAGGATAAAATAATAATAGACCGAATCCGCTGCTACCAAATTTTCAACAGAATCTACATTTTTGACATTTACAATAAAATTAAATGGTGTTTCGGCTTCAATAGTATCACCATTTTGAGGAGTCGTAATCGTAAGTTGTAAATCAAGCAGCCGTTGTGTGTTTCCGAAAAAACAGAGCAAAATCATGCTCAATGAAAGTAGTATTCTTTTCATAGTTCTGTAGTTTAAATCCTATCCATCTGAATATCAAACGAACAAAACTAAGCTACTGAAAATGAAATCCCGTTTTCTTAAAAAAATGTAAGCTGCACTAAGAATTGATTCTTCTGTTATTATTCGAAAGTTATCTCGTCAAACGAAGTGACAGACTGTTTCCAGGAAGGCGCCATTCCCTCCCGAGCCAATTGAACTGTTTGAAAGCCTTTTGAATCCGCAGCTTCCAATTCTTCAACGATATCACTTAGAAAAAGGATTTCGGAAGCTTCCAACTGAAGTGCTTTGGCAATTTTAGAATAGGTTTCTGATTCTCTCTTACCGCCGGTATTCGTATCAAAGTAATTGGAAAAACAAGACGTCAGATCTCCTGAAATGCTATATCCGAAAATCAATTTTTGCGCAGGAACCGAGCCGGAAGAAAACACACCCAAACCAATTCCCTGGTCTTTCCATTTCTTCAGATTAGCCGCCACTTCCGGATAAACATGACCTTTTAATACTCCTTCACGATAACCTTTATCCCAAAGAACTCCCTGTAAGGTTTTCAAAGGTGTTATTTTGCGGTCTTCCACGCTCCATTCGTACAATTTATCAAAGATTTCCTGTTCTGTGGAAATGGTTTTCCCATCTTCGGATTTTGCCAATTGGATCGTTTGTGCGAATGCTTCCTTCACCACCGGATTGTCCGTCAATTCTGCCAAGTCTAAAATATTGTTCCGGAAATATGGAAATAATTTTTCTGCAACAAAAGAGATGGAGGAAGTTGTTCCTTCAATATCGGTGAGAATGAATCGGGGTTTTTTGATTGTCATCTTAATACAAAATTTAGTCTTTGACGTAATGTTGCGGAATTACGTCCGGGGCGATAATGAGTTACTTATTTCGAAACCTGGAAATCAGAAAATCGTTTTTCCAATTCGGAACCGGTATACTCAGGAACCCATCCGCTCATATCGATAAAAATGCGGATTGCCTTTACAAACGGGTTTGTTTCACCGGCATCAAACCAGTGTTTTGTCCCCGCAGGAACGGAAATCAGGTCGCCCTGTTCACAAAGCAAATTGAAAACCGGTTCATTTTCCAGGTTGAACCAGAATAGTCCTTCTCCATCCACAAAAAAACGGATCTCATCTTCGGAATGTGTATGTTCCGCTAAAAACTTCGCACGGATCGCTTCGTAATTCTCCGTCAGTTTATTGATTGTAATCACATCTGCTGTTTGATAACCACCGGCATGCATAAAAGGAGTCAGGCTCGATTCGTATGCTTCCAGGATTTCTTCCTGGTTTGCACTGTCTTCAAATACCACATCCGCCTGCCACTGATCAAAAAAGATACCGCGGGCGTTCATGAATTCACGAATTTTCTCCGGATTACGTTCCGTAATATTCAAATCTGGAATAGATAATACTGCCATGAAACAAAGTTAGTTAATTCCAAATTACGAATGCCGAATTGTGAATTGAAATCAATCGATTCAAAATCATAATTAAATCTAAACTATCCTAAAAAAGGCTAATAATTCCCAATCATTTTTTAGAATTTCATTTCTTTGATTTCATACAAAAAGTTAAATTTAATACAAAGAGTTATGAAAGTATTCAACAAATCGATTCTGATGAGCGTGCTTGCCGTTGGAATGCTGGCAGTGTCCTCTTGTAAACCAATGTATAAGTGTGGCGACCCTATTCCGGATAAAAAGAAAGGAGGAAAACGACTTCAGGCAGTTGTGGCAGAGCGTGATTCGCTATGTACTTCCCTCGCTGATCAAAAATCGGTTAACGAGCGACTTACAGCCGACAACAAAACGCTTCAGAACAGGCTTTCCGGGCAAGTGAATATCAATGAAAATCAGTCGGCAGAGCTTAGCCAAAAAGACCGCGACCTGCAAAACAAAGACAAGGATCTTCAGAACAAAGAACGCATGCTTCGCGAAATGCAGGCAATCATTGCACGCCAGGATGAAATGACAAAAAAGCTGAATCAGACTTTGCGTGATGCATTGGTCGGGTTTAACTCGGACGAGCTGACCATGGAAATCCGTGATGGCAAAGTTTACGTTTCTATGTCTGATAAACTCTTGTTCAAGTCAGGTTCTACAGCCGTTGAGCCAAAAGGTGTTGAGGCATTGAAAGCCCTGGCTGATGTACTGAACAAAAACCCGGATATCCAAATCCTGGTGGAGGGTCATACAGACAATGTACCGATCAAAACTGCAATATTCAAAGACAACTGGGATTTGAGTGTTGGACGCGCAACGGTCATTACACGGATGCTGAATGAGAAATACGGTGTTGCAGCAACACGTATGACAGCTTCAGGCCGGGGAGAATATTATCCGAAGGCATCCAATGACACACCGGAAGGAAAAGCTAAAAATCGTCGGACAGAAATCATTCTTTCACCGAAACTGGATGAGATCATGAATTTGTTGAATAGTTCGGGTAAGTAAGTCAAAAGACTTAAGATATAAATACTTGGGACGTAAGACTAATCTACCTTTGTCGGCAAATCAAGTCTTACGTCTTTTGTCTTTCCATATCTTTGAAAATGCTATTTTTGAGCTGAAACCTTTCTTGAAATCAGGTATGAAAAATACGTTCCTAATTCTCTCTTTTTTGCTCAACTTTCAGGTTCACTCCTATTCCGCGCTTTCTTCAGACTCTCTAAAGATGTGTGTTTTGAGACAACTTGGAATCAAGAAAACGGAATTAAAGGATGATTTATGGGGCGAAAAGGTGCTTCCCTATGCAAAAACGCAAACCGTGATGGTTGTTCCTCATCTCATTGACGAAAATGAAAACGAAGGAATTTTCACGCTCGACGCCGTAATTGTGGTGGTCAATAACCAAACCGGCAAGATCATTCAAAAATACAAGGAAGACAATTTAATCTTTTCAGATGCTATTTTCCTTTCAGGATTTACCGTTGATACGGCACCATATATGCTCACGAAGGAAATTCGTGCATTCGGAATCCGTGCACAATTTTATGGACATAGTAGCGCAAACCCGTATTCTGAAGTACAGCTTTCACTCTTTATACAGGAAGGAAATTCGTTGCGGCAAGTAATGAAAGAGCAGGTTATTGAACAGTCTTCGGGCGAATGGAATACACATTGCAATGGCAGATTTCATAACATGAAATCCATTATCCTATTTGAAACTGAAACAAGTAAAACCTATTTCAATTTGGTCATTAAGGAACGAAGCTCGGTAACATTTAACGAAAAGATCAAAGACGAATGCGAAGAAAAAATCACCGACAAGCAAGAAAAGAAGAAAATCTTGCACTACGATGGAGAATCGTATCATTAGTAGGCACGCGTCGCGTCGCATGCCTACTAATTTTTGGTATAATTCGTATCTTTACCTGTAACAAATCACCTTATGTCATTTATCAGAACTATTTATAGAGCCATTGTCAATAAAGACACTTCCGGTCCCTGGAGGAAATTCGCGGAGAAGAACAATGGCAAATATGTCTATCAATGTGGAGATACCGTGATTTTCCATCACAATGAATTCAAGATCACCTTCCAAATTCACACACACTCTACCATTGCAGGATCGAGCAGTTATGAACATGAATATTTCAGAGCAATTGCAGAATTCATTTCTCCGGACAAACTTCAATTGAAAATACTTCACCAGGATCTGATCGCATCCATCGGAAAACTATTCGGGGCACAAGACATTGAAGTCGGAGACTGGAGTTTTGATCCGGAATTCATGATCAAAGGAAATGATAAGGAGAAGATCCGGCTGATTCTTTCAGACAAATCCATCCGGAAAATGCTTTTGGAACAAAGAGATGAAATGCTGCGGTTGGAAGTGACCAATGACTATGGACTTTTTAGTGAGAAAGCTCCGGAAGGTCAATCCATGCTCTATTTTGTTTCGAAGGAAAAGATCAAACATGCAGAACAATTGGATCCCTTAAAGGAACTGATTACTAGTTTTCTTGATCAACTGGAAAAAACCAATTCCGCAAAATCGGTGAAATGAACTACCATAATAAAAAATTCCGTCTGGTAAGCAACACCGAAAACGCGGAAACATCCAAAGAAACACTTTTCCTTTATCAGCAGACAGGAAATGTTTTAACCTGTTCATATTCCGGTGGTCAAATTGTTTCCGGTCAACTCATCGGTTTGGTAGATTCGGAAGGAAACATAGACATGCGTTACCACCAGGTGAATCGCAAAGGCGAACTAATGACCGGAATCTGCCAATCCAAACCTGAAATTCTATCGGATGGAAAAATCCGCTTGCACGAAACGTGGCAATGGACTTCAGGCGACTGTTCCAAAGGGAATTCCATTTTGGAAGAAATAAAAGAACAACTTAACTCCATCTAAATGAAAGATTATCTTCTGTTCATTATTTTGTCACTATTCGTACTAAGAAACTCCTTCGGGCAATGTGACAGGGATTACCCAAAAGTGTTTTATCACAATTCAAATATTGTCACTGATACTGGCGATACCATCAATAAATGGGATAGTTCCGGTCTTTATGAAGGTCTTCATCTCTACACAAATGAACCCGGTAATTTATACAACGATACCCTTTCATACACCATCGGTAACTTCCATCATGGCAAACCGGTTGGAGATTGGAAGGATCACTGTGCCGATGGGACTTATGCAGTTGGAGTCTATGCTCATTCAAAGGAAACTTCATCAGACGGAAAAGGCGGCTGGATAACTAAACCACAGGGAATTTCTAATCGAATCGGTATTTGGAAATGTTACGACAGCAAGGGTGTTTTACTTGAAACACTTCTCTATGAAAGAATGTCGAATGACGGAGGATGGACAGATAAAAAGTTTCTAATGGACTCTACCGGAAAATTCATTTTGATAAAGTATAACTTCAATAGTAATAATAGACTTGACTCCCGATTTAAAAGACAGAAAATGGAAGAATACTCAGAAAAAGAGATTCTGCTTCAGTCTAACAAGAAAGGATTATGGAAGAATTTATATTGTGAATACAGTAAAACGGGAATCCTTTTAAAAAAAACCAAAGAGAAAAAGTTTTTTGGAAAATCACGGAACATCAAAATTGTAACGGAATATGACTTTAAAGGAAGGTTCCTGTGTAAAACCAAAATGCGCCGCCGATATCCGGATTTATCCGTGATGGGCGTTGACTTTTAATTGCTTTTGAACTCGGATTTGAACATACGCAGTCGTTTGTAAGCTTTTCAAAACAAAAACCAATCTTTCTCCGTTGGAGTTCCGGCAATCGTTTAATTGAGGAATTATCCTATCTTTGATAGTATCATTTGATATTATCATGATAAATCCTCCATATGAAATAACACAACAGATTCTAATTCTAATCAGCTCCATTTCAGGAAAACTGGGGCAAATCAATGCGAAATATCTGGATAAACCTTCACCCAAACTCCGAAAGGAAAATCGCATCCAAACGATTCACTCCTCTCTGAGTATTGAAGGAAATACCTTGTCGACTGAACAGATAACGACTCTATTGGAGAAGAAACGGGTAATCGGTCCTGAGAAAGATATTACTGAGGTACTCAATGCAATCTCTGTTTACGAACAAATCCATTCATTTGATTCCTATACTTCACAATCTTTTCTTCGTGCACATAAATTGTTATTAAACGGTTTGATATCAACTGCAGGAAGTTATCGGAAGACAGGAGTTGGGATTGTTACCGGAGAAAAAATCACACATATGGCTCCACCGGCAGCAAACGTGCCACATCTCATGAAGGATTTGTTTACTTACCTAAAAGATAAAAAAGAACTCACACTCATCAAAAGTTGTGTCTTTCATTATGAAATGGAGTTTATTCACCCTTTCCTGGACGGAAACGGGAGAATGGGAAGATTGTGGCAAACGCTTATTCTGATGAAAGAATATCCGGTCTTTGAATTCATTCCTTTTGAAAATTTGATTCACCAAACACAAACAGCTTATTACGAAGCGCTTTCAAAAAGTGACAAATTGGGAAATTCCACACCTTTCATTGAATACATGCTTGGAGTAATCGATGTTTCACTGGACAGTTTATTAAATAACATCGGAAACACCATGACAACTGAAGACCGATTGACCTATTTTTCTGAAATAACCGACAAGCCTTTCACACGAAAGGACTACATGCTCGTATTCAAAGAATTATCCACTGCAACAGCAAGCAGGGATCTAAAAGCGGGAGTGGACTTGAATTATTTCCAAAAAAGTGGGGATAAGAAAAATACCTCTTATACACTAACCAAAAAATCTAATTCATAAACTCATGCATATCATCCGTCCAAAAATAATCGGAACTCTGAAAATTCAAAAAATGATGGCTGGAAATTGGGCGGTTATCAATGACATTAGAAATCCACCGAATAAAATCATCGTTCCTTGTAGATCCATTCAACATGGTGCGGAAATTATTCAAAAGATCAAAGAGGCAAAACCAGGAGAAACTATTCATTTCTGAAACGGGGCTAACAATAAAATCATTCCCGATTCGAATGCTTTTACTCCTTCACCAATTTCCGCATAGCGATTGAAGAACCTGATTTGATCTCTGCAAAATAAACACCTTTTGTACAAGTACTTAAATCAATTGTGTTTCCATGCGCTATGGATGTAATTCGTTCCCCATTGACTGAAAACACTTCAATCGAGAAGTCTGTATCTAATTCGGATGAAACAGTAAATACTCCACTACTTGGATTCGGACTCACCCGGATACTCAAATCATCTGTGGATTCCTCCAATCCTAAAGTATTGGTAGCCAAACGCAGGATCGTTCCGTCCAGTCCGCAGGTGTATCCAATTCCAACACCGGGAAAACAGGTTCCCAATTGTCTTGATGAGGTAGTTGGTACAATGACCCAGCCCGCTCCCTGGGAAGTTGTTTTGTAGATAGTACTTGTATTCCCTGCAATACTTCCTCCAACTGCATAACCGGCACTGTTATCCGGGAAAAAACCCAATGCGTTCAAAGTCGTACCTGAATAATCATCAGTTGTCCAGACAGATCCTCCATTGGTTGTCCGAAAAATAATTGATTCGTCAGAGCCTCCTATCGAGCCGACGATGATCCCGGTATTTGCATCCGTAAAATACACATCTGTCAAGGAAGGCGTGTTCATTCCACTTGATTGGAAATTCCAGGCTTGTCCGCCATTCACTGTCATCAAAATAGTCGCTCCGTCTCCTACCGCATAACCTACAAATTGCGAAACGAAAAAGATGCTATTTAGTTTGAATGAGATCCCTGTATTGGTTGTCGTCCAGGCATTCCCTGAATTGGAAGAAATCAGGATCGTCCCATTACTTCCTGTAACATAGACATTCAAACCATTGACAAAAACACCTGTCAGATCATTGCTTGTTCCCGAATTTACAGTAGACCAACTTGTTCCGGAGTTAGTGGTTTTGATGATTTTCCCTGTTTTTCCTACAGCGATATATGTCGATGCATTCACAAAAGCTACGTCGTACAAATCAACCGAAGTACCAGAAGTTGAAGCTGTCCAGGTTAAACCCGCATCTGAAGTTTTGCGGATCACTCCCGAATTTCCAACCACTATTCCGGTGGATGGTGTGGAAAAGCTGATTGCGTTCAATTGACTTGTAACTCCACTGTTCTGAGGTGAAAAAGTTTGTCCTATTGAAAACAATCCGATAAATATTGGAATGATGGTAAGCAGTAATTTCATACGTGTCATGATTTAAATGCCTTTTCCAGGCAAATTTTAATTGATTTCCTCAATTAACAACGAGATTGAAGTTGAAAAGGTTGGTATCTGGCGAAAAAATTAATTGGAAAATTTCCAATCCACTTCGAATAAATATTCGGCTGTTTCCAGGTGGCGTTTCGCTTCGAACAAGTTTCTTCCCCAGGCATACGTTCCATGTTGACGCATAATGAATGCCGGAACCGTTAAACGGGTCTTCTCCTGTTCCAAAACGGCTGCAAATTCAAGCATGTCCTGCGTATTGTCGAAAATCGGAAGATGAACTATTGTTTCATGCGTCTTGATTCCTTCAAACCCTTTCAAAACTTCATAACCACTTAGTTCCACTGCATCTTGTTTCTTCATCGATTGCAATACCGAATACACTGAATGGCTGTGAACGATGCACATCATTTCGGGGAACAATTCATATAATTTGCAATGGATCAAGGTTTCTGCAGAAGGCCGGATCCCTTCAAATCCCGGAAGTACTTGCCCCAGCATATTCACTTCCATAAAATCAGCTGCTGAAAAAACCGATTTGTCAATCCCTGATCTGGATACTACAATTACATTCGGATTGATCGCCGAACGGAATGAATAGTTGGTAGAGGTAGCGGGTGACCAACCTTTTTGATGATATGCGCGAATTACCTGGGCTAATTGATCCTTTAAATCTTCCATTCTAATCGTTTTGGACTTGTTTGAACTGATTGCGCAATTCTTTGGATGTCATGGTACTTCCATCGGGACTCCATCCGGGAGGTTTGGTAATGTACAACCATTTGTTTTTCAATCCCCTTGTCTTCCGGACGTCTTTATAGATTGCTACCCATTCATGGAAAACTACGTTGGCAGGGTTTTGACTGATCTGCTTTTCGTATAAACCAAATTGAATAGGAAGTTCCTCAATTTCAGCCTGGAAAGTTCCGAATAGGCGATCCCAAACAATAAGGATCATTCCCATATTCTTATCCAGGTATTCCACGTTTGACGCATGGTGAACACGGTGATGGGAAGGTGTCACCAAAAAGTACTCCAAGATTCCCATTTTTTTAATCGCCTTGGTATGCACCAAAATTCCATATGTCTGGGTGATTGAATACATGATAAAGATATCAAATGGTTTAAAACCCAAAAAAACCAATGGAATGAACCATATAAAACGATAAACCGGCTGGAATACCGAAGAACGGAAACCGGTTGTCAGATTGAATCGTTCGGAAGAATGATGTGTTACATGGATTGCCCAAAAGAAGCGCACCATGTGGTCGATCCGGTGGATCCAATAGAAGATAAAATCTTCCGCAAAAAACAATAGCAACCAATAATACCAAGAATGTGTATCCCAGGTAATGAAACGGAAATCAAAGAAGTAAAGAAGAACGAACAAGGTGATTCCCCGCATCAGTAGGTCAATTCCCATATTTGCAATCATCAGATACAGGTTTTGGATCGTATCACCAACTGAATACAATTTCCGATTGTGCCAATTACTTAGTATGATTTCACCTAAGATCAAGAACACATAAATCGGTGTGCTAATAAAAATGATGAGTTTTTCTACGTAATCAACCATGGAAATTCCGTTTTAGAAATTCTTCGCTGTCAAAATTTGAGCCATTTCTTCTTGCAGTTTCAACGCTTCTTTCCTCGCCTCTTTTGCAAAATCAATTGTATTCGCCGCGTAAATAATCGATCGGGAAGCGTTGACCAATAAACCACAGTCATCATTCCAGCCATATTTGGCAACATCTTCCAGGCTTCCTCCTTGAGCTCCAACTCCGGGAACCAAGAAGAAATGATTTGGGACAATTTTACGAACTTCGGCTATGCCTTCCGCTCTTGTCGCCCCAACAACATACATCAGGTTATCTTCCGAACCCCATTTGGAGCTCTTTTTCAATACTTTCTTATACAATTCTTCACCGGAAACATCGGTTGTAAATTGAAAATCCAAGGCTCCTTTATTTGAGGTCAAGGCTAATAAGATCACCCATTTACCCTTAAATTCCTGGAAAGGTGTCACGGAATCTTCTCCCATATACGGAGCAACCGTCACAGCATCACAATCCAGGTATTCGAAGAAGGTTTTTGCGTAATACGTTGATGTATTTCCGATATCTCCGCGTTTTGCATCAGCGATGGTCATACAATGGGAAGGAATGTAATCGATTGTTTTCTTCAGTGATTCCCATCCTTTCGGACCCAAAGCTTCGTAAAACGCGACGTTTGGTTTATATGCAACGCACAAATCCTTCGTTGCATCAATAATTGCCTTATTGAATTCAAAGATCGGATCTTCTGTCTGCAACAAATGAGCAGGAATTTTATCCAAGTCGGTATCCAAACCGACACATAAAAATGATTTTTTTTCGCGAATTTGCTGAATCAACTCCTGTCTTGTCATCAAACTAATTTAAGAGCGTAAAGATACAAAGTCTCCATAAATAACCACACGTTTTCACGAAACTCAAGGATTTCATTTAAAAGCTCAATCATTAATCAAAGAATTGATTTCTAAAAAGTCTATTTTCGCACCAAATTTAATTTTCATGAGACTTGCCATCTATCTTTCTTTAATTCTGACTTCAATTCAATTTTATGCTCAATCACAATTTTATGCAGGTGGATTTGGCGGATATAATCTTGCATCCAGGTTAAATACGGGAATTTTCACGGAATATTCATTAGATGAGTTTTTTCCTGCAACACTCAGATTTAGTTATACCTATTCTTTTCCATATTTAAAACCAGGAGATGAAAATCCGATTCTAAAACACACTAATTCCAATTATGAATCAGCCGAGTTTTTCATTGCAACCCAAGAAACGTTCAGACACCATAGTTTTCTATTTGATTACAAGCAATATAGTGGTGACTTTGACGCTACAACAGGTGGGTTCTACGGAAGAGCAATTGTCGGATTCACATTTTCAAAAGTAACAAGAGAATGGATTTATCCCGTGGATCCGTTCATTGTAGCAAACTTTGACCTGTTTCCCATCTCACAAACCTCACTAAATTTAGGTTTTGCAATGGGCTATGATTTCCTGATAACAGATAATCTTTTTCTCTATGCTGACCTTGCAGCCATGCTTCCATATATAAAATTAAGCAGTACCAGTACCAGATACGATGGCTTTCCTGAATTTTCTTTAGGATTGCAATTGGGTGCTAAATACAAAATCTTTTAATTGTAAAAACTGCAATTTTAATTCGTCCCGTTATCGGGCCGTTGGGTTAAAGATGTGCTTTTTAATTAACCACTACTGTTTTTGAATCAAATGTCCTGGCAGAAAAATAACCCAAACATCCCCCTGTTAAGTTCGAAATCGGATTTGCCGGTGTTGCACTGCTGGATAAATTCACACTCAATTGATTGAAATAGGTGTGAACTGGTTTGTCGATACAAAAGAAATCCACCCGTACAGTATCGCCAACCACTAAATCCTGGACAAATAAAGGTTGAATGGTCAGATTTCCATCCGTGAATTGATCATCCTGGATGTAAATACCTTTATCCCGAATCCCATTTACATACACGTGAAACTGGTAGTAATTCGAAATTCCCTGCTGATCGAAATGTGCCGGAACTACCGCAATCAATGTATCTGTACCAAAAGGATAAAAGTCAACAAGCAATTCTGCCAGTGGCTGATAGAAAGGCATCGTGCTGCTTCCCGAATATGTAGTACCTTCAACGTTAGCAGACAAGGAATAGGTTCTTCCTTCCACGCCAGGATAAGAAGTCAATTCATACCATCCATTACCTACTGAAGTAAAGGTTGCTGCATTTCCCAAATCGTCAACTACCGTAACTACTGCATTATCAACAGGTGGAGGATTGGTACTTTCATCAAAATTTTGTGTTTTCGTGATCCGGATACGCTGCAAAGTATCACCTCTTAAGATGGTACCTTCTATTACGACTTTTTGTTCTGTATCATTCAAATCAATTTTTATCACTTTCTCACAACTTGAAAAACCAAGAAGAAAAATAAACGAAACAAGTGCTATCAATGAAAATTTCATCTTATTTGAATTTAAAATTGTATGTAATTGCAGGAACTATCTTGAATAAAGTGGTTTTAACCGCCTCTGTTTTGGTCGGATCATCTTTATTCTCCCGGAAGGTGATTGAATATGCATTTTCGTGCGCATATGCATTGTAGATGGAGAAGTTCCAACTGCTTTCAAATTTCTTCGTGTTTTTACGAAGCCAGGTAACTCCCAGATCCAACCGATGATAATTCGGCATGCGGTATCCATTGCGTTGGGTATAAATAAAATAAGTCTGTCCATCAACCTGGTACTTCCCTGAAGGGAAAGTCACCGCATTTCCGGTATAGAATACAAACAATGCGGAAATCGACCATTTGGGCGTGATATCGTAGATTCCGACGACTGATAAATCATGCGTTCTGTCCTGTTTCGCCAAATACCATTTCCCGTCATTGATTCCCTCGATTTTGCGCTCCGTGCGGGAAAGTGTATAAGCGATCCAACCTGTAAACCGACCCGATTTCTTTTTCAGCATGATTTCCAAACCGTACGCCCGACCAATCCCGGAAAGTAATTCTCCTTCCAAGCGTTCATTTGCCTGCTCATTTGCACCGTTCTTATAATCCAATTGGTTTTGTAGCCATTTATAATATAATTCCGTGCTCAACTCCAATTTATTGTCGAAAAAATTCTTAAACCAACCCAAAGCCACCTGGTCCGAAATCTCCGGTTTGATGTTCAGACTGGAAGAAAGCCACACATCTGTCGGTGAACCGGAAGTGGAATTCGAAACCTGATGGATATTCTGTGTGTTTCTTGCGTAAGCCGCTTTAATGGATTGTCCTTTCAGATACTGCCAACTGAAAGAAAGCCGTGGTTCAACGAAAAAATACGATTTCAACAACTTGTTCTTCGTATAGTCATTGGTTGTAGCAACTGTTCCATCCGGATTATAGGTATACATCTCATCTCCACTGGCAAGGGCCATCAGATTCGATCCGCGCAAACCATAGCTCATCGTGAAGTTCTCAGTGATCGTATAATCATTTGTGATGTAGACTGCATTTTCAATCGAGTTCGTAGGTTTCAATCTTTTGGCATTAATTCCTGAGCCCTCATTTGCATCGATCTGCCCGGGAGTAATTCCGTGGTTGATCACGTTCAAGCCAATTTTAACCTTGTTCCTGTTATTGGGGAACCATTGAAATTCCTGTTTCAAATTGAAATCCTGAATTTGTGATGTAATGTCAAACTTCACATCGCCTCCTGAAATTGAAATCTTGTAATCGTATTTACTGTAGATAAATGAAGTATTTGAAAACCACTTTTCATCTATGATGTGATTCCAACGAAGCGTTCCGGTGGTATTTCCCCAATTGATTCCGAAAACATCCCCCAAACCGAGTTTATCCCTTCCGAAATAGCCGGATAAAAACAAGCGATCCTTTTTCCCTAAGCGGTAATTCACTTTTGCATTCAAATCGTAGAAAAACAACTTGTTGTCTTTGAACTTATCGGATAGTTTCAGGAATAGATCCGCATATGTCCTTCTTCCTGAAACCAGAAAAGAGGCTTTATCTTTTGCAATCGGGCCTTCCACAATCAATTTAGAAGATATTAATCCAATTCCTCCTCCGACATTGTAGCGCTTTTGGTTTCCATCATTCATCTTAATATCCAGAACGGAAGAAAGCCTGCCCCCATAATTCGACGGTTGGTTTCCTTTGTAAAGCATCGCATCCTTAATCGCATCGGAATTAAATGTGGAGAAAAAGCCAAGTAAGTGACTTGCATTATAAACCGGTGCTTCATCCAATAAGATCAGATTCTGGTCTGCCCCACCACCGCGCACATAAAATCCGGAGCTTCCTTCCCCTGCATTCTTTACACCCGGAAGCAATTGCATGGTCTTGATCAAATCCTTTTCTCCGAAAATCACTGGTATCTTGGAAATTTCCTTCGGATCAATTTTTTCAACTCCCATCAACGGGTCCCGCACATTTCCATCAGGTCTGTCAGAAGTAATCACTACTTCTTCCAATTCCTTTTCGTCCCGTTCTGTTTTTAATTGAAAATCGATTGATTGCGAGACTGACAAATCTACTTCCTGTTCAATCCGTAGATAGCCACCTGCCGAGATCTGAATGGTATATTTTCCAACAGGCAATGTCAGCGAGTAAAACCCGTATTCATTCGTAACAGCACCCAATTTTTGATCCTTTACACGAACAACTGCACCGATGATTTCTTCTCCTTTCGAATGGTCTTTAACTGTTCCGCTTATTGTCGCATTCTCTTGTCCAAAAGAAACCGCAGTAATTAGAACAATTAAAATGGATAATCCTAATTTCATATTGTTGAGTTGAGGTGTAAAATTCGCATTTATCTCTTCATTTCGAATAAAAAAATGGCGAATGGTTGTCATTATTCGGTTAAAGGTATCTTATGAAACAAAAAACTCTCCATAAAATGAAGAGTTTTTCAGGTTCAAAGAGTTCAAAAGGTTCAAGAGTTTAAATCAATTGAACTTTTTGAACGTTTAAACTTAGTTCAGTTCGCCTTTCATTTTTTCTGCGTTTTCCGCCATTTTCAGCGCATCAATCATTTCCTGAATGTCTCCGTTCATAAAAGCACTCAAATTGTAGATCGTCTTATTGATCCGATGATCTGTTATACGCCCTTGCGGATAATTGTATGTCCTGATTTTTGCAGAACGGTCACCGGTAGAAACCAATGTTTTGCGATGAGCTGCACGTTCCTGGTGAACACGATCCAATTCTGCCTGGTATAAACGCGAACGCAGGACAGAAATTGCCTGTGCCAGGTTTTTATGTTGTGAACGTCCATCCTGACATTCCACCACTACTCCTGTTGGAATATGCGTCAGACGAATAGCCGATTCCGTTTTGTTAATATGCTGTCCACCCGCACCGGATGCTCTAAAGGTATCCTTACGGACATCATTCATGTCCAGCTCGAAATCCACTTCTTCCGCTTCGGGAAGCACCGCTACGGTGATTGCGGAGGTATGAACGCGACCTTGGGATTCCGTTTCAGGAACGCGTTGTACCCGGTGCACACCGGATTCAAACTTCAGCATTCCATAGATTCCGGCACCCGAAATACTCATGGAAACCTCCTTGTATCCTTTCGCAGAACCTTCGGAAGAGTTTACAATTTCGTAAGTCCAACCCATTTCCTTGAAATACATGGTATACATCCGGTAAATATCTTCCACGAAAATACAAGCCTCATCTCCACCTGTTCCTGCGCGCAACTCAATGATCGCATTCTTGTCATCTTCCGGGTCTTTGGGAATCAATAAGACTTTGATTTCTTCCTCAACTACCGGTCTTTGCTCCTCCAGTTCGTTGATTTCCATCTTCGCCATTTCGCGCATTTCAGGATCTGTTTCAACATCCAGTAATTCTTTCGAACTCTTCAAGTTGTCCAGGATATTCTTATATGTCTTATATGCGTTGTCAACCTCTTCCAGATCCCTATATTCCTTATTCAACTTCACATACCGATCCATATCCGAAATGATATCCGGGTCGGTAATCATCTTACCAACCTCGACAAATCGAAAATGAATTGCTTCCAGTTTACTTAATAAATCTTGCATCTAGCTCTACTATTTTTAATCTTATTCCTGCTCAAACAAAGACTCTAGCTTTGCGCCTTAGCGTTAAAACAAATCCTATTCTGATTTTTAACCGCAAAGAATGAAAGAACGCAAAGAAGATCTTTCTGTTATCCGTTATAAACGAATTCACCAACTTCCGAGCGAACGGTTACCTGTTTCCCGTCCATTTTCTCAACGTGTCCGATGATTTGTGCGTCAATTCCGAACGACTTGCTGATATCAATTATTTGTTGTGCTTCGCTTTCCGTGACATAAATCTCCATTCGATGTCCCATGTTGAACACCTTGTACATTTCTTTCCAGTCAGTACCGGATTCTTCCTGAATCATTGTGAAAAGTGGTGGAATCGGGAATAGATTGTCCTTGATCACATGAACATCATCCACAAAATGAAGCACTTTTGTCTGCGCTCCACCGGAACAATGAACCATCCCATGAACGGACGAACGACAGCTGTCCAAAATTGCCTTGATAACGGGTGCGTATGTTCTTGTCGGAGAAAGAACCAACTTTCCGGCATCTATGGAAACACCGTCGATTTTGTCTGTCAGATTTTTCGAACCCGAATAAACCAGGTCAGCAGGAACAGCTGCATCAAAACTTTCAGGGTATTTTGCAGCCAATGTTTTATTGAAAACGTCATGTCTCGCAGAAGTAAGCCCGTTGGAACCCATTCCTCCATTGTATTCGTTCTCGTAAGTTGCCTGTCCGTAGGACGCCAACCCAACAATTACGTCGCCACCTTGAATGGTATGGTTTGAAATAACTTCCGACCGCTTCATTCTACAAACAACCGTGGAATCCACAATAATTGTCCGAACCAGGTCACCCACATCTGCAGTTTCACCGCCGGTTGAATAAATTCCGATTCCTTGTCCACGAAGCGTTTTCAGTAATTCTTCCGTTCCGTTAATGATTGCAGCGATTACTTCTCCCGTAATCAGGTTCTTATTCCGTCCAATCGTGGAAGAAAGTAAAATATTTTCAGTTGCCCCTACGCATAGCAAATCATCGATATTCATGATCAGCGCATCCTGGGCGATTCCTTTCCAAACAGAAACATCTCCTGTTTCTTTCCAGTACATGTATGCCAACGAGGATTTTGTTCCCGCACCGTCTGCATGCATTACAATGCAATATTCTTCGTCTCCTGTCAAATAATCAGGTACGATTTTACAAAATGCTTTTGGAAACAAGCCTTTGTCGACTTTTTTGATCGCGTTGTGAACTTCTTCTTTTCCTGCGGAAACACCTCGTAGATTGTATCGAATATCTGACATACTAAAAATTGAATGGGCAAAGTTACAAAATTCAATTGAGAGGAAAGCCCACAAAAAAGCCTTCGTCGGTTGACGAAGGCTTTTTAGTTCTTATTTCTTCAGCTTTACTTCAATTCTTACTTCGCTTTTGGCAAAGGTTTGTAGATCAGGTAATCCGGATTTGCAGGAGGGTATGTCTCCGAATCGAATTCCAAAGTAACCACTTTTCCTTCCGTACGTCTGTTATATTGTTGTAGTTGTTCGAACAATTTCTTGTTTGTTTTCTTGAAGGTATTCATATATGCCTCTTTCAGAACAATCACCTGAGTTCCTGGAATCGGATCACCATTCACGTCTCTCGGTTCTGACTCGAAGTATTTACCGGCAGACAAGTAAACCGTTCTTGGCTCACGCTCTCCTTTTCCAATAGGAATAATTCTTCTTGGATCAATACCTTTCTCTTCAACCAAGAACTTGTAACAAGCTTTCGCACGGTTTTCAGAAAGAACCTGGTTGTATACGTCATTACCACGTGGATCCGTATGTGAACTCAACTCTAATACCAATCCCGGGTTATCAATCAATAGGTCGTAAACGAATAACAAGGAATCTTTTGAGTTAATTGACGAGTCAACCAACAAATCCCATTTTGCCAATGGATAACGAACCTCAGGAAGGCGGATTGGTTTTTTCACCGGGAATAATCCCATATCCAATACGAAATCCTGGTTGTAGATCAGATTTTTTGTAGAAACGGCAGCACCTGCTTTATTCTCATAATAACCTTCCTTTGAAATCATAATCTTATAATCAGACTCTTCAGCGATATAACGATCTCCATTTGGCTTTTTATCCCAATATACAGAACCGTCTTTTGCAGTTAAACCTTCCCATTTCTCATTTGCATTTGATCCGGTAACTACCACTTTCACTCCTTCGATTTTTGTTTGACGTGTTTTATCTGTCAAATCAAATACATTCACTTTCAAACTGAAGACGTTCGGAGGTAATTCATACATCCATAAATCCGGGCTATACTGCTCACCAACGTTTCCTTTGCGCTCAGAAGTAAAGTATCCTTTACGGTCATCTACTTGAACCATTGCGTAATCGTTGAACTCAGAGTTGATCGGAGAACCAAAATTCGTTGGTTTTTCCCATTGGTTCTTATCTCCTACTTTCTCAGCACGGAACATATCCAAAGCTCCCATTCCAGGAAGACCATCAGATGCATAAATCAAATCCCCGTTCTTAGCAAAGCTTGGGAATAACTCATTTCCTGCAGTATTGATTTCCGGCCCCATATTTACAGGCATTGTCCAAGAATCACCTTTTTTATCGTACGTTGTGTACCACAAATCATGTCCACCCTGACCTCCAGGCATATCTGAAGCAAAAATCAAGAATTTCGCATCATCCGAAACACATGGATGACCAACAGACAAGGTATCATTTGGTTTCAAAGAAAGTTTTTTCGGACGTTCCCACCCTTTTCCTCCAAGTTCAGACATGTAAATGTCACAACCCAGGTTTTTCTTTTTAGTACTTGGACAACGTGTAAAGAACATTGTCTTACCACGCGCATCGATACACAAGGTACCTTCGCTGTCTTCGGTATTGATACTATCACCAACGATTGGTTTTGGCTCTAACCAGTTTCCTTTTTTATCCAATTCAGAAACGAAGATATCCATGTATTTCTGACAAGTAAACGGATCCTTCGCTTTACCTTCCAATCCTTCGCGATCACTTGAAGTACCGAAAGCTATTTTGGTGTCTTTCTTATCAACAAACATCGGCGCCATTTCAAAACCTTCCTTATTCAATGCTTTCACATTGGAAACGGTATGGCGGGTTCTGTTTTCTTTAAATTCCTCGTACATTTTACAAGAAGCAATACCGACATCCGCTCTCGGATCATCAGGAACCAAAGATTTATATGCGTTATAATTTTCCTGTGCTTTTTTCAAATCGCCCATTTGACGAAGCATGTCTGCATTATATAGCAAAACAAGTGGCTCAGTTTTCTGGAACTTCAATAGAATGGCTTTTTCATACCACTCGTTAGCTCTCTTGAAATTATCAACGTGTCTGTAACATTCAGCCGTTTTGAAGGCCATATCCCCCTTCATTGCAAGACCTGATTTAGACTTACGTTTGATTTTAGAATAGGCTAGCTCACATTTCGATGCTGCTTCGCAGTAATTCCCACTTCTATACTGAGTATTTGCATCTTTAATTTGTTTCACTTGTCCAAAAGACATGCTGGAAACAATTAAAAGTCCAGATAAAATAAGCGTTTTAACATTCATAGCAAGGTGCAATCTTTATTATATAAACACAGTGACAATCGAAGAACTATAGGATTAAAGGTATAGTTGTTCAGTAATCATGATTGCCGAAATTAAATTAAAATTTTGAATACGCACCATTTATAATAGAAAAAAAAACGACTAAAGTGCTTTTTGTGATTATTTATTCAGAGACGTATCTATCCCATTTTTGCAGTAAAACCTGAAATCCTTCGGGTAAATCGGATTCGAATTGCATCCATTTTCCAGTTTTCGGATGTTGGAATCCTAAAGATTTCGCATGTAATGCCTGTCCGGGCAGCAAGTCAAAACAATTGGAGATGAATTGTTTGTATTTATCATGCGTCGTACCTTTTACAATCCGATCACCACCATATTCCAGATCATGAAACAAAGGATGGCCTTTCCATTTCAAATGGGTTCTGATCTGATGGGTTCTTCCTGTCTCCAGCTTACATTCAACCAGTGTAACAAGTCCGTAGCGCTTCAAAACAGTGACATGGGTTACAGCATGTTTTCCGTAATCCCCATCCGGAAAAACGGTCATCACTTTACGGTTATTTAACGAGCGTCCTAAGTTCCCTTCTATCCGTATGTCTTCTTCCATATCTCCCCAAACCAAAGCCTGGTATCTTCTTTCGGTCGTACGGTCGTAAAATTGCTTCGCCAGATTCGTCAATGCGTCTTCGGTTTTTGCAACAACCATAATCCCCGTCGTGTGCTTATCCAATCGATGCACTAACCCCGGTCTGCCAAAATAATCGGATTTTCGTTCGGGCAGATTATCGAAGTGATAGACCAAAGCATTCACCATCGTTCCGGTATAATTACCGTAGCCCGGATGAACTACCATGTCTGCAGGTTTGTTCACTACAATGACATCGTCGTCTTCATAAACAATGTCTAATGGTATATCCTGCGGAATCAATTCGAGCTCACGGACAGGATATGGCAATACAATCGCCACTTCATCCTTCGGTTTTATCTTGTAGTTCGACTTGACTGATTTGCCATTGACAACTACACTTCCATTTTTCGCTGCGGATTGGATCTTATTCCGGGACGTATTCGGAAGCCTGTCTAATAAGTATTTATCTATGCGAACAGATTCTTGTCCTGGATCTGCAATAAAACGGTAATGTTCAAAAAGGTCTTCTTCTTCTTGTTCCACATCCTGAACATCTTCATTCATCTCTTATCTAATAATTTTTTTAACTACATGGGAATTGTTCAATCTCAAAAAGTAAATTCCACTTGGAGAATCACTTAAATCAAATCGCAAATCTTCGGCATCAACATTCAAAAGGATCCTTCCTTGTGAATCAACCAACACAGCACCGGGAAATGACATTTCCGATCTCCAATCTATGTTTACTATTCCAGTTGTCGGATTCGGGTAAACGTTCCATTCTATTTCTTCCCGAGACAATTCATTTACTGCCAGGTTAATGTTGTCGCTTGTTTGTATGATCGGACGAATCATAGGAACTCCCGATAGCGAAGACGGTGACCAATTAATCCCGCCATTCAAGGAGTAATACAATTTATTCGTTTGAGGCGTATTTCTATCAAAACCGATATTCAGCGGATCTGCATCAATTTGTCTCATTCCAACGTAAAATGTACCCGCACTTGACGGAAGCGGAAGTCTTGTATCTTTTAAAATATAGTCCGTGTAGACACCTCTCCCTTCTTCATAGATCGGGGTTCTTGGGTAGAAAAATTGATCTTCGTAAAGAACCGCCCCTGGAACACCGCCATTATCTCCCCAAACAGTCAGTAAGAATAATTTGTTGGACAGGTCCTTCACTGTAGGAACAAAGCAAATTCGAACTCCAAGTAAGGTATCTGACTGATATGGCTTGAATTTAAGCGCCACTCTGCCCTGTACTTGTGAAATTCCATATGCTGCTTCTGCAGAACCATCATCATAGGCGTAAACGTTTTCAAAGACCTGTTTCATGTACGAAGAGTCATTCAGCGTTAGATTCGGGAACTGGGCTCCTGCGTTTGCGATAATATCAAAGGTTTTGGTGTTGACTGATGGAGTGGTTGAGAAAACATAACCGCCCGTAAAATCGTGCACACTTGCAACAGTGGTTCTCGGCGCATAGTTCAATGCTCCGGATAAAGTCGACCCGGCCATCGTAAATGAACCTTCGGTTGTTCCTGCAAAATCAACCTTTACAGTTCCATTCAGGTTATTCTCAGGAATATTCGACCCATTTCTCACAGATACTTTTACTGCCGGATTCATATGTGTCGGATTGTTCACCCAATGCTCCCAAGGCACTTCAGTATATGTATCAATAAGCGATCCGATATTGTATCCGAATGCAAAATCTTTGAAAAGTGTATCCTGGTAACCGCTTCCACTTCTTAAATGGACATAATCCAGGTGAAATTCATCCAGCATTCCGGATAGCCCTCCATAGTTTTTAAACCTAAACTTAAACCCGTTTGTCAAATATGCTGCATTCACTATTCTCAAGTGCCCCAATTGGAAATCATTCAGGACCCCTCCATTCGTTGCCCAAACGCGTTTCCATTGATCAGCCCCTTGGTCAAAAAACTCCAGGACCAAGGAATCCTGCTGTTCAGGAGCGTCACCGAATCCCTGACGTTGAACCAGAAAACTGAGATAAATCGAATCATTCGGAGTGTAGGAAGATAAATCAATGGTCTTGGAAGTCAGGTAATCTGCATAATCCGTTAAAACAGTTCCAATAGCATACGGATAACCTGTTTCATCCAAACCATCAAACGTGACCACTCCGAGAGTCCATGGATTCACGGCATGTGTATAATTGTGATATGCATACAAATCAGTCCAGTACTTGTTCGGATTTACTTCATGTGCAAAAAAGACAATTACCGAATCCTGATGTGTGTCAGGATTTGACAACGCAATGGTATCCGAGGCATTTACAAAATCAGTAGTATCGAAGATATTATATGGCGGATATAGTTGGATCTGGGAATAAACCACGGGATAATTTTGAAAATCCGCCATCTTGATGGTAATCAAAGGTAACTCCGTCTGAGTGGTTATTCCGGCAGTGGTCGTATAACGTTTAGTTGGTGATGTGGAGAATTTCTTGTCAACCGTCAAAGGAACATCCGACAGGTCTGTCAAATAGAAAAACTGCTGCTCCGTCACACCCGGATCTCCAGGTTGCGCATCCAAATTCGAGAATTTCGAATGAGAGAATTCGTCCAAAAGAGGCAGCGACAAGGTGTCAAATGAATAAACAAAGGTGCTATCAATATTGGTTGTGCTTTTCAAGTTCAGGGATCTCTTGGCTGAAACCTCTCTTTTCATTGCACCGATCGGACTAAGAACCTCTTGTCCAAAAGAAACAAAACCAATTACAAAAACAAAAACGGATACTAAACTAAATTTCATCTAATCAAAATTATCTACTTCTTTTCAGCTGAAATCATGATGGTTGTACCTGACGGAACGGTGACCCCTTCAATAAACTCGGGGCTTTGAGAGTAAATAACAGCATTTGCTGAATCCGCGGCGTTTGTACATCCATCGCATGAACCAACTGAAACTAGTAGCGATATTCCACTTAAACGCGCTTTAGCCTCAGATATTGTCAGTCCATTCAAATCAATCACCGTAACAGGTTGCGCATCATCATTCTGACCAACAACCAAGGTAATCGTACTTCCAACCGGAATTTTTGTTCCTTCCTTGATTTCCCTTCCGTTATAAAGTTGTCTCAATACAGCTCCGTTCGATTCACTCGTAGGAACGTAAGTTTTACGACATTTCAATCCTCTGTTTTTCAGGATGCTTTCTGAAATTCGTTCGGATTTGTCAATCAGGCTTGGCATTTCAACCAAACGTGACTTCTTGGAAACCTGTACGCGGATAATTCGCCCGGGTTTCACGCATACCAATGATTTAGAAGTCGGAAGCGGATCTTGTGAGACAATTGTACCGGAAGGTAATTCCGGTCTGTAAATGGAGTCCAAAACTTCTATTTTCAATTCCAATGCTTCCAGCTTGGACTGCGCACTACTTGTTTTCAACCCAACCACATTCGGAACATCGATTTTCACACCGTGATTCGTAGTCGAATCCAAATAGAATACAACGATAGTGATCACTAAAAAATAGGTAAGCAAAATGAAGATTGAATGCTTCAAAAAATGCTTGCTCCAAACAAATGCCTTAAGCTTCTGAAAAAACTTCATAAATCGATTGTAAGTTGCACAAATATAGAAAGAATGTTTCTGCAAGGATGCACTGCCATGACGAAGCTTTTAACAATCTATTCTGAAAACTTTTCCTACCGTTGAAAATCGCAGTTCAAATAACCGCTAATTTTGTAAAAAAATGAAGGTATGAAACTAGTTGGTTTGTTTTGTGGCGGTTATTCTTCGGAATTTGAAATCTCTTTGAAAAGCGCTCAAACCATCATGGATAATTTTCCAAACGGGTATGAGGTGGTTCCGGTTCATGTAGTAGAAACTGGTTGGTTTGTTCCACAAGGCTCGGAAAAACTTCCGTTTTCTATTGAGACGATGAGCTATTCGACAAATGGTACAGCACGTAAGATTGATATCGGATTGATCTATATTCATGGAAATCCAGGCGAGAATGGAAAAATCCAGGCTCTACTGGATATGAAGGGGATTCCCTACGTGAATTCGAATGCACTTGCTTCCGAGTTGAGTTTCGACAAGTGGTATTGCAATCAATTCTTATCGCGTTTCGGGATTCCGGTTGCAAAATCCCTTTTCCTGAAATCCAGAGATGAGTTTACTGCAGATCACATCCTGAATGAACTGGGATTACCTTGTTTTGTCAAACCTTCGGATTCAGGCTCCAGTTTTGGGATCAGTAAGGTTTCAAAGGCTGAAGATTTACAGAATGCTCTGGACAAAGCGTTTGAAGAAGGAGATACGGTAGTGGTCGAATCTTTCCTGAAAGGTACGGAGGTCACTTGCGGAATTTATCGCTCACCAAATGGATTGGTGACTTTGCCATTGACCGAAATAGTTACTGAAAATGATTTTTTTGATTACGAAGCGAAGTATCTGGGTCAATCCCAGGAAATCACGCCTGCCCGTATTCCTGACTCCATTCGAAATACTGTGTGGGAAGTTTCCAAAGAAGTCTACTCCTTGCTTCAACTCAGATCGATTGCCCGAATTGATTTCATGTTAGTAGATGATGTTCCTCATGTGATTGAAGTGAATACGACTCCTGGCTTCTCAGGAGCAAGCCTGGTTCCTCAAATGTTGGGAGTTCACGGAAAATCGATCCGTGACTTTTGGACCGAGATCTTTCAGGTTGAACTGAAGTAAACGTATTTTTTATATGCTAAGGCGCAGAGTACGCAAAGTAATATACTCAATCTTTGCGGTTAAAACCTTATAAAATGAAAAAGGGTACAATCCAAATAGTACCCTTTTCCAAACCTAAAACCCAATTTACCAAACCAATCAGAGAGATTTCTGATATATACTTGACACCCCTATGATGCGGGTATTTTTAAATGGTTGGAAAAAAAAATGAAAAAAATATTTTTTTTATTGAAAGATCATTCCACACAATGACACGGCGGATCGAAATACCACTTCACTTGCGGCATAGATTCCTCCCATTTTTGTTGAAAATGCGGACCTAACATGATGGATCTCATATCAACCGCTTCCAGTTTTTTTAACTTGAGAATCTCTTCCGGCAACGAGTTTATCGGGTTATCCCAAATGTCCAGAACCTTTAAGTCTGCCAGATAACCGATGCAAGCCGGCAAAGAAGATATTTTATTTCTTGCCAAATGCAGTTTTTGAAGTTTTGGAAACTGACAAATCACAATCGGGGCAGTATCCAGATCATTCTTCGTCACATCCAATGTTTTAAGTGATTTGAAAACACCCATTTCCAAAGGAAGTTCCTTCAATTTGTTTTTTGAAAGATTCAAGTATTTGAGATTCTTAAAGGAATATAGTTTTTCGGGGATTGTTTCCCATTTCAACTTAGAAGCATCAATTCCTAAAATTGTATCAGGGTTTGCCTTTTGAATTGCTTCCCACTTGTAAATTTTCAGGGTGTCCTGTCCAAAAAGCAAGCTATTTGTGCATAGAAAAATAATTGCGAGCAGTAATTTCATCTAGTTGAATTTGATTTTTTAAATCGGCTATATTTTCAAAACGTTGTTCATCACGGATATGTTGCATTACCTCCACTTTAATCGGACGATCATAAATCTCCTCGTGGAAGTCAAACAGGTAAATTTCGATCGTTATTTGACCGTTATTTGCTACCGTTGGCCTGGTCCCGATATTCATCACTCCAAAAACCAATTTGTCATCCAAATAAGCCTTCGCAGCATAAACTCCGTTTTTCGGGAAAATTTTCTCCGTGTTTTCAAGATCGATATTCGCCGTCGGAAAACCGATTGTCCGACCAATCTGTTGTCCTTTAACCACCTTGCCCTGCAAGACGAATGGACTTCCTATTAATTCAGCAGCATACTCTACTTTTCCTTCCAAAATCGCATTTCGAATTTTGGTGGAGCTAATCGTCACATCCCCCATAGAAATTGCAGGTAATTGAAACACCTTAAAATGGTAGATTTCACCCAACTCCTGTAATTCCTGAAATGAACCTTCCCGATTCTTCCCAAAATGATGGTCATGCCCGATATGCATTTCACTTACCCCAATCTGGTTAACGAGTACATCCCGTACAAATTCCATTGCAGACAAGCGTGAAAATTCCTTGGTGAATGGAAAAAGAATAACGGTGTCCAAGCCCAATCTTTCCAGTTTTTCCAGTTTTTCGTCAACCGTATCTATCAATTTGACCGAATAACTTTCCGGATAAAGTACCTTTCTCGGATGCGGTTCGAAAGTAAATAAAACAGATTCCTTGTTTTCTCTTTTAGCTTTTTCTACGAGCGACGTAATAATTTCCTGGTGTCCTAAATGAACTCCATCATAGGTCCCTAATGTCAGGATTGGATTATTAAACTTCGTATCTGAATTCAACTGCCGAACTACACGCATGGTACAAATGTAGTTAAACAAAAAAAGTAGTAGCGAAAAATTTTTCACCACCACTTTTTAAAATTCCGTTGCTTATCTTATAAGTTGAATATCACCATGACCACTAAGAACCGTTCCATTCAGACCTTCAACCCGGTAATTGAAGAAATAAACCCCTTCGGAAGCCAGATTTCCATTGACGGTTCCATCCCAATAGCCTTGTACATTATCATAATCGAACATTTTATCTCCCCAACGGTTTACAATCTGCACTTTAACCGATTTCGCGTAGCTGACATCCAGAAAAAACTGGTCATTAGCATGATCTCCATTCGGGGTGAAGATATTCGGGATCACTACAATCGGATCCGGAACCGGGATCACTGTAATCAATAGGGTATCTGTATCTATACAAGCACCATTTACAGCAGTTAAAACAACCACATATTCACCCGGAATGGTATATCCGTATTGTTGACCGACCGAAGTAGATGCGTTTGATTGAAAGCCATCTCCAAAACTCCAATGATAAGTTGATGCATTAGTCGAATTATTGTCAAAATTGACAGTCAAAACAGGACTTCCGTTCGTTACATCTGCAGAAACACTGGCAGTTGGAATCAACACAATCGTAATTGTAATCTGATCCGTATCTGTGCATCCATTTCCATCGGTTCCTGTAACAGTATAAGTTTGGGTTGATCCCGGTATAAATGAAATACCGTCTGTAATACCATTGTTCCAGATATAATTTTGTGCACCGGAACCGGAAAGTGTTATTTCATCTCCAATACAAACCGATTGATCCGGTCCCGCATTCACAACCGGAAGCGAATTTACAGTTACTGTCACTTGGTCTGTTGACTGACAACCATTTAAACTCACTGTAACCGTGTAAGTTTGAGTGGATCCTGGTGTAAACGCAATTCCATTTGTGACTCCGTTGTTCCAAACATAATTGGAAGCTCCAGAAGCAGAGAGCGTGACACTTGTTCCCGCACAAACCGTTTGGTTATTCCCCGCGTTTACAGTCGGGCTTGGATTGACTGTCACGATTACCTGATCCGTATTCTGACAACCATTGGCGTCTGTTCCCGTACAGATATAAGTCAATGTCACATTCGGAGTAAAAGGTACATTATCTATACCACCATTATTCCAAGTATAACTTTGAGCACCGGAACCTGCAAGCGTAACACTTGTTCCCTGACAAACAGCTTGAGGCAAGCCTGCTTCAACAATCGGAAGTGGATTGACAGTCACAACTACCTGACCGGTATTTTGACAACCGTTGACGTCTGCACCTGTAACCGTATAAGTTTGAGTCGATAACGGTATAAAAGAAGCGCCATTCGTTACGCCATTATTCCAAGTGTAGCTTTGAGCACCTGAGCCAGATAAGATTATTGAAGCTCCCTGGCAAACAGCCTGTGGCGCTCCGGCACTTACGGCAGGCAATGGATTAACAACCAAATCTACTTGATCTGTATTCTGACAGCCATTGGCGTCGGTACCGGTAACGGTATAAGTTTGATTTCCGGTTGGGTTAAACGAAACTCCATTAGCCGCTCCATTATTCCATGTATAACTTTGAGCTCCTGAACCTGATAAAGTTGCCGAACCGCCAATACAAATTGAAATGTTAGTTCCGGCACTAACCACCGGTAACCCATTGACTGTAACAGTTGTCGTAGAAGAACACAAAGAACCGTTGTCATTAATATCAACAGTGAAGTTATAAGTCCCCGGTGTACTTGGAATTGGAACACCTGTTGGATTTTGAGCACTTGAAGTAAATCCATTGGGACCTGTCCAGGAATAAGTTGCGCCGGCAATTGTTGTAGCAAACAAATCAACAGTATTCGTTCCGGCACAAACCGGTCCGTTATTCGTTGTTGTTACGGTACATCCGCATGGATTCACCACGATAGTTGCAGTTGCAGTTGTAGAAGACGGACACAAAGGGTTGCCAGTTGCAGAATTGACTGTATAGGTATAGGTTCCCGGAGTAGTTGGAGGGGTTGCTGTTACAGTTGATCCGGTCGTTCCACTTAGATTTGGCGAAGCAACCCACGTAAATGCCCCATTTCCTCCAGTTGCAGTCAAAGTAACAGTTTCTCCGACACAGATAGAAGAATTTGCAGGTGAAACATCTACCGGAATGGCAACTCCGGTATTTGCGGCAAATGTATAATTACAAATATCTCCGGCAAAACCATCAATCATGATATAATAAGTATTTCCAGGCGTCAATCCAGACGCGCTAACTGATTGAGATCCAGTAGATGGTGCCAGCTGACTGCAATAATAGGAAGTAACTGTTCCAGAACAATTGTTCGCTGAGAAAATCATAATCTGAATCCCATCTCCGTAGGTTGAATTATATACCCAGCAATCAAATGATATGGAAGTTGATGAAGCAACAAAAGTAAGAAATGAATTATTCTCAATGGAACCGCAAAATTCTCCACTCAATCCGCAATCACCCAAACCAAGAAATCCGCAGGACTGACTCCAGGTATTAACCGTATAAGAAGCAGATGTGTTTCCGCAGTATCCATTCAACTCACAAATCGGAGTTGCAGTTGCGCAAGTATTACCTGCCGCAGGGTTACTTCCACAAGGTGGCTGTGAAAATCCTTTTAATGACAGTAATAGTAGTAGTGTTAGAATTAGGTGTTTCATTTAGGTTGATTTTTTTTATTTTTAATGTAGGCCAGAATGGCCTTGTTCCGATCAGTAGGTTCCGTCCTGGCTTTATAAACAAAGTGTTCATGTAATTTATTAAATTCAGAAAGAGAACACCGATCGATTAAATCATAGATTACCTCAAGCGTTTCAGTTTTTGATTTTTCTGAAATAGATTGATAAGTGATGCTTTGAGTAGGTGTTTGCGTTCCAGGACCTTCTTGGGAAAACACGAAACTAGTGCCAATAAACAGACACAACTGTAAAAAAACAATTTTTTTCATATTAGTAGTAGTAAGTAAAATCGGGTGATTATTTAAATCGCCCTCAATGTATTAGTAATCAAATTTATGAATTTATATTTCAAGAAAAAAAACATAACACTCAATAAATCAACACTTTTAACGCAAATAGGTGCGTTGGTTTGAATATTAACAACCAACACACCCATTCTATTTTAATTTCTTATCAGTTGGATATCTCCCTGGCCTGTAAGCACCTTCCCGTTAACACCTTCGATTTCATACGTAAAGAAATAAACCCCTTCTGAAGCTATGTTTCCATTCCAGCTACCGTCCCAATAACCTTGGACATTGTCGTACATGCACATTTTGTCTCCCCAGCGGTTCACGATAGTCACTTTAACAGACTTTACGTAACTAACGGTAATGAAGAATGTATCATTATTATTATCTCCATTCGGAGTAAAGATATTTGGTACCATTACAATTGGATCCGGAAGCGGATTAACCGTTATCAATAAGCTGTCCGTATCCGTACATAAGCCATTCGCAGCAGTCAAAATCACCAGGTATTCACCTGGGTTTGTGTAAACATATTGCTCTCCGGACGTATTATTTGAATTTGCCTGTGCCCCATTCCCAAAGGACCAGTTATAGCTGGTCGCATTCAAAGAATTATTATCGAAATTCACCGTCAGGGCCGGGAATCCTTCTGTGATATCAGCAGAAACAACTGCAATAGGCAAAGGAACAATTGTAACTGTAACCTGATCTGTATTTACACAGCCATTTATATCTGTTCCGGTAACCGTATATGTTTGAGTAAATCCGGGAGTAAATGATATTCCGTTTGTAACTCCATTATTCCAAACATATGTCTGAGCTCCTGAGCCTGAAAGAGTCACTGCACCTCCAATACAGATAGATTGATCAGCACCTGCATTCACATTTGGAAGCGGATTTATTGTTACAACTACTTGGTCTGTACTTTGACAACCATTTATATCCGTACCGGTTACTGTATACGTTTGTGTGGACCCGGGTGTAAATGCTATTCCATTCGTAACCCCATTATTCCAGCTATATGTTTGAGTTCCGGTTCCAGTTAATGTTACTGATCCACCCTGACAAACGGACTGATCAATTCCTGCATTAACAGGAGAAGGCAGATTCACCGTTATCGTTACCTGATCCGTGTTCGTACATCCGTTCGCGTTAGTCCCTGTTACTGTATATGTCTGTGTGGAACTTGCAATAAACGAAATACCATTTGTCACTCCATTATTCCAGGTATAAGAAACCGCCCCTGAACCATTCAATGTTACAGAAGTCCCCTGGCAAACGGTTTGCACCGCCCCCGCATCAACCGCAGGAAGGGGGTTTACGGTAACAACTACTTGATCTGATCCCTGACAACCGTTAGCATCTATTCCTGTAACCGTATAAGTTTGTGTAGAAGCCGGTGTAAATGAAACACCATTTGAAACGCCATTATTCCAGGTATAAGATTGTACTCCCGAACCGCTTAGCACCACTGCCCCCCCTATACAGACTGCCTGATCAGTCCCGGCATTAATTGGCGGATTCGGATTCACCGTTACTTGAATGGTTGAATTTGCAGCACATCCGTTCGCGTCTGTTGCAGTAACCGTATAATTTGTTGTCCCAGCCGGACTAACGGTATTGCTTGACCCGTTTGGTAATGAATTACTCCATGTGAAAACATACCATCCATTTCCTCCCGTCGCCTGGGCATTCATAGTGACGCTACCACCAGCACATGTAGACAATGGTGTATTCGTAGTCACGTTAACAGGAGTAGGTTGGGCAATTGTAACTGAAATTGTATCGTGACAATTATTCCCGTCTGTGACAACATAGTTATATGTTCCTACTGCTAAACTTGTAAATGTATTCGATACCTGAGGAGAACCTCCTACAGGAGAATAAGTATACGGCAACGGAGTTCCTGCGCCTCCAAGTTGTGCACTTCCATCACTTAATCCATTGCAGGATACATCTTGATTACCTATTAAAAGAGCCGTCAAGTTGTTTACAATACCCACTATAGCCGGCACGGATGCAGGACAACCGTTATCGTCAACAACTTGGATCGTATAGGTTCCACCAGCTACATTGTTAAATGTCGGGCTGGTTTGTGATGCTCCTCCATTCGAAGAATAATGCAATGTCCCGGTCCCTCCGGATCCGGATACCGTTAAGCTTCCATCACTCCCGGAGCAACTCGCATCTGTTGCCGACACAAAAGAAATTGTTACAGCCGTCGGTTGTGTAATAGTTACAGGTTGAGTATCCGTGCATCCGTTCGCGTCTGTCACTTCAATAGTATAATTACCCGCAGTTAAGTTCGAATAAGTGCCACCGGATTGAGTCGACCCGCCGTTTAATGTGTATGTATATGGAATTTGCCCACCTGAAATAGCTGTTACAGCCGAACCGTTTGAACCACCATTACAAGAAACATCCGTGCTGCTTGCCAATGTTAGATCAATTGTACTTGACGGACCAACAGTTGCAGCAATACTTCCTTGACAGCCATTCATATCCTGAACCAAAATAGTATAATTACCTGCAGCAAGGTTTGTAAACACTCCGCTCACTTGCCAGGTTACTCCGTTATCAATCGAATATTGATAACCACCTGCACCACCGGTTCCCTGGACCTCGAAACTACCCGTTGCCCCGGCACAAGAAGGGGGTGTTGAAGCAATTTCATTTCCGGAAGGAGTTGAAGGATCAGGAGAAACAATCATATTGTCAGTCTTGACAATCACCGTTCCATCACAAGCTGTATAAGTCACTTGAGCAGTATATGTTGTAGTTGCTGTAGGGCAAACGTTTACCGTGGTTCCGGTGCCTATACTCGTTCCTCCTTGGAACCATTCAGTCGTGTAAATCGGTGCTCCGTTTGGAGTAAAGCGCCATCCTTCAGGTGTCGAAACTGTCCAATTTGGTGTGGTATTTCTGTTAGGGGCCGCAATTCCAGCCGTACCGGCCGGATTTTGAATCCCTATAATTGCTGCACCCCCATTCCAACTGGAACATAACCCTTTATTGTTGACATAAACGTCTATCACATTCGTGGTTTCATATAATACCATCATAAATGTTGAGAAAACACTGTTATTACAAGAGGACGAATAGTGGGGCAACCCATTATAGGATACTACAAATATCCTACATGGAGCCGATCCTACAACATACCATTTCACAGTTCCACCATAGGATGGGTCAATATCATGATAAATCCCAAAGACATCACCAGCTGTTGTCAGACTTGTTGAGGGACATGAAGCAGTAAATGACCAGGGTTGGCTGGTTGGGGCATATGTTCCAAATTTAATGGAGCCATTCGATCCAATTTTACAACTTGTATATGATTGACCATAATAACAAAAGGTAAACGGTAATGTAATTTGAGGACTCCAAACATCATCGGTACCTACTGAAACCCCTGTTCCACCTGCCTGATTATATGCAATTGGTGGTGTATGAGGAATCGAAGCTACCGTATAAGTCGTTGTAGCACCTGCATGAAACGGAACCGCATTCAGTGTTGCGCATGGCTGATTACAAGTAAGAGTCTGATCTGCTCCCGCATCCACACTCGGACATCCCGGAAATTGAGCTAGAGCCGTCGAAAATACTGACAGGATCCCTATCAGAGTAGTAGTAAGTTTCATATTTAGTAGCAATAAGTAACGTAGTGTAAACGAAGATATGAAAAAAAGGTTGCATTTCAAAAAAAAGGTATGCAAATCATTGGATATCAATATCTGCACACCTTTAAATTTCTATTTGTTTATCCTGCTAATTTCTTATCAACTCTACATTTCCTTGTCCGGTTTGAGTGGTGCCATCCAATCCGGTCGCCGTATAGTTATAGAAATAGACTCCCTCATCTGCTAAGTTTCCATTCACTCTTCCGTCCCAGAAACCATTAATTCCGGAGTAAGAAGCTATTTTGTTTCCCCATCTGTTTACAATAGTAACATCCAAAGATGTAGCATTTTCAAGAGCAATGAAGAATTGATCATTAATACCATCACCATCAGGAGTGAAAATATTCGGTACAGTTACAATCAGAGGATTGTAAAAAACAGTTATTACCACAGTGGATGTATCGTAACAAATTCCGTTACTAGCAGTCAGCACAACAGTATATACACCTGCCGAGTTATAATTGACAATTGGATGATAAGACAGATTGGATGTCTGAAAAGACTGCCCGTTTCCATAGTCAAATGAATAATTAGTTGCATTTGTACTGTTATTATAAAACTCCACGGTCAAAACAGGAATTCCGGAAGAAATATCAGAGCTCAGTGAAGAAACCGGTGCCGGAACTACAGTTATTGTAACCTCACTCGTATCCTTACATCCATTACCATCAGTCCCGATAACCGTATAAGTCTGCGTGCCAGCCGGTGTGAAAGACACATTATTTGTAACACCGCTACTCCAGATATAGGTTTGCGCTCCTGATCCGGACAGTGTGATTGGCATTCCAAGACAAATCGTCTGATCCGAACCTGCAGTAACTGTCGGTTGTTGATTCACTGTCACTGTTACCTGATCCGTATCGGTACATCCATTTGCAGCAGTTCCGGTTACAGTATAAGTTGCGGTAGAGCTTGGAGTAAACGCTACTCCATTCGTTACTCCATTATCCCAAGCGTATGTTTGGGCTCCCGAACCCGAGAGTATCACGGATTGACCCATGCAAATTGTTTGGTCGGATCCTGCATCAACGACAGGATAAATGACATTCACACTTGTGGAAGCAGGTAACGATTCACAGGTTGTACTCTCATAAGATGTTGTAGCTACGATTGTAAAAGTTGAAACTCCCGGAGGCAAACCACCGGCGGATGTGTTTGCAGAGGTAGGATTTGAAACTCCCGGACCGGTCCA
Source organism: uncultured Fluviicola sp. (assembly GCF_946478805.1). The sequence continues at coordinate 225,838 of NZ_CAMLDC010000001.1, read as the reverse complement.
AAATAAAGTTGTATTAGCCATAATGGTAATCGGAGTAGTTAAAACAGTTGATACAGGAACCTGAAAAATAGATGCGGAAGCTGCCGTACATGAATTGTCATTAATTGCAGAGTTGATTGCTCCGGAACCATATCCGATAGAAGTCGGCGATCCACAAATAGATGTCAGATTTGAAAACGTGATTTGAGCATTCGTCAACGACCCGACATCCGCTCCAATACAATCATAAATCTGAACAGCCCAACCACCTGCCGCAGCATTGCAACCTATTAAACTTGACCAATCGATAGTTGAATTGGTTAGACCATAGCTCGAATACGTCCCAGTCAAAGGGGTACTTGATGAACAAACATCTAAATTCCCTCCACCGGAATTTGTAAAACAAAGACCGCTAATATTATCTCCGCTGTTACAAACTGATCCCTGGCCATTAGCTCCCGGATTCGGGCTAAGCAAAATAGTTGGTGAACCGCATGCCGGAGGTCCGACCAAATAGAAAGCCAAATCCGAAACGAACGTATGAGTCGCGTCAAAGCAAACTTGAATTTGCGTATTTACATTGATTAGGGACTGTGGTGGTGGTGGATTGTAATAAGAAAAAGATCCTGTAGTATTTACTGTGGAAGACAAAGAAGCATTATTACAGTTCGATAAAGAACTTGATGCCGTAACTTCTGTATTCAGATTCCAAACCCAGGCTACATAACAATCCGTTACCGCATTCGAAGCATCACGGATTTCCACACGATAACCATCGCTTGCAAGATTCGATATGGCGGAAGTACTCACTCCGGACTCATTGGATAAGGATTGCCAGGAAGAAGTTCCCTGATCGTGATAAAACCAGTTAAAGGTAAATGGTCCCACTCCACTTGTTGGAGTAGCTGTTAGACTTCCTTGTTGTGCACCGAGTGTCGTTCCACACCAGATGTAAATCGGATCATTCGGAGCACCATTCGTATAAGAGGTCATGGAAGATCCGGAATTACCATTTGGGACCAACTGCGCATGACCATATACTGAACTTGCTAAAGCAAGAAGAATTAATAACTTTTTCATGACTAATTGGATGATTTAAGTTCGTTCATTCTTTTAGTAATCAGCGCTTTCTCATTTAGATAATACTCACGATCAGTTAAAGTGGTATGGGACAATTTCATCTCTACATGTGCCAAAGCATCCATACATTCCGGAAGATTCCAATCCTGAATTGTTCGAATACGGACAGGTTCCTCTTTTTTCGGTTCCGTTATTTTTTCAACCCCTTGGGCCTGGTGAACAATTACGCCATTTGGCAATTGAGTCGTATTTGATTGTGAATGGCATAATGCTGGCGAAACGCAGGCATATAAACCAAAAAGAATTAATTTTTTCATTTTAGTATCGGTATAACAATATTAATCGGCTGCTTCAGCAATAACAAAACGAAAGGTATTTTTGAAAAGTTGCACCCTTTCAACGTTTTTTTTCGTTGATATATCAAGCTGTAAACTCCTTATTTTCATTGGGGTTTCAGAAAAACAAGCCTCGTTTTTGAGCTTTGAAAACGAGGCTGTGAAAGCTGATTATGTCTGATTGACGAATATTTACGAAAGACCTTGATAAATCAAGCATCCCGGTAATTTCGAACGTTTAAAAAAAGGAATTTCCAAACTCCATTATTTTAGGAGTATTGCATCCATTTTGAATGATTTAATATAAAATAACAGAGACAATCAATAATCTTTGTCTTTTTATTGCACCTATACCATAAATGTGGTATTTTTGTCAACGAAATACAGCTTTATTTAAAATTAATCTAAATAAAGAATACAACATACTTGTCATGATTACAGTAACAGAACAGGCAAAAAAACAAGCCATTCGTTTAATGGAAGACGAAGGAAAAGCAGGCTATTTCATACGAGTTGGTGTTGAAGGAGGAGGTTGCTCCGGATTGATGTACCAACTTACATTTGACAATCAGGAACACGCAGACGACAAGACTTTTGAAGACAACGGAATTAAGGTTGTTGTTGACAAGAAGAGCTTTTTATACCTTATCGGAACCACTTTGGATTTCTCCGGTGGTTTGAATGGAAAAGGATTTATTTTTTCAAACCCAAATGCTGGAAGAACTTGCGGTTGCGGGGAATCTTTCTCATTATAACAATAGTACAGAATTTAGATGGGTTACACTGAAAACGATTTAGCGAAGGATTTAGAAAATTCGGAATACAAATTCGGTTTTACAACTGATATCGAATCGGATAGAGCTCCGCTTGGATTGAACGAAGACATTATCCGATTCATTTCTGCAAAAAAGGAAGAACCGGAGTGGTTATTGGAATACCGATTGAAATGCTATCAGATCTGGTCGGAAATGACTGAGCCTTCTTGGGCACATATCTCATATCCAAAACCGGATTTCCAAGGAATCTCTTATTATGCGGCTCCGAAGCAAACCAAAAAATATGAAAGTTGGGATGATGTAGATCCGGAGATGAAAGAAACCATGGCAAAATTGGGAATTTCATTAGAGGAGCAACAGCGTTTAACCGGAGTTGCCGTAGATTTTGTAATGGATTCCGTTTCGGTTGCGACAAGCTTCAAATCCAAATTGAAAGAATTGGGAATTATTTTCTGTTCTTTCTCTGAAGCGGTTCAGGAACATCCCGAATTGGTAAAACAATATATGGGATCTGTGGTACCGGCAACTGATAACTTCTATGCCGCACTGAATTCCGCAGTATTTACAGACGGTTCTTTCTGCTACATTCCGAAAGGAGTGAGATGCCCGATGGAATTGTCTACTTACTTCCGGATCAATGAAGCAAATACTGGCCAATTTGAACGCACTTTAGTTATTGCAGATGAAGGTTCATATGTTTCTTACTTAGAGGGCTGCACAGCTCCTCAACGTGATGAAAACCAACTGCACGCCGCTGTTGTCGAGTTAGTTGCATTGAAAGATGCCGAAATCAAATACTCCACTGTTCAAAACTGGTATCCCGGTGATAAGAATGGACAAGGAGGTGTTTTCAATTTCGTAACGAAACGTGGTATTTGTGAAACAAATGCGAAAATTTCCTGGACGCAAGTTGAGACAGGTTCAGCAGTGACTTGGAAATATCCATCGTGTATCCTGAAAGGGGATAATTCTATCGGTGAATTTTACTCCGTTGCTGTTACTAATAATTTTCAGCAGGCAGATACCGGAACAAAGATGATCCATTTAGGGAAAAACACCAAAAGTACCATCATCTCTAAAGGAATTTCAGCTGGAAAATCGCATAACTCTTATCGCGGATTAGTTCAAATTCATAAAAACGCTCACAATGCGCGTAATTTCTCTCAATGCGATTCTTTATTGATGACCGATGAGTGCGGCGCCCATACCTTCCCATATATTGAATGTAAAAACCCAAGTGCCAAAATTGAACACGAGGCAACCACTTCAAAAATCGGGGAAGATCAGATTTTCTATTGTTTGCAACGAGGAATCTCCGAAGAAAAAGCAATCAGTTTGATTGTAAACGGATATTGCAAGGAAGTTTTGAACCAGCTACCAATGGAATTTGCCGTTGAAGCACAAAAATTATTAACGATCAGTTTAGAAGGATCGGTAGGATAAAATAATTAGGAAAAGTCCTCTCTCTTTATCCCCTCCAAAAGGGGAATTAAAAAACTTCCTCCCTTGAGGGAGGATTGAGGAGGGTGGTAAATGAATTAATAGGTATGTTAAAGATCACAAATTTACACGCGTCGATTGACGGAAAAGAAATCCTGAAAGGATTGAACCTGGAAGTGAAAGCCGGAGAAGTACACGCTATCATGGGACCGAACGGTGCCGGAAAAAGTACCTTGGCAAGTGTATTAGCGGGACGTGAAGAATACGAAATCACGGCCGGCTCAGTTGCGTTTGATGGAGCTGATTTGCTTGAGATGGCAACAGAAGATCGCGCAAGAGAAGGTTTGTTTCTGGCATTTCAATATCCTGTTGAAATCCCTGGAGTTTCGAACATCAATTTTTTGCGCACTGCATTAAATGAAATTCGCGAGTATCGGGGCGAACCACAGATTTCAGCAAAAGATTTCATGGCATTGGTAAAAGAAAAATCAGCTATCGTGGAATTGGATGCTAAATTAGCTTCCCGATCAGTAAATGAAGGTTTTTCAGGTGGTGAGAAAAAACGCAACGAAATTTTCCAAATGGCGATGTTGGATCCGAAACTTGCAATTTTGGACGAAACCGATTCAGGACTGGATATTGATGCTCTTCGCATTGTTGCGAATGGTGTAAACACCTTGAAATCGGATAAAAACGCAACCGTGGTCATTACACACTATCAGCGCTTATTGGATTACATTGTACCTGATTTCGTCCATGTACTTTATGATGGCCAAATTGTAAAATCAGGTCCGAAAGAATTGGCTCTCGAACTGGAAGAAAAAGGTTACGACTGGATTAAAGCAGAATTTGCTCATTAATTAAATCATGCAGATGCAAACCATTGAAAAAGAATCGGCAGCAAGTGTGAATTGGCAATTGAATGGGTCTTTTTTGTTAAACCCCGCACTTCGTCAAAAAGCACTTGAAGTTTTAGAGAACACTCCTTTTCCAACTACGAAAACGGAAGCCTGGAAATATACCCGTGTTGCTAAAATCAAAAATAGCAATTTATCGATCCAGGAAAACCCGGTTTCTTTAACCGGAAATTTTGGATTGTCGGAGAGTTCGATCCGATACGTTTTCGTAAATGGACATTTTTCGGAGGAGCTTTCTTCCAAATCCTACCCGGATGGAGTAAAAATTGGTGCGCTTTCCAAAATGGATGAAGCTGAAGTGCGCGTTTTGGGTGGAAATGTATTGTTGGATGGCGAAGTTTTCTCCTCTATCAATACAGCTTATGCAACCGATGGACTATACGTTCACGTTTCTGCTAAAATGCAAATTGAACCAGTTATCGAGATCATTCAGATCAACACTGAAAATAATATCCTGACAAATTTGCGCCATGTACTTGTTGCAGAAGCATTTTCGGAAGCAAAATTCATTCAACGCTCCATTTCCGTAGGTGGTTCGGATAATTTCACCAATGTGATTTCTGAAATTCATGTCGGAAAGAATGCCAAACTGACTATCGATAAATTACAGGAAGAACACGAATCTTGTTTCCAGGTTTCAACCGAATTGGTCAATCAGCACCAGGATTCTAACTTTACAATAAATACAGTTACCTTAAATGGTTTATTGGTTCGCAACAATCTGACGATTGAAGTGGATGGACAGAATTGCGAGACACATTTGAACGGCGCTTACATCCTGAACGGAAATCAACATGTGGACAATCATACGATTGTGGATCACAAGGTGGCGAATTGCGAATCCAATGAATTGTACAAAGGTGTGATTGACGGAAAAGCAACTGCAGTATTCAACGGAAAGGTCTACGTTCGGAAGGATGCCCAAAAAATCAATGCATTCCAATCCAATGGAAACGTATTATTGAGTGATGACGCAACCATCAACAGCAAGCCCGAATTGGAAATCTATGCAGATGATGTGAAATGTTCACATGGTTCCACAACCGGCCAATTGGACGAAGAAGCAGTTTTCTACTTGCGTGCAAGAGGTTTGAGTGAAGCAAGCGCAAGACAATTAATGGTTGGTGCTTTCATCGAAGATGTCATTCAAAAAATTGAAAATGAAACAGTAATTGATCGCATTCATGTTATCTTGAAAGAGCGATTTAACTGGACGATATAAAAACAACAGAGTATAAAAAAAGGAAGTAGCTACTTCCTTTTTTTATGTCCTATTTTGAGATTAATTTTAATTCGGGTTTTCCCAAAGGCACTTTTTTCAACCTTTCATCTTTAGCTGTCGAAGGATCAACTAGCTTCAATTCCGGTTTTTTATCATTATTGGGAGTGTTAACTGGTTCAGTAGCTAACTTCGGCTCGGGAACTTTTTTATCAATTTCCTGTCCATAACTATAACCACTGATTAATACGATCAGTATAATTAAACTTTTTTTCATATTTAAGGAATTACAGATAAGGTTACGTGGCAATTATTTGGTAAAGACGCTGCATTGATAACTGCGTCATCTGTTCCTGAAACAAGCCCAACAGAACCCTGAACAAAAAACGTGTAGCTATTCCCAACCGTCAAACCGGTTATATTTTTGGACCAGGCACAACTCCATGTTGTTGTGGTTCCCGTAACATCATCATAATTCTGAATATTCGTATTCGTACCTCCATATGAAGTTGCCCCATTCATAATCCGGAAATTAACATAAGACATTGAATTCGTATATCCAAAACCTGAAGAGGTGAATATCACCAATGCACTTGTTTTAGTGGCTGTAAATGTAACACTCACCCCTGGTATATTGACAAATGTTGCATTCGTAATCGTAAAATCTGAAGCTAAAGAAGCACTGGCCGGATTAGCTGTTGGACCCGCTGGTCCCTGAGGTCCCGTTGCACCGGTCGCTCCTGCCGGGCCTGTAGCACCAGCCGGACCAGTTGCGCCAACTGCACCATCAATTCCATTTATTCCAGCCGGACCTTGGGGACCTGCCGGACCCGCTACTCCCGCCGGGCCTTGAGCACCAGCCGGACCGGTTGCACCTGCTGCACCATTAATACCGTTTGTTCCTGCCGGGCCTTGGGGGCCAGTTGGTCCTGCCGGACCTGTAGCTCCCGCTGGACCTTGAGGACCTGCCGGACCCACTCCACCCGCATTACATAAATTTTGCCAGGAAGTTGAACTACTTTCGTAAAAGAAAAAACAGTTCACATCAATATCATAAACAAGCAAACCTTCGGTAGGTGCTGCAATAGCATTCCGTTGAACGGTTGTCATTCTTGGTACTAATACCCCTTGATTAGTTGATTGCATTTCCAAAATTGCATTCGGATTCGGAGTAGTAGTTCCAATTCCAACATTGTTTTGAGCATACACCGCGTTTAATCCAAAGATAAATGCGATAGCAGCAATAAAGTTGTGTTTTTGTTGCATGATCCTTTTTGATTAGTTTCTGATAACTGTTACATTACCTTGATAATTGTATTCTTTTGAAGCAGATGAGGCTTTCAGTTTATAAAAATAAACCCCTTCATCAACCGGTTTGCCATCCACCTTCCCGTCCCAAATATGTGACGGATCACTCGATACAAACATGGTATTCCCCCATCGATTTACGATAACGAGGTTATAAGATTTAATTCCTGCAGTTTTGATCAGAAAAATGTCGTTCGTGCCGTCGTCATTAGGTGTAATGATATTCGGAACTACAATATCCTGGAAAATTTCAATTGTTTGTGTCAAACTTCCCATACAACCATTTGAACCGGTAACCATCAAAGTGACCTGATATCCTTCAGCTCCATCTTCATAGGTGTGACCCGGATTCTGAATCTGGGAACCTTCTCCGTCACCAAAATTCCAATCCCAGGATATTGATCCGTTAGTATTATCCGTAAAGCTGTAGCTCGTTCCATCTTCCGTATAGGAAAATTGAACATTCGGAGATGGATTAATTGTCGGTGTACATGTTCCCGATTGGGAAGTACAACCATTGGTACCCAAATCGACCACCGAAACAGCTCCTGTTCCAGTTGTCCAATCAACTAATACCGATGACGTTCCTTGTCCGGATGTAATGGTTCCATTCGATGGGAAAGTCCACTGAAAGTTTCCTGATCCTCCGACTACTGCGAATACATTATTAAATGAGTTCTCACAAATTGTAGGACAATTCAAAGTTGGCGGTCCGGGTTTGACTGAAGATAAAATATATGGATGTCCCGGATTTGTAAAATTCCAAGCTGAGCGTGTGCGAGTTGTAAATCCACCATTCGGGCTTGCCGTAGTTGTCCCCATGTCATTCCAGTTGGAGCTTGCATTTCTCCAATGAGCAATTCCAGTCCAATCATTATCAGTTGCAATAACATAAAACAATCTGACATCGGTCGGAGCAGAACCAACTAACCGTTCTATCGAATGGAAATAGAGCGGATTCAAGGAACATTCGTTGCCATCAGTCTGAGTCCTGTCGAAAGTTTGTGTATTGGAATCAAAATTATTGAAACGCACTGTATATTCTGATGCTTCATTTGTCTGAGGTACAAGTTCTACCGGTCTGAATCGCACCGTCCCATCGCTTGAACCTGTAGGGAAAATATAGGTGTTTGTTGAATTCGTCAAACGGGAAAGTGTTCCTGGCAGTAAACTGCTTACAAATCCTTCAGATCCGAATGTATTGGTATAAGTCACTGCCGTAATAGCCGGGTTCAACACGAAAAATGAATTTGTTTGCGTTTCCAGTTCAGCAACATTGATCTGTAAAACTCCGGTCGAACCGGTAGATGCATTGACACCTTGCAGCGTTTTTTTTCGATTATTTCCTGTGCCCGATCCAGTCAGAATCAGGTTATTGAAAATCGTAGAAACTCCATTGGTTGAAGTAATGAACTGTTGGGTATTTCCAAATAAGGTAACAGAAGACGTGCCACTATTGAAGGTACCATTATTGATCCAATCCTGCTCAACCCGATAAAATCCATTCCCGTTTACCGTAGAATTGTTTCCAATTTTGAATGTCCCTGGAATTGGAAGCGTCGAATTCTTTGTAATGGTCGTGGAACCGTTATTCGTCAAAGTAGTTGTTTGAGCCAACTCAGCCCCGCCATTCACCTGAACCAAAGCTCCTGAAGAAATGGAAATAACTGCCCCATTTGAATACAGAATCTGCCCAATAGAGCAAACAGGAGATAGTAATGCCAGTAGTAGCGTACTAGTTAGTAGTTTCATCGTAGTGTCCGATTAATGTAAAGGCAAAGATAACCAATGCTTTATCAATTATCCTAAACTTTAGACTGTTAAATTCCATATTCAGTTGCATATCTTCCTGATTTTATTGATTTTAGATGAAATCACAGTTGGTTTTGTGAAATAAAGCGACACTTTATTTCAGATATTAATCTTCCGGTTAAATAATCGGAATCTCCCTGCCAACTGTTTCAGAATTCGGTATTCGTAATTCGGATTTAGTTAACTTTGCAGCATGGAAGAACGTTTGGACAAAATATTAGTCGATCGGGGCTTGGTAACCTCCCGGACACGCGGTGAAGAGCTTATAAAAAACGGCGACGTGTTGGTAAATGGTATTTCCGTAGAGAAACCGGGTAAGAAAATTCATATTGATGCCAAAATTCTACTTTTGAACGAGGAATTGACATGGGTTTCAAGGGGTGCTCTCAAATTGCTCAAAGCGATCGATCATTTCCAGATTCCGATTGCGGATAAGACATTTATTGATCTGGGAGCTTCCACAGGTGGTTTCACTGAAGTACTTTTAAGCAAAGGTGCAAGCCATGTTTTTTGCGTGGATGTGGGACATGGACAATTACATGAACGCATTCGAACGAATCCTTCCATAACGAATATTGAAAAAACGCACATCCGGGAATTAACGAATACGCATATTCCCGAAACAGTTGACGGCATGGTGATCGACGTTTCATTCATTTCACTGGAAAAAGTACTTCCCTTCACCGGTTCTTTCGTAAAAGAAGGCGGCGCTTTGGTTGCACTGATCAAACCGCAATTCGAATTGGAGAAACGCTTTTTGAACAAACATGGAGTGGTCAAAAGTGCTTCAGTTTATCCGGAGATCCTGAAACGAATAGAAAAAGCAGCCAGCGATTCCCATTTTGAAGTAACCGGAATCATCGATTCTCCAATTATCGGTGGAGATGGAAACAAGGAATTCCTGATGTTTGCTACGAAGAAATAAAGGATTAAACTGAAACGCAAAGAATGGAAGAACGCAAAGAGTGTATCCCTTAGCGTTCTCAGTGGCCTTTACGGTAAAAATAAAAAGTCCCACTTGCGTGGGACCTTTATTCAAGCCAGTTCTACCTTGCCTCGACTATTTCGTTATCGTTTGAGCCGTAGTAATTTTTCAAACTCCCTTGGAGAAGTTGATAACGAAATAAATATCTTTCTTACCCCTTAGATGCATCACATCTTAAAAGGTTGGAATTAAAATGAATATTTTATTTGGAGCTTCACTCCTTGTATGTCATTAAACACCGCATTCTCACTTTTCAATCGGGAAACAAACTGATACTGCATTCCTAAACCGAGTGCTGTTTTATTCCTGAATGGCGTGAAGTGGTAATCGATTCCGGCTGTTGCACCGATTTGTAATTTCTTCGAATTATAGACATTCGTAATCGCTGTTCTGCTTTCTTCGTAACCGTTCAACAGGCGATTCACAGAAATTCCTCCGTAAACAGTTACGCCTTTAAACGTATATCCGACAGAAGACATCAGGTAAATGGTGTTCAATTTCTGGTTTGAGTTTGTATAGCGCCCGTTTACATAACTACCGTTTGATTGCGCATATTGGCTAAATCCTAAATCCTGTGTAAACCGCAATCTTCCCGAGTATAAATGATACTGGAAATCCGCAGCTATACCCATGGAAGGAATCGAACTGGAAAATGCGGTCCGGTCTTTCTCATTGATAAATGCAAACTGCCCACCAACCAAGGCACTGAATCTTGGTTTGAATGGAGATTTATAAGGCAAGAATTCAAAATCTCCGATTACACCAGGTTGAACACTGATCTCTTTTCTTCCCAATTCATCCAAATCAGCCAGGTCATTTAGATTCGTATTTGTTTCCTCATTCGAAGCCGCTACCCCATTGGTTTTTGGTTCGTTTGTCTGAACCGTGCTATTTTGAGCGAGGTTTTGATTCGCATTCAACGCGTTATTGTTCTCTACCCCTCGTTCATTGGTTTGTTTGTTCGGATTGGCCAAAGCCAATTGTTTCTGAGCGTTTGCTTTTTGTTCCGCTATTCTATTTACAACTTCATTGACAGAAACCGGATTCGTTCCTTTAACAGAAGAATTATTGTTTGCGGCAGTATTCGATTGAGCAACCTGGCGATTATCCGGTGTTGCCGAAATCACACCATCTCCACTCGTATTGAATGCAAAAAGAGTTTCCTGCGCCTGATTCGAAACAGGGTAACGATCCGTATAGAATGCCAGGAACATAAAAATAACCGACGCTGCAGCCATTTTCATCCAAGGGACACTCGTTGTCACCGGGTAACTTAAAGTCGTATTCAAACGTGTCCAAACCCGTTCCCTGGAAAGTTGCTCTTCCAGTTTGGACCAACCATCACCGGAATTATTCGGAGACCAGTTTTCATAGGCTTCAACCAATGGTTTATCTGCAGAACTTCCATTCGCTTCAAGGGTTTCATCCAAACGGTCCCAAACAGCAGAAACAGCCAAATCAGCCTCCAAATTCTCCCAGACATCAGAAGACGGCAAACCCGCATCCCAATTTCCGAAGGATTTTTGAAGTGATTGAAACTCCCTGTTTGAATTATTTAGATTTTCTTGAGCCATTCTATTTAAGAAACCAATTTTTGTTTTAATACGGAACGAGCGTAATTCAACTGGGATTTGGAAGTCCCAACCGAGATTTCCAATTCCTCTGCAATTTCAGAATGCGACCATCCTTCCAAAGCATATAATTTCAGCACCAAACCAGCTTTTGTAGGCAACAAATTGATTTCCTCCAGCACTTTTGCAAAAGGAATTCCTGTTTCCAATTCCGTTTCTTCCTGATCGATGGATGGGACATCCCCCAATTGGGTGAAATTTTTCCGTTTCCGTAAAGTTTGAAGGCAACAGTTCACGGTTACTCTTCTGAGCCAACCTTCGAATGAACCTGTGAATGTATAGGATCCGATATTCTTGTAAATATGCATGTAAGCATCGTGCAACATGTCTTCCGCATCCTGCGTATCAGCGCCATATAATTTGCAAACCTTGAATAGGTCTTTGGAGAAAAGACGATATAACCGTTCCTGTGCAGCTCGTTCCCAATTCGCACACCCTTCGATAATATCTTTGTACTCTGCCGACATTTATTCAACCGTTAACACCAAGGCATTTGGTAATTGTTCTGTAATTGCTGTATAAAATTGTCCCGGTCCGCTTCCTCCACTATTACTTCTGATAACTACTGTCTCAACTCCATTTTCCATTGAAATCGGAGGAGATTGTAAAAAGCTGGAAGAAATATTCAATAATTTATTTACATCAAACCCGATAAAAATCTTGTAATTCTTCTTTTTCTGCAAAAAGAACGGATTTTGTACTTTAAAACTCAAGTCATCCAGGTTGGTCCATTCAATGATCATCGGATAAGTTAAGTTCCCTTTGGTATAAGTTCCTTCCAATCTTAAACAAGGGTTATTTGTTTTGTCCAACAAGGCTTTCAACGTAAATTCGGTATAATCTCCCATCGGAATATCCAATGAAATTCCCAAGTCGTCCTGGGTTGAAAACTGTATCTTCTGAAGCGGATCCGGTAAATTTTTCGTTATCTCAACCGGAGATCCTTTTTCCCTGGTACCGGAAATACTGAATTCCTTTGAGTAAAAATACCCTTTCGTTATCGTATAATTACCTTGACTATTGCTTGTAGAGGCAAATCTCCAATTCAACCCCAGGTAAGCCGGTTGTTTCAAGTTGTATTTTTCGCAACCTGTCCCAACAACCACCAATATCAGTAATAGGTATAAGACCTTCATTTGTAATCAATTTAAAGCTAAGATACAGCTAAAATAAAAAGGTTGGAAATTAATCTTATTTAGAAACTATACAAATAGGCATTTGACTATCTTTGTACTATGGAAAATGCATCAACAAGAAAAATGAGTGTGCGTGAGATTCGCCAGGACTTCCCTGCGCTTCGTCAACAGGTATATGGAAAAAACCTGGTCTATTTTGACAACGGCGCAACTTCTCAAAAGCCACAAATGGTGCTGGATGCTATTAACCAATATTACAGCATGGACAATGCGAACATTCATCGCGGAGTTCATCACTTGAGTCAGAAAGCGACCTCCGAATACGAGGATGCGCGTGAAACGATTCGCCAATTCATCAACGCAGAAAAAAAAGAGGAAATTATTTTCACAAAAGGAACTACCGATGGAATAAACCTGGTAGCATCATCTTTTGGAGAATTACTTAGCGCGGGAGATGAAATCATTATTTCCGCCATGGAGCATCATTCCAATATTGTTCCCTGGCAAATGCTTGCCGAACGCAAAAAACTGGTTTTAAAAGTGATTCCTATCAACAAGCGCGGTGAATTGCTTTTGGAAGATTACCAGAACTTACTTTCTCCAAAAACCAAATTGGTTGCAATCACCCATATCTCGAATAGTTTGGGAACAATCAACCCGGTGGAAAAAATCATTGAAATGGCCCATGCAGTCGGTGCCAAAGTTTTGATTGACGGTGCGCAAAGTATCCAGCATACCAAAGTGGATGTTCGTTCTATGAATTGTGATTTCTTTGTTTTTTCGGGACACAAGGTTTTCGGTCCGACAGGAATCGGAGTGCTTTATGGAAAAGAAGCGCTTTTGGACGAAATGCCTCCTTACCAAGGTGGTGGAGACATGATTTCAAAAGTCACTTTCGAGCGTACAACTTACAACGAATTACCTTTCAAATTTGAAGCCGGAACTCCGCATATTGCCGGAGGTATCTGTTTAGGAACCGCACTGAATTACCTGAACCAATTTAATCCGAAGGAATTAGAGGAATACGAACGTGAGTTAACCGAATATGCACAGGAAATGTTGGAAACCTTTGAAAACATCACCTTGATCGGAACGGCTAAAAATAAGACCTCGGTTGTTTCCTTCCACGTCCAGGGAATTCACCCTTTCGATATCGGAACACTTTTGGACAAGCAAGGAATTGCTGTCAGAACAGGACATCATTGTACACAACCTTTGATGGATTTTTATCAGATTCCCGGAACCGTAAGAGCATCTTTTGCATTTTACAATACGCGGGAAGAAATAGACCAATTTATAGCTGCAGTAGAAAAGAGTATTTCTATGCTCAGTTAGAAGATGAATATCATGAATATTGAAGAAAAACAACAAGAGATCATTGACGACTTTGCCATCTACGATGACTGGATGGAGAAATACGAGTACATCATTGAACTTGGGAAAGAGTTGCCATTAATCGATCCCGATAAAAAAACGGAGGATCGCCTGATTGAAGGTTGTCAAAGCCGGGTTTGGTTGGATGCAACTATCAACCAAGACAATAAGATCCGTTTGACAGCGGATTCCGATGCCATCATTACCAAAGGAATCATCGGTCTGCTTATCCGCGTTTACGACAACGAAAAGCCCGAAGATATTGTGAAGAGCAATCTTCATTTCATTTCAGATATCGGACTACAAGAACATCTTTCACCAACCCGGGCAAACGGATTAGTGAGTATGGTTAAAAAAATCAAAATCCTGGCATTGTCCGCATTAGCAAAATAAGATGGAACATTTAGAAGATAAAATAGTTGACATACTGAAAACCATATTCGACCCAGAGATTCCAGTAGATATTTACGAACTCGGATTGATTTACGAAGTACGCATTTCAAAAGAAGGAGCTGTGGAAATCGATATGACCCTGACCTCTCCGAACTGCCCGGTAGCGGAATCTTTACCGAAAGATGTGAAAGAGAAAGTGGAAAGTGTTGAAGGCGTTACGGAAGCACATGTCAACATTGTATTCGACCCGCCATGGGACAAGGATATGATGAGCGAAGAAGCTAAATTGGAGTTGGGATTTTTATAATATTTAAAAATATGGTACGGACGCGATGCATGGCGTCCATACAGTTTTTAAATTTGCACTGTTAATCGAAACAAATTATTATGACAACAAGAAGAGTTGTAATTACCGGTTTGGGAGCCCTTACACCAATCGGAAATAACGTTCCTGATTTTTGGAACAACATGAAAGCGGGAAAAAGTGGTGCAGCACCCATTACCAAATTTGACACATCAAAATTCAAAACAACTTTCGCTTGCGAAGTGAAGGGATACACTCCATCAGAACATTTTGATGTAAAAGAAATTAGAAAATACGACCCTTTTTCCCAATACGCATTGGTTGCAGTTCGTGAAGCTGTATCAGATGCCGGGATCAATTTTGAGGAACTGAACCGGGATCGGATCGGAGTGATCTGGGGATCGGGAAATGGCGGGATCCAAACCTTCCAGGACCAGATGAAGGAATATTGTGACGGAGATGGAACTCCGCGTTTC
Organism: uncultured Fluviicola sp.; assembly: GCF_946478805.1. The sequence continues at coordinate 210,673 of NZ_CAMLDC010000001.1, read as the reverse complement.
ACCCCATTCTTTATTCCACGGATCCTGGTCGATATCGCATCCGGAATTATTTCCATGGAATACGGTTTACGCGGAATTAATTACTGTGCTGTTTCTGCCTGTGCAACGTCCAATACAGCCATGATCGATGCCTTCAACTACATCAAATGGGGAAAAGCGAACATGATCATTTCGGGTGGTTCCGAAGCTGCGATTACCGAATCGGCAATGGGCGGATTCTCTTCTGCACAAGCGCTATCCAAACGCAATGATTCACCGGAAACGGCTTCCCGCCCGTTCGATGTAACACGTGACGGTTTTGTGATGGGTGAAGGATCTGCAGCAGTTATTTTGGAAGAATATGAACATGCGGTTGCCCGTGGTGCGAAAATCTACGCAGAAGTAGTTGGCGGCGGAATGGCTGCGGATGCTTATCATCTTACGGGAACACACCCGGAAGGAGATGGAGCGGTTTTAGGAATGGAGGAAGCACTTCGCGACGCGGAGATTACTCCGGACCAGATTGACTATGTCAATATGCATGCAACTTCCACTGCACAGGGAGATAACAGTGAGCTAATCGCTTTGCGACGTGTATTCGGTGAAAGAAAATCCTTAAGTATTTCCGGAACAAAATCGATGACAGGACATTTATTGGGAGCTGCAGGAGCTGTTGAAGCAATCGCTTGTATCCTTGGAATACAGGATTCTGTGGTTCCTCCGACAATCAATACAACGGAGATCGAACCCGATTTCAAGGACCTGTTTGACTTCCCATTGCAAAAGGCGAAACCGAAGGAAATTAAATATGCCATGAGCAATACGTTCGGATTCGGAGGACATATCGCTACGGTGATCTTTAAGAAATTTGAAAAATAAAATCTGGTAGGGACGTGACGCATCACGTCCCTACATTTTATTTTTTCCACATTTACATTTTCAATTTCATCCAATCAATCACCTGTCCACAAAAAAACTGCAGTTCTTCCGAATTGCGTTTCATCGGATGTGTGGTATTCAAGGTATGTCCTGCATTCGGAATCGGGAGAAATGCATTTTGGGAATTGTTTTTATACACCCAGGAGAAAATAGTCCGACCATGCTCAAAAGGAACGGATTCATCATCTACCGCATGAGCAACAAAACAAGGAATTGTCAACTTTTCGACCACTTCCTGCATATTCCAGGTTGTATCGCTCGCCAATGTTTCAGCTAAAAATTCAGGACCCTGAGGCAGATCTTGTTTTGTCCGCATATTGGACCTGAAATAAACACCATTTGCCTTCCATTCCTCCATGATCTCAGGAGTTCTCACGTTCAAAGTACGCATAGAATTCAGCAGGATGATCCCAGAAAGTTCTATCCTGGATTTTTGAATAGCCTGAGCCGCAAACATCGCCGAAAAACCGCCCATGCTATGCCCGAAAAGGAATAATTGTCGGGGGTTATGAAAGATTGGGTTAATTTCGATTTCTTTCGCCATAAAAGCCAGATCCTCGACTTCCAACCTGCGGCAATTGGCTTTATAGCTTTCCAGGTCATCGAAAAAATCCCCGTCATCCGAAATTCCGCAATGGGTATAATTAAATGTCACCGAAGAAATTCCTTCTTTGGCAAAAGCAACCTGGATTGTAGGGAACATTCCAAAATGGTAAAATCCATTGTGTCCGCAAGCCATCAAAACGATTGGAGAATCCATCCCACATGAGACGAAATTGCCTCTTATTTTTCCATTCGGACTTTCAATTTGAAAGAGTTCAGTTTCCATTCTTGATCAATTGTATCGCGCCAAAGTTAGTTTGTAAAAAGTAAAATCCATCTTCCAGATTTTCCGTTTCAAGCTGATATCCTTCCGTCAATTTCTGCACTTTGATTGGTAACTCATTCCCGGAAATGTCAATCAGACGAAAATCTCCCAATATGTTCTTTGTTTTCAAAACAAAAACGGAGTGAATCGGATTCGGGTAAATTTCCAGTTCACTGAAATTCAATTCATCCACCGAATTGACGGTTTCACAATAAGTAATTCTCAAATTGATTGTTGAATCACACGGGAATTCATAACTATTCATCGGACGGGTGATTTGTGGGGAATCCGTTTGTATCATGGGTTTTAAGCCCCCGGGAAGTGTCACCTGAGCTGTCGATCCATTTCCAAGGCAGACATTTTTTGCTACCGCGCTACCATTCCAGGTATAATCTGCCAAAGCATCCAAAATGCGGTAAATCCCATAATAATCGTGGGCGTTTAAAGCAATGATTGTGTTTGGAGTATTGTGATCAGCCAAATAGACATATCCATTGACAGTATCTCTTGGAAGGATCAAAAAGTCTTTTTCGGCATTCGAGATGGAAATATTCCTGAAAATATCTGCTGCCAAGCGGTGATCATTCGTAGAATCACTTTCATAGATTTCAGTCACCAATTTCACATCACCGGGGAAATTCTGCAAATCGTTCTGACTGATATTGTAAGAATACCATTCAGCGGAAGCATAGATAAACCGTCCGTTGTTTCCCCAATTATTTTCTGTAAAACAGGTGAACGAATTACCGAATGAGGCTCCGCCTCCAAACGAGTGCCCCATGAATCCAACCCTGGTTGTATCAATAATGTTTGGGTAATCCCGTGCAGCTTTCCGAAATCCTTCCAACAAATTTTCATACCGCAAAGGAACAGAAACACCAGTCGTTTGATAAGGAACAAAAACGAAAGCATAGCCTTTCTTTGCGACAAAATCAGTTAGTCCTTTGATATAAAGCGGATTATTTCCGCCGTAAGCATGCGAATAGAAAATAGTGGGCACCGGTGTCGTAATTTCCTGGGGATGATAAATTACGATATCCTGTCCGTTGAAATTCACATTATTGAAAGCTTCAGAGGCAACTGTATAAGTTCCGTCTGAACCATAGCCTGATGTCGGTTTCCCAACGTTTGGGTCTGAATATTGTGCTCCTGCTAAAAATGGTAAAACAAAGAAAAAGGTAAAAAGAATCTTCATATGAGCTGTATTAGTTTATGGAGCTTAGATGTCTTTCAACTTCGAAAGTTTAAGAGGTGTGAATTGAATTCATGAAAATAGAGTACCTATTGTAATTAAAAATACTTAAAACATTCCAAAATAACACGTACCATTTCTCCAAAACACGGCGGGAAAGGGAATTTTAATCGCATTTAGCGGTTTCAGCACCTTTTTCAACCACGGCTTTTTAATGGGAAGCTGCGACCAGTCAATGTCAAGTGAAATGGCGTATTCCTGCTTTGCAAAGTAGGTTCTCCCCGTATTCAAATCGGTATAGGTATTTGAATCCCCGTTCAGTTTTGCATCGATACTGTAACCGAACCCGATCTGGATCCACTTCGGAAAACGCGATTCTTTGAAAAAGGTACCCGGAGCCACACATAGCCAATAACTTTGAGCATTGTAATCTTTCAGTAATCTTTCGGAGAAATTGGATCCCAATGTATTTGGACGAACGGTTGCATAAGGCGAGGGTTTATATCCGAACTTCAGCTGAAAACGCTGTTCATCCCAACCCAATTGTTGCCCGATAAACAAACCGACCCCGGCTGTATTTGCAGTCAGATCTGCCCAGGAAAACCCCCATTCGGCACTGAAACCATCCAGAACCTCAACTGAAAACTGATATGTCCAGGCAATTCCACCGGAAAGCAAGGTTGCTTTTTGTTTCGGCATCCCTGCCCAACGCCAGGCAGCATAATTGACCGTGGACAATTTGTACGCAGTATATGCATGGCCTAATTTATCCATGTAGAGCCATTCATTGGCATCGTTGAAAGCATGGAACTTGGATTTCGGGTATTCCCGATACCAAACTGCTGAAAGCAGAGCCACACTTCCACCTCCTAATACCAAATCAGTCCCTGCGACCCAATAAGATCGCTTGTTCCATGCAGTATCAGCCAATTGTGCCGAAACACCAAAGACATTGGAAAGAAAAAGACAGAGAAGAAGGATTTTCACGCATGAAAAATACAACTTTCTGTCTTTAAAAGACCGACTAACTTAAAAATCTTAACTAAAGTATTCGGGAAATTGAGAAGTTTAATCCCGATAACTAGCCGCACTTCAGCGAGCTACTGCCACTTCAAAAACCACATCAACCAAATCTCCAATTTTAGAATCGGAAGTCATGTTGTGTTTTGTTCGATCCACCAACGTTTTACCAACAAAAACCAAGACCTCACTTCCATCCTTTTCCACTTTTGATACAAATCGCAAATGAACGATCACTTCCGTTTTTGCCCCGACAAATTCCAGATCACCGGTTATTTTGTAATCCTCACCTACTTTTTGGATATCCCTGGATTGAAAGGTGATTTTCGGGTATTTTTCAGATTCGATAAACTCATCGCTTAATACCGATTCGTCCCGGATGTCATTAAAGGTAGTCAGACTTCCACTTTTCATTTCCACATTCAGGCTTTTCAAAACGGCAGATTTATCCAATTGCAAATCGACTGTGAAATCCTTGATCGCCCCTGAAGTACGGCTAGCTATTGGTCCTACTTCAAATTCCAGTCTTGAATTCGCTGCAACACTTTTCCAGGCTCCAGCATCTCCATCAGATAATGCGATCGCGGGAATAGCCATCACATCTTTTGTTTCAGCTATTTGATTTGATTCGGTATCGGTCGCCAAAAGCGTTTCCATCTTTAATTTTTCAGGTTGAAGACAGGTATCCACCGGACCGGTAAATCCAATCAAAATGAGTGGCAGCAACATTCCCTGGAATGGTTTTTCCGAATCAGGTTGCTCAATTAAAGCAAGTGCCAGGGACGAACCGATAATTGCCCCCAATAAGGTCGGCGTTCCCCCAAAATTCTCATTAGCCAGTCCGAAGCTCACCAATATTCCTATAATCAACAAGGGAATAAACAAACTTAAAAAAACGCGGGCTTTTTCACTTTTTATCGATTTACAGGCCCAAAGAGAACCCAAACCGGCCAATATTCCCATCCATAGATTTCCTTTTAACAAGGAATCTGAAACTCCATCGAGGGAATTCAGGGAATAGAAAATCCAGGCAACCGCGAAAAGTAAAATCCCAAGCTGCATCCCATTGTTTGAGCGCAAACCCAAATTAGCAGCAAAAAATCCCGTTGCCAATAAAATCACTCCAAAAGTCGAAACCATGAATGAAGCCACAAAGACAAAGATTCCCAAGTAGATAAGCGAAACTGCCGTACTGAATTCAGCCTTATCGGCTCCAAACCAACGAACAGCAAACCAATCCTTTATCTTGGCAAAAAGCGGAATCAATGACCCGATAATTGCGAATAAAGCCACTTCCATCGTCCAATCCACCTCAAATCCCTGGTAATTCGCCTTTGCCCCAATAGGAATAAGTGCTAAGAGACCGACAAAATAAGGTGCCACCATCCTGATCCTCTCAGTAAGTAACGAAATCAGGTACCCTAAGGCCACTATCCCGATCAGGGTAAAGCAAATCAGTTCCAATGAAGGATCTTGCTCAAATCCATTAGTCAATGCAACGATCAGACAAATGATTGCAATGCTTAATGAAGTTTTGAATAGAAATGCCGAACGAACTAAAAAGGCGGTTATAATTGCAAGAATTCCTACGCCCAATCCCAGATAATTTTCCATAGCAGTGTTTTTACAAGTAGTAATTATTTCTATTGGAATCATCCCCATCTTTTTCGGGAACAAGTGAGAAATTAACTTAAAAAAACGAACTTTCCAAAGAAATTTTAACAAATAAACGAATGGAAATCTGATCCTTAGAGAAACAACCGGTTCTTTAGCTGTAAATCGAGTAGTTGATGAAAAAGTGGGTCTTTCAAAGATTTATCAATGTTTTCAAGGTGCTGAATCCGGTGACAATCACTTCCTAAAATATCGATCATCCCTGCTTTCAGGAGTTTTATTGCCTGACTTTTCACTTCCGGACCGTAATGTCCTGTAAACGAATTCAGGTTTACCTGGATGAAACAGCCTCGTTCCCGAAGGGATTTCGCCGCTTCAATCGACGGATGAAAATAAATGTACCGCTCAAAATGAGCCAAAACAGGTTGGTAACCGGCAGACTGCAATTGAAAGACAAGTTCTTCCACCTGGGAAGGTTGATTTCTGAAAGAAAATTCAAACAATACGTGGTTTCCATGAAACGGTAGTAGATCTTTATTCCGGATTCGTCCCACCAAGGTTTCATCAAAATAGTATTCTGCAGAAGCTTCGAGGATCAATTTCAATCCCAGATCGTGGCTGACTGCTCTCACCTCTTCCAATTTTCTCAAAATAATCTCAGAAGTATTGTCGTAGACCCCGGACATAATGTGAGGAGTCATGATCAATTTCCGGTATCCCAGTTCTTCAAACTTCCGAAGCATCCCGATAGTGTGATCCATTGTCGGGGCGCCGTCATCAATTCCCGGAAGTAAATGGCTGTGAATATCTACAAGAAGTTTATCGCCCAGATCGGCAGCTTCTCTCTTTTGTCGATTAAAAACCTGAAGCAATCCCATTCCTAACGCTGATTGTACATGTTTTTATAATAATCCTGGTAAGCGCCGGAAGTTACTTCTTTCACCCAATCCTGATTCTCCAAATACCAACGCACCGTATTCCGAAGGCCTTCTTCAAACGTGATACTCGGTTTCCAGCCCAACTCATCAAATAGTTTGGTGGCGTCGATCGCATAACGCAGATCATGCCCGGCCCGGTCCTTCACATAAGTGATCAGTTCGGCACTTTCTCCTTCCGGACGACCCAACTCTTGATCCATGATGAAACATAGCTCGTGAATCAGATCGATGTTTCTCCACTCGTTCCAACCGCCTACATTGTAATTACAACCAATTTCCCCTTGGTGAAAAATGACATCAATCGCACGGGCATGATCTTCCACCCACAACCAATCCCGCACATTGATCCCCTCGCCATAAACAGGCAATGGTTTCTTGTTGAGGATATTGTTAATCATCAATGGAATCAATTTCTCAGGATGGTGATTGCTCCCATAATTATTCGAACAATTGGATCGTTTTACCGGAAACCCGTATGTATGATAATAAGCCGAAACAAAGTGGTCTGAGGCTGCTTTTGAAGCAGAATACGGACTTCTTGGGTCGTATGGAGTACTTTCCGTGAAAAACCCTTCCGATCCGAGCGATCCGAAAACCTCATCAGTAGAAACATGGTAAAAAACATGTCCTTCCAACGTATCCCAATAAGCTCTTGCCTGGTTCATCAGGTTTACGGTCCCGACCACATTGGTATGCACGAATTCCATCGGTCCTTCAATAGATCGGTCTACATGAGATTCAGCTGCCAAGTGAATAACATCCGTAATCTCGAATTTTTCGAATGCTTCTTTCACATCTTGTTCAGAAGTGATGTCTCCCTTGAAAAAAGTGTGATTTTTTGAATCAATTACCTCTTTCAAATTGGAAAGATTTCCGGCATATGTGAGCGAGTCAAATGTTACAATATGATAGGATGGGTATTTGTTTACCAAAAGGCGAACCAGGTGGGATCCAATAAATCCGGCTCCACCTGTTACCAATACGTGCTTCTGTGTTGTCATACAAGAAGTAAAAATAACCAATTATCGCCTTCCGAGAAAATTAAAACTTCACAAAGGAATACCGTCAATGCAGATTTCAAACAGGTGGATGATGTCTGCATCATTGGAATTGAAGTAGATGAACCATCCTGAAATAGGTCACACAATTTATTTCAGGATGGAACAGAATAAACGAAGAAAGCGGGAAGATTGTTTCCCGCTTTCTTCGTACTTACCGGAATAACTCTACAAATCCTTGTTGTTTTAATTCCTCTCCAGAACCGGTTTTGGCAACAATGTTATAAAAATAAACTCCTTCCGTAACTGCATTTCCATTTCGGTCTTTTCCATCCCATTTGAAATCAGGGTTATCATATTCTTGGATTACATTTCCCCAACGATTGGTGATCACAATATCCAAAGAAGCAAGACCAGAATAAGAAATTAAAGAGAAATAATCATTCGTTTGATCATTATTCGGCGTGAAAATATTAGGAACTTCCATGGAACATGCAAGTGACATATCTACGAAAAATGAATCCACTTCCGAAACACAGTTTCCGGTTTGGGCATACACATAATAAGTCATTGACCCATTGGAAGTCAGTGTATTCGTGATTCCTGACAAATTGCCCGGTATCCAGACAAAAGAACTGTTCGACTGATTCGAGCTTACTGTTGCAACAACAGGATCTCCAGGACAAACCAGAAAATCAGTAGGAACTGTAATTTCCGGGTTTGGAAGCACGCTTGTCAGAATCGAATCTTTTCCCGCAGGACAGTTAAAAAAAGAACCTTCCAAATAAATCCAGCCTACATTCGAATTATCCACAATCACAGATTGAGCAGTGCTTCCTGAAGGTGACCAAATGTAAGTCAATCCCTGAGTAATTGGTGTTGCGCCAAGAATAGTTGAAGATCCATCACAAAAATCAGTCGCTCCGGTAATGGAAATGATTAGTTCAGGAATCACAAAAACAGAACCCGTTTTCGCATCGGTACACCCGTTCGGAGAAGTTCCAACGACCGAATAAGTAGTTGTAATTGTTGGAGAAACTACCTGAATCGCTTGTGTATTTCCGTTGTTCCAAAGAAAATTTGTCCCGTTAATCGAAGATGATGCTATAAACTGGACCGGACTTCCTACGCAAATCGTATCATCTGATAATTGCATTGTTACTATAGGCGTTGGTTTGACAATTGCAGCTGACGAAACAATGTTCGATACACAACCATTCACATCCGTACCTACAACCGAATAAATTACGGAAGATGAAGGGGTGACGGAAATAGAACTGCCGGTGAGATTCCCGGGAGTCCATAAATAAGTCATTTCTATTCCGGAAGAAGACGCTGTGAAAACTGCCGTTTCTCCATTACAAATCGTATCATTCGCTGAAATACTGATTACCGGTGGTAGAGTAAAGGTAATCGTAAAAGAAACTTCATCCGAACATCCCGTAGTTCCATCATAAGCATATAATGTTTGAGAAGTATTGACATTCGTACCCGGATTTAAAACAGTTCCGGTTCCACCTGGTCCGGTATAATATTTTTGATTTCCACTCATCGAAGTACCTGTTATTGGGGGTAAGACATAGGATGAACAAGTAATCACATTCGCAATTGGATTTAATATCGGAGTTTGAATAAATGCAACACTTAGATTTGCAACTGAATCAGCACATCCGGGTGCCCCATGAATGGTATAACTATAGAGACCATTTGTATTTACCCCTGAAGTAAAAGTTCCCAAATGGTTATTTGTCAAAGTGGATGGTCCACTCCAAACTCCTGAAGAAGACAAGGTCGGAGAGCCAATCGAATTATATAAATCCAAGGAAGGTGTCGAAAGGCATTCCGTTACTGCATAATTGTGCGGAGCCGGATTACATTGAAATAATCTCAGGTCATCAAATCCAACATCATTTCCTCCTGTCCCTGCTGTATTTGTGACAATTTCAAAGGTTAAAGTGGTTGTGGTTGCTGCAAAAGACAACATTGTAATATCATTCCATGTACTTCCATTGATGACATTTTGGCTTACTAACGTTACACCATTATTGTCTTTTATAGAAATGGTCAAATCATTCGTACTTGTGAATGCATCACGGGTAGAAAAGCTGAATCTATATAGCTGGCCGACACACATGTTTTGAAATGGTTGTGAATAGAGTTGTCCAAGGTAACCATCCACAATATTCATATACATTCCATATGAACCGGTTCGGATACATCCCGGCCATTGTTGGGGTGTATTTTGGTAAGTCGTTCCGGGTAATAAGTATGGAATAGTAGTCGTGTACTCATATGATTCATAATAAATCTGAGTCCAGTTGCATTGAGCCTGAGTTATGAAATTGTTAGAAATAAAAGTTAGGAGAAGAAAGAAACGAATCAGTATTTTCATCATATCGAGATTAAATGGAGATAAAAAATGTGGGCAAGTAGAACTTACCCACATTTATGCTAAATCAGCGTCATTGAATGACTAACTTAATAGTGTTTGTTTTTTCATCATTTTGAACGCGAATAAAATAAACCCCGGGGTTCCAATTTTGCACGGATAGTTCTGTTTGAGTCTCCAATTTCGCAATCGTCTTAACTAATGTACCGGTTGCGGAATAAACCGTTGCTGAAGCATTCATCGTTTGAGGAATTGAGATGTTCAATTTATCTGATGCCGGATTGGGGTAAACACTCAATCCTTTGATTTCTTGCTCTTCGATTCCAGCAGTACTTGTTACAACAACGGTTGTAACAACCGTTTCAGTTCCACACTCATTTGCTAATGTCACGGATACTTGTCTCGGTCCAGCTGTCAAATAAGTATGTGTTACTGTTCCCGGTGCATTTGAAAGTGTTGTGCCATCTCCAAAATTCCAATCATATTGATTCGCATTTTGTGGATTCAAAATAGTGAATGTATAAGTTGGCATGTTATTTTCAACAAAGATAGTCGATGCAGTTGGTGCACCCATTACATCTATATTTATAGAACCCACTCCAACACATCCATCTGTATTGATAACATTCACAACGTAATGACCTGCTTGCGTAATTGTTCTCGTCTGAGTTGTCAATTGAGAATTACTCCAAATATACGATGAGCCTGAATTGCCTGCATCCAGGATCAATGATCCCCCTTCACAGATGGTTGTATCGTTTCCAAGCGATACCAAAGGATTCAGGTTTTCAATTTCAATTGTTTCAACTTTCTTAGCACAAGATATCGAACCGTTAGTACTGATCCATACATCATATGTTCCCGGTTGAATATTCGTGAAAGTACTTGTTCCAACCCAAGTTGTTGGAGCAACATTTTCATCTGTTAATGCAAATTTCAATGATGGTGCATTAATAACCAAATCGGAAATAGCTTGCCTCATTGCATCACCACCGGTAGCAGCACCAAATACATGTTTCCATCCGCTTGTATTTGCATCCATATATGCTGCAGGCATTTGGATGTTCTCGAACACCGTTGTTCCGTCAATTGTTAAGCTCGCTTTTCCGAAAGTATTGATTGTAAGTATAACTTGTGCGTCCTGCTTGATCTTCCACAAACTCGTATTGTTATTGTATACTAATGTTGTTGCATTTCCAGGTGCCATTGTACCACTAGCAAAACCATAAGTCAGATAAATTCCCGCAACATTTGGACTATTATTCGCTGCATCAAAAGAAAGTCTTAGTTTGGAACCTGTTCCGTTCTGATTACCCGTTGCTGCAACATCGTCACCAAATGAATAAGAAATTCCATCAGCTCCGCCTGTTCCATAGGTATTGATCGGTTGATCAGCTGTCATTTTAAATGAAACGGTCATTGCATTATTCAATCCTGTATGGAAAGCCGGATCATTAATCGTAACCGATCCATTGATTCCTGTTTGTGAAGGAGTCAAAACCGCACGTCCACCTGTGATAGCTGCACTTCCGTTAAAAGTAAGATTTGTAATATCTGTTGTCGCGTTCGCTAATGGATTAGTATAAACCGTTTCCGTATTTATCTGACCGAAAGTATTACTCAACGAAACAATGCCACCTAAATTATTACAATTATATCCCACAACATTTGCCGTGGCACCAAAACCAACAACTACATTCAGAGGTAATGAGTCGACCTCATCTGCACAACCATTACTTCTAACTTGGTAATAAATCGTATAAACGCTATCAGCAGCGGGGATGAAATTGAAAGTACTGGAGGAATTCCATGTTTGTAATTCAACACCATCATTATCTAAAAATCGGTATTCCCAAGTTGAACCGCCGTTAATCAAAGCTGGCGTTACAGTTGTAGAAATAGCAACCGGCGAACCAGATGCGCATATCTGGTTGGGAGTATATATTGCTGCGCGAGTTACCATTGATAGAGGAGCTACACTTACTGTGGCAGTAGAAATACATCCAAAAGAATTTGTTCCTGTAACCGTATAAGTTGTAGGTGTTAGAGGATTCGCTGCAACCGTATCATTATTTGCGACGTTTAATCCGGTAATCGGCAACCAGGCAAAAGTTGTTGCTGAATTAGTATCAGCAGCAATGAGCTCCACATTATCTCCTGCGCAATATGCCACACTTGTCATATTTACAGTCACCAATGGATTTGGATTCACTACCACAGAAACCTCTTCCGATGTATCCTGCGATCCGGAATTTGAGCATGTTACAATTGCTCTAACATTTAAAGTGTTTGTCGGAACTGTAGAAAAAACAGTTGTATCCGAATTGGGATAACTTTGCCATCCTGAACCATCGTTGTATTGCCATTCAAAATCGAAACCCGAATTAAAAGATAATCCTGTTAAATCAAAACTAACTACCTGTCCCGGACAAATTGAGCCATCGTTGACCGATGCAGAAGTATGAGCCGGGGTTCCACTACATGGAGCAATAGCAGTCCATTCAAATTGAATGTTCGGAGCCCAAGTGCCACGGGAAGATGCCGTTGGCGGTGCAGCCGGATTCGGATTTGTTGTGTTACTACTGTAATAAATCGTTCTGTTATCGGAGCCATAATTGGTATATCTCCAAAATGAAGTTGACCCACTTCCAGCCTGATTTTCATCCACTCCTACAACAATGTTATCTATCCCATTCCATTCAAAAGGGGTTGTCAGTATAATTTCCATCCAGTTACCTGCTGCTGGAAAAGTTACCGTACCTGAAAAACAGGTTGTTAAACCAGCAGCGGAAATCCAATCTGTTGTAGAATTAAAGTTTACTTTGTTTGTATGACCAAGGTACACTGTCCACCCTGCCGAATTCGCATTTGGTGTACCTGAACCTAAATAATAACGGATTTTTGAAATTGTGCCCGCACCGGTTCCTCCAGCAGCAATAATATCCGAAGCTTTGTAAATACATTGCGAGTAATGAAATGCATTTGCTGCATTGATCGGAGCATTGTTTGTAGTCGTTGTTGCCGTACCAACGGTAACCGTGGTTTGAGCAAGAGAAAACAAGGACATCCACGTTAAGGCAAATACGCAAGTATATTTGCTTAACAAAATCCTTCTACTCATTTTGTTAAAAGTAAGTTTAGACATAAGTTTAATTTTATGGCTAACTTATGGAATTAGAGTGTTTTTCATGCAAAAAGAAGTCCGACAAACAAGGGACAATTGAATCATTACCGATTTATCCATAAAATAGAAGAAACCCAGTAAAACAGAGGGAACCTGATTAAACCTATCGTGTAAACGGACTGCAAAACTCCCTTTTAACTTCTCAAACCAACAGTTCAATTCCCACAGCTGACTTATTTGCATTCAAGAAACTGGAAATAGCCAACCAATTCATTGAATGGAAAACAAATTTCGAACAGTAGAAGTCTTTTCCATCCAAGAAATTGCGGGGATAATTCAAACCAATTAAAAAGGGTGGAAACTTTCATTTCCACCCTTAAACTGAGATTATACCTAAAAAACTACCGGCCAAATTACAACCCGGTAATTGCGTTTAACCTGTTTGATTATTCCACTACTAACTTAATAATGCTTGTTTTTTCTTCGCTTTGAATATGCAAGAAATAAACTCCCGGTGTAAAGTCACCAACAGATACTTCCGTTTTCGCAGTGAAGCTGTCAATTGTTCTTACCAATGATCCTGTTGTATTGAATACAGAACCGGTAGCTTGTACAGCACTTGGCAATTCAACAGTTACAAATTCATTTGCAGGATTCGGATATACACTCAATCCTTCAATCACGTTTGTTGCAATACCAGCAGTACTTGTCACAACAATTGTCGTAACTACTGTTTCGGTTCCACAGTCATTCGTCAAAGTAACGGATACTTGTCTCGGTCCTGCTGTCAAATACGTATGAGAAACGGTTCCTGGTGCATTCGCAATCGTTGTTCCGTCACCGAAATCCCATGAATACTGGTTCGCATTTTGCGGATTCAAAATTGTGAACGTGTACGTCGGCATATTGTTTACAACATAGATAGAAGAAGCAGTCGGAGCTCCCATTACATCTATGTTGATTGAACCAACACCAACACATCCGTTAGCTGCAGTTACATTCACTACGTAAGGTCCGGCTTGTGTTACCACGCGAGTTTGTGTCGTGATCTGAGAATTGCTCCATACGTAAGATGCCCCTGCATTACCTGCATCCAATGTGATCATTTCTCCTTCACAGATCGTTGTATCGTTTCCAAGTAAAACCAATGGATTCGTGTTTACAATCTCCACTGTTTCGATTTTTTTCGCACAAGATGCAGATCCGTTGCTGCTAACCCACACATCGTATGTTCCCGGTTGAACGTTTGTAAATGTATTACTTGTTCCATATACAGGAGTTGCGTTTTCAGGAACAAATGCGTATTGAAGAGTCGGAGCTGTGATCATCACATCTTTAATTGCCTGTCTCATCGCGTCACCGCCTGTTGCAGCACCGAATACGTGTTTCCAACCTGTTGTGTTTGCATTCATATATGCAGCCGGCATTTGAACGTTTTCAAACACGGTTGTTCCGTCAACTGTCAAACTTGCTTTTCCAAGCGCATTGATTGTCAATACTACCTGAACATCTTGTTTAATCTTCCATAATGCGATATTTCCAAGGTACGCTAAAGTACCTGCACCTGCCGGTGAAAGTGTACCTGTTACGTTATACCCTAAATAAATTCCGGCAATGTTCGGACTGTTGTCATTTGCATCGAAAGAAAGTCTCAATTTAGAGCCTGAACCGTTTTGGTTTCCTGTTGCAGTAACATCATTCCCGAAAGAGTAAGAAACTCCATCAGCTCCTCCCGTTCCATAGTTGTTGATTGGCTGGTCTGCAGTCATTTTAAAAGAAACTGTCATTGCATTGTTCAATCCTGTATGGAAAGCCGGGTCATTAATCGTAAGCGATCCGTTCACTCCTGTTTGCGAAGGAGTCAAAACTGCACGTCCACCTGTGATAGCTGCACTTCCACCTAAAGTAGTAACTGCTGTCAGGTCTGTTGTATTTGCAAACGGATTCGTGAACAAGGTCTCATCTGTAGTTTGTCCGAAAATTGAGCTTAAAGTAACTGAACCTCCTAAGTTGATACAATCGTAATCTACCACTGCAACGTCCCCACCGAATCCTACTACAATAGAAGTTGAAATTGAGTCGATGGCATCTGCACAAGTATTTGATCTGAAATCAGTGTAAACTTTATAAACACTATCAGTCGCAGGTATGAAAGTATAAGTGTTGGTTGTGTTCCAATCTTGTAAAATGGAACCGTTCGAAGCGATAAAACGGTATTCGTAAGCACCACCACCAAAAAGAGTCGCCGGTGAAGCATTAGCTGTTACTGTAACGGGAGTTCCCGAACTACAAATTGCTGTCGGAGTGTAACCAGCAGTTTTTTGAATTTTAGAAACCGGAGTAACCATTACTGTTGTTGTATCTTTACATCCCATTAAATCTGTACCGATTACCGTATAAGTTGTTGAATTTAAGGGGCTGGCAAAGACAGTGTCGTTGTTCGCAACATTCAGTCCTGTTGCAGGTGACCATGCATAAGTATCCGCACCACTAGCCACAACTGTTACAGGGCTTCCAGAGCAATAAGCTACATTTGTTTGGTCCGCTGTAACTGTTGGAGCAGGGTTTACATTAATTGAAGCTTCTTCTGAGATATCCTGATCTCCAGTTGCAATACAAGTTGTAATCGCTCTGACATTTACAGTTGTCGTTGGAGTTGTAGAAAACGCAAGTGTCGTTCCCGTTGCATAATTAACCCATCCCGATCCGTCATTGTATTGCCATTGGAAACCTAAACCGGTAGAAAATGGAGTTCCGGTCAAGCTAAGATTAGCGGGAACAGGTGAATTCGAACAGGTTGTTGAAAGAGAAGACACTGCAGTTGCATGAGAAGGAACACCTGAACAAGCCGGTGCCAAATCATGTACAATTTCAATCTGGGCAACTAGCGTATTTGTTCCTGTTGCAGTTGGGGGTGAAGCAGGATCCGGATTCGTCGAATCATTTCTGAAATAAATAGAGCGCGTTCCTGAAGTTGCTTGAGATCTCCAATACCCATCAGATGCTGAATAACTGCTTTGATTCTCATCTACTCCAATTACGATATTGCCAAGCCCGTTCCATTGGAATGGAGTCGTTAATGTAACCTCCATCCAGTTTCCTGCTGCGGGAAACGTAACTGTACCAGTGAAAACCTGACTCAGATTAGCAAGAGGAACCCAATTCGTATTAGAAGTAAAACTTGTTTGATTTGTACTACCCATATAAATTGTCCAGTTATTCGAATTTGTAAGTGATCCGGAAGCATAATAAAAACGAATCTTCGTGATATTATTTGGTTGTCCCTGAACAGCCGGATCCATTTCGGATCCCAAATAAATTTGCTGGGAATAAGAATAACCGTAGTAAGAAGTAATCGGAACATTGTTATTGGTGTTTGTTCCGGTCCCAATCGAGGTTGTAATTGTTTGACCACAAGTTAACAAAGAACCCATCGATAGCAATAATCCCAATGCGAGATTTTTTGAGATCTTTCGATTCCGGATTTTTAAAGTTGTAAGTTTCTTCATAAGATTATGATAAGTTTAATTTTAGGCTAACTTATGAAGAATGGAGTGTTTTTACTAAATGATTAGTGAGACAAAATAGGGACAATGAGTAATCTGTGAAATGCTTAACGACAGGTGTTTTCAAGCATGATAAATTACACTAGATTGCTTTGATAAAGCGAGTTAAATCATCCAATGACTCGATGTTCAATTTTTTTCTCAGTCGGAGGTTGGTCTTTCGGACGGAATCCGGAGAGATTGCAAGGGTTCTTGCCATCTCCAAATTCGATAAATTCAACTTGATGAGTGCCGCAAGCCGGATCTCGGCAGAAGTTATCTCGGAAAAACGCTCATGGAAGAAATCAAAAAATCCGGGATTCAGTTTTTCAAACAGCCGCTTGAATTCAATCCAATCAGTTTCGGTTAATAACGAAAAGGATTGCAAATCATTCAACATGGCTTCTTTCTCCGAATCGGTTCTTGAATGCTGATTCTTTTCAAAGGACTCCACTTGTTCCTGCAACTCGAAGATGACCTTGTTCTTATCGAACATCGTTGAAAGTAAGGCACGCATTTCACGTTCCGTAGCATGCAATTCGTCTTCCATCTTCTGGGCGCGCAAGGTCAACAACTCCTTATCCTGGAAGCGTTTTCGCTGAATCTGTTTGATGATGATGAAACTCGTCAATCCCAAAATAAGACAAATGACAAAGAGTCCCAAAATAATCAGATCGTCTTTCTGCTTCTTTTCCTTGTAAATGATATTCTCACCTTGTTTCCGCTCAAATTCAATTTGAAATTCGGCATTTTGAATATTGAGGAATTGCCTTTTCTCATCATTGATCTCTTTGTATTGGATGTACTTCCTGAAATTTTGCAAGGCCAACTCGTACTGACCCAATTTCTCGTAATAGGTAATCTTCGTCTTGTACAAGGTTCCTAACAACTGTGGATTGGTTTCATCGGTCATCAGGCTATCGAACACCTTCATTTTCAAAGTTGATTGGGCCAGTTTGTTTTCCACCAAATCCAATTCTATCAATAAGGCCAATGCATTGATCTGACTATTCTTTTGTTTACTCTTAGTGCTCACTTCGTAATCAAATTCGATCAGTTTTCTCGCCTTATCGCTTTCTTTCTTTTTCAAGGCGATGTAACCCAGGTTACCTGAAAGAATTCCCATCCAGGCATCATTTTTCAATTTTACGGCTTGATTGTAAGCTTTCTGGAGGTACCTCTCGGAAATCTCCGTATTCGATTTATCGCGATAAATCAAACTGAGTGTATTGTAAAGATTGATTTTACTTGCCTCTGTAATGTGAGAATGATGCAAGGATACTTTCAGGTGTCTTTCAGACAGGTCAAACCGTCTAAAAAAATAGTACACCTGACCTAACACTTCATGAAATTGAGCCAAATAAGGTTTCTGAGAAGTATAGACTTCTTTTTCTTCACGCAATGTGATGTAAAGGAAATAATAGGCTTCGCGGTATTTTTGACCGTCGCATAATCTGTGACCGATGTTGTAACACAATTCTGGATACTCTTCTGTGGAAGTGATTTTATCTTCTTTACACAATTTCTTCAGGAACTTATTCCATTCCGTATTATTGGAAAAATCGTCGCCGTGATAATTTTCGAACAGCTTAACATAAGAAGTACCTTTGCTTTCGTGTTCCCCGATCAGTTTTGCAACACCTTGCCCTGCATCCAACTTCGCTCCGAAAGAGTTTGAACTCATAACGCAAGAGAAGAGTAGTAAGATTAACTGATGGCGAATTTGTTTCAATGTGTTTTTTTCCAGGGGTAATCTTACAAATGTAAACTATTTCTTTCTGAGAGAAAAATGGGGAAATTCCATGGTCTACTTTGGATTTACATAAACAAACACACTGTTTTAGCAGATAACAGTTGTTCAGACCCCCGATGATTCGCACATAGTTTTGAGTTTGCGGTAGTAATGATTGATTCATCTTCCTCCGATTGGGAGGAAAAGCCCTTATTTTATCAAATTCACATGCCCTGAATACTCAAATTTTTCGTCATTGTCATCATCCTTGAAGCGGATCACCCAAGTATATATTCCGGCCTGGACCATGCTTCCCGCATACGTTCCATCCCAACCAACCTGTGTGTCTCTGGATTCGAAAATCAATTCTCCCCAACGGTTATAGATGTAGAACTCATAGGTCGCAGGTGAAAATCCCGCCGTCATAACCGGGAAGAATACATTGTTGAACTGGTCCCCATCCGGAGTAAATGCATTTGGAACATAAAACAGCAACTGGTCTTTGACGATTACAATACGAGTAGTAGTATCCCTGCAACCTTGGTCGGAAATAACGATTAGCTCTACCTGGTAATTTCCGATTTGTCCGATTGGGAATTGGTGTGTCGGGCTCTCCTCCGAAGAACTTGTTCCATCGTCAAAATTCCAGATATTCTGGTCGTTGAATGTGGAAGTGTTTTCGAAATTAGTTGTCGGATCGATTGAAAACACCTGCTGCGGATTGTAATTGAAACTTGCGACCGGCAAGGGATCTACACAGATCATATCGGTAATGGTCTTGGTTGTCGTACACATGTTATCTGCCGTGATGGTCAATGTAACATCAAAGCAATCGATTCCGGTATATTGGTGATCCACGATCGAATTGCTGGAAGAAACGGTTCCGTCTCCCAGGTTCCATTCTACCACAGAACCCGGATTCGCACTACTTTCATTGATAAACTGAACATCCAGCGGGAAACAACCCTTCAGGACATCCGAAGAAAAGGCAATGATCGGATTTTCGGTAACCTGGATACTTACATCCACCGTATCGTTCACACACATCGTATCTGCCGGCAACACATAGGCGAAATCATAATTTCCATTCGGTAAAAGGGATAGATCAAGAACTCCTGTTGCAGCGTCAAACTGGTTGCTTGGAACTGATGATGTCTCTGTCCAATAAGGTGCGAGCGTCTGAATAGCTCCGGTCGTGTATTGATCCAGGTCGACAGTGGAACCGGAAGAATTACACAAGTGCAAATTCGTTGGGTTGACTCCAATTGGCTGACTGTTCACCTGGATCTGGAACCTGCTCGTATCATTCGGACAAAATGTCCCCTGAACTACATACTCCAATAAGTTCGAGCCGATTGCCCCATTCACAGTCAATTGTCCCGCAGCAGTCAAACTTGCTCCCAATCCACCATTGACATCCGACCAGGTTCCGGCAGCCGTCGTTCCCGCGGAAAGTAAATTATTCAGGTTTACAATCCCGTTCGTTTCACACCAAACGGCTAAACTGTCATTTCCTGCGTGTTTTTGATTTTCAACAGAAACTGTTATCGCATCCACTTTGGCACATTGAGCCGCATTTTTAACCGTCACCTGGTAGGTTCCGGAGGTAATTACGTTCAAAGTCTGATTCGTCGTACCGTCATTCCACAGGTAAGTGCATCCAGGATTCTGTGCATCCAGAACCAAAGTCGACCCTTCACAAATCGTGGTGTCTGCTCCCAGGTTGACCACGGGAAAGGTGCTGTACGTAACCACAACAGTGTCATACGAGTAACAAATCGGTTTGAATGTGATGTCATCCAGTAAAAAATCATTTCCTCCCGGATTTATGTTTTGGTTCACAATACAGATCTGTGCAGAGGTATTTAATCCCGAATTCCACACCTGGAAATACTGCTGCCAGCTACACCCGATTGTTGGTGTAGAAAATACCGGGCCTAATGAAGATCCACCAATTGTAAATTGTAATTGTGCCACGTTTGGATCGTTCGATGCATTGGAAGCCCAAGCCCCGAATTGATAATCTGTATTTGACTGAACCGGTACATTCTGGCACCAAACATTGATCCCGGCTGTTCCTGACCCGTTTACGACCATCATTTGAGTTCCCGGTGCCGGTGTGTGATCCGTACATGGGGTAAAATTGCTATGTGCTGCGAATGCAGAATTTGAAATCACATAGGTTCCGGGATTTGAAACAGGTCCCCATGTTCCCCCGGTCCCAATTGTATATCCTGTCGTGAAGCCAGTATTCCCAGCTTCAAAATCACCGTTCACGATCTGGTTACTTCCCAGTTTTCCGACCTTCACACTGTATGTTCCTGCACTGGTGATGAACCTGGTAGGAGCAGTAGAATTATTGTTCCATTTGTATGAATCATACGGTCCGGAAGTTGCTGCGTTCAGAGTAATTGTTTGCCCCGTGCACAAAGTTGTGTCGGGACCCAGGTTCACGGAAGGAATATTTCCGATCGTGATTGTAAAATTGGATATATCTGTTGCACAACCTCCGGTTCCTGTTATGCTATAAGTGAACATGTACGTTCCCGAATTCAATCCGCTCGTATTGAATACCGAAGTTCCGGCATTGAAATTTCCTGAAGCCGGGCTTGTCGTCTCAGTCCAGGTGCCTCCGGCAGTAGATCCGGCAGATAAAAATGCCGACATCGTGATCGCAGGACCCGGACCGCAATAATAAGCTCCGTTATCAAATCCGGCGGAAGGTGGCTGAGAGATTGTAACAGTGAACATTTGCTGGTCGGAACAACCGGTAATTCCTCCGTATGCATAAAGTGTCTGAGAAGTTGTAATAGTTTGTCCGGCAGTAAATACTGTTCCAGTTCCTCCGGTTCCGGAATAATATTTTTCATTTCCTGAAAGGTTTGAACCCGTAATTGCCGGCAATATATAAGATTGACAGGCTTGTACATTTGAAATGGGGTTCAAACTCGGTGTATTCACGTAAGAAATGGTTACTTGAGCGCTTGAATCTGCACATCCTGCCGCGCCATCGATCGTATAAGTATATAATCCATTTGTATTTGTACCAGGAGTAAATGTTCCCAAATAACCATTCGTTAAAGCAGAGGGACCGGACCAAATACCGGTTTGGGATAAATTGCCTGAAAACAAACTATAGACGTCAATTCCACCTGAACCAACGCAAGCTGTATGGTTGAATACCAATGGAATCGGCTGACATTGTGACAATCTTAAATCATCAAATCCGACATCGTTGCCGGCACCTCCGGGAATATTTGTGACAATCTCGAAGGAAACGGTTGTGGTAGTGGCAGTGAATGAACCCATCGTAATATCATTCCAGGTAGATCCGTTTAGTACGGTTTGAGTTAAAATGATGGTCCCGGAGGCATCCTTGACGTTAAAAGTCAGGTTGTCGTTTCCAGTCCAGGCGTCCCGGGTGGAGAAAGAAAATCGGTAAGATTGTCCGACACACAGGTTATTGAATGGCTGGTTATAAATTAATCCGGCAAAGCCATCAACGATATTCAGATACATCCCTTGAGAACCCGTTCGAATACAACCTGCATAGGTTTGTGGAGTATTCTGATACGTCGATCCCGGAATAATATAGGGGATAATTGTCGTGTATTCGAATGAGTCATAGAAAACCGAAGTCCAATTACATTGAGAAAAACTATTGAAACTAATACCCAAGCTAATGAAGACTGACAGTTTAACTGATTTGAAGAGACTTTTGAATACCATTGTTCTGTATGTTGTAGAATGATAAACTCCAAAAGTAAATGAACGTTGCTTTAAATTGTTGGGACAAAAGCGGGACAAAATGAAAAAAAACGGACAAGCCGTTTTAATTTTAACAGAAAATATTCGGTTCGACCGGATTCTCTACCTAAAGGAGTTCTACAAATTGGTATTCGTAATTCTTTACAAACTCCAGTATTCCAGATCCTCGATCTTTCCTTTATAGATTCCTTTGATGTCTACAAAAACTCCTTGATTGTCTTTCATCAGGGATTTGAAGTAGGTTTCATCCAGGTTTTTATACGCTTTGTGATTTACCGCAACAATGATTGCATCGTAGTTTTTCCCGATTTCAACCAATCCGACTCCATATTCGTGTTCCATTTCCTCAGAAGACGCATGCGGATCCACCAGGTCCACTTTTACCTGGAACGACTTCAATTCATTTACCACATCGATCACTTTGGAATTTCGGATATCCGAAACATCTTCCTTGAAAGTTGCCCCCATCACCAAAACCTTCGCCTGTTGGATGTGTTTCCCCTGGGCAATAATCTTCTTAACGGTCTGTTTCCCGATATAGAACCCCATGGAATCGTTCACATAGCGGCCACTGTTGATGATTTTTGCATGATAACCAGCTTGCTGCGCTTTGTGTGTCAAATAATATGGGTCGACCCCGATACAATGTCCACCTACCAAACCGGGTGAAAACCGCAGGAAATTCCATTTGGTTCCGGCAGCTTCCAACACCTCGTAGGTATTGATCCCCAACCGGTTGAAAATGATGGATAATTCATTGATCAAGGCGATATTCACGTCGCGCTGTGTATTTTCAATGATCTTTGCAGCTTCTGCCACCTTGATGGAAGCAGCACGGTGAACTCCTGCACTTACAACCAATTCGTAGGTTTTTGCAATTTCCTCCAGGGATTCATCAGAGCAACCTGAAACGACTTTGATCACGTTTTGAAGCGTATGCTCCTTGTCTCCCGGATTGATTCGTTCAGGTGAATAACCGACCTTGAAATCATCCCGGAATTTCAATCCCGAAATTTCTTCCAGGACCGGGATACAATCTTCTTCAGTACAACCCGGATATACAGTTGATTCGAACACCACGTAATCGCCCTTCTTCAGAACCTGTGCAACTGTTTTCGAAGCACCCAGAAGCGGACGCAGATCAGGTAAATTCGCATCATCGATCGGTGTAGGAACCGCAATGATGTAGAACTCGACATCCCGCAAATCTTCCAGATCCGCAGTAAAATGAATGTCACAGTTGTCAAAATCACCGGAAGCCAATTCATTGCTCGGATCTTTCTTGTTACGCATCATGTCTACACGCGCCTGGTTGATGTCGAATCCGACAACGCGGATCTTTTTTGCAAATTCCAATGCAATCGGAAGACCGACATATCCCAAACCGATAACTGCCAGTTTCGCTTCTTTTGCTACTAATTTATTGTAAATTGAGTTGCTCATTTCTTACCTTATAAATGCGTTCAATAATTTCCACCACTTTCAATCCTTCCAAGGCATTGGTTGTTGCGGAAGTTCTTCCTTTCAGTGTGTCGATCACGTTGGTGATCACATAATGATGGTTTGCTGCGGAACCTTTGTAAGCTCCGTAATCATTCCCGGGATTCGTCGGCGCCAGATTAGGCATTTCGTAACCGGGAATATTGCATACTTCCACTTCATTCATATACTGGCCACCGATCTTCACACTTCCGTTCCTGCCGACAATCGTCATTGAACTTTCCAGGTTCTTATCGGCAACTGCCGTAGAATAATTGATACATCCCATTCCACCGTTGACAAAATCAAAGCTCACAAATCCCGAATCTTCAAAATCTGTGGAATCCTTGTGTGTAAAATCGGCAAATTTTCCCTGGATGTTGTCGATATCACCGAACAACCAATACATGATGTCTATGAAGTGAGAAAACTGGGTAAACAAGGTTCCCCCGTCCAGGTCTTTCGTTCCTTTCCATCCTCCCGCTTTGTAATAACGCTCGTCGCGATTCCAATAGCAATTCAACTGAACCATAAAGATATCACCCAACACTTTGCGTTCAACCAGGTCCTTGATCCATTCACTCGGAGGTGAATAGCGGTTTTGCATCACACAAAAAACGTGTTTGGATTGCTGCAGGGATTTAAAAATGACTTTTTCACATTGGTCTTTGGTCAGACCCATCGGTTTCTCAACCACCACATGTTTCTTATTTTCCAAACCGATCAACGCCTGGTCTGCATGCAATCCGTTCGGAGTACACACATTCAGCACATCGAATTCGATACCCGAAGCCAATAATTCGTCAACCGTCTTAAAGAATGGAACATTGAAATCCGCAGCTGCACATTCCTCCATCGAACGCACATCGATCATTGCGACCAGTTCTCCTTCAGGATCTCTCCGAACCATTTCAGCATGTCTTTTCCCGATATGCCCGGATCCAAGAATGGCAAATTTTACTTTGTGATTTTCAGGTATCATACTGTTCGTTCTATATTTTGATGGGTTCTATGAAAAATTCAGAGACCAAAAGTAATGAAATTTGCTTGGAATACAGATTCGGGAAGCACAATTGCCCCCCAATCTTGTTTCTGCTGCATACGCATCGTTTTTTTTGAGACCCCGGTTGCAACCGGTTAACTCTTTTTATGAAATTAAATCAGGTGGATCTGTAGAAGATTCTAAATTTAGAGACCGCAGAGAAGCAACGCTTGCGCCGACCTTGTTCCACCGAAGCGGTTATGCGAGGGTAAAGAGCTACAGCGAAGGCACAAAGGATGCAAAGATGTGTAAGTTGCCCGGTAAGGGTTTGCATAAAATAAAGTAGCTCGTAAATTGTTTACGGACTCCGGGCTTACCTTTGCTAAGAATTAAATAAAAATCAACAATTATATTCAAATATGTAACTTTTTATGCACTATTGTGTGCGTAAAATTGTTTTTCATTACTTTCAGCGCACAGCTAAAAGAAGAACTGTAACAAAAAAGAGTCACTGCATTATTTGACATGGAATTTAATCACTTGTTAGCGGAATACTTAAAAATGGTCTCCGCGAACAATTCACTGGATCACATTCAGCGAAACAACATAAGATCCGGAAACGGGATACCTGTAAGGTCCTCTTTCCAACGTTCCGATGGATTACAGGTCATCGGAACCAGACTTCACATGGACAGGGATGCCAAAAAATGCCCTTGTGACGATTTAATCAGAGTAGGCACTATCATTATTATCACTATCATGAAAAAAATCACTTATTTGCTGTCTTTGTCAGCCTTGTTTATTGCAAGTAATTCTATTGCCCAGGAAAATACCATTTCCGAAAACGGGAACGTCGGGTTGGGAACCGGAACAACTGCACCCACTGCACGTTTGACCGTTGCAGGTTCAGCCCGCATTGATTCCACCCTTATTGTAAGCGATTCGGTAACGATGTCGTCCAGTGCAAGTGTTGGCGAAGATTTGAAGGTCAATGGCAACCTGTACCTTCCGAATATTCCGGTATTAGACCATATCATAGACGAAACCATTTTATTTACAAACTCGGAAGGGCAGGTAGAAAAAGGAAGTCTGACCGAATTAAACAACATTCTGTATTCCAAACATTGTTCCGCAGTTGGAGGTGTTGTAGCTAGTCCGACCTGGGCAAACGGACCGAATAAGATCTTCAGTGAATGCCCCGAAGTTCGGGTTGGAATTGGGACGGCATCGCCTTCCAGGAGTCTTGATGTAATCGGGGATATCAAAGCTTACTCACATATCTGGGCGAATGGTTCGCTTTCAGTTGGTACCGATCTGAATACTTTTTCAAAATTTAATCTTGTCAATACAAACAGAGCTGCTGCCGTTCAGGTTCGAACGGTAGGTAATACACTTGCTTATCAGCGTTTAATGTATTTTGAATACGACAATGCCGACACTAAAATTATGGAGGTTATCAATACGGCGACCAGCAGAACTCCATTCCTATTACAAGCCAACGGTGCGATGGACATTGATAACGGAACAACCCGGATATTCCATTTGGGAACGGAAGGTTCCTTAGAGCTTAGAAGCGGTTCACTGCAAACATTCAAAGTTGAAACAAACGGAATGATCCGTGGGCGCCGAATGAAACTGGATTTGGACACTTGGGCGGATTACGTTTTTGAACCGACTTACCAATTGATGCCATTAAGCGACGTAGAGACTTTTGTAAAGAAAGAAAAACACTTGCCAAATGTTCCTTCTGAACAAGAATTAAAAGCAGACGGTGCAGACGTAATGGAGATGAACAAAATCCTGATGGAAAAAGTGGAAGAATTGACCTTGTATTTAATTCAGCAAAATAAGAATACGGAAGAGTTAAAGCTGCAAATGGAAGCTTTGAAAACTAAAGTGGTTGAATTAGAAAAAACTTCCAAATAAGATGCGGTACTTATTCTTATTTCTTTTGTTGTTAGGGATAACAGCAAAAGTCACTGCGCAGGATATGATGCTCAACGGGAGTTTTGAAAATTGCGACGGGGACGCTCCTTCAGGGACTGTTAATTTATATAATATCGAATATGGTGCATATTGGCATAATATCACTGGAACCTGTGATCTGATTAATCCATGTGTACCACATGACGTGGACGGAACGCCTTGCTTTGGTAATGGCTGTGGGAGATTTGGTGTGTCGGGAACCAGCGGATCACCTGAATATATGTATGGTACTACACTTCCACTTACAGCAGGACAAATTTATGAAGTTTCTTTTTGGGTGAAGAAGGATTATCCCACGGAAGTAAACAGGTCAATTGGTTTGGTGATGTCTGAAACTGTCCCAACAACTTCCATTGTTTCTGCAACTCCATTAATGTTAATCACTCCTGAAAGTACTCAATGTACAAAATTCAAGGCCTGTTTCACTGCTCAAAACAGTGTAGTGCATTACGTAACTTTTGGTCCTTACAATGGATATGGCGGAGATGCCGTATATTTCATTGACAGTGTCAGTGTAATGACCATTCCTCCAACCACTCCACTTGCTACAGCCAATCTGAGCATTGCTGAAACAGTACTTTGTTATGGAGAACTCCCAGTTTTGGATGGCTCATCATCTGCCAATGAAACTTCCTACGAATGGAATATTTACTATCCTAATAATGGGGGAACCCTTGTTTACAGTTCCGGCATACTTCAGGGAACAGCAGGAACCTTATCTCCCAGTTTACCATTTGCACTTCCCGGAGCCTGCTACCGAGCCGAACTAACGGTCTACGGTGTTTGTAATGATGTTGCTACCGTAGAGTTTTGTATTGCAAATCCCGACATTGATTTCATCTTTGACGGTAACCCCGTCTGTGAGAACTTCCCTGTTGATCTGCAGGTTACCGGAGACAATGGATGGACATATACCTGGAGTCAGGGAGGTCAGCAACTGGCAACTGGAACAGGTTTAAAGAATCTTACCGTTACACCAACTATTGGAAACGGCGTTTACACCGTAACCGTAACCACGCAGGAAGGCTGCACACATACTGAAAGTATTCATTTGAATGTGAGTTCACCTAACAATATTGCACCATGGATGGATGGGATTAATGGTACGGGAGAATATACCTACTATGTGAGGCAAGGTGATGCGGTATTCTTCAACTCATTGCTATCAAATGACCATTCAAATGAACAAATTGATCTTTCAACAGACAATAATATCCCTTCTGGTTTTCAAGTGGTAACGCCTGGTCCATATGGTGGTATATTTTCCTTAAGTTGGGTTACTTCGTTATCTACTCAAACAGGAGAATATTATTACAGCATCAAGGCGATTGATGATAATGCTTGTGATTCAGATACAAGCTTTTTCAAATTTCGAATAATAGTCGTATGTGATCAATGCCCTGTATGCATCAGTTATGAAAACAGGACTCCGAGTGGAACCCCACTTCCTGCTGAAACGAAAGCAGGAAAATGTATTCAATCCGGTTTTAGCCAGGTTGTTTCGACCGGAAATGCGAATGTAACTTTCATTGCCGGAAAAACACTTGATTATGGTTCTTTTTGGGATGCCGGAGCAGGTTATGAAGGCATCATTGATCCAACAACCTGCGTAACCGATTGTGAAGACTGTTGTACCGATTGGGCAGGTTTTACTTACGATCAGTTTCCTGTTCCTATCATCATGAATTTTGATGATAACGATCCAACCAATGATATTTTTCAATTGACGGATGTCAATCATCCTTTTTGTGCCTTTGGAGCAAAAGGGTTTCATCTGGAAATTTTGCGTACCAATGCAGGTGCTGATCCTATCAATTCAATTACAGGAATACAGACTACCGCTTGTTGTCCTTTCGAATCACCTGCTCCCGAAAACCCCATTGCACATTCAAGCATTTGGTGGGATGGCTACTACACTACGGCGTCTGGAAATCAGCATCTTGCGGAGGCACAGGTATATGTTTACACCATTGAGCTATATGGTTGCAACGGAGAATCCATGATTATGCATGGAGACATTTACGTGCAAACGGTAGTGAATCTTGCTCAAAACCCAAATGGACAGAACGTAGGGGAATCAGTGAACAGTTCACTCACACCTCAACAACAAGAGAGATTGGATGCCTTTAAAGCAGATCAGGAACGTTTGGATAAAGAATTGAGTTTGTTCCCGAACCCAACAACGGATTTAGTTCAGATTTCAGGCACAGGATCAGACGATGTGTACTACCAGGTGTTCGATGATAAAGGGATTATGCTATCGAGCAAGGATAAAGTGGTAAATCAAACCTTCTCCTTAGCTGATTATTCCAAAGGAACGTATTATATTCGTATCTATTCCGGAACGGCCTATGCTGTTCGGAAAGTAATTAAAATGTAATGAAACTGTTCACAAAATATCAGGTACTTATTCCGACTTTGGTTGGGATAAGTACCTTATTTGCTTGTTCGAAGCAAAAAACACCAATCCCCGTTACACCTGAACCAACTAAATGGGAGAAAATTGCAGGGCATTATAAGGTGTTTGACACCACAGGAGTGTATTTATACGACATGGATTTAGTCCATATTCATAACAACACAACAAATAGGGATTCGATTCGATTTGAAAATTTTGACGGGGAATTCACTTTTACAACGCAACAAGAAGAATTTGCAAACCTTCCTATGTTTGTGAGAATTGGGGGATACGACCCACTGTATGATTCCGATGGAAAAAGATGGAAATTAAGCAGTGCCGCCTACCAGTATTATAACAATTTCCTTAATGATACTATCCCATTCCGTTTTAGTAAAACAAATATCAATTACTATATTTCTGATTTAACACCTTACTATGCCTGTGATTGCAAGCAAATTGCAGTAAAACAGCATTGATGCAAAAATGGGTTTCACCAAAAAATATCTAACACTAATCCCGGCGTTGATCGTCGGGATTGGTTTGTTTTTTTCTTGCACCAAAGAGAAAACACCAACTGTAACATCTCCACCCGAGCCAACAAAATGGGAAAAGATCGCAGGACATTACAAGGTGTACGACACAACGGGAGTCTATTTGTATGACATGGATTTGATCCATAGTCATAATAATATAACAAATAGGGATTCGATCCGCTTCGAAAATTTTGATGGTGAATTTACTTTTACTACTCAACAAGAAGACAATTTAACTGTTCAAATGGCTGTATCTATTGATGGTCATGATACCCTTTTTGATTCAAATTCAAAAAGATGGAAATTATGGTCGGGTATTTATCTAGAATACTTTAACATCTTTGATAATGATACGATTCGATTACGCTTTCAAAAAACGAACATCAACTATTACATTTCAGATCTAACCCCTTATTACGCCTGTGATTGTAAGCAAATTGCAGTCAAACAGCATTGATTTTAGAAGGAAATGGGTTTCATTAAAAAATACCAACTACTAATCACGACATTCTTTGTCGGGGTTAGCATGTTTTTTTCCTGTACCAAGGAAAAGAAACCAATAATTCCAACTGTTCCAGAGCCAACTCTTTGGGAAAAAGTAAATGGTCATTACAAGGTCTACGATACTACAGGTGTTTATTTGTATGATATGAGTATTGTTCATATTCACGTAAATGACCAAGTTGATTCATTACGCTTCGAAAACTTCGATGGAGAGTTTACTTTTACAGTGAAGCAGTCAAGTCCAAATCCAAGTAATTATCCAAATTATATTGATTTAGGGTATCACATGATGTTATATGATTTAAACTCAAAGAGATGGAAATTAGGAGGTGCTACTTACGAATATTATAATAGTTACAACAATGACACTTTACCTTTGCGTTTCCTTAAGACGAATATCAATTATTACATCGAAGATGTAACCCCATACTATACCTGTGACTGCAAGCAGATTGCGGTAAAACAGCATTGATGTAAAAATGGTTTTCACCAAAAAATATCTAACACTAATCCCGGCGTTGATCGTCGGGATTGGTCTGTTTTTTTCTTGCACCAAGGAAAAGACACCTACTATCGTAACTCCCGAACCTACAAAATGGGAAAAGATCGCAGGGCATTACAAAGTGTATGACACAACAGGCGTGTATTTGTACGATATGGATTTAGTCCATATTCATAATAACGCAACGAATAGAGATTCGATCCGCTTTGAGAATTTTGATGGTGAATTTACTTTTACGACTCAACAGGAAGACTTTATAAATATCCCAATGTATGTAGCAATTGGAGGATGGGATACTCTTTACGATTCTAATAATAAACGATGGAAACTAAGTGGAGGAACATTTACCTATTACAACAATTGGAACAATGATACCATTCCGCTACGCTTTCAAAAAACAAACATCAATTATTATATTGAGGATGTAACTCCCTACTATGCGTGTGAATGTAAACAAATTGCGGTAAAACAGCATTGATGTAAAAATGGGTTTCACCAAAAAATATCTAACACTAATCCCGGCGTTGATCGTCGGGATTGGTTTGTTTTTTTCCTGCACAAAGGAGAAGACACCAACACCCGTTACACCGGAACCCACTAAATGGGAAAAAATCGCAGGACATTACAAGGTATATGATACAACAGGGGTATATTTACACGACATGAATCTCATTTACATTCATGACAATCCGACAAATACTGATTCTTTAAGATTTGAAAATTTTGATGGAAACTTCAATTTGACGGTGTATCAATCATTTTTTTCAAACTGGCCTGAAATGTTAATTCGAATTGGTTCCCACAACCCTGCAATTGATAACGACAGTCATTCTTGGCAATTAGTTGAATACTGGCCAAATGCTTTAGATAACGAATGGAAAAATGATACAATAAGATTGCATTTCAAAATGAACAATACAGCTTATTGGATTACCGATGCTATTCCGTATTATTCTTGTGACTGCAAGCAGATTGCGGTGAAACAGCACTGATATAGAGATGGGTTTCACCAAAAAATATTTAACACTAATCCCGACGTTGATCGTCGGGATTGGTTTGTTTTTTTCTTGCACCAAAGAGAAAACACCAACTGTAACACCTCCACCCGAGCCAACAAAATGGGAAAAGATTGCAGGACATTACAAGGTGTATGATACAACAGGCGTGTATTTGTATGAGATGGATTTGATACATGTAAATGAACAAAATGATTCATTGAGGTTTGAAAATTTTGATGGGGAATTTACTTTTACAGTAAAACAATTGTATCCAAGTCCTGCGAATTTCCCAATGTGTATATCAATCGGAGGTCATGATACTTTGTTTGATTCCAACTCTAAAAGGTGGAAATTGAGTGCAGGTATTTCAGAAGAATATAATAATTTCAAAAACGACACAATTCGTCTGAATTTTCAAAAGACAAATATTAATTATTACATCGAAGATGTAACCCCATACTATGCCTATGATTGCAAGCAAATTGCAGTAAAACAGCATTGATTATTGATTTACACATTTATGTGTAATTATTAAGGATAATCTTTATATTTGAAAACCGTTACTGAAATTCTAGTCGCTAAATGAAACAACTAAATTATTCGCTCACATTATTTCTATTCCTTGTTTTACACTCTTTTTCTTCGCTTAGCCAGGAAATTTGTAATAATAACATTGATGATGATGGTGATCGATTGATTGATTTGTATGATGTGGAAGATTGTCCGTGTACTCGTGCAGATACATTCAAGATTTCACTGATCCCGAATCCTTCTTTTGAAGCGGTTAATTGCATTCCGGATTGGGTCAGTCAATTAAATTGTGCAGAAGATTGGAGTCAGGCAACTTTAGCAACAACAGATCTGTTCTCTACTAATGGTTATATATCCGGTCTGGTACCATTACCTATTCCGGATGGAACTAATTGTGTGGGAACTATTTTTGAGACAGATTGGATGGAATATATTGGCACTTGCCTGAACGGACCTTTACTTAAGGATCAGTCCTATTTACTAAAATTCAATGTGGCTTCGAGCATTTATTTTGCTATTTCAAATACTGATCCTCCCCCCATTCCGATTGACCTAGTATTATTCGGAAAAACAGACTGTGATCCATTCCCTGTTCAAACAACCGGGTGTCCTGAAAGTTTTGGATGGAAAGAAGTTGGAAAGATCAGTTATTCCATGCAAAAGACCTGGAGTACCGTTTATCTTTTCTTTACACCGAAAGAGGATATTTATTCAGTCATGCTTGGAGGCTCCTGTAATTATGATCTTCAACCGCAGGATCTAGACGGAGGAATGTCCTATATCTTTTGGGATAACCTGCAATTAAACCTCGCTGAAGATGAAATCATCTACTACGTTCCCAACACCTTTACACCAAACGGAGACGAACACAACAATATCTTCAACCCGGTTTTTGTCTGCGGGTATGATCCACAGGAATATCGGTTTGAAGTCTATGATCGTTGGGGAGAAACTGTTTTTACTTCTTTAGACTCAGAAATTGGTTGGGACGGGACTTACAACGGTTCACCTGCAAAAGAAGGAGTTTTCGGTTGGAAACTGCAATACAAAGCGGAAAATACAACCGAGAAGAAGGTCTTGACCGGGCATGCAAACTTATTAAGATAACAACAGCTTAGATAATTATTTCAATCTGTTTAGACCTGTATCACACGAAGCAGTGTTTTCATTCTTGCTGAGATGATCTGTTTAGAATAGCAATTCTGTATTAATCTCCAATGGGCAGGATGAATGAAATAATAAAAGTCGACCGGTAGGCGACTTCTATATCTGTGCAACTTGTCTCGATAATTCGAGATCAGTGGTAAAATGATGTACAAGCTGGTCAAACCACCTTCACCCGATTCTCAACCAACTGGTATTTTTCATTGCTCTCCGGACAAACCGCAAACCCTTTTTCATCAAAGGTCAGGCGGTGACCGAAAGCGCTCATCCAGCCGATTTGTCTTGCCGGATTTCCTACCACCAATGCATAGGCAGGAACTTCTTTTGTGACAACGGATCCTGCGCCTATGAAGGCGTATTCACCGATATCGTTTCCACAAACGATTGTTGCATTTGCCCCGATGGAAGCGCCTTTACGCACAACGGTTTTCGAATATTGGTCTCTTCGATTTACAGCCGAACGCGGATTCATCACATTGGTGAAAACCATCGACGGACCTAAGAACACATCGTCTTCGCAGATCACACCCGTGTAGATAGAAACGTTATTCTGAATCTTGACATTGTTCCCTAGAATGACTTCCGGAGAAACCACCACATTCTGCCCGATATTGCATTTTTCACCGATTGTGCAATTGGGCATGATATGCGAAAAATGCCAGATCTTGGTTCCTTCACCAATAATACAGCCGGCATCAACTATAGCTGTTTCGTGTGCAAAATAATCCATATATAAATTGAAAAGTGAAAAGACAACAGACCGAAGACAACAGACTTTAAACAACATTTGTCTTTGGTCTTAAGTCTTTGGTCTTAAGTCTTCAATTAGTAATTATCTAACGATGTACTTCTCAAAATCGATATGATCCGATTGGTACAATTCTTCCTTGGTTAAACTTTTAAAATAAGCGTACGTCCGTTTCAACCCTTCCGCCCGGTCAATTTTGGGTTCCCAACCAAGCAATTTTCGTGCTTTTGTGATATCCGGCTGACGTTGTTTCGGGTCGTCGACAGGCAGGTCCTTGTAAATGACTTTTTGGCTTGTTCCTGTCAATTTGATGATCTCTTCCGCAAATTGGCTGATGGTGATCTCATCCGGGTTTCCAATGTTGATCGGATCCGAACAATCGCTATGCAACAAACGGACAATCCCTTCCACCAAATCATCCACATAACAGAATGAACGTGTCTGGGAGCCGTCTCCGAATACGGTCAGGTCTTCCCCTCGCAACGCCTGTCCGATAAATGCAGGTAATACGCGCCCGTCGTTCAAGCGCATACGCGGTCCGTACGTATTGAAGATGCGAACAATCCGTGTTTCAAGTCCATGAAATGTATGATACGCCATGGTGATTGCTTCCTGGAAACGTTTCGCTTCGTCGTAAACACCTCTTGGTCCAACGGGATTCACATTTCCCCAATATTCTTCTGTTTGCGGATGAACCGTCGGGTCACCATAAATCTCGGATGTACTTGCAATCAATATGCGTGCATTCTTCACACGCGCCAATCCCAAACAATTGTGAACTCCCAGGGATCCTACTTTCAATGTCTGGATCGGGATTTTCAGGTAATCTATCGGGCTTGCCGGCGATGCGAAATGCAGGATGTAATCCAATTCACCGGAAACATGAATAAACTTGCTCACATCGTGGTTATAAAACTCGAAGTTTTCCAATTGGAATAAGTGTTCGATGTTTTTTAAACGACCTGTGATCAGGTTATCCATTGCAATCACATGGTAATCGTCCTTGATGAAACGGTCACACAAATGAGAACCTAAAAATCCGGCTGCACCGGTAATCAATATGCGTTTTCTGCTTGTACTCATCTTATTTCGATACTACGGATCTACCAATCGAGCTATAATAGAAGCCCTTGTTATTCATTTCGGAAACCTCGAATAGATTTCTTCCATCGAAGATAACGGAATCTTTCATCAAAGACTTCATTTTGTCGAAATCCGGATTACGGAATACGCCCCATTCCGTACAGATCAACAGGGCATCTGCATCTTTCAAGGCATCGTATTCATTCTCCACAAAGGAAATCCTGGTTCCAACGAGTGCTTTTACATTTTCCATCGCTTCCGGATCATATGCGGTCACAATGGCTCCTGCTTTGGTTAGTTCGTCAATCATATACAATGCCGGTGCTTCACGAATATCGTCCGTGTCGGGTTTGAAAGCCAAGCCCCACAAGGCAATTTTTTTTCCGGCTAGGTCTCCTCTGAAAAAATTCTGCATTTTCGGGAAAAGAACGGTTTTTTGGGATTCATTGACAGCCATCACAGCCTTCAAGATCTCAAATGAAAATTGGTTTTCCGCTCCCGAATTGTATAATGCATGAACGTCTTTCGGGAAACACGAACCTCCGTAACCGATACCCGGGAATAGGAAGCGTTTACCGATCCGTTCGTCCGAACCGATCCCGATGCGCACCTTATCCACATCTGCACCCACCAATTCACAGAAATTCGCGATTTCATTCATAAAAGTGATTTTGGTAGCCAAAAATGCATTTGCAGCATATTTGGTTAACTCTGCGGATTTTTCATCCATGAAAATAATCGGGTTTCCCTGGCGGACAAATGGTTTGTATAATTGTTCCATGATGCGTTCCGCACGTTCGGAAGAAGTTCCCAAAACCACGCGATCTGGTTTCATGAAATCGTCCACGGCATATCCCTCTCTCAGGAACTCCGGGTTGGAAACAACATCAAAGTCCACCGTCGCATTTTTTGCAATGGCAGCATGAACTTTTTCAGCCGTCCCTACCGGAACAGTACTTTTATCTACAATAACTTTGTAATCTTTCAATAATTTACCCAAATCGTCTGCAACACCCAGAATGTACCTCAAATCGGCCGAACCATCTTCTCCCGGAGGAGTCGGTAAAGCCAAAAAGATAATTTCCGCATCCCGGATCCCTTCTTCCAGGTTCGTGGTGAAAGACAAGCGGTTCGCTTTGATATTCCGTTCAAAAAGCACATCCAGGTGCGGTTCGTAAATAGGAACTTCTCCATTGCGCATGCGTTCCACTTTTTTACTATCAATATCTACGCAGATCACTTGATTTCCCGTTTCAGCAAAACAGGTCCCGGTTACCAAACCGACATAACCGGTTCCAACAACAGCAATTTTTTTCATGTTCTAGTTAGCGTTTAAGAAGTTCAGGATCTCAGAACAAATAAGGGTTTGTTGCTCTTCTGTCATTTCTGTATGAATAGGGAATGAAATCACGCATTTCGTCAATGCTTCCGTCACCGGCAGATCCAAATCTCCCAAGTTGAATGATTTGAACATTCCTTGTTTATGTGCCGGAGCGGGATAATAAATCATCGACGGAATGTCTTTTGATGCCAGATACGCTTGCAATGCATCCCTGTCAACACCTTTCAATTGAACGGTATATTGGTGAAATACATGTTTTGACTTTCCATCCCTGGTTGGGGTTTCTATTTTTTCAGATGTTCCAAGCGCCTGGTCGTAGAAATCCGCCACTTTGATCCGCGCAGCAATGTATTCATCCAATTTCGGGAGTTTGACGTTCAGAATCGCTGCCTGCATCGCATCTAATCGGGAATTGCAGCCGACCACATCGTGTTGGTATTTCACTTTCTGACCATGGTTTGCAACCATTCTCAATTGCTCTGCCAATGCATCATTGTTTGTGAAAATTGCACCACCGTCACCATAACAACCCAGATTCTTTGATGGAAAAAAGCTTGTGCAGCCAATATCCCCAATTGTACCCAACTTCTTAGTTTCACCCGATTCCAAATAATAATCGGAACCGATTCCTTGGGCATTGTCTTCGACAACAAACAAGTTATGTTTTTTCGCAATCTTCATGATCGCATCCATATCCGATGCCTGTCCGTATAAATGAACCGGAACGATCGCTTTTGTTTTCGAAGTGATTGCAGCCTCAATTTTCGAAGGATCCATGCAGAATGTCTTCGGGTCCACATCGACAAATACCGGAGTTAATCCCAATAAGGCGATCACTTCTGTTGTAGCAATGTAAGTGAACGAAGGGGTAATGACCTCGTCACCTGCTTTCAATCCCAAAGCCATCATGGCAATCTGCAAGGCATCCGTTCCATTGGCACACGGAATTACGTGCTTCACATCCAAATACGTTTCCAATGATTTCTGAAAACGCTGAACCACCGGTCCACCAATAAAAATCGCTGAATCCAAAACTTCCTGAATAGCTGAATCGATATCCGTTTTTATTGCTTGGTACTGAGTGGCCAAGTCAACCATTTGAATTTTTTTCACGTGCTTAAATCTATGGAGATTACTTAAAATAGTCTATTCCCACAAAGTTAATAAAAGCACTGAATTGAAGAAAAGCAATTTTAGAATTGTAGTTCTTTACCTTCCTTTATCCCACTTCAAAGAGGGAAGAAAGATTATTCCGATAAAACAATCGCATTGAAGACCTTTTCCATCTGCTCTACGGTATACTCGGATGAGCAGTTGAAATTATTGATGATCAGCGAAAAGCAAATTCGTTTCCCGGATTTTGTTTCCGCATACCCGGAATAGGCCTTGATCCGCTTCATGGTCCCACTCTTTGCATGGATCTTTCCTTCACCCGGCTGATTTTTACAAACGGAAGAAAGAGTTCCTGAAACTCCGGCAACGGGCAAGGTTCCGTAAAACGCATCAAACTCTTTGGCAGTTGTCATGTACTTCAACATCTCGCAAAAATGACTTGCAGAAATGGCATTGCTTCTTGAAAGGCCCGACCCATCTGTGATGTAAAGCCCGATGGTATTGATTTTGCCTGACCAATAACCCATCATTCTGGCAATGCTGTTGTCGATGGAACCATTTCCGGATGTTCCGTAACCGATCCAGCACAAGACTTCTTCCGCAAACAGATTCACGGATTTCATATTGGTCCACCAGGCAATGGAGCCCAGTGTTTTCCCTTTGTAGGTGAAAAACAACTTCATGGTTGCATATCTTGTGGTTGCTGAAGAAAGGCTTAAATTTCGTGCTGCAAGTGCCGTTTCCTTCACCTCAATTCCTTTCGATTTCAAAACCCGCGTAAATTCCTGTGAAAAAGAGAGCTCCGGATCCGGCAAACTTCCTTTCACCGTGAATTTTCCCAACCCGGCTCCCAAGGTACCTGTTCCGAACCGGTCCATGGAATAAGGCGCTCCGTAGATATAGGAGTTATCTCCCGAACCTCCTGTTTGGATGTAATTGGCATATTTCAAGCTCTCAATGGAAGGAGTTGTTCCCAAAAAGGTAGTTTTCGTTCCGCTTTTTGCCCCGGTCTGGAAATGATAGCGCAGCATATTATCGTAAATAGGCAATCCGGAAGCACCGGCTCCATAATAATTTCCCATATCTCCCCAATTCCAACCGTCGGGCGCACCTTCATATCCAAACTCCGAACCGTCGGCTACAATCGCCCCGTTGATCTTCCTGATTCCTAATTTGACAAGCGTATCTACCCATTTTTCCATAAACTCATCCTCCCTGCCTTCTCCGTTGTAATAACGACTTCCGAGAGCAACATCGCCACCACCACGGATCCACAAATTCCCATTCAAAACCCCGTCTTTGGAAAGTTCGCCATCCAGGTAGATGCGTGTTTGGGGAGCATAGTTCTTTCCTAACAACTGAAAAGCGGTAGCAGTGGCAAATAATTTGGTTGTGGACGCCGGTGACAATGCGAGCGTAGGATTTTTTGATGCAACAGCCTGTCCGGTAGCACAATCCATTGCCATGAAACTGATAGACGCATTCGAAAAATAGGCATTCGAAGAAAATGCGTCTATTGCCGTTTGAATCGAGTTCTGGGAAAAACTGAAATTTCCCGGAAAAAAAGATAGGAATCCGATAAAAAAAATGCGCAACATCGACTTGAAATGAATCATACTATAAAGTTCTGCTTTCTCTGCTTGCAAAATTTCTGCCACTTAAAAACTTTTGAACAGTTCGATCAGGAAAGTTTCCATTTAATCGATTTAAATGAACATTTTACGGAAGGATTTAGTTAGATTTTGTTTAATTTTGAACTAATTCAGTTGAAAATGGAAAATTGACAATTGAAAAGGAGAGATTTGTCGTGGTATATCAATATACACAAGCTTTGCACAATTTATTTCTTAACTTTTCAATTTTCCATTCTCAATTTTCAATTTTGATTAAACGTTTTAAACTCTCTACAATTAATGCCAAAAGTGCTGAGAATCATTAACCGATTCAATATTGGTGGACCAACCTACAATGCTACTTTCTTAACGAAATTCATCTCGGAAGATTATGAGACATTATTGGTGGGTGGTTTACCTGAAAAAGACGAATCGGATTCTTTGCACATTTTGGAAGATTACGGAGTCAAGCCCTTATTGATCCCGGAAATGAAGCGGATTCCCAATTTTCGTTCCGATCGGGAGGCATACCGGAAAATCAAACAGATTATTGAAGAGTTCCAGCCGGACATTGTCCATACACATGCTGCAAAAGCCGGAGCTCTCGGAAGAAAAGCCGCAAAGGCCTGTGGCGTTCCGATCATTGTCCATACCTTCCATGGACATGTTTTCCATTCCTATTTCGGGAAAGCAAAAACACTGCTGTATAAAGTGATTGAACGCAGGCTGGCTAAACTTTCTACCGGTATTATCGCTATCAGCCCGATTCAAAAAGAAGAACTAAGTTCCATTCACGGCATTTGCAAACCGGAAAAAATAAAGGTTATTCCACTTGGTTTTGACCTGGTGAAGTTCCAGGAAAACTTACCCGAAAAAAGAATAAAAACAAGAACCGAATGGAAATTGGAGGCCGATGAAGTAGCTGTGGCAATCGTTGGAAGATTGGCTCCGATCAAAAACCACGGACTCTTCCTGGACGTAATCGAACTGCTTGCTGAAAAAGGGATCAAGGCACGTTATTTCATTGTAGGTGACGGGCAAGAAAAAATTTCCATTGAACAGCGGTCAAAAGAACTTGAAAACAAGTACGATTTAAAGATCGAAATGACCAGCTGGATAAAAGATATTGCAACTTTTAATGCCGGGATGGATATTATCTGCCTGAGTTCCGACAACGAAGGAACACCTGTCAGTTTAATTGAAGCCCAAGCCAGCGGAGTTCCGGTGATTTCAACAGATGTAGGAGGTGTGAAGGATATCCTGGATGAAGGTGAAACGGGTTTTGTCGTACCCAAAAAAGACGCAAAAGCATTCGCTGAAAAACTAGGGTTGCTGATCGAAAAGAAAGAAATTCGCGATAAAATGTCACAAAATGGCTGGAACTTCGTAAGAGATAAATTCCATTACACTACCTTGGTGAAAAACATGGAGAATTATTATACTGAATTAATTGAAAATTCGAGAAAAAATGCGAAATAAAGGAGTACTGTTTTCCTTACTGGTCGGTTTGTTCTTACTGCAATCCTGTGGGATCAATAGCAATCTCATGTTCCGAACTCCCAAGGGGATGAAAGAAGTAAGAGATAGCATTCCTTTAAAACCCGTTGCCGAATATAAAATTTCTAGAGATGACAAGTTCTCCTTTATGCTCTATACCAATGAGGGGGAACGGATTGTCAATGAAATGGCCGGGATGAACAAGGAAGCTATTGCCAAGGCAGAAATAGAATATGTAGTAAGACCTGATGGAACTGCTGATTTACCTATTCTTGGCGCGACAAAAGTTGCCGGATTCACCGTGAAACAATGTGAAGATACGCTGTCACACCTCTTCGAACAGAAAAACGGGTACAATAAACCATTTGTACAGGTCAAACTGACGAATCAACGGGTGATTGTGTTTCCCGGAAACGGAAGTGCGGCAAAGGTGATTCCACTTCAGAACAGCAATACGACACTCATGGAAGCAATCGCACTTGCGGGAGGGATCGCGGAACGTGGAAAAGCAAATACCGTAAAGATCATGCGCGTTGTCAACGATGTCAGGACTATGTATGTAATTGACCTTTCTGTCATTGAAGGCCTGAAGTATGTCGATATGATCGTCCAGGCGAATGACTTCATTTATATTGAACCAAAAGAACAAGTCGGACAGGAAACCCTGAAAGTTGTTGCTCCGATCGTATCCCTGGTATCCAGTGCTTTGGTCATTATTACTGTATTCTCAACCTTGAAATAACGTGAACAGTTCAAACTCCTCCATATTTATAAACAAGGATTACAATCCCATTATTGTGAGTGTGATCCTGCGCCGCTATTGGTGGTGGGTTTTACTGTTAGTCTCATTCTTCATAAGTATCGCATTCTTCTACCTGCGCTACACCAAACCCGTTTATGATTCCGCAATGATTATTCAGTTGGCTGAAAAGGATCAGGGGAAGGAATTACTTGAAATAGATAACATCAACAAAAATGATGATATCTCCACCGAAATTGAATTACTCCGTTCACAATTATTATTTGAAATGGCTATTTCGAAAATGAATATGAACGTTTCGATTTTCGCAGAAGGAAAAATCCTGACAGAGGAAAAATACCATCAAAGTACTTTCATTATACTGCCGTATGCCCTTAGAGATAGCAGCCTTTGTGATATTCCGGTATGGGTTGAAACAATGGATCATCACAAGGTCAAGTTAATGTACACCTTGAACAACCAAACTTATTCAAAAGTTTCCGGTGTAAACAAGATTATTCGGACCAAGCACTTCGACGTAGCCTTCAAAGTGGAAAATTGGGATCTCCTGAAACAGGATGACAACAACAACCGGCTTTATTTCACTTTTAACAATCAGAAGTCTCTGGCATCCCGGTTGATTGCGAATCTACAGGTAAACCCGATCGATGTCAATGCAAAAACGATAGAATTAAGATACAACGGGAATAATCCTGAATTATGCAAGGACATCATTCAATCCGTTTCAACCACTTTTTTCCATTATGATGAAGAAATGAAACGGAAAAGTGCGGATAACATTCTCACATTTATTCAATTGCAACTTGATTCCATTTCCGGAGAACTGAAAGATTCGAAAGATAGCCTGACTGATTTCCAGCGCAAAACGCACCTTACCGATCCTGAAAACACCGGCGGTTCATTATCTGACAATATGGATAAATTCCAGGATCTGCTGTTTGACCTGGAGAATGAATCAGCGACCTTGAAAATGGTCAATCTGAAATTGAAGTCGGAACCCAATCGCCTGGATATTTACCGCCTGATTCCCGAAATGCTTGGAAAAAGTTTTGAAGTGTCCCTGACAAAGCAAATTACGGATCTGAATACTTTATTGGAACGTAAAGAAGAACTACTCACCAATGTCACAGAGAATAATTCGGAATTAAAAATGCTCAATTCCCGGATTCAATCCAAAATCCAGTCCATCAGAAGAAGTGTGGAGGTCATCCAGGAACGTATCCGGGCACAAATCAAGGTCATCAATGGAAAAATCGGGGTGATTGAAGGAGAATACCTGAAACTTCCTCAAAAGAAGATGGAATACAACCGGTTAAAATCGATGCAGGACCTGAATGAAAAATACTACACCATTTTGACGGAAAAGAAGGTCATGTACTCGATCTCGAATGCAGGTTATACTTCAAGCAACCGGGTACTGAACGAAGCATCGCTGAACCTGGTTCCTGTGAGCCCGAACCGGAAATTGGTCTACGCAGGGTTTATCTTCGTCGGATTCATCTTTGGTTTTGCATTTCTTTTCTTCAAGTATATCACATTCAATGAGATCAACTCGGTTGAAGACCTGAAACAACTTCTTCCGGACAAGATCACCATTTTAGGAAATATTCCTCAGTTGAAAGAAAGTTCCGAATTCAGCCAGTTGATGATCCATAACAATCCGAAATCCATTTTGGCGGAATCCATGCGGAATATCCGGACCAATCTCAGTTTCGTCAATTCCAATGCACGTATAATTGCAATTTCCTCGTCTATTTCAGGGGAAGGAAAAACATTCGTGGCACTCAACCTGGCGGGAATCATTGCACTTTCGGGAAAAAAAACAATTGTCATTGACCTGGATTTGAGAAAACCAAAAGTTCACCTGGGACTGAATGTTCCGAACGACAAGGGAATCAGTAACCTGATTATCAAACAAGCCACTTTGGACGAATGCATCCGGCACTCCGAGATTGAAAACCTGGATTTCATCAGTGCAGGACCTATTCCTCCGAATCCTTCGGAACTGATTCTGAGCGATTCCTTTTTTGATATCCTGGAGTCATTGAAATCGCGATATGACGTAGTGATTATTGACAATCCACCGGTTGGCCTGGTCACAGATGGTGTTCAAATCCTCGCAAAAGCGGATGTTCCTATCTATATCTTCAAAGCACATTATTCGAAACGCATTTTTGCAGGAAGGGTCCGTGAATTGTTTGATATGAACCAGATA
Source organism: uncultured Fluviicola sp. (assembly GCF_946478805.1). The sequence goes on along the minus strand of NZ_CAMLDC010000001.1, from coordinate 167,116 downwards.
ACCCACCTGAACATCATTTTGAATGGTACAAAAGCTTCCAAAGGGAAATATGGCTATGGATACGGATACGGGTATGGCTATTATGAGGAGGAGGACAAAAAGAAGAAAAAAAACAACTAAATGGAATTTAAACGTACAGCCATTGCTGATGTGATATTGATACAACCAACTGTTTTTGGAGATGACAGAGGGTATTTTCTTGAGTCGTTTCACCAAAAAAAATTCAATGATTTTATTGGGTCAGAAATTTCCTTTGTGCAGGATAATGAATCAAAATCTTCCAAAGGAGTACTTCGTGGATTACATTTTCAGGCTCCTCCTCATGCACAAGGAAAATTAGTCCGCGTCATCAAAGGAAGTGTGTTAGATGTGGCTTTGGATATCCGCTTAAGTTCCCCTACTTACGGTCAGCACGTTTCTTTTATCTTAAGCGAGGAAAACAAAACACAAGCGTTCATTCCGGAAGGTTTTGCGCATGGATTTGTTACATTGGAGGACAATACCATTTTCCAGTACAAATGTACTAATTGGTACCATCCGTCCAGTGAAGGAAGCATCCTTTGGAACGATCCCGCGTTACACATTCAATGGGAAGAGACCAACCCGATCTTATCAGAAAAAGATAAGCTGGGAGTTCTTCTGGCAAATTTTAAATCTCCATTTGCATAGTTTGACATGACATACGAAATAACTTTAGCCTGTCTTGGGTTCCTACTAATGGGAATTATCATGAGTTATGTCTCAAATGGTATTCTTTTGCGGTTTTCCCAAAGTCTTGGGATCCGCAACAAAAATGATGTAACCGTGCGTTGGTCGAACGAATCGAAACCTTCCTTGGGAGGGATCGGGTTCTTTGTTGCCTTCTTCTTCGGAACAGTCGCTTATTCGGTCATTTTCAATAACGAGAACATCTTTCAGAACAGGCAGTTTGTAGGACTTCTTACTGCCGGAACAATTTCGTTCATCATGGGCTTGGCGGATGATGCTTACAACACCAAACCTTTCATGAAGCTGTTTGTCCAGATTCTTTGCGGTATCATTTTTGTCTACACCAATAATATCATTGAACTGAGCGATATAGGCTGGTTAAATTCCCTGATAACCGTTGTGTGGGTTGTGGGAATCATGAATTCCCTGAACATGCTCGATAATATGGATGGAATAACCGGCACAACCGTGCTTTTTATCCTGATTTCCTGTTTGGCAAGCAATATCATCCTTTTCGATTGGAACATGAATATCTGGACGTTGACCATGTTCATTCAAATTGGTGCAACTATCGGCTTTTTGGGATACAACATTCATCCTTCCAGGTTATTCATGGGAGATGCCGGAAGTCAGTTCATCGGGTTATTTGTTTCCTTCTTTTCAATTCACGAATTATGGAACGTTGGAAATAACACGCAGTTGAATCCCTTAACCGGAGCTGCAATCACCCTGATCGCCTTTACTCCCGCAATTGCAGATACGCTTACTGTTGTCATCAATCGCCTGAGAAAAGGGAAATCCCCAATGGTTGGAGGAAAAGATCATACGACCCATCACCTGGTTTATTCCGGATTGAATGACCGTCAAGTCTGGATTGTTTTTCTGGGAATCGGTCTGATGGCAACTTTAATAACGGTTCTTGCAGTAGTATTTGCAAAAATGGGCAATCCGTGGATGGCTTTCTTCCTCACAAGCTACTTTTTTGCAGTATTTTTTGTTTTATACCGTAACACCCTTATTCACAAGAAGTAGATTGATTAATTTTGTAATGCTTTAATTGCGTTACATGAAAAAACTATTTCTTTTCTTATCCGTGGTTTCCATCGCTGCTTGTCAGACCCAAAAACCGCAGGAAAAAAATACTCCCCGACAAAAAGCGGTCACCTCAACTGCAGCCGTTGTTTTTCCGGATTTACCCCAAAGTATGACTCTTGCCGGTACAACGATCGATCTGCGGGATGAAGACCTACGTGAGCGATTGGATCGGGAAGTACTCATGACCGCATATTATCAAAGTGCCTGGATTGGTGCAATCAAACGTGCAAATCGCTATTTTCCTGAAATAGAGCGTATTCTGAAAGAAGAAGGTGTTCCGGATGATTTCAAATACCTGGCAATCATTGAGAGCAACCTTCAACAAGCCATATCACCTGTTGGTGCGCAAGGTTTCTGGCAATTCATGCCTGCCACTGCGAAACTGTACGACCTGGAAATGAATGCGGAGATCGACGAGCGCCTGAACATTGAAAAAAGTACACATGCAGCATGCCGTTACCTGAAAGATGCGAACCGGACATTGAACGATTGGGTCATGACAACCGCAGCTTACAATCGTGGTGTCGGAGGTGTGCTAGAAGACATGGAATGGCAAGAAACGGAACATTATTTTGATACCTATCAGAATAGTGAGACAGGCAGGTATGTTTTCCGACTATTGGCTACAAAACTCATTTACGAAAACCCGGAAGCTTACGGATTCTATCCGGAACAGATGGAATTATACGAGCCCTTCCATATCCAAAAGGTTGTTGTGAATGAAACAATCCCGAATCTGGCCATTTGGGCGAACGATCAGGGCTTCAATATCAAAATTCTTCGTAAATTGAATCCTTGGTTGAAAACAACAAAATTGACAGTGAAAGAAGGAAAAAAATTCACGCTCATTTTACCTTCAGCTTCTGAAAACCTCAAACCTTACAAAGCATACAATTAACATTTAAGAATACACATTTTTGACATGAGTTTTGACGAACAAACAAAAACAATCGAAGTTTACGGAGCCAGAGAACACAATTTAAAGGATGTGCATTTAGAAATTCCAAGAGACAAACTCGTCGTATTTACCGGTTTAAGCGGAAGTGGGAAATCATCTTTGGCATTCGACACCATTTTCGCAGAAGGACAACGGAGGTACATTGAAACTTTCTCTTCTTACGCAAGACAATTCCTTGGTGGAATGGAGCGCCCGGATGTCGATAAGATAAATGGCTTGAGCCCTGTCATCTCGATCGAACAAAAAACCGTTTCAAGAAGTCCACGTTCTACCGTCGGTACAATAACCGAGATCTATGATTTCATGCGTTTGCTCTACGCCCGGATAGGAACAGCCTATTCCTACGAAACCGGGGAGAAAATGGTCAAATATTCCGACGACCAGATTACAGATCTGATCATTGAACAATTTGATGGAAAAAAAGTACTGATCTTAGCTCCAAAAATCAAAGGACGAAAAGGACATTACCGGGAACTTTTCGAACAGATTGCCAAAATGGGTTATTCCAAGGCTCGCATTGATGGCGAGATCAAGGAAATCGAAAAAGGCATGAGACTGGATCGCTATAAGATTCACGATATTGAAATTGTAATCGACCGGATCCAGATCAAGGCGGACGACCGCAAGCGATTATACGATGCCATTACCACTGCCATGAAGCATGGTGGAAAGAGCATGATGATCCAGGAGTTCGAAAGCAATCACGTGCGGCATTTTTCCCGCTTGTTGATGTGTCCTACAACCGGAATTTCGTATCCAGAACCGGAACCGAATCTATTCTCTTTCAACTCACCGTATGGAGCTTGTCCAACATGTGTCGGATTGGGTGAAATTTCTGAGATTGACCGTGAAAAAGTGATTCCAAACCCCAAATTGAGCATTAAAAAAGGTGGTTTGGCGCCAATCGGCGAATACAAGCGCAACTGGTTTTTTGATCGCATCGAATCGTTCCTGCAACAGGAAGGTTATAACATCAATACACCCATTGAAGATCTTCCGGATGAATTGGTGCACGTGATTTTGAATGGGAATGAAGGTTTGGAGCAAGGTGCCAAGGAAACTACAATTCAGTTTGAAGGTCTTGGAAATTTCATGGCGAGACACGCCGAAGAAAGTACAGCCGGTATTCAACGCTGGGCTCAAAGTTTCATGAATAAGATCACCTGCCCCGAATGTCATGGAGCACGATTGAAAAAAGAAGCATTACATTTTAAAGTAAGCAATCGGACTTTGGGCGAAGTTGCCACCCTGGATATCCAGGAACTGGCTCTTTGGCTGGAGAATATTGAAGATACATTGAATAATGAACAACAGGTTATCGGAACTGAAATTCTAAAGGAAATCAGGGCGCGTGTGCGTTTCATCCTGGAAGTCGGTTTGGAATATCTGACATTGCACCGTTCAGCCCGAAGTTTATCAGGAGGTGAAGCGCAACGCATCCGTTTGGCAACCCAGATCGGATCTGAATTGATGAATGTACTTTACATTTTGGATGAACCGAGCATCGGATTACACCAACGGGACAATACCCGCCTGATCAATTCCCTGAAACGCTTGCGGGATGGGGGAAATTCTGTTATCGTAGTGGAACACGACCGCGAGATGATGGAAGCTGCAGATTTTGTAGTCGATATCGGTCCCGGCGCCGGAGTCCATGGTGGAGAAATTGTCAATGCAGCTCCATTTGACCAGCTCATTTCAACCGATTCGATCACAACCAAATATTTACGCGGTGAATTGGAAATTGAGATTCCCAAAAAACGCAGGAAAGGAAACGGAAAAAAACTGGTTTTAAAAGGTGCAACCGGAAACAACCTGCAAAACGTAGATCTTACTATCCCGTTGGGAACATTGACTTGCGTAACAGGTGTTTCGGGAAGCGGGAAATCGACCTTGATCAATCATACACTCTACCCTATCCTGAACGCGCACATTTACAATGGCGTGAAGAAACCCATGCCTTACAAGAAAATCGAAGGGTTGGAGTTTTTGGATAAGGTGATTGAAATCGATCAAAGTCCGATCGGAAGGACTCCGCGAAGCAATCCGGCAACTTACACCAATGTTTTCACGGAGATCCGCTCCTTGTTTGCCTCACTTCCAGAAGCACAGATCCGCGGATACAAAGCCGGGAGATTCTCTTTCAATGTTGCCGGCGGACGGTGTGATACTTGTGGCGGAGGTGGATTGAAAGTCATCGAAATGAATTTCCTGCCGGATGTCTATGTCGAATGTGAAACCTGCAACGGAAAGCGTTATAACCGCGAAACATTGGAAGTTCGTTTCAAAGGAAAATCCATCAACGATGTATTGGAAATGACCATTGAAGATGCCGTTGTATTCTTTGAAAATGTCCCGAAAATCCATCGTGTTCTGGAAACCTTGAATTCCGTTGGACTCGGTTATATCAAATTAGGCCAACCTTCCACAACGGTAAGTGGTGGAGAAGCACAACGGATCAAATTGGCAGGTGAACTAACCAAACGCGGAACAGGAAATACGATTTATATTTTGGACGAACCAAGTACGGGATTGCATTTTGAGGATATCCGGATGTTGATTGAAGTTCTTCAACGCCTGGTAGACGATGGAAATACGGTTCTGGTGATCGAACACAACCTGGATATTGTAAAAGTTGCCGACCATATCATCGATGTCGGACCGGAAGGCGGGCGTGGTGGCGGTAATATCGTTTGTACAGGAACCCCGGAAGACCTCATCAAGAAACATACAGAAATTTCCCACACGGCGAAATACCTGAAAATGGAGATTGATCACATGCAGAAATTGAGAAACGAATTAAAGATAAAGTAAAAACGAAGAACGACTAGCGGAGTATCTTCAGTTGTAAAGCAAGCTACAAAAAAGAAGCCCATCGAACAAAGTTCAATGGGCTTCTCTACTACAACTTAACCTAACTAACTCTTGCGTAAGAGCTCCTTGAGCCATATTTGTTTCATTTTATGAAACAATATGTACCCGTATATTTTTATTGATTTGCACAATTGGTGAACCAAATCACCTGCATTTCATAGACTATTTCAAAGTTTCTTTGACGAAAGATAGTATATTAAATATACTCTCACAAGAGGTACGGATAATTCGATTGGCGGAATAATCCGGACTAAAACGATTTAACAAAGTGTTAAAATAGTTGTGCATCTGTTAATTAGCTGGTTACTAGGGCAATTTAAATTGATACATCAATTATTGTTGAATAATACTAAATTCACGTTTTAACATTTTCTTTATTTTAAAATTCACATCTATTTTCTGGCTGAGTAAGGTTTTCAAATCGTTTTGCGCCCACTTTGAAGCGAAAATGAATCATCGAAAAAAGTATGGTCACCTGGAAAAATTGAGTATTCAATTGTAAAAAATAACTCAATAAAAGCAAGAAGCACCGATCAGTTGATCGGTGCTTCTTCTATCTTGTGAAAGTTCTTTACGAATCCAATAAATCGTTGCTTGAATTTACCATTGCCTTGTTGTCCACATAACGTGCACTACCGAAAGCCAGGATCGGCCAGAAAACAATTCCCAGCAGCACCATTCCGACAGTAAAACCTTCGTCTTTCCCAAAGTTTTTAGAAACACCGTTCATGGTCATTATCATGAATACAATGTTTGCAACCGGTACGAAATACATAGCCACCCACCAAGTCGGTTTTTTCGCTATTTCCAGCATAATTATCAGGTTATAGACAGGAACAATTGCAGCCCAACCGGGTTTATTTGCTTTTTCATATACTTTCCACATGGAAATGATCATTAAAGCAATTATTCCGAAGTAGACGATAAAGAAGAAAAGTAGTACGATAATCATAAGTCATTAGTTTTAAAGTTGAACCAAATATACTCTTTTCACTGTGAACACACTGAGGATTCCAATCAACGAAAAAGGGCAGACACTCGATGAATCCGCCCTTTTCAATTTGGTGAAGGTTAAATCTTCACTACCAGGAATTCCGTTCTACGGTTCACAGCATGCTGTGCTTCCGTATATTTCGGTTGTTTTTTTGGTCCTTCACAGGAACAACCGTTCAAGATCTTTGTTTCCCCGTATCCTTTTCCTGCAATACGGTATGGATCTTTGATCCTTGCTTTTATGTAGTTTGCCGAAGCATCTGCCCGTTTCTGGGAAAGTTCCAGGTTCTTAAGTGCTGTTCCCCTGCAATCCGTATGAGAACCGAGTTCAACCACCATTGTCGGGAATTCGTTCATGATTGCCACGATCTTATCCAATTCCACTGCAGCATCCGGGCGGATATCATACTTCGCCAGGTCAAAATAAATCGGTTTCAGATCAATCGCTTTCGCCAGATCCGTTCCAACTTCCATTTTTTCAATTGCCAGGTTCAGATCTTTGGAAACATCATACACTCCCGGAGCGGTCAGTTCTTTATTATAGGTCGTCCCTCTTGGCAGGTAACCCGTTTTTTCCATCCGGATATTGTAAGAAACCCGGTCATTCAACTTCTTGTCATAAATCGGTCGTTTGATTGCGCCTTCCTTATTGGTATAATACACTTCCTCCTTGCCGGTCATGTTGTTGATCAAAGTCACTTTCACACTATCCAGCACGGATCCCGATTTTTTATCGAGTACCTTAACCAAAAGCATGAACCCGGGATCTTTTTCCAATACCAAATCTGCAGACAGCAATTCAGGAGATTCATCTGTGATTTTCACCGTTGTTTTCGATTCGAAATAATCTTTTTTCATTCCGTCCAAATTGAAGGAGCCGACTTCTGAAGTTTCGTAGACAGTTTCCGCATTTGCGTCAGAAGTCAATGTTGCCAATTCATTGCCGGAAGCATCTTTCATTTTGATCTGAACGCCTGCCAACTTATTCCCTTTTTCATCCTTTGCAGTGATCTTGACTGTCCGTGCAAAGGTGAAGGGCTTATCCATTGAAAAGGTGTACAGATCATCATTCCCTTTTCCGCCTGTCCTGTTGGAAGAGAACATTCCCGTTTTAGCATCCGGATTCATCCAAACCGAGAAATCGTCTCCGGAAGAATTGAATGGCGCCCCTACATTTCGGGTTTGCTTGATATCGTCGTCTTTGTATTGTCCCACAAACACATCCAATCCTCCATAACCGGCATAACCATCAGAAGAGAAAAAGAAAATACCTGATTCATGGAAAAAAGGAAACATCTCGTCACCACTTGTATTGATTGAAGCCATATTTTCCGGAACAGACCAATTTCCATCCTGCCATCTGGAACGATAGATATCAACTCCCCCTTTTCCCCCCGGCATATCGGAAGCGAAAAACAAGGTTTTACCGTCAGGGGAAAGCGTAGCGTGTCCTACACTGTAATCATTGCTATTAAACATGATCGGTGTCGGTTCTGACCAGATTTCTCCATTCAGATTGGAAACAAACAGGGAAAAAAGCCGGGTTCCGTCGATTGCTTTCTCCTGGTAGTTATTGCGTGTAATGAATGCTTGTTTTCCATCAGGAGAAAATGCGACCGGTCCTTCATGGTATTTCTTGTTGACCTTCTTGTTTTTAATGGAATGAATGTTTGCCACACTGTTATCGGAAGGATTGATGTCTGCCTGGTATAAATCTAGAAATGAAAGGCGATTCCCCAACCAGGTCCTGTTAACAGCCTCGCTTTTTCTCCTGGACGAAGTGAAAAACAATTTCCCGTTATGGATTGCCGGTCCAAAATCCTCTTCTTCTGTATTGAATGGAGCATTTTGAACCTTGATAGCAACTCCCTGAGTAGAAAACTTTGCCAAAGACTCGTTCAACAATTTGAAGCGGTCCATCTCACTGTCTTTCGGGTTCAATTCCGAATAGATCTTCAGTTGCGTCTCCGCCTCTGCATATTTTTGATTCTTCATCAGGACCCGTGCGTACTCCAGGTGATCATTCGGAATCCGGTCCATGCGTTTGCAAATTGCAGCATAACAAGCTTCTGCATTCGCAGAATTCCCGATCATATCATAACCTTCAGCCAATTTGCGAAGTACTCCGGCATCCTTATCCTTCACTTTTTCAAGTGTTGAAACAGATGCATAATAGTCGTAATTATTTAACTCGGTAGTCCCGATAATTTCATTTTTTTCCTGCGCTGACACCCAACTGATAAGTAAGCATGAAACAGCAAATAGTATGATTCTTTTCATATTAGAAGTATCTAGGGGATTTAATTTTTTCATCGTTGTTGAAGAGTAAATCATAACGCAACATGATTTCATGACTTCCTCCATTAAACTTACCTGTCCGAACTCCTGTTGACCAGTCAAAAGAATATCCGAAAAGGAATTGTTTGGAGACATGAACACCGACCAATGCGCCGATACCGTCTCCGGTTCGATACATGATTCCAAGATCGATCAGTTCCCGCAACATGAACGTTCCTGTAACATCAACCTGGAAAGGAGCATTCTGCACCAACTTTGCCAATGCGGTAGGTTTGAATTTTACCGAAGGCGAAAGGGTGAATACGGCACCTGCAATGAAATAATAGTGTCTCCGCTCTTTGGAAATATCCATTGCATTGCTGTTACCCGTTGCAAACAAATTATTTTCCAGGAGGGAAGGAACAGATGCGCCTAAGTAAAAATTAGGCATCTGGAAATAAATCCCGGCTCCCAGGCTAGGGAGCATTTTACCTCTCATATTCTGCATAAATGACGCATCATTCGGATCAGCCAGAGTCAGGGAGTTCACATTTGCTGAAAAGCTGTTAAATCCGCCATTGATACCGAAACACAAACGTGCTTTTTCGGATAGTTTCAACCGATAAGCGAAATCCACATTCACTGCCGTATTGTTTGTGGGACCGATTTTATCATTCATCAGACTCAATCCCAACCCGATATTCTTTTTGGCGATGGGTGTATGAACTGTGAATGTTTGTGTTGTCGGGGCGCCTTTGAATCCAACCCATTGGAATCTTCCCAATGCGGTGAACGTGAGCGCGTCCCTGCTTCCGGCATATGCCGGGTTGACCACCAACGTGTTATACATGTAATGAGTGTATGCCGCCTGTTGCTGTGCATGCAATTGATTTAATCCTAAAACAATCAATGCTATTAATATGAATCTTTTTTTCATCTCTTCTCTTTTTAATCTGCTCTAAGCATTCTCCTACCTTGTTATGTAGATATAACCTTTAACTATCTTATCTCCATCCAAATCCAGGATGTAGAAGTATGTACCCGAAGGCAAAGCCTCTTTTCCAACGGCCATTTTTCCCTGGTTCGTTCCGTCCCAATCATTGTTATAAGGACTTGCCTTGTAGACTTCCTCACCCCAGCGATTGAACACTTTGAACACATGCTTCGGATAATCTTCCAGGTTTGGAATAATCAGTGTTTCATTGGAATTATCCCCATTCGGAGAGAATCCTTCCGGAACAACGACACCAGGTCCTCCAGTACCACCTCCAGGGTTACACGAAGGCGCATTCGGAAGCGGGTCACAAGGATCAAGCGGGTCGGAAGTACCGGTTGGAACATATACAGTTGTGGAATCATCAATTCCATATATTTCCTCTCCGTCAGATACTCCGTCACCATCGGTGTCCGGATCGTTCGGATTTGTTCCGTTTGTTGCTTCATCGCCATTAGAGACGCCATCGCCATCGCCATCACAAGCTACACTGGTCGGCAACGGATCACATGGATCCAACGGATCGGATGTTCCCGTTGTAACATATGGCGTGGAAGGGTCATCCACTCCGTGAACTTCTTCCCCATCTAATACTCCATCTCCATCGGTATCCGGGTTATTCGGATTCGTTCCGGCAGTTCCTTCTTCACCATTCGTTAATCCGTCTCCATCCACATCACAAGCAACGCTCATGGTGTTCGGATCACACGGATCCAATGGATCAGTTCCTGTAGTGACTTCATATCCGTCATTGAATCCATCACCATCAGTATCCGGATTGTTCGGATCTGTGCCGTTTGTCGCTTCATCTCCATTATTCAATCCATCACCGTCAGTGTCGCAGGCAGGACTTGTATTAATCGGGTCACATGGATCCAGCGGATCAGATGTTCCTGTAACTACATAAGGTGTTGAAGGATCATCCACTCCGTCCACTTCTTCTCCATCCAATACCCCATCTCCATCGGTATCCGGATTTGTCGGATTTGTACCGGCAGTTCCTTCTTCCGCATTTGTCAATCCGTCGCCATCCTGGTCACAAACCGGGTTATTCGGATTCGGATCACATGGATTCAATGGATCTGAGCCAAAAGTGACCTCTGCTCCATCACCATAACCATCGCCGTCTGTATCCGGGTTATTCGGATCTGTTCCGGTATTAGTTACCTCATCAAAGTCTGTCAATCCGTCACCATCCGTATCGATATTACAATCAATCATGGTCACTGAAACCGGCGATGATGCCTGTGAAGAACATGTTCCGTTGGAAACGGTAACTGTAAATGTACCTGTTGCCGAAGCCCAGATAGATTGACTTGTAGATCCGTTCGACCACAAATAAGCGGTTGCCGGAGAAGATGTCAATTGGACTGAATCGCCTGCACAGAAATTTGTCGGACCACCAGCAGTAATGCTTGGCGTTGCAGGAGTCGGATTTACAGTAACCGTCGTTGGAGCGCTCGAAGCCGAACAACCTCCGGTAGTGATCGTTACCGAATAGGAACCCGAACCTGAAACTGTAATCGCTTGAGTTGTCGAACCATTCGACCAAAGATAGGAACCTGCAGCTGACGAAGTCAAGGTGACAGAACCTCCTAAACAGAATGTCGTTGGACCTCCGGGAGTTATCACCGGCGTTGTAGGGGTAGTACTCACTGTTACTACTGTTGCTGCACTTGTCGCGCTGCATCCGCTGGTTGTTACTGTAACTGTATAAGACCCGGAAGCAGATGCTGTAATTGATTGCGTCGTTTGTCCTGATGACCACAAATAACTTCCACCTGCAGAGGCGGTCAGTGTCACCGAACCTCCGGCACAAAATGAAGTCGGGCCTCCGGGTGTAATTGTTGCTGTTGGTGAAGGGTTCACCGTAACGGCAATCGGTGTACTTGAAGCCGTACAACTTCCTGACCCGACGCTTACGGTATACGATCCACTTGCAGAAACAACAATTGAACTCGTTGTTTCACTTGTCGACCAGTTATTCCCGGTTGGTGCGGATGAAGTTAAAGTAACAGAACCACCACTGCAGAAAGTTGTCGGACCTCCAGGTGTAATTGTTGGAGTTGCCGGTGGTGGAGTAACAGTTATACTGGTTCCGGCGCTTGTTGCACTACATGTTCCATTGGATACTGTTACAGTGTATGTTCCTGAAGTTGATACCGTAATCACTTGAGTGACTTCGGTCGTTGACCAAGTATTTCCAGTTGCTGATGATGATGTCAAGGTTACGGACCCTCCTGTACAGAATGTAGTTGGTCCCCCAGCCACAATGATCGGTACACTCGGAGAAGGATTCACTGTGACTAGCGTAACTGAAGAAGTTGCAACACAACCTGATCCATTTCCAACTGTTACGGTATAAGAACCTCCTGCAGAAACAGAGATAGAGGAGGTTGTTTCTCCTGTTGACCACAAATAAGTCGTTGCCGGTGATGATGTCAGGGTAACTGAACCTCCTGAACAGAATGTCGTCGGACCTCCAGGTGTAATTGTCGGAGTAGCTGGTGCACTTGGACCACTAAGTGTCTGCGCCAGAATATTGGATGAGCATCCTGATGCCAGCACCAACGAAATAGTATATGACCCAGAACCCAAATTCGGAATAGTCGCCGGAAGAGTCACCCCTACCTGGCTTCCTGAAGAAGTACCTGTCCACGTCAGATTTCCTGTTGCAGAGCCTGTTACCTGGATACTTCCATCCGCTGATGAACAAGTTGTCGGATTCGAAACCGTTCCCAAAGCGATCGTCGTACTCGGATTGATAACTACTGAAGTTGAACTTGCGGACGAACTGCATCCACTTACAACAGTAGTCACGGAGTAAGAACCTGCATTCACTGATTGCGCGTTAGGTATGATCGGATTTTGATCCGTACTTGTAAATCCATTTGGCCCGGTCCATGAATAAGTCACTCCCGGAACAGTCGTGGCAGCAAGGTTGATGCTTGCATTCTGACAAACCGGCGAATTACTTGAAGCCGTTGTAGATGCCGGTGTAGGAGTTACGATCACATTGGTTGTCGAAGCAACAATGGAAGAACAACCACTTACCGTAATTTGTAAGGAATAAGTTCCAGCATGAACGCTACCCGCTGATCCGATAGACGGATTCTGAAGAGTTGAATTGAAACCATTCGGTCCGGACCAAAGATAAGTTGCTCCCGTAACAGTCGGAACAGTCAAGTTAATCGTTCCACCTCCACAAACGGGTGAATTACTGGAAACTGCCGGTACTGTCGGAGCAGGATTGACGATTAGTGAAGCACTTCCGGGAGCCGAACTACATCCGGCAATGGAAACAGTTACATTATACGTTCCGGCATTTGTTGCAGTAATATTTGGAATGGATGGGTTTTGTAAGTTACTCGCAAAACTGTTTGGTCCCGTCCAGGAATAAGTTGCACTTACCACAGTTGGTGTTGTCAGATTTAGAGTGGTTCCTTCACATAAGGGTCCGTTGGTCATTGCACTCGGTGTTGAGATCGGAGTACTTTGATTGATAACAACCTGGTCCGAAGATGAATGACATCCATCAGTATAAATGATCCAGTTGTAGGTATTGGCTCCCATATTCAAACCGGACACCGTAGCATTTGCCGCATTGATATTCGAGAAAGAACCTGCTCCCGAACCGACAGTCCAATAACCTTGACCGATAACAGGAACATTTGCGTCCATGGTATAAGTTGTTCCACATCCACTCTGGTCGTTTCCTGCAGCGGCAGTTGTCGGAACCGAATTCTGTCTCCAATCGGGAATTCCATTTCCATCCGTATCTTGTCTCGGAGCAGTTGTACCTCCATTATCAGGATCATAGGCATTATCCAATCCATCGTTATCTGTATCAATATTCAATAAATTGAAGTCCGCTACACAATTGTGATTGGCATCGTTTCCTTCCAATTGGTCTGAGAATCCATCATTATCCGAATCCAGATCAATGTAATCCGGGTTATCTGTTCCATCCGTATTGACCGGAACAATCAAGGTTCCACCGGTACTCACATCGTATGCATTATCTAATCCGTCACCATCGGAGTCCGCTCCCGTTGGAGGAATAAATCCAGCAGAAGTTTGGTATTCATACAAATCCAAGATTCCATCGTTATCTGAATCCTGATCTTTCCAATCCGGTTTTCCATCGTTGTCAAAATCCTGTGAAGATGCTAAGGGAGAACAGAATTTGATTTCACCGATTCCATATCCCTGATTTCCAAGGCCCGCATCCATATTATCGTAGATGAATCGAACCGAATCGACCAGGATGGGAAGGTTAACCGTTATTGTTCCATTCAACTCTGTATTATCCATCGCAACCAAACCCTGGAACCTGTTATTTCCGGCATACATATTGAAATTCCCGGTTCCTATGGTATAATCAGCCGCAGTAATTTGATACAATTGTCCAAAAGAATAGGCATTCACTGTAATCCGATCCTGGAATTGCCCTGCAGCAATATCAATATCCTGAAGTTTGAACGAGAGGTCACTTACCGGCTGACTGAATCTGATTACCTGAATAGACTGGTCTGCGGCAGTAGCTACATCTTGTTCGGTATAAATTTCCAAACCGGTAACTGCAGAATAGTTTTCAGATATATTAAAGTTGACCAAGCCGGCACCAGCCGTATTGCGTGTAATTACGTTTGCCGAAACACCCGAGATGGTCGGGTAATATAACGTTGGATCGGATTGTGCTGTCAACGGAAGAGTTGAAGTTGCTGTACACGGCAATAACTCTGCATTGTTTGCTACTCCGTCCCCATCCCAATCGATATCCGCCACATCCTGGATACCGTCATTGTCCGAATCACTTGATGGGACGTAATAATAAACCCGTATCCGGACTGCATCAATGTAAGATATGACCGTAGGAAGAAGTAGACCGGCAGCGCGCGATTCGATGGCAATCGCCACCCCGAAACCATTGCTGCTTACATCCATTCCATTCAGGGTTGTTCCCCATAAGTCGGCATTCGTACCATAAGTGAAAGCCGTTTCAGTAGTTGGCCAGTTAACCCCGGTATTGGCGTGATTCGTTCCGGTTATCTGATTGTTCTTAAGCAATCGGATATCCAAATCACGCGTCCAATTGGAACTGGTGTTATCGGAACTTAACTTCCTGATTTCTACCTGGACTCCACAAATTTGCGCGTTTACCGGAATATTTAAATTCAGGTTCCTCAGAACCAGGAAATTGGAACTTCTGACAGTTCCTCCGATCAGTAAGGCCGCATTGGTCATTGTCGCATAACTGTTGTTATCAGTTAATGCATTTCCGGGGTTGTTCCAGGGATCTGTTCCGCCGGCAGCGTTGTTCAAACTCACTTGCGCATTGACGTATCCGGTGTTTGATCCAGGACATTGGGCAGTAGATGCTGCAATGAAGAAGGTGCTGAAAAGTAAGGACATAAATATCCTCGCTCGATTCGAGTAAATAATGGTCATATGATAGTTTTTTAAATACCTTCTTTTACTCGGATCTGTCTAGGTGAACGTCGAACGGTAGCTAGCACAAATAGTTGTAATTGAAAGAATAATCAACTTTATGAAAAAATTTAACACCATCCAAATTTTTAACGCTAAAATTTAATGAATCGTCGATAATTTCAATGAATTAATCGATTCTGGTTTTAATTCAAACAATTGGTTTCCAACGGTTTAACTATTAGTATAGTTGAATGAAAAAAAAGTGTTTATTTGTGAATTTCCCAACAAGAAAATGCTTATAAACTATGCGAAGTTCATAATTAATGTACCTGTCTATCTGACCGGTGGGTCAAGAACTTTATTTTTACCAAAATAGCATTTCCGCTACTTAAAACATTCGAATGAACGCAATACGCAAGGATTGGAACGAGATAAAAACAAACGATAGTTGGGCAATTTTCAAAATCATGTCAGAGTTTGTAGAAGGGTATGAACGTATGGCTAAAATTGGCCCCTGTATTTCCATTTTCGGATCGGCAAGAACCAAAGATGAAAACAAATACTATCAGTTGAGTGTTGAAATCGGAGAAAAACTTGCCCGATCCGGTTACGGAATCATTACGGGTGGTGGACCCGGTATCATGGAAGCCGGAAACAAAGGTGCACATCAGGGCGGTGGAAAATCTGTCGGATTGAATATTGATTTGCCTTTTGAACAATTCCACAATAAATACGTCGACCGGGGAAGTCTTGTCAATTTCGATTACTTCTTTGTCCGCAAGGTGATTTTCGTGAAATATTCCCAAGGTTTTGTTGTTCTACCCGGCGGGTTTGGAACAATGGACGAACTATTCGAAGCAATTACTTTGATCCAGACGAAGAAAATTACCAAACGACCGGTTGTTCTTGTAGGAAGGGACTATTGGACTGGGTTGGTCGAATGGGTTCAAAAGGTGATGCTTGAAAAGGAAAACAACATTTCTGCGGAGGATATGCGCTTTTTAACGATTGTCGACACCGCCGATGAAGCCGTGAAATATGTAGAGGACTTCTACAAAACACACGATTTAAGTCCGAACTTCTAGACTACCATCCGGAAACACAATCACTTCAACACAAAAACTGAGGCGCGAAGGTTAAATTATATTCTTCGCGTTCTTACGACCCTTGCGGTTAAAAAGTGATTCTTTAATTAACTCAGCGAGCCAATGATTTTTTTGGCTGCACCTTGGTTTCTAGCGAAGATTTCAGCAAGTCTTTCGTTGATCTGGGCTCTTTTTGCAAGTGCTTCTTCCACCGCTTTCTCAAAACTGAAACTGTCTTCAATTGTAAAAGCCACTTCATGATCCAGGAATAATTGCGCTTCCGGAAAACGCGCGTGTTTCGGACCGAAAAATATAGGAATTCCAAAAGCGCCTGGCTCCAGAATATTGTGCAGTTTCCCTGTAAATCCACCTCCGACATATGCCAGATCCGCATATTGATAAGCATTGGTCAATTGACCTATCGTATCCAGAATAAGGATATCCAGGCCTAAATTCCGAAAATCAGTGTAGCGTTCCACTTCATCATCAAATTCTGCAGAAATTTGTTCAACATGTTTATCCGAGATGTCATGTGGTGCTATGATAATTTTAAACTTTGTACGTAATTCGGATAATGCCGGAACCAGGATCTCTTCGTCCATTGTCCAGGAACTCCCCAGGATCAGAACAGGTTTTTCCTCTACAAAAGTACGGATGATCTCATTTTCCTGGCTCTTTGCTTTTACTGCAAGCATCCTGTCGTAGCGCGTATCTCCGGTAACAGTGACCCGGTCGATCCCGATCGAGTTCAACAACTCTTTTGAACGTTCGTCCTGCGTATAAAAATGATCAAACAAACGCAAAGCTTTCCGAAAGAACCCTCCATACCATTGAAAGAACCGGTGGCTGGGCCTGAACAGGCTACTTACGCCATAGATTTTTGCTCCTTTCCTTCGGGCACATTTCAGGTGATTATACCAAAATTCATACTTTACGAAGAATACAATCTGAGGATTGAAATGATCCACAAATTTCCGGGCTTTGGTTTTGGTGTCAAGCGGTAAATACAATGCCAAATCAACCTGGTGGTCGCGTTTGTCGAAAAACTCCATTCCAGAAGGGCTGAAAAAAGTGACCATCAGAAAAGAATCGGGAAAAGCTTCCTTGTAGGCGTTCATTACCGGAAGTCCCTGATCAAACTCGCCTAATGAGGCACAATGGAACCAAACTACTTTTTTGTCTTTTGGAACCTGGAATGATTCAATCGGGACTTGTCTTCCTACAATCCATTTTTTTGCCTTGGCATGAAACCAGGAAGCAAGCCACATCACTGCATAAAAACCGCGAATACCAAATCCGTAGAATCCTCTCATTTACTCAAAATAATAGTCTTTCGGTTTACGTTTGTAAACAGGAATAAACCATCCAACTTTAAATCCGTATTGCAAATCCAATCGTTGTGCTTTCGAAACAGGCACATCCGGCTGATCAAAAAACACTTGTCTTCTATTGTATGTTAATCCCTCCTGGATATAAAATCCTCCATAGAAATTTACAAACCCCTGATTTGCCATAAAAGCATATCCAACAAATTGATGGAAATTCAACCCGGTTGTGTAGCGGTCATATCCTTTTCTATATTTCAACTCCAGTGTCGGAACTACCTGGTCTTGTGTCTCGACACGTGCTTTGTATTGCACGTATCCTACTCCTCCATGAACATAAATACCTGAGTTCTTATTCGGGCTCAATACCGGAAATACTTTTCCGACCATCGTATTCACATTGAAACCACGCATATTTACCACCACGATCGCAACATCTCCATTCACATCGTTGATTAATCCGTGGGAATCTGTCAGATTGGCAAACATTCCCGGAATCTTCACTTTGTTTCCAAACATGAAATTTCCATCTAAACCGTACACCCAGTTTTTGGAAGTTTTATAGCCTGCCATCGCTCCCAAATGATTGATTGCACCAAACCGTTCTTTTAAATCACCACCGGGTGAATTCAATCCGTAATGGAGAGCAATCCATGGTGTAGCAACCGCACTGTCACGGACATTTCTTTGAGCAATCCCTTGAAAATGGGAAAAAATCAGAAAAGCGAGTATAATAGAATTTCTCATGTTTTTAAAGTCTCTCAAAAATAAGGAATTATCGCTGCTTAAAGTTCTAAATTATCGGGAAATGGGTAAATTATCGATTAAACGGACTATTTGAACCGGATGGATCTGGCAGGATTTATTCTGCTGATCAATAAGGATGGGATGAAAAGAACCAACAAGCAGACACCTAGGGTAATGATATTCAACAAAGCAATTTTCCATATGCTGAATTCAATTGGTACCGTATTCAAATAATAAACCTTTGCATCCAACGGAATAATATGGAATTGATATTGAAGCCAGCAAAGTCCGATTCCGATGACATTTCCCCAAATCATTCCCTTCAGAATCAACTGTCCGGTGTGAACCAAAAACACTTTTCGTATGAATAGGTTATTTGCCCCCATTGCTTTCAGGATCCCGATAAAATTGGTTCTGACCAGGATCAGGACAAGTAAGGCGGAACCCATATTGACGATTCCGATAATCAGCATGAGAGTCAATACAATGGCCAAATTCACATCCAGGAAACTTAACCAGACAAACAGATCCGCTTGGTTATCCTTGATGCTGTTCACCTTCACTTGTTGTCTGAAATCAGGATTAAATTCCACCGCTTTCCTGATCTTATACTTCTGATTTTCAATATCCGAAAAGTCCGCCACGCTCAATTCATACGACCCGATATATTCCCTGTACGAACCATGTCCGGGAAAGAATTCCAATTCGATTGTTTTTGCACCTGCATTCAGTTCATAGTGGAGACCATCCTTACTCAGGAATTTCTTCTTCAAATTCGCATCCGAATCAAGTTTAAACAAACAAGGAGCCTGTTTGTTTCCATGCACTTTGATTTGCAAATAAGCAGTGTCCGGGATGGCTGTTTCACTCTTTGCATCATCCAAACTTCCACTTGGTTCGTCTAAAAATGTCCAATAATCAGATGCTACCAATTTGATGACTGTATCTTTCGTTGGGCAGATGGTAAATCCGGCATACCGTTCATACCCTTTTCCCCAATCGTAGCGATAATTCCCATTTCCTCCGGAAACCTGTGCCCTTATGATCAACTCTCCGTATGAAAGTGTATCGTCAACAACGATCTCCGCAGTAATTCCCCAATCATTCAATTGCTGAACCTGCGGCAAATAACAGAATACCAATTCCTTATCAAAATCTTCCAAACCTGTTTCGTAAATTCCAACCACCTGAAATTGCCGCTGGATCGGTTTCTGTTTCACGAAATAAGCATTGACTGTATCTCCCAATTTATAATGCAAATCACTTGCAATGCGTTTGGAAATCAGGATTTCAGTGGAAGAAGGTTCCTTGAAGGTCGGTAGCTCTCCTTCTTTCAGGTACGATTTGAAAAAAGACCAATCATAATTTTTATCAACACCTTTTAAGACAACTCCAAGAATCTCTTTTTGAGTTACATCTCCCCGCGACTGAAGCAAGGCAGGTTTGTAAGCAACTGACTGGACATGAGTTACCCCTTCTGTTTTACCAAGTGTCTGTTCGAATTTTTCGCTCTTCATAAGTGGAGCAGATTCCATTAAAGAAATTTCTCCCGACTTCTGGATGGAAATATGTGAACCAAAACCTATAACTTTACGGCTCACTTCTTGTTGGAATCCTTCAACCACTGCAATTGTGACGATGTTTACAACCATTGCAAGCGAAATACTCAAAACAGCAATTCTCGTAATTGGTTTTGCTGCTTTTTTATTGCCTTGCAATGAGTCATCCGTAACAGCTTGTTTACGTTGAAGTTTTTTAGCGATGAAATAGATATAATTCCAATTATTACTCATGCGAATACGAAAGTACATAAAGCTTTTGGCGTTGAAAAGTATTATTTTGCTTTTCCTGGCTTCATGTGCCACGAACAAAAAGAATCCAAATCCTCCTGTAAATACTCCGAATCAGGATAAAACAAAGGAATATCCTGTCATTCAGCCTATTGATGACGAGATTAAGTACGATTCATACGGAGTGGAGAAACTACCACGTCTGCAACTCGGAAATGGCCGAATGGATCTGTACCTGGATTCGTTAAGAGGGAAACGAGTGGCTATCGTAGCCAATCAATCTTCCACTTTGGGAGAGGATCATTTGGTCGACACTTTACTCGCTCTTGGAATTCAGATACAAAAGGTTTTTGCTCCTGAACACGGATTTCGCGGAACAGCAGATGCCGGTGAAAAAGTATGGAGTCACAAAGACCCGGTAACCGGTTTACCAATTGTTTCCCTTTACGGAAGTAACAAAAAACCGCGGGCAGATCAGTTGTGGGATGTGGATATCGTACTGTTTGATATACAAGACGTCGGAGTGCGGTTTTATACCTATATCTCTACCTTGCATTACGTGATGGAAGCTTGTGCAGAGAACAACAAACCTTTGATTGTATTGGATCGCCCGAACCCGAATGCACATTATGTAGACGGACCCTTATTGGAAAAAGACCAAACCTCCTTTATCGGAATGCATCCTGTTCCCATCGTTTACGGAATGACCATTGGTGAATATGCCTTGATGATCAATGGAGAATTCTGGCTGCACAATGATGTAACTTGCCAGATGTACATCGTTCCATGCCGCAATTACACGCACAAAACGAAGTTTGAAATCGCAATCCCACCTTCCCCGAATCTTCGGACGGACCTGGCGATCAATTTGTATCCGAGCTTGTGTTTCTTCGAAGCAACGACAGTTAGTATCGGAAGAGGAACCGAACGCCCGTTCGAATTATACGGACATCCCAGTTTCCGCACGACAGGATTCACTTTTGTACCCATGCCGACTACCGGAGCAAAGGATCCCTTATGGCAAAACCGTACATGTAACGGTTATGATTTGCGGGCCGGTCAAAACAAACGGATGTACGAGATCAACCTGAATTGGTTGATCACTGCGCGGGACCAACTGGGAGACAGTGTCGATTTCATCAATCAACGAAATTTCTTTGATCGCCTGGCGGGAACTTCCCAACTCCGGGCGCAACTGAAAGCCGGAATGGGCGCAAAAGAAATCAAGGAAACCTGGAAAACCGGGATCCAGGAGTTTTTGAAAATTCGTCAAAAGTATTTGATTTACAAGTAATTATAGCTGAAAGTTTATTTGGAACACTTCGGGAAACAAATGTCTAGCGGGAAACAGGAACTGCATTTTTTCAGGACACTACCTGATCAACTGAATGAACCCTGTTACAATCTCTTGCCTATTGCAATAATCAGCATAAATTAATTTGTAAAAATACACACCATCCGGACATAGTTCATTAGCACTGTTGCACCCGTTCCATCTAAAAGCTGTATTGGAATCAACCTCGTAAACGGTATTGCCCCACCGATTAAAAATAGCTATGTGTAAATTTGAGATTCTCACTAAGATCCTTGGTTCAAAATAATCATTAACTCCATCATTGTTTGGGGTAAAGATATTGGGTACTTCTATCCTACTATCAGGGAATTGCGTTTGAGTTTCAACCAAAGAAGCGGCTCCCGATGCACCCAGATTACTAGTCGCAGGACATATTGTCGAACAGTTTGCATTTGCAGGATTTACCCTGTAAACAGTCGTCCCCTCAAAAGCGATCATTTGCAAATCATCCTTTTCACAAGTAACCTCTCCCATTGTAACAATCCCATATACGGCATTGTCCACTGTGTTCATTGTTCCTGCAATCTCAATATCCGAGATAATACTGTTCGGGAAGTCTAATTTGAAACGGATCAACCGGTTCATAATGTCAGCCATGTAATAGCTTCCTTTATAGTAGGTGATATCTCCAGCAGGATAATATCCCAATAAGCCAATTAATGTAGTATCTCCGGTAGAAGTGTGAATCTTGTATAAACCACTTGTATTTTTTACTGCTAAGACATAATCCTCATTAAACCCAACCAAAGAATTAAATCCGGTGCTAAATGCATTAATCGATGAAATGAATGTCAAAGCTCCATTTGTGGTATCCACTTTGTAGAAATTATAAAAATCAATTCCATACAGATTGCCGGACGGTGTCAATGCTATGTCGGTTAAAGCACTAGTTGTGGTGCCGACAAGTTCCGCACTGCATGCGTTTATATCAAGTTTAAGAACCTCATTACCTCTAGCTATGTAACACAATTGCTGCGAAAACAGGGTATTACTGCAAAGCAGGTGTAAAAGCAATATGTACCGGATTTTTTTCAGAAAGGAGCGTTTGCTTTGTTTAGATGAACCCATTCTTGTGCTCTTTGCACTCAGTAGATGGCTTCTTTACAAAAAGGTTGGATTCATCCCGAGAAGAACACATTTATTTCTCCACCAGGTTTCAATCAATAAGATTCGGAAAAGTATCTACTTTACAGATAATTCGTAATTCGTAATTCGTAATTATTTCCCTGATTGCTCCACCTTCTTAGCGCCTTCCAATACGGTTTCTTTCATCGTTTCCATGTAAGCGCTCAGTTTTTTCTGCAGATCCATGTTTGTGGCTCCAAGGATCTTCGCAGCCAGGATTCCCGCATTTTTTGCACCGTTGATAGCTACCGTTGCAACCGGAATTCCATTCGGCATCTGAACGATCGACAACAAACTGTCCCAACCGTCAATCGAATTGCTTGATTTGATCGGAACACCAATTACCGGAAGCGGTGTCAGACTTGCTGTCATTCCCGGCAGATGAGCTGCTCCACCTGCTCCTGCAATGATCACCTGGACTCCTCTTTCGGAAGCGGTTTTTGCATATTCGAACATGCGTTCAGGAGTTCTGTGAGCAGAAACGATGGTTAACTCATAAGCTATTCCAAATTCTTTTAAAATATCTGCAGCATCTTGCATAATTGGCAGATCTGAAGTGCTGCCCATGATAATCCCAACCATTTCCGTCTAATTTGTTTGCAAATCTAACGATTATTAGACTTCGTTGAAAACTATTCCCTCATTGTGGAGTATTTTCGCTCCTTTTATTGATTTTTCTGTTAGTTTTGATTCTTCGTCCAACTTAAATTATGAATAAATTTATACTCCTATTTGTGTGCACCATTTTCCTTCATTGGAGTTCACAACTACAAGCGCAAACTACTTTTGTAACTGATAATTTCGAAGGTGCATTTGCATGGAATACCGTCAGTACTTCCGGACCGAATCAATGGGTCCAGGGAAATTGTACGAGCAATGGCGGGAATTCAGCCTTGTACATTACTTCCGGGGGAGTTACAAACGATTGTACACCCACTGGAATTCAACATTACGGATATACCAATGCCAGTTCCGGAACAGAAACCGCTATCGTTTACCGGTCTGTAAATGCTACGTGCTTCACGGCCTTAAACGTACTTGCTGAAATTCAGGTAGAAGGCGAAAGCGGATTGGATTACCTGGAACTGGTTTGCAGTACCAATTCGGGGGCAACCTGGACACCTGTTTCGACCCAATTGGTTGCAAATGCAACTTATTCCGGATTCAGTCAATTACTTCCGGGAAGTTTCGATAACACCATTTTCTGGATTGGTTTCCGTTTCACTTACAATAATTCGAATATCGGGAACAAAGCTCCTGCAATAGACAATTTCAGAATCCAGGGAATTTCCAGCGATGTAACTCCACCAACTATTACGTGTCCATCACCAGGTGCTGTTTATTCGGACCAGTTTTGCGACTTTACACTGATTGATTATGCGGCTTTGGCAACTGTGAATGATGCTTGTGGAATCGTTTCAACTGTTCAATCACCTGCTATTGGAACAACTGTAGGTTCAAATACACTGATTACCCTGCAAGCTTCGGATCCATCCGGAAATATGGCAAGTTGTAACTTTACATTGACAGTAATCGATACTGTTGCGCCAAAAGCTACTTGTCTGGCTTTGGATTCGGTTTACGCTTCCGCTTCTTGTACGGCAATTGTTCCCAATATTGTCCCGACGGTTACAGTGGATGAATTTTGTACTCCGGCAACTTCTTTGATCTTTAACCAGACTCCGGCAGCCGGAAGTGTTATGACAGCAACCCAAAATGTCTTTGTTACCGTTACTGATTTGGCTGGAAATGTAGGTGGTTGTTTCACTCACGTGTTGCTGTTTGACACCATTTCACCGGCGATCACATGTCCGGCTAACCAAACGGTATCAACAAATAACGGTTGTACCTATGATATTGCAAGCTTTACCTCTCAGGCAACCGTTACGGATAATTGTTCAACCGTATTCTTATTGAACCAGAGCCCGGCTGTCGGAAACTCTCTGCCAACCGGAGTTCATCCCATTACAATTCAAGCAATTGACCAGGATGGAAATGCACAAGTTTGTCAATTCAACCTGACAGTGCAGGATGGAACATTGCCAATCATCAATTGTCCGGCAACAATCACAGTTCCGGTAAATAATCAATGTTTGGCAGTACTTGGAAATCTGGTTCCCCTGGTATCTGCAACTGATAACTGTACTGCAAGCGGTCAATTGGTATTTGCACAAAATAAACCGGTCAACCTGATCTTTGCAGATTCGATTACAGTTCTGATGACTGCGGTCGATTTAAACGGAAACATTGGAAGTTGTTCCATTTTTGTTGTCGCCATTGACACACTTGCACCTGTTGTTACCTGTCTAAGTGACACCAGTCTTGCTGTTTCAGGAACTTGTTCCATGACGGTTCCAAACCTACTGGGAACGCACAGCGCTGTCGACAATTGCACTCCTTCCAACCTGCTTACTTTTTCCCAAAATCCACTTCCAGGAACCGTAATTACAAATCCTGTTGGAATTGTGATTTCTTATACGGACACTTCAGGAAATATCGGAACATGTCTGACACAAGCGGTTCCAATCGAGTCTATTAATCCGACGATTACCTGTCCTTCCGGACAAACATTGAATAATGGTGTTGCTTGTTATGCACTTATTCCCAACTTGACTTCGCTTGCAACCGTAACCGATAACTGCACTGGATACTCTTTAACACAACAACCCGCTCCCGGAACAAACCTGATTTCAGGGACTCATATTGTAACTATTACGGTAACGGATCTGGCCGGAAATACATCATCTTGCAATACGACTTTCACCATTATTGAAAACCAAGCCCCAAATATTACATGCCCCGGGAATATTTCAACTTGTAACCCACTTGTGACTTATTCCAATCCGACCGGATCAGACAACTGTTATTTCACGATTTCCCAAACCGATTTATCAGGTCTTTCATCAGGAGATATCTTCCCGATCGGAACAACTACTCAAACTTACCAGATCGAAGATTCTTCCGGGAACACCAATTCCTGTTCGTTCACGGTTCAGGTCCTTCTTTATCCGGACACCGCATTTATCCCGAACAGCCAGATTTATCTTTGCGACACTTATACGACAAATATCCAGGCACAGGCAATCCAATCAGGAACCGGCTCCTGGAATGTCCTGACGGGAACAGGAACACTTACAAATGCAAATGCACTTCAGACAACCGTCCAAAATCTTTCTCCGGGCTCAAACACCATTGAATGGGTTGTCACTTCCCCAACATGCGGTTCAAGAAGAGATACCGTACAAATTGTAGTGAACATGCCACCTTCCCAGGCGGTTTTGCAGGATTCCATGTATGCTTGTGCAACCACCAGCTTTATCATTCAAGCAAATACGCCGCTAATCGGTCAGGGAACCTGGACAAGTGACGCCGGAATCACTTTCAATAACATTCATGCTCCGGTAGCAACTGTCCTTTCCATTCCGGACGGATATCACACCTTGTATTGGACCATTTCTATAAATGGCTGCCCAAGTACGGTAGACAGCAGTATCATTTATGCTCCGGTAACAGCTCATGTTCTTACGAATGATACGACACTTTGTTTGGACCAACTTCCGATCTCCTTACATGGAAATCAACCGGGTAACGATCAGGCAACCTATTGGATCGAACTTTCAGGTTCCGGTACCTTAACAAATAAATACAATCCGAACACGGAGTTGACCGGTGCAGCACTTGGCGATCTGGTTCTTCTTTACATGCATACGCACGATTTCTGTGGACCTACCAGGGATACCTTACGTATTCACTTGGATGCATGTGGCGAAAATACCTTCGACGTACCAACGGTGTTTACGCCTAATCACGACGGGGATAACGACCAGTTTATCATTCCGAATCTTCATGAAACCTCTCCGGATTGTAAGGTCATGATCATTAATCGCTGGGGTTCCAGGGTTTTTGAATCTACGGGATATGCCGAACCTTGGGACGGAACATTCAAAGGAGGTGATCTCCCAACGGGAACTTATTTCTATGAAATTGTTTCACCTAATGGTGATTTCAAGACAATCAAAGGATCAATCAGTATTATTCGTTAATCTCCAACAATCATGAAAAAATTATTAGTCATCGCATTTATTTCAGTTGTAGGATTAGCATTCGGTCAACAAGATATCCAATTTACGCAAACTGCTTCTTCCCCTTTTTTAGTGAATCCTGCTGCAGGCGGCATGATGAATGTTGCTGAAGTTGTTCTCGGAAATCGCTTACAGTATGCGGGCGTCGACGGAAGACCAATGACCACTTTTGCAGGTATACAAAGTATGGTTCGATTTAAGAAGCGCAAATCAAAAGCATTGTTGAATGAACTGTCTTCACTCGGACAAACTTTTTACAGTACACCTCAAAGGACAGTTTCATACAAACAAGTAGCAGGTTTGACATTTATCAATGACATCATCGGACCGTTTACACGAACAAGTGTGAAAGCAAATCTCGGAGTGCACATTCCTTTGTCCCAAAAACTGAATGCCGGTATCGGACTCGGTGTGGGTTGGTCGAATTTTGGGATTGACAATTCAAAAGTTACCCTTGGAACAGCCAATGACAAAGCTTATGCGAATTACATCGGGATTTCAGCTTCCCAAAACTACCTGGATGCGCAGGCGGGTTTGGTTGTTTATAACGACCGTTTACTGGTCAGTGTCAGCGGAAGCCAGGTGTTTAACAACAAAATGCGTTTGAGTGATGTAACGACAGCAAGTACCTTCCAACCGCATCTTTTCGCCTTGGCAAGTTACCGCTTTGACCTAGGGAAAAACTACGGTTTGGAACCGATCGTTCAGTTCAGATCAGTGAAGCATGCTCCCATCAGTTACGACATAGCCATGCGTTTACATTACATGCGAATGGGCTGGGTGAGCCTTTCTTATAGAAGACAATCTTCCATCGGAGTAGGTTTCGGGATCAACTTGCTTGCACACTTCAACGTTTCCTATTCATTCGAATTCGGAACCGGAGTCACCCAAAAATTTGGAAATACTTCCCATGAAGTGCGATTGGGCTTCATTTTCGGTCATAAAAGAAATATGAATAAGGAATTTAAGCAGGATGAAAAGGTAGAACCAACACCGGAAGAAACGAAACCTGAAGAAACAAAACCCGAAGAATAAATGCTAATTTTCAAGTATTGCTAATTTTGTAAAAAAGTACACATACTATGCGTCCGTTTTATTTATTGCTCAAGCTATCTTTAAATATTTCATTCAGACTCTTTTACAAACGATTTCTTGTATTAAACAAACACAAAGAACTATTTGGAAGCACGATTTACGTAAGTAATCATCCGAATTCTTTCATGGATCCGATCCTGATCGGTTCATTGAACCGACCGATCGTGCACTTTATGACGCGTTCGGATGTATTTGTCTGGTGGTTAAAACCCATTCTTTGGTCAGCTCATATGTTGCCGATCTTTCGCCAACAGGACGGAACAGATACCAAAGGAAAAAATACCGATGTCTTCAACAAAGTCAACTCCTCTCTTAGAAAAGGAAGGAACATTTTGATATTTGGTGAAGGATTCACGGATGATAAACCTATCAGGGGATTAAAATCGGTTAAGAAAGGACCTATCCGAATGGGATTCGGAGCCCTGGAATCTATCAACTGGAGCAAGAATATCTACATTTCCGGAATTGGAATCAGTTACACAGATCGAAATGCGATGGGATCCGAATTCGTTTTGGACAATGGGCCGAAAATCTGTCTGAACGATTACAAGGAAACTTATCTCCAAAATCCGAGTAAGGTTATTAATGAAGTTACCCGAATCATTGAAAAAAACATGCAGGATTGCATTATTTATGTAGCGAAACCTGCACGTTATTCTTTGTTGGAAGGAATCATGCAGATCACCAGAAAAGGGTATAATAATTTAAACCACGACGATCACATTCCCTTGTTGAAACGTTGGAATTATTCGAAAGAACTGGCTACCTGGATCAATCAGAATGTGACGGATGAAAGCACGGAAATCCTGGCACTTCAAAAGGATTTGGATGCGTATTTCAACTTGGAAAAACGAATGAAAATTCAGGATCGTTTTGTAATTGCCAAGAAAGAACCGGAATTAGTGAGTACTTTGAACAACTGGCTTTACCTGATCCTGATGTGGCCGTTTGCAATTGCCGGATTCATTCATGGTTTCATTCCTTATATCATCTCCAAAAAAGTAACTGAAACAATCATGAAACGCACCGTTTTTTGGGGTTCTGTGAAAATGATGATGGCCAAGATCATTGGTTCGATCTATAATATTCCAATTATTATCCTGGTCACCAAATGGTACCTTCCTCATTGGTCTTTGGGTATTTTATATTATTTCATCGTTCCCGTCTTATGGCGCCTAAGCTATGAATATGCAAATCAATTCAAGGAAATCCGGATCAAACGAAAAATGAGATCTGTGGACTTGTCGAAATTTGTAGAGAAACGCGCCGAATTGGAGGAACGCATCAAGAGATTGATTCCTATTGCATAATTGGATAGAAATGCTATCTTTACTTAAGATCGAATTTGAATGACTTGAGACTATTATCACTTGGAATACTAATTATTTGGGTCAGCGGAACCGGTTTTTCACAATCTTCGGATTACCAGGATTTACTTGGGAAAATCAAACAAACTCCAACAGACACAAACCTGGTAAATTCCTATCTGAAAAAACTCAAATCGGATCCCGACCAGGCAGATTCACTGATCTCCAAAGCAGAAAGACTTTATGTCCTTATCGCTCCGACCGACAACCACGAAAAAGTTGCTGAAACTGCTATTTTTATTGGCAACAAATTCAATGGGATAGGCAGATATTCGCCGGCATTGAAGTATGAGATCATTGCTGAAAAACGGCTCAGACACATTCCTCTTAATCATTTATTAGGCAGTACTTACAGTTTGATGGGAAATACCTACCTCGGTTTAAAAGTTTCAAAAAAGCAAGAGGAAAGTTTCCGGAAATGTTACGAGATCGGAGTCAAGATTAAGAACCCCATGACCACGGCAGTCGGTGCTACCGGACTAGGCAACTATTATACCAGTGTTTTCGATTACCGGGCTTCCAACAAATGGAATTTTAAGGCTCTAAAACAATTTGACTCCATCAATAACAATCTTGCCAGCGGGATTATACGTGTAAACATCGCAACCAATTACCGTAAATTAAAACAATATGACAAGGCCGAAAAAATGCTCGGAGAGGCTCAAAAGAATATACAGCTGAGTAATAATAATTACGCTAAACTGGGATACCACATGGAAGTTGGGGATCAGTTAATGGAAAGGAAAAAATACAGCGAAGCTATTTTGGCCTATAAGACTGCTCTTGATCTTGCAATGCTGGATAAAGCAGATCACAACATTTCGGATCTTTGTAAATTGCTATCCAAAGCCTATGAGAAAAACCAGCAATATGAAGAATCACTAGGTGCTTTGAAAATGCATTTGCGTTACAAAGATCGGGTTTTCAATGAGGCCAGCAATCAGCAATTAGTAGCGATTGAAGAGGAATACAAAACGGAAAAAAAAGATGCTGAAATTCAACTGTTAAGCAAAACAAATGCTCTTAACGAAAGCGAACTTCAACGAAAACAATCTTTGATCTGGGCGTTTGCATTTTCAGGAATTCTATTCATTGCAATTGGTATCGTGTTGTGGAGATCAAACAGAAGAAAACACAAAACTTATCAATTACTGACTTTAAAAAACAGGATCATTGAAGAAAAACAGCAAGAAATTCTGAGCAGTATCAATTACGCAAAACGCATTCAATATACACTCCTGGCAAATGACCATTTATTGCAGACCAATCTGAATAAATACTTTGTTCTCTTTCTACCGAAAGATATCGTTTCAGGTGATTTTTACTGGGCAATAAGAACTAAATCACATTTCTTCCTTGCAGTTTGTGATTGCACAGGCCATGGGGTTCCGGGAGCGTTCATGAGCTTGTTGAATATCAATTTTCTAACGGAGGCTATTGCGGAAAAACAGCTTACAGAACCTGGGAAAATCCTTGATTTTGTACGGAACCGCCTGATTGAGAACCTTGATCAGGATAAGCATTTCGATGGAATGGATGGGATTATTCTTTCCATGAATCTGGTAAGCCGGGAAATTCGTTATGCAGGAGCAAACAACGGTCCTGTGATTGTCCGGGATGAAGAAGTAATCGAACTGACTTATGACAAAATGCCCGTTGGAAATGGGATCAGGACCAATACATTTCAAACTCACGAATTACCTTACCAGACCGGTGATTGGCTTTACCTGTTTACGGATGGCTATGCGGATCAGTTTGGAGGAGAAAAAGGTAAAAAATTCAAATACCGAAAACTCAAGGAATTACTTTTGAGCACAAGTAAGAAATCGGAAAAAGAGCAAGCTGTCCTTTTGAGAGAAACATTTACCAAATGGAAATTGAATCTGGAACAGGTGGATGATATTTGTGTGTTCGGGATCGAATTGTAGCTTTCTGTAGAAGAAAGAAGTACCGAACGATTCTTTTCCAAAGATAAAAGAGATCCCAAAATTTGAGAATTCGCGAATTCGCTTGTTCGCAAAGATGCGAACAGATTGGCAACTAATTATATGATTAACAGATTAGTAAAAAATATTAGCCAACTAATTTTCTCCCCAGATAAACCATCCCGACACAAAAACTTACCGAGATCAGGATGTTCAAAATCGCAATCAATACATGTCCACGTTCCATCAGTTCCAGGTTCTCTCTGGCAAAAGTGGAAAACGTACTGAATCCACCACAAATCCCGACGATCCAAAAAGCCTGGAAGGATTCCGCATTGGCAGGTTTCATTTTCATCATCAAGATAAGAAAGATCCCAACCAACAAAGAAGCGATAAGATTGGATGCCAGGGTTGCAACCGGAAAAACAGACTTTGGGAATTGTTGAATGAGGCGAGTCAATCCGAAACGTAAGATTGCGCCAATTCCTCCTCCCAAGAAAACATAGACTACGTTCATTCTGAGGCCAGTTTATTTGAACTTAACCGTTGATACAGCTTCCAAAATACAAAAGCCCATAGAATTCCCCAAACAATCCCGCACAGTACATCCGATAAATAATGCATCGTCAGATAGATCCTGCTCAGCCCGATCAACGCCACACAGAAAATCAGGATCCATTTCAGGTTCGGGTAGAATTTATACAGAAAAAACCAAGCCAACAAAGCAACAGCGGCATTGTTGGAAGCGTGAGAGGAGAAGAAACCGTATTTACCTCCAAGGTAGGTATGTCCGTCTTCCATGTAATAATGCAGGTGTTTTTCCAGCAACAAATTGTGAGAAGGACGGTAACGCATGACCGTATCTTTGAAAAAGAATTTGGTCGAACTGTCAACGATTGCAACCATCAGCAAAGCCATGCCCAGGAATAGAAGGGTTGTTTTTGTTCCGTAATTTTTCCAGATAAAATAAATAAGGAGCAAGTAAAGTGGAATCCATGTTGCCGTCTGCGTGACGTACCAGAAAAATTGATCAAGGAAAGGTGTATTCCAACCGTTCACTGCGAGAACAATGCTTCTATCAATGGATTCCAGGTACTCAAACATGGTTCAGATGCTTCCAGATCATGTCTTTCAATTCCGTTAAGCCCTGTTGAGCTACGGATGATATGAAGACATAAGGTATTTTGGGTAAATCCTTACTGATTGCTTCCCGTAATTCATCGTCCAGCATATCCGATTTGGTAATTGCCAACAAGCGTTCCTTGTGCAATAATTCCGGATTGTATTGCTTTAATTCATTCAGAAGCAATTTGTATTCTGCATGAATATCGTCCGCATCTGCCGGGATCATAAAGAGCAAGCAGGAATTGCGTTCGATGTGACGTAAAAACCGCAAGCCCAAACCTTTTCCTTCATGTGCTCCTTCGATGATTCCGGGAATATCCGCCATTACGAATGACCGATAATCGCGGTATTTCACAATTCCTAAATTCGGACGGAGTGTTGTAAACGGATAATCACCGATTTCCGGCTTTGCCGACGACAGTACAGAAAGCAGGGTGCTTTTTCCCGCATTCGGTTTTCCAACCAAACCGATATCCGCCAGGATTTTCATTTCCAGGACCATCCAGCTTTCTATTCCGGGTTCGCCAGGTTGTGCAAAGCGAGGTGTCTGATAAGTGGATGATTTGAAATGATCGTTCCCTAAACCACCGCGACCTCCGGGAACCAGGATTTTCTCTTCCCCGTCTTCCGTGATTTCGAAAAGTACCTCTCCTGTCTCGGCATCTTTCGCCAAGGTTCCAAGAGGAACTTCGATGTATTTATCCTGACCCTGGGATCCTTTTTGCAACTGACCCGAACCATGTTCACCATGTCCGGCCTTCATGTGTTTCTGAAATTTCAAATGAAGTAAAGTCCACAATTGCTTGTTCCCGCGAAGAATAATATGACCACCGCGTCCTCCATCTCCACCATCCGGTCCTCCCTGCGGAATATACTTTTCACGTCGAAAATGCGCAGACCCACCGCCTCCATTTCCTGAAGTACAGTGAATTTTTACATAATCGACAAAGTTATCTGATGCCATACTTTTTCCTTTAATTGAATGCTCAAAAGGGTTAAAAAGGTTCAAAGCGTTCAACTGTTGAACATTTTTGAAAACTTAAACTTTTGAACTTATTTGAAACCTTATTAGACTTGAAAACCGCACTCTATTCGAATGCGGTTAACGTCCAAGCCAATTTCTAACTTAATTATTGTCTATTGCAGCATAGAGTCTATCCGAAATATCATCGATACTTCCAATACCATCAACTGCAATGTATTTACCTTGTTTTTCGTAATAATCTTTTACCGGAGCTGTTTCATTCTTGTAAACATTGATCCGGTTTTGGATTACTTCCGGGTTTGCATCATCCGGTCTTCCACTCACTTCAGCACGTTTCTTCAAACGGTCACGCAACTCATCTTCCGCTACTTCCAAACCGATCATCATGGTGATTTCGGTATTGATCGAGTTTAAGAAAGAATCCAAAGCTTGTGCCTGTGCATTGGTTCTGGGGAAGCCGTCAAAGATAAAACCTTTAGCATTTTCATGCTTCAGCACTTCACTTTTCAGCATGTTAATGGTTACCTCATCAGGCACCAGGTTTCCTTGGTCCATATAACTTTTGGCCAATAAACCCAATTCTGTTTCGCCTTTAATGTTTGCACGGAAAATATCTCCCGTTGACAAATGTGCCAGGTTATATCTTCCGATTAATCTTTCCGATTGCGTTCCTTTCCCTGCTCCGGGAGGGCCAAATAGTACGATGTTCAACATACGTTTTTCTTTTAATGGGATTCACCCTTTAGTTGATAAATGTGTTCGGTATTTCTTCCTAACTCATTGTAATCAAGGCCGTAACCTACTACAAATTTGTCCGGAATCGAAAAACCGATATATGTTGGGGTATGTGTTCCTTTAAATGCTTCGGGTTTGAACAACAAAGTTGCTATCTCCAGACTCGCCGGTTTTTCAACCGATAATAAGGTGAACAATTTTTCCATGGTTATTCCCGTATCGACAATGTCTTCAAGAATAACAACGTGTTTGTCCCTGATATTTGCAGTCAAACCTATTACTTCATCCACCCGACCTGAAGAATGCATTCCTTGATAGCTACTCACTTTTACAAATGTGATCTCGCAAGGAGCCCGGAAGCATTTCATTAAATCAGCAGCAAACATAAATGCTCCATTCAAAACAGCAATGAATACGATTTCTTTTCCAGCGTAATCCCGCTCCAGCTTTGCAGCTAAAGAGGCTATCTCTGCCTGAATTTTTTCTTTTTGGATAAAAATCTCGAATGTTTTATCGTTCAGCTGAAGCACTTTGTTGTCTAATTTTAAGGGCAAAAGTAGGGTTTTTAAGGGAATTATTGGCTTAAATCACAAAGAAATAGCTTCAAATGGATTATTTCGTTGAATCTTACACAAAAATCCCCTATTCCATTTCTCTCCGAATTCCATATATATTCAAAAGCAACTATCTTTGCATCATGAAAAAACAATGGAACGGAAACACTTATAAAGTCGGAATGCTTGGTGGTGGTCAATTGGGCCGCATGTTTATCCAGGAAGCACTTAATTATGATGTTCATGTACATTGTTTGGACCCGGATTCGGATGCACCCTGTAAACACTTGGCAACTTCTTTCCAACATGGTTCTTTGCAGGATTACGAAACGGTCGTTCAGTTCGGCAGTGACAAGGATGTCGTTACAGTGGAAATTGAGCACGTCAATGTTGATGCTTTGCACACATTGGAAAAAAAGGGAGTCAAGGTATTTCCGCAACCGGCTGTTTTGGCAATTGTACAAGATAAAGGACTTCAAAAAGAGTTCTACCGAAAAAATAACCTGCCTACCGCTGACTTTACTTTAGTTAGTGGAAAAGAGGAACTGATTTCCAAAAATATTCCTTTCCCTTATGTACTCAAGTGGCGTAAAGGAGGATACGATGGAAAAGGTGTCCAGATTATGAAATCTGCAGCTGATTTGGATCAGTTAACCGACACACCGTTTGTTATTGAACACCTGGTTCCTTTTACCAAAGAGCTGGCTGTCATTGTTGCACGAAATGAACAGGGAGAAAGCGCAGTGTACCCAACGGTGGAATGCGAATTCAGTCCAACCGTGAACCTGGTTGAGTTCTTGTTCTCACCGGCTGACATTTCGGAAGAAGTGGAGAAAAAAGCCCGTGAAATTGCCCTTCAGGTAATTGATTCCTTGCAAATGGTAGGAATTTTGGCTGTTGAGCTTTTCCTTACCGCAGATAATGAAATCCTGATCAACGAAATAGCACCCCGTCCGCACAACAGCGGACATCATACCATTGAATGCTGTTATACTTCCCAGTTTGAACAACATTTGAGGAGTATCGTAAATGCTCCTTTAGGATCCACCAAACTGATTACTCCCGGAGTGATGATTAATTTGCTTGGTGAACAGGGTTTTGAAGGAACTGCCAAATACGAAAACCTGGAAAAAGTCATTTCCCGGGAAGGTGTCAGTGTCCATCTCTATGGAAAACAACAAACCAAACCTTTCCGGAAAATGGGACACGTCACTATCTACGGACCACATTTGGAGGAACTGAAAACAACCGGAAGAATCGTAGCTAAAGAATTAAAAATCAAAGCTTAAATTCATTTGTTTCTCTATAATTGCTACCTTTATCCCCCATTTAAGAACTTTTGAAACTACGTATACTTACTTTTGTATTCTCATTTCTTGCATTGAGTCAACAACTTAATGCTCAGTTGTATACATTTCAGGAGTTCAATCACCAGGACGGACTAAAGATAACTGCCACACTGACAACCACTCAAGATGAATTGGGTCATCTCCTCATCGGAACAGATGGAAATGGGATTGTCCGGTTCAACGGAACTTCTTTTGAATCCATTCACACTGCAAAAGGCCTTGACCGTCCTTATCACGTAACCGGGATCTCTATTGTCAACGGAGAGATCTATTTCTCCACACTTTATGCCGGAGTATTGAATTATTACAACAATGGGATTCACTCGTTCCTTAAGATAAACCCGGTTATCGATGGCTCTGCCTTACGTATCGGCAAATGTCAAAACGATCTGTCAATCATTGCGAATAATTCCATCATGGTGGTGGATCTGAACGGTAAACTCATTTTAAAGAAACAATACGTATCCAAACACATCAAAAAATGCGTTCAATTATTGGAAACTCCGTATGGAAACATCCTGATTACGGATAAAGAATCCTATTTCATCAGCTCGACTGAAATAACACCGCTTAACAAATGGCTGAATTCTAAAGTGAATTTTAAAGTGGCTTCCTATTATCAGAAGAAATTGGTTCTATATGATGAAAGCGGAAAAAACAGGTACACCTATTACTTCTCCAACAATGGAAGTATTTTCAGACAAACCAAGGAAGAAACCCATTTTGAGTTTCAGGACACTCCAATAGAAAATATCGCGTCAAAAAACAACCAGATCTTATTCAGTGATTCGGATGATCAACTCTTTTCAATTGTAGACAATAACCTCAAACGGATAGCTCCGAATTACTCAAAGGAATTAGGATCCGTTTATCACCTTTTCATTGATAATTCCGGGGACTATTGGGCGAATACTTCTCAGGGAATCACCAAAATAAGCATTGAACCTTTCACGAAAGTGAAACTTTCCCCCATTTTTGAAGACAATTTGATCCTCCAGATTTTCCGTACAAAAAACAATGACTTGTTGCTTGGAAACGGAAAGAATGAAGTGTATTACGGACCGCTTTACTCCTCTAATTTTAAAGTGAAAAGGGGATTTCGAATCAATCACATCCTGGAATGTCCGCTTGGAACACTTATTTGTTCCGAAACCGGGATTTATGAATTGAAAGACGGGGAAATAAAGGAAACAACTATTCCGAGGCAAAAGGGGGAACGAATCAAATTTGCTATTTGGGATGGAGAAAAACTGTGGTTTGCACCCGCTGAAAAAGGCCTTTATTACTACGATCCAAGATTAGGGACAACAACAAAACTAAAAATCAAAAACCCGCCGGATTACTTCTATTGCGGTCAAAAGTCTGTTGATGGTAAGTTCCTTTATCTCGGCACAAATGAAGGAATCAAAAGAGTCAATCTTGTTACAAAAAAAGTCACCCATCTAAAACAATTCAATGTCATTGGAGCCTACGCAGGAAATTCAACCAGCGATATATTTGGGAACTTGTGGTTTACTTTTGATCGGGGAATAGCCGGAATTGATAGGAATCACAAATTAATAACTATCACAGACCAAAAAATCCTTCCTTCTTACCTGTTCTATACACTTTCGTCAGATAAATTGGGGAACCTGATTTTGGGAACCAACCTGGGCATTCATATTCTTAAAATGAATCAGAACGGTGAGGTCGTCCACCACAAAAATTACAATGAAAAGAATGGTTTCCGAGGTTATGAAACCAATATGCGTGCCGTTTTCCAGGATGAAAACAAATGTTTTGTCGGGACTTCCGAGGGCTTGTTTTTGATCAATACCGAAATTCTAAAGAATTATCCCGTCCCTCCAAAACCAATTATCATTAAAGGCCGATTGTTTCAAAATGGCATGATCCGGGATGTCGATCAGGGAAAGTACCTCACATTCAAAACAATCCTGTCTAAAAACAGCGGGCTGGAATATTACTATAAAATCTCGGGGTTCCACAAATTTTGGATCAAACTCAATAGTTCCGGTGAAATGAAAATGCCCGAACTTGAAAATGGTTCGTATCGTTTAGAGGTCAAATCGACTTTCGACGGAATCAATTTCTCCGAGATTTCAACTTATCCTATTCTTATCCATAATCCGATATGGCAATCCAAATGGTTTATCGTGATTGTGATCTTATTCCTGGGGTTATTGAACATCGGGTACCTGGAGTGGACCCGAACCGGGATGAGGGTGAACCTTTACGAAATCAGTTACAATTCACTGGATCCGAGATTTGTTCCCAAATTGCTGTTGTTCGGAGCACTCAGCAATACACTTACCGGATTAATCATTCATTATTTCGTAGACAAGGGTCTTGGAAACATGATGGTCAATTTCATTGCCAGCTCGGTACTCGTGGTTGGTTTTGTCACTCATAAATTTTCGGGTCGCAGAAATCGCCTGGACAGAATCAACAACCTCAGTTTATACATCTCGCTTCTGGTGTTATTTGTGCAATTCTTTTACTTATTGTTCATCACAAATATCCATCCCTATCCGCTTATTGCAATCTTGCTTATTTCAAGCGTTCTACCTTACATGCTGAACAATATCCGATCGATCATCATCATTTGTCTCTTTCAGATCTTTGTTTCCGTTTTGATGTTGATTTGGATTGAAAACCCGGTATACAATAGCGTGCTTTTCATCCTCTCGGTTGGCGTTTCATCAGCACTTACCATTATGGTGACATATTTAAGAAATGACTCACTGGAGAAATTATTCTTCGTGAGCAACATCTTGAACAAAGGAAATATGATGGTTATTTCATTTGATCAGAAAGGGATCATTACCTACTGCAGCAAAAACCTGTCAACCTTATTACATATCGATTCGAATATGATTGTTGGGAAATCCCTTTCCACGCTCAATCCGATTGTTGTTTCCGCTGAAATGCGCGAATTCTCTTTGGGAGATGAATTCTCCGACGGAAAGATTTTCCTTGTTCCCATGTATAACAAAAAAGGGGAAGTGATCTGGATAGAATGGTCCTGTAAATATTTTTCCGATTCTGTTCGCGTAATTATGGGTCAGGATGTTACTGAAAAACTAACTCTTACCACCAACTATCAATCGCTGGTCGAAAACGCACACGATATGATTTTCAATACCGATATCGATGGTAATTTCACCTATCTGAATGAGATGAGTAGCCGGACATTCGGATACAAGAATGAAAATCTTGTCGGGAAAGATTCTGTATCTATTGTCCATCCGGAGTACCGGGAGATTGTCAAGGATTTCTTTAGAAATCAAATCCTGAACCGGATCCAGAACACCTATTTGGAATTCCCGATCCGGACCAAGGAAGGACGGATTATCTGGCTCGGACAAAATGCATCTGTTGTATTTGAACCGGGTTCCAGGAAACGAATTATCGGGTTTACCGCTTTGGCACGGGATATTACGGAGAAACGCGCCAATGAATTACTGATCGAACAACAAAACAAGGACATTACCTCGAGTATCAATTCAGCAAAACGAATCCAGTACAGCCTTTTACCGAAGGCTTCTGAAGTGGGGGATCATTTTGAGGATTATTTTGTGATTTTCAAACCGAAAGACATTGTCAGTGGCGATTTCTATTGGATGCATCAGATCGGTGACAAACTGATCCTTGTTCTGGCAGATTGTACCGGACATGGTGTTCCCGGAGCATTTATGACAATTCTTGGAATCAACCTGTTGAACCAGTTAGTCATCGAACGAAAAATTGACGATCCCGCGGAAATTCTGAATGGATTGAACAGTGAATTGCATAAACTGCTTCATCACGGAACCAATACATTGACAACTGAAGGAATGGATGCTTTGGTTGCCGTATTTGAGGGAGATTCAGTAGAATTTGCAACAAGCGGAGTAGCACTCATTCACATCCATGAAGATGAATTCCTATTGCACAGATCCACTAAGAAAGAAAATGATACGGAAGTGCTGATCTATGAAAAAAAGCAACTGTCCATTACAGATGATGACAAGCTTTATCTGATTACAGATGGTTTTCAAAAGCAATTCGGTTCCATTCGGAACAAGAAATTTTCTTTCAAACGAATTCGTGAGTTGTTGGAAAAGATAAAAATCGAATCCATGCCATTACAAAAGAAATATTTTGAAAATGCTTGGTCCAATTGGTCTGAAGGTCACGAACAGACAGATGATATTACCATCATCGGATTAAAAAAATACAAACCGAAGAATTAAACATTCGTTTTTCGTACCAGGTAAGCAACCGGGAAATAAGCCGATAAAACACTCAGACCGGTGACTGTTCCCAAGATAAATAGAACATCCCTCACCCGAAGAATAACCGGAAATGCATCGTTTCCTCCTGAATTAGGCATCTGTAAGAACCCATAGTGGTTTTGAAGCAGGCAAACACTTATTCCCAATACCAATCCGATCCCGATTCCTTTAAGGGCAATCAAGATTCCTTCGAAAAAGAAGATCTGGAAAACAAACCGTTTCGTAGCACCGAAACGCTCCATCGTCTCCATGTTTTCCTTTTTCTCAATGAACAACATATTCAGGGAGGCCACCAGGTTGAATGCTGCCAAAACAAAAATGAACAGCAAGATCAGAACGACAATCTTCTTTTCACTTTCACTTGTCTTAAAAATCAATTCATTCTTTTCGGCAGCGGTCTTAATTTGAAAGGAATTTCCGAATTTGGCTACAAGGACAGCTTTGATTCGTTCTATGTCTTCCTTTTTTGCATGAAAATAGATTGCGGTGATATCTTTGTCATAATTCAACTGGATTTCCGCATAGTTTATCGGAACCAATAAATCGGACATATTCACATCCTTGTTGTAGTTCATTCTTCCAACCACCTTCAAC
The DNA here is from genome assembly GCF_946478805.1 of uncultured Fluviicola sp. Next base: position 126,273 of record NZ_CAMLDC010000001.1, on the reverse strand, counting down.
GGAGAAACCTTGAAGGGGCTTTTCAACCTGGCTATGGAAGCATCTCTTAATGGCGTATACAAAGTCAATTCCTCATAACCGTCCAACTCAGAGATATATCCGTCGATCTTGTCCATCAAACTCGCACCTATAACCGCTGTCGGTTCTCCATTTTCTTCCAGGTACGGATATCCGTCGACTAAGTGTCTTGACAAGTTGCATGCTTCCACAAAAGAATAATCAACGCCCACCATGCGTGCGTTTACCCATTTCTTTCCATGCTTGATGATCACCGTTTCTTCAATGGCTTTGGATAGGGAGATCACTCCCGGAATCTTCCGCAACCGGTCCAGATTTACAGTGGTCGAATCAAATGTCTTTCCTTCGGACGAGCGCATTGAAATGGAAGGATCATAATCGGAATACAACTTGGAAACCATTTGCTCAATTCCATTGAAGGCAGATAGAATGATAATCAAGGCAGCTGTAATGACTGCAATCCCGGCAACGGAAATCCGTGTAATCCAACTGACCAGGTTCCGTTGCTTTCTCGTATACCGGAGGTATCTTCGCGCTATGAAAAATGAAACCTTAATCTTTCAACAATTTATTGATCGTTTCAGCATAATCCAACGAGTCATCAATAAAGAATTGAAGATCCGGAATCTTGTGCATATTCTTTAAGCGTTTTCCAACTTCACCACGGATCTTGCGCGAGTTTTGCTGAATACTATTCAAAACTTCATTCTTATCCGGACCGGCAAAAACAGATAAGTAAATGCGTGCCAAAGATAAATCAGAAGTCACCCTTACAATCGTTACACTTACCATTGCTCCAAGGCAAATTTCACTTGCATTGCGTTGAAAATAAGTGGCTAATTCCTCTTGAATTACACCCTCAATTCGGTTTTGTCTAATAGAACTCATACTGCAAAGTTAAGAATTGTAAACTCGTTCATACACAAAGGACAACAAAAACATATCTTTGTACTGCATGAAATCGATATTGGCATTCCACAAATACACATTTTCGTATAAAGCTCCGGCTATACTTACGATCTTTTACAACCTGCTTTTTGTGATCTTCAACCTGCTTTCCATGGTGTTGTTTATCCCCTTTCTGCAGTTGATTTTCCAGCCGGATAAAATTACCAACCTACCCGAGCCGGTTTATAATGGTGGTTTCTCAGCCTTTTTTATTTACTGCAAAGATCTTTACAACTACACCATGCAGGAAATGGTGAAAGAAGACCCGAAAGACGCACTTCTCTTCGTCTGTATTTCCGTTCTGGTTGCTTTTTTCCTGAAGAATCTAACCCGTTACGGAGCAATTTGGTATCAATCCCAACTCCGGATGGCGGTTGTTCGCGATATCAAGGACCAATTATTTTCTAAAGCGATGAAGCTTCCGCTTTCTTTTTACACAGAGGAGCGAAAAGGAGATTTGATGTCTCGTATGAACAGTGATGTAGGAGAAATTGAGATTGCAGTCGTAGCCATCCTGGAATTAATTTACCGGGAACCCTTTGCAATTCTTACGACAGTGGGAGTATTATTATACATCAGTCCTAAACTGACCTTGATTTCCTTCATCCTGCTTCCGGTCTCTGCTTTTGTAATTTCCCGTATCGGTAAAAGTTTGAAACGCACTGCCAAACTGGGACAGGAACAAAATGGAATCGTTTTTTCAACAATTGACGAGGCTCTGGGTGGGATTAAAGTAATCAAAGCATTCAATGCTATCCCATTCATGAAAGAGCGTTTTCGTAAGATCAACTTAAGACATCAGCAACTGATCACACGTACTTTCCGTAAAAAAGACCTTTCTCCGCCTTTGAATGAATTCTTAGGGGCAGCAGTAATGATGTGCCTGGTTTGGTTTGGTGGGTTAATGATCCTGGACAAGGAGGCAAATCTCCTCACCGGAGCTCAATTCATCACCTTTATCATCGTCTTTTCCCAATTATTGCGACCTATTCAAGGAATCGCAACCGCAGTAGGTAATCTCAACAAAGCAGAGGTCTCCCGTGATCGGATCAACGAAATTATCGATACAAATGAGAACATCTACCAAGTGGAAAATCCGAAGGAGTTAAATGGTCTCAAGAACGAGATCCGTATAGAAGGGGTCAGTTTCAAGTATAAGGATGAATGGGTCTTGAAAAACATCAATTTTGATCTGAAACGCGGAAAGACCATTGCTTTGGTCGGTGAATCCGGAAGTGGGAAATCCACAATTGCAGATTTGCTTCCGCGCTTTTATGATGTGAACGAAGGAGCAATCTACATCGACGATATCAATATCAAGGAATACGGGTTGGAAGATTTACACAAGAATATCGGGATTGTTTCACAGGAATCCATTCTTTTCAATGATACTGTTCGAAATAATATCGCTTTCGGAAGAGAAGATGTTTCCATGGAATTAATCATTAAGGCAGCCAAAATAGCACATGCTGACACATTCATCGATCAATTGGAGAACGGATACGATACCTTTATCGGTGAACGTGGAAATAAACTTTCGGGCGGTCAGAAACAACGCCTAAGTATTGCAAGAGCCGTTTTGAAAGATCCGTCGATTCTAATTCTGGACGAAGCAACTTCTGCATTGGATACCGAAAGCGAACGCATTGTTCAAGGAGCTTTGGATGAATTGATGAAGGATCGGACCTCACTGATAATTGCTCACCGGATGAGTACGATCATCAATGCAGATGAGATTTTAGTCTTGTCAAAAGGTCAGATTATTGAGCGCGGAAAACATAAGGACCTGATTGCTTTGGGAGGTACTTACGCGAATCTGTGTGGACTTCAAGGAATCTTCAATTAATTTTATGATTTTTTCGCTGATAAATCATTGATAGCTACCGTTTAATAAGTATATTTCCATTTTGGTTCGCTTTTTGTATTCCTCCAAACAACCATTCCATTTGCGGAACGTTATTTACTATATGAAGCTTATTTGGATTATAGCATTCTTTCTCCCCTTTTCTCTGATGAGTCAGTTGGTCACATCGCCACAGGGTGCTGCGTCCTTGGTTCAGAATACGCTTCTTGGACCGGGAGTTACTGTTTCGAACATCAATTTCTCAGGATCTTCAGGGGCAATCGGAAAATTTACTGCAAACGGGACAAACCTTGGAATTAACTCCGGGATTGTTATTACAACCGGAACCATTGCAAATAATGGAAATGGCCCTCAAGGGCCAAATAACTCCTCCAATTCAGGATACGACAACAATTATCCCGGTTTCTCTGCTTTAACAGCTCAGGCTGGTGCCAGTACATACAACGCTTCGATTTTAGAATTCGACTTCATTCCTTATTCAGATACCGTTCGTTTCAAATACGTATTCGGGTCGGAAGAATACCCGGAATATGTCTGCTCCCAATTCAATGATGCTTTTGCATTCTTCATTTCCGGACCTGGAATTTCAGGGGCCCAGAACATGGCAAAATTGCCGAATGGGGCAACCGTTACGATCAATAATGTGAACAATGGGAACCCTGGAGGAACCGGAAGCGGTGTGAATGCATGCGGAGCCAGTAATTCAGCATATTTTGTGAATAACGGAAATGGAAATCAAAGTCCGTACAATGGATCTTCCAATTATATTCAATACGATGGTTTCACGAAAGTATTGGAAGCAGTTTCGAGAGTCCAGTGTGGACAAACTTACCATTTGATCATTGCTATTGCAGATGCCGGTGACGGGATTTTTGACTCGGGAATTTTCCTTGAAGCCAACAGTCTGACATCAAAAGTACCTGTCGAAGTGGATTACGTAATGTCATTTGATGCTTTCAATGATGGTGTTACTATGGCAGAAGGTTGTGTGAATACGACTGTTACACTGACCAGAAACGGTTCTACTGCAGCTTCAACAACAGTGCCGATCACCGTTGGCGGAACCGCCACAGAAGGTGTGGATTATTCCAATATTCCCAATTCAGTTACGTTTGCTCCTGGTCAATCGACCGTTCAATTCAACTTCAACGCATTAGCTGACGGGATAACTGAAGGGGTTGAAACGGTGAATTTGATCTTCGCGGTTCCTGATCCATGCGGTGGTTCCAATCCATTGGAACTTCATTTGAAGATAAACGATATCCAACCAGTTCAGGTTTCCGTAAATTCGGTCGACAAGCTTTGTCCGCAAGATCAAGCAGAATTGACTGCCGTCCCTAGCGGAGGATCCGGTCCGTATGCTATTTTATGGAGTACCGGTGAAACGACGGCTTCAATTACTGTTAATCCACCGGCAACACAAAATTATACTGTTTCCGTTACGGATGCCTGCTTACATCAAACTGCAAATGCGGTAGCAACCGTAACTGTTCCTGTCTATCAACCGATTGGTTTGGTGACAACACCCGACATCACTGAAATCTGTCCGTATGTTCCGAAAGAATTGACTGTTCAGGTAAGCGGTGGCGCAGGAAATTTCACCTATTCCTGGCATCTTGCAAGTGGAACTGTACTGGGAACGAATGACACGCTCAATGTGATACCAAGTACAAGTACGATGTATTATGTTGAAGTGACGGATCAGTGTGGAGTTTCATCCATTGATAGTGTCTTATACATCATCACCAGTCCTCCATTGGTTCTGACCATGTCTCCGAATCAACTTATTTGTCCCGGAGATACCGTTCCGATCAGCGTAACAGCAACAGGAGGTTATGGGCAATATTTTTACAATTGGTTACATAGTGGTGAAACTACATCTCAGGTTTTTGTACATCCTTACACAACGACATCTTATACCGTTTCGGTCTCAGACGAATGCCAGACATTCACAGTAGAAGGTACAACGACCGTCAATGTAACAGAACCAATTGCTGATTTTGCGATTTCAAGTCATACTTTATTCGAGGACCTGCCGATTACATTCCAGAATCTCACCATAGGCGGAAATACTTATTTATGGGAGTTTGGTGATGGCCAGACCTCAACTATGGTTCACCCGAACAATACTTATGATGTTCCCGGAACTTACTATGTAACATTAATCGCAACGAATAGCATCGGATGTAAAGACACAATAGTGAAACCGATTACTATCCAGGAAGAATATTGGATCTATGTTCCAAATACTTTCACACCTGACGGCGATCAGTTTAATAATACCTTTAAAGCTTCCATGATCAACATCAAGGAAACTGAAGTGACTATTTATGACCGTTGGGGACTCGAAGTATTTCACTCAACCAGCATTCGCTGGGAATGGGATGGAACGTACAATGACTTATTGGTTCCGGATGGAACATATACGTATAAAATCAAGTATATCAGCAGATCAAATATCGAGGATGTGCTAATCGGTCACGTCAATGTTTTAAAGTGATTTCGTTCTTCCTCCGTCCACCGGAATGTTTATCCCATTGATATAACTTGCAGAAGGTGAGGCCAAAAACGCCACTGCTGCCGCGATTTCTTCCGGTTTGGCAATTCGTTTCATCGGAGATTCCTCAGCCATTTCATCAAATATTGCATCCACAGAGTCACCCGTCTTAGCGGATTTATTGGAAGCAATTTCCTGTAACCTGGTGGTATTTGTCGCTCCGGGCAACACATTATTTACTGTAATATTAAACTGACCCAATTCATTTGCCAAAGTCTTACTCCAATTCCCTACAGCGCCCCGGATGGTATTTGAAACACCTAATCCCGGAAGAGGTTGTTTCACACTTGTGGAAATGATATTCACAATTCTTCCTCCACCCGATTGCTTCATCCCCGGAACTACTGCCTGAACCAAAATGTGGTTGCAGATCAGATGCTGATTAAATGCTGATAAGAACTCACTGATATCCGCATCAATTACCGGTCCCGCTTTCGGCCCGCCTGTATTATTGATTAAAATATCTATCGACTTCCCATTTGACAGGTAATCACTTATTTTTTGTTTCAATTCCATGGGTTGCGTAAAATCAACCACCAAATAGTCGTGAGTTTGACCTCCTTCCCGGTGAAGTTCAGCCTTAACGAGTTTGAGTTTCTCCTCGTTGCGCGCCAATAATAGGATATCCGCACCCATTTCCGCCAATTTCATGGCAACTGCTTTTCCGATACCCTGTGTGCTTCCAGCAACAAGAGCAACCTTACCGATCAATTCTTTCATCGAACAAAATTAATCATTCTGTGCTTCTAATGGCATTTTTTAAACACTCAAATTCCCGATTCATCAAACAATCCGATCAAGTCATTTTATAAAAAACAAACCGAAAAATATTAATTGTGAATGTTATTAATTGATAAATCAAGTCATTATTTGTTAAATAATTAAACTTGTTCATAAAAAATAATTCGCGGTTAATTTCTCAATTGTTAAATGGAACCATCCAAATATTCATTCAGAGCATGAGAACACAAGACGGACCAGTTTTAGCAAGTGTTCGAACCCGTTGATTCACCGAAGCTTAAACTACACTTTAAGTTTATTTAAAGTCTGTTTTCCATACTTTTACAACAAACTATTAGATTATGAATAAAAAATTACTCTGGTTAGGGTTATTTACGTTGTTTAGTTGCTTTATATACGGCCAAACAACCATTAATACCAACCATCCGAACAACAACGGAAATGGTTCCGTTACCTTCAATGTTCAAAACACCAATGCATTTGATATCATTATAACCGATATACAATGTCATTTGGGTTCAACAGCAACGAACAACATTGAACTGCTTTACAACACAAGCCCTTACGTTGACAACGCAGCTCCATGGAGTTTCGGAACTGTAGGAGCTGGACAGAACGGTTGGATCTCAGCCGGAACAGGAGTTGTTTCCAATTCCAATACCGCAAATGGAATCGTAACTGCACTTTCATCTGTGTCATTAACAATTCCCGCCGGAGCGACTTATCAGCTTGGTTTATCGGCGACTACAATGCAGTATTCTACCTTAACCAATGGTGGTGGTGTCAATACCTTCAGTGGCGGCGGAGTTAACTTGTTAACCGGTGATGGAATTTCTTGGGGAGGAACGGTTTACCCGTCAACTCCTGGGAATTATCCACGTGGTTTGATTGGTGGAATCACCTTCATTCCTGCTGTACCTTGTACTTCTCCTCCAACTGCAGGTACTGTATCTGCAGCAAACAATCCGATTTGTCCTTCTATAAACAATACACTTTCATTATTAGGTGGAACAGGTGGAACAGGACAAACTTATCAATGGCAAAGTTCTTCAACAGGAGCTTTGGGAACCTTTTCAAATATCGGTGGTGCAACAAACAGCACATACATCGCAAACCAGACTTCCGATACCTATTATCGTTGTTATATGACTTGCGGAGGAATGTCCGATACAACTGCTGCATTATTGGTGAATACCAGCAACTTTATCAATTGTTATTGTAATAGTAATGCTACAAGTACTGGGGATGAGGAAATCCTGAATGTCAGTATCGGAACGCTTAACAACTCCTCTACTTGTGGATCAACAGGAGGTGCCGGATCAATACAGAATCAATATTCCAATTACACAGCGTTGCCTGCAACGAACCTTGCAAGAGGAGTTAACTACGGAACAAACGTTCAGGTAGGAACTTGTGGAGGAAGTTTTAGCAATATGACTAAAATATTCATTGACTATAACCAAAACGGATTATTCTCAGATCCTGGAGAAGAAGTTTATGCTTCAACAACCTCAGTTGCCGGGCCTCATAATGAAATCGGATCGATCATTATTCCTATGACAGCAACTCTTGGAAATACACGTATGCGTGTGATCACCGTTGAAACTACTGTTATTGGGAACATCACTCCATGTGGAACTTATAGCTGGGGTGAAACAGAAGATTACTTCGTTAATATCGCTCCTGCACCAACATGCCCTCAACCAACTGTTTTGACAAATCTGGGTGCTACAAACACAGATATTGAGCTTTCATGGACAGCTGGTGGATCAGAAACTTCTTGGCAGGTGCAATACGGTCCTCCGGGATTTGCTCTTGGAACCGGTGATTCGGTTGTAGCATCAACAAATCCATTTACATTGACCGGTTTGACACCAAATTCATTCTACCAGGTTTATGTACTGGCAATCTGTTCATCTACTGATTCATCTTATTATACAGGTCCTCTTTCATTCAACACTTACAACCAGGGAACTTATATGGATTGGTCAAGTGATTGTCCTGCTGCAGGATTTATCAATATCGCGACTACAGGAACTGATTTAGTATTGACTGATGACTCTGAAGTCGGAATGGCACTTCCTTTCCCGATCTTATATCAGGGAACTTTAGTTACTGACTGCACGATTGGAAACAATGGTGGTATGGCTCTTGGTACAACAACTGCTCAAATTGGGTACGGTGGTAACATGACAACTCAGCCGGGAACATTTATTTTCCCTTGGGGAGATGACTTGGATGATGAAACAGGAAATGTATATTATCAAACAAATGGTACAGCACCAAACAGAACTTTCATTGTTCAATGGGATAACATCTGTAATTTCTCAGGATCAGTTGGTGCTCCGACTGTCACTTTCCAAGTTCAATTTGATGAGGCAACAGGAAATATCTGGTTCGTTTATGACGATGTAGTTTTTGGTGCTCCAAATGCAAGTGATGATTATGCTGCAAATGCAGATATCGGTGTTTCCGGTCCAAACCAGGATTTAAACGTGTCAAATGACAATGCCGCTTATTTGCAAAACAATTCATGTGTTGAATTCTATTACACGGATTGTCCGAAACCTAAAAACTTCGTAACAACATTCTTAGGGCCTGATGAAATTCAGTTTGGATGGACAGCAGGATTCTCAAATGAAACGAATTGGATTATCGAATACGGTCCTCAAGGATTCACTCCGGGAACGGGAACTTTCCTGGATGAAACAAATACCTTCTCAAGTATTTCTTCTTTAGCACAATTGACAGATTATACGATTTACATCTATGCAAATTGTGCGAACGGAGATACTTCATTGGCTTTGGCTCATGATTTCACAACGTTGCCATACTGTTCCAATCCGGCTTCAATTGGTGGAACGGCTGATCCTGATTCTTTAGAGTTGACTTGGAACTGGACTGCATCAAGTGTAGCTTTCCCTGTTGATACTTTCAACATCCAATACGGAATGACCGGATTCCAATTGGGAACCGGAGCAATTGTTGTTGCAGATGGAATCGACTTTGCTGATACGGTATACAATTCGAACCTAATGGGATCGGGTGTTTATCAGGTATACATACAAGCTCATTGTTCTACCGGTGATACTTCCGGCTGGTCTGGGCCTTTCACTGTCATCATGCCGATTACCAATGATATCGTGTGTTCGCAAGAAGCATTGACACTGGGTACAACGTATACGTTCAACAACAACGGTGCTGCTGTTTCCTTAAATGAAACAAACATTGCTCCTCCTGCTACCGGTTCTCAAACAACTACCGGCTGGGTGAACTCAACATTGAACGGTACACTTTGGTATTCATTTGTTGCCCCTGCATCCGGCTCTGTAAGAATCAACTCAACTGCAATCAACTATAATGGTCAGGCGGCAGTTTATTCTGCAGTTAACTGCGCCGATTTCAACACATTCACAATGTTGGCTGCAAATGATGATGCGATTGGAGGAACAAGTGTCGCTCCGAACTTCACAGTTTGTGGTTTGACACCGGGTACTACTTACTACGTAATGTATGACAAGTTTGATGCTACTTCAGGTAACTTTAGCTTGAATGCTTCTGCAATCGTTCTGGAAGGTGGATCAGCTAATCCATTGACTGAGATTTGTACCGGAACCGTTCTTGATCTGTTCACTACAATTTCAGGTAACAATACCGGTGGAGTTTGGTCTTCTTCAATTGCCTCTGTCAATGCAAGTATCCAGGATTCGATGTTCAATTCAGCAGGACTTGCTTACCAGACATTCAACATCCAGTACCGTGTAACTGATGGATGTGCTTACGATTCAATCGTATCACAAGTTAAAATCTATCAATTGTCAAATGCCGGTCAGGACGGTGTAATCACCGCTTGCAAAAACGAACCGATCAATCTGATTTCCGGTTTGAATGGAAATACGGATTTGAACGGTGACTGGTATGACCCATCAAATGTATTGATGCCTGACGCATCGATAACTACATCTGGCTTCCCTGGTCAGTACAACTATGATTACATCTCAGGAAACGATATTTGTCCTGATGATACTGCAAATGTGGTAGTTACTGTATTAGGAAACTGCGACTGGTTATCAGTTGATGAGAATGCATTGGAAGAGGTGACAGTTTACCCGAACCCTTCTACAGGTGTTATCTTCATCGAATCAGGATTCACAGGTAATTTCAACCTGGTAATTACAGATATCAATGGTCGTACGGTACAAACCGGTCAGAACACAATTTCTACCGGAACAAACACTGTAAACTTGAAAGAAGTTGAAAGAGGTACTTACTTCTTCAAACTTTCAAGTGACAACGCTGAAAAAGTATTCCGAGTTGTGATTCAATAATTTAGTTTATCATTCAATAAGCAAAACCCTTCCTTTTTAAGGAGGGGTTTTTGTTTTAAAAAAGGTTCAAAATTTCATAAGTTGTTTTTTTTTTAAAAATTAGGATTTTTTAAGTTTTAGAAAGGAATCGGTTTTATTCGACGAAAAGAAATCTTTAGTCAATGAAGCTCATTTTTTATACGTTAAATCATCAATATATGATTAATCAATAATTGATTTAGGAGTTCCCGCAAGAACGTAATGATTTATGAGGTTAACGAATCGTTATCTTTGCTGAAACTAATGATTATGAAGAAAAATTACAAACAGCCCTTATTGGGGGTACTGTTTGCGTTAGGTATTTTCTCTGTTTCCAATGTCCACTCCCAAGTGGATTTGACAGCAACAGGCGGGACGACCAATGCAACGTACACCACAGTAAGTGCAGCATTTACTGCCGTAAATGCCGGTACTCACACAGGTACCATTTCAATCAGTATTACTGGAAACACCACTGAACCTGCAGCACCGGTTGCATTATCAGCGAATGGTGTCGGTACTACCTCCTTTACCTCTTTGGTAATTAAACCCACGGTCACAGCAATTATCTCCGGAGCACCGGGTGCTGGAAGCGGGGTTCTTAATTTCAGTGGTTCCGATAACGTAACTATCGACGGTTCCATTGCTCCAAGCGGTACAACAAGAGATCTTACGATTCAAAACACGAATGCGAGCACTGTTTCAAATACAGCTGCAATTCGTTTGATTGGACAGACTACTGCAGGTACCGGATTAGATGTAAACAACTTTACGATCAAGAACAACATCATTATCGGTAGTACTCCCGGAAATAATGGAACTTCCGGAAGTACTGTTACATCAGCTTATGGTATCTACGCAGGATCAAGTGCAGCAGCAACCATGTCTTCAACTACAGCAGGTGCGGATTACGATAACGTACTGGTTGAAAACAATGAGGTAAAAAAAGCCTACATCGGGATTCATTTCTACGGTGCAGCTGCGAATCAAAACAACAACCTGACAATCAGTAAGAACATTATCGGTTCTACAACCCTTGCGGATCAAGTCGGATTTAAAGGTGTGAATGCTTACAACACCTTAATCGGTTTGATTTCACAAAACACCATCTCGAACATCCAGGCAACCAATTCAATCAATGTAGCGGGTGTCGAATGTGGAGGAACGACAGACGGTGTCAAGATTTCATCCAATATGATTTCAACCATTTACAGTCAAAGTACCGGAGGTTGGGGATCTTACGGAATTAACATCGTAGCAGGAAATAACTACATCATTGATAACAACAGCATTGCTGACATTCAAACTATCAATTATTCGAATACTTCAACTACCTACAATGCATTCGGTATTCGCATAACTGCCGGTACAGGCCATAAAGTTTATTACAACTCTGTTCATTTATCAGGAAACTACACTATCGGTACATCCTCTACTGCTGGATCTGCCGCATTTTTAGTTACTTCAACTTCTGTAACCGGGTTGGATATTCGCAACAATATCTTCTCAAACACCATGACTGCAAGTGCTACGACAGGTGAATTTGAAACAATGTGGTTCCCGTCGGGATATAATTTCCTGAATGCTACTTTGGAGCGTAACTATTACAGTATTCCGAATAATGCAAACCACTTTGTAGCAAAAATCGGTACAACAACAGGTGCTGGAAATTATCCTACGTTGGCTTCATGGCAAGCAATTTCTCAAGTAAACAATGCTACCAATGATGTTAACTCTAAACCAATTGTCAATTCAGTAGCATTATTCACTTCGAATACCAACTTACTGCCTTTGACAGGAACTCCAACAGCAATCGAAAGCGGAGCTTTGGCAATCGCAAGCTTAGGAACTCCTAACCTTGACATTCTTGGGAACAACCGTCCGTTGACAGGAACGAACCCGGATATGGGAGCATATGAATTCGCAGGAACGCCAATTTCATGTCCTCAGCCATTAAACGTTTCAATGCTTGAATCAGATAACACAACTGCACAATTCACTTGGGCAATCGGAGGTTCTGAAACAACATGGCAAATCCAATATGGTACACAAGGATTCACTTTAGGAAGTGGAACTTCATATGTTACTACGGATCATCCTGATACACTTACAGGTTTGACTTCAAACTCATTCTACCAAATTTATGTTCGTGCAATCTGTGGTGCAGGTGATACCTCACTTTGGACCGGACCTGTAACATTCAACACATACAACCAAGGTCAATACATTGATTGGTCAACTGATTGCCCTACTTCAGGATTTGTGAATATTGCTACAACGGGAACAAACACCAACTCAACCGATGATTCGGAATTCGGTATGGCCTTGCCTTTCCCGTTATTGTATCAAGGAAGTTTAATCAGTGACATTACTATCGGTAATAACGGTGGTGTTGTGTTAGGTACTCAATCAGCTCAGGTTGCATATACAATGGCTGCCGGTAATGGTTTGTATCCTTACATTCAGGACATGAACACTCCATACGGAGGTGTTTTTTACCAAACATTGGGAGTTGCTCCAAACCGTAAGTTTGTAGTGATGTGGTCGGATGTTGCTCATTACTTCTCTAGTTTAGGAACTGACGGTGTTACTTTTGAATTGATTATAGATGAAGCGACAAACGAAATTTATTACGTATACGATGACGTGATCCATGACAACGCTTCTTATGATTATGGTGCTGATGCTGAAATCGGTGTTCGCGGAAATCAGAATGTGGACGTATCCATGAATAACGCATCTTACCTGCAGGATAATTCTTGTGTTCATTTCTATTATACGAATTGTCCTAAACCACAAAATTTCGTAACAACATTCTTGGGTGCAGACGAAATTCAATTCGGATGGACTGCTGGAGCGTCTGCAGAAACTGATTGGATTATCGAATATGGTCCTCAAGGATTCACTCCGGGAACGGGATCTTTCCTGAATGAAACAAACAGCTTCTCTTCAATCTCCGGATTAATTCAATTAACAGATTATACAATTTACATCTATGCAAATTGTGCGAATGGAGATACTTCATTGGCTTTGGCTCATAACTTTACTACATTGCCGTATTGTTCCAATCCGGCTTCCATTGGTGGAACTTCTGATTCTGATTCTTTAGAGTTGACTTGGAACTGGACTGCATCAAGTGTGGCTTTCCCTGTTGATACTTTCAACATCCAATACGGAATGACTGGTTTCCAATTAGGAACCGGAGCAATTGTTGTTGCAGATGGAATCAATTTTGCTGATACGGTATACAATTCGAACCTAATGGGATCTGGTGTTTATCAGGTATATATACAAGCTCATTGTTCTACCGGTGACACTTCCAGCTGGTCTGGGCCTTTCACTATCATCATGCCAGTTACCAATGACGTAGTTTGTTCGCAAGAAGCATTGACATTGGGTACAACATATACATTCAATAACAATGGGGCTGCTGTTTCTTTAAATGAAACAAACATTGCTCCTCCTGCTACCGGTTCTCAAACAACAACAGGTTGGATTAATTCAACATTGAATGGTACACTTTGGTACACATTCGTTGCTCCCGCATCCGGTTCTGTACGTGTGAATTCTACCGCTATCAATTACGATGGCCAGGCAGCAGTTTATTCTGCAGTTAACTGTGCCGATTTCAATACATTTGATTTAAAAGGAGCAAATGATAACGAAATTGGCGGAACAAGTGTAGCTCCGAACTTCACAGTTTGTGGTTTGACACCAGGTACAACTTATTACCTGATGTATGACAAATTCAATGGTACTTCAGGTAACTTTAGCTTGAACGTTTCCGCAATCGTTCTGGAAGGTGGATCAGCTAATCCATTGACTGAGATCTGTACCGGAACCGTTCTTGATCTGTTCACTACAATTTCAGGTAACAATACCGGTGGAGTTTGGTCTTCTTCAATTGCCTCTGTCAATGCAAGTATCCAGGATTCGATGTTCAATTCAGCAGGACTTGCTTACCAGACATTCAACATCCAGTACCGTGTAACTGATGGATGTGCTTACGATTCAATCGTATCACAAGTTAAAATCTATCAATTGTCAAATGCTGGTCAGGACGGTGTAATCACTGCTTGTAAAAACGAACCTATCGATTTATTGGCTGGTTTGAATGGAAATACGGATTTGAACGGTGACTGGTATGACCCATCAAATGTGTTGATGCCAAACTCACAAGTTACAACAGGAATTTTCCCTGGTCAGTACAACTATGATTACATATCAGGAAACGATATTTGTCCGGATGATACTGCGAATGTGGTAGTTACCGTATTAGGAAACTGTAACTGGTTATCAGTAGATGAAAGTGCATTGGAAGAAGTGACGGTTTACCCGAATCCTTCTACAGGTGTTATCTTCGTTGAATCAGGATTCGCAGGTAATTTCAACCTGGTAATTACAGATATCAATGGTCGTACGGTACAAACCGGTCAGAACACAATTTCTACCGGAACAAACACTGTAAACTTAAAAGAAGTTGAAAGAGGTACTTACTTCTTGAAACTTTCAAGTGACAATGCTGAAAAAGTATTCCGAATTGTGATCCAATAATCACAAAACTGAACAATTTTGAACCCTCTTACTTAGTTGTAAGGGGGTTTTTTGTTGATTAATCAATTATTGAAACAATAGTTGATATGAAAATTAACAGCGATATTACTCAACCAATCACAAATTATATTCAAATAAAATAAAAAGAAGCCCAATAAAACTGGAGGCTACAGGATATTTACGCAAACAATTTACCAATTCCAACACATAAGGAATTCAGACTGTTACCCGAATAAAAGAATTAAAAAAAGTCTGTTATTAAACCGTTAATTCTTTACATTTGTTTGAACGTAAATAAATTACAACTTATGAAGAAAAAATTGCTACAAAACCTCTACCGGGGCATGGCGTTATTTTCTATGGTGACGTTAGTCTTAGGGCTAAGTCAACAGGAAACCTTAGCGCAATGTACCAACAGTTCCAGTTATGGAAGTGCAACTGCACCTACATCCGGAACCACAACTATCTCCACCTGTTCCTATCAGGAGGAATATTCCACCCTTAATTCAGTTGCGGCAAGTACCGTCTATTCGTGTGCTATCGCATCAGGCGGATATGTGACCATCCACCAAGGAACATCAGCTGGTCCTGTTATTGCTTACGGGCCTTCTCCGTTAACTTGGACATCTACAGTTAGTGGAACCTATTATGCTCACTGGAGTGTGAATGCTGCTTGTGCAACAACTACAGGTTGTGTAACAACGAGTATCACCTTTATTGCAACGCTTCCTGCAACACCTCCAACACCAACTCAAGATCCTACAGCTCCGACATGTACAGGAGGTTCAGCATTGTCTGTTTCCGGTACACCAGGAACAAACGAGGCTTGGTATTGGCAGACAACTCCGACCGGAACAAGTATGGCGACACCTTATTCAGGTCCATACACTGTTTTTGCTAATGGTACTTATTACCTTAGAACTTACAATTCAGTAAATACTTATTGGTCTGCGAACTCATCGTCTGTAACAGTAAGCAATTTCCCTACTGCTCCAACACCTGCAGCTCCAACGGCTGGGCAAAACCCGGCTTGTAACAGTACAGCACTGACGGCAGGAACACCACCAGTAGGAACAACTTATTACTGGCAAACAGTACCCAACGGATCCAGCAATGCTTCCGATGCCAGTACTCCACTTACCGCATCTGCAACCGGAACGTATTATCTTGCGGCATACGAAACTGCCACTCAATGTTGGTCTGCAACATCAAGTACAATGGTTACTATCCAAACGGTAGTTCCTCCGGCAGCTCTTTCGGATCCTACTTATTACAATTACTGTACGTCGGCGCCATCTATGCCGGTTTCTGCTCAATTACCTCCTCCAACAACCAATACCGGTAGTTGTTCTGCAACAGCAACAGCTTCAGGAAATGACGGATCTGCTGTAACAGCAACGGTAAATAACTTCTCTTGTGCACCAACTACCATTGTTGCTGCATCAATGAATGCTACAATCGGTCAATATTGTGCTTTATACGGATGGTACTCATACAACGTAATTGTAAATGGAACAACTGTACTAACAGGTTTGTGTGATCAAAATAACATTGATCTGACACCTTATTTACCTTTAACATCTGTATCAATTGTATCTAATGATGACGATGGTTATCCTTTTGATTTTGTAAACATGAGTTTGACTGTAACTGTTTCTTACATTACAGATCCATATACGATTTCTTGGTTTGCAGCTCCAACCGGAGGTTCTTCTTTGGGAACAGGTACAACTCTAGAAGCTCTTGGAACATCTGTTCTTCCAACGGCTGTGAATGGTCCGTACCAATTCTATGCTGCAAACAATCAGGGCGCATGTGCCAGTGCAACCCGCACATTGGTTACAGTAAACGTTACCGATGTATTGGCAACTTTAACACCTGTAAATATCCTTTGTAATGGAATGAACAATGGTTCTTTCACTCTAGGAACAGTTACTTGTGGTACAGCTCCGTTTACCTATTCAATTGATGGTGGTACATTTGGTCCAATTCCAACAAACTTGACACCAGGGGTTCATTCAATTGTAATGAAGGATGCAGCTACTTTGACAAGTGCTCCAATTTCAATCACAATTACAGAACCTGGTGCTCCAACAGCATTGAATGCTTACAACGTTACATTCTTCAACGGAATGTTGACCTGGACTGCGCAAGGAAACGAAACTACATGGAACTATGAATATGGTCCTGCAGGATTTACTCCTGGAACTGGAATTATGGTGGCATCGAATGATACCGTTGCTATTTCAGGACTTACTGAAGATACAGATTATGATTTCTATGTTCAGGCAGGATGTACAACTTCTTCTGCTTGGGCAGGACCTTTCTCTTTCTCAACAGACGTACCTTTCTCAGCTTGGGATAGCCAATGTGGACCTGGATTCACTCCAATTCACACCAGCGGAACTGCTTTAAACCTTGCGGATGACGCATCCATTGGAATTACAACAGTAAACCCTGTTTCTTTCCAAGGAATTACTTCAAATAACATTACAGTTAGCAATAATGGATGGGTTCAGTTTGGTGCTGTAACCTTAAATGCATGGCAAGTTGACTTGGATGACGAAGAAGGAAATGTTTATTGGCAAGAAACTACAATCGGTGGTGATAATTACCTGATTGTAGAATGGTACAACAGACCAAAATTCTCTACTGTTTCTGGTCAAGATGTAACATTTGAAATCGCGTTCAATCAAACTACAGGTGAAATTTTCTACTTGTATGATGACAAAGTATTCGGAGGTTCCCAAAGTGCATATGACTACGCCGGAAACTTTGCTACGATTTCTGCTTCAGGTCCAATGTCTACATTGAATATCTCTTACAATAGCCAGACATACCTGCAAAATAACTCATGTGTAAGATTGTATACCGCGCTTTGTCCGAATGTTCAAAACATGGTTACTTTAACGTACACGGACGATGCTCAATTGAATTGGGATGCGGGTCTATATGGTGAGACAAACTGGACTGTGGTTTATGGTTTGGACGGATTTGACCCAACTATTCCTGGTCAGGAAATTGGAACATTAAGCGTAAATACTTCCGACGTAAACTTCGCTGGTAACTTAAATCAGTTGACTTGTTATGACGCTTACATCTACTCTGAATGTCAGGCAGATAACTTAACATCTGACGGTTTCTTGGTAAACTTCTGTACAAAACCGAATTGTTCTGATATTACCTTGTTAAATGGAACTTCAGATCCTGATTCATTGGAATTAACTTGGAACTGGATCGAATCAACTCCTGTATATCCTGTAACAGGGTTCAATATCCAATACGGTATGACAGGGTTTACTCTGGGCACAGGAATAATTGATTCTACAGCAGGAATCAACTTTTCTGACACAATTTATAATACTACATTGATGGGTTCAGGAGTATATCAAGTTTATGTTCAAGCTGAATGTAACGGTACAAATGATACTTCCAATTGGGTAGGTCCGATTTCAATCGTGATGCCTGTTACAAACGACATCGTTTGTGCTCAGGAAGGACTTCAGTTGAATACAACGTATACATTCAACAACAACGGTGCTGCTGTTTCTTTAAATGAAACAAACATTGCCCCTCCTGCGACCGGTGCTCAAACAACAACGGGTTGGATCAATTCAACATTGAATGGTACACTTTGGTACACATTTGTTGCTCCTCCATCCGGTTCTGTGCGTGTGAATTCTACAGCAATCAATTATAACGGTCAAGCAGCAGTGTATTCTGCCGTTAACTGTGCTGATTTCAATACATTTACATTCAGAGCAGCAAATGACAACGAGATCGGTGGAACGAGCCTTGCTCCGAACTTCACAGTTTGTGGTTTGACTCCTGGTTCTACTTATTATATCATGTACGACAAGTTTGATGGTACTTCAGGTAACTTCAGCTTAAAAGTTACAGAAATTGTTTTAGAAGGTGGAAATGCTCAACCGTTGACAAACCTTTGTTACGGAGACACTGTTAACTTGTTCTCAACAATTACAGGAAATAACCCTGGTGGAACTTGGTCATCTGCAATTCCGTCAGTAAACGCAAGTATTACTGGTGCGACATTTGAATCAAACGGATTGGCATACAGCACATTCGATTTCCAATATCGTGTAGTTGACGGATGTGCTTACGACTCCATCATGTCTCAAGTGAAAGTTTTCGGTCCTTCAAATGCTGGTCAGGATGGTGTCATCACAGCTTGTAAAAACGAACCGATCGATTTATTGGCTGGTTTGAATGGAAATGCAGATTTGAATGGTGATTGGTATGATCCATCCAATGTGTTGTTGCCAAATTCACAAGTGACAACTGGAATTTTCCCTGGTCAGTACAACTATGATTACATTTCAGGAAACGGTGTTTGTCCGGATGATACCGCGAATGTGGTGGTTACTGTACTTGGAAACTGTAACTGGTTATCAGTAGATGAGAATGCATTGGAAGAAGTGACGGTTTACCCGAACCCTTCTACAGGTGTATTATTCATTGAATCAGGATTCACAGGTAATTTCAACCTGGTAATTACAGATATCAATGGCCGTACGATACAAACCGGTCAGAACACAATTTCTACAGGAACAAACACTGTAAACTTGAAAGAAGTTGAAAGAGGTACTTACTTCTTCAAACTTTCAAGCGACAATGCTGAAAAAGTATTCCGAGTTGTGATTCAATAAGTTTAAATTAAACTCTGGAGCCCCTTGTAAGATTTACAAGGGGCTTTCTTTTTTATGGAACTACCTATTGCAAATGGACCATTCATTTGGTACTTTTGATAAAAACACACGGGATATGTTAATGCCATTTAATTTACATCAGTGGATCGAGGAAAACAGGGAGTTATTGAAACCACCTGTCGGAAACAAAAATCTTTATAAGGAGGCTGGTGATTTCATCGTCATGATCGTTGGAGGACCCAATGCAAGAAAGGATTATCATTTCAATGAAAGCGAGGAACTTTTTTACCAGATCGAGGGTGACATTACTGTTGGCATCCAGCATGAAGGAAAAGCAAAGGATATTGTCATCAAGGAAGGTGAAATGTTCTTACTTCCAGCGCGTATTCCACATAGTCCCCGTCGTGGAGAAAATACAGTAGGCCTGGTTATTGAACGCGTACGCAAAAACACAGAAATGCAGGATGGTTTATTCTGGTTTTGTGAAAAGTGCAATCACGAACTGAAACATTATCGCTTCAAATTAGATAATATTGAAAAGGATTTCTTACCCCGATTCAAAGAATTCTACAGTTCGGAAGAAATGAGAACATGTTCTGTCTGCGGACACCAAATGGAAGCGGATCCGAAATTCATTTAATTGTTACTTTTACCAAAAAACGAATTCACTTAGAAAAACAACCCATATGCAACTATTTGTTGGAATTATCTTTCCTATCCTAATTTCTATCATCTCCGGAGGAGGAGTATTATTAATGGCTTATCTTTTTCTAAAGAAAACGGGGGATCGTGAAATCAGGGCCGTTCAAATTGAATTAAAAAAAGAACGTCAAAAGCACTTTCTTCCAATGAGAGTGGAGGCTTATCAACGTGCTGCACTTTTGATGGAACGCATTCATCCCGGTAGTTTGGTCATGCGTCTTCACAATCCGGGTCTTCCGGCCAGAAAACTTCAAACTGATTTGTTACAGGCTATCCGTGAGGAATACGATCACAATGTGTCTCAACAGATGTTCGTTTCTCCACAATCATGGGATATGGTGAGAAATTCAAAGGAAGAAACCATCAAGATTATCAATTTAGCGGGGAATCAAATGGATGCAACGGCTCTTTCTACCGATTTGGCTGCAAAAATTTTTGAAATTGTAGCTGAAGTAGGAAAATTACCTACGGAGATTACAGTTGAATACCTGCGAAAAGAATTACAAGAATTGTTCTAATATAAATCCCGGTTTTTAGAATCGGGATTTTTTTTGTCATCCTGATTCGATACAATAAGTAAGTAATTTTGCTAAATTACACTACTACATTTCAATATCACTTAGGATTTCGTGGAGACAACAAATAATTACTTCAAAACAATCCGAACCTCATCGCCCACCTCAATAATATCTCCGGATACTAATTTTGCACGCTTTCTGGTTTCTAATTCTCCATTACGGAATACTTCTTCATCTTCAACGATCATTTTTGCATGACCGCCGGTTTGAGCTATTCCCGTCGCTTTTAAAAGTCCCAGTAACTCGATATACTCACCATTGATCGTAAATTCAATCTTCTCCATGAATGCAAAGTTAATGCAAAATTGAAAAGCAGTATCGATACGTATGGAACCAAAAAATCAAAACGCACTTTTTTGTAAAGGACAGGAAAGGATTTACTGATTACCAATTCTATAGAGCCTATATATCTCTTCGGCAGCTTCAAAAGCGGAAATACTTCCATTCTCCACTTCCAATTCTTTAACTCCGATATAGGTTCTTATTTTTTCCTCATGCCATAAACCTTGAATCAATAAGTCTTTCAGTGCTTCATGCATCCAATTCAAATCCTGGTGCTTCCGTTTGGAATCGAAAGTGCCGTTCAGTTTTGTCTGTCTTTCAAAACGCTCGATCATTTCCCAGACGGTATCAATATCCGTATTTTCCAGAGAACTACAGGTTTTAACCTCCGGAATCCAGCCATTCGAAGTCGGTGGAAATAAATGGATAGCGTTCTTCAATTCACGTGAAGCCAATTTCGCTTTGTTCACATTGTCCCCATCTGCCTTGGTAACCGCTAAACCATCCGCCATTTCCATGATTCCTCTTTTGATTCCTTGAAGTTCATCTCCGGCACCGGCCAGGAGAAGTAACATGAAAAAATCAACCATCGAATGAACCATGGTTTCTGATTGTCCAACACCGACAGTCTCAATCAATAACACATCAAAACCGGAAGCTTCACAAAGAATGATTGTTTCACGGGTTTTGCGCGCCACTCCACCCAATGTGTTTCCGGCTGCAGAAGGTCTGATGAATACGTTTTCGTTTTGGGACAGGATTTCCATTCGGGTCTTGTCCCCAAGAATGCTGCCACCTGTTCGTTCACTGCTCGGATCTATCGCTAAAACAGCAATTTTTTTACGGTTTTTTAAAATGGTTTGTCCGAATTTTTCAATAAACGTACTTTTTCCCACCCCCGGAACACCTGTAATTCCTATGCGTAAAGAATTTCCTGAAAACGGAAGGCACTGACGGATCAAATCCTTTGCGGTTTGCTGATCTGCTTCAAGTGTACTTTCAAGCAGGGTGATTGCTCCACTCAAAGCTGTCCGGTCTCCCAAACGGATTGCATCAAACAACCTATTCGCTGTCCGATTTTCCCGCATTTTCTTTCGGGAAGAAAACCATTCCTCTAAGCGTTTCTCGTTCATATGTTACTTTACTCCAAATGGAAACACTAAAATATCCTTTATACTGTCAAAAATCCAGGTTTTGCCATCCTGCGCAACCAAAATTATCCGAATGGCTTCTTTCTGACGTGCTTCCGATTCTGCAATAACTTGTCTGCATGAACCGCACGGTGAAACACATTCATCCACTGCAACCAAATCTCCCTGTGCCAATACAACGATGGTTTTAACCGTTGTATTCGGGTAGTTTGCACCTGCATAAAACAAGGCAACCCGTTCCGCACACAATCCACTTGGATACGCAATGTTTTCTTGATTATTTCCCTTCACGATGGTTCCATCAGCTAATAAAACCGCCGCACCAACTTTGAAATTGCTATAAGGAGCATAAGCATCTTTCGAAGCTTCATACGCCTTTTCTATTAAAATCATTTCAGAGTCAGGAAGTTCCTTCCAATGATTCAACCACTCGTAATCAATCTTCAATTGCTTTTTCATATCACAGTATACACTAACAAATATAACGAATACTTGCACCGGTATTTTTGTCTCGACCTGAAATTGTCTATCTTTGTGCCGTCGCTGAAGCTTTAGCCCAAGCGTTGTGCCCTCAATTCTGCAAAAAAAATGCAACAGTTCAAAAAAGTCGCTTTTTATACTTTGGGATGTAAACTGAATTTCTCAGAGACATCTACTATTTCCCGACTTTTTGAAAATGCAGGTTTTGCGAAGGTGGATTTTGAAGAGATACCTGATATTTTGGTGATCAATACCTGTTCTGTCACCGAAAATGCGGATAAAAAATGTAAGCAATTGGTCAGACGCGCGAAAAAGATAAACCCAGAAGTTTACGTCGCGATCATTGGTTGTTATGCCCAATTGAAACCAACTGAAATTGCTCAAATCCCAGGAGTGTCCCTTGTTTTGGGTGCGAATGAAAAATTCAATATTGTAGAGCATCTGGAAGCATTGGATAATCTGAATCAGAATGAGGATGAAATGCCGGAAGCCGTTGTGAAATTTGAACACATCAAACAAACTACGAGTTTTATTCCTTCCCACTCCATGGGAGATCGCACCAGGTCATTTTTGAAAGTACAGGACGGTTGTGATTACTTCTGTACTTTCTGCACGATTCCTTTGGCTCGCGGTAAAAGCAGGAATGCAAGTATTGCAGAAACGGTTCTGGAAGCACAAAAAATTGCCGATACGAAAATCAAGGAAGTGGTTCTTACCGGAGTGAACATTGGAGATTTTGGTCAGGGAGAAGGTGAAAATTTCTTCGAATTGGTAAAGGCATTGGATCAAATCAATGGGATAGACCGTTACCGGATTTCTTCCATTGAACCCAATCTGTTAAGTGATGAGATCATTCAATTCACCCTGGAGGATTCGAAACGTTTTGTCCCACATTTCCATATTCCGCTTCAATCCGGAAGCAACCGCCTGTTGAAAGCGATGCGACGGAAATATTTGCGTGAATTATACGTGGAACGTGTTCAGCATATCAAAAAATTACGTCCGGATTGTGCAATCGGTGTGGATGTAATTGTAGGTTTCCCTGGAGAAACAGATGAAGAGTTTTTAGAAACAGTCGATTTCCTAAAAGACCTGGATGTTTCTTATTTGCATGTTTTCACTTACTCCGAACGCGCAAATACAACTGCTGTCAAGCTAGGTGAACCTGTCCCGAATCAGATCAGGGCACAACGAAGTAAACAATTGCACATTCTTTCGGATAAGAAAAAACGTGCTTTTTATGAATCACAAGTCGGTTCCCAAAGAACAGTTCTATTCGAAGCAGAAGAAGACGAAGGGATCATGTATGGATTTACTGAAAACTATGTAAAGGTGAAAACGGCTTTCAATCCGGATTTGGTGAACCAGATGCAAACGGTTCAACTAACAGAAATTGACCGGGATGGAGTTGTAAAATGTGAATTCATCTAAGATGAACCAAATCACCCGAATCAGCTACTACCTCGTTCTTATTTTTGCATTCAGCTATGTTCTTATTCGCGGATTTACCCTTGGAATAACACATGATGAAGCCCTTACTTACAAAATCGTCCAGGGAGACGAAGCGCTAAGGGGAACGGCAAATCATCACTGGTTGAATACGCAATTGAGTTCCTTTTGTACTTATCTGTTCGGAGCGAAAGAATTTATACTTCGTCTTCCAAACATACTGTCTTTTGCTGTTTTTTGGCTCTTCCTTTTCCGTATTTCACTTACCTTCCTGAAATCTTCTTTCACTCAGATTACTTTACTTCTGCTTCTTTGCGGAAATCCCTTTATTCTCGATTTCTTTTCTTTGTGCCGCGGATACGGACTTTCTCTCGCATTTGTGACCGCTTCCTTATTTTACCTTTTTAGAATTGTTGACCTAAAAACCGATTCACAACCTATCCATTATTATTTGTCCGCAATTTTTTCCGTTCTGGCATTAAGTGCGAATCTGAATACTCTCAATTATTTCTTGATTGCTGTTGCGCTGATCCTCTTAAGTGCCTTCGTTTTCAAACCGAAAAACCGAATAATCTTACTTTCCATTTTACTCATCCTGATCGGTACCAGTTTGTATTTTTCATTGGACCGTTTATTCTTCCTGAGAGATCAAAAGCAATTGTACTTTGGTACAGGAAATCTGAATTCAACAATCGACAACCTCATCTATTCCAGTTTTTATATCAAAGATGGTTTCAAGGAAGCTATTGTTCTTCGGTACTTGCTTTATGTTTTACTCCTGCTAGCCGGGTTTTTAGCCATCCGACGGAAACAATTGTTTAATCCAGGTGCGTATGCTTTAATCATCCTGGCTTCTATCCTGATTGCATTGGTAGCAGAAAACCTGCTTTTCGAGGCACTTTATCCGATCAATCGCTCTTCCTTGTATTTGTTTCCCATTATCCTGTTAGCATTCCTGCTAAATATTGACGGATTGAAATTCAAACTGGTTCGGACCCTTATCATTCTCAGTTCCATTTCGTTCGTGGTAGTTAATATCCCTTTCTATAATTTCAAAAAAACCATGACTTGGCCTGAAGATCAGGACATCAAAAAAGGGATGTTATCAATAAAAAACGATGTCACGAATAAATCAATTCATACCGCAGAATGTTTTTGGATTTATGAACCTATGATTAATTATTATCGAGTGGAATACCAGGTTCCAATTCAGGAGGTTTTCAGAGAAGATGTTAAAATGGAAGCTGAGTACGTACTATTTCAAAGCGCATCGTCGGTTGATATTAAAGGATATCAAATTTTAAAAGATTATTCCATGGAAAGTGGTTTAATTCTCTACAAAAGAGAATCTATCTCAGAAGATTAACGTGTCCGACCAATTGATGTCTTAAATCCGAAAGCATCTCACTGTATTCTATTTTCCAAGTGTAAACTCCATCCGGGGAAGGCAAACCGGCGTACATTCCATCCCACATTTGAGAAAGGGCATCTCCGGTATAGATCAATTCTCCCCATCTGTTGAAAATCTCCAGCTGGAAGTCACGGATATTCACTCCAAGAGCAAAAAATGTCTCGTTCGTGCCATTGTGATTCGGTGTAAACGTGTTCGGAACATAGATGATTGCATCATAATAAATATGAACCTGGTCTGTTGCGGAACATCCATTGATATCATATATGGTAACTGTATAAGTGATCGGTTTATCAGGCTGTGTAACCGGGTTTTGGCAAACGTTGCAGGATAAATACTCTGCCGGACTCCAAACATAGCTCACAGCAGTATTCGAAACAGCATTCAACTGGACCGTTTCACCAAAAACGGCATAGACATCCGGATTTGTTTGAACAAATGGTGAAGGAAACAGGTTTACACGCACTGATGCTGTATCGGAACAACCATATTGATCCACTCCGACCACCACATAAGTTGTCGACGTAGCAGGTTTCACTAAAACCACCGAACCATCTGTTTCCAGCCAACCATACGGACTCGGTGACCAGTTATAGGAAACTCCACCTGAGGCATGAATCGGAGTAATTTCTCCCGGACAAATCGTGGTATCATTTCCAGCTAAAACAGTTGCCTGATGAATCTCCACAAAGATGCTGTCCCTGACGGTTCCACATGCATTTGAAAAATCACAGTAATAATACCGATTGGTTTGTGTGCTAATTGTCACTTGGGACCCATTAGCAGGTGCAATATCCGTTTGTGGTGACCAGCTATAGGAAGTAGCCCCCGAAACATTTACTATTCCGGAACTTCCCAAACAATAAATCAGAGAATCGGGTATAACTGGTAATGGAACAGTTGTATCAACATGAATATGTACATCTGCGGTCAGTTGACAACCATCGGAAGTTGTTCCCGTTGCCGTATAAGTAATGGATTGCAACGGTGTTGACACTGGGGTCAAGCTGTTTGGATTATCCAGATAAGTTGATGGGCTCCAGGTAATTTGCGAGACTCCATTTACAAATAAATTGACCGAGTTCCCGACACAAATCGCTGTATCATTTGAAATACTGAGCGTACCATTCAGGATGGTTACTTGAGCATAAACGGTGTCAATCCCGCAACTATCGGAAATAATACAATAAATATCAATATTCTGAGCCGTTGTGACCAAGGGGTCTGAAATATTCGGGTTATTAAAATACTGGACAGGTTCCCAATGGTAAACAGATCCTCCAAAAGCTTCCATCTGCACAGGGACGTTTGCACAAGTCTGAGCTATCGGGTTTACTATTCCTCCATTGAAGTCTCCGATATTGACAATAAACTGAACCGTATCAGGAGTGAAACACTGAGTCGTATCACTGACAATCAAAGTGACTGTATATTGACCCGGACCACTGTAAACATGTGACGGATTGACAAGTGAGGATGTAGTTCCATCTCCAAAATGCCATTCAAACTCATTTCCATTTGCGCTATTATTGTTAAATACGATAGGGTCCGGTAAACAGACCAACGGATCGGGAGCAGCTACAACTGCCTCAATCGTGCTCAATTCAAATTTAAATGCGGCAAGATTACAGTTCGGACTTGGATTACTCGGTCCCCATACACCCGGAGTAGTTGTAAATCCATTATTTACGCTTCCACAGGCTGCACAGACTGCATGATAGATGTTTCCGTTTTTGTCGAACCGGCTTGTTCCTCCATCCACATGATTACTGGATGAATTACCCGTACCTCCGATAAATGTTGCATAATTCAATCCTGCAGCTTCCTCTTCCAATACCGCTATCCAAAAATTACTACCCGTGGTGGTTGCCTGATAAGCGTCCGATGTAACCGGCAAACCCGATGTTGTACTATGAACCGCGCCAGGTGCATTATTTACATTCACCTGTCCGCCCCAACCTGCAAGATAAATTTCACTGCAGTTGGATACCAAAAAAGCAGTTGGCGAAATTTCAATGTGACCGGAACCGGAACCGATTGGGGTTGCCCACAATAAAGTCGAAAGGTTCGGTGAAAATTTAGCAACATACTGACCGGAATTTGCTGTTCCGTATTTTCCCGGAGAGATTGGAATTGAACCTTCCGATTGTGCGTAGATATATACATTATCGCTTAGATCCAATTGCACAAAAAATGCCTGGTCATATTCATTTGTACCTGAATAAGTTCCTGATAAAACTGCTCCTGCACTATTTGATAAACGCATCAGGTAGGAATCTGCAACACCTCCATTGTAGGTCAAATTATTTCCGGAAGTAAAAGGCATATTGGATGAAGTCGTTCCTCCGGCAACGAAAACTTCACCGGTACTTGAGAGTTGGATTCCATTTCCTGAGTCATAACCGGAACCACCAACATAGGTAGACCAAATTAGAGAAGTCAATCCGTTATTCATTTTAAGTACAACTGCATCCTGGGCGCCATTTAAAGTGCTTTGAAATGCATTGACAACCGGGAAATCAGATGACGAGCTGGAGCTGGCTACATACACTTCTCCCGATTTAACCACAATTTCACCCCTGAACGGGTCCCCATAATTGAAATACAGACTTCCCGAATTAATTCCATCCGTTCCCGCGCCACCCAAATAAGTCGATCCGATTAAAGCAGATCCGTTTGCATCAAAATGACACACATACATATCTGCTCCCTGGAAGCCCAATTCATTTGTGATAATGGTAGGTCCGCCATTGAATGTCTGATCAATACAACCTGTAACTGTCGGGAAATTGGGGGAACTGGTCACACCAAGCACATATAAATGTCCTTGTGGATCAGTGACCAAACTATGTACCGATTCATTTCCCGAACCGCCTAAATATGTCGAATAAACCAAGGCAGTCCCTGTCGGATTGAACTTCGTGATTGCTACATCAAAACCTTGAATGGTTCCTGCACCAAGCGCATATGAATTCCCTCCGTTAAAACTTAAGTCAAACGAACCGGTGACAGTAGGATACGTTCCTCCACCTGAGAAAACAATTCCTCCGGCATATAAATCACCTGCCTGGTCAGGAGTTGCTGTCATCCCCCAGTTGTCAAGTGTCGAACCTGTAAAGGTCGAAAAAACGATATCCGGGTCAATAATGAGTGTATCCGTTCCTGAAAAGCCTTTGGGAAAGCCGTAAGTGACAATATTGTCTTTCAATAAAAAGGTAACAGCAACTTTGACTTTTTTTCCGTTTTTGAGACTCCATGCAATGGGAGCTCGCTCAATAATTTCTCCAAATTCCGTGCGGGTAACTAAATCACCTTCCCGAAGAAAAACGTCCTTACTTCCACTTATTTGGGTTGCAATCTTCTGAACATCGGCTCCGGGAGCCACAATAAATGAATACTTCAGGTAATCCGATTTACCTTCAACCTTCAAATCTATCCCATCATAAATATCACTATATGAAACCTTGTTCGTACTGTAAACTTTCGATTTCCATTTACCCGGATCTTTTCCCTGATAATAATTCCGGTAAGCCTTACTCGGGGCGCCCTTTGTCTTGATTCCCTTCCAGGTTGTATTTAAAAGTTCTGATTTGATAACCTGGCAATGAATCTTCCGATCATCTCCGGAAGTAGATTCCCCTGCATGTTTTTCGTGATGATGCGCCATTGCATCGTTCAAAAAGTAAGTAAATCCTGTCTGGTTGATCAAAATACTTCCTTGCTTCAAATCCACGCTAAAATGAATTTGCGAATCCCATTGTCCTTCGTTCGGATGTAATAACACGTTTTCAGCCTGCCCAAAAGCAACTGAATACAAGCACATTACCGCAAGAAAAACACGACAGAACATTAAACGAATTTACGAATACTAATCAAAATAAAAAAACACAAAGAATGTTATTTATTCTGCTGTATTTATAAGACTATGAATTCAATAAAAAGTTGTTTTTTGATGAAATATTTCTCTCCTGAATCGATTTAGATTCCGTAACTTTGCACCACATTTTTGATGCCCATGAGCGATGCAATTAAACATGAATGCGGAATCGCACTCATTCGATTAAAAAAGCCCTTACAGTATTATGTTGATAAATACGGAACGGCTTTTTATGGTTTAAACAAGCTTCATCTTTTAATGGAAAAGCAACATAACCGTGGACAAGACGGTGCAGGTGTTGCAAACATTAAGTTAGACATGGAACCCGGAGAGCGTTATATTTCGCGCTACCGAAGCATCGATCCGAAGCCCATCCAGGATATTTTCGATCACATCAACAAACGCTTCTATGAAATCGGGGAAGAAAACCCGCACTTATTGAAAGACGTTAACTACCTGAAGAAAAACGCGGGATTTACAGGAGAATTATTTTTAGGACATTTAAGATACGGAACCTTCGGTAGGAATTCAATCGAGAGCTGCCATCCGTTCTTGAGACAAAATAACTGGATCACCAGAAACTTGGTTGTTGCAGGAAATTTCAACCTGACAAATGTGGACGAATTGTTCGAGGTATTACTCGAAATCGGTCAGCATCCGAAGGAAAAATCAGATACGGTTACCGTATTGGAAAAGATCGGTCACTTCCTGGATGTCGAAAACGACGAAATGGTGAGTAAATACCAGTCTCTCGGTTACAACAGCCACCAGATTTATAACAAGATTGCCGACAATATCAATATTGAACAAATCCTGAAAAGAGCTTCTGAAGTTTGGGATGGCGGATATGCAATGGCCGGTTTGTTCGGTCATGGTGATGCTTTCGTTTTAAGAGATCCGAATGGTATCAGGCCCGCATTCTATTATGAAGATGAAGAAGTATGTGTCGTGGCCTCGGAAAGACCGGTTATTCAAACTGCTTTCAACCTGAAATACAATGAGATCAAGGAATTGACTCCGGGACACGCTTTAATCATCAAGAAAAACGGTTCTGTTTCGGAAGTTGAAATAAATACTCCGAAAGCCCCTGCGAAATGCTCGTTTGAGCGCATTTATTTCTCTCGTGGAAATGATTTCGACATCTACGAAGAGCGCAAGAATTTAGGCCGTTATGTCGTTCCGAACGTATTGAAGACCATTGATTACGATTTGGATAATTCTGTTTTCTCTTTTATCCCAAATACAGCTGAAGGCAGTTTTTATGGGATGATCAAAGGATTGGAGGATTATCTGAACGAACAAAAATATGAACAGTTGTTGGCGATTGACGGGAAACCGAGTCCCGAACAATTGAAAGAAATTCTGAATCGCCGGGCACGCATTGAAAAAATTGCCATCAAGGATGCAAAAGCACGCACATTCATCACACAGGATGATGCTCGTGACGACATGGTTGCCCAGGTTTACGACATTACTTACGGGTCGGTGGTTCGTGGGAAAGACAACTTGGTAGTTATTGATGACAGTATCGTTCGCGGTACGACTTTAAAGCAATCCATCTTACGTATCCTGGACCGATTGGAGCCAAAACGTATTCTGGTCGTTTCATCCGCTCCACAGATCCGATATCCTGATTGTTACGGGATTGATATGGCAAAAATGGGCGATTTCATTGCTTTTGATGCTGCAATCACCTTATTGAAAGAAAGCGGCAGACAGCACATCATCGACGAGTGTTACCGGAAATCAAAAGAGCAGGAAGCTTTACCAAAAGAGCAGATTGTAAACTACGTGAAAGAAATTTACGCACCATTCACTGCCGAAGAAATTTCAGCCCAGATTGCGAAAATGCTTACACCTGAGAATATCAAAGCGGAAGTTCACATCGTTTATCAGACTGTGGAAGATTTGCATAAAGCATGTCCGGGAAACACCGGAGACTGGTATTTTACTGGAAATTACCCGACTCCCGGAGGAAATAAAGTCGTGAATAAAGCTTTTATTAATTATATTGAAGGAAAAAACGAACGAGCTTACTAAGAAAAATGCTTAAAAAACCCACAACTGTTTTCGTATACTTGTTGGGTGCTTATGTACTGATTCAATTCCTTTGGTGGGGTTATCACCTTATTGACTTAACCCGTGCATCTCATCATACTGATCAGACAATTACCAAACGGATTGTAATGATAATCGGGGAAGGCTCTGTCTTTCTTGTATTGTTGCTCTTCGGATTATGGAAAATTAAACGCTCCATTAAAAAAGAAATTCAGATTGCACGCCAACAGAATAATTTCATGTTGTCAGTAACTCATGAATTGAAAACTCCACTCGCGGCGACCAAATTGTATCTTCAAACGATTCAAAAACACAAACTGAGTGAAGAAAAACAAATTGAACTCATCCAAAAAGCATTGGATGAATCCAGCCGACTGGAAACCCTTGTAGAACAAATCCTGACTGCTTCCCGACTGGAGCAGCAAGCAATGCCAAGACTCACGACCGCTTTCTCGTTGAAAGATTTCCTAAACAAATTAATCTCCATCCAGGAAAAAAGATTCAATATTTCTATCCACCTGAATGACTTCGAAGATATCCAATTAGAAACTGATCCGCTTATTTTTACCAATATCCTGAATAACCTGATAGAGAATGGGTACAAATACGGATATACCGATCGTGGACTTGATCTGGTAATTTCCAAAGACGATCAATATGTTTCCATTGAAGTCAGAGATTATGGAAAGGGGATCCCACCGGAACAACAAGATCTTTTGTTTAAAAAATTCAATCGTTTAGAAAATGAGGAAACAAGAAGCACAAAAGGAACAGGACTTGGCCTGTTTATAGCCAAAGAATGTGCCCGGACTTTAGGAGGAAATTTAAGACTCTTGAAAGTGGAAGGCCCAGGTGCATGTTTCCAAATACAAATGCCTTATGATGGATAATCAAAAAGTTGGTTTAATAATTTTGGATGGCTGGGGACTGGGAGACCGCTCGAAAGCCGATGCCATTTTTAATTCAAAAACACCGGTGATGGATTCATTGCTGGAAAAATACCCGCACAGCACATTAACTGCAAGTGGCGAAGCTGTTGGATTGCCGGAAGGACAGATGGGGAACTCGGAAGTGGGACATCTGAATATCGGGGCCGGAAGGATCGTTTACCAGGAACTTACCCGGATCAATAAAGCCATTCGTGAAGGTCAGTTTTTCAAGAATCCGGTTTTAGTTGACTGTTTTGAGAAAGCGAAAAAAAATGGAACAAAGGTTCATTTCATCGGGTTGGTCTCAAATGGGGGAGTTCATAGTTCACAAGAACATTTGCATGCATTACTCGATATGGCTAAAAGCTACGATCTGAAAAATGTGTGGGTACATGCATTTACGGATGGAAGAGATTGTGATCCGAAGAGTGGTTTAGGTTTCATTCAAAAACTGGAAGATCACATGAAGCAATCCACCGGCAAGCTCGCTACTATTGTAGGTCGGTATTATGCTATGGATCGCGATAATCGCTGGGAACGTATCCAGCTAGCTTATGACGCAATGGTAAAAGGACTCGGAACTCCGTTTTCAAATGCCGTAAAAGCCATCGAATCAAGTTATGAAGAAGAAATAACGGATGAATTCATCAAACCCTTGGTTACAAGTTCGGGTGATGGAATGATCCAGGAAGGTGATACTGTTATCTGTTTCAATTTCAGAACCGATCGTCCGAGAGAAATCAGCCAGGCTTTGACCCAGCAGGCTTTTCCCGAGTTTGGAATGAAACCTTTGCACTTGAACTATTATACGATGACAAGGTACGATGCCAAGTTCAAAAATGTACACGTAATTTTCGAAAAGGATAACTTGCAGAATACATTGGGGGAAATTTTAAGTAAAATGGACCGGACACAGGTTCGCATAGCTGAAACTGAAAAATATCCGCATGTCACTTTCTTTTTTAATGGCGGAAGAGAAAAAGAGTTTAAAGGAGAATCCCGTATTTTGGTGAAATCACCGAAAGTTGCAACCTATGACTTACAGCCTGAAATGAGCGCTATTGAAGTGAAAGAACGCATCTTGGAAGAATTAAGAACCGACATGCCTGATTTCTTTTGTTTGAATTTTGCCAATCCGGATATGGTAGGTCATACGGGAGTTTACGATGCAATTGTGAAAGCTGTTGAAACTGTTGACACCTGCCTGGGAGAAATTGTCAGCTTATGTAATAAGTTGGACTATGAATTAGTGATCATTGCCGATCATGGGAATGCAGATGTTGCCTTTAACGCAGATGGTTCACCGAACACAGCTCACTCATTAAATCCTGTTCCGATTATTTTGGTAACAAAGGAAAAACATTTGCAATTAAATTCCGGTGGAATTCTAGCGGACGTGGCTCCTACCATTTTAGATCGTATGCGCATCGCAGCCCCTTTGGAAATGGATGGTAAGACACTGGTTGCATTAAATTAATTTTAATTAAATAAAAAAGGGACGTTCCGCATTTGCAGGACGTCCCTTCTTCTTTGTTTTATATCAATCTGTTATTATCTGATCAACTGCAAGAATCCTTGACCGGTAATTTCTTTACCCATCAATCCTTTTACAGTGTATTGTACGAAGTAAACCCCATCAGGAGCAATTGTCCCGTTGATTTTTCCATCCCAATAAGGATCCAATCCGGAACCCACATATACATTATTCCCCCAACGGTTGTTGATTTTGATAATCACATCTGTCGCGTTCGTTGTGGTCAATTTAAATACGTCATTATTTGCATCCCCATTTGGTGTGAAGATATTCGGAACAATAACTGTCGGCTCAGGGAAAATACAAGAACCGTCGTTTTGAACCGCAGTTGGATCATAGTTTGTCGCTAATGGATCCGTACAACCACATTCTACAATCAGTACGGAAGCAAATGCCGTATCTCTACAAGGCCCGTTAATGGCAATCAGTGATATCTCATCAGCAGAAACTGTATATGTTTGTGATTGAGAGCTCAAATCGTTCACAGTTGCAAAAGTTCCATTCCCAAAATTCCATTCAAAAGTGGTTGCATTCTGACTGTTGTTCGTTAATGTCACAGTCAGTGGGTTACAGCCTGAAATTGAACTTAAGGTTATATCTGCAATCGGACCCGGTTCACTTGTCAAAAGGATGGAATCGGTCACCGAACAAACATTATCCGTAATAGTAAATACATACCATCCCGGAGAAAGGTTCTGCATGACAGTTGCATCAATCTGACTCGGTCCTCCTGTGTTCGGTCCTTCCCAATGATAATGAGGCTGGCCTGTAATTCCCTGTCCCATTCCACTCACGGCACCATCAGGTGTACAAGCGGAAGCAGGGAACATCATCATGGTATCAATTGCCAAAGTCTGGTTCATGGTTACAGTTACCGTATCCGTTCCGGTATTTCCACATTGGTCGGTAGCCGTTACATAATAATCGATGGATCCGTTCTGCATGATCGGTACATAAGCCGTACCACCGGTTTGTCCTGCATACGACCAAGTATACGTATATGGCGGGAACCCTGTACTGGCAACAGCAGTTACTTGTACCGAGTCATTTGCACAAAATACAGTCGGATTGGATTCATTGATCGGTAAAGTCGGTCCATCAATGATGTAAAGTGTTCCTGTTGTAACAATGGTGTCACCACACTCTGTAATGGTTGTAGCCGTAATGATCACCGTCTCAGGAGACTCTGTGATTCCGTCTCCCGTTGGGAATAAGGTAACTACAATTGTATCCACACCCGGAAGGAATGTGATCGGATTCGACAGGAAGTTATAATCCGTTCCCATGACTGCAGTACCGGTAATATCATAATTCACTAACAATGTATCACCCAATTGTGTTTGAGGACGGGAGAAGATAAATTGAGCACTTGTACAGTTTTCAATAACTGTCGTATCTCCGGTAACCGTTGCCACTGCGATATCAACCGCCTCGGAGCTGAATGAATCCGCTTCCAAGAATACTCCTGAATCCCAACCGGTATCCGAGATATTACAGATCGCTAATTTAATATGGTAGGTTTGTCCACATTGTACACTTGCGTTAGCAGTTAATACAACTGTCGTTCCGTCATATTGAATCGAAACTCCATAAGCCAGTCCGTTCAGGTTATTGACATAATACGCAGAGTTTGTTGACGGGCTGACATTATCGATTGTAACAGGAGTAGCTGTTCCCGGTACCAAAGCAATATTCATTGAACCATTGGAATAAGGCCCTGTAATTCCTGGTCCTGATAGGAAAAAGCCAAATGCATCGTTAAAACCTGCGTTTACAAATTCAGGATATTCTTCCGATGCGAATATATATCTAAAGCTGATCGTATCTCCCGAAGGAATAAAGTCAAACTCCAAAATAGCCCCATTTGTAGGGTTTGCACTTGAAATCGCATTCAAATCCGGATCTCCTGAAACACTTGGTGTAGCCGGAACGTTATTGGAAAATGAACCCGAGTTATTCGGACCAACTGCAGCACTTCCGTTACCGGATGTCAACAATACCCCCGTTGAAATAGGGAACGCTCCGCTGTTATTATTAAAAAAGGTGACATTTCCCTGAGGCATCTGTGCATTCACAGCAGAACCATTGTAAGTAATATTGGAAGCGACAACACCTGTTCCCATCAATACATTCTGAACCAGTGAGGCCGGAGATTGTGTATTTTGAACAGAGATTTGCGCATTGGAATTGTTACCCAAAAAAAGTAACACACCAAAACTAAGTATCGTAGTAATTTTTTTCATAAGATAATCCAGTTATACCCTTTAGACTCAAATAAGTGTTAAAGGTTGCATTTATGTGTCAATAATATTAATTTTTGTTTAATTGTTAAATTTTAATCACAATTATCCGATTAAAAACGCTACGATTTAACCAAATTTGCCTTACAAATATAAATTTTATGCAAAACACTCAGAAATATATACAAGAATCCAAGGATAAATTCGTCCAGGAATTAATTGATTTATTGAAAATCCCAACCGTTTCCGCTGATAGTGCATACGCAAAAGATGTAATCAAAGGTGCTGAGAAAGTAGCTGAATTCCTTCGGGAAGCTGGTGCTGAGAAGGTTGAGATCTGTAAAACTGCAGGACATCCGATCGTTTACGGCGAAAAAATCATCAACCCTGCATCACCAACAGTTTTGGTATACGGTCATTACGACGTTCAACCGGCAGATCCAATTGACTTATGGACTTCACCTCCATTCGAGCCGGTTGTGAAAAAGACAGAAATCCATCCTGAAGGAGCTATTTTTGCTCGCGGTGCTTGTGATGATAAAGGCCAGTTTTTCATGCATGTGAAAGCTTTTGAGGCGATGATGAAGGCAAATGAACTTCCATGTAATGTAAAATTCATGATCGAAGGCGAAGAAGAAGTCGGATCGGTGAACCTGGGTGTTTTCATCAAAGAGAATAAAGAGCGTTTAAAAGCAGATATCATCCTAGTATCGGATACAGGTATGTTGAGTAATGACACTCCGTCCATTACAACTGGCTTAAGAGGTTTGAGCTATGTAGAAGTGGAAGTGACAGGACCAAACAGAGATCTGCATTCCGGCCTTTATGGTGGTTGCGTTGCAAATCCAATCAATGTCCTCACAAAAATGATCGCTTCCTTGCATGATGAAGACAATCACATTACCATTCCGGGGTTTTACGCTGATGTAGTTGAATTAAGTTTGGAAGAACGCGCTGAAATGGCAAAAGCACCTTACAGTGAAGCAGATTATAAAAAAGCATTGAATATCGATGCTGTTTATGGAGAAAAAGGATATACCACTCCTGAAAGAGGCTCTATCCGTCCGACTTTGGATGTAAATGGAATTTGGGGCGGATATACGGGTGAAGGAGCTAAAACTGTCATCGCATCGAAAGCATATGCTAAGATATCCATGCGCCTGGTTCCAAACCAGGAACCTGAAAAAATTACCGAGTTGTTTTCGAAACACTTTAAATCAATTGCTCCTGCTGGAGTGACCGTTGTTGTGAATCCACATCATGGTGGAGAACCGGTTGTGACACCCATTGATTCCATCGCATATAAAAGTGCTGCAAAAGCTTACGAGGAGACATTCGGAAAAACACCTATCCCTGTAAGAAGTGGTGGAAGTATTCCAATAATTGCCCTGTTCGAAAAGGAATTGGGTTTGAAAACGGTCATGATGGGCTTCGGTTTGGATTCTGATGCAATCCATTCTCCTAATGAACACTATGGATTATTCAATTTTTACAAAGGAATTGAAACCATTCCGTATTTCTTCCATTATTTCAATGAAGCAATGAAGTAATTATGAAGAAGATTCTTTTTTTATGCGCACTGGTAATAGTAGTATCAAGCTGTGAATTTTTAGAACCTGAAGTTTCCGGGTATTCCAATTTTAAATTCGGAAAACTGGAAGGGAAAACATTGAATGTGAGTTTTGATGCAACTGTAGACAACGAAAATGGCTATGGATTTAAAATCAAGAAAGGAAAATTGAATGTTTCGGTAAATAACCTGGAGATCGGAGTGATTGATCTGGATAAGAAAATCAAGGTCAAAAGGAAATCTGAAAATGTCTATACTGTTCCACTTCAACTCAGTTTGAGCGACGGAGCTTTGTTCCGAATTGCAAAACTGATTGATGACGACAAATTTGAATTGAGATTGGATGGGAAAGTTCGCGGAAGTATCATGGGATTCGGAAAGAATTTCGATGTGCATGAAACACGCAATTTATCTAGTGGAGATATCAAGTTTGACGGGTTGTTGCAAGGGATTATGAAAGGTGCAAATCGCAATTAAATTCAATCGAATTCGCTTATAAATAAAAAACCGATTCCCAGCTTAGAGAATCGGTTTTTTTGTATGCTTTTAAAATATACCCGGGTAACAGAAGTGTATTCTTGCGCTTATCCCAAAGGTTAACTGATATTACTTCGCAAGTAAGTTTCTCCAACTCACTTTTTCTTCGATTTTCGCTCTCAATTCAGAAATTGCAATACGTTCCTGTTCCATCGTATCCCGATCACGGATTGTCACCGTATTATCTTCCAACGTCTGATGGTCCACCATTACACAATAAGGTGTTCCGATCGCATCTTGTCTACGGTAGCGTTTTCCCGGAGTATCTTTTTCGTCGTATTGGCAATTGAAATCAAAACGCAAATCTTCGAAAATTGCTCTTGCAATTTCCGGCAGACCGTCTCTCTTTATCAAGGGCATAATCGCAACTTTGTAAGGAGCCAATTGAGCAGGCAAACTTAAAACTGCGCGCTCGGAACCATCTTCCAATTTTTCATTCTTATAAGAAGCACTCATCACCGCCAGGAACATCCGATCTAAACCAACTGAAGTTTCAACTACATAAGGAACATAGTTCTGGTTCAATTCCGGGTCGAAATACTGCAATTTCTTTCCTGAAAATTGCTCGTGTTGTTTCAAGTCAAAATCCGTTCTGGAGTGAATTCCTTCTAATTCCTTGAATCCCATCGGGAAATCAAATTCGATGTCACTTGCAGCGTTGGCATAATGTGCCAATTTGAT
Organism: uncultured Fluviicola sp.; assembly: GCF_946478805.1. The sequence continues at coordinate 87,099 of NZ_CAMLDC010000001.1, read as the reverse complement.
ATGATCGTGTTCGCGATAATATTTATCACCCAAACCTAATGCCTTATGCCAAGCCAAACGGGTAGCTTTCCAATGGTTGTACCATTTCATCTCATCACCGGGACGAACAAAAAATTGCATTTCCATCTGTTCAAACTCACGCATGCGGAAGATAAACTGGCGAGCCACGATTTCATTTCTGAAAGCTTTCCCGATCTGGGCAATTCCAAATGGAATTTTCATACGTCCACTTTTCTGAACATTCAGGAAGTTTACGAAGATTCCCTGTGCCGTTTCCGGTCGCAAATAAATCGTAGAAGCGTCTCCGGCAACAGAACCCAATTCTGTTGAAAACATCAGGTTGAACTGACGCACTTCTGTCCAGTTACGGGAACCACTGATCGGACAAACAATTTCCAAATCCTCGATGAGCTTTTTAACCCCTTCCAAATCATTATTTTCCAAAGTGGTGCGCATACGGTCTTCGATCTCTTTGATCTTTTCCTCGTTGCGCAATACATTCGGGTTCGTAGCCCTGAATTGAGCTTCATCGAAAGCCTCTGCAAATTTCTTTGCAGCTTTTTCGACTTCCTTATTAATCTTTTGGCGAATTTTCTCGATATGTTCTTCGATCAATACATCCGCACGGTATCTCTTTTTTGAATCTTTGTTATCAATCAATGGATCATTGAAAGCATCCACGTGACCTGAAGCTTTCCAAGTTGTCGGATGCATGAAGATAGCAGCGTCAATTCCCACAATATTGTCATTCATCTGAACCATGGATTTCCACCAGTACTGTTTGATATTGTTTTTCAATTCAGAACCGAGCTGGCCATAATCGTATGTTGCAGCCAAACCATCATAAATTTCAGATGAAGGGAAAACGAATCCGTATTCCTTCGCGTGGGAAATTACTTCTTTTAATAAATCTTCTTTCTGTTCCATGGCGCAAATTTAACTAAATAAGGGAAAATGTAATGACGAATCTATACCTAATTCTTAAACCCTAAAAACAATAGGGGCGCGATTAATCGCGCCCCTATTGTTCATTAATTCATTCTATTCTTTTTACTTCTTTGAACTGCAAACAAAGTCGGTTGTCGGGATTCCTGCTTTTTTGATCGCACCGAATCCACCGGCGATGTCAACCAGGTTTTTGAATCCTTTTCGTTTCAACAAGGAAATTGCAATTACACTTCGGTAGCCACCTGCACAATGCACATAATACGGATTATTCGGTTTCAAATCTCCCAAATCATCCAGCATGAAATCCAAGGCAACGTGTTCTGCATTCTCCAGGTGTTCCGCTTCGTATTCTCCCGGTTTGCGCACATCCAAAATCGGAAGTGACCCAATGGTGTCGGCGATGCTTTCAGCAGTTACCGATTCAATGGTTTCTACCGGCTCTCCAGCTTCACTCCAGGCTTTCATTCCACCTTTCAGGTAGCCGACACAATTGTCATAACCCACACGTGCCAAACGCATGACAGTTTCCTCTTCTTTTCCTTCCGGAACGACCAACACGATCGGTTGATTGATATTTTCAATCAAAGCTCCAACCCACATGGCAAATGTTCCATTCAAACCGATAAACAAACTGTTTGGAACCGCTCCCCGGATGTATTCATCCTGGTTGCGTACATCCAAAACCAATACGCCATCCTCAATCAATCTTTTCACTTCTGAAACTTCGAGAGGAGTGTTCCCTTTCGAAATCACTTCATCGATTGACTCATAACCATTTTTGTTCATCATGGCGTTCTTAGGAAAATATTGCGGCGGAGGCAAGATTCCTTCCGTCACTTCCTTGATGAATTCCTCACGGGTCATATCAGCCCGCAAAGCATAATTGGTTTGTTTTTGCTCTCCCAGCGTTCCGACAGTTTCAGAACTCATGCTTTTCCCACATGAACTTCCGGCTCCGTGACCCGGGTAAACTGTCAATGAATCCGGTAAAATCATGATCCTGTTTCGCAAGGAATCGAATAACATTCCAGCCAGATCGTATTGTGTCAAATCTCCCTTAATCGCCAGATCCGGTCTCCCGACATCTCCAAGGAACAAAGTGTCCCCGGTGAAAATCGCTGTTTCCTTTCCATTTTCATCCAATAACAGGTACGTTACGGATTCAGGAGTATGTCCCGGTGTGTGTAATACTTTAATCGTGATTTTTCCAACTTTGAATTCCTGGTTGTCTTCCGCAATAATGCTTTCAAAATTCGTTTTTGCCGTTGGACCGTATACAATCTTTCCCCCGGTTTCTTTTGCCAGGTCAATATGACCCGAAACAAAGTCTGCATGGAAATGTGTTTCAAAAATGTATTTGATCTCTCCGTTCCATTCTTTAGCCAGGTCCAGGTATGGCTGAACTTCTCTCAACGGATCGATTACTGCAATTTCTCCTTCGCTTTCAATGAAATATGCCGCTTCAGCTAAACATTTGGTGTATAATTGTTCTATTCGCATGTCTGTATTTTTGTAGAACAAATTTCGTGTTTTTTTCGACGCAAAAAATGACTTTTCTCATAAGATGAGTTAATTCCAATTTCAATGTTGAATTCCCATATTCTATTTTAGCCGCAGAGACCACAGCGTTTTTATATATTGTGTCTTTGCGCTCTTACATTCTTTGCGTTTAAATCATCTTTTGGACTGATTTTTGATTTTTCCCATGCAGTTCGCAAAATTGCACTATTTTTAAACCCAAATAATTGAATATGAAAAAAGGACTTAAGTACATTTCAGCGTTGATGCTTTTATGTATCACTACCACTTCACTTTTTGCACAAAAAGTTGAATTACCTAAAGACGCCGAGCCTGGTATTTACGCAGCTTTTGTTACTACGAAAGGAAATATCATCGTGAAACTGGAAGCGGATAAAACACCTATGACAGTTGCCAATTTCGTTGGTTTGGCAGAAGGAAACCTGACACTTTTTGATTCTATCAAAATTACCAAACCATTCTACGACGGATTGAAATTCCACCGGGTAATCAAGGATTTCATGATTCAAGGTGGAGACCCGCAAGGAACAGGAATGGGAGGTCCCGGATATAAATTCCCTGATGAAACAAGACCCGACCTGACACATAGCGGTCCCGGCATTCTTTCTATGGCAAATAGCGGTCCTGGCACAAACGGAAGTCAATTCTTTATCACACACAAAGAAACTCCATGGTTAAATGGAAAACATACTGTTTTCGGACATGTCGTTCAAGGACAGGATGTGGTGAATAAGATCGAAGCAAATGATGTGATGACGAAAGTGATGATCATTCGCAATGGAAAAGCATACAAAACCTGGAATGCAACTGAAAATTTCAAAACGGCCTATGCGAAAGTACAAGCTGAACAAGAGGTGAAAAAAGCAGAGCAAGCAAAATTGGATGCTATTGAAAAAGAGCGTATCGCGAAAGCTTCAGCTATGACGGAAGCAGAATACCGTGTTTACTTATTGAGTGAAATCCGTAAAAAATACCCGAATGCACAGCAAACGGAATCCGGTTTGGTTTATGTTATCCAAACTGAAGGAAACGGTACGAAAGCAAACAAAGGCGACAATGTTTCAACTCATTATACAGGAACATTCCTGAACGGAACAAAATTCGATTCTTCCCGCGATCGCAACCAACCGTTGGATTTTACACACAATGTAGGTCAAATGATTGCAGGTTATGACGAAGCAATTTCCATTTTGAGTAAAGGTGGACGTGGTATTTTCGTGATTCCTTATTTCAAAGCGTACGGTGCTGCCGGAAGACCGGGTGGAATTCCTCCTTATTCAGACCTGGTATTTGATATTGAGTTATTGAATGTGACTCCTGCGGTAAGCACACCAACTCCTCCTATGGAAAAACAAGGTGGATCTGAAAGATAAGAAAACACTACTTCGACAACTGACAAGTATTCGACAAGTATAAAAACACGAAAGCCTTCCCAATATGCGGAAGGCTTTTTCTTTTTACCTCACTTTTGGTTTCAAGTGAATTCCTGCACAGAAACGCACATACATATACAGGTAATCAAAATCATTTTTTGCAGGGTTAACCGGACCGTAATAATTATTCTTGTGAGAAAAAGGGTTATTAGCTCCCAGGTTGTTTTTTACGACAGCGAATTCAGGCTTTAAAAAGAAGTCTATGCGCTCTGAAAGCGGAAATCTCACTCCAAAACTAGCTGCAGGTGTAATGGATAAACCGGTTCTGTATGATTCTGTATTCTCTTGCGTTGATGACATATTCGGCGACGGACCGTAAGAAATCCTGGTGTATTGAACATTTCCTCCCAAACAAATTCCAACGTAAGCCCCGGCTTCCAAAAACCATTTAAACCGGTCTCCAAAAGTCAATCGTGCAAAAGCCGGAACAGACAATACCACATACTGATAATGTAAATCCCTTCGATATGACATCTTACCATCATAAGCACTCTCGTCCCAAGTATGGAAGTAATTCACTTCCGTTCCCGTTCTAAAGTTGAACACCTTGGTATCGCGGAAAACAACAGATGCACCGATACCTCCCCCAAAAAATGTCCTGTCTTCTTTACTGCTCAAAGGATGATTCACAGAGTAATAAAATTCAAAACCGGGACCCTGTGTTCTTGCTCCGAAAGGAATAAGGACAAGTAAGATTAAAAAGTGATTTTTCATGATTTGAGGTGATTTTATTCTTTTTTCCATTGATCCTCTCAGACAGAAATGGTTGGAAAATTCCCGGCCTTCACTTGTTATTCCCTTTTTTCTTTAAATGAATTCCGACACAAAAACGTGCATAGAAATAATGTCTGTTGAAACTCTCGCTATTCTCTTGATTTAATATAAATGCGAATTCAGGTTTCAAGACCAGGTCAACTCGTTCTGAAAGCGGTAATCTCGTTCCAAAACCGAGCATGGGTGTAAAAGACAAACCGGGAGAATAATTCTCGCGTTTAAATCCGTTAAAAGAGTAATTGCTCAACGGGTCATAAGTGGAATAAGTGGATCTCATTTCACCTCCCAATGAAATTCCAAGATAAGCTCCGAATTCCAGAAATAGTTTGAATTCATCTCCCCTGTTGAACCTTACAATTGCCGGGATCGATAAATTAGCATATTGATAATGAATATTCGTTTGATTGGAAAAATGTCCGGAATAAAGCCATGAATCCCATGTATGGAAATAATTGAACTCGACCCCGGTTTTAAAACACACACGACTGGTATCCTTAAAGATTACGTTTACTCCAACTCCTCCTCCATAGAAGGTTCTTACTCCGGGCTTATTACTTATCGGATGATTCACCGAAGCATGAAATTCCCATCCCCGAATGTCTCTTAGCCGATCTTGAGCCTGAATTTTCAGGGAAATAAATACAAGCAATAAAATTAACAACAACGATTTCATAATCAATAGTTTTGAAGTAAAATGCCCAAAGTCAATTTGGCGTAAGCATTACCCATAGTTAAAGCATCTCCTTTGAAACCGGAAACATAAGCTTGTACTCCGACACTTGGTTTTACTAACAAGCTGATCGCATCATTGAATGGTATCCGGACGCCAGCTCCCAAATTAAATCCCAAAAATGCTCCCAGATTCATTGTTGAATTGACATGCTCATTTACTTCAGTAGCACTGAAACTGGAATGGATATCAGCTGAATACCTGGTAGTTGTATTCACTCCCAACTCGGCTCCCATTTCGAATAAGTATCGAACTGAATAACCGAAATTGACCTGCAGGCCAAACGGAACACTGATATTCAACGCATTAAAATGCTGATTATACCTGCTTTCGTATTTATTAAATTCTGGTCCTGAAACTCCCGCATTCCAAAAATGATAAAAATCAGCCTGCAATCCGATACGCGCTCCCAGTGACTGATCGGCTCTAAAAACATGATTTACACCCAAACCTGTCCCGAAAAAATTGCGTTCAGCTCCTATTCCGCGGTTTACGGAAACATGGAATTCATTGACTAAATTCCGAAGAGACTGTTCGTTCGATTGAGAAAATCCGAATCCCGATATCAGGAGAAGGAGGAATAAGATTCGGTTTTTCATTTCCAGCTTGATTTTAGGTGTTGTTCAATCTTTTAGTTGGCTCCTTTTTTATAAAAACGAAAATAATCTATTTCCATTGCATTTGGATACGTGTCGTTTGAATTCGGATCATTGTCGTTACCATGTTGGATTCCCAGGTTGAATCGTACTTGCATTTGCGTGGTAAATGGCCAGGACTCATTGACCTTATATTCGCCTCCTTCCACGATATTGTCGCAATCCGTAGGTGTTCCATTTTTCGAATTAAAACGATACAGGGAATGAACCACTTCCCCATCGATTGTCCAAATGATCTTGTAATAATCCCATTCCAAAGTATAGACATGGAAATCATCACTGAAATCGGTTTTTGAATTACCCCAATTTCCATAGCATGGATACATGTCATCGGCACATTGGGAACTGGTTCGATTAATACTGTCGCCATGAATGGTGAAATGCGGATTCTTCGATAACCTGTTTTTCTTATATCGGCCTACACAATTGTACTCGTTCCAGAATTCAAAAATATCGATCTCGTAATTGTGCTTTCCATTCTCTCCATTGAACAGCCAAAATGCCGGCCACAATCCCTTGCCCTTCGGGATCTTGATCCGCGCTTCGTATTTTCCGTAACCAAACATCCGTTTGGATTCAATCCAGGCAGAAGAATAGAGAAATGAAGAAGAATCTTTCCCGGGAGGATTCGTAGACCAATTCACCACGTATTTCCCGGTAATAGGCGTGCTCTCTTTCCTGGCAGTCATCTTCAGGATACCATTTTCAGATGTGATGTTGTGCGAAAGCGGAAGTGCAGGAGTCGATCCCGTATTGGCGTACCACGTTTTGGAACCGTCATGCTCAAAATTAAACCCGGCCAAAACTCCCTGGTAAGGAAGTGTCCATTCTTTGGATTTCAATTCCTTGCCATCAAAATTATCTTCGAATTCCAATACCCACTGCTGATTGTTGCAAGAAACAAGGTCTTTTTTTGAAATCTTGGTATACGTATCATCGAAGCATTGGGCAAAAGTTTCGTTCCAGAGCATCAATGCCCCGAAAGCAACTAGATTGATTGGTTTCAACAGTTTAATCATCATTCTGGTTTCAATATTCGATGAAGATAAAACGAATTATCGGATCACTTATCCAGTGAATGCACAAAACAAAAAAAGGTTGGGAAATTTCCCAACCTTTCAATGATTATTATTCAATTTTACTTCAAATGAATCCCAACACTCAAACGCCCATACAAGTCCATACCACCGTAAATCTGCCAATTCAATTGTACATCCGGCCTTATCAATAAATCCAATCTTTCATTCAATGGAATTAAGGTTCCGATTCCAAACGCCGGTCCAAGCCAAAATCCGGAACCTGTCCTAGACTTTTGTACAGTCATAACAGTTTGTCCGGTTGAGGAGCTATAAGTAGTTTCCTGTTTTCGACCTCCAACTCCAACCCCAACATTACCTCCCAATTCAACGAAAAAATGACTGATGTTTATTCTCATTATTACCGGCACGGATAAATCCACGAAATAAGAATGAATATTGCTTCCATTAGTGAAATGCGATGGGTCGTTTGCTTGCCAGCAATGAAAGAGTTGTAGTTCCAACCCTGATCGAAAAGCGACAATCTTTTCAGCACGAAAAACTTTGCCAGCTCCCAAACCGGTTCCAAAAAAGGTTCGGTCTTCAGTATAAAGCGGGATTCCGTGATTCACCGAAGCATGAAATTCATTGAAAAGGTGTTTCAAATCAGGTTTCTTTTCTTGGGCAAAAGAATTTAAATACCAAAATAAAGAAGTGAAAAGGATAAATTGAACTCGTATCATAGTCTTTATAAAAAAGCGAAATCAAAAAAGGCTGGAGTATTTCCTATTTCAAATGAATCCCTACACACAAACGACCATACAGATTCAAAAATTCTTGCCCGAAATATAATGAACATCTTTCACAGAAGAATAATAGGAATGAGAATCTTCTGAATCGCTCCATGCATGAAAAAATTGGAAATCCAATCCGGTTCTAAAGGCAACAACTTTATCCGGACGAAAAACATGATTTACACCTAAACCTCCTCCAAAAAAACCATTGCCCATTTCGTGGTTTACGGAAGCATGGAACTCATTGAAGAGATTCTTTAATGGTTGTTTTTCTTCTTGTGCAAAGGCAAACGAAAGGCAAAAATACGGGATGCAAAAAATGGTCAATCTCATAAACAAGTTTATTATCTTATTTCAACGCTACTTTGTAAATTTTATTCCCAAACTAATCCGAAAAAACAAATAGGTGGGATCGTAAGACTCCAGATAATTGCCCGGACCCAAACCGGCTTTGGTAGCCGCTTTCATTCTTTGATGGCAGAGACTTGCCTTTACGTAAAGGTTTTGTTTTTTGATGGCAAAATTATAGCCCAAGCCATAAGCGGCATAAAAACTTCCCGTCTCCCTATCTCCAAAGTAATTGCTTTTCCGGATTCCGAATTGATGTCCCATATCCGCATGCAGAAAAAAAGCACTCTTCCACAAATCAAGCGAAACGTTTACAAATACCGGAAAAGTAAGATCAGTTCCCCACGCACGCACGCCCAATCCAATACCGACAAACCACGGATTGTAACGAATGCCGTTCGTGCTCGTCAATTCAACTGCCCACTCAGGATTCCTCACCAAATAGTCATTTGGATTCTTGATATGACCTATTCCGATCAAACCACCCAGCTCATTTTTGGAGCAGAATTGGATTTTTGATCTGCAAACAGAATCTTTTGTTTGGGCAAAAGAATTTAAATGCCAAAATAAAGAAGTGAAAAGGATAAACAGGTTGCGTGTCATGGTTTTTATAGAATGTTAAAAACAAAAAAGGTTGTCCGAACCGAACAACCTTTTCATACTCCATGTATCTTAATTAACGGATAATTCCAGCATCCAATAATGCTCTGTTATCCATTACATTCAATTTTTTCTGCAATGCCTGGCGGGATGAATTTGCAATGCTTGCCTTGATCTGGCTCAACATCTGCATTTTCTCTGCATCGTAATTTTTCGCTGCAGGAGCTTTCACCGTTTTGTTTACACGGAATACATACACTCCGGATTGACCAACTGTTGCTTTGGAAGACATTTTGTCCTTGATCTTACCGGAGAACAATGCTCCGACAACTTCCGGCTCATAACCACCACCTTGAATACTTGGTGAAGCAAACGTCATTTCAGCTTGTTTCACATCTGTTTTCAATTTCTTAGCTAATGCTTCCAAGTTTGTTACAGATCCCATTTTCTTCAGGATGGAATTTGCTTTTTTCTCGTTCAACGCATCTGTTCTCATTCGCTCGTAAGTGTCAACCAATGCAGGTGCACCTTTTTCACGGATAGAAGAAACGATAGCAATAATCAAACGGTTATCATCCTGGATCGGAGAAGAACATAAATCCCCAACTGCAGCTTCATCGTTGTATGCCAATTCCAAAATTGACTGAGCGGCCATTTTAGTTGTGAATCCTTGTACTTTCGGAGACTCGTCGAACATACGTGCCGGTCTGGAATAGAATCCTTCTCTGCGGGCGATTGTATCAAACAAAATGATCTTGTCTGTAATATCTTCTTTCTTACCTAACTCTCTATCCAATTGGGAAAGCAAATTGTAAGCCTTATCCTTCAATTTCATTTTTGTATCCTCAGATGCAAGCAATGTTTTTTGAACCACAGCCAAAACCGGGAATCTCACAGTACTTTTTCTGTCCAATACTTCCATGATATGGAATCCGAAATCAGTTTGTACAACCCCGATAGTTCCTACCGGTTTGTCTTTTGCAAAATCAGAGAACGGTTGAACCATTTCGTAATCCATGAAGTCTTCGTAAACACCTCCTTTATCTTTCGATCCCGGATCTTCCGAATATTTCGTAACAAATTCTTCGAAGTTTGTCGAATTGACAACTTTCACCAAACTGTCAGCCAATTTCTTAGCAGAAGCAATTTTCTTCGTATCTCCTTTTTGAGCACTGATCAAAATGTGACGCACTTTCATCACAGTCGAGTTGAAGTCAACCACTTTTGCAATGCGTGTCGTTCCTTTATCGTCGTATGGGCCTACCAATTGACCGATTGTTGCAGTTTTGAAAACTGTATCCATTGCTGCAGGATAAGTCAACTCAGGACGTGCTTTCGGATCTCCTTCCGGACGGAAAGTCATCATGTGACCGGAAGCATACATTCTTGGCAATTCAGAGTTTTGTAAAATGAACAAGGAATCATTTGTTGATGCAGCGAATGATTTTTTCAAAGTCGCCAATTCCTTATTGAATGTGATTGAATCTCTTTTTGAAGGAACAATCGTCACATCAAAATACTTCACATCACGACCCGCCATCACCTGGTATTTCGGCTTGTCTTTGTTTTTTTCATAGAATGCACGAACTTCCTTATCGGAAATTTTCATTTGGTCATCAGAGATATCGCGGTAAGCACCCATCACGAATGAAATCGATTTGGATTCGTTCTTAGCCAAATATTCGTTCTTCGCTTCCAATTTTGTTACATAAGCACCTTGACCCAAGTATTGGAAATATTTCTCCTGCATACGTTGCATGCGGATTGCTTCTTTGGTTTTTTTCCAACCTTCTTTCGCAGCTACATCCGTAGATTTTTCCTGGTCCTGAACGTATTTCTCCAATTGGGCAGCATCAAATTGCTTTGTTTGCGGATTTGTAAATGCTTGTTGGATTTCGGGTAACAAAGTAAATCCTTCCTCTCCATAAAGGAAAGAAGTGAACTCTTTTTCAGAAACCGCCAAACCAAGTGCATCGTATTCACCCTTCAGGATAATTTCATCTACAGAAGCTGACCATGCTTTATCAGCAGATTGCTCTTGATCCTTATCCGTGTATTCACGTTGTTGTTGCTGAAATTGTTGTTTATCAGAATATATAAACTGATTCAATTTTGCATTGTAAATAGCAGTATCCACTTCGTTTCCATCAATTGTACCAAGTGTGCCTCTATCAACTGAAGACCCGATTTTATCAAATAATCCTGTAAGAATAAAAGTCAAAAGAGCCAATCCCGTAATACCTACAAGTAGGTAACGCATGTTTCTTATTTTCCCAATAATTGCCATTCTATAATTTCTTTTAAGGGTGCGAATATAATCAGTTGTACCGACTTTTTAAACCTTTCTCTTTTTTTTTGTTGCTTTAATCTCGTGAAACTAACCTTGTAAACAACTTTTTATCCTTAACAAAGGTTAAAAATGCCCTGTTTCGAATCCGGATTCCCATCCGTGTCGTAACTTGAAAAAAATTTATCATGAAACACGTCGTTTTCTTTTTAGTCGTTACGCTCTTATCTTTAAGTGCATGTGGTCAGAAAAACAAACCCTCTGAAAAATCACAATTGAAAGCCGATAAAACTCCGGCAGAATTAACCAACTACCAGGTTGCTTATTTCGGAAGTGGTTGCTTCTGGTGTGTCGAAGCAATTTACGAATCTGTAAAGGGGGTTGCTGAAGTTGAAAGTGGTTATTCCGGTGGACATGTCGAAAATCCAACTTATGAAGAAGTTTGTACCCGGACTACCGGACATGCGGAAACAGTAAAGATCTATTACGATTCGACCGTTATTTCCTACGATGACCTGTTGAAAGTGTTTTACGATTCTCATGATCCTACGACTGCCAATAGACAAGGACCGGATGCCGGAACCCAATACCGGTCAGCCATTTTTTACCAAACCAACTACGAGCGTGATCATGCGAAAGCTTATATCCGGAAGTTGCTACTGGAAAAGAAATTCCCTTCGATTACAACCGAAGTGGTGAAGTTCACCGCTTTCTATAAAGCAGAAGAATACCATCAGAACTTTGAGTGTAAAAATCCGCACAACGGATATATAGAAGCAGTTTCGGACCCGCGATTGGAGCGTTTTAAAATCAAGGCTCCGGAGATGTTGAAGGAAGAGAAGAAATAATTAAAATCGCAAAATATGTAGGGCCGCGATGTGTTAAGTCCCTACATATTTTAATTCAAATTTTCCAAATAATCTTGCACTTCCCGAACATGAATCATCGGAATAGAGCACAATCCGGCTGCGCATACAGTTGCTTCCTTGTCATCAGAATAACGCACCAATAAAAACGGTGAACCCTGCTTTCTGAAGATATTCCAGTCATTGGTTTTTGGAATGGTCAGTAATCGCACCTCTTTTTGGAAACGCAATAGCAACAAAGCCCAATTGGAATACCCGGAACCGTATTGTTCCATTCCTTCAATCACATTCTGGAGCATCTGTTTCGCTTTTGCTTCGTACTCCAGATTATCATCCAACAATGAAAGTGTCAACAGGTTGTTTGCCATGATGCTGTTAGTGGATGGAATCACATTGTCGTTGATTTCCATTTTTCGTGCAATCAGATCGTGGTCATCCGGTGTAAAAAAGAACATCCCTGACTTTTCATCGTAAAAATGTGTAAGCGTATACTTACATAATTCCTTGGCAAAATTCAACTCTTCTTCATCCCCTGTGATCTGGTAAAGCGAAAGGAATGCCTGAATGGTCGTTGCGTAATCATCCAAAAATCCGGTGATAAATGACCGTTGATTTTGTCGGGTGTGGAATAATTGAAAGTCACTTGAAACCTGATATTTACGAAGCCATTTCGCAACCTGCAAAGCCATTTTCAGAAACGCATGATCTTCCGTTGCCTTGAAAGCTTCAACCAAGCCGGTTATCGTAAGCGCATTCCAGGCTGTCAGGCATTTGGTATCAGTACCGGGAGCAATTCGTTTTTTGCGAATATGTAATAAAGTGTCTAATTGATCCCGGATTTTTTCAGGAGTAACAGAAGGATTCGTTTTACAGAACTCCTCCCAGGTCTCATTTCTCAACAGAACCCATTGCTTGTCTTCCCAATAACCTTTGTTCCCGGGATTATAAAATTTCCAGAACCAGGATGCATTTTCACCCAAGGCAGATTCGATCTCTTCTTTTGTCCAAACGTAATATTTCCCTTCCACTCCTTCCGAATCGGCATCCTGCGCTGCAAACAGACCACCTTCATCGCTTTGCATTTCGCGTTCCAGCCACCCGAGTGTCTGATCCAATACACGTTTGTATTCGGGAGTTTTTGTTTGTTCATACGCTTGCGCATAAACGCTTAATAGTTGCCCGTTATCATAAAGCATTTTCTCAAAATGAGGGATTTTCCACAAGATATCAACCGAATATCGCGAAAAACCTCCACCAACCTGGTCATAAATTCCACCCAATGCCATTTTATGAAGCGTCAGATCGACATACTTTTGAATCTGTTCATTTTTTTCTAAAAGTCCATAGTGGAGTAAAAACTCGAGGTTACTCGGAAGCGGAAATTTCGGAGCCGAAGTTGGCCCACCTTCCACCATATCCATTCGCGATTGCCATCTTCGAACAAGCTCCCATAATTTATCTGTTGGAAAAGATGAGACCGGTTCTGCTACTGTGATCAGATCCGATTGCTGCACACCGTCAGAAAGTTCTTTCGCGTATTCCAACACCTTTTCCGGTTCGGATGCGTACGTCTGATTCAAGGATTTCAAGACATGCATCCATTGCTCCTTTGGAAAATAGGTTCCGCCGTAAATGGGTTGTCCGTTCGGAATGGTAAAACAATTCAACGGCCATCCTCCTCTCTGTGTCATTAACTGAACTGCTGTCATGTAAACCTGATCCACATCCGGTCGCTCTTCCCGATCCACTTTGATACAGATAAAATGTTTGTTCATCAATGTGGCTACTTCTTCATCTTCAAAACACTCGTGTTCCATTACGTGACACCAATGGCAAGCCGAATAGCCAATAGAAACAAGCACTAATTTCCGTTCTTTTTCGGCTCGTTCAAAAGCTTCTTTCGACCAGGAAACCCAATTTACCGGATTGTGTGCATGTTGCTGCAAGTATAGACTACTCTCGTGAATGAGTTCGTTTGTGTATTGTTCCATGATCTAAAGTTACGAATAGTCCATATAAAACCAGCATCACTACTAGCCAAATAGACACATGTCTATCCGTATTTCTAAACTGCGTAACCATCAAATAATCCCTAAATCCTTGCAGATAATAAACAATGATTTGTCTTTTGCTTAATTGGATTAATTTTGTAGCTCAATTTAAATGTAAGTGAAGCAGCTACAACCATTTCATGTTCTTATTTACCTCGCCGGAATTCTGGCTTTATTGACCGGTATCAGCTTTTTAGTCAAAGGAGACAAGATCGACCTTTTTGGCACAGATGTCCGGTTTCTTTCACTCAATGATGCGTTAACTCCGCCAAAACCGGTTGAAAAAAAAGACATTAGCAATATTGTTAAGGTGGACACCTTGAACATAGAAGGAATTTCAGCGGACACCACTATCAAGAATACCTTCGAATCGGATGGTAAAATGGGGGCACCTGCGGGCGGAACTTTATCTGCAGAAGCAGCTACGAGTATCCAGTTCAATGAGAAAGGACAAGAAGCACTTCATACCTTCTTCGAAAAATTGGATGGTGCGGCAAAAGGAAAAACAGTACGTGTACTACATTATGGGGATTCACAAATTGAAGGAGATCGCATGACTTCTTACATCCGTCAGCGTTTACAAACACAATTCGGTGGATTTGGCCCTGGAACAATTCCTGCTAAAAACGAATACAATACCATCACTTTCAAACAAACCTGCTCGCCCAATTTCACTCGCTATACTGCGTTTGGAGGTGCCAGTCTGAAATCCCGCAAATACGGTTCAATGAACACCGCTGCCCGGTTCACTTCGGAAATGGACAGTTCACAAATGGCAGCTTCCACTTCGATCAAAGAAGCCTTTATTGAGATCGAACCGACCAAGACAGCTTATTCCAGAGCAAGAACATACAACAATGCAAAAATGTTCTATACCAGTTGTTTCAAACCTTGCAAGATCAAAGTTTACAACGGAACCACCCTGGTACATGAAGACAGTTTGGAAAATGACGGGAAATACCATGTGCTTTCCCTGGAATTCCCTTCCACACCAAGCAAATTGCGTTACGAGTTTTCTGCATCCGTAAGTCCTACAATTATCGGATTCTCTTTGGAAAGTGATTACGGTGTTTTGGTCGATAATATAGGAATGCGTGGATCAAGCGGTACTTTCTTCGGGAAAATAGATCACAATTCCGCTGCTAAAATGTACGATGACCTGAATGTGGAAATGGTTATCATGCAATTTGGAGGAAACGGGGTTCCATATATGAATGATTCCTCATCCGTCAGACATTATGCAAAACAATTCAAAGGCCAGTTGTACACCGTGAAAAAATTGCGCCCATCAGCTTCCATTATTGTGATTGGCCCAAGTGATATGTCGATGCAGGCAGCAACAGGTCGCGTGACCTATAAGATGCTTCCTTTCCTGGTTCAGGAAATGACACGTGTTTCAAAAGAGGTCGGTGCTTGCTATTGGGATCTTTTTAGTGCAATGGGAGGAGAAAACTCCATGCCTAGCTGGGTTGAAAAAGGTTTAGCAGGAAACGATTACATACACTTCACAAATCGGGGAGCAAGTATTGCATCACAACTCTTCTTTGATGCATTTGCAGCAGAGTATGTTAAATGGAAACAAGGAGCTCAATAAAAGCAGCATGCTCGTTGCTCAAATGAAATATTGGATGAAGTTTAGTTTTTATATTGCATTATTAATTACCACACTTATTGCTTGTAACAGTCAGTCGCAAGTGGAGATTATACGCAATAAAACACCGCTCGACAGTTACACATATCCCAATTTTCACCATCTCGACACAAATTTAAAACACCAATATCCATTTATCAATTTCGGGAACAATTGCTTTCGGTTTTACAGTCCGCAAAGTACCAATTGGGAACATCTTTTTCAAGATTTCAATAACATGGTCACGGAAAAGAATTGCAAGTTGAATTTTTACCATATCGGTGGATCTCACCTTCAAGCGGACGTGTACACACACGATATCCGAACTTACCTGCAAACCCATTGGTTGGATATCCCCGGAGAACGCGGATTGATTTTTCCATTTGATCTGGCGAAAACGAATAATCCCTGGAATTATGAATTCAAGTCGAAAAACCATTGGGATACATACAGAAGTGTAAACTTCAACCGGCCTGTAGGAATTGATTTCGGATTGCTAGGTGCTGTCGTGGAAACACCGGATTCAATCGTGGAAATCACTTTTAAATACGATAAAACGGATGTGAGACCCGGATTCACAAGGCTTCGGGTGTATCACAACAAGGGCCCTTTTCCGTACGAATTGAATTTCGGACCCGATGAAATCCTGATCGTCAATAAATTCCGAAATGAAACATTGGGTTACACCGAAACCATTTTTACGGATGCTGTCGACACATTCAATCTTCAGTTTACGCGACTGATCGCCGGTCCTTATAATCTTCAGCTGCATGCCTTCCAATTGAGCAATGCTTCTCCCGGAGTTTCATATACTGCAATAGGAATCAACGGTGCCGGATTATACACTTACATTGCCAACAAGAATTTTGAAGAACAGCTCAAAGAATCCCCTCCCGACTTTTTTGCCTTTTCAGTAGGAACAAATGATGCGAATGTACCTTACGGCTCCTTCAATCCGGAAGTTTATAAGAAGAACCTGGAAACCATGATGCTGAAAGTTTTGGCAGCCAACCCTGACTGTGCGATTCTGCTCACTGTTCCGAACGATGCCGGGTACAAGAAGAAATACCTCAATAAGAATGTGGCTCGTGAACGCGATGTAATCATTGAATTAGCCAAAAAATATGAATGTCCCGTATGGGACTTTTATGGAATCATGGGTGAACTGGGCTCGTCACGTACCTGGAAAGCGGTTGGATTAATGCGATCTGACCTGGTTCACTTCACGGCTCCCGGTTATCACTTCAAAGCAGATCTGTTTATCGATGCTTTTGAGAAGTGGCTCCAACAAATGGAAAAAAGAAAATACATCAATTAAAAAATAGTTTAACCCCTTTTATGGAATCGTTGCACCGCATTTTTAGTTTCACACACATGTCAGCAGATGATCTGGCGTTTAACCGACTGGACTTCTGGATTTTCTTCCTGATATTCATGGTGCTCTTCAGTGTTCTTCATAAAAACCAATTGGTGCGAAGTATGTTCATTACAGTGACCAGTTTGTTCCTGTATTTCAAAACTTCCGGTTTCTTCGTTACCTTACTTGCACTCTCGGTGGTCGTCAATTTCTTCCTGGGAAAATGGATCTTTAGGACTGAAAGCAAATTGGGACGAAAATGGATTATTGCCTTTTCCGCAATTTTCAATCTATTCTTTCTTGGTTTCTTCAAATACGCACACTTTTTCACGGACTCCTTCAACAAGATGTTCCATACCAAATATGAGGTCTTCAACACCTTTGCACAATGGGGAAATGGCTTTTTTGGAGATGGAACTTTTGAAACGATGATTTTGATGCCTGCGGGTGTCAGCTTCTTTACCTTCCAATCTATCAGTTATGTGGTGGACATTTACCGCAAGGAAATCGAACCTGTAAAGAACTTTTGGGATTATTCGTTTTATGTGACTTATTTCCCACACGTGTTGATGGGACCGATCGTACGAGCCCGGGATTTCATTCCCCAGATCTATCAGAAATTCAAACTCTCTCAAAAGGAATTCAGTGAAGCGGTTTTCTTGATCATGAAAGGTCTTTTCAAAAAGATCGTATTGGCTGATTTCATTGCCACGCACTTCATCAATACCATTGTAGACAACCCGGGTGATTATCCGGGATATTGGAGCGTGATCGCCATGTGGGGATATTCCTTACAGATCTATGGGGATTTTTCAGGGTACACCGATATCGCAATCGGAATCTCCAAATTGATGGGCTTCGAATTATTACCCAATTTCAATTCTCCATATAAAGCGAACAGTGTGGCCGATTTCTGGCGCAGATGGCACAAATCCCTGGGTTCATGGCTAAGAGACTACTTATACATTCCACTGGGAGGAAACAAGAAAGGAACAGTAGGAACCTTTATCGCAATCATTGTCATTTTTGTTTTCCTGATCTTTATCACAGGTTGGTTCGAATTGATCTTTGTCTACGTCGGGCTGATGAGTTTGTACGGAATCGCTATTCTAATTAGTCCGAAAGTGAAAACATTCATGTACCGCGATCTGAACTTGCTGATCACTATGATTCTGGGGGGATTGTGGCATGGTGCTTCCCAAAACTTCGTAATCTGGGGCGCAATGAACGGTTTGGCACTCGTTATTTACAATCACTGGAAAAAGGTTTCTCCTTATGAAAAGAGTTCTTGGTGGATTGTACATTTCTGGAAAATACTGCTGACATTCAATTTCATTACGTTTACACGAATCTGGTTCCGATTGAAAACAGAAGGAGCACCTTCCGAAATGCTGGACCGCATCTTCAACAATTTCAATTTCAAGTGGGAAACTTTCCAGGTAATGATGGATAAATACTATCCTGCACTTTTGATTATGCTATTAGGATTTTTCATTCATTGGATGCCCCAAAAGTGGAAGGATTTCATGGTCGGAAGCTTCGTGAAAACGCACATGGTCCTACAGATGTTAATAATTGCTGTATTTATTGTAATCCTCTACCAGGCAGCTTCTGATTCCTTCCAACCTTTCGTATATTTGGAGTTCTAAAAACAAAAGGAGGTTCAAAGAGTTGAAAGTGTTCAAAAAGTTCAATTTCATTAAACTCAAATTTTGAACATTTGAGCATTTGAACTATTTAAACTAACGTAAAATCATGTTACCAAAGGTTCACTATCAAGACTTGGGGCTCATGGATTACCAAGAAGCCTGGGATTATCAAGAAAAACTCTTTGGAGCAAGTATTGCCCTGAAAATCGAACGCCGAAACGGAACGTCTCAAGAAGAAACACAGAATCACCTGTTGTTTTGTGAGCATCCGCATGTCTTCACTCTTGGAAAAAGCGGTACGGAAGAGCATTTGCTTTTGAATGAAACCGGACTGGAAGAACACGAAGCCAAATTCTACAAAATCAATCGCGGTGGGGACATTACCTATCATGGACCGGGACAACTGGTAGTTTATCCACTTTTTGATCTGGATTATTTCTTTACGGACATCCACAAATACATGCGTTACCTGGAAGAAGCCGTTATTCAGGTTTTGGCACATTACGGAATCAAGGGAGAACGCTCTTCCGGATTCACCGGTGTGTGGCTTGACGTGGAAACTCCACAAGCCCGAAAGATCTGTGCAATGGGCGTAAAAGCTTCACGCTGGATAACGATGCATGGGATCGGTTTCAACATAAATTCGGATCTTTCTTATTTTTCTCATATTGTACCTTGCGGAATTGAAGATAAATCTGTAACTTCCTTGCAACAGGAACTTGGCAGAGCGGTTGATATGCAGGAAGTAAAAGACCTCTTGAAAGAAAAACTAGCCTCCCAATTCGGATTCACTTACGCACAATAGTCATGAAACGCACCCTACTAAAATGGTTAAAACGAACCGGATGGTTTGTTCTGATCCTGTTTTTATCTGTCAATATTTTAATCCTCCTAAGCGGTCGTTTCTACCTCTACAAAGGAATTTATTACACTTATCTGCAAGGAGAAACCTCTCCTACCATTTACGATTTGAATAAATTCTACAATGCGACTGTTCAAGCCCCCAAGAAGAGTGAACCCTGGAATTTCAAACTGAACAAGAACGAATTGCTCGGTAAGGACGATCTGAAATACATGGATACCTGGAAGACTTCTTCTTTTTTAATCGTGAAAAATAACCAGGTTGTTTACGAACGCTATTGGGATGAGCATCATCCGGAGACGGTTTCCAATTCCTTTTCCGCTGCAAAAACAGTTGTGAGCATTCTCATTGGAATAGCATTGGAGGAAGGAAAAATCAAAAGTTTGGACGAACCGGTTTGCAAGTATATTCCTGAATTTTCAGGGAAAGGAAAAGAGAAAATAACGATTCGCCATTTATTGATGATGGCTTCCGGGCTAGACTGGGGTGAAAGTGGTAAAAATCCATTGTCAGAAAATGCGGAATCTTATTATGGATGGGATCTAAGAGGTTTGGTTACGCGCCAACACGTAGAACGCGCACCCGGGAAGGAATTCATCTATCAAAGTGGAAACTCCCAATTACTGGGTTTCATTCTTGAAAAAGCAACCGGGAAAGACCTCTCTCAATACGCTTCGGAAAAACTATGGAAACCGATTGGTGCTGAATCGGATGCTTTTTGGAGCCTGGACAAGGAAAACGGAGCGGAGAAAGCATTCTGTTGTTTGTACAGTACTACACGTGATTTTGCCCGGATCGGGAAAGTCTTGGTGAATCATGGAAAATGGAAGGACAAACAAGTCATTCCAGCTAATTACTTTGATGAAATGGTCAAAAATCCGGTGATGTCTACAGAAGAAGGTGTACCGAATACCCGGTATGGTCTGCATATCTGGACTTATGTCAGCAACGGACATCCTGTTTACTATTGTCGTGGAATCAAAGGCCAATACATCATCGCGATACCCGATGAGGATCTGATTATCGTTCGTACCGGTCACAAACGAGCTCCGGATACGGATCCGAAAATTCTGAAAACTGCAAACACCAAGGCGAACCAGGAAAAAATCGGGCACCCGTCAGATTTGTTTGAATACATCCGAATGGGAAGAACAATAGCAGCTTCCGGTAAATGATTATTTTCACGTCCAAAACCGGATGAGCAGTAATGATAAACCGCAGTAATTATACGAACTATTATCTTCCAATCTTTTTTATTCTCCTGGGCTTTGTAGTCAAGGGGCTTTTCCTGGGCTTCAACTCGCTTGGTGGGGACGAACCATTCAGTGTGTATCATTCGCAGTTATCGTTGGACCATATATTCGGCATTTTCCAAAGTGAGAATAATCCGCCGCTGCATTTTCTACTATTGCACTACTGGATCAAATTTTTCGGTATTTCCGAGTTTTCGGTACGGATGCCGTCCCTTATTTTCAGCGCTTTCACAGTGCTTTTCATTTACCGGATCGGATTGCGGTTCTTTAACCTGCGAGTAGCTGTTATAGCTTCTATCCTATTCACTTTTTCGACTTACCAGGTTCTATACGCACACGAAGCAAGGGCTTACGCGCTTATGGGATTCCTGACAGCAGTTTCCATGTTTTACTACCTGGAGATTGTTCACTCAAAGAACAGGAACAACTGGAAAATCTTCTGGTTTTTGCTTGCAAATGCCTTGTTGATCTATACACACTTCTTCGGATTTTTCATCTTGTTCATACAATTCTTCTTCATCCTGTTCCAGCGAAAACTATTGAAAGCATACTATCGCTTCCTGATCCTTTTTGTAGGTGTTATGCTGATTACCTATTCGCCCTATCTGTGGCTGATCCTGAACAGGTTTTCAAGTGCTTCAGGAGGAACCTGGGTATCACCTCCAAGCGGGATCAATGCACTTTATGAAATGCTTCGCGCTTTCAGTAATACACCTGTAACAGCAGTATTCACATTGACCGGAATGCTTGTCGGCTTGGTTATTTTGATTATCAAACGCAGGCAAAATCCCAATCGCATTGCAACCAGGCTCGTTCTTTGCTGGTTCTACATTCCGTTCCTATTCATGTTTGTGATCTCGTTTTGGATTCCCATGTTCCTGGATCGTTACCTAATGTTCATTTCGATCGGTTTTCCATTAATGGTTGCTATTTCCACCAATTTCATCATTCAAAACCCGAAATTCCGGATTATTATTCCGGCTTTGATCTGCATGTTGTTTATAGTGACCATAAAACCCAATAAGACCAACAAACGGGAAGTCAGAGAAACGGTTCAATTGGTCAAACAATTGGAAAACGACCAAACTTTAGTCCTGGTGGCTCCGGTCCATTTTTCGCTCAACTTCATCTATTATTACGATCAGGAGCTATTCAAATATTCAGATATTGAACTTGCTAAAAAGAAATTGAACGAACGCAGGCTTTACTGCATTAACAGTTTGGAAGGAATCGATTACAAATCGGCAAAACGCATTGTTTTAGTAGATGCTGCCAGCAATTTTTCCGCACCGAACAATAACATTCTGAATACGCTGAACGCGGAGTTCAACCAGGTAAACAAGCACCATATCGAAGAAATTTTTGATATCTACGAGTTCACCTCCAAATAAACAATCGTACTCACACGTTGAAGAAGAAAATAACTCGTAAATGATTAACTTTGCAATCCAAAATCGATTGAAGCAATGCGCGAAGAATTAAAAGGTCCGGTAGTTGAAAATGTAAAAGTAGTGGTCGTTCCTGAAATCAATGAAGAAGGCGGAACACAACATTATGTTTACCTGTTGAACTTACGTGATGACATCATGGAAGGAATCATTATTACGAGTCGTGGTTATGGCGAAGATGTAAACACAGGCGAGAAGATCAAAACATCTACTTTACGTCATTCCCTGGAAGTGCTTTTGCCCAATGAGGCGGCGAAAATTGAGCCTATTATGGATGACGTGTTTGGTCTTACGAACGAATACTTCGTTTCATTTTGGGCAGACGATGTGATGTACGACAAGCGTTTCATTTTCCTTCCGGAAACAATCGATGAGAAGAATTTCATTGAGATCCCGAAATTGGGCGGTAAGGGAATTATGGTCGGATAAGAAAAGACTAATAGACTAGAGACAAAAGACTCAAGACAGATTCACTAAAATTGAAAAACCTCGACAATCCATTAAATTGGAGTCGAGGTTTTCTTTTACCTATAAATCTGTCTTACGTCTCTAGTCTTATGTCTATTAGTCTATTAAAGAGTTCCACGTTTCTCTTGTTCTCTTTCAATTGATTCGAAAAGCGCTTTGAAGTTTCCTGCTCCGAATCCGCGTGCACCCATTCGTTGAATGACCTCGAAGAAAACAGTCGGGCGATCTTCCACCGGCTTGGTGAAAATCTGAAGCAAATAACCCTCGTCATCCGCATCAATCATGATTCCCAGCTTTTGCAATTCTTTGATATCTTCCTTGAATTTGGACATGTGATCTTTCAAACGCTCGGGAATGGCATCGTAATAGGTTTGCGGCGGAGTTGATAAGAACTCGATTCCACGCGAACGCATATCGGCAACCGTGGTGATAATATCATCTGTTGCTACTGCTATGTGCTGAACACCTTCACCTTCATAAAAATCAATATATTCTTCGATTTGAGATCGTTTTTTACCTTCAGCAGGTTCATTGATCGGGAATTTGATACGACCATTTCCGTTTGACATTACTTTCGACATCAAAGCAGAATATTCTGTAGTGATCTGTTTATCATCGAACGATAGGAAATTTACAAATCCCATTACATCTTCAAACCATTTTACCGCTTCATTCATTCTATTCCACCCGGTATTTCCAACCATGTGATCAATGAACTTCAATCCAACAGGAGCCGGATTATAATCTGACTTGTATTCTACATACCCGGGCATAAAGATACCGGTGTAATTTTTGCGTTCAACGAACACAAAAACCGTCTCACCATAAGCACCATATATTCCGGAACGGACAACCTCTCCATGCTCATCGGATTCAACCATCGGCTCAAAAAAGGACTTAGCACCTCTTTTGGTCGTTTCTTCGTATGATTTTCTGGCATCTTCTACCCAAAGCGCAATCACTTTTACTCCGTCACCGTGTTTTTTCACGTGTTCCCCGATTGGCGAATCACTTTTCAATGCCGTTGTTAGTACAATTCTGATTTTGTCTTGCTTTAATACGTATGACGCGCGATCTTTCACACCCGTTTCCAGACCCGCATAAGCTAAATCCTGAAATCCGAAAGCCGTTTTGTAAAAATGTGCTGCCTGTTTTGCATTACCCACGTAAAACTCTACGTAATCTGTTCCCAATAAAGGCAAAAAGTCTTGTGCACCTTCAAAAATCTTCTCTAATCCGTATTCTACGTTCTTTATCTCGTTACTCATATTCTTTAATTATCAATGTTTTAATTATATTATCAATTGATAATGGAAAATTTAAAATTGACAAGGTCTTTTCAATTCTCAATTATCAACTTTCAATTTACTTATCCAGCCAGCTGGTCGCATAAGTGTTATCCTCCATATCAACAGCTGCCTGCGTCAATTTCAATGGTTTGAAAGTATCTACCATCACAGCCAACTCTTTTGTTTCTGTTTGCCCGATACTTCTTTCGTAAGCTCCAGGATGCGGTCCGTGTGGAATTCCACCAGGATGCAGGGAAATATATCCTTTCTCCACATGGTTTCTGCTCATGAAATCACCGTCCACATAATACAACAACTCATCCGAGTCAATATTACTGTGATTGTATGGTGCAGGAATTGAAAGTGGATGATAATCGTACATTCTTGGAACAAACGAACAAATCACGAAATTATGCGCTTCAAACGTTTGATGCACCGGTGGCGGTTGATGCACCCGACCCGTAATCGGCTCGAAATCGTGGATTGAAAATGCATACGGGAAATTGTACCCGTCCCACCCGATCACATCAAAAGGATGTGAAGCATATTCCAACTCGTGCAAGAGGTTCTCCTTTTTGATCCGAATGGTGAATGTTCCCAACTCATCGTGTGTTTCCAATTCCGCAGGACCTCTGAAATCGCGTTCACAAAAAGGTGAATGTTCCAATAACTGACCGAAATTATTCCGGTAATTTTTAGGAGTGTAAACCGGAGAGAATGATTCAACGATAAATAAACGGTTCTTTTCCGTTTCAAATTCTATTTGGTAGATCATCCCACGCGGAACCACTAAATAATCTCCATAACTGAATGGGATATTCCCCATCATTGTTCTCAATTTCCCGCTTCCTTCATGAATGAAAATCACTTCATCTGCATCTGCATTCTTATAGAAATAACTTGTCATTGATTTTTTTGGAGCTGCAAGCGCAATGTTCAGGTCATTATTGAAAAGAACAATCTCACGGGATTCTAAAAAATCATCTTTCGGAGTCACATTGAACCCTTTCAGCATGCGCGAAGTGATATTCTTATTGACTGCAGGTACCGGAGTAAGATCTTTAAATTCCTTAACGGATTTCACCATTGTCGGACGGTGTACATGATACAATAACGACGAAAAACCATGAAATCCTTCTGTTCCGAACAGCTGTTCGTAGTATAAATCTCCCGATTCCTTGCGGAATTGTATGTGTCTTTTAGAAGGGATTTTCCCCAATTTATAGTAAAAAGGCATGTTTATTTATTTAATTTTTAACAATTCGACTCTAAAAAAAACATCGAACCTATTCGGTTTTTTGAATAAGCATCTACATCAGTTTTGCCGTCAATTCCAGCCACATAGTATCTGAAAGTTACACAAAATTAGCGACAAAACAGGTACTAAAAAATGAGAATTGTCAGTTTTTAACCGAAAGTGAAAACTTTCATTGGTGCGAAAAAAAAGTATATTTGCGCTCAAATCGCACCCCATGAAAAAAATTCTGGTTTTAGGTTCTTGCGGACAAATCGGTACTGAGCTGGTACTTGCATTGAGAGAGAAATTTGGCTCTCAAAACGTTGTTGCCGCTGATTTAAAAGATGTGTGTCCTGAAAATCTTTCAAACGGACCCTATATTCAACTGGATGCTTTAAATAAGGATTTGGTTCGCTCTTATGTAATAGAGCAGAAATTCTCGGATGTTTATTTACTTGCTGCCTTACTTTCTGCAACTGCGGAAAAAAATCCGGATTTTGCCTGGAAACTGAACATGGAAAGTTTGTTCGTTATTTTGGATCTTGCAAAGGAGGGTCATATTTCGAAAGTGTTCTGGCCTTCTTCCATTGCAGTTTTCGGTCCCACAACTCCGCGATTCAATACGCCGCAATATACGGTTATGGAACCGAGCACCGTTTATGGAATTTCCAAACAGGCCGGCGAAAGATGGTGTGAATATTATTTTAACAAATTTGACGTTGACGTTCGCAGTATCCGGTATCCCGGATTGATCTCCTATAAGAGTTTGCCCGGTGGTGGTACAACGGATTACGCAGTTGACATTTACTATAAAGCAAAAGCCGGCGAACACTTCACCTGTTTCCTGAAAGAAGACACTGCACTTCCAATGATGTTCATGGACGATGCGATCCGTGCAACCATTGAGCTAATGGAAGCTCCGAAGGAAAAAGTAGTCATTCGTTCCAGTTATAACCTCTCTGCCCTGAGCTTTACCCCAAAGGAAATATTCGAAAGTATAAAGAAGGTAGTTCCTTCATTTACAATTGATTACAAGCCTGATTTCAGACAGGCAATCGCCGATTCCTGGCCTGCATCTATAGACGATTCCCAGGCACGAGAAAATTGGGGCTGGAAAGAACGTTATGATTTAGACAAAACAACCAATGAAATGTTAAATAACTTATGATTTGAGTGTAAAAAAATCAAACTATTCATTGTTAATCGAAAAAAAAAAGCACTTCAGCGAAATTTTGGTTGTATTTAGGCAACTATAACAAAATAATTCTATCTTTAGAATTGCGCTACAAAACTAATTCAAAACATGTGGAAGTATAAACAAGTCGGACTCGTTGTTTTTTTCCTGTCACTACTTATGGCTGTCAAAGCATCTCCTATTACGGATCAAGATGGTAAGCTCAATGTAACAGATGAAAAAGGAAGAAAGCAAGGCAAGTGGATTTACTACGGTAAAGACCGTCCTGATTCCGGTATTCCCGCAAACGGTAAAGTCGAGGAAGGAAAATACGTTGATGACCGTAAAGAAGGTATTTGGATTAAATATCATACTGATGGAATGACTCCGTCTCTCAAAGGTAATTACGAAAACAATCGTCCCAAAGGGCAGTTTACACGCTATTGGTCGAACGGGCAACCGAAAGAAAAAGGTAATTTCGAAAAGAATATCTATAAAGATTCTCTCATTCGTTATTACGAAAACGGTCAACCTTCTTACCAGGGGAATTACAATGAGATCGGAAAAGAGAATGGGAAAATTCGCTATTATTATCCGAATGGCCAGGTGGAATACGAATACGATTCCAATAACGGTACTATTTCCGGAAAAGCAGTGCGTTACTACGAGAATGGTGATGTGAAAGAAATTTCTTACTTTGATGGTTCCGGAAATCAGACAAAAACAGAAGTAAAGGAACCGGTTCATCCGATGGTGAAAGTCAAAGATCCTGGACAATCGAAAGAGAAAGCTCCTTCCATTTCAGGAACTCCGAAAACACAAGGTGTTAAATGGGCTCCAAACGGTTACAATAAAGTATATAATAGTGACGGAGAAATCTGGCAAGACGGAATATTCAAAAACGGAGGTCTTTGGGACGGAAAAGTTTATGTCTATGACAATGATGGAATCCTTCTGAAAGTAAAAGTCTACAAGGATGGTGTTTACCACTCTGACGGACAATTGTAAAGCCAACCAATAACTCTCAAATAATATTAAATCCCTTCTGCTTCCGGTGGAGGGGATTTTTGTTTAACCATATAGATAGTATATCCCTTAAAAAGACAGAGTTTCCAGGTTATTGAGTGATGTAACATTTCTAAATCCGTCGTTCCTATTTTTTATCTTACACTTGAATTAACTGTGGTGAAAACGAAGTATTTCAAGTTATTCAAAGGAAACTATGTGACCTATGTACCTATGTGGTTAATAGTTTAAGGTCTATCCCAGAAAGTAGGCTCGGAAAACCGGATAATCGAAATGAAGTTTGAACTTACCTCTCTCATTATTATGGAATACAAAAGACCCGTTAATCCGCTATAAATAATCTGGTACTCCGTGATGAAAACACCATCTTTATAGACAAGTTTCGACTGCAGGTTGCCAAAGGTATCGTAAGTAAAACGCGACTCGCTCATCGGGATAGTATCTGTATTTTTATAGACAGAAACCTTTTCTATCCAACCTTTATCCGAATAGGCATATTTCGTAGTAATCCTGTTTCGCGTAATGGTGAACAATTCTTCTTCACGTGCCAGGTAGCCCAAACTATCCAGGTATTTCGTGACTTCCAGGTACTGATTCCCATAACTGTTGAATACTTTCTTCTTGTATTGTCCTTCGTAAAGCTGATAATCCATGGTTTCCGTATTCCAAAGGATACTTCTTTCGATGGAAGGATTCAATAAGCTATTCATGGTATCAATATCACGATAAACTTCTTCCTTTACGATCTGGCCATTGGAATTGTATGAATAATAGGTAGAAAGGAACCCCTTTTTCTGACTGATCCGTTTTCGTACTACCCGGCCATCCTGTGTGTAGTCATAGAAACGAACGTTGGTATCCGTAACCTGATCTCCTTTTGAGGTTTGATAATGTCTCACCAGGTTTCCAAGCGTGTCAAAATCAAACACATACACATAGTTCGATTCACGCATGATGTCTCCTTGCTTCTTGAAGGTGAATTTTCCATGGATTTCTTTTAGCTTACATCCTTTTACGAAATGCGTATTAAAGAATGGAATATCCGTAAATGCAATACCTTTCGTGTTCTCCAAAAGTTGTGCAGAAGAATGTAAAGAAACAAGCAAGAGAACTAAAAAAAAACGACACTTCAAAAACATGACACAAAAATGGTGTGAATTTCGAAGCATCGTTAGTTTTTTATGAAAAATTGGAATCTGATCAAAGTAAAGGAAGGATAAAACTGAATCCAAGCATTCCCACCAATGCAATTGTCAACATAACAATTGTTAACGGAGACAACTTGATTTTCTCTTGCTCCTGTTCAGCTGGAGAGACCATCGTACCTATCACTTTCAGGTAATAATAGATACTGATCCCTGAATTGATCAATGCAATGATCACCAACCAAGAAGCGCTTTTCCATGCAGATGAGAACAAAATGTATTTCGCAAAGAACCCGGATGTAGGAGGAATCCCGGCAAGCGATAATAAGGAAACAATCCCGACAACCGCCAGGAATGGATTTCTTTTCCCCAAACCTCTTAGTCCGTCAATTCGATCTTCCGTATCATTCACTGCCACAGCAACTCCGATGATTCCAACAATGGAGAATCCATATGAAAACATATAGAACCACAAGTATTGAGCGGAGTAAATGTAATCAACCTGAGACACAAACAACAAAAGTGTGTATCCGACATGCGTAATCGAAGAATAGGCCAATAAACGCTTGAATTTTACCTGGCGCAATGCGGATAGATTCCCGACAAACAGCGTAATGATGATCATTACAACCAAAGCCCCTTTCCAAAACAGGAACAACTCACCTTGACCGAAGCAGATAGCAAACATTTTCAGGAAGGCATAGAATGCAGCGATTTTCACAACCGATGCCATGAACCCGGTCACAGCTGCCGGCGCTCCATCGTATACGTCCGGACTCCAAAAATGGAATGGCGCAGCACCCACTTTGAAAATGAACGACGCCATAATCAAGAGCACACCGATCATCAAAATAGGACTCAAGGTGTCCATTTCATTGATCTTCATTTGGATTTCCTGTAACCTGAATGTTCCTGTTGCTCCATAAACCCAAGCCAAACCAAATAAGAAGATCCCTGTAGCAAATGAACCTGTCAGGAAATATTTCAAAGATGCCTCGGAAGAACGTACGTCTTTTTTGTTACTTCCCGCCATCACATAAATAGGAATCGACAAGATTTCCAAGCCAAGGAAGAACATGAACATATCCGTGTAAGCGGTCATGGTCATAGCTCCTGTTGCCGAAAACATCAACAACCCGATATATTCTCCCGTATGTGTCGGGTTTTCTTTAAACCGCTCGTATCCGATACCAATAATCAAAAGCGACAAAACACAAATTGCCAAACTGAAGATCAATGCAAATTGGTCGAAGGCTAATCCTTCATAAGTCAGGAAATCAAAAAACGCTTTCCCTGTCTGAAGCTGACCGATAATAATGATGATAGCAGCCAAAAGACCAGCCATCGCAGAACTTACAACTAACCAAGGTTTCTTTGCAAAAGCAGCAAATAAGGAAATCAATCCACTGGCAAAAACAACTAATAATGCATCCATATTATAAACCTGAAGGTGTTGAAACTGTTTGTAATACTATTTTTAAACTTGGATTTACAAAATCCGTGATCGCAGCAGGGTAAACCCCCAAAATCACTACAGCAATGATGATAACCGCCAAAACAATCAATTCGGACCAATGCAAATCCGGGAACTGATCTCTCGTAACCGGACCAAACATACTTAACTGGTACGCACGGAAAGTGTAAACTGCTCCCAGGATCAATGTTGTTCCGGCAATGATTCCGATGATCATATCAAAACTCACAATTCCTTTGAGCATCAGGAATTCTCCGATGAAACCACTTGCCAATGGAACCGAAACAGAAGCAAATGCCAAAGCTGCAAACCAGAAAGCAAATTTTGGAGCTTGTTTTGCATAACCTCCCAAATCTGCCAAGTTACGTGTACCGGTTCTTCGTTCTATAATTTCAACTGCAAGGAATAATCCGACTGCAACCAATCCGTGATTGACGATCTGAACCATACTTCCGGATAATGCGTCAAAATCCCAAGTCATGATTGCCGCTGCAATCAATCCAACGTGAGACATGGAAGCAAATGCAAACACGCGCTTCATATCTTTTTGTTTGATCGCGATAATCGCACCGTAAACAACCCCGATCGTTGCCAAAATGATCACAGGATACTGCAAACAAGACATTGCTTCCGGGAATAATGGAATCATCCAGCGGATCATTCCATATAAAGCCATTTTCAACATGATCCCTGATAAAAGCATGGTTCCAGCCATTGGAGACTTGGTATATGTATCCGGTTGCCAGGTATGGAACGGGAAAATTGGAATTTTAATTGCAAAGGCAAGAAAGAAACCAAGTGCTAACCAACAAGCTGCTTTCGAAGTTAGAACAACCGCCTTTAAATCTTCGATCTGGAAAGAATCTGCCTTTGCTTTTAATCCGATCAAAGCTGCCAGCATGGCAAGAGAACCTACGAAGGTATAAATGAAGAACTTCATCAATGCCGCTTTTCTTTCCGGGGCACCAAACCACCAGGAAATAAGGAAGATCGGAATCAGGGTGATTTCCCAGAAAACATAGAACCACAATCCGTCCATCGAAATGAACACGCCGATCAGTCCCAGTTGCATGAAGAAAACCATGCTTGTAAACAAACGGTTCTCAGCCAATTCATTTTTGAAATTGGAAACCAATACCAAAGGTACCAGGACAGCCGTCAACAGTAACATCAACAGTGAAATTCCATCGTATCCGAAACTTAATGTGATTCCGGTTTTAGGAAGCCATTCCTTACTGCTTCCAAACAAATGCATTGTTCCATCATTGTTGTATTGCATCATACATGCTATTACAACACCTAAAACGGCAAGCGAACCGATAATTCCGTATGCACGAACGCCACTTTTAGGGACGATCAATACCGATAACGCAAAGAAAACTGGTAAAATAAATAAAAGTAGTTCCACGTCTTAGTTTTTATAATATATGTAATAAACAATCAATCCGATGATTCCAAAAACCATCCAAAGAATATAGTTGTCTGTTCTTCCTGTTTGAATCTTGCGAACCAAATCGCCCGATTTTCCAATTACTTTTGCAATACCCACCACTCCGCGGTTCAAAAATGCCCCTTCGAAATAATGCGCTCCTTTTTCTGAAATCCAAAGAACCGGTTTTACGAATAAGAAATCGTAAATCTCATCAAAGTATAATTTCATTGCAGAAGCTTTTTCCCAACCTTTCAACTGGTCATCTTCCTTCGGAATGCTGTTTTTAGTAACATAAACGGTGTAAGTAATCCCGGCAATTATAACTGCCATTGCTCCGGCAATACACATTAAGATCAATGTCATCGTTGTATCACCGTGTTCGGCTACTTTCATTCCTTCACCCGCTACATTATGCGCATAATAATGCGA
The DNA here is from genome assembly GCF_946478805.1 of uncultured Fluviicola sp. The sequence continues at coordinate 55,184 of NZ_CAMLDC010000001.1, read as the reverse complement.
CAACCAATGCGTTCCGTTGTGTAAGAAAACTCCTGGTAAATTCAACAATCCCCCAAAAATGGAAAGAACTGCCAAGATGATTAACGGTAAAGTCATGGAAGCAGGACCTTCGTGTAAATGATGTTCTTGTTCATGTGTTCCTCTGAATTTCCCATAGAAAGTAACAAAGTACAAACGGAACATATAAATTGCCGTTAAAGCAGAACTGAACATCAATGCGAAGTATACAAACTTGTGTGATTCAAAGGCGTGACCGATAATTTCATCTTTCGAATAAAACCCTGAAAGCAATGGAATACCCGAAATTGCCAAGGTTCCGATTAGGAATGTGATATGTGTAATCGGAATTTTTTTGCGCAATCCACCCATTTTACGAATATCCTGCTCATCGGACATGGCGTGAATCACACTTCCGGATCCAAGGAACAGCAATCCTTTAAAGAATGCGTGAGTCGTAACGTGGAACATGGCCGCTGTGTAAGCCCCCATTCCCAATGCTACAAACAACATTCCCAATTGTGAAACTGTCGAGTATGCCAATACTTTTTTGATGTCGTTCTGACGCATTGCGATGAAGGCCGCAATAATGGAAGTTGCCAAACCTACATATAACATAATATCCTGCGTCAATTGAGCTCCATCCAGGTCGAACAAATAATTGGAACGCACCGTCAGGAAAATACCAGCTGTTACCATCGTTGCAGCGTGGATCAATGCAGAAACAGGAGTTGGACCTGCCATTGCATCCGGTAACCAGGTAAACAAAGGAATTTGAGCTGATTTTCCGGTTGCTCCGATGAATAAACAGATCGTTATTCCGAAGATCAGCATTTCAGAGATTTCAAACCCTTCTGTCATTACTGCCTTTGCAACTTCTGCGTATTCCAGTGTTCCGAATTTTCCAAGGATCAGGAACAGACCGATCAACAAACCTAAGTCACCGATACGGTTCATGATAAATGCCTTACGTGCTGCCAAGGTGTTTTTGAAATCCTGGTACCAGAATCCGATCAATAAATAAGAACAGATTCCTACACCTTCCCATCCGAAGAACAACATGAAGTAGTTGCTTCCCAAAACCAAGGTCAGCATGGCGAAGATAAAGAGATTCAAATACGTAAAGAACTTGTAATATCCTGCATCGTGCTTCATGTATCCCATGGAGAACAAATGGATCAATGTTCCGACACCTGTTACGATCAAAGTCATCCATAAGGATAAATTATCTGCAAAAAGGCGTGCATTCAACGAAAATGAGCTGGTTTTGATCATGGTGAACAAATGAACCGTTACCGGTTCACCGTGCTGAACACTCATAAATGCCATCAAAGCAAGAACAAACGAAATCGCCATGACTCCTGTTGCAATTGTCCCAACCATTACTTTGGAAAGCGATTTTCCTATTGTACCGTTGATAAAAGCTCCGATCAGAGGAAGCAAAAGAATCAAAGGCAGAATTTGTGATACCGACATGTTTTAGTTTTTTAATTTATTAAACAATCGAATATCCGTGGAACGCGTATTTCTGTAAAGAAGCACCAGGATTGATAAACCTACCGTTGCTTCAGCGGCCGCTACGACCATAATGAAGAATACGAAAAGTTGTCCGTCCGCCTGTCCAAAATAAGTTGAAAACGCTACAAGTAACAGATTCACTGCATTTAGCATTAATTCAATGCACATCAATAAGATGATTGCATTTTTTCGGTAAAGCACTCCAAAAACACCAATGACAAACAATGCCGTAGCAAGTACCATGTAGTGTTCGATCTTTACGCCAGATTCAAATAATGTCGCTAATAACATATTACTCTATAGTTTGTTTTTCTTTTTTCGCTAAAAGAACTGCTCCGACCATTGCGGCCAAAAACAATATGGAAGAAACCTCAAAAGGAAGTACGTATTTTGTAAACAGCACCTTACCCAGGTTTTCAACCAATCCCACTTGTTCGGAATTCACATCGATCATCGGAGTTGCCAGGATTGCTTCACGCATTGCTGCAACTAACACTAAGAATAGCGCTCCCCCGGCAATAGCGGCACCGATAGTCATCATAGGTGAATGCCTCGGCTCGTTCTCCTTATTGAGATTCAACAACATCAAAACGAACAGGAAAAGTACCATGATCGCTCCTGCATATACGATGATGTTTACAATCGCAATGAACTGGGCGTTCATCAATACGTAGTTTGCAGAAATCAGGAAAAATGTAAGCACCAGGTACAACACACTTCTCACCGGGTGTTTACTCAAAACAACCATCAAGGCTGTTCCGATAGTCAATCCACCAAGAATGTAAAATAGAATGTCTAAACTCATTACGCAGGTCTTTTTCCGGTTAATTGTCTTTTACTAATATCCACACGCTGATCGACCGGTTCAACCAATTTATCTTTTCCATAGATGAAGTCGTTGCGCTCGAAATAAGTCGGAACGATACGGTCTGTCAGGAAAATTGCTTCTTTCGGACATGCTTCTTCACACAAACCACAGAAAATACAACGCAACATATTGATTTCATAAGTCACTGCATATTTTTCCTCGCGGTATAAGTGCTCTTCTCCTTTTTTGCGTTCTTCAGAAGTCATGGTAATTGCTTCCGCAGGACAAGCAACCGCACACAATCCGCATGCAGTGCAATTCTCTCTACCCTCTTCGTCACGCTTCAATACATGTTGTCCGCGATAAACGGGAACATACTCGCGTTTTACCTCCGGATATTTAAGGGTATTGTGTTTCTTGAATAAATGCTTAAATGTGATCCACATACCTCCCAAAATTGCCGGGAAGTACAGTTTCTCCATGAAGGTCATCTTCTTGTTCGAAACAACTTTTTTACGATTTGATAAACTTTCCATTCGAATATTTATAAGCTATTTCCGGTTTTCGTCTTTTCAAAGGATGTATTCACACCCAAGGGCTGTTCCATTTTCGCATTGCTTGCAGATTCGTTCGCTTTGTCTTTAGAGAACCATCCTTCTGTATAAGCAATCACCACTCCTGTAATCAAGAGGTTGATCAAAGCGATCGGAATCATTTTCTTCCAACCGATATGCATTAGCTGATCGTAGCGGAAGCGTGGTAAAGTCCAACGGATCCACATGAATACAAAAACGAAGAAGAATGTTTTCGCGAAGAAAACCAATGTCCCCAATATTGCCAAGGTATTTCCGGAGAAGTTATCCATTCCCGGGAAGTTGTATCCTCCAAAGAACAATGCGGAAATAACTGCACAGGAAATGAACATATTTACATATTCCGAGAATAGGAAGAACCCCAATTTCATTGCTCCGTATTCTGTATGGTATCCACCGATCAATTCGGATTCACATTCCGCCAAATCGAAAGGAGCGCGGTTACATTCTGCCAAAGCAGTAATTAAGAATACCACGAAACAGATCGGTTGTTTGAATACGTTCCAAGAGAACCATCCGTTGTCCCAAAAACCGTGTTGTTGGTCAACAATTTCTCTGATGCTCAATGATCCGGTCATCATCACAATCGTGATTACCGAAACACCCATTGCCAATTCGTAGGAAATCATTTGAGAACTTGCACGGATTGCTCCGAACAAGGCGAACTTGTTATTGGAAGCCCAACCTCCGATCATGATTCCGTAAACTCCAATGGAAACTGCTCCCATAATGAAGAGAATTCCAATATTTACGTCTGCAACCTGCAAAGCAATGCTTTCTCCTGCAATTTTCAAATCCGGTCCCCAGGGAATTACCGCACCTGTAATGAGCGAGGTAAACATGGCGATTCCAGGTCCGATGATAAATAACCACTTATCGGCATTCGTCGGTCTGAAATCCTCTTTGAAGAACATCTTTCCACCATCTGCAAGTGGTTGCAACAAACCGAATGGCCCGGCTCTGTCCGGTCCGATACGGTCTTGCATCCAAGCTGCAACTTTTCGCTCCATTAAAGTCAGATAAGCCGCTATTCCCAGTGTTACTGCGAACAAAACAACAACTATGATTAATTTTATGATCATCTTACTTTCCTGTTAGTTTTTTAAGTTCAAGACGCTCGTCAACAAGGTATTTATTTTGAGAAATCACGGAATGACGGTTAATCACACGCGGTCCTTCAATATTCCATTTGGTCTTATCTTTCTTGTCGAAACGACATTCGTTACAGATCCAGGCAGTTTTTCCGTCGATATCTTCAATTTCACCGTATTTGTCTTTCCGACCTGTAACGCGGTAAATCTCATCTCCGAACATCCAAACAACTGCTTTCCCCGCGCATTTCGTACACTCACAAGAAGCTTCCATTGGTTTCAAGAACCAAACGCGACTTTTGAATCGGAATGTCTTATCTGTCAATGCTCCAACCGGGCATACATCGATTACATTTCCGGAAAAATCGTTATCGATTGCTTTCTCAATGTAAGTTGAGATCTCAGCATGGTCTCCACGGTGCATGATACCGTGAACGCGTTTATCTGTCAATTGATTCGCTACATAGACACAACGATAACACAAAATGCAACGATTCATGTGCAATTTAATCTTGTCACCGATATAGATCGGATCAAAGGTCCTGCGTTTCTCTTCGTAGCGCGTTCCCTCTTTTCCATGCTCAAAACCAAGATCCTGCAAATGGCACTCACCGGCTTGGTCACAAATCGGGCAATCCAGTGGGTGATTGATCAATAAGAATTCTGTCACTGCAGCACGGTTATCGTAAACACGTTCCGAAGTCTTGTTCTTTACAATCATTCCATCCATTACCGGAGTCGAGCAGGATGCAACCAATTTGGGCATGGGGCGTGGATCAGCAGTAGAACCGGCGGCTACTTCAACCAAACATGTTCTACATTTACCACCACTTCCTTCCAACTTGCTATAATAGCACATTGCAGGAGGAACTACATCTCCACCGATTTTACGAGCAGCATTCAGGATCGTTGTTCCCGGTTCTACTTCTACTTCGATATCGTCAATGATAACTTTTACCATAATGGATCTCTTTTATACTAAAGGCATGTGATTAGACGCAATACCAAAGTTGCGTTTTACCGCTTCATCCGGATGCGTGACATGCCATTCAAATTCTTCTCTAAAATGACGGATTGCCGCTGCTACCGGCCATGCTGCTGCATCACCCAACGGACAAATCGTATTTCCTTCTATTTTCTTGTTGATCTCAGCCAACAAATCGATGTCGTGCATGTGACCTTGACCGTTTTCGATACGACGAAGTACTTTCTCCATCCATCCGGTTCCTTCACGGCAAGGTGAACATTGTCCACAGGATTCGTGTGCATAGAAACGCGCAAAATTCCACGTGTTTCTTACGATACATTGGTCTTCGTCAAATACGATGAAACCTCCTGAACCCAACATTGATCCGGTTGCAAAACCACCTTCCGCCAAACCTTCGTATGACATCAAACGGTCAGTTCCTTCTGCTGTTTTCGTAATCAGGTTTGCAGGTAAGATCGGAACGGAAGATCCACCGGGAACGCACGCCTTGATAAGCTTCCCATTGGCGATTCCTCCACACCACTCGTCCGAGTAGATGAATTCCTCCACGGTCATTCCCAATTCAATTTCGTAAACACCCGGTTTTACCAAGTTTCCACAAGCTGAAATCAGTTTTGTACCCGTACTTTTTCCAATACCAATTTTTGCGTATTCAGCTCCTCCGTCATTTACGATCGGAACAACTGCCGCGATAGATTCCACATTGTTCACCACTGTCGGACATCCCCACAAGCCTTTGACAGCAGGGAATGGTGGTTTGATACGCGGATTTCCACGTTTTCCTTCCAACGATTCGATCAATGCAGTTTCTTCACCACAAATGTAAGCTCCACCTCCCGGTGCAATCGCCAGATCCAAGTCGTAACCTGAACCAAGAATATTTTTTCCAAGGAATCCGTTTGCATAAGCTTCGGCAATTGCTTTTTCCACAATTTCCAAAACCCACATATATTCTCCGCGGATATAAATGTAAGATTGGTTACATCCCAAAGCATACGAAGAAACAATCATTCCTTCCACTAAAAGATGTGGGATCTTCTCCATCAGGTAACGGTCCTTGAAAGTTCCCGGTTCGGATTCATCTGCATTACACAATAAGTAACGCGGAACTCCTTCCGGTTTCGCAAGGAAAGACCACTTCATCCCGGTAGGGAATCCAGCTCCTCCACGACCTCTCAATCCGGATGCCTGAACTTCTTCTACCACATTTTGTGGAGACATCGTTTTCAAAGCCTTCTCTATGGAACGGTAACCACCGTTTTTGCGGTAGACTTCAAATGTTTCGATTCCAGGAACATCTATATGTTCCAATAATAATTTTCTTCCCATTCCTATTTCTCTGAATGTTCTTTACGCAAGGTATCCAATAACTCATCCACTTTCGCAGGAGTCAAATGTTCGTGGTAATGTTTCCCACATTGTAACATCGGTCCATAACCACAAGCTCCCAAACATTCTGCAGTTTTCAATGTAAACATGCCATCTGCTGAAGTCTGACCAACTTTGATATCCAATCTGTTTTCAATGTGCTCGATGATCTGATCCGAACCGACCAACATACATGGTCCTGTTCTGCAAACTTCCAAAACAACTTTCCCGGGTTTCTCAATATTGAACATGGTATAGAAAGTTGCAACCTCGTAAACTTCGATCGGTTGGATATTCAGCAAACCAGCGACGTAGTTCATTGTCGGTACACTTAACCAACCTCCGAATTCCTCTTCTGCCAGGTGAAGAATCCGCATCAATGCACTTTTCTGTTTTCCTTCCGGATACATGTTGATGAAGCGTTGTACTTCAACCAATTTCTCAGCGCTGAATTGTGGTTCAGCCTGATCTGTACTATTATGTGTAACTGATATACTCATCTTATGCGTCCAATTCTCCAGCAATCACGTTCAAACTACTTAATGTCAATACGGCATCTGAGATGGTTTGACCGATAATCATTTCCGGATATGCTTGATAATAAATAAAACAAGGTCTTCTGAATTGAAGTCTGTATGGTGTTCTTCCGCCATCTGAAATCAAATGGAATCCTAACTCGCCGTTTCCTCCTTCCACTGAGTGATATACTTCCCCAACCGGAACCGGTGTTTCGCCCATTACGATTTTGAAGTGGTAGATCAGTGCTTCCATTTTCGTGTAAACATCTGCTTTTGTAGGCAAATAGAATTCAGGAACATCCGGAGAGAAGTAACTTCCTTCCGGCATATTGTTGTATGCCTGTTCGATGATCTTCATACTCTGACGAATCTCTTCCTGGCGCACACAGAACCGATCATAAGTATCACCCTGTGTTCCTACCGGAATAGTGAAATCGAAATCTTCGTAAGAAGAATAAGGAGTCATTACACGAACGTCGTAATCCACACCTGCTGCACGCAAGTTCGGACCAGTGAACCCATAATCCAATGCTCTTTCACCGGAAATAGGCCCCGCACCAATTGTACGATCCATGAAAATGCGGTTACGCAATAACAAATCGTCGAACTCCTGGAAGTGTTTATTGAATTCTTTGAGGAATTTTTTCAGTTTTACGTGGAAAGTCGGAGAGAAATCGCGCTCGAAACCTCCGATACGACCAATGTTTGTAGTCAAACGTGCACCACACACTTCTTCATACAATTCATAGATCAACTCACGTTGTTGGAACATGTAGGTAAAACCCGTCAATGCCCCCGTATCCACACCAATTACGGAATTACAAACCAAGTGGTCTGCAACACGTGCCAATTCCATGATGATCACACGCATGTAATCCACCCTCTTCGGCACTTTCACTCCGATCAGTTTCTCCATGGTCATTTCCCATCCCATGTTGTTGATTGGGGAAGAACAATAGTTCAATCGGTCTGTGATCGGAGTAATCTGATTGTACGGTCTTCTTTCAGCCAACTTTTCAAAAGCGCGGTGAATGTAACCAACTGTTTGAACGGAACCTAAGATTTTCTCCCCATCCACTGTTAGCACGTTTTGGAAAATCCCGTGTGTTGCAGGGTGAGTTGGCCCGAGGTTTAATGTTGCAATTTGTCCGTCGATGGTTTCATCGGCAAACAAGCTTTTATTTGTATTAGGAGTATCGCTCATATCTTTCGCATTTATCTACCGAAGTAGCGATCATCTTTATCTTCTCTGGTTGCATCTTCCAAATGGTACTCTTTTCTCATCGGGAAATAATCCATTGAATCTTCGTTCAGGATTCGTATTAGGTTCGGATGTCCTTCGAAAATCACTCCGAAGAAATCATATGTTTCACGCTCTTGCCAATCGGCACCAATGTAAACATCCGTAATGGATTGAATGTTTGGAGTTTCAATAGGAAGAAACGCACGAACACGCATACGCACATTGTTCACCAATGAATGTAAGTGATAGTTCACACAGATCTCACGACCTTTATCATTTGGAAAATGTGTTGCTCCGATTAAAGTCAAAAAAGATACTTTCAACACTTCATCATTTTTCAACCAAGCAATCAGATCATGTGTTTTATCTGCCTGAATTTCGATTGTCAGCATTCCATAAGGTTCTTCCGAATTGCGAACAGCTTCGCCAAACTTTTCCTGGATGCGAGCCAATACGGCTTCGTTTGTCAAATTACTCATCGTTCAAATCGTATTTCTTCAACAAGTGTTTGTATTCGTCCGAATAACGACGACGCAATGATTCACTTTTCACCAGGCGGTGAATATTCATACACCCTTCGATAATCTGCTCCGGTCTTGGCGGACACCCCGGAACGTAAACATCCACAGGGATTACACGGTCAATACCTTGCAAAACAGAATAGGTATCAAAAATTCCACCTGAACAAGCACAAGCACCAACAGACAAAACCCATTTCGGTTCAGCCATCTGTTCATACACTTGTTTCAAGATCGGAGCTAATTTTTTGGAGATTGTACCGGCAACGATCAATAGATCTGCCTGGCGCGGAGAAAAGGACATACGCTCCATTCCGAAACGCGCAACGTCATAGTTACTTCCCATTGTCCCCATGTATTCGATACCACAACAAGAGGTAGCGAATGGCAAAGGCCAAACGGAATTAGCACGAGCAGCTCCAATTACCTTGTCAAGCAATGTCAATTGGAAGCCTTCTCCATTAATGGTTTCTACACCATTGATAATTTCTACTTTTCCCATTCTAAAGCACCTTTTTTAAGTACGTAGAAAAATCCTGTAAGGAAGAATGCCACGAAAACAATTACTGCGATCAATCCGTCAGCCTCAAGAACTTTGAAGTTCACAGCGTACGGGTAGAAGAAGATTACTTCCACATCGAACAACACGAATAAAATTGCAGTTAATAAATAACGGATGGAGATTGGAAAACGAGCGTTCCCAACTTCTTCAATACCACATTCCCAGTTGGCATCTTTCTTTTTACCTTTCAGTCTTGGACCCAACATGGGAGCCACTACTAAAACCAGTATAACAAAACCCAAGGCAACACCTGCCTGGAGCAATATCGGTAAGTAATCTTCTGCAGAAGACATAAACGCTAATTTTTAAGACACGCGAATTTAATACTTTTTAACAAGAACAAATGGCGCAAAATCCTATTTAGATTTAATCTAAATTAGAGTGTAAATACTCGTGAAACCTAGTGAAATCATTGGTCGAAGAAAAGGAATTATAGAGCGATGATAAAGGCTTGTTGAACTAATTTGTTCATCTATACTATTTCAGGAAAATCTTTATTTGACTTTATAAATTGGGAGTGTGAGGGTTAGATTAAAATAACTATTTCCTTGGTTGAGCGGATTTCCATCGAATCCGAATGAGTGGAGATAGGTAATGTCGAAATAGCTAAAAAAGGTAAGTCCGGCCTCTAAGAACAGCCGATTCTCATGGCGTGAATCAAAATCGGTAAAATACTGGTAACCAGCCCTGAATATTCCAATGAGGTATTGCCATTCGATTGAGATTTTGGGAACATAGATTGGTGTAGAGCCGGAAATATTGATATCCATACCGGGCGTAACTCCGACGTGAAGGATTGGCCAACCATACATCGCATTCCAGGTTAACGGAAGCGCCAAACCAATAAACCCATATTCTCCCTGATAATAATTGATCCGTGCGCCTACCCAGAATTCATCAAAGTCATTGAAGAACCGCTTCACAGGATGTTGTCTTTTTAAATCTGGGAGCATTTGGGTTTGCAGGAAATCGGTGATCAATGAATCCGTTTTCACCTGGCCGGTGTCTATATTCGACGGGAAAGATTCTTTTTCCTGTGCAAATATAAAGGATAGACTTAGATTGATACTAATCAGGGTCAGGAAGAATACTTTCATGAAGGATTACAGATTTAAAGGAATCGTGGCAGTAATGTTCACGTAATCATTTCCCAAATGAAACGGATTTCTTGCCGAACCAAAAGAGTGGAGGTAAGTAATATCAATAAAACTCAACAAAGAAAGGCCGATTTCTGCAGAAATCCTGTGATCAAAATCCGATTTGAAGTCGGAATAATAAGCATAACCGACGCGGGCAACTCCAATCAAATAACGGTATTCAAATGCAATTTTAGGAGCATATACCATGGATTTTGTCAAACGAAAATCCATCCCTGCGGAAAATCCAAGATGTGATTCCAATACATATCCCACTTCATGCCACATGAAAGTTCCGGAGCAACCTAAGAATCCGTATTTACCCTGCATGTAATTAACACGGGCTCCGACTAAAAAAGTATCGAATTTACCTGGTATTTTCAAATCCTTCTTTGAAACGGAAGCCGTGCTGTCATCCAATACCCATTCAGATTGAATTTTTCCAGGAAAAGAATCAACCGGTCCGTAAGCGAGACACCGCATATTAAGTGAGATTAGTACCAATAGGGACAAGAAGGTGACAAGTTTCGATTTCATTTGAATTTGTTTTTACAAACTTCAGAAAACGATTCTGGAATCCAGTTGCGATTTTCCGTACTTGGATTCAGGCCATAGACAAAAAATCACAAATCCTCCGAATCGGAGACATCACCTCGCAGTGCACGGTAGCGTTTTCTGGCTTCGACTGTCAATAAACTTCCTTTGCATTCGAAGAGAATCTTCTTGTAGTATTCCGTCGCTTTTTCTTTATCGTGAAGATTCAACTCGTAAATTTCAGCGATGGTGAAAATAGCATCATCAGCCAGGATATCATCCATGTGATAAGTGATAATCTTATTCAGATAATCCAAAGCATCTTGCCATTTACCCTGATATTGCATGGCTTGTGCTTTCCGAAACAGGATTTCATCCGCCAACCCGTGAGCCGGGAATGCAGCATTGATGGAATCGTAGAGTTTAAAGGCTTTATCGAATTGGTGCTGTTCCAGTAATAAGTCTGCCTGGGCAAATTGATACATTGCCGTGTAATTACTGTCCAAGCCTAAATTATCCGTAATCAACACAGACAATTTCATGGCATCATTTGCAATCAACTTGCTGGTGGATTCTTTTAAGATATCCAATTGCGACTGGGCAAATTTGAAATCACCATCGTAATAGAAAATACGTGCATTCTTGAATTTCGCTTCCGAACCGATGGCTTCGAACTTGAAATCCTTATCAATTTGCATGTAATACAAGGAAGCTTGCCAGATATCGTCCTGGAGAATCAATACATCTGCCAAAGCCATTTTGATCTGCGCTTTTTCGAAATCCGATAATCCGTTTACCGCCAGGCAACTATCCAACAAGTCTGCAGCACCTTTGGCATCATTTCCATAATACGCTTTAATCTCTGCCAATTCTTTTGCCGTATAAACAGCGTTTCTTCCCCAACCCAATAACTTCAATCCTTGCCGGTATTCTTTCTCCGCATCAATGATATCCTGAGGTTGGTATTTTTTCTCGACAGTAATTTCGCGGTAACGGATATTCAACAACGAACTGTAGGCAGCATAATAATTTGGATTCTGGGTACCTTGATCGATTACGTAATTATATGCTAACCGTGCTGTTGCATAATCGCTGTTTTCAACACAGGTTTCAGCCAGATCCATTACCCGGTTTCCCGTTCCTTTCTCTCGTCGGTCCAGGGCCTGGGTTTGGGTTAAGGCAGACTTGAATTCCTTTTTTTGGATAAAGAGCCAGATAAGCATTTCCGAATACACAAAATCATTCGGTTTCTTTTGGATCCGAACCAATAATTTATCTTTCAGCTTTTGGTACACTCCGGTTTTATCCTCTGAAAAATCAATTTGTTTGGTCAATGCATTCTGAATATTGCTGGTATAATTCGGATACTGATCCAAAATATCGAAATACTCGTCGATCATCTCGTCTGTTCTTCCTAACAGGGAATACACTTCGGCAAATTGGATTTGCAGCGGATAATTCTTCTTCAGTTCCTTTCTTCCGGATTCCAATGTTTTCAATCCCCAATCGACTTTCCCTTTCTTGATGAATGAATTATATAATTCAATCACCTCATATCCATTCGAGGCAACTTTCTTGATTCGTTCGCTATAGAGTTTTTCTGTTTGGGAAGTGCGTTCTGTGCGTTCGTATAAATCACCCAATGCAATGGTATAGTCGAAATCGGTAGGATTGGATGAAACCAATTTCTTCAGGAATTTCTCTGCATCCTTTACCTGGTTCGTTTTTTCCAGGCAATCAACATAGCGCAATTGGTCGAACTTGGTGCTTTCCTTGGTGAGAATTTTCTCGAAATACGGAAGTGCCTTTGCAAACTCGCCATTGTTGTAGTACAAATTCGCTAATTGCTGATCTGTGCTCGTTTGAGCTGATAGAGCAAAAGAGAAAAGGATGCAACAAAAGATTAATGCGTGTTTCATGATTTATTTAGTATACGACTTTAAAACGCTCAAATGTAGGTTTAAATTGCTCGTAAGATTGTTTAAAATCCATAAATTGTTTCTCTAATCTCAAACTATGCGCACGAATTTGCCCGACTTCTTTTCGCTCCAGCTGAACATGATCAAAGTATGTTGACCTATCTCCGGCATCATTTTCGATATCCGATTGTAATTTTACAAGTCTTTCGTGTTGTTCGGTCTGTGCTTTTCTTAATTGCCTGATTTCGGTTGTGAAATAATCCGTTGCGCGATATGCCTGGATAAATCCGTCTATTTCCCTGGCGGTTTCAATATCCAAGGTATCATTTCCCAATTCAATGTTGAAATTCAAGAGCATTATTTTCGATTTCCCACGCAATTTCAATACTTGATTCGTATCCAGTTTCTGGATCAGAGCCTGGACAGAATCATTGGTCGCTTTGGTAAAAAGCACATCCTCTTCAAACTTACCCAGTTTGCTTTCACAAGAGGAAAAGATGACAAGAACCATTAAAAGAAAAGCCATTCTGAACATATGGACTAAAATTACATAAAAGATCGTTTTGGAGAACAGGTGTTTTTTATCGCAAGAATGAAGGATCGCAAAGTTTTTATTCACTTCATCCTTTGCGATCTAAGCAGTCTTTGCGCTTATAAAAAGTTCGGAACAAAAAAATCCCCCGGTAGACCGAAGGGATTTAATTCTATTTGATCGGGGGATTAATCGATTCGTGTAAACCCGGTGTATTTATGCAACACCTCGGGAATTTCAATCCCGTCCAAAGTCTGATAATTTTCCATGATGGAAGCCATGATTCGGGGTAAAGCCAAAGCTGAACCGTTCAGGGTATGTGCCAGGTAATTTTTCTTGTCACTTCCCTTGAAGCGCAATTTCAAGCGATTTGCCTGGAATGTATCGAAACGGGAGCAAGAACTCACTTCCAACCATTTTTCCTGGGCCGCAGAAAAGACTTCAAAGTCATATGTCATGGCAGATGCGAAACCGGTATCTCCGCCACACAAACGCAAAATACGGTAGTGTAATCCCAACTTTTCCAATAGTCCTTTTACATGGTTCACCATTTCTGTCAACGCACGGTCCGTGTTTTTGGGATGTTCGATACGAACAATTTCCACCTTATCAAACTGGTGCAAGCGATTCAAACCGCGAACATGCGCACCATAACTTCCCGCTTCACGACGGAAACAAGGGGTGTAACTGGTCATTTTGATAGAGAAATTCTCGTCCGGTAAAACCACATCGCGGTAAACGTTCGTCAATGGAACCTCTGACGTTGGAATCATATATAAATCATCCACAGGCATGTAATACATCTGACCTTCCTTATCCGGAAGTTGTCCTGTACCGTAAGCACTTGCTTCATTCACTACGTGAGGAACAATCAATTCTTCGTAACCCGCTTTCTCAGCTTCATCCAGGAAGAATTGAATCAATGCGCGTTGCAACTTTGCTCCTTTTCCTCTGTAAACCGGGAAACCCGCACCAGTTATTTTCACTCCTAACTCGAAATCGATCAAATCAAATTTCTTAGTCAGTTCCCAGTGAGGCATTGCTTTATTGTGCAATACGGCAGGTTCACCCACCACTTCGATTGTTTCGTTATCTTCTTCATTCTTTCCGGCAACAACCAGGCTGTTAGGGACATTCGGAATCTGGTAAAGCAACTGTGTAATTTCATTTTCGAGTGTGTCAACTTCCGTTTTCAATTGTTGCTCCTCTTGCTTCAGGTCTGCGGTTTTTGCTTTGGCAGCTTCTGCCTCGGCAGCTTTACCACTTTTGAAGAATTCACCAATTTCTTTTGCAATCTTATTCAATTCGGACGCAATAGATTCCATCGACGTTTTTGCTGAACGCCATTGCTGGTCTTTAGCAATGATTGTGTCAATAGTCTCTGTTACATCAATGTTGCGCTTTTTCAGTGCTGTGATGATCTCATCACGTTCAGCGCGGATTTTGGTCATTTCTAACATATGAATTGAATTTGAGTGTTGATCCGCCAAGGCGAACCGGGTTTAAAATTGGTAAATTAAAACATAAAAAAAGGCGAATTCCGAAAAACTTCGGAACCCGCCTTTATCAAAATATGTACTATTATTCGATTAAGCTTCCGTAGTTTCAAATGGAACTACCGATACAAACGAACGAGCATCTCTTTTTTTGCGGAATTCAACTGTTCCGTCAGTTAATGCGTATAATGTGTGGTCTTTTCCAATCCCAACATTTTCTCCCGGGTGGTGTGCAGTTCCGCGTTGACGAACGATAATGTTCCCAGCGATTGCAGCTTGTCCACCAAAAATTTTCACTCCTAGACGCTTGCTATGTGATTCGCGACCGTTTTTGGAACTACCGACTCCTTTTTTGTGTGCCATCTTTTCTAATTTTTTATCCGTCTAATGACAGAGAATTACCCTTTAATATCTGTAATTGTAATTTGTGTAAAAGATTGACGGTGACCGTTTCTTTTCACATATCCTTTTCTTCGTTTCTTACGGAAAATGATAACTGTATCACCTTTAACGTGATCATTCACTTGAGCAGTAACTTTTGCTCCTGCGATAGCTGGGGCGCCAATATTCACTTTTCCACCATTGTCTACCAATAAAACACGATCAAATTCTACTTTTGATCCTGCCTCAGCGTCTAAACGGTGTACAAAGATTTTTTGGTCTTTTTGCACTTTAAATTGCTGCCCTGCTATTTCTACTATTGCGTACATAACAGATGTTTTAAAATTTAATTTGGAGGGCAAAGATAGCAAAGTTTTTCAACAATCAATATCTTAAGACTAATTTTCTTACTTAGAATCACTCATCTTGCTAAAAAATCCTCCAAGTCCGAATAATTTCTTCCTTCGAAAAGACCATTTTGTGTTTATCAATTGATCTTGTGCTATCACGAAGCAAATGCGAATTCGGATTTTCAAGGCATAAAAAAACCCGACGATAAACGTCGGGGGTCTTCAATCAATTATTATGGTGCTAATTACTTAGCTTCGGAATCTTCTTCTTTTTCAAACACACGTTTCGGACGCATTTGTTGGTTGATTCCCAAGCTGATCCAAAAAGGAAGAACAAAGCCCATTAGGAATAACAACATCCAAAATGCCATACCTCCAATCAAAAGAAACAATACGATACCAAAAACGCTCATGATGTATTAATTTGTGTTTTGTGGGATAAAAGTAGTAAAAAAATCAAAAGTGAATCCCTTTGAAGTAATTTTTCTGACAAAAAAAACCTTAAGAAGGTAATTGACTCAACAAGTTTTCGGCATTTGCCAGGATCTCTTTCGTCTCTAAGTGCTCAGCTCCAAATCCATAACGGTATTGATCGCACATTTCAATGATTTCCCTCAATCCTTTAGCAATCTCCGGATTCGTATCCAACAACCGGTCAAAAGCTTTCTCACGCGACTGGAAATTACATTTCTCACACCGTTCAATACGTTGAATGATTGCTTTAGGTAAAAGAATTGCGAATACGCTCGGATCTTCCACGTGTCTTTCAGCATCTACCCAATAATCAATCACTTCCGCTTTAACAGGCTCTTTCGTTTCGTTCAGGAAAACCGGGCCTTTAGGCAGACTATCTTCCATTGAAATTTCACTCTCTCCTGATTCATTCTTCTTGCGTAGTCTGGCAGCCAAAACCACAAATAAAATTCCTAACAGACTTGTCGGGGCAACAATCCCAACCCACAATTTGGATTTGGAGGAAGATTCCGTTTTCGTTTCTGTGGTGGATGACTTCTGGGTTTTCAAATCGACCATATCCGTGTGCGTTCCTGAAGCAGGGCTGGATAGAACTATCGG
The DNA here is from genome assembly GCF_946478805.1 of uncultured Fluviicola sp. The sequence continues at coordinate 38,558 of NZ_CAMLDC010000001.1, read as the reverse complement.
ATTAAAACTTTTATCCGGTGTGACGTTCACTTTGAATGCATTTCCCTTAATCGTCAGGTATTTTTCCTTTTCAGGGTCAAAATAACTGATTGACGGTGCACTGAATTCCAAATCATGATCATCCAATACCTGAATATTGAAACGATAAGTGATCATCCCCTCAGCACCCAATTCGGTAAACTCAATATTTTCAATCCGTTCCGGATCTCCATAGATGGAACAACCTTTAGGTAGTTTTAGTTTCGGTGTGTTGGAATTATGAATATTTCCTACTCCGGAAACCACCAACTCAAGGGTGAAAACTTCCCCTTCTTTGACCTCTTTGGTCGGACTTTTTTGAGAGAACCTGTACTCACCGACAGCACCGATAAAATCTTTCGGAGCATTCCCAGGTAGAGGTTTAATATTGATGCACAGACCGGAAGAACGCAGTCGCATTGTTTTTGAAAATAAGGATCCGTGACAACGCAACGCCATTTCAAACGGTTTGATATGACACTTGCCTGTTCCTACAGGAATCAATAATTGTTTTCCATATTCGAAAGCCAATGCATCTTTTCCGTTGACGCGTGTTTCTTCTACTTCCACACGCCCATTTGGAAACATATGTTCTTCCATTGAGAGATCCGCTTTAAAGTCGGAGTATCCTTCCAGGTATTCGATATTGATGTATGAGAAGACCTTCGCTTTGAGCAAAATAGGCTCTCCTTCATACACATTGGTCTTTTTACATTGAATGAATCCAAAAACGGGGTCATTCGAGTTCACCTTGTTATCTTCTTCGGTAGCCTCGTTGACCTTGATGGTTATCTTATTCGATCGGTAAACTTTATTCCTGTAGGTTGTATAGGCATAGAATGAATAGGTTCCCTCTTTTTTGAAGGTTCCTGATTGCTGCATGTAGTAATAAGTTTTGATCTTACCGCTCGGATCCATTTTTTGTTCCATTCCATGCATCACACCAAAATCCACTTCAAACTCGACAGGGAAATCAATCTTCATCGAACCTTCCACGTTCGCAGTAATGGTGAAGTTCAGGTGTTCATCGGCTCCAATTTCTTTCTTATCGGATGTTAAAGCAACTACCGGTTTTTGAGCAACGGATATCTGGCTCACTAATGTGAACAAAACCAACAGCAATTGCCATTGATTACCAATCTTTTCGTGCTCTTTTACCACCTGTAGTACCTTTTGAACCATCCAATCTTTTCTTTGTATTCTGTTCCTGTTTGCTAAACTCATCGAGTTTACGCTCGGTTTCCTTGTCTTGTAATTTTTTTTGTTCGCTTTTCTGTTGTTGCGATTTTTGATCTTGTTGGTTTTGTTTATCCTTTGAATCTTTCTGATCTTTCTGATTATTATTCGGTTGACTTTGGTTGTCTTTATTCTGTTCCTCGTTCTCTTTATCCTGTTTGTTTTGTTCTTGTCTTTTCTGTTGTTCTAATAATCTTTTCGCCTCAACTAACCGTTGTCTTGCTTTTTCATTATCCTGATCCAATCTTAAAACATCCTTGTATGCATCAATCGCTCCCTGGAAATCCTGCTGCTTCATACGGGATTCTCCCAAACTTGTTCTGGCGCGGATCTCTTTTTCTTTTGTAGGAGCATTGTTTGCCTGACGTTCAAAATTTTCTGCTGCCGTCTCAAAATCATTTGCACGGTATGCAGTCTGACCAATCTCTTGAGACAAATCTACATCATTTGGCGCTAATCTTTCGGCTCTTTTATAATACTTTAACGCTTCTTTATAGTTTCCTTTTTTGTACAATCTCCTGGCTTCGTTGAGTGGCTCCTTCCATTCTTGCCCAAAAGAGTTGAAAGCCAAAATACACAAAATAGTAAGGATTGCCGTTTTCATGCTTTATTGGGATTAATGATGATGGGTAAAAAGAAGTAGCAAATCATACACAATAGTGCCCATATTGCTGGAATATAAAAGTAGTTTTTATCCACATTAAATTCCACTTTCATAACCTGCTTGTTCTTCGTGTTCTTGTAGTTTGTCGCGATATCATAAATGTTCGGAAACGGACTATCCGAAGTGACCAAAATACTACCCGATTCACTTGCCATTCTGGTCAGTCCTTTCTTATCTATTTTTGACACGACTGCTTGTCCGTTTTCGCGTTTGTACCCATCAGAAATATCATATGGATTATTCGGGATCAAACCTCCTTTTGTTGAACCTAATCCCAAATAAGCAAGCTCTACATGTTTCTTTTTCAATTCACCCAATTGCTTTTTCCAAAGTGCTTCGTGATCTTCACCATCCGTAATGACTAGAATCGCTTTCCCGGATTCCGTGTCCTTGAACTGCTCTTGTGCCACTTCCAATGCTCTGCCGATATTTGTTCCCTGATCCGAAATCATCGAAGTTTCAATATCCGGAACAAACAATTTTGCGGCGCCATAATCCATTGTTAGCGGAAGTTGTGTGTAAGCATCGTTGGCAAAAACCACAACGGCAATCCGTTCCCCTTTCAACTGATTCAACAACTCACTGATTGCTTGTTTTCCTGCAGTCAACCGACTCACTTCCGCCCCACCCATATCTTTGGTATTCATGGAGTTTGAAATATCCAGGCAAATGACCAGGTCCAGCACACGTTTGGAACCGTTGACCTTTTTAGAACCCGCTACCGGTTGTGCCATGGCAAGAACCACGAAAAAATAAGTGCTTCGCAATAAAAAATAGTGCAAAAATGCCTTCATTGGTTCGAACTTCACCCATAACATACGGGTAGGACCATAACCTGAATATTCCTCATAGATCCTTGCCTTCCAACTCCATTGGATCCAGGATACGATTGCCAGGAACGGAATGACAGCCCAGAATCCCAGCATTTCAGGGTGAAGAAGCTTCACTCCAAAACGGTTCAAGGGAGCGGATACATATCCGATCAACACCAAGCCCCACCAGATTCCCTCCGAAATCAGCAAAAGCTTCATCAAACGATTATATGTATGTTTTCCCTTAATCATCCAGTTTGAATTTCAAGCGTTGAACTCCCCAAGCTGTTCCGGAAAAAATCATGCTCCAGATGAAAAACGGGAACAAGGTCAGAGGAGGTTCCACAGCCAGATGCTGATCTTCCATTTTCCGTTTCTCCAATTTATCAATTTCAGCATAAATCTTTTCCAAGGATTTTTCATCCTGTGCACGGAAATATTTTCCATTGGTCAACTTCGCAATATCCTTGAGGATCACTTCATCGATTTCTACCGCAACGTTCTGATAAACGACTCCAAATGGCGTTGAAACCGGTGTTGGTGCCATTCCATTCGCTCCAACACCAATCGTATAGACTTTGCATTTTTTCTGCTTGGCCAGTTCAGCCACTTCCATTGGGTCCGGACCTGTATTGCTGCTTCCGTCCGTTAGAAGAATGATGACTTTTGAAGGTAAACTATCGCTTCTCAACCTGGTTACGGCAACTCCCAAACCACTTCCAATTGCTGTTCCCGGCTCCAAAAACCCGGGTTCAATTGCCGAAATTTGTTCTTTCAATAATTTGTAATCCAATGTTGCCGGACATGCAGTATACGCTTCGCCCTCATAAACCACCAAACCAACGCGATCTCCTTTCCTGGAATCCACAAACTTTTTGGCCACACGTTTTGCCACTTCCAAACGATTCGGGTCAAAATCCTGGGCCAACATGGATCCTGAAGCATCAATAGCCAAAATGATATCGATTCCGTTCTTGTAATCTATTTTCGGAGGATCGATAGATGTGTTGTAGGGTTCCGCCAAAGTCAGAACCAAACAAGCCATGGAAAGTGCATAAAAGGTATTTATTCCCCAACGAATATAACGTACCCAACCGATTGAATGGGTTAACTGTTCTTCCTCCGAACTCGCATATTTCAATTGACCAACATGACTTTTCTGCAAATATTCCCAGAAAAACAGCAATACCGGAATGACCAATAACAGCCAAAGCATGTTCGGATTATAGAAATCATATTCCCAAAAGCAGATGTTCAAATAGCGACTCATTCGGGGATTTCCAGTGGACTCAATTCGGTTACTATTTCTTCCAGGCGAAGCAAGCTGGATTGAATGTGTAGTTTATCCAATTCCGTCTTGGCGAACTTCACCATATCCGCTTCTCTTAAAAGCACTTCGATTCTTCGGACCATGTTAAAATCGAGTCCTTTCAGTTTCAACAAGGTGATCGTTTCCTGCGTAGTTCGTTCCATCAGGTTTAATTCATACCTTGAACTTAAATACATTTTCAATACCGCAGAGAATCCCACATAATGAGATTTTGTCTTGCCATGAAGCCAATCTTCCTTCTTCCTCAATTGTTTAATTGCAAGCAAGGTGCGTTCCCTCAAACTCAATTCCTCCGATTTTCGGATCTTTCTTCGCTTGTTCCAAAGAATTCCAATGGTTACCCCTGCAGCTACAAGAAGCAAGACCCACCAATATTTTTTAAGTAGTCGAAGGGAATTCTCTTCCGGTTCGATCGGAATTTCATCTATTCCCTCCTTCACCTTTTTCTTAACGAATCCAACATAAAGATTCGGCGCACGGAATGAAAAAGTGGAATCCTTCCAAGTGAGCCACAATTCCGGCAAACGGTATTTCGCCGAATCCCAAGCAATTAAGGTGTAAACTCCTTTCCAGTATTTGATTCCTTTTTGTGTATAGGTCGAATCCCGAAATGATTCTATCTCCAATTCTCCACCAGGTTTCCAAAGCGTTTCACCTTTGTGGTTGACGTCGCAAATAAACAGATCTGAAATGGGATTGTAATCAAATTTCTTCGGTTTGTTCTTAACCAGGATTGTTAATTCAGCCTTGTCACCGATCCGGACAGAATCTTCCGCCCAATAAACGCGCTTTGTTTGCGCAAACCCTGCTCCAAAACACCAACATGACAATATGAACAAAACCACTCTCATTTTCTTCGTTTGAATAATTGAAGCAATGGTAAATATACGTGATCTCCCACTTCGAAAAAGGCAGCATCAATTCCCAATTGCTGGAAAAAGGCTTCTGTCTTTTCCTTTCGAAGGTTATTCTTCTTTTCGTAATCTCTTCTTACTTGAGCAGATGAACTGTCAATCCAATTGGTCGTATTGGTTTCTGCATTCACCCAACGGACAAATCCCACGTTGGGAAGATTCGTTTCTCCGGGGTCGCGTACGCCAAGAGCCACCAAATCGTGCTTTCTTGCAGTATTTGCAAAACCTTCCTTACTTAATTCCGATTGGGAAAAATCACTGATGACAAAACAGATACTCCGTTGTTTGAAAATGTTCCGGGCGTATTTCAATCCGGTATCCAAACTTGTTCCTCCCGATTTCGGTTGAAGGTTAATCAGTTTTCTTAATAGGAAATGAACATGTCCGAATCCTTTTTTTGGCGGCACATAATATTCCACTTCATCAGAAATAAAAAGAGCTCCTACTTTATCATTTTTCTTCGCCGCGGAGAATGCCAGGGTTGCTGCCAATTCAACTGCCAGCGAGATTTTCGAATCTTTGCCTTGTCCAAAATACATGGAGCCGGAAACATCTATTATTAGAAGAACCGTCAGTTCCCTTTCTTCTTCGAAAATCTTCACGAATGGTTCCCTGAAACGGGCAGTGACATTCCAATCAATTGTTCTTACATCGTCTCCAACCTGGTAGGATCTGACTTCACTGAAAGACATACCTCTGCCTTTAAACGCAGACTGATATTGTCCTGCGAATACCTGTTCGGTCATACCGCGAGTTTGAAGCTCAATGGTACGAATGCGCTTCAGTAAGGCTTCCTTATCCATGATTGATTATGGAACTTCTACACGCTGTAATAAACGTTCAATAATCTGTTCCGGCTTCACTCCATCAGCTTCCGCTTCATAGTTCAGGCCAACACGGTGACGAAGTACGTCCATAGCAACCGTTCTCACATCATCCGGAATCACGAAACCACGTTGTTCCAGGAATGCATTTGCTTTCGCAGCCAAAGCCAAATTAATGGATGCCCTCGGAGATGCTCCGTAAGACAGGTATTTTGAAATTTCAGAAATTCCGGCAGTAGCAGGATTCCGCGTCGCATCAACTATATCAACGATATAACGCTCCACCTTCTCGTCCAGATAAATGGAACGCGCCAGGTGTTTTCCTTTGATCAAGTCATCCGGATGCATGACATGCGAAGTTTTTTCCAATCCCTCGGGTCTTACATTGGAACGCAAAATCAACTGTTCTTCCTGCTTGGATGGGTAACCCATGAACACTTTGAGCATGAAACGATCCACCTGCGCTTCCGGCAAAGGATAAGTTCCTTCCTGTTCAATCGGGTTTTGGGTTGCCAGTACTAAAAAAGGTTTGGGCAATTCATAGGTCGACTCACCTATTGTCACCTGGCGTTCCTGCATGGCTTCCAATAAAGCTGCCTGGACTTTTGCCGGTGCACGATTAATCTCATCAGCCAACACGAAATTGGCGAAGATCGGACCTTTTTTGACCGCGAACTGTTCTGATTTCTGCTGATAGATCAAAGTTCCTGTAACATCTGCAGGAAGTAAATCAGGAGTGAACTGAATCCGTGAAAACTGCCCGGAAACAGCACTTGAAAGTGTGCGAATTGCCAGAGTTTTTGCCAATCCGGGAACACCTTCCAAAAGAACGTGTCCGTCTGCGAGCAGGGCGATCAATAGACTTCGAACCATGTTCTCCTGTCCAACGATCACTTTTCCAATCTCACGACGCAATAAATCATATTTTAATCCTTCTGTTTTGATTTCACCTGCAATTACCTGCAGCTGCTCCGAAGGAGATAAATTAGGAATGTCCATCATAGTTTAAGCCTAAGGTCGCAAATATGTGAAAGAATGTTCTTTGGGGATTACAAATGCTGTTAATTTATGTTAAGCCACCTATTGATAGTGAGTTTCAAGACCTGCTACTTCGGTAATTGAACCAGTTTTTGAATTTCGGAATTGCTCAAACTCATAGCCAGTGAATACGCCGTTTGCCTATCATTATTTGTGAGTGCCAAATCTGCACCAGCTTTTTTAAGTGCTTTAACCAAACTCTGATTTTGGTTCAACACCGCATACATTAATGCCGTATTTCCATCGGGTCCCTGGACATTCAACTGCGCTCCTTTGGAGATCAACAATTCAGCAAGATCAGTATTGCTCTGGTAACTAGCTGCTTGCAACGCACTTCCCTCAGCTGATGGCCGATTGACATCCGCCCCATGTTCAATCAAAAAAGCCGCACATTTGGTCTGTCCGCGATAACAAGCTATCATCAAAGGATCAAAACCCATTTGATTCACTTTCTGAATCGTGTCTTTATCCAGGGCTATGAGCTTTTTAAGCTGCTTGATGTTTCCGGTTCGTGCAGACTCAAAAACATCCTGTGAATGAACAGAGAGTCCGATAAAGAATATGGAACAAATAAAAAGTCGCGTCTTAATCCACATATATCCGGAAGAAAGAAGGTGAATTATTTTGTTGAATTCGAACCGTGTAGATTCCCGTAGGAAGATAATCCAGGTTTGTTTTCTTTGAATTTATGCGGCGAATTAACCTTCCACCAGCATCCACTATTTCACCTTCAGAATAAGCAGATTTAATCACCAATTCTTTCCCATTCCATGAATAGTTGTCAATGGACAATTCTTGCAACCCGGTTTCAAGCTCTGCTATAAATGACCAGGCAGTCGTATCCGAAATTCCTGCGAATGCATTTCCAGCCAGATCTTCAACCGCATCGCTGTCAATTAAAACATGGTATTGTCCAGCCATTTGAAGGTTAAGAGCCGGATTAAGAGTTACGGTGTTTGCATTTACTACCGTATTTCCCAATGCACTGCTAAACTCTTCTGAAGTTCCGGCAAGCTCATTTACCAAAAAGAAACTTCCCGAGCCCAAGATAATGGATTCGTTAAAGGTAATTGCCGGATCCAAAGTCAGCGGCACGGCAGTACTATTGTCTGCAGGATTCAAACTCGCAATGGTCGGCCCAGTGAAATCTCCCACGGTGAAATTCCAGGTAACATTATCAGAGATTCCCGAATACGCATTCCCGCTTAAATCTTCAATAAATCCAGGAGTAATGTGAATATAATACGCCGTATTTTCACTCAACGGATTTGTTGTTGAGAAATTGACGGTTGAACCTGTTACACCGAGTTGGGCAGATCCTGAATTGAATGACTCCACCAATGTTCCAGCTGACGTAAAAATTTCAATGGTACCTGTTGCAGAAATTTGAACATTCTCATTGAAAGAAATGCTGCAAATACCTGCTGTTGCAACATTTGTAGCTCCATCTGCCGGAGAAAAAGGTGCAATTGCCAAAGGAGCAATCACATCATTCGTATTGAAATTCCAAGTCGTCGTATTCGTGAATCCGGCATAGTTGTTATTCGACATATCCTTAATTGCCCCGGATTGAATGTTGACATAATACGAGGTATTCAGGACTAAGTCTGTTGGATTGATACTGACTATTGAACCTGCAAAGGAAATGAGTGGACTTGTCACCATATCGTAAGCCTCGATCAAAGTTCCTGCTCCATTATACAATTGAATTTCACCGGTTCCAGCTTGAACAGCTTCATTAAAAGTAATCGTCAAAGGAGTCGTAACAGCAACACCAACTGCATTATCTGCAGGGACGAAAGGTGATGCTACTAACGCTGGTGCCGTGATGTCATTGGTATTGAAATTCCAAGTGACATTATCCGCAATTCCAGCAAAGAAATTATTTGCCGCATCCTTAAATGCCGTTGCATCAATTTTAACGTAATAAGGTGTGTTCAGGATTAAATTACTTGGAGGATTATAGAAAAAATTACTTCCTGTGATCGTCACATTCGGATTTCCACTGGAAACCGTCTGAATGACATTGTCATTTCCATCGTAAAGTGTTAATGATCCTGTGCCCCAGGAGATACTCTCCGAAAAGTTAATCGTCAGATTGGTTGTAATACTTGCTCCAACTGTATTATCTGCCGGAAGCGTATTTGAAATTGTGGGAGGAGTGACATCCGGAACAACCCAATTGCGAACGATACCACTGGCGCGGTTACTTGCTCCATGATATTGCAATTGATTCGTTGCACTTGGCCCATGTGACCAAAACAAATTTTGAGTTGTTGCGGCAAAATTGAATGTCACATCGTCCGGATCTCCTGTACTTAAAGCCCGGGTTGCCACAATGGTTCTGTTTCCACCTGAGACGTTATTGGAAACAACTGACCAATCCTGCTGAGCATCAACAGAAGGCTCAACGCCTTGACCAATCATTCGGTGATCCCGCAATTGAAGTGGTGCAACGCCAGTACCGAGAGTCGACCAGATAATCGCATCATTACCTGTTGCCATTCCTGTTCCGAATCCGAATGCTATAAAGCGATCTGAAGGTCCTTGAACCGTAACAGTAATATCCGTTGTCGTCATCACTGCTCCAAAGTACATTCCACTACCAACAGTGAGTTCGGAAAATGCGATTTCCTTGGTTTGACCAAAAGTCAGAAAAGGACAAATCGAAAACAGCAAAACGTAAATTTTCTTCATAATCAGTAGTGTTTTATATACAAACATATCTCATAAAGAGTTAACAATCAATATTTCTTGAGATTATTACACATCTTTGATATAAATCAATTATTTTTCCTACTCCAATTGATGAAATCCTTGAACAAAATGTCAGATAGAAAATGCCTGGAATGCGGACAGAAATTAAGCGGGAGGAAAGATCAGAAATTCTGTTCCGATTATTGCAGAAACACCTATAACAACCGGTTGAACGAGGACGCCACCAAATACGTCAGGCGGATCAACAACATTTTGCGGAAGAACCGGAGGATCTTAGCAGACCTGAATCCAACAGGAAAAAGAACGGTTGATGTGATCACTTTGGCGGAGGAAGGATTCAATTTCCATTACTACACAAACACCTATCAAACTCAAAAGGGAAACACCTACTTTTTTTGTTATGAACAAGGATATTCGAAATTAGATGGTGATCAGTATGTGTTGGTGTTGAAACAGGACTATGTGAAGTAAAGGGGGAAGTTAAAAATTAATCCGGGCCTTAGTAATTTCTATTATTTCAATTTTACAGGTTTTACGGTATACCCATGTTTTCTAAGTTGGGAAATGATTCCACATTCTCCATACAAATGATATAATCCCACGATCACCATCACGGAATTGTTTTGCCGGATCAATTCTTCTATCAAAGGCATCCATTTCTCATTTCGTTTAGTTAGAATTTCATCGCTTTCTGCACATTTTGTTTCGAATTGATAATCAAGTCGCATTTTTAAATACGATTCTACCACAGTACAAATTTTCTTTCGGCTTTTATCGTCCTGAAAGTTGTTAACCCATTCGTGAACTGCATCCTTCGCCTTATCCCAAGTAAAGTCTTCACCATTTATACTGCTTATTGCATTAAACTGATCGGCGAAACTTTCCAATCCCTGTACTTGAATAGTATTCTTTCGGGCTATAGACAACAGATAATCATCCATATGATCAGTTGTGTCCGTTGATTTTATCGTTCCACAGTTCATTTTTACATACTCTTGTCGAAGCTTTAATAGCAGTTCTGAAGGTTTTTGTTTACTCAACGGGACTTTCCAGTCTTTGGAGAGTTCTTCCAAAAAATCCACATCTTGTTTTGCAAGGAATTCTCTATAGGAAAAATCGTCCGTTCTATTCAGCATCACACGAATGATCTTCTCATTCTTATCTTCTACACTCTCGAAAACCGCCAGATCTGAATGAAGTAACAGTTCCTTAATTTTCGGTTTTTCATCTACAAAAGAATTTCCCATTTGATGAAGCGTACCTAACACGTAAGACGTCTTTTCAGAACCAGCTTTTCGAACAGACCATAATATGGTGTTTTGGGCAAACGCAGCAATTACACAGAACGTAAAGACAAACAAGTTCAGGACTTTTCTCATCGGATAATATTTGACACAATGTTAGATGATTCCAGGTAATTTCATTCAGACCTGTTTTGAAAAACCGGACAATAAAAAAGGACAACACATGTTGTCCTTTCAAATATATCAATTAAAAATTTCTAATCCTTACAAATTCCACTTCTCCTTGAAAACATCCATTTTCGGATGATCTTTGATGCCTTCACTGCCGATGAACAAAACATCCTTACATTTTGTACGGTCGAAAAACAAGGATAGATGCGATAGCGCAACATTCATTGTCCCGCTTAAATCAATCTTATGGATCGGGGCTTGATGCACTTCAAACAAATCGCGCAATTCAGCAGTTCGTTTGTCGAAGTTGTGATTATCGTGGAAAATAACTACGGCATCAATTTTCTCCGTCAATTCATCATTTTCCTGAAACGGCAAAACATGAAAACCTAGTGCTTCCAACCAAGAATTCACAGTCTCGGCAAAAGGTGTTTTGTCTTCGGTGTAAATGGTCTGAATATGTGTCGTCATTCTTACCTTGTTTGTTATTTTTTGTTTACGTTTCTTAAAAGAGAGTGCAAAAATACTGTAAACTTTTAGTAAACCCTGTTTTAAAATGAATTTATTCCCCTTTTAATTCGAATTAGCAATTCAATAATTACGAAAGCGGTTGATTTTGAAATAATTAACCGCAACCCTTGTCAGAGATGGAAAATACAACAATTTCAACTAAAAACCTAGAGTTAAACTAACTAATTCGATTTAGTCTCTTTTATGGTTGATAACCGAGAATTCGCATGAAATCGTCCGCGGTTTGTTCCTCAGAGAACAACTCCGATACGATTTTCCCGTGTTCGTCACGTTGAATAAGCACATGTTTCGGTTCCGGAATCAAGCAATGTTTCAGCCCTCCGTATCCGCCGATTGTTTCCTGGTAAGCCCCGGTATTAAAGAATCCAATATAGAGTGGTTTATTCTTATCAAACTTCGGAAGGTAGATGGCATTTGAATGCTGTTCCGAATTATAATAGTCATCTGAATCACAGGTCAGTCCACCAAGAAGTACGCGTTCATAATCATCATTCCATCGATTGATCGCCAACATGATAAATCGCTGATTAATGGCCCAGGTGTCCGGAAGATTGGTCATGAACGAACTGTCGATCATGTTCCACTTTTCACGGTCATTCTGTTGTTTCTGGTGCAATACGTTGAAGATTGCACCTCCGCTTTCACCTACCGTAAACGATCCGAATTCCGTATAGATATTCGGCTCCGGAATGTCATTGTCAGCACAAACGCGTTTCACCTGCATCAGGATCTCGCGAACCATGTATGCATAATCAAAATCAAAAGCCAGTGACTTCTTGATCGGGAAACCGCCGCCGATATTCAACGAATCCAAAGTAGGACAAACCTTTTTCAAATCGGAATAGATTCGCAGACACTTTGTCAACTCATTCCAGTAATACGAAGTATCATTGATTCCCGTGTTGATGAAAAAGTGAAGCATCTTGATTTGCACCCGCGGATTATCCTGGATAAATGCTTTATAAAACGGAACAATTTCACGGTACCGAATTCCCAAACGCGAGGTATAGAACTCGAATTTCGGTTCTTCTTCCGATGCAATCCGAATTCCTATCTTCAATTCATTTTCTCCTGTTGCGGCAATCAGGTCGTGGATTTCTGCTGTATTATCCACTACAGGAATGATATTCAACCGCTTATCCTCGATCAGATCTGCAATGTTCTGAATGTATTTTGGTGGTTTGAATCCGTTGCAGATCACATAGCTTCCCTCTTTCAGCTTACCGGCATTCAGGACATTCTTTACAATATCGATATCAAATGCAGAAGATGTTTCAATGTGCACATCATTCTTTAGAACCTCATCCAGAACAAAAGAGAAATGTGAACTTTTTGTACAGTAAGAATAATAGTAGTTTCCCGAATAACCCAAGTTATTCATCGCTTCACGAAACCAGCCTTTGGCTCGTTGGATATTGTGAGAAATCTGTGGTAAATAATTGAATTTCAATGGCGTACCATATTCTTCAATTAATCGCATCAAATCAATACCATGGAACATCAAACGATCTTCTCTCAAGTGAAACTCATCTTGTGGGAAATCAAATGTCTGATCGATAAGGTCAATGTATTTTGTTCTCATTCGCTACACGTTGCACTCCTCCTACGGAAATCTTTCTTAAAAGTTCTACAAAAACCAACTAAATTATTCCTGAAATAATTCGGTGCAAATTTAGAGTAAAGATTGGGATGTGGCTGGTAAAAAATCAAAAATTGCACTCGTTTTCAGAGAACTCTTATTGACAGGTACTTCCGGGCCATCTTTTTAACGGGTTTTACCAGCCGGAATAAGTTTTACATCCAAACAATCAGTCGTGATGTTTTATCAGGTGTTCTACCAGTTTGGAAGTTTTGTAGCTGGAGTAAATTCCAAAAGCATTCACCACAATGCCTTTGATATTCTTCTCCGTGGATGAAATGGCGTAAACAATCATCTCATCTCCCGGATCGGTCATTCCTTCAAAACGATACACTTCATCGATAGTGAAATCTTCCGGGGATAATTGTGTGGCAGTGGATTTGCAAAATAAATAATCCTTATCCGCTTCCATGGACAAATCCGATGTATATCCACGTTTTTTCAAATCATTTACTGCTTCAGTAACTGTTTCGTAATTCCGTTGTTCCATAATCGTGTCATTTTGATTCTTTTAAATATAACGAAAAAGATTCCACTCTGAATTCTTTTTAATCCGTTTTCAATCTCCAGGCAACTGAGATGGATCTCATGACGTCTTCTCTGCATATTAAAACACTAAACATGAAAAAATTACTACTCAGCGTTGCCCTTACTTTGGGTTTCCTTTCTTTTTCGCATGCACAATGCAGCGTACAGGTAAATGACAGCTTATTGAACACTTATGATTACGTATTGAATGCAATCAACGCAACCGGAACGGCACCTTTTGTTTATTCCTGGACAGTAACCGATGGCAATGGAATTCCTGTTCCGTTTACAACTCACCCGGGTGGTGACAGCATTACGATTGATGCTGCGACTCTTCAGAATAATTACGGATGTGTGATTTATCAATTGTGCATGACCGATGCAACTAATTGTACCACTTGTTCTTCCGATACTGCAGCATTGCAGGTGCCTTTCCCTTGTTATTCCCAATTCAACTCGTCAATAGTAGGACCAAATCAGGTTTCACTGACTTTGGCTTCATCTATTCCTCCATTCCTGATCACAAATCAATTCGTAACATGGACAGATGGAAACGGGCAAGGACAAGGAATGCCCTACATGGGACCTGGAACAATTCTCACTTATACACCTGGAGCATCGAATCCTTCGAATAAGTTTTTCTGCTGTATCATGACAACTACCATAAACGGGGGATGCATCTCATGTGATTCAATTCAATACACGAATTCAGCTTTAGGTATCAATGAACTGGATAAAATGAAACTTCACATCGCTCCGAACCCGGCTTCAACCTCGGTGAAAATTGAGAATTCTTCTCCGATTGAAGCAATTAACCTGTACAATTCAGTGGGACAAAAACTGGAAGTAAACTATACGTTAAAAGGAAATGAGGCACAGTTGAACATTGCAGAATTTCCGAAAGGAGTTTATACCGTTGAAATCACAAGTACATCAGGTATCTTCAAGGAACAACTCATCAAGGAATAAAAACAAGCAAGCATTAACTTTTACCGCAAAGGCGCAAGGGCATTGAGTACTTTACGTCTTTGCGGTTTATTTTTATTTCCCAAGTAAATCTTTGATAAGAATCGGAGGCCTGCCTACTATTGCCTGATTTCCTCTCACCACAATTGGACGTTCGATGAGAATCGGATACTTCATCATGGATTGGATCCACTGTTTTCGGGTGCGTTTCTTGCCGAGATACTTCTCGATAAAAATGGGTTCTTTCTGACGAATGATATCCAGCGGCTTCGCTTTCAGCAAGTTCAACAGATTGTCCAATTCCTCATAAGTTGGAGGAACCATCAGGTAATCCCGGATTTCAATATCTGCGCCCATTTCTTCCAAAACGCAAAGACCTTCCCTACTCTTCGAGCAGCGGGTATTGTGGTATATGATTGTTTTCATCATAATATAAATTGAGAATTGAAAATGAACAATTGAAAAGAATGAACCGCACTAACGCTTGCTCCTAATCAAAAGCTTCACCTTCTATCCTTTTCAATTTTCCATTCTACATTTTCAATTAATTGCCGTACATCATCAAATAAGACTTCAGGAAGGGTAATAAATCTCCGTCCAATACTTTATCCGGATCGTTTACAGTGTAATCTGTCCGGTGATCTTTCACACGTCGGTCGTCCAATACATAACTTCTGATTTGTGATCCCCATTCAATCTTTTTCTTACCCGCTTCAATCTGTTCTCTGGATTCGGCGCGTTTACGCAATTCTATTTCATATAACTGGGAACGCAATAACTGCATCGCTTTTTCCTTATTGGCAAGTTGTGAACGGGATTCGGAGTTCTCAATGATGATTCCCGAAGGAGCATGTCGCAAACGAACCGCCGTTTCCACCTTATTTACGTTTTGTCCACCGGCACCACCAGAACGAAACGTTTCAAATGAAATATCAGCCGGATTGACATAGATTTCAATCGTATCATCCACTGAAGGGTAAACGTATACCGAAGCGAAGGAAGTCATTCGTTTTCCTTGTGAATTATACGGGCTCACACGAACCAGGCGATGAATCCCATTTTCACCTTTCAAGTAACCGAAAGCAAATTCACCTTCGATCTCCAACGTCACGGTTTTAATTCCAGCCACATCACCTTCCTGAAAGTTGAGTTCTTTCACTTTGTACTTGCTTTTTTCCGCCCACATCAAATACATGCGCATCAATATTCCAGCCCAGTCGCACGCTTCCGTTCCGCCCGCACCTGCAGTAATCTGGATCACAGCACTCAGGGCATCCTCTTCTCCGGAAAGCATGTTTTTCAATTCCACTTCTTCGATTGTAGCAAGCAAAGACTGGTATGCATCATCGCATTCCGATTCTTCTGCAGCTCCTTCTTTCACAAACTCGATCAATACTTCCAGGTCGTCTGCCTGAGATTTTAAACGCGTATACGATTCGATCCAAAATTTCAGTCCACGAATTTCTTTCATTTGTGTTTCTGCCTTTTTCGGATCGTCCCAAAATCCCGGGTCCTGCGTCTTCAATTCACTTTCACGCAATTGCATTTCCTTTTCAGGAATTTTCAAATAGTTTGCAATCGCAGTAATGCGTTGATTAATTTCCTTGAGTTGGTCACTGTTTACCATGGTGCAAAGTTAATTGAAAATTGAAAATGGTATAATTGAAAAGTTTAAAGGGATTTGGGTCAATTGTGAAGTTTTTGTTTTTTGGAATATTAATTGAAGTCAAAACCCAAAAAAAATTACATTTGCACCGAGAAAAAGACTTTAAAAGAATAACAAGATGAATATTCCAGCAAATTTAAAATACACGAAAGACCACGAGTGGGTAAGTGTTGAAGGTGACGTTGCAACAATCGGTATTACTGATTTCGCTCAAGGTGAATTAGGTGATATCGTTTACGTTGAGATTGAAACAGTAGGCGAAACAATGGACCAGGAAGAAGTTTTCGGTTCAGTTGAAGCAGTTAAAACAGTTTCAGACTTATTCATGCCGGTTTCTGGAGAAATTATTGAGTTTAACTCAGGTTTGGAATCAAATCCTGAAGCTGTGAACAAAGATCCTTATGGAGCTGGTTGGATGATCAAAGTGAAATTGACGGATCCAAGTGAAGTTGATGGCTTATTGGATGCTGCAGGATACCAGGCTTTAGTAGGATAATTTAGCTATTTCAAATAGATAGAAGCTCTGATCCCTAAGTGGGTTGGGGCTTTTTTATTTAGTATCAATTCAAAAATCATCAATGATCAAGCTGTTTTACAAATATTGTCGCTTAATAATTCATAATTGATCATTTTCCGGGTATGGTTTTTGACTTTGACGATTTCAACTAAATTTAATATGTACCTTTCAAAAAATATTATCCCATGAAAATTGCGTTATACATCACTGGTTTCTTGATTTTTCTAAATTCTTGTACCATCATCACTTCCACCAATGCTCCCGGAAAACCGGAAAAAGTGTTTCCAAAATCCATGCTCGGAAATTACGAACTGATTTATCCTGAAAGTTTCCAGGGAATGATGGAAGGAACCGATATGAAGACTACTGTCATCATTAAATCAGACGAGCTGATTATGAACAGTGGCGAAGGCGATTCCCATATGAAAATCAACGATTCTATCTCTGTTAACAAATTAGGGAAAGATTATTATTTATGCATGGGTAAAGCGCCTGTGCTGAATGTCTTCAAGGTGATCAAAAAAGGAAAAGACCTGGAGCTTCATTCCATGAATGCAAAGGAAGGAGTTACTGCAGACCAATTGAAACCGTTCTTCTCACAAGTGACCACCAATGCGGATACGGATGAGGAAACAGGTGAAATCACCGAATCTTATGTGGTAACGATTGACGACAGCAAGATTGACAGTTATTATAAAAGCGATATCATTCATTTGGAGCCGTTCACATTAAAACGCAAGAAATGAAAACGTTACTAATCACCTTCCCATTTTTATTTTTTACATTCAGTCTATTCTCCCAAGAAAAAGTAGCACTGTTACTTCAGGGAGACGCTAAGTATTACAATTACGATCCAACAACTTTTGAAATCTATGAAAATGGTGTGAAAATTGGCGATTTTGATAAAACATGGCATTTTAGATTCACGAATGACAATCAACATGTGTTCGTTTTGAAGCATCCGGATTTTGTTGAATTGACCTTACAAAATAGGACTCTTTCCAAAACAGATCCCAACGTTATCGTTTCTCCTCAAATTTCCGAAAGCACACTGAACAGATTATCAGTAAAATTTCAGGAAGAGCAGTTTGCTACGTGCACAACGTCTGTAAAAGCGGAATTAAATTCCAAATATGAAAATACACTTTTAGATACTGTAGCGGAATTTCCCGGCGGAAGAGCTGCATTGTCACAGTATTTAGGCGAAAACCTCCGTTATCCGGAATATTGTATTGATAACAACATACAAGGTAAAGTTTATGTTTCTTTCATTGTAGAAGAAAATGGCCATATTACGTGCATAAAAATTGAAAAGAGTGCACATTATTTTCTCGATAAAGAGGCATTTCGTTGCGTTAAAAATTTTCCCAAATTTGAACCTGCCAAATTAAACGGTAAACCAATCGCAACTATCTACAAGTTTCCTGTTAATTTCAGAATGAATTAAGTCGGAAAGAGAACGAAAATGAGAAAATAAAAAAGGGGCTGTCCCTATCTTTACAGCCCCGATTTATGTGTTTAATCTGCTACTATTAAACAACTTCATCAATTTCGTCGTCGAGGTAAATGAAGAATGCATATACATCATCCTTTAATGCCTCAGCTTGTTTCGCTTTCAATTCTTTTTTAAGCGTTAAAGTTTCTACCAGAGCCACATCTGTTTTCAAATCTGCTGTGTTTTCCTGACGGATGTCTTTACGCAATTCTTTTTTGGCCGATCTCAGTTCTTTTTTGACTGTTTTTCGCTCTACGTTTGCCTGGTGGATTGCCATTGCCTGATCGGCTTGTAAATCACATTTGTCGATACGCAAATATTTTTTATCCCTTTTCAGATCGGCTTGCGCTTTTCGGATTTCTTTTTTATCCATGTATGACTGAACCTCCAAACCTGCTTCCTTATCTTTTTTGAATTCCGCTTTGTAAAAAGTGATGCGTTCCTGATCCTTTTCAATGCGTGACATCGTAGCCTTCATGGCTTTGTATTCTTTACGGTGCAGGTATCGATTACCTTCAATTGAACCTTCTGTATTTCCAGCAAAAGAAGGCGTCGCTGCCAATAACCCTGTCACCATCGTCCCGATTGCAAACAGGTTTCTTAATTTCATCTTTTCCATGATTTCCAATTTTTTTGGTTCGCTTAACCTAAGGCAATGGATGTGCCATGAATACCTCAATGAGCTCAAACACTTGTATAGCAAGAGATTGCCCGCACTTGTTCAAAATGAAAAAAAATGTGAAAATTTTTCAAAATGAAAAAACAGTTTTCGAAATGAAGAGAACTTGCCTTTTCCAAAGCAGGAAATTGTTATTCCGTTAGTAAATTAGGTAATTTACTAACTCAGATTAGAACTAAAGAATCTCCTCAAGTGCCCGATTTTTTCCGATTCGCATCAAAATGGGAAACACGACTTCCACTTCTTCGAAAGGGGGGATTTCGGGGAGAACCAGATCAATCGGATTGATCTGATGTTTGTCCTTATAATGTTTCACCGCGGACCACGTGTTCAAATAACCCAAAAGCTGTTCCCTATTCCAAGTCGCCTGAATTTGAAATTCCGGATGATCCAATTCTTCGAAAGGAAAAGGAATGGTGCGGTAATACTCATCTATGAAATGACGTTCCGGATCCCAATAGCTATGCAACGTTTCCAAGTACAATTTTTCGATCACTCTTTGGATTTCTTCATTTCCGACCCGGATATTTCCGTACCCCAAAGCAACCACTAAACCGTCTGGTCTCAACACGCGTTTTGCCTCCTCATAGAATCTATCAAAGTCGAACCAATGAATTGCTTGCCCAACGGTGATACAATCAAAATACTGATCCGGGAAATTAGTTTCCTCTGCAATTTGTTGCGAATAGTGAATTTTGGAATGAGAAACCGCATTTTTCAATTGATTTTCACTTAAATCAGTCGCCTGGATTTCATCGAATAGATTTGTCAGCTTTTCGGCAACCTGTCCGGTTCCCGTGGCACAATCCCAAACACGCTTTCTTCCGGTGAGAACTGTTTTCAGGAAAGTAAATACTTCATCCGGATAAGCAGGACGATATTGAGCGTACGCACCTGAATTGTGTGAGAAGTTATCTTTCATATCAGTCATTTACCGGTATAAAAGTTACGACATATCGGAATGTCGGAGAAGGAAAATTGATCTCATGTGCCGGAATAATTATTTGCTCAGCATTTTGCACCCGGTTAAACTGTTCTTCATTCGGGTAAACAAATTGCTGCCAATCATCTCCTGATTTGGCGCTCCAGATAGGGTATTTCCAATGATAATATGCAAGTGCCAGTTCGTAAGTAATTCCTTTCATGCACTTTTCGTTGCGCTGGCTTTCCATTGCAATACCTGGTGTAATATCCACGAATTCGCGTTTGATGAATCGATTATATGCTACATGATCTCTAACACCGGATCCCTGACACAACCTGTTAATATGGTCCATATTTAAATCCATCCCAATCAGCCTTCTTGTTATACTGTCAGTCTCAGATGCAATCAAAAGTTCACGCTTTTCAAACCCTTGACAATAAATTGGATCGCCGATTAATTTTCCGATCATCGATTTAGCCTTAATGTCAATCATATAATACCTATAGAATCTTAAAACTTCCTCGTTCTCAAGTATAATCGCGTGAACCAGTTCCGGGTATCTTTCCAGGATTCTTAAATCCTTTGTAAGCGGGAAATTCTGACGGTTTTCAATCGTTTCATAGGGATCTGATTTGATGTATCTCCCACAACTTTCATCAAAATAGTTTGCTTTGTATTGAATCACCTGGTTCGCTGCCGAATTATTAGCCTCGCATAATCGGTTATATAAATGTTCCATAACAATGGAGTCACGAACGGCTTTCATAAACAATTGATAGTCCCCGACTGTAATTTTCCATTGCTGTGTATAATCTCTTTGTTCGATCTTTAATTCAGTGGACAAGGAACTTAATTCACCTGTCAAGGGAAGAGTCACTTTAACCTGATAAGGAAGGTGCTTTCTATTTAACTGTTTCTGCAGTTCTATTTCTTTCCAATGACAAAATGCATTGGCTTGCATACCGGTAATCCCAATGAGAGGTGCTTCCGGGAGCACCTTATCGTAAACCTGTCCCAAAACAGAACCTTCATCATTTATTGAAACGGATTCCTTTGCCCAGAAAGATTCGTGTGAGATAGTAGGTATTCGAAAATCTATCGAATTCGTTTCATTTTCCGTTTTTTCCTCGTATTGATAAATGAATTCGCGTTCGTCGAAATCCCGGAATGTATAGAACCGTTCATGCATGGGTAAGTATAATTCAGCTACAAATCGCATCAATTGAGGATCAGTATAATTGAAAGGAATTTTCCAATTGAGATCGAACTTTTCTCTGTTGCCGTGCCGGTCATCAATATAAAACGTTGTGTCTTTCAGTTCCTTTCGGCTAATTTTTAGGTATTTGATGGCTTCTTTATCACTTTTCAAACCGCGATAAATATGCTCTCTTGCCAAGGAATCCCTGATCCAATGTTGAAATTCCTGGTATTCGGCATTACTGACAAAACCGTTTTTCAAATAGCTCACGATCTCACCCCTTGAATTGTGAGAAGGATTCGTGTAGTTTCGAAAAAGCATAAATTCATTCTGATATACTATCCCGGAAGTATCCCCAAGAAGGGTGACACTTGGAACCAATGTGCACGCCGGATTTGTTTCCATATATGGAATATTGGTTCTTGCAGGAATGGAATGAAAGCCGGATCCTAGCAATTTCGCCAGACTTCTCTGTTGTCCGTAAATTGGTGTAAATACAAATCCTAAAAGAAAAAGCAGAATTTTAATCGTGTTCATTATCAATTCAATTATACGTGCTCTTTTCTTATGTCGGTTTTTCTGAATGGTAAACAAACCGAATCAAGACTTAATAACTGCTCGTCGCACCACCCACATTCTCGATCGGATGCCAGGTTGTTTTCAATTCCTGTAAGTCAGTAATGTAGTAAGGATTCTCATCTTCTCCTTTGGTGAAGTCATTTTCATAAACGAAAACACGTTTCACATTGCAATCTGCTCCGGTTTCAATGGCTAAAGCATGCTCCTTGTTTCCACCTGCGTAAACAACCGCGTTCACATCCATATGGCCGTGGAACTGCTCTACCAATTCTTTTTCCGTTCCAGTCAGGATATTGACGACTCCACCTGTCAAATCGGAGGTAGCCAGCACTTCCGCGAAGGTAATTGCACACAAGGGCAAATTCTCCGACGCCAAAACAATACAGGTATTTCCACCTGCAATAACAGGTAAAATGGTCGAAACCAAACCAATCAATCCATTCGTTTGTGGAGCAATGATCCCTACGACTCCCATCGGTTCCAAAGCTGAGAAATTGAAATGACTGCTCGCAACCGGGTTTACAGAGCTGAAAACCTGCTGGTATTTATCGCACCAGCCGGCATAATAAACGCAGCGGTCAATCGCCAACTCCACTTCCAGTTTCGCTTTTGCTTCCGTGCTTCCCTGTTTTACCAATTCTTCTATAAATTGTGCTTTCCGGCCTTCCAACATTTCTGCTATACGATACAAGATCTGTCCGCGATTAAAAGCCGTTTTCTCGGACCAGGATCCAAATGCTTTTCGTGCAGCAACTACCGCATTCCTGAAATCCTTGCGTGATGACAAACACATATTTGCCAAAGGCTGACTTTTCTTATCTAACGGTGTGTAATACCTTCCGGATTCCGTTCTCGGGAATTGTCCGCCAATGAAGATCTTGTATGTTTTTAGTATTTCCAATCTTTCCATATTAATTATCAATGAGCTAATTATCAATTATCAAGAGGGATTAGCGCTTTTTCCAGTTCGAATTATCTTTCGTCCGGAGACTAATTGTTTTAATAATTCTCAGGAGCTGATTTGCTTCGTCATGAATCGGTAAAAGATGTCCCTTTTCTTCATCTAGTAAAGCCATTAATAACTCCAGCCAGTATAAACTTTCATCACATTCTTTTTGACAAATACTTAATTTATGAATGAAATCCGCTTTGCTTTCGGCATTTCTTGCTTCTCTCATATTTGCCCCAACCGATGTTGATGATCTCACCAATTGGTCTGTCAAAATGAACTCTCTATAATTTTCTTTAATTCGTTTACAATTCTTTACAGTTATCAATGCAAAATCGAAGCTTCTTTCTCTAATATCTTGGCTTTTAATGATCATTTTGGTTTCTTTTTCTATTTAAGTTAACCAAAATGATCAATTCAAAAAACAAATTATTCAATAAAATTCGATTTCACCATCTTGATAATTAATCAATTAATAATTGATAATTATCTTTCCATTTTCAAATAAGCTCCCAATCCCTGCAAACCTCCTTCCCGGCCAAATCCACTCTCTTTATATCCTCCAAATGGAGAAGTCGGGTCGAATTTATTGTAGGTGTTTGCCCAAATTACTCCGGCACGCAATTTTGATGTCAGGTTAAAGATACGTGATCCTTTGTCTGTCCAAACTCCGGCTGCCAATCCATAGGGTGAATTATTCGCTTTTTGGATCACCTCATCGATTGTACGGAATGTCTGAATCGTCAGTACAGGCCCAAAGATTTCTTCCTGTGAAATTCTGCTGGATTGTGCCACATCCGTGAACAAGGTCGGGCGAACAAAATATCCTTTCTTGGGAAGTTCACATGAACTTTCATACATACTTGCTCCTTCGTCTTTCCCGATTTTAATGTATTTCCGGATTGTTTCCAATTGTTCTTTCGAATTGATGGCCCCGATATCCGTGTTCTTATCCAGGGGATCTCCGACATACAAGGTGTCCAAACGATCTTTTAATTTTTGAATCACTTCCTCTGCCACTGATTCCTGGACGAACAGGCGTGAACCTGCACAGCATACATGACCTTGATTGAAGAAAATTCCATTCACAATTCCTTCAACAGCCTGATCGATCGGCGCATCTTCAAAAACAATGTTTGCGGATTTACCTCCTAATTCCAATGTCAACTTCTTTCCTGTTCCTGCAACTGCTTTTTGGATGATCTTTCCAACATTCGTTGAACCCGTAAAGGCAATTTTATTAATATCCGGATGGTTCACGATTGCTGCTCCTGTATCTCCGTAACCTGTCAAAATATTGACAACACCAGCCGGTAAGCCCGATTCGTGGATGATTTCAGCCAACAGCATCGCGGTAAGAGGCGTTGTTTCTGCAGGTTTCAGTACTACCGTATTTCCTGCTGCCAAAGCCGGTGCAATTTTCCATGCAGCCATCAAAAGCGGAAAATTCCAGGGAATAATCTGTCCTGCAACTCCAAGTGCACTAACCGTTCGGTTTGGGAAAGCATATTCCAATTTATCTGCCCAACCGGCATAATAAAAGAAATGATTGCAAGCCAAGGGAACATCCACATCCCTCGATTCGCGAATGGTTTTTCCTGCATCCAGGGTTTCAACGACAGCCAATTCACGGGCTTTCTCCTGCATCAGGCGCGCAATGCGGTAAATGTACTTTCCACGTTCTTTTGCTGACAGTTTCGACCAAACGTTTTCGTATGCTTTACGGGCAGCTTTTACTGCTTTATCTACATCACTTTCATCGGCATGAGCTACCTCCGCAAGTACTTTCTCGGTTGCCGGATTCGTTGTTTGGAAGTACTTACCTGAATTTGGTGCAACGAATTTCCCATCGATATACAGATCGTAGCGTTCTTTTAACTTCACATGACCCGTACTTTCCGGACTAGGACTGTAATCCCATCCGCCATTGAAATCGAACGTTGTTTTTTCTTTATGGTTCTTTTTTGCCATTTAATCTTATTTTTTCCTCCCTCTTTTATCTCCCTCCAAAGGGAGAGACTTCAATCCACTTCCCCCTTTGAAGGGGGACTGAGGAGGAGGATTTTTCTAATTTTAATCTATCGAAAAATAATCGGCACTTTGATAATGCCCTGTTTCTTGTTTTACCAATTGCATCAGTACATCGTTTGCCAATGAACTTGCCCCAAAGCGAAACCAGTCGTTATTCAACCAATCGTTCCCCAATGTTTCCTTCACCATTACCAAATTGTGCAAAGCCAATTTGGAAGAAGAAATCCCACCGGCCGGTTTCATTCCTACTTTCACTCCCGTTTTTCTGTAAAAATCCTTAATTGCACAAAGCATCGTATAAGTCACTTGCATGGTTGCAGCAGGTTGAATTTTACCTGTTGATGTCTTAATGAAATCTGCACCTGCGTACATGGCAATATCACTTGCCCTGCGCACCTGATCGAGAGATGCCAACTCACCTGTTTCAAAGATGACTTTCAATCGGGCTTTGCCACAAGCTTCCTTGATCGCCGCAATTTCATCAAATACAAAGTTGTATTCCCCTGCCAAAAATTTTCCGCGGGAAATGACCATATCGATCTCGTCAGCACCATTGTCTATTGCAAATTTCGTATCCAGTAATTTGATTTCCATGGTCGATTGTCCACTAGGAAAAGCTGTGGAAACGGACGCCACCTTGATTCCGGAAGTTCCCAATGCGCTTTTTGCTTCTGCAACCATTGTGGGGTATACACAAATTGCCGCTACTGTCGGTAATCCTTCCTGCAAATCATGCAGATGCTGGGCTTTGTAACACAACTGGCGTACTTTTCCGGGAGTATCCTTCCCTTCCAGGGTGGTCAGGTCAATCATATTCAACACCATTTTCAAGCCTTGAACTTTTGATTCATTTTTGATGCTCCTGGTTTGAAACCGGGCTACACGCTCTTCCACCCCTACTTTATCGACAGATGGAGAAAGTTTGAAATCCGGAATATTCTTGAATGTTTTATTTCTATTCATATACTATGAATGTGATTTAATCAAAGATACAGATAGGAAATTAACCAGCCATTAAATTTGTATAAGAAATAGCACTAAAAGGAATTAGCTATTTATGTTACCCGGGTAAATGGAGGATAAGTATGCTATTATCCCCCTTTTTCTATCGAAACTTATTCCATTCCATCCATTTTCATTTTTCATTTTCAACTATATTACACTGCACCATTTCCCTTTTCTCATTACTTTTAACGGATGGTTATTTCAGAAATTCGAACTTTAATTCCCCTGATTCTTAAAGCTTGCGTAGAAGCTTCAAAAGCAATTATGGAAATCTATGAGACCGATTTTGACCCTTCTTTGAAAACAGATGGTAGCCCACTCACCCAGGCGGATCTGATCTCCAATTCAATCCTGAAAAAAGCCTTGGAACAAACCGGAATTCCGGCGATTATGGAGGAGATCACTAATTCTCCGTTTGAAATCAGGAAAACATGGGAGACCGTTTGGGTTGTGGATCCCTTGGACGGAACCAAGGAATTTATCCATAAAAATGGAGAGTTTGCTATCTGTATCGCATTGGTTCATCAAAATCAACCTGTTCTGGGGTTCATCGCTTCACCGGTCAACCGGGAAATTGTTTTTGGCGGAACCGATTTCCAGGTAAGCTTACTTTCATTTGATATGATTGATCAACCGGAACAATGGAAAAAGATCAATCCCAAAACAGAAATAAATAATCCGCTCAAAATCTTGGGAAGTCGCTCACATCATTCCGGAAATGACCTGGTATTCAATCAAGCGATGCGCGAGCAATTCGGTGAAGTGGAATTCCAACAGAAAGGGAGTGCATTAAAATTTTTCGATTTAGCTTTGGGAAAGGCAGATGTTTATCCGAGATTTGCACCGACAATGGAATGGGATATTGCTGCCGGACAAGCAATTATAGAAGCTTTGGGTGGGATGGTTGTTAATGCTGAAACGAATGAAACACTTACTTATAATAAAGAAAACCTGTATAATCCCCATTTCATTGTAAAAACGAAGGCCATCATTGACCTATTGAATAAATGAAAGCAGTACTGAATATCTTTTTTTCATTCTTTCTTGTCCCAACATTATTCGGACAACAGTACCGCGTTTTACCAATTGAATCCTACTTCAAGGATGTTTCCTTTTTTACCGATTCCTCCTTTGCGCCTATTTTTCCCGTGAGTGACAACCAGGTGAACTATTACAATACAGCAAAAGAACAAAAGTTGCGTTATTCAACAGTTGGACATTACGTCTATCAGCGGGAAATCATTCAGGTCGTAAAGAAAGAAGGTGCCATTTGGGTCAGTCCCATTTTGGACATCCAATCCGGTGTTGAACGAGGAGACACCGCTATGCGTCAATACCTGAACGTTCGTGGTCTCCGAATAGAGGGAAGCATGAAAAATAAAGTCTTTTTTTCCGGGTCCTTTTATGAAAACCAAGCTGTTTTACCATATTATGCTCAACAATATGTCACGAATCGGGGAGAATTTTATCCGAATAGCTCCGATTCAAGTTATCACCAGTTAAATGCCGTCATTCCCGGAAGTGCACGTACAAAACCTTTTAAAACAAATGGCTTTGATTACGCTTATGCAACAGGAATGGTGCAATGGCAGGTTTTGAAAAGCTTGTCCGTTTCCGTGGGAAATAATCCGATTTTTGTTGGAAGCGGTTATCGCTCCGTCCTCTATTCCGACAATTCGCTCCCGACGATGAATTTCCGCGTGAATTATACTTTGGGTAAAAAATGGAATTTTCAATTGATCCGTATGCAAGGATTGAATATGCTTCGGGTTCCTTATTCCAGCAACGGTGAGGCACTTTACGAACGAAAAGCATTGAGCATCGGATCGATCTATTTCCAGGCAACCGAGCATCTCCGGATCGGATTGGTTGAGGGTGGAACCTGGACACGAGGGGATTCCATTCAGAAACAAGCTGTTGAAGGTGGATTTTATATTCCGCTTCCAGGCGCTGCAACCATCCAGGAAGGAATCAATGGGAAAAGTTATGCCTACCTTGGATTAGATTTGAACTGGAGAGTCTGGAAAGTGTTATTGTACGGACAATATGGAAGAAACCCGTATTCCAAATCCAGTGAGGTAGGTCAGATCGGAATTCGGTATTGGCCGTTCAAATCTCCCAATTACCTGGTTCATGTAGAATACAATCACACCTCTTCAAACGCATATAAATCTTCCAATCCGAGAATTAATTACAGCAATTTCAATCTTCCGATCGGACATCCGATGGGAGCCGGGGTGGATGAAGTAATAATTAGGCTTCGGGCAGAATGGAATCATTTATTCGTCAGTTCTTCTACTAATTATTACCTCAATCAATCGGACAATTACAGGCAATTGTTGCCGGTTTACGAAACCGCTTCCGGAACAAATCAGCAGGTGTTTTATGAAACCTTCGAATTGGGATACAACTTCAATCACGGATACGGATTAGAGATTTTTGGCTCAGCAAAATTGAGAATAGTGAATAATCCTTTGCAAAACGGACAATCTTATTGGTTCAACTTGGGAATTCGAACAGCTCTTAACAATCATTATTTCGACTTCTGATGCGGATCCAGATTCTCATAGCATCCGTTTTCATCTGCTTCCTGGGATATTCCCAGGGAACTATCGATCGCATTCGTCATTTCAGCCTGAAAGCAGATACCCCGTCTTCCAGGAACATTCATCATTCAATCCAGCCATTGATCCGATACACTCCGGCAAAACCAATAAGTCATTACAAAACCGATACGCTTGTTTTTGATGGAGACACGAGCGTTTTCAATGCACATTTCAGCCCGAAAGGTTCGCCACGCAGCATCGCCATTCTTCCGGCAACGGATAGCTATTTTCAATACGACACAGCAATCAGTTACCGGGCAGCAATCGGTTTCAATTTCGAGAAAACCTGGGGAAAATGGTACAATCGCACCTTATTAACTTCCGGATGGAGTTTAAGGGAAGATTACACACAAACCCATGTGGCTTTTTCTCCGATGCAGAACCGGAATTCCTATTGGTTCACCGATATTCGGACGCGCTTGGGTTACACACCGAATGAACTTCTTCACATCAGCGCAGGAATAGATAACCAGTTTTTTGGAGAAGGTTATCGTTCTTTGATTCAAGGTGACCAGGTTGCCCCGAATCCATTTGTCCAGTTCCGGGTAAATTTCTGGAATCTCGAATATGGATTGCTCTACCAATTTTTGCATGATAATAATTACACCAACAAAACAAGGGATTGGAAATACAATACAACCCATTATCTCAGTATGAATATCGGGTCGAATTTCAATATCATGATTTTGGAATCCGTTATTTTCCAATCGAAGGATAGTACATACAAAAGAGGTTATGAAGTGGAATACCTGAATCCATTCGTGTTCTTCCGTCCACAGGAATACAGTTTGGGATCTACCGACAATGTACTTCTAGCACTTCAATCTTCCTATTACTTCGGTTCTAAAAAACACTGTATCTATTTCCAATTGCCCCTGGACGAATTTGTATTGAAAGAAATTAAAAAACGGTCCAAATGGTGGGCAAACAAATACGGCCTGCAATTGGGAATCAAAGGCCAATTCAAAAAATGGTCCTATCAGTTTGAAGGGAACCTGGTTCGACCTTATACCTTCTCCCATATTTCTTCCGGACAGAATAACGGTTCACTCGGTTTGCCGCTTGGACATTATCTGGGTAGTAATTTTGCTGAACTCCTTGCAACGGCTCAAATTCCGTTCAAGAATTTCCAACTGACACTTTTCTCCTCATTCTATCTAAAAGGGTACGATGATTCTTCTATCAGTTATGGTGGTGATATTTACAAAAGTTATACTTCCCACCCAAAAGAATACGGAAATACGATTGGGCAGGGAATTACACAGCGGGCTCTCTCCCTTCAGGCGAATGCCTCCACCACATTGAACAAGTTGCAATTGGAACTTTATGTTCAAGCCGGAATGCAATACAGTTGGGGAGAAATGGGATCAAGTACCGGCCCATTGATTTGTGTCGGAATGCGCAGTAATCTATTCAACGAACGAAAGATTCGCTAACTTACTCTTTACAGAACTGTTTTTTCAATCACAAAGAAGCAAAGAGTACGAATTCATTAAGATCTTTATTATTTTAGAAGTAAAAAGGGATTCTGCAATAGAATCCCTTTTTATCTGTCAATCTATTTTTTAATCTTCACTAAATCTGAATGGAACCAAGACTTTTAATCTGGCCTTTCGTAATCGTCACATTTTGTATACTCTTTTGAGATGCAACTTCTTCACCGGGTCCTTTTGCTTCAATTTTCAAAAGATAGGTTCCGTCCGGAACACCTTTGATCATGAAATATCCATTCGCATTCGTATAAGTACTTGCATTATGCGAAGCATTACTTAAACTGATTGCCGCTTTTGCGGAACCACTTACATTCCCTTGGATACCTGTACTTGGGTCAACAATCTCTGAAATTACCGGATTGAGGGTATAACCTCCGCCGTTTTCTGCTATGGACGACCCCACATTGAAATCCAACAAAATACTTGATGTTACCCCAACATTCACTTCACAATGGATTGGTATTTCAACCTGGTGTGCATCATTTGAACTGAATGACAGATTAACCGTATTTGAACCATTTGCACCGTTGAACGTCAAACTGTTTTCACCACTGAATGTCAATCTCAACTTAGAATAAACACCGGCCTGAACACTCGTCGAACTTGCAATGGTAACTTCTGCACCATTCGTCAAATCCAGGATATTGATCTCTTTGGTGGTTTCATTGATAGTCACCCATCCGGAATTTTCCAAATACGCTTCTATTTTCATAATTTCCATGTTCAAAGCAACAAAATCTCCCGGCGAGTCAGTCATTCGAACTTCCATTTGCCCTTGAGAGGCCTCCTTGTTTTTCTTACATGATTGAATACCGAACCCAGCACAAACAACCATCATAACTATTAGTATCCTTTTCATAATCGTGTATTTTATCTGTCGATTGAATGACGAAGTTTATGCCAAAGCAATTGCGCCGGGACGGACTTGATTCACAAACCATTTGCAGACAAAGGATCCTGATCGAAAAATTTAAGGTTTATGTCACTATTCAGGAATTGTTAATCTGTTCAGGATGAAAAAACAATTTTCAATATGAAATGCGGGAATAGGAAATTTAGGGCAAAAAAAGAGGGAGGCTTACCACTTCCTCCCTCAAACTAACACACCTATGACCCGATTTCTGAGATTCCAAGAAGGAACTCATAACCTGATACAGAACAAAGGTATCTTTAAAGTTAAATCAAAGCCATAGAAATTAATAATAGGTAAGAACGAAGTAACATTTGGTTCATTTTAAAGAATAATTGAAATTATTGTTATCTAAAATCAATCTAATTTAACGGCTATTTGAAATTTTGAATTAGAGTTGGGTGCTATTTCCAACTTGATGCGTACATTTGCACAGTCTTTAAATAGAGTAATTATGGGTATCGGCAAAAAAGTGAAGATGTACATGAATTTCACCAAATTCAGACTCTCAGCCCTTGTTATTCTATCTGCGCTTTCCGGATATTTATTTGTTGGCGGTCATGATTGGCTGGAAATCATTTATTTAACACTCGGTGGTTTATTGGTAACTGCTGCGTCCAATGGGTCCAATCAAATCTGGGAACGCGAACTGGACGTGTTGATGAACCGAACAGGAAAAAGACCGCTTCCTATGGGAGAAATGTCGGTAAATGAAGGATTAATTGTCATAGCCGTTTGTTTACTTCCGGGATTAGTGATGCTTTACCAATTGAACTTGGGCTGCATGCTGCTTGGTCTAGCCGCATTTGTCTCTTACGTTTTTATTTACACCCCGATGAAGCGCATTTCTACCTGGGCTGTTTTTGTAGGGGCATTTCCGGGAGCTCTTCCTCCAATGATCGGGGCTGTTGCCGCAACTGACAGTTTCGGTTTGGTAGCGGGAGTTTTATTCTTCGTACAGTTTGTTTGGCAATTCCCTCATTTTTGGGCAATCGCATGGGTGGTGTATGACGATTATCAGCAAGCCGGGTTTTCACTTTTACCTTCCAAACAAGGAAGAACAAAAGGATCTGCATTTCAGATCATGATCTATTCATTGGCTTTGATTCCGTTTTCCTTGTTGCCTTGGTTAATGGGTTGGACAAGTGATATTACCTTGATTGTAGCAGGAATTTGTTCTATCCTATTCTTTCTTCAATCCTATAAACTTTTCTTAAGTCTTACAATTGCCGACGCGAGGAAACTCATGTTTGCATCCTTTATTTGGTTACCGGTAGTTCAATTTTTATACGTGTTCGACAGAAATCTTCCTGAAATCATGGAAGCTTTGTGGAAACACGGTACACTTTTTTAAAAGCACATGTCTCATACAGATTACAACAAAGAATTGACTCCTGAGATTCGGGAGAAAATGCGAAAAAACCTCATTTACGTAGGGATCTTCAGTATCGTGATGTTGTTTGCAGGTTTATCCTCTGGTTATATTGTAAGTGCAGGAGATACTTTTTGGGTGAAATACAATTTCCCGCCTGCATTCTATATTTCTACAGCACTCATTATTTTAAGTAGTATCGTTCTGTTTATTGGAATCAAAATTGCTCAAAAAGGGAATGCCGCCATACTTAAGACCATTGTCCCCCTTACTTTTATTCTCGGTGTCGGATTTGCATACTTTCAGTTTAAAGGTTATAAGGAGCTTTATCAAAACGGAGCGTTTTTATCTTCCAGGATAACGGTTTCCGATGGTCGTTACGGTTCTTATTATGAATTGGAGGTCGATGGAAAATATATGGAAGTTGATGGAAACGACTACCTGATTGCCGGAAAATTGGTTTCCGAAGAAAAGAAAAAAGAAATCAGCGCTTTTGCAAAACAATTGGAACGGATCACCAAAGACAAAAATCCTAAAATTGCAAACCTGGATAAGTACACCCTGATGTATAAACATCAGCCAATGAGTTTCAAAAACGGGAAATTCTACGTCCAGGATACCATTGAGTTAACTCACGTTGATTTGATCCGGTTGGAAGAATTTTCCTGGCATATCCGTGACGGAAGAGGAGATTTCTTTCATGCAGGGAAATATGGAAAGGACTTCAAAATCTATTACAAGAACCAGGAGCTCGATTATAAAGACAGAACACTCTATTATAAAGGAATTCCTTTAAGCGCGCCACTTCAGCTTAAAATGGACTCTTCTTCTGATACCGCAACTTCGTATTTGTATATCTTGACTTTCTTACACTTGTTACATATTTTAGTAACCTTAATTTTTGTATTGAAAGCCTCAATTCGTTCATTCTCAGGTAAATTAGCAGCTGATAATTTCCTTCCTGTACGCACCCTTGCCATTTTCTGGCATTTTTTAGGTGCATTATGGATTTATTTGTTGCTTTTTTTGCTTTTTATTCATTAAACTTGCACAAAAAATTATAAAATGGCTGGACACGCTACAACACATGTCGACACAGCATCCGCTTGGAGCGGGAAAGTTTCTCCGTTTAACGTAAGTTACGGAAAATTGATGATGTGGTTTTTCTTGGTATCGGATGCATTGACATTCGGTGGATTGTTAGTTGCTTATGGTTATACGCGCCACACGACACAGAGCGCTTGGCCGATCGGTGAAGAGACTTTTGACTCCTTACCTTTCTTAGGTCACGGTTATCCTTTGATGTACGTGGCTTTGATGACCTTCATCTTGATTGTATCATCCGTAACGATGGTATTGGCGGTTGAAGCAGGTCACCGTATGGATAAGAAAGGTGTAATGAAGTGGATGATTGCTACAATTATCGGTGGTTTCTTCTTCTTGGGTTCTCAAGCTTGGGAGTGGTCTCACTTTATTCACGGTTCTCATTTCGGAAGTGTTGAAATCCTATCAGGAGAGCATACAGGATCCCGCGCGATCGTAAAAGGTCACTTTGGAGAGTTGGAAAGCTTTACAGTAGTTCAAGCCGGAAGACACCACAAAGTGGGAGATGTGATTAAAGAAACTCCTGACGAATTGTTCCACCATTTCCGCACTGCGGTTATGAACGGACAAGTAAAGGATGGGAAAATCACCCTTCATGATGGTTCAGTTGCAACGTGGAAAAAACACAACGATGAACACATGGAATTGATCATCAAAACGGATGGAACGGGTCATTCTTTGGCTAAAGTGACAAGAATCCACGGAAAAGATGCTGAAGTGAAATATTGGGAATCTGTTAATTCAGGAAAAAAAGGAACTATCATTTATGGTGCTGATTTACATAGCAACGAATACGGGCCTTCCCAATATGGACAATTCTTCTTCTTCATTACCGGATTCCACGGGTTTCACGTATTCTCCGGAGTAATGATCAATATCTTGATTTTCTTAGGTGTTTCCCGTGGTACTTACCACAAACGCGGACATTATGAGATGGTTGAGAAAACAGGATTGTACTGGCACTTTGTCGATTTAGTTTGGGTGTTCGTATTTACATTCTTCTACTTAGTTTAATTTTTTAGAACGATATATCATGGAAAGAGACGATATTATTGAATATTCATTAGATGCTCACCATAGCGAAGAGGCTGGTAAAAAGATTCGTCGCAAAATTTGGTTGGTTACTGCAATTCTTACATTAATTACAGCTTTTGAAGTTGGTGTCGGGATGACGGTTCATCAGGATAGTTCAATGTGGTGGATGGTTAAAATCCTATTCATCGGATTGACTTTGTTGAAAGCAGGGTACATTGTACTTGTGTTCATGCACTTAGGTGATGAACGGAAAGTATTGAAATATTGCATTTTAGTTCCGTATTTTATTTTTGTTATTTACCTTATTTTCATAGCTCTGACTGAGGCTAATGCCGTTCACACAGCTTGGGAAACATACGGAGGATAGTTTTCATTTAAACGATTTATAGCCAATGGCTAAGTCAAACTCTAAGGCCGGTTCGTTAAAATCAGTGTTCGCACTACTGCTTTTATTCGGACCGGCTCTTATTTTAATATTCATTTCCACTCGGAGTTGCGAACACAAATTCAAAGAGCTGGATGATTACGGAGCAATTCCAAAATTCTCCTTTACGGATGCAAGAGGAAAGGTATATACCAACGACTCTTTTAAGAATCAGATCATATTGTATACAACAATTCAACCTTCTTGTCCGGATTCCTGTGGTGTAACTATTTGGCACCTG
The DNA here is from genome assembly GCF_946478805.1 of uncultured Fluviicola sp. The sequence goes on along the minus strand of NZ_CAMLDC010000001.1, from coordinate 3,696 downwards.
GATCAGCTGATTTATCAAACACTTCGGAAGAACAAGAAAAAATTGCATGTCAAACTGGTTTCTGTTTTAACAGACGGTGCAGGTAATCCGGACAAACGGCTCAAAGACGTGGAATTCATGTTGAAGGATCGTGTGGAAGGATTCGACCCTTCTATTTGGCTAATTGTTTCAGGAGATGCGAAAGCTCTTTACAATATGAAACATAACGGACAGACCTTACTCCAAGAGGATAAGAAATACTTCGGAGGATTCGGTTTCCAGGAATTGATGCTTCTATCCGATAAGAACAATCACCTGAGAATGGTTTTACCCGGAAAAACAGAAAGTACGATTCGTACCATGCGCGATCACATGGCTCTTTTAGAAAAAGAATACGATATCAAAGCATACAAACATAGGAAAGCGAACGAAAAATGAAACGGATAATCCATGTCGCGCTGATTCTGATCTTAGTTGCAAGTTGTAAAACGGAACGGGAGAAGAAACCGAAAGCACTTCCCTATTTTGGGAATTATGACATTGTTTTTTCTGAAACCGATGGTGTCCAATCAGTAGATACTGTTTTCCCTAAAATTCCTGCTTTTTCTTATCTGAACCAAGATTCGAACATCATTACCTCCGAGTCAATGAAAGGCAAAGTCTGGATTGCCAATTTCTTCTTCACAAGTTGTCCGAGTATTTGCCCGCCAATGATCTCCCAGATGAAACGGTTAAATATCCTGACTCAGGACCTTGCTTCCGAAGTCCAATTCATGTCATTCAGCATCGACCCGAAAACAGACCAGCCACACGTACTCAAGGAATATATCAAGAACAACGGGATCAAGACCAAAAACTGGTATTTCTTTACAGGTGATGAAGCTAAGACACATCGTTTAGGTGTGATGCACTTCATGGTTCATGCTGACAAGGATCCAATGGCAGCCGGAGGATTTGCGCACAGCGATGGGATGGTACTGGTTGACAAAGAAGGTTATGTGAGAGGAATTTATCGAGGCACTCAAACCAAGGAGGTAGACAAATTAAATAGCGATTTACGTAAATTATTAGAAATTGAATATGGAGTCAACTCAAAACACCCCTAAACACGGAATTCGCAAACTGATTATTGCGCTTTCAATTGTTATTCCAGTAGCTGTAGCCGTATGCTTTAAAGTTAAAATTGAAGGTGTTGACCTTACTTTCCTACCTTCAATCTATGCGTCTATCAATGCAGTGACTGCCATTCTACTGGTAGTTGCCCTGATTGCTATCAAACAGAAGAAAATCAGTTTGCACGAGGGAATCATCAAAGTTTGTATGGTACTTTCCGTTCTTTTCCTGGTTTGCTATGTGGCGTATCACATGACTTCAGATCCAACCATTTATGGGGATTGGGATGGAAACGGCGAATTAGAGAAGTATGAATTACTGACTTTATCTTCTGCAAGCAAAATCACTTACTACCTGATCCTGATCACACATATTATTCTGAGTGTTGCAGTTATTCCAATGGTGCTTTTCTCTTATTTACATGCTTGGGAAGGTAATTATGAAAGACACCGCAAGTGGACAAAGATCACTTGGCCTTTGTGGTTTTATGTTGCAGCAAGTGGAGTAATCGTCTACTTGATGATCTCTCCGTATTACCCGCATTGATAATCACGGATTCCGATTAAAATAAGATTGGATTTTTTATTTGGGTTGTGGGCAGCTTTGTTTTCCTCCCATACGGATCATCAAACCAATTCCGAAGAAAGTATACCAATCCCTGGATGCGCGGTTACCGCGTTGTCCGAAACGGTTTCCATCCAAACTTCGATTGCTTAGTGCAGCGGAAGTCGGACCATTCTGAGCAGCCAAAAGCACCGGATCAGCATAACGGTATCCGCCTACATCATCCAAGTAGTCGGTAAACATGAATCGGATTCCGTATTCTATATTCAAGGCAACATTCGGAGAAAGGGAAAGACGCGCTCCAACAGCAATCGGAACTCCCAATTGAATTCGTGAGTATTTTCCCCGATCTGCCAAATCAGTTCCTTGTCCTTCCGTCCCCAAGGGTTGCAATTCAACTAAAGCTCCATTGTAATTCGCCTTCGGGTTGATTCTGGTTAAAGACAATTCAGCTAATAGGTAAGCCGTACCCTTATATCTTCTGTTTCCAATCTCAAATGGAAAATACGTCACTTCAATCCCCGAACCAAATTCAAATAAATCGGACTGGAATGAAAGGTTCCTGTTTTGATAAAAGGGTTGCTTTTGCTCACTGTCATACCCTTCAATCTTCCCATAGGTGAAATTCAAACGGTAGGCCAAACGGGCGTTGATATTGTAGCGATACAATAATTGTCCTGCCAGGTTTGTATGCTTGAAATGAGCTTGGTTCAAATCCCCGATATAATAGCTTCCCCCTGCCATAAAGCCAATTTCAGAGCGCGACCAACCATTATGTCTGTGCGCCTTTTGACTCCATGAATAAGAAGTTAAAATACAAATCACTAAAACCAGAATTCTGCTCTGCATAAGGCTATAACGAAATTGCAAGCGATTAATTGTGTGTTTCGACAGTCATCGGGGTCAAAATACCCTTCTTCATCAATAGTTCGGCAATTTGAATCGCGTTAGTTGCTGCTCCTTTTCTCAAATTATCGGCTACCACCCACATATTCAACGTCTTTTCCTGACTCTCATCTCTTCGGATTCTTCCTACAAATACATCATCTTTAGACTGTGCAAAACGCGGCATCGGATAGGAATTCGTTGTCGGGTCATCTTTTAAAGTAACTCCTTCCGTTCCGTGAAGCAATTTTCGAACATCCGCCAGATCAAATTCCTTTTCGAATTCCACATTTACAGCTTCCGAGTGCCCACCGACAACCGGAACACGCACAGCAGTAGCTGTCACTGAAATTGACGGATCCAATATTTTCTTGGTCTCATTTGTAAGCTTCATTTCTTCTTTGGTATATCCATTATCCATAAATGAATCACAATGAGGAATACAGTTTTTATCGATCGGGTAATTGTATGCCATTTCTCCGGAAATCCCTGCACGTTCGTTTTCCAATTGTTGAACTGCTTTTACTCCCGTTCCGGTAATCGATTGATAAGTGGAAACCACGACACGTTTCACCCCATAAGCTTTATGAAGCGGTGCAAGTGCCATCAACAACTGAATTGTGCTACAGTTCGGATTTGCAATGATCTTATCCGAAGCTGTCAGAATATCCCCATTAATTTCCGGGATTATCAATTTTTTATCGGGATCCATTCTCCATGCTGAACTATTATCGATAACCGTTGTTCCAACGGCAGCAAATTTCGGAGCCCATTCCAAAGATGTTTCACCACCGGCAGAAAAAATAGCAACATCCGGTTTCATAGTAACAGCAGTAGCCAAGTCCACAACCGGAAATTCCAATCCTCCGAATTCAATTTTCTTACCAACCGATTTCTCAGATGCTACAGGAATTAATTCCGTAATCGGAAATGAACGTTCTTTCAATACTTCCATCATGACATTTCCAACCATTCCTGTCGCTCCGACAACTGCTACTCTCATAACCAAAAAATTTTTACAAAAATAACCGATTTCACTCTTTGAAGTTCAAAACAAAATGCAAAATTGAAAAGAAATGGCATTCTTATCCAAACAGTTATGTACATCCCTAATATAGGTTGACCACAAAAAGTCAATTTATATGAAATCAAACA